>NZ_LZZW01000018.1 GCF_014170375.1 Variovorax sp. UMC13 | reverse complement strand
ACCAACAAGCTCATCAGCACCATGGAAGGCATGAGCTTCGACACGCCCAAGGGCAAGATGACCTTCCGCAAGGAAGACCACCAGGCGATGCAGTCGATGTACCACTTCAAGATCAAGGTCGACCCGGCCTTCGCCTGGGGCGTGCCGGAGCTGGTGCACGAGATCAAGCCCGAAGAGATGGACATCCCGATCAAGAACAAGCGCTGATCGGTCTTTCTCCCTCCCCCAGCGGGGGAGGGAGAAAGACCGATCAGCGCTTGTTCTTGATCGGGATGTCCATCTCTTCGGGCTTGATCTCGTGCACCAGCTCCGGCACGCCCCAGGCGAAGGCCGGGTCGACCTTGATCTTGAAGTGGTACATCGACTGCATCGCCTGGTGGTCTTCCTTGCGGAAGGTCATCTTGCCCTTGGGCGTGTCGAAGCTCATGCCTTCCATGGTGCTGATGAGCTTGTTGGTGCTGGTGTCGCCGTTGGTCTTCTTGAGCGCCGTCACCACCGCCATCGCGGCCGAGAAGCCACCAGCCGTGAAGAAGTCCGGCGGCGTCTTGAACTGCTTGTAGTGGGCCGAGACCAGCGCCTCGTTGACCGGGTTCTTCGGGATGCCGAAGTAGTAGTAGGCCGCACCTTCCATGCCTGGCAGGCTCTTGTAGGCGGCCATGGCCGGCAGGATGTTGCCGCCGGTGGCGATCTCGATGCCGTAGCGCTTGAGGTCGAGGTCGACGATCTTGAACGGGTTGCCGGCGCCGGCCCAGACGATCCAGATGATCTTGCGGCCGGGCACGTCCTTGAGCTTGTCGATCAGGCGCTGCGCACCGGCGGTGAAGTCGGTGGTGGCGGGCGGCAGGTATTCCTCGTGCGCCAGCTTGGCCTTCTTGAGCGCGCCGGCAAAGGCCTTCACGCCGTCGCGGCCGAAGGCGTTGTCCTGGGCCAGCGTGGCGACCGTGACGCCGGCCTTGTCGACCGCGACCGCGTTGGAGATCGCGTCCTGCGAGCTGTTGCGGCCGGTGCGGAAGATGTACTTGTTCCACTTGTCGCCGGTGATCGAGTCGGCCACTGCGGGCTCGACGATCAGGATCTTCTTGTACTCCTCGGCCACCGGCAGCATGGCCAGCGCCACGCCCGAAGCGGTCGGGCCGACGGCCAGCGCGGCCTTGTCGTCGGAATACGCGGCGGCCAGCAGCGACTTGCCGAGGTCGGGCTTGCCCTGGTCGTCCTTCTCGATCACGACCAGCTTCTTGCCGTTGACCATCATGGTGCCGCCGGTGGCGTAGTCCAGGCCCATCATCAGGCCGGTCTGCGTCTGCTTGCCGTAGGCCTCGAGGGCGCCGGTCTTGCTGTAGACGTGGGCGATGCGGATTTCGTTGGACTGCGCATGCGCCGTGAGGGCGGCGGTGCAAGTGGCCAAGGCGGCCAGAGCGACGAGGTGGCGACGGTTCATGGTGGATGTCTCCTGGTTTGAATGACTGAATATTGCACATGTCGTGCCAACCCGGAAACACTTGATTGCAAACGACTTTTCATTGGACGCCACACGCCACGACCTCGTTTCAGTCATTCGATATGTCCGACATTCAGGCAATTGACTGAAAATCGATCAGGGTTTTCCACAGGAAGACGGATCGCCCGCGACCGGGCTCCCAAACCGCCCGACTTCGCGTAGGCCGTCTCCCTCAGTGCGTTTTTCGCCCTGCCAGCCGACTTAGCATCCGTCCGGGCCGCTTGATTTCCCGCCGCAGATGCGGGACCGGCAGGCCCGATTCATACAAGGAATTCGAACCATGCAAAAAAGCTTCACGCTCCGCACCCTCGTCACCACCGCCGCGATCGCCGCCTGCAGCGTGGCCTTCGTCGGCTGCACCACGACCCGTCCCGGTGACACCGGCACCAAGACCTCTTCGCGCGCCTCGATCGACGCCCAGGTCGACGCGTCGCTGTCGAAGCTGTACGACACCGTGCCGGGTTCGCGCGAGATGGTCGCCAAGTCGGCCGGCGTGCTGGTCTTCCCGGCCGTGGTCGGCGCCAGCTTCGGCGTCGGTGCCGAATACGGCCGCGGTTCGCTGCGCACCGGTGGCCGCACCCAGGCCTACTACAGCACGACGGCGGGTTCGATCGGCTTCCAGGCCGGCGCGCAATCCAAGGCCGTGATCTACCTGTTCAACACCCAGGACGCGCTGGCCAAGTTCCGCGCGAGCAAGGGCTGGACCGCCGGCGCCGATGCCACCGTGGCCGTCGCCAACATCGGTGCCAACGGTGCAGTCGACACCAACACCATCCGCCAGCCGGTGGTCGGCTTCGTGCTGACCAACGTGGGCCTGGAGGCCGGCGTGTCGATCTCGGGCGCCAAGATCACCGAAGTGAGTCTGTAAGTCCGCCGCCGCGCGCCGGTATCACCGGCCGCGGCGCCGCACCAACGAGCAAGGGCCCCGCTGCGCGGGGCCTTTTTGCGTTCAGGGACGCGGCAGCGCCGCGTTCCGGATCTCCGCCGCCGTCAGTGCCCAGGTCTTCTGCAGCACGCGGGCCAGATAGGACCCGGATTCCCAGCCCACCTGCTGCGCGACCGACAGCACCGAGTCCGATGTGGTGGCGAGCAGGTAGCGTGCACGGTCGGCGCGCTGGACCTGTTGGAAGGCCAGCGGCGACATGCCGAACTCGGCGCGGAAGCTGCGTTCGACCTGGCGCCGCGACAGCCGATGCCGCAGCGCGAAGGCCTCGAGCGGCAGCGCCTGCGACAGGTCTGCAACGATGGCGTCGGCCAGCGCCTGCGCCACCATGCGCGCGGGCGTGCGCCGTTCCTGCAGCAGCGGATTGGCGCTCAGGCGCGCGGCTTCCATGATCAACGCGCCGCAGTACACCGCGCCGTTGTCGCTGTCGGCGCCCGCGCCGGCGCGGGCCACTTCCAGCATCTTCTGCGACAGCATGGCGAGTGCGGCGCTGCCCGCGCGCATGCCTTGCGGCGGCCGCTGCACGCCGTTCGCACGCAGGGCCGTGCTCCAGAAATCGGGATCGATGTAGACCGCGACGTGGGTCTGGCGCAGCGTCTGCGCGGCGGTCGCATGGGCGGCGCCGGCGGCGAACCACACGAAATCACCGGGCGCGGACTGCATCGCCTCGCCGCGTGCATCGACCACATCGAAGCGGCCCGCGACCGGTACGAAGAGCATGTCGCAATCGTGCGCATGCAGCGGGGTCGCATAGCCCTCGCGCGTGTTGGCGACCATCGTCGCGCGCCGGGCCACCCCTTCGGCGAAGAGCGACATCGGCGGTGGCGGCGCGGACGGTGGCGGGCGTTGCATGGTCATGGGATTGTCGCAATTGGCTGTGCTGGCGTCGCGATCGGGTGCATGCGCCGTGCTGCGCTCGACAGAATCGGAAGCCGTCGCATCGCACATGCAAGGAACATGCAATGACCTCGAGAACCCTTCGCCGGACCTGGCTCGCCGCCACGGCCGCCGCCCTGCTCGGCCCGGCCATCGCCTGGTCGGCCACACCCTACCCGGCCAAGCCGGTCACCATCGTCGTGCCCTTTCCCGCCGGCGGCGGCACCGACGTGATCTTCCGCTCGGTGCAGGTGCGGCTGCAGGCCGAACTCGGCGTGCCGGTGATCATCGACAACCGCGCGGGTGCGGGCGGCACGGTGGGTACGGGCTACGGCGCCAAGGCGCCGGCCGACGGCTACACGCTGGTGGCCGCGACCACCACCACCATCGCGTCGGCCCAGGCCGTCTACCCCAAGCTGCCCTACGACCCGCTGGCCGACCTGACGCCCGTGGGCACCATTGGCAGCACGCCCTTCGTGCTGGTCGTGACGCCCGCGCTGCCGGTGCGCACCCTGGCCGAATTCATCGCCCATGCGAAGAGGCATCCAGGCGCGCTCAACTACGGCAGCATCGGCAACGGCACCTCCAGCCACTTGGCGGCCGAGCTGTTCAAGCAGCGCACCGGCATCGAGATGACGCACATCCCCTACCGCGGCGCCGCGCCTGCGCAGTCGGACCTGATGGGCGGCCAGATCCAGGTGCTGTTCGACAACCCGACCGCGCTGGTGCCGCAGGTGCGCGCCGGCCGCATGCGTGCGCTGGCCATCAGCGAGCCCTCAGCCGTGTTCCAAGACCTGCCGACCTTCGAGGCCAGCGGCGTGAAGGACTTCAAGCCCGCGCTCTGGTATGGCCTGATGGCGCCGGCCGCCACGCCCGCCGAGCTGGTGCTGCGCGTGCGCACCGCCCTCGACCGCGCACTGCAGGACCGCGCGCTGCGCGCCGACATGCTGGCCAAGGGCGTGGCGCCGCTCACGCTGAGCCCGGCGCAGTTCGCCGCGCAGATCAAGGCCGACATCGCGCTGTGGGGCGGCATCGCGCGTTCCGTCAACGCCAAGGCGGACTGAGCCATGGAACTGATTCGCGTCTTCCCCAGCCCCGGCAGCGAGCGCGGCGGCAACCCGGCCCCGGTGTGGCTCGCGGCCGACGGACTCTCGACCGCCCAGATGCAGGAGCGCACCCGCGCCAGCGGCCACGAGTCGGTCTTCGTGCTGCGCGCGTCCGACCCCGCGGCGCATGACTGGCGCATGCGCTACTTCGTGCCGCGCCACGAGATGGAGATGTGCGGCCACGCCACCCTCGGCGCACTGTGGCTGCTGCACCGCGACGGCCACTGGAGCGGCCGGCCCACCACCGTCGAGACCCTGAGCGGCACGGTGCACGGCCGCCATGTCGACGGCCTGGTCGAGATCAGCCAGCCGCGTGCCACGGTGCAGGCCGTGGGCGAGGTGCTGCGCGACGAGATCGCGCGCTGCCTGCGCATCGCGCCCGCACAGATCCTCGGGACTGTGCTCAACGCATCGACCAGCCGGGTCAAGACCCTGGTGCGGCTTGCAAGCGTCGAGACGCTGCATGCGCTGCGGCCCGATTTCACCGCCGTCGAGGCGCTGTGCGAGCGCCTGGGCTCGACCGGCCTCTATCCCTATGCGGTGGCAGACGGTGCCGAGGCCACGGTCAGCGCGCGCCAGTTCCCCAAGTCCTCGGGCTACCCCGAGGACGCCGCCACCGGCATCGCGGCCGCGGCGCTGGC
Organism: Variovorax sp. UMC13; assembly: GCF_014170375.1. Lineage (GTDB taxonomy): Bacteria > Pseudomonadota > Gammaproteobacteria > Burkholderiales > Burkholderiaceae_C > Variovorax. Next base: position 429,710 of record NZ_LZZW01000018.1, on the reverse strand, counting down.
CTGGGGCCTGCGCGAGGCGGGGCGGGTCGGCGAGGCTGCGACACTCGTGACCGTGCGCCAGGGCGAGGCCATGGGTTCGCCCTCGGCCATCTTCGTGCGGCTGCCGGCGGCCACCGCGACCACGGAAGGCTGCTGGCTGCGCGGCGAGGCCCGGGCGATGCCATCCCCTTCTTCGAAAGAAAGCCATGACAGCCATTGAACGTGCCCGGCCCGCGGGCCTCTACGCCAGTTTTTCCCAGGCCGGCGGCCTGCTGCATTCCAGCGGCGTGGTCGGACGCCACGAAGGCAAGCCGATCACCGGCATGCTGGCCGGCCCCGAGGACGTGGCACGCGGCGAAGCCGCCGTGGTGGCTGCGGTCGGCGCGATCCTGCGCGCCGTGGAAGACGAATTCGGCAGCCTGGCCGCGGTGAGCAAGGTGGTCACGCTCACCGGCTACCTGCAGGCCAGCGCCGACTTCACGCAGCACGCCGCCGTGATGAACGCCGCCTCGGCCGTGCTGCAGCGCGCCTTCCCCGACGCGCCGCTGCCCGCGCGCACCACCATCGGCGTCGCCTCGCTGCCGGGGGGCGGGGTGGCGGAGGTGTCGATGGTGCTGGCACTGGCTTCAGCCGGCTGACGCCTCCCGCGCCTCGGCCCACACCAGGATCGCATCGAGCGCCGGGCACAGCGCCTGGCCCCAGGGCGTGAGGCGGTAGTCGACGCGCGGCGGCAGTTCGTCGTAGGCCGTGCGCTCGACCAGGCCATCGGCCTCGAGCTGGCGCAGTTGCTGGGCCAGCATCTTCTGCGAGATGCCATCGATGCGTTTCTCGAGGTCGGAGAAGCGCTGCACCTTCCCGTCGAACAGCTGGAACAGGATGACCAGCTTCCATCGCCCTTCGAGCAGCCCGAGCGCCGCCTCGACGTCGATGGCGGCCGACAGCGGCGTGTAGTGGGGCCGTTGCTTGCCCTTTTCCGGAGCGCTTACTTCGAGGTGCGTTCTTGTCATGGCACGAGGGTATCGCGAGCATCGAGGCCTTGCCATCCAGCCTTGAAAGCGCCCCCGCATGACGCCCTCTTCTCCCCTCTCCTCTTCCTCGTTCGGCAACGATCTCCAGGGCCGCCGTGCCCTGGTCACCGGCGGCAGCAAGGGCATCGGCCAGGCCGTCGTGGCCCATCTGGCGCGTGCCGGTGCCACGGTGCTGACCACCGCGCGCCAGCGGCCGCCGGCCGGCGCGCTCCCCGAGGGCGTGCGCTTCGTCGAAGCCGATGTGTCCAGCGCCGACGGCTGCGCCACCGTGGCCGCGGCCGTGCAGGCGCAGCTCGGCGGCGTCGACATCGTGGTGCATGGGGTGGGCGGCTCGTCCGCCCCGGCCGGCGGCTTCGCGGTGCTCGACGACCGCGAATGGCAGCAGGCGCTCGACCAGAACCTGATGCCTGCGGTGCGCCTCGACCGCGCGCTGCTGCCCGGCCTGCTGGCGCAACGCAGCGGCGTGATCGTGCACGTCACCTCGATCCAGCGGCAACTGCCCTTGCACGAAGCCACCACCGCCTACGCTGCGGCCAAGGCGGCGCTCTCGACCTACAGCAAGAGCCTGTCGAAGGAAGTCGGTCCCCAGGGCGTGCGCGTGGTGCGCGTGTCGCCGGGCTGGGTCGAGACCGAGGCCGCGGTCGGACTGGTCAACGAGATCGCGCGCAAGGGCGGCACCGACTACGAAGGCGCGAAGCAGGCGCTGATGGCCTCGCTCGGCGGCATCCCGCTGGGCCGCCCGGCGCGGCCGGAGGAAGTGGCCGAACTGGTCGGCTTCCTCGTGTCCTCACGCGCCGCCGCGATCACCGGTGCCGAATACGTGATCGACGGCGGGACGGTGCCGACGGCCTGAGGCGCAGGTTCAAGCGAAGTCGGTCGAGGCCGACACCCCTTCCCAGCGCGTGATCTCCGCGGCCATCGTGCCGAGCTTGGCCCGCACCAGCGCGAGCGAGTCGGTGCCCAGCAACAGGTGCGCCGGGGGATCGCGTTGCTCGACCAGGTCCAGCAGCACCTGCGCGGCCCTGGCCGGGTCGCCGGCCTGCTGGCCGCTCTTGGCCTGCCGGGCCGCGCGGATCGGGTCCATCAGCGCGTCGTAGTCGGCGATGCTGCGCTCGGCGCGCACCATCGAGCGGCCGGCCCAATCGGTACGGAAGGAGCCCGGCGCCACCGCCGTGACCTTGACGCCGAAGCCCTTGACCTCCTGCGCCAGCACCTCGGAGATGCCCTCGAGCGCGAACTTGCTGCCGCAGTAGTAAGCGATGCCCGGCATCGTGATGAAGCCCCCCATCGAGGTGATGTTGAGGATGTGGCCCGTGCGGCGTTCGCGCATCGTGGGCAGCACCGCCTTGATCATCGCCACCGCACCGAAGACGTTGACGTCGAACTGGTGCCGCATCGCGTCGAGCCGGGATTCTTCCAGCACGCCCTCGTGGCCGTACCCCGCGTTGTTGACCAGCACGTCGATGGGGCCGACGCGCTGCACGATCGCCGCCACCGCCGGCGCGATGGCCTCGAAGTCGGTCACGTCGAGCCGCAGGCCGTGCGCCCGGCCGCTGGCATGCGATTCGAAGGCTGTGCGCGCGGCGTCGTTGCGCACCGTGCCGACGACGGTGTGGCCGGCGGCCAGCGCGGCCGAAGCCAGGGCCTGGCCGAAACCGGAGCTCACGCCGGTGATCAGGAAAACACGGGAAATGGGGGCGCTCATGACGTTCCTTGTAAGGCGGCTGCGTCGGCCCGCCGACGGAATGGCGGCGGCCTGCAGGCGCGGATGACATGCACCGATGCTAGGAGTCGAGGCCCTGCGCGCGAAGACCTGCGCGTCTCGCATCCTTGCCTGAAACGATGAGCACTGAAGAGGCAGGCGTGCACCTGAAGGTGTAAAACAACGGCAACCACTGCCTGAAAGACTCCGCCCCATGAACGCCCTCCGCGGCACCTCTGCCCCTGTCGCGCGCCAGATGGTCACGCTGCTCGCGGCCCTGGCGCCGGACGAGGGCTACAACCTCACGGCCCTGCCCGACGTGCGCTTCCTGCGCTCGAACCGCCCGCTGCGCCGCGCGCCGGTGCTCTACGACCCGGGCGTGGTGATCGTCTGCCAGGGCTGCAAGCGCGGCTTCCTGGGCCAGACCACCTACCTCTACGACGCCCAGCACTACCTCGCGGTGTCGGTGCCCGTGCCCTTCTCGATGGAGACCGACGCCAGCGCGGAGGAACCGCTGCTCGCGATCTACCTGCGGCTGGACTTCACGGTCGCCAGCGCCCTGGTGCTGCAGCTCGACGAGGCCGGCATCGCGGCCGACGCGCCGCCCCAGGGCCTGATGTCCACGCCCATGGATGCGGCCTTGCAGGAGGCGGTGCTGCGCTTCCTGCGCGCCATGGGTTCGCCGCTCGAGGCCGCGATCCTCGGGCCGGCACTGGTGCGCGAGATCTACTTCCGCGTGCTGACCGGGGCGCAGGGCCCGTCGATGCGCGCCGCGCTCGCGGCCAAGGGCCAGTTCGGCAAGGTCGCCAAGGCGATCCGCCGGATCCACGGTGGCTACAAGGAGGCACTCGACGTCGACCAGCTGGCCAGCGAGGCCGGCATGAGCGTGCCCTCCTTCCACAGCCACTTCAAGGCCGTGACGCAGACCTCGCCCATGCAGTACCTGAAGTCCACGCGTCTGCACCAGGCGCGGCTGCTGATGGTGCGCAGCGGCATGACGGCGTCCGCCGCCAGCGGACAGGTCGGCTACGAAAGCGCCTCGCAGTTCAGCCGCGAGTTCAAGCGCATGTTCGGGCTCAGCCCGGTCGAGGAAGCCGAGCGCATGAAGCGGGCCTTCGCGCTGCCGCACCCGGGGGCGGGGTCGGCCTATGTGGCTTCGCACTGACCGAAATGCGACCGAAAGCGTCACCCGCGCAAACAACATTAATAAGAAAAGTGAACTGAGAAGAAACTGAGTTCTTTCGCTATCACCTCGCTGCACCCGGCCATCGCCGGGACGGTGCTCCTTTCCTACCATCGGCCTCCGGAAAAAAGAATGCCTCGGATGTCCCGAGGTTGCACAGAGAGACAGTTCAGATGGAAAGAATTCACGCGCACCAGGAAGCAGCCCGGCGGCAGGCCCCACGGTTTCGACATGTCGGAGGCCTCGTCATCCGGCAGCTCACGAAGCGTCCGGCGCGACGCACCTGCGTGGCGTGCGCCGCACTGGCCGCCGCTGGGCTGGCATCGGCGCAGTCGAGCGTCACCCTCTTCGGCGTCGTCGATGCCGCGCTCAGCGGCTACAGCAACCGCTCGAGGGACGAGCGCCCCGGCGCCGTCAACCAGGGCAGCGTCAGGACGAGTCAGACGGCCTTGACCAACTCGGGCTACAACTCGAGCCGCCTGGGCTTCCGTGGCACCGAAGACCTGGGAGGCGGCATGGCGGCCGGCTTCTGGCTCGAAGGGCAGCTCACGAACGACGACGGCAACGTCGGCGGCCTGAGCTTCACGCGTCGCTCGACCGTCAGCCTCTCGGGCCCCTGGGGCGAGGTGCGCCTGGGGCGGGACTACGCCGCCACCTTCTGGAACGACACGGTGTACGACCCCTTCGGTACGGTGGGGGCCGGCGCCACGCTGCTCATGGCGGCGCAGCTCTATCCACTGCCGACCGGCACGCGCACCTTCGGCGGCAATCCCAACTACGTGCGCACCAGCAACAGCGTCGGGTACTTCCTGCCGCCGAACCTGGGCGGCGTCTATGGCGAACTCCAGTATTCCCTGCCCGAGAACGTCGGATCGTCTCAGCCCTCGTCCACGCCCGTGGCCGCGAACAGCACGCGCACGGGCCGCTATGTCGGCGGCCGCATCGGCTACGCCAGCGGACCGCTCGACATCGCGATCGCCTACGGCAACAGCGCCATCGGCGACAACCACGATGCCGGCACCACGGATTCGGTCAAGACCGTGAACCTGGGCGCGTCCTACGACTTCGGCGTCGTCAAGCTGCTGGGCGAGGTCTCCAGGCTGCGCACGCGCCGCGCCTACGATGCCGCGCCGCCGGTGCGAACGCCCGATGTCGACACGACCGGCTTTCTGCTGGGCCTGACGGCGCCCGTCGGTGCCGGCCTGGTCCGGGCCTCCTGGTCGCAGGTCGACTATGACCTGAACCGGGTGACGCCTCCGGGGATGGCCGCCCTGCCCGACCCCAAGGCCCGCAAGCTCGCGCTGGGCTATGTCTACAACCTGTCGAAGCGCACCGCGCTCTACGCCACCGTGGCGCAGGTCCGCAACAGGAACGGCGCGGCCCTGGTCACCGGCGGACCGGCGCTGGTCAACACCGCGAGCTTCACGCCGCGGACGTCGACCGGCTACGACCTGGGCATCCGGCACGCCTTCTGAGGCCGACGCCTGCTGCGCCATGGCGAAAGCGATGGCTGCGCTGCGTCATGGCGCCGGACGGGCGATGGCCGTTCAGTCCTCCGCCATCCGGTCATACAGCGTGGCGCGCGAGATCCCCAGCAGCCGCGAAGCCGCGAGCTTGTTGCCGCCGGTGGTGGCCATCGCGGCGGCGATGGCGCGGCGCTCCAGCTCGGCGATCTGCTCGGCCATCGGGCGCAGCAGGCGGGCCTGGTCGGCGTCGTCGCCGATCGGGACCAGCGGCTCGGGCGCCGCGATCTTCTCCAGGCCGGTCTCGGCCAGCACGCGCTTGACCTCGGCCGCATCGATGCGGGTCGCATCGCTGCGCATCGCCAATTGCTCCAGCACGTTGCGCAGCTCGCGGGTGTTGCCGCGCCAGTGCTGAGCGGCCAGCAGCGCCAGCGCGTCGGGCAGCAGCTCGGGCGGGGCCTCGCCGCTGCGCTGGGCCATGTCCTCGCCCAGGGCTTCGACCAGCGCGGGGATGTCGCTGCGGCGCTCGCGCAGGGGCGGCACGCGCAGCGGCAGCACGTTGAGCCGGTAGTACAGGTCTTCGCGAAAGCGCCCGTCGCGCACCAGCGCCGGCAGGTCGCGCGAGGTGGCGGCGATCACGCGCGCATCGAAGGGCACCAGCTTGTTCGAGCCCAGCGGCTCGATCTCGCCTTCCTGCAGCGCGCGCAGCAGCTTGGCCTGCAGTGCCAGCGGCATGTCGCCGATCTCGTCGAGGAACAAGGTGCCGCCGTCGGCGAGCTTGAACTTGCCCTCGCGCCCCTTGCGGTCGGCACCGGTGAAGGCGCCGGGCGCGAAGCCGAAGAACTCGGCCTCGAGCAGCGTGTCGGGCACGGCCGCGATGTTGAGGCTCACGAAGGGTCCGTTGGCGCGCGCCGAGGCCGCGTGGATCGCATGCGCCAGCAGTTCCTTGCCGGTGCCGGTCTCGCCCAGCAGCAGCACCGGGCTCGAGGACTGCGCCGCGCGCCGCGCATGGCGCTTGACGTCGACCGCCGCCGGGCTGCTGCCGATGAAGCTGGCGAAGGTGTGCTTGGCGCGGCGCTGGCCGTCGGCGCCGGCCTGCTTCCACAGCGGATGGTTGCGCTGGGTCGCGAGCTCGCGGCGAGCGTCGTCGAGGTCGCGCTGCAGCATCGCGAACTTGCTGATCAGCGGCTGCAGCGTGGTCTGCGGATGGTCGAACAGCACGATGCCGATCGCGCCGATCACCTCGCCCAGCGCGGCGTCGCCCTCGGCGCCCGCCACCTCGGCATGCAGCGGGATGCGGCTCACGACGAAGGTGCCGGCCTTGTTGGTCAAGAGGTCGATCAGGATCGGCTTGCCGCTTTCCAGCACCTCGCGCATCTGCGTGTTGTGGATCACTTCCTCCACCGGCCGGCCCACGAACTGGTCGACCGAACTGAAACCCAGCGCCGGCAGGAAGCGCTTGTAGCCCTCGTTGACCCAGACGATGCGGCCGCTGCGGTCGACCAGGAACATGCCCTGGCTGATGCTGGAGAACAGGTGGAACATCGAGCGCGCGGCGAGCGCGAGGATGCCCTGGGGGTCGAGGGGGAGCGCAGGCGGTGGCGCCGGGACGGTAGGCATGCGCGGGATCGTAGCGCGAGCGCTGCGACCCTTGCCCGGCGCCCTGCCTCAACGCCGGTTTCGCCGGACCTTGGCCGGCGGCGCCGCATCCGCCGCGGCGGCCTTGGCCCGGCCGAGATCCACGCTCGCCAGCAAGGTCTCGCGAAAAATGCCGACCAGCGGCCGCAGGTTGACCTTGTGCCAGGCAGCCCACAGCGGCGTGCGGTGGTCGAACCATGGCACTTCGCGCAGCACGACGCCGGCCGGCGCGTGATGCCGCAGGCTGCTCTGGACCATCGCCAGGCCCAGCCCGGAGGCCACGAGGCCCAGCGCGGTCAGCGGTTCGCTGGCTTCCATCCGAACGTCCGGCATGAAGCCGGCACGCGTGCAGGCGGCCACGAAGTTGTCGTGCCTGAGCGCATCCTCCTCTTGCATCACCGCGATCCATTCCTGGCCGGCCAGGTCGGCCGGCGCCAGCACGGCGCGCGCGGCCAGCGGATGCGCTTCGGGCAACGCAAGCAGCATCGGGTCGCTCAGCACCTGGGCGCAGTCCAGGTCGGGGTCGTCGCGCGTCGGCGGGTCGCACAGCAGCGCGATGTCGAGGCTGCGCTGGCGCAGGCCTTCCAGTTGCCCGGGCGAGCGCAGGCTGTACAGCGCCACATGCACCTTCGGGCGGCCGGCGCGCAGCGTGCGCAAGGCCGCGGGCAGCAGGCCGGAGTGCATGGCGTTCTCGATGTAGCCGATGCACAGGCCGCCTTCGTCGCCCCGGCCCAGCCGTTTCGCCATCGCCTGCAGGCGGTGGCCATGGGTGAGGAAGGCGCGCGCCTCGGCCAGGAAGGTGCGCCCGTCGCGCGTCAGGCGGATGCGCTGCTGGCTGCGCTCGAACAAGGTCAGTTCGAGCTTCTCCTCGAGCTGGGCGATCTGGCGGCTCAAGGGCGACTGCGAGATGTGCAGCTTTTCGGCCGCGCGCCCCACGTGTTCTTCCTCGGCGACGGCCACGAAGTAGGCCAGTTGGCGAATGTCCAGCATCTAAGACCTTCAGTGACTCAAGTTGGTCGAATTATGTCTTGGACAACATCAAGCGCGAAACCCACACTTCGCATCCTGATTCACTTTTCCCACCAGACACCATGCGCATCCGCGACCAACTCACCGGCCGACTCGGCTTCGGCACCGCCCCGCTGGGCAACATGTTCCGCAACATCCCCGAGGCCGAGGCGCTCGCCACCGTCGACGCCGCCTGGGACAGCGGCATCCGCTACTTCGACGCGGCACCGCTCTATGGCGCCGGCCTGGCGGAGATCCGCCTGGGCGAGGCGCTGGCCAGGCACCGGCGCGACGACTACGTGCTGAGCACCAAGGTCGGCCGCCTGATCCTCGACGAGGTGGTCGACCCGTCCGCCCGCGAACTGGGCGAGAAAGGCGGGCTGTTCGAGTTCGGCCGGCCGAACAGGATGGTCGACGACTACTCGGCCGACGCCACGCTGCGGTCGATCGAGGACAGCCTGAAGCGCCTGAAGACCGACCGCATCGACATCGTCTGGGTGCACGACATCGCCCAGGACTTTCATGGCGACGACTGGCTGCGGCAGTTCGAGATCGCGCGCACCGGCGCCTTCCGCGTGCTGACCCGGCTGCGCGAGGAAGGCGTGATCCGGGCCTGGGGCCTGGGCGTCAACCGGGTCGAGCCCTGCGAACTCACGCTGGACCTCGCGGAGTCGAAGCCCGACGGCTTCCTGCTGGCCGGCCGCTACACGCTGCTCGACCACGAACGCGCGCTGCAGCGCCTGATGCCGGCGGCCGCCAGCCAGGGGGTCGACATCGTCGTGGGCGGGCCCTACAGCTCCGGCATCCTGGCCGGCGGCACGCACTTCGAGTACCAGAAGGCGCCGCCGGAGATCCTGGCCAAGGTGGCGCGCATCCAGGCGATCGCGCAGCGCCATGGCGTGCCGATCAAGGCTGCGGCGCTGCAGTTCTCGCTGGCGAACCCGGCCGTCGCGGCCGTGATCCCGGGCGCCAGCCGCCCGGAACGCATCGAGGAAGACCAGGCGGCGCTGAAGGCGGTGATTCCCGCGGCCTTCTGGGACGAGATGCGCGAGGCGCAGCTGGTGGAGAGCGACGCGCCCTTGCCCTGAGCCCGCGCCCCCGGCGCCGCGGTCAGGCCAGCGCCGTGCCGAAGGTCGCCAGCAGCCGCGCCCAGGCGCGTTCGGACTGGGCCGCGTCGTAGACCTGGGTGTCGGGCGGGCACCAGCCGTGCGCTGCGGGGTACACCTCCACCTCGGCCGGGAGCTTCGCGCTCTCGAACGCGGCGCGCAGCGTGAGCTTGGCTTCCGGGTCCTTCTTGTCGTCGTTCTCGGCCACCGCGATCAGGTAGCGCGCCTTCGTCTGGCCCACCAGGCGATGGGGGCTGTCGGGCGCCGCGGTCACCATGGCGGCGCCGTGGAAGGTCCCGACCGCGCCCACGCGCTCGGGCGCCACGGTAGCCGTGCGAACCGCGATCGGGCCGCCCATGCAATAGCCGGTGGTGCCGAGCTTGCGCGCCTTGTCCACCTCTTTTTGGGCATCGAGCCAGGCCACGAAGGCCTTGCCGTCGCTCAGGTGCATGGCCGGCGTCAGGGCCTGCATCAGCGGCAGCACTTCGGCGATCGGCGTCTGGCCGCCCTGCGCGGCGGTGGGCGCCTTCTTCTGCCGGTAGAAGGGGTTCACCACCAGCACGCTGTAGCCCGATTCGGCCAGCCGCCGTCCCATCTGCCTGAAGGCCGGGCGCAGGCCGAACACGTCGGGCCACACCAGCACGCCGGGTGCCGGGCCCGAGGTGGGGGCGACGAAGTATGCGTCGCAAACGCCATCGGCGGTGGTGATGCTCACCTCGCGCTCGGACACCGCCACCGCGTTGGCCACGCCGGGCAGTGCGGTCAGCAGGCCCGCGGATGCGGCCAGTGCACCGAAATCGCGGCGGGTGTACTTCTTGAGTTCTTCGGGATCGTTCAGCTCACACATGGTCGGTTTACCTCATAAGGTGGGATCGGTCGGACGTCAGCTTGTGCCACGAATCGCGAAGGCCAGCAAGCACGCAGGTCTTCCAGGGCCTGTGCGTGACGCCGATGACGGCCGGCCGACCTGCGGGCGCGATCAGCCGCCCACCACCAGGTCCACCACCAGCTTGCCCTGCGCGCCGCCGGCCTTCAGCACCCGGTAGGCCTCGCACACGGCATCGAGGCTGAAGCGCCGGTCGTCCAGCTGGACCGACAGCTGCCCGGCCGCGGCCATGCGCGCCGCCTCGCGCAGGATCTCGCCGTGGTGGGCCGCGCCTTCGCCGGTGAGCATGGGCAGCAGCGTGAACACGCCCGAATAGGTGGCGGCGCGGAAGGACAGCGGCGCCAGCGCGTGGGTGCCCCAGCCCAGGCAGCTCACCACGTGCCCGAAGCGGCGCACCGCCTGGAAGGAGGCGTCCAGCGTCGCGCCGCCGACCGTGTCGTAGACCACATCGAAGCCCTGCCCCGCCGTGTGCTGCGCCACGTAGTCGGGCACGGCCTGCGCGCGGTAGTCGATGGCGGTCGCGCCCAGGCTTTCGATGAAGGCGCGCTGCCCGGCGGTGCCGGTCGCGAAGACCTGGGCGCCGCGGGCCCGGGCGACCTGGATCGCGATGTGGCCCACGCCACCGGCCCCGCCGTGCACCAGCACCTTCTGCCCGGCCCGCACCCCGGCACGATCGACCAGGCCTTCCCAGGCGGTGATGAAGACCAGCGGCAGCGCCGCCGCCTCGCGCAGGGCCAGGCCGGCCGGCACCGGCGCGAGCAAGGCGGCGTCGACCGCCGCATATTCGGCCAGCGAACCCTGCAGGCCCGCGACGCCGCCGGTCATGCCGAACACGCGATCGCCGACGCCGAAGGCCGTCACGCCCGCGCCCAGCGCGGCCACGGTGCCGGCCAGGTCGATGCCCAGGACCGCGGGCAGCGGATGGCGCGCGTGCGCCGCTTCGCCGGCATGGATCTTGGTGTCGAGCGGGTTGACCGCGCTCGCGTGGATGCGCACCAGCACCTGGCCGGCCGCCGGCTGCGGGCGCGGGACGGAGGCGATGCGGAAGGCGCTGCCGTGGGTGTCGAGCACGGCGGCGGTCATGGTGGGAGCGGGGGTCATGGTGAAGTCCTGTGAATCAGAGATGCGCCATTGTTCGACCCACGACATCGTTTGAAAATAGACAATACTGATCTCTCTTTATTCACTTTTGAATGGATCGCCATGCCCATGGAATGGAGCGACCTGCGCGTGTTCCTCGCGATCGCGCGCACCGGCACGCTGGGTGCGGCGGCACGCAGCATCGGCCAGAGCCAGCCGACCATGGGCCGGCGGCTCAACGCCCTGGAGTACGCGCTGGGCCAGGCGCTGTTCCAGCGCACGCGCGAAGGCTTCGTGCTGACCGACGAGGGCTCGGCCGTGCTCGCGCATGCCGAGCGCATGGAGGAAGAGGCGCAGGGCCTGGAGCGCCAGCTGTCCGGGCGCGAGCGCCACCTCGAGGGCATGCTCCGGCTCTCCTCCTCCGACTGGTTCGGCGCCCACCTGCTGGCGCCGGTGCTGGCCGAGTTCGCGCAGCTGCAGCCGCGCGTCACGGTCGAGCTGCTGACCAGTGCCGCGCATCTGAGCCTGCCGCGGCGCGAGGCCGACATGGCTTTCCGCATCCGGCCCTTCGAGGAGCCCGAGGTGGTGTCGCGCAAGCTCATGCACATCGGCTACGGCGCCTACCTGCACAACGAGCGCGCGGCCCCGCAGGCCGGCGACGGCACGGGCGTCACGCTCATCACCATGGACACCGCCTTCGGCGGCATGCCCGATGCGATCTGGCTCAAGAAGACACTGCCGAACGCGCAGGTGATCTCGCGCAGCAACAACCGCGACGTGCAGGCGCGGCTGTGCGCGCTCGGCGCAGGGGTCGCGGTGCTGCCGCGGCCGCTGGGCGATGCGCTGCGCGGCGTGCGGCTGCTCGACCTGGGCGAGGCGCCGCCCGGGCGCGACACCTGGGTCGGCTACCACCGCGACATGCGCCGGCAGGCGCGGCTGCGGGCCCTGCTGGACCTCGTGGTCGCGCGCCTGGGCGGCTGATTCGCCATGGCCGCGGGTCTGTCTCCCTGCCCGAATGTTTCAGTCGTCGAAACAAAATAAGTCAATCAATCGATTGATCTCCATGCTGTAATGGGCGCCGCATGACCACGCCCACAGCCCCACCGCCGCCCTCCCGCGGCCCCCGCAGCGACGGCGTCGAGGCGCGCTCGCGCATCCTCTACACCGCGCTGCGCCTGTTCGCCGAAGGCGGCTTCGCCAAGACCTCGACCCGCGAGATCGCCAAGGCCGCGGGCGTGAACATCGCGGCGATCAGCTACTACTTCGGCGACAAGGCCGGCCTCTATGCGGCCACCTTCAACGAGCCCATGGGCGGCAGCGCCAACGACCTGGTAAAGCTGTTCGAAGACCCGGCGCTGCCGACACGCGAGGCCCTGCGCCTGTGCATGAACGCCTATGTCGAGCCGCTCAAGCGCGGCGAGATCGTGCGCCAGTGCATGCGCCTGCACATGCGCGAGATGGTCGAGCCGACCAGCCAGTGGGCCGAGGAGATCGAGCGCGACGTGCGCGGCCCGCACGAGGCGCTGGTGGGCATCCTGTGCCGTCACCTCGGCGTCAAGAAGGCCGACGACGATGTGCACCGGCTGGCGCTGGCCGTGAGCGGCCTGGCGATGCAGCTGTTCGTGATGCAGGACCTGGTCGACACGCTGCGCCCCTCGCTGCTCAAGTCGGCCCAGAGCATCGACACCTGGGCCGAGCGCCTGCACCTCTACGCGATGGCCATGCTCGAGGCCGAGGCGGCCCGCCGGGCCGCGACCGCGGCACCCGTTTCCACCATCCCCACCACGCCAGCCTCGAAGCCAGCCACGCCCAAGACTTCCAGGAAGAAAAGCCCATGAACCTGCGCCTGCCGATGACCTCCCCGACCTTCGGCCCGGCCTCCCGCCGCCTGGCCCTGCTGTGCCTGCCGCTGGCCCTGGCCGCCTGCGGCCTCACGCGGCCGCCCGCGGTCGCCGATGCGCCGGTCCCCCCGCAATGGAACGCGCCGCTGCCGAAGGCGACGGCCGCGGCCGCCCTGCCCCACGCCGGCTCGCTGCCCGGCCTGAGCGACTGGTGGCGCCAGCTCGACGACCCGGTGCTGCTCGCGCTGATCGAATCGGCGCAGGCCGTGAGCCCGACCGTGGCCAGTGCCTCAGCGCGCATCGTCGAGGCGCGCGCCACGCGCGTGCAGTCGGGCGCGGCGCTGCTGCCCACGCTCGACGGCACGCTGTCGGCGCAGCGCAGCAACTCGCCGACCAGCGGCACGGGCGGCGGCGCGAGCGAGTCCAGCACCTCGCTGCCGGGCGTGACCACGCTGCAGGCCGGCCTGCAATCGAGCTGGGAGATCGACCTGTTCGGCGGCCGCCGCGCCAGCCGCGACGCCGCCCAATCGCGGCTGCAGGGCGCCAGCGCCAAGTGGCACGACGCCCGCGTGTCGGTGGCGGCCGAAACGGCCAATCAGTACTTCGCCGAGCGCGCCTGCCAGCGGCAGCTGGCGGTGGCCGAGTCCGACGCGCGCTCGCGCGGCGAGACCGCGCGGCTCACCGACCTGTCGGCCAAGGCCGGCTTCACGGCCCCCGCCGATGCGGCCTTGGCACGCGCCAGCGCCGCCGACGCCGCGGGCCGGCTCACCCAGCAGAGCGCCCAGTGCGCGGTGCTGCGCAAGGGCCTGGTCGCGCTGAGCGGGCTCGACGCGCGCGCGCTCGACCAGCAACTGGCCACCGTGCCGGCCGACCGCGCGCTGCCCCTGGTGCACGCGGTCGCCAGCGTGCCGGCCCAGATGCTGGCGCAGCGGCCCGACGTGTTCGCGGCCGAGCTCGCGGTGGCCGCGGCCAGTGCCGACGTGGGCGCGGCCGAAGCCGACCGCTATCCGCGGCTCACGCTGCAGGGTTCGGTCGCGGCGCTGCAGTTGCGCAGCGGCGGCGCCAGCCAGGACCTGCAGACCTGGACCATCGGCCCGCTGGCGCTCACCTTGCCGATCTTCGATGGCGGCACGCGCGCGGCCAACGCCGCCTCGGCCAAGGCCCGCTACGACGAAGCCGTGTCGCTCTACCGCGGCAACGTGCGCACCGCGGTGCGCGAGGTCGAGGAGGCGCTGGTCAACCTGCAGGCCACCGACGAGCGCACGGGCAACGCCGACATCGCGGTGCAGAACTACCAGGCCTCGTTCAACGCGACGCAGGCCCGTTACGAGAGCGGGCTCGCCAGCCTGTTCGAACTCGAAGACGCGCGCCGCACCCTGTTCGCGGCCCAGACCGCTCGCGTGGCGCTGCAGCGCGAACGGGCCGAAGCCTGGGTCGCGCTCTACCGCTCGACCGGCGGCGGCTGGACGCGGCACGATGCCGCGCTCGCGCAGAACACCTCCTCCCTTTCCTCGACGACGCCATGAAAAGACTCAACCGCTCCACCCTCATCGCCGTGCTGCTGGCCGTCGTGGTCGTCGCCGCGCTCGGCTTCTGGCTGCTGCGCAAGCCGGCCGACAAGACCCCGGCAACGCAGCCCGCCGCCGCCAAGGAAGGCGCCGCGCGCCCGGCGCTCACCGTCTCTGTCGCACGGGCCGAGCCCAGCGAACTGAACGTCACGCTCGCGGCCAACGGCAACGTGGCGGCCTGGCAGGAGGCCAGCATCGGCTCCGAGTCCAACGGCCTGCGGCTGGCCGAGGTGCGCGTGAACATCGGCGACGTGGTGAAGAAGGGCCAGGTGCTGGCCGTGTTCTCGCCCGAGACCATCAACGCCGACGTGGCCCAGGCCCGCGCCTCGCTGGCCGAGGCCAAGGCGACCGCGGCCGACGCGGCCGGCAACGCGGCCCGCGCCCGCACGCTGGCCCAGACCGGCGCGCTGAGCCAGCAGCAGATCAACCAGTACCAGACCACCGAGCAGACCGCCAAGGCGCGCGTCGAGGCGGCCGAGGCGGTGCTGGCCGCGCAGCAGGTGCGCGGCCGCAACACGCAGGTGCTGGCGCCCGACGACGGCGTGATCTCGGCGCGCACCGCGACCGTGGGCAGCGTGGTCGCGGCCGGCACCGAGCTGTTCAAGCTGATCCGCAAGGGCCGGCTCGAATGGCGTGCCGAAGTCACTTCGGCCGAACTGGGCCGCGTGGCGGTCGGCACGCCGGCCACCGTGGTCAGCGCGAGCGGCGCCGAGGTCAAGGGCACGGTGCGCAGCATCGCCCCGACCGTCGACCCGCAGACGCGCAATGCGCTGGTCTATGTCGACATCCCCAACGTGCTGCAGAACACCGGAATCAAGGCGGGGATGTTCGCGAATGGCGAGTTCCAGCTCGGTCGCAGCAATGCACTCACCGTGCCGCAGGCCGCCATCGTGCCGCGCGACGGCTTCAACCACCTGCTGGTGCTGCAGCCCGACCAGCGTGTGTCGCAGCTGAAGATCCAGACCGGCCGCCGCGTCGGCGACCGCGTGGAGGTGCTGACCAAACTGCCGGCCGACGCGCGCGTGGTGGTGCAAGGCGCGGGCTTCCTCAACGACGGCGACCTGGTGCGCGTGGTCGACACGCCCGCGGCCGGCGCCCCTGCATCGGCCGCCTCGGCCGCGGCCAAGTAAGGAGCCTCGCTCACCATGAACGTTTCCGCCTGGTCCATACGCAACCCGATTCCCGCGGTGATGCTGTTCGTGCTGCTCACCTTCGGCGGGCTGCTGTCCTTCAACGCGATGAAGGTGCAGAACTTCCCGGACATCGACCTGCCGACCGTCACCGTCACGGCGGCGCTGCCCGGCGCCGCGCCCTCGCAGCTCGAGACCGACGTCGCGCGCAAGCTCGAGAACGCGATCGCCACCATCCAGGGCCTCAAGCACATCACGACCAAGGTGCAGGACGGCGCGGCCACGCTGATCGTCGAGTTCCGGCTCGAGAAGCCGGTGCAGGAGGCGGTCGACGACGTGCGCTCCGCGGTGCAGCGCGTGCGCGCCGACCTGCCGGCCGACGTGCGCGACCCGGTCGTCACCAAGCTCGACTTCGCGGCGCAGCCGGTGCTGGCCTACACCATCTCCTCGACCAAGATGGACGCCGAAGGCCTGAGCTGGTTCGTCGACAACGACGTGACCAAGAAGCTGCTGAGCCTCCCCGGCGTGGGCGCGGTCAACCGCGTGGGCGGCGTGACGCGCCAGGTGCACGTCGACCTCGACCCGGCCAAACTGCAGGCGCTGGGCGCCAGCGCGGCCGACATCTCGCGCCAGCTGCGGCTGGTGCAGACCGAGAGCGCGGGCGGCCGCTTCGACCTCTCGGGCAGCGAGCAGCCGGTGCGCACGCTGGCCACGGTGCAGTCGGCCGACGAGCTGCGCGACATCCAGATCCCGCTGTCCGACGGCCGCCGCATCCGGCTCGACCAGGTGGCGCGCATCAGCGACACCATCGCCGAGCCGCGCGCCACCGCGCTGCTCGACGGCAAGACCGTGGTCGGCTTCGAGGTCGCGCGCAGCCGCGGCGAGAGCGAAGTGGCCGTGGGCAAGCTGATCCAGGGCGCGCTGGCCGAGATGCGCACCCAGCACCCCGACATCCAGCTCAACGAGGCCTTCAACTTCGTCAAGCCGGTGCAGGAGGAATACGACGGCTCGCTGCACCTGCTCTACGAAGGCGCGATCCTGGCGGTGATCGTGGTCTGGCTGTTCCTGCGCGACTGGCGCGCTACCTTCGTCTCGGCCATCGCGCTGCCGATGTCGGTGATCCCGGCCTTCATCGGCATGCACCTGCTGGGCTTCTCGATCAACATCATCTCGCTGCTCGCGCTGTCGCTGGTGGTGGGCATCCTGGTCGACGATGCGATCGTGGAGGTCGAGAACATCGTGCGCCACCTGCGCATGGGCAAGACGCCCTACGAGGCGGCGATGGAGGCGGCCGACGAGATCGGGCTGGCGGTGATCGCCACCACCTTCACGCTGATCGCGGTGTTCCTGCCGACCGCCTTCATGAGCGGCGTGGCCGGCAAGTTCTTCAAGCAGTTCGGCTGGACCGCCTCGCTCGCGGTGTTCGCCTCGCTGGTGGTGGCGCGGGTGCTCACGCCCATGATGGCGGCCTACATCCTGAAGCCCATCGTCACGCAGGAGAAGGAAGCCGGCTGGCTCAAGCTCTACATGCGCGCGGCCGAGTGGTGCATGACGCACCGCTTCGCCACCATGGTGATGGCCACGCTGTTCTTCTTCGGCTCGATCGCGATGATCCCGCTGCTCAAGACCGGCTTCATCCCGCCAGACGACGGCTCGCAGACCCAGGTCTACCTCTCGCTCGCGCCCGGCGCCACCCTGTCGCAGACCACGGCCACGGCCGAGGAAGCGCGGCTGCGCGTGATGAAGATCGCGCATGTGAAGAGCGTCTACACCACGGTGGCGGGCGGCAGCGCGGGCGGCGATCCCTTCGCCGGCCTGGGCACGCCCGAGACGCGCAAGGCCACGCTGACCATCCAGCTCGACCCGCGCGGCGAACGCCCGCGCAAGCAGCTGATCGAGGACCAGATGCGCGCCGCGCTCGAGTCCCTGCCCGGCGTGCGCAGCACCGTGGGCCTGGGCGGCTCGGGCGAGAAGTACATCCTGGCGCTGTCGGGCGAAGACCCGGTCGCGCTCACGGCCGCGGCCCGCGCGGTCGAACGCGACCTGCGCACCGTGCCCGGCCTGGGCAACATCACCTCCACCGCCAGCCTGGTGCGGCCCGAGATCGCGGTGCGCCCGGACTTCGCGCGCTCCGCCGACCTGGGCGTGACCAGCACCGCCATCGCCGAGACCCTGCGCGTGGCCACGCTGGGCGACTACGACCAGTCGTTGCCCAAGCTCAACCTCGCGCAGCGCCAGGTGCCGATCGTGGTCAAGCTCGAGGACAGCGCGCGCCAGGACCAGGCGCTGCTCGAACGGCTGACCGTGCCCGGCACGCGTGGCCCGGTGATGCTGGGCCAGGTCGCGAAGATCACGGTCGAGGGCGGCCCGGCCGTGATCGACCGCTACGACCGCTCGCGCAACGTCAACTTCGAGATCGAGCTGTCGAAGGTGGGCCTGGGCGATGCCAAGACCATGGTCGCCGCCCTGCCCTCGATGCGCAGCCTGCCGCCGGGCGTGCGCGTGGCCGAGATCGGCGACGCCGAGGTCATGACCGAGCTGTTCGGCAGCTTCGGCCTGGCGATGCTGACCGGCGTGCTGTGCATCTACATCGTGCTGGTCTTGCTGTTCAAGGACTTCCTGCATCCGGTGACCATCCTGTGCGCGCTGCCGCTGGCACTGGGCGGCGCCTTCGTCGGGCTGCTGATCGGCCAGAAGGCCTTGTCGATGCCCTCGCTGATCGGGCTGATCATGCTGATGGGCGTGGCGACCAAGAACTCGATCCTGCTGGTCGAGTACGCGATCGTGGCGCGCCGCGACCAGGGCATGAGCCGCTGGGATGCGCTGCGCGACGCCTGCCACAAGCGCGCCCGCCCGATCATCATGACCACCATCGCGATGGGCGCGGGCATGATGCCGATCGCCTTCGGCTGGGGCGCGGCTGACGCGAGCTTCCGCTCGCCGATGGCGATGGCCGTGATCGGCGGTCTGATCACCTCCACCGTGCTGAGCCTGCTGGTGGTGCCGGCGGTGTTCACCTATATCGACGACATCGAGCACTGGATCCGGCGCACCGTGCGTCGGCTGCGCGGTCAGCCCGCCGACCTGCACATCGACGAGGACCTGAAGCCCGCCCTGCCGCGCTAGGATCGGCGCATGCGTCTGCTCCTGGTCGAAGACGAAGCCGAAATGGCTTCCTGGCTCCTGCGTGCCTTCAAGCAAAGCGGGTACGTGACCGACCATGCGCCCGATGCGGCCATGGCCGCCTCGCTGCTTGCCTCGGGCGACCACGACGTCATCGTGCTCGACCTGCAGCTGCCGGACCGGCACGGCCTGTCGGTGCTGGCCGACCTGCGCGCCGCGGGCAACCGCACGCCGGTGCTGATCCTCACGGCCCAGGGCTCGGTCAAGGACCGGGTCAAGGGCCTGAACACCGGCGCCGACGATTTCCTGAGCAAGCCCTTCGCGATCGAGGAACTCGAGGCCCGTCTCGAGGCCCTGGCGCGCCGCGCGCGCGGCAGCCCGCATGCCGCGCTGCGCTGCGGCTCGCTCTCGCGCGCCCACGGCAGCCGCGCCTTCATGCTGGGCGACACGCTGCTGCAGCTCACGCCGCGCGAGAGCGCCGCGCTCGCGGTGCTGCTCACGCGCGCCGGCTCGCCGGTCGAGAAGTCGCAGCTCTCGGCCAAGGTCTTCCCGGCCGACAGCGACGCCGGCCCCGACGCCATCGAACTGGTGCTGCACCGGCTGCGGCGCAAGCTGGCCGGCGGCGACGTGCGCATCGTCACCGTGCGCGGCCTGGGCTACATGCTGGAGAGCACCGGGCATGACGCCGCCGGCGACTGAAGCCCGCAGCCGCTTCGGCATCCGCGCGCGGCTGCTCGCGCTGCTGCTGCCCTGCATCCTGGGCCTGCTCGCGCTCGACAGCTGGAACGACTACCGCGCCCTGCGCGACCTGGTCCAGGGCGCCTACGACAGCGTGATGCTCGACGCGGCCGATGCCCTGCGCCGCAGCGTCTCGCCTGGGCCCGACGGCGCGCTGCAGCTCGACGCCAGCGCCGCCCAGGTGCAGCGCATGTTCGATGCGGCCAGCCGCAAGACCGGGCACCTGCGCGTCGAACTCGTGCCGCAGGGCACGGCGGCGGGCGCGGGGCGGCTGTTGCTGGGCGATGCCGATCTACCACCGCCGCCCCGCAGCGGCGACAGCGCCTCGCCGGTCTGGTTCGACGGTCACTACCAAGGCCGCGCCGTGCGCATGGTCGCGCTGCGCAGCACCGTGGCCGACGGCCACGGCCAGGCCTACGAGCTGCGGGTGCAGACGGCCGAGGGCACCGAGCCGCGCGATCGGGCCGAAGCGGCTTCGCTGCGCCAGCAGCTGTTCCGCGATGCGCGCATGGTGCTGATCGTGGTGCTGCTGGTCTGGCTGGGCGTGACCTGGTCGCTGCGACCGCTCGAGCGGCTGCGGCGCTCGGTGGTGCAGCGACGGGGCCAATTGCCCGAGCCGCTCGATGCGGGCGGCGTGCCGCACGAGGTGGCGCCGCTGGTCGAGGCGGTGAACCACAACGTCGCCAGCTACCGCGGCCTGCTCGACCAGCAATCGCAGTTCCTGGCCGATGCCTCGCACCAGCTGCGCACCCCGCTGGCCATCATGCTGACCCAGGCCGGCGTGGCGCTGCGCGAGAAGGACAGCACGCAGCTGCACGCCACGCTGCGCGCCATGGTCACGCAGATCGCGCGCAGCCGGCGCCTGTGCGAACAGCTGCTCTCGCTGGCCCACGCGAGCGACGCCGCGTCGCCACAGGCCGCCGAAGTCGCCGACCTCAACGCCATCACCAAGGACGTGGTGCTGCAGTACCTGACGCTGGCGCACGAGAAGGAGCAGGACCTGGGCTGGGTCGACGCGCGCGAGGACGCTCCGGCCGGCGCCGCGCCGAGCCCCGCGGTGCCCGTGCAGGCCGACGCGGCCGAGCTGCACGAGGCGCTGGCCAACCTCGTGCACAACGCGATCGTCTACACGCCCGTGGGCGGCCGCATCACGGTCAAGGCCGGCAGGGTCGAGGGCATGGCCTGCGCCGAGGTCAGCGACGACGGCCCGGGCATCGCAGCCGCGCGGCGCGCGGAGGTCTTCGAGCGCTTCCGCCAGGCCGGCGACCGCGCCGGCGGCGCCGGCCTGGGCCTGGCCATCGCGCGCGCCTATGCACAGCGCAACGGCGGCGACATCGTGCTGGCCGAGGCCGATGGCGGCACCGGCCTGCGCGCCATCCTGCAGCTGCCACCGGCCACGCGACAGGCCGGCTGACCGACCGACCGACGGGGCTACGGCATCGGCGTGTCACCGCAGTGAATGCCCTTAGCGGCAGGTCAGTGATAACACGTATTTTGGGGCGCAGCAGGCAAAACGAAAGCCGATTGGAAGCATCGTTTTCTACGATTCGCCGCCTGTCCACCATTGCTCACAGAGAGCCCCGATGGCCAGGCGTGAACCACAAGGAGACCTTTGCATGCCACGCCATCACCCCCTCATCCCTTCGCCCGCGGGAGGGACGCCATGAACAACCGCAACTTCGTGAGAGGCGTGGTCATCATGGCCATCGCGCTGCTCTTCGGCGGCGTCGCGTTCTCGTACAGCCTGGGCAACCTGGCCCGCTCCGGCCCCGGCCTGTTCCCGCTGATGGTGAGCGGCTTCCTGTTCGTGATCGGCCTGATCACCTCGGCCCGCTCCTTCTTCGTCGAGCGCCTGCCGGTGGACTACGGCGTGAAGAACATCGTGCTGATCCTGCTGAGCCTGATCGGCTTCGCGGTGATCTCCGAGTACATCAACATGATCCTCGGGATCATCTTCCTGGTGTTTTGCTCGACCTTCGCGGGCACCTCGTACTCGGTGGTGCGCAACATCAAGATCTCGATCGGCCTGGTCCTCGTCGCGTTCGCCTTCAAGAATTTTCTCGGCCTGAACCTGCCGCTCTACTGATGGAAGTCCTCAACAACCTCGCGTTCGGATTCAGCCATGCGCTGACCATCCAGAACCTGCTCTACTGCGCGCTCGGCTGTACCGTCGGCACGCTGGTCGGCCTGCTGCCCGGCCTCGGTCCGCTCTCGACCATCAGCCTGCTGCTGCCGCTGACCTACTCCATCCCCACCGGCGGCGCCCTCATCATGCTGGCCGGCATCTACTACGGTGCGCAGTACGGCGACAGCGTGAGTGCGATCACCATGAAGATCCCGCACGCCAGCAGCATCGTGGCCTGCATCGACGGCTACCAGATGACGCTCAAGGGAAAGACGGGGTTGGCGCTGTTCACCGCGGGCATCTCCAGCTTCATCGGCGGCACCGTGGCGATCGTGGTGCTGTCGACGATGGCGCCGGCGCTCGGCGAGGTCGGCTTCCTGTTCGGCCCGGCCGACTACTGCGCGCTGATGCTGCTGGGCTTCTTCTGCGTGAGCTTCGTCAGCAGCGGCAGCCTGCTCAACGGCCTGGCGATGGCCATGATCGGCGTGCTGCTGGGCATGGTCGGCACCGACGTCAACAGCGGCGTGGCGCGCTACACCATGAACCTGGCCTTCCTGCAGGACGGCATCGGGCTCATCAGCATCGCGCTGGGCTGCTTCGGCATCGCCGAGGTGGTGAAGAACCTCGACAACAAGAACGTGCTCACGCCCTTCAACGGCAAGATCAAGCTGATGCCGACCTGGCCCGAGTTCAAGCGCATCATCCCCAGCGCGCTGCGCGGCAGCGTGATCGGCTCGGTGCTGGGCATCCTGCCCGGCGGCGGCCCGACCATCGCCCAGTTCGCGGCCTATGCGGCCGACAAGAAGTTCAGCAAGTACAAGCACGAGATCGGCACCGGCTGCATCGAAGGCGTGGCCGGCCAGGCCGCCGCCGACGAGGCTGCCGCCCGCACCAGCTTCATTCCGCTGATGGCCATCGGCATCCCCGAGAACGCCGTGATGGCACTGATGATGGCGGCCTTCATCGTCAAGGGCATCCAGCCGGGTCCCAACATGATCGCCACGCACCCGGACCTGTTCTGGGGCCTGGTGGCCAGCATGTGGGTCGGCAACTGCTTCCTGGTGGTGCTCAACGTGCCGCTGGTGCGCTACTGGCTGTCGGTGTTCAAGATTCCGTACACCGTGCTGTTCCCCGCGATCCTGTTCTTCTGCTGCATCGGTACCTACAGCATCAACAACAGCCTCGACGACATCTACACGACGGCCGTGTTCGGCCTGATCGGCTACCTGTTCCTGCGGCTGGACATGGAGGCGGCCCCGCTGATGCTGGGCTTCATCCTGGGCCCGATGCTGGAAGAGAACTTCCGCCGCTCGATGCTGCTGAGCCGCGGCAGTTTCAGCGCCTTCGTGACCCGCCCGATCAGCGCCACGCTGCTCAGCGTGATCGGCATCGTGATCGTGTGGCAGGTGGTCGCCTTCCTCCGGCGCGCCATGAACAAGAAGCAGGCGGTCCCCGCCGCCGTGCCGGTGGACGCGATTCCCCTGGGCAAGTGAGACGCGGCGACGAGGGGTTCGAGACCGCCCTCCTCGCCGCCGGCTTCGGATGGGGCAGCGGCCTGCATGTCGCAATGACGATGCAACGACGGCGCACTCCAAGGTTGAAGCGCGGCGCGATAAATTGCGTCCGGCTAGTGCGATAACTACCGCGTCTTCTCGTTACGCCTGTAGCAACCGAATTGCCTTAGAAGCAAACTCTGTGAGGCAGTAGGTACCATGTGGGCACGCCGCGTTTCGGCGACCCCCCTGGCGCGGGCTTGCGGCGCCTTGAAATGAACCCTATGACGATGTACACCGATCGTGTCTTTCGTAACGAGACGGTCAACGTGGATGACAACACCTACGAACGCTGTGAATTTGAGTTTTGCCGCATCGTC
This sequence comes from Variovorax sp. UMC13, assembly GCF_014170375.1. Classification (GTDB taxonomy): domain Bacteria; phylum Pseudomonadota; class Gammaproteobacteria; order Burkholderiales; family Burkholderiaceae_C; genus Variovorax. The sequence goes on along the minus strand of NZ_LZZW01000018.1, from coordinate 406,239 downwards.
TATGCGGGTGGCCCAGCTCCTAGGCTGTTAAAAAACAACTTTGAAAGCTGTGAGTTTGTCTTGGATGGAGCAGCCGGTCGGACCTTGGCCTACATACGCGGGCTATATCTAGGCGGCGCGCGCGACCTCGCGGAGGACTTCATCACCGCGATACGTACGCCGGACGATGAGCTGCCGCCGCGGGATCCCAGCAAAGGCCCACAGCGATGAGTTCGGCGCCTGGTGCTGACTCCAGTGCCGCCGACGCCGCCGCTAAGGACGCGGCTCGTTTAATCAGTAAGTTCACCCGTAACCGCACGGCGAGCATTGATGAGCCCTCCGTCGAGTACAGCGGAAACAGTATCGGAGGCCGGAGCAAAGGCAATGTCGTTAGCCTTTCGGTGGTGCCCCCCCCTCCAGTACCACCTCGCTCAAGGGGCTCGGACGAGCCGCCCTATGATGACCCCATGCAAGAACGTGTGGAGAAACTGGAAGACTTCGCGAATGATGCTCGTGATCGGCTCGCGCGCATCGAGACCAAGCTCGACCATATCGGCACCGAGGTTGGCAACTTTAAGTGGTGGGTTGTTGCTCAGATCGCCGCTGTAGTTCTCACTGTTCTGGGAACCAGCCTGGTGATCCAGCAGATGACGGTGGCCACCTTCCAGGCTGCTGGGCAGCAGGCTAATCCCCCTGCACAACCTCAGGCGCCAATTATCATTAACGTGCCACCCGCAGCGCCCGCAGCGCCCGCAGCGCCCGCAGCGCCCGCAGCGCCAACTAGCTCGCCGGCGAAATAAGGGCGCGACTGGTCAGAAAAGGCCCGCAGGCTCTCTGTCTCGGTCCCAGCTGTAGATGACCAGTTCACGCCTTTCCGCCCTGTTCGCACCGCCGCCCACGGTGTAGTCGATGGCCAGGCTCTCCATGTCGAAGCCCTCGAAGCACCGACGGATGTCCGGGTGGTCGTTGAGGCTGATGATCGCCTTGCCCTTGAGCTGGCGTAGCTTGGCGGCCATCAGCTCGTACTGGGGCCACTCGAAGGGCACCCCGTAGCCCTCGGTCTGCCAGTACGGCGGGTCCAGGTAGAAAAGCGTGTGCGCCCGGTCATAGCGGTCCATGCAGGCCGCCCAGTCGAGCTGCTCAATGTAGGCGCTGGCCAGGCGCAGATGCGCAGCGCTCAGGTTCTCCTCGATCCTCAAGAGGTTGATGGCCGGCGCGGTGGTGGCCGTGCCCCAGGTCTGGCCGTCGACGCGCCCGCCAAACGCCTGCTGCTGCAGGTAGAAGAACCGCGCCGCTCGCTGCACATCGGTCAGGACCTCGGGCGGGGTGGCCTGGGTCCACTTAAAGATCTGGCGGCTGGACAGCGCGTACTTGAACTGCCGGACGAACTCTTCCAGGTGGTGCTTGACAACCCGGTACAGGTTGACCAGGTCGCCGTTCACGTCGTTGATCACCTCGACCTCGGCGGGGTGGCGCAGGAAGTACAGCGCGGCACCTCCGGCGAACACCTCGACATAGCAGCCGTGCGCCGGGAAGCGGCTCAGCAGCAGGTCAGCCAGGCGGCGCTTGCCTCCGAGCCAGGGGATGATGGGTGCGGGGTTCATGAGTCGCTCTTTCGGTTGAAAGGCGCTCAAGGCGCTCAGGTAAGGAGCTCGTGGCTCTCAGGGTGTTCAGGGCCCCGCAGCGGGGGCATTTGATGACCAGGTGCGTGTACACGCCGCTGCCCAGCTTGCGGCCGCAGGCGCCGCATCGTATTTCTTCCATTTGCAAGCCAGTTCCTCTATTTGGAAATTTGGTAGGCTCGGCCGCACTCTGTACAGGGTGGCGGGCCTTGCCGGCTTGCAGGCTCGATCTGCAGGTTGGGTCTTGGGGAGGTGTTAGCGCACCGACCCAGGTCGCCCGTCTTTTTTTTGTGGCAGCGGTATCGATTCCGAACTCGGCCCGGCCTGCCGCTCTGCGACCGTGCTTCTCTCTAGAACAGAGTCGAGATGAACTCAGCCATCACGCGCAACGTGCCGCTGTTGAAAGTTACGGAGGCTCCGGTGATGTTGTAGGCCGTCACGCGAACGGTGTTGGCGGCCGTGACAGCTGCTCCAAGGACCACGCCTGGCGGCAGCGCCGAGTGCGTGACTTTGGGGATGGCGTGGACGTTCGTTGCGACGCCCACGATCGCGACGTCGGTGAACACCGAAGCGTTGGCAGCGATGGCGCCAGGAGCCCAGGTGCCCGTGTAGGGCAGCACATTCCACGAGTTGTCCTTCTCGATGACTTTGCCGGTGATGCCGACGAGATAGGCACGGTCCTCCGCAGCACTGACCATGTTCGAAGCGTTGCCATCGATCTGCAGCGACTTGCAGATCACCGACCTGGCACTGACCGCACCCGACGCCGCGGCCGACGCCGTCGACTGGTTGATGTTGTTTCCATCGATGATGATCGTGGCAGTCGGGGCATCGATGTCTCGCAGGCTGACACCTCCCGCAAAGTATCCCGAGTCGAAGTCATCGAGGTTGTTGCCAGTAGCGGTGATGCGGCCAAACCGCGCGCCGGCAAATGAATCGCCTTGCTGCGAACCCGTTTGGTCACCGAAGCCGATCTGCGCCCGCTTGAGATTGTTGTCGACCACGGAGACCTGCTTGCATTGCCCGATGTACAGGCGGTTCGCCGTCCCGCCAGTGAAGTGGAAGGTGTTGTCAGCGAGATGCGCGGAGTGGTAGTACTTGACGGCTGAAAGGGTCGATCCGCTCGTCTCGGAGGCCGAGCTGATCACCATGTTCCCCGTGATTTTCACAACGCACTCCCCGACGTTGTAGGTTGGATTTGCATTGCCGTAGAACCCCTCGAACACGAAAGGCACTTGGGTGTCAGTGAGGATGGTGTTGCCATTGATCACAGCGGACAGGGTGATGCCGGCGGTGCCACGCGACGTTTTGTTCTCGATGACTCGCCCGAATCCGGTGCTCTCGATCGAGTTGCCGCCGATGGCGATATTGCGGGTTCCCGAGAAGAGATCGATCAGTTGCTTGTGGCCGCCACCTCCCACACCACGGATGACGTTGCCGTTGATGGCGACCCGCGAGGAGTCCCCCGCGCCGGGGTTGTAGCCGGCCGTCGTGCCCTTGATCTTGATTCCGCGGTGCACGCCGACCAGGGCGATCTGGTTGTTGGCCAGGACCACGTCCGAAACGCCACCGATGGTCACGCCGTCGTTCTCGTTGACGACGGCCTCATAGGCGGAGAGGTCGATGGACAGACCGCAATTCGTCATCGAGAAACGCGAGTTCGCTGACGCGTTCAGCGGCGTCTCGACCCGAACCCGGCCATTGATCAGCAGGCAGCCGTCGAGCTTCACCCCATTGCGGTTCGGGCCGTAGATGGTGTACGGAGCGACGTTCGGGCTGGTCGCGGAGATGTTTCGGCAGGCAATTGCGACAGCGGTCATGCTGACCCCGTCCGCACCGAGCTGCAGGGCGACCGCATTGCCGCTCTCAATGAGCGCACCTCGGCCGTCAATGGCCGTGTAGACGGTCAGGGCACTTGCCGCGTAGTACCGGCCACCGGACAAATCGACGGTGGCCCCAACCAGGCGCGCGTAGTCGAATGCCTTTTGCAGCGCCACAGCGTCATTCGTCACGCCATCGCCGACGGCGCCAAAGTCCTTCGCGCTGATGTTCTCGCGCAGCTTGGCCAAGGCGTTTCGAACTACCGAACCGGCCCCGCTCTGAACGTAGCCGAGAAGCGCCGGGCCCGTGGGCAACGCAAGATTGGTCGCATCGATGTTGGGAATCAGCCAGCCGCCGCCCACGCGGAGGTGCTCATATGGCACTGTGCCGACGAGAACCACGCAGCGGTCTCCATCAGCACACGGCGCACCGCTGTGCGGCTTATTCGTTGGTGGCGTTGCGTAGACCCCGGGGTACACGCGATCCTCGTAGTCCTTGCGCGTGGTGTCAGCCGCCAACGCGGAACCGATCGCCAGGCCGGCCGACGTGCCAGCCGCGTCGCGGAGCGCTTCAAGCTCGGGCGTTGAGACAGTGGCCCCCTGGTCGAGCCACGCCGAGCCCGTCCACACGTGCATGTGGCCATCGACCATCCAGGCATCACCAGGAGCGTTGCCGCTGGGCGGCAGCTCGCCCACGGTGTTCTTCACGCCCTTGAGCGCGACGCCCTTACCGACCAGCGTGCCGTCCTGCCAAGCGTCTTTCAGCTCGCCGAAATCGCCGAGCACTCCGTTGAGCTGCTTGGCCAACGCGACGACGTAGCCCTGTGTCGGGGCGATCGAATACTCTGCGCCGGCCACGGTCGCTCCGCCGTATGGCGTCACCAGCTTGAGCGAGGTGTCGCTGGTGACGCGCTGAACCTCGACCAGGCCAGCGGGCGTGAAAAAGATGCCGCCGGGCAGTACGTTGTCCACCCATTCGGTGCCGACGCCAGCGACGAGATCGGAGCCCGACGTCAGCGTGACCAGACCCTCGCGATACCAGGTGGTCATTGCGCGGGCTCCTCGGCAACTGCAGCGGGCTCGGCCGCGTACACGGGCACCGCGTCGGCCAGCACGTTGGTGCCTCCGGTTTCCGCGTTCAGGATCTGACGGCAGAACCAGTCCGGCCATGCCGCCGAGTCGCCGGTCGGCGCGTCCTTGATCTGTGCCGTGATGTGCATCAGCGGCTGCTTGCCGGCCTCGGCCGCAGCCTGCGACACGAAGCCGGCCAGCGTCACGGCGCTGGTGCGCGTGCGCAGCTGCACCAGATGCTGCACGACCACGTGATAGCTGGCCATGCCGCCCGTGCCGGGGTCTTCGATGGGCTTTTCGAGCCCGATGATCTGCTGCATGGTCACTCCTCAGGTGTTGGCCAAGCGATCGCATCGATCTGCGCGCGCGTGGCGTTGGGGTTCTGGATGGCGTCGCGCAGGGCCTGGCGGGTGCCCACAAGCCACTGCGAATCGGTTCGGAAGGTATTGACCGCTTCGAAGGTCCTCATGCGCATGTCGGCCGGGTCGATGCCCCGCGCTGACGCGATGCCGTCGAGGTACGGCGTGGGTGTGTTGTTGTCGGCGGCCCAGGCCAGTGCCTCGGCTTCCTGTGCGGCCCAGGTCTGACGCTCCTCGAGCGGGTAGCCGGCGATCAGCGCGGCCGACTCCTGCGAGAAGCGCTGATTGATCTCGAACAGCTTGGCCGCGCGCACCTGGTCGAGGGTGCGCGAGTCGGCCCACACTTTCGTCGGCCAATCGAAGACATGCAGCGCGCTGGGCTGCTTTGGGATGGGCAGCCACGCGGAGCCCGAACGGTAGGTGTTCAGCGGGGCCGCTTCATCGAGCGAGGTCAAGCCCGGCACGAGCGGCAGCTCGAGCGTGTGGCCGCGCATCACGACTTGGCCGTGCGCATCGATGGCGCAGAACGGGCGAGTGCCGGATGGCGTCGTGTTGTCGCTCATCAGGCGCCTCGCTTCTGCAAGTCGACCATCAGCAGCACCGGCGCGCTGGTCGAAATGATGGGTGCGGTCGACCAGCTGGCGGAGATCGTGTGCGTGCCGGGGCCGTAGTCCACCAAGCTTCCGCAAGTCACAGGTGTGGACTGATACAGGTTGCTGATGCCGCCTTCAGAGCCAGGACCTTGACGGGAGATGACAGATTGGGAGGTCGCGGTCGCGGTGGCGCCTGTCACAAACAAGCCGGCGGCGAACCTCGCCTCTTCGATCTCGCCGGAATTGCCAGCGATAGCCAATGACGATGCGCGCCACACCTGTCCAGCCGGGACGGTGAAGGCCACGGCCGCGTTGGACAGGCCATCCGACGCCAGGGAGATGCCCAGGGCAAAGCCGGCCACCTTGAGCGTCCCGATGTCCGCGTCCTTGATCTTGGCGACGTTGATGAAGACCACGCCGCCCTCGACGCGGAAAGGGGCGTCCAGAGCCGAGGAGCTTGCATCGGCTGCCACCACGAATCGGTCGGCGAAGACCACCACCTCGGACTGCGTCGGCGCGCCACCGCTGCCCGCCGACACGCCGATCGACAGCCCCGCCAGCGCGCGGCGGCCCGTGCTGCCGACAACCTCGGTGCGGATCATGTACTGGGCCGCGACATTGCCGTTGAGGCTGGCCAGCGTGTTGGCCTGAACCTCGACGCTGCCCGACAGGCTGCCAACGCTCGACTGGATCGTGGTGATCTGCGAGGCCACGGCGCTGAACTGAGTGGCGGTCGTCTCGGTCAGCGTGGCCACCGCGGCCGTCGTGGTGTCCGTGATCGCCGCCACCAGATCGAGGCGAGACGCGGTCGCCGACTGCGCTGTGGCGAGAGTGGTGATCTGCGTCGAGACGATCGCATGGTTCTCGTCGACGGTGGACGACAGCGCCGTGAATTTGCTGGCCAGGGCCGTGGCGTCGGTCACCACGACCTCGATCGCCTCGTAGACGCCAGCGCGCGTGCGGGCCAGCTTGCCGTCGGACGTCAGCGCACCCTGCATCTGCAGGCGGGCCACCTCGTCGAGGGCCGCGTCGACCTTGCCGCGCAGGTTGCCGATCGCGCTGTCGAGCGACCCCAACGTGACGGTGTTGGTGTAGCCCGGCGCGCCACGGTTTCCAGCGACGTCGACGGCCGTCACCCAGTAGCGGTGATCGCCGAACTTGGGCTGCACGCCACTCCAGCTCAAGGCCAGAACCTCGGTGACATATGTCGATGTCTCCCAGGTCGCGCCGATGCGGATCTCGTAGTGCGCGATCGGCTGCGTGGTCTTGCAGTCCTGCCACAGCAGCGCGACGGTGTTGCGGTTGTTCACCGTGCCGTGCGGGTCGGCCTGCGCCGGCGGATCGATCTCCACGGTCTTGAAGACCGGCTCCGACCACTGGTCGATGGTGTTGTGGTGGGCGGCCCACACCGCCTGGCTGCCCACGGGAAACCAGCCGAGGTTCGCGCTCGAAGCGCGGCCGTCGAACAGGATCGTGCCCTCGGCCAGTTCCCAACTCGGCCCACGGCGCAGCTGCGTCGCCGACCAGCCCAGTAGGTCGATGCCCTCCGGCTCCTGCCAGTAGGCAAAGATGCCGGTCAGCTCGGGCTCGACGTGCAGGCCCAGCACGCTGTCGGGCGGCCCCTCGAGGCCGTGCACCTCGTGCTGGATCATCGACCAGTTGCTGCTGGCGTAGGCGGTCAGGAACTGCACGCGGATCACGTACGCGTTGTGGACCTCGAGGCCCAGCAGGTACAGCTCGGTCGAGTTGCCCGGCAGGTCGCGCGACTCCCAGGCCGAGCCGTTGGCGGCCAGGCGCCACTGGACGCGCACGACACCGCTGCGCACCACCGCCTCGTCCGCCGCCAACGCCCACGACACCTTCACGCGAACAACCATCACGCCGTCCTGCTGGACCATCTGGCTCTCGCCGCTGAGCGCGATCAGGTCGAGCGGCGGGCCCGGCTTGAGGAAGGGGCTCGGCAGCTCGGTGTTCGGCGCCGGGTCCGCACGTGTCTCGTCGACCAGGTCGTAGAAGGTCTCCTCGTCCTCGACGCATTGCAGCGTGAGGGGCGCGTTTTGGGTGTAGCCCCAGTCCTGGACGCGAAAGCGCTTGTTGGTGAAGCCGTAGAGCGCGCTCGAGACCGTGATCCGATTGCCGGGCTGCAGCTTCCAGGCGGACATCTTCGGCCGGATCTGGACAACGAAGCCGCCGCGGCTTTGCTCAACCAGGATGCGGCTGATCTGGTGTGCGCGGATGTGGTTGCCGGTGAACGACAGCGTGGTGTCGAAGAACTTGTCCTTCTCGTCGATCGCCCGGAAAGTGGGATTCTGGTAGGGGGTGAAGTCCTCGGAAACGCCGTTGCGCACCGAGTTGACATAGGTGCCGCGCACTCCGTTGAAGTGAGCCGTGCCGATGTTGCAGGTCTGCACCACGGAGGTGGGCGCCAGCATGTCGTTGTCGGTCAGGGCCATCACTGGAGTCGACCAGGCGCCCGCCTGGATGCGCCACACGCCGCCCGACTCAAGCGAGAAGCCAGCCATGGCGTCCTCGATCTGCTGCCTGGTGGCGTCACGGTCCTGGTCGGAGCGGAGCATGCCGTCGCAGGTGTAGCGGGCCCGCGAGCCGCCGTAGGTAGCGGCGTCGGAGTCCACCGTCGCCTGGTCATAGACCGCCACGTCGCAGTCGTTCGCTGCGGCGATCAGGGCGTCCATCTCGACCTGGGTAGTGAAGTCCGCCTTGTAGCCGACCTCCGAGGTGATGAAGTCGGCCAGGCACAACGCTGGGTTGCGGCTGTACGCCACCTGGTTGGTCCGAGGGTCGTAGACCTTCTTGCCGCGCAGCTTCACAGTGATCTGTGGCACGCCGCCCTGGAACTGCTCCAGGAGCAGGTTCATCGTGATGACCAGGTAGGTGAACCCGCTGAGCTTGTGGTCGATGGTCCACTGGTCGGGCCTGGCCGCGCGTAGGAACGCGTCCGCGGTGTCCACGCCGCCGGGTGAGAGGTGGACCTGCACATTCAGCGCAGCGCCCGCGCCGTTGACCCAGTAGGCGACACGCCCCTTCACGCCCTTTTCACCGACCAGCGCTCGGCCGCCGAAGGAGTTCGGCAGCTGTCCGAGCACCACGCCCGCCAGCGGGCCGCCGTCAAGGGCGGTGATGCTCTGCAGCTCGAAGCCCTCTACGTCGAGGCGCAGCGGCAAGATCCAGTAGCCGGCCGGGTAGATCTCGGTACCGCCCTCGGTCTCGCGCCGGAACTCAGTCAGCTCGAATTCGGCGGTCTCCAGGCGGCGCACGCCTTCGTCGAGCTGGAAATTGGCCCCGGTCGCATACCCCTGGGGATCGAGTTCTCCGACCCATTCGCCGCCCATGTAGATCGCCTCGACTGCGTCACATTCGTGCGCGGCCAAAGCCAAGACGACGTGTTTGAACTGGTCTCGATCGCCACTGGTCAGCAGCGCAACGACTGAGCCACCGATCGGGGCCGGCGAGCCGTAGACCATGACCCAAGGCGAGTCCGAGGCGATGACGTTGGTCGTGCGGTCCTTGAGGTTGGCGGCTTCCTGCTCCGCGAGGCGCTGGGCCATCGCCCGCGCCTTCTTCTTGGCTTGTACCGAGCCGTAGACCGCGTAGGCCGTGGCTGCGATGACCGCGCCGTAGGTCACGACGAAGGCGGCGGCGGCGCTGCCGATGTACGGAGCCAGGAAGGCGACGATGGTGATCGGGTCGGCGCTCGCGGCCGAGCTCAAGCCGAGCAGCGCCAAGAAGACGAGCGTGCAGCGGATCAAACGCGCCATGCAGCCACCCCACTGGTGATCGGGAGGAAAACCAGGCCGTCGTTGTCCGGCGCCGCGATGTGCGAGCCGGTGCATACCCCGAAGGTGAACCCACGCACGCGGCCAACCGGTCGACCGCTCATGACCAGCATCACGTCGCCACGCTGCGCCAGCAGCGGAGGGAGGTCAGCTCCAAGCCGCTGGGTGGCCATGGCCTGGTAGCCGCCGGCGGCACGGACCAGGCGCAACGCCGCAAGAAGGTTCCGAGCCTCGAAGGGCCCGCCCGGCGATCGGAGATCCGCAAGCGGGTCTGCCCCGGTCTTGGCAAAGACCCAGTCCGCGGCAATGTGCGCGCAGTCCTGCAGGAAGTACTCGAACGGCGTGTTGCGGCGCGCGTCGATGAAAGCGTCGAGGTCAGCCATCAGCCCTTCCTCCGCGCGATCTCGTTCAGTCGGCCCTGAAGGCTCTTCGACAGCCAGACGGACGGATTGCCGATGAGCGAGGTGAGGTACTCAAAGCCGCGTTCACCTGGGCGACGCGCCTGGTGCTGCGCCTGGTTCATCCGCAGGGCGGCCGGGTTGCTGCGCACGTCGTAAGAGGCGGTGCGGCAGTCCAGCGAGATGCTGCCGCTGCTGCCGTCCCGAACAATTTTGGCCTGGTCCATCACGCCAGCGAACCGCAGCACCGGCTCACCGCTGAGCTGGTGGGTGTTGGCGTCGAGCAGCGCGACCCACAGGCGCATGGGCCTGTCCTTGTACTCGTTCGGGCTGCCGAGGGCGATCGACCGGGTGCCGATGTCGACGAGCGAGAGACCCAGCGACAGCTTCTCTTCGGCGCCATCTTCGGATTCGTGCAACTGGCCGATCTGACCGAGGCTGCCGACGCCTTTCCAGGTCTGCCCCATCACCGTGACATCAAGTGGCCAGGTGGTGAACCTGGCCGTGCCGGCTCGCAGCTGCAGTTCCACCAATGCAAGGGCGCCATGCGCCGAGCTGCTCGCCGCGGCCTCAAAGCCGCTGTTCGTCGTGATCATGATTCCCAGCTCTCCACCAGCTCGAGGCTGAAGCCACCTTGCGTATGCCCCTCCGACGACCAGCCAGCCTTTGAGTCGGCCCGGCGCATAAGACACACCGGGCGCTCCCAGACGACCGCGCTGCCGGCCACGACCGGCCGCCGCAGCACGAAGCCGAATGCGACCGTGAGCAGCCCCGCCTCGTCGACGACCGCGTCGGACTGGACGTGCAGCAGCTGCGGGTCGAGGCCCCCCTGGTTCACGCCGATCCAATCGCCCGTCAGGAGCGTTTTGCCGGCCTGAGCCAGGCCAGCCTGGATCGACAGCGTCGAAGCCCCTGCTGGGGCCGCCAGCGCCGTCCAGGCGCCCCGCGCTGTGCCGCGCGGGAACGGGTGTTGCAGATCGAAGACCGCCAGCTTGTTTACCTTGCCCGGCAGCGCGTGCTGCAGTCGGCGCCAGGCGGCGGCCTCCGCGACATTGACCAGGCGTGATTCGCTGACCAGGCTGCACGTGCGTCGGGCGGGGCCGAGCACCACAACCTGGGACGAGCCCGTGTCGGTGTTGCTGAAGTCCAGGTCGAACGACATGAATCCGAAGTCCTGCCGCTGGACAGGCAGGGTCACGGGGAGCAAGACGATGCTCATGCGGGGACCACCTTCCGGCGCTTCAGCTCCTCGAGCTGCGCCTCGTTGTTCTGGTTCTGGGCGCGCTGGATGTCAGCCATGATTGACGCGCGGTCGGTGCGCGAGTCGATGTGGAAGTTGTTCGTCGGCGCGAAGTAGATGCTTGACGCCGCCGCGCCGCCGCCCTGGGCCGTGACGCCGAGCCGGCCCTGCGAGTCGCGGGTGAGCGGCATGATGGCTTCGGGTCCGGCCTCAGCGAAGATGCCAGCGCCCTTGGCGAATGCGAAAGTGCGGGGCGTGTCGTAGACGCCGTTGGAGTAGCTACTCAAGCTGGGCGAGCTGTACACGCCGCCTTTGGCGTTCTTCGTGGCGCCGCCGAAGATTCCGGTCACCGCGCCCATGATCGAAGAGCCCCAGCCCGACGCCGCGCTCCCAATGCTGGCCATGGCGGCCTTGATCTGCATGCGGATCAGCTCGGTGGCGACGAAGTCGCCGAGCGACTTGAAGTCGGCCTTGCCGGTCGCAACAAGCGATGTGAGGCGGTCCTCGATGCCGTCCAGGGACTGGTCGAACAAACCCTTTGTCTGCCCAGCTACGTCGCGCGCGCCGTCGAGGTAGTTCGACCAGGACTCCTTTGCGCCATTGCTCCAATCGCCTTGAGCAACTGCGAGGTCAGCGTAGTAGGCCTCGTTGGCTGCAAGGGCCTGAGCCATCGCATCACGGATCTTCTGCACATCGGCCAAGTACTTGTCAGACCCGAGCAGGTCCTTGCTAGCAGCATCCTTGGTGAGCTGGTCTTCGAATCGTTGATGTTCCCGCCGAATACCCTTCTGGGAATCCATCCGCTCGCGCGCCTGACTTCCCATTCCGACAACGCTCAGGGAGCGGTCGTACTGCTCTTCTCGGCTCTGTGCCCCAGATCGCAGGCTGATCGTTACGCCTGCAGCGGTCTGGTTGTACTGTTCCAGAGCTTTGACACGCTCCTCTTCGGCCTTCACCTGCTTCTTCTTGATCTCTAGAAGCGCCTCGTTCGCAACGTTCTCTTGCAGCTGGACCTTAATGCGATCTGCCCCGGCCAACAGGCTCTTTTGATCTGCGGTGAGGATTGCCTTGCCCTTGAGGTCGGCGATCTGTTGCAGAAACTCAGCTTGCTTTTTTTGGGCTCCCGTCAGCTTCTCTTCGCTGGCCAGCTGGGTGAGAACAGCCGCGTTCGATTCCTTGAGCTGTTGGATGTAGCGCGTCGCGGCGTCGTCCTGGTACGCCTTCGGCTTGGCCGTTTTACCGCCCAGCTCTTTCTCGATCGCAGCAATCTCTTTGCGCTGGGCTTCAGCGCTTGGCACGGGCAGCCCTGCGGCCTGGGCATCGACGATGGCCTTCTTGTACTTTTCTACCGCCTTCTGGGCCTCTCCGGCCTTGTCGATCCGCTTGCGAATATCCGACAAAAACTGCGACGCGGCGATGCCAGCGTTTTCAGACTGGACGCGCTTCGCATCCGCCGCGGCCCCGGCGCTCTGCGCGCTCTGTGTCGCACGCAACGCCGCCAGCGCCGCCTCCTGCTGAACAATTCGGTCTTGGCCCGACGCCGAACGAGCACCGAGGCCTGCCCGCGCCTTGTTCAGTCGGTCTTCTGCCTCGGCGATCTTTTGCGTCAGTGTGTCTTCGCGACCGAGGTTGAGCATCGCGTCCCAAGCGGCCTTTGCGCCGCTCTTCACGCCGTTCCACGAGCGCTCGATGACACCGAGGTTCGCCACGATCTGATTCTTCCGTTGCTCCATGGCCGACGCATAGGTGCGCTGCGCGAGCGCGGCCGCCTCTTCTTCACGACCTTGATCGGTCAGCGCCTTGATCTGGGTGTAGACCGCAGCCGTGAGGTAGTTGTACTGTTCCGTAAGCCGGATGCTGGCTTGCACAGGTTCCTTGCCCAGCGCGGCCAGGTCATCGACGGTCTTCTTGACGGGCACACCCACGTAGCGCTCCAAGTCCAACGCTACAGAGGTGAAGCTCTGCAGGCTCTCGTAGGCAACGCGTCCGCTCCCGGCCATGGCAGCCAGGCCCGCGGCAGCTGCACCCTGAGTGCCGCTGACCACGCTGATGGCCCGCGCCATGTCGGAGAGCTGGCTCACTGTCGCGCCGGCCGCATTGCCGCTCATCACCAGCGCGTGGCGGTAGACGTCAACCTCCTTGGCTCCCTGGTAGTAGGCCAGCCCGACAGCAGCTCCTGCGACTGCGACGCCGCCAAGAGCGACCTTCATCGGCGACAGCAGCCCGGTCAACGTGCGAATCGTCGGCCCGATGCCGCCGAACGAGTCCTTGATCTGTCCACCCTGCTGGATGGCAATCAGCCAGATCGGCATGCCGCTGGCGATGCTGGTCGTGATGTCGGTGATCTGGGCCGGCAGCATGCGAAGCGCGGCCTGCGTCTGGCCGGCCGAGACGCCGAGGCGCCGGCCGCCGGCGTCGAGCTGCTCCATCTGACGGATCAGCACTTCCGCGTCGTCGCCCACGCCCAGCTTCCCCGCCCGGTATCGGAGAACGTCGCTGCCGCTCTTGCCCTGCAGAGCGATCTGCTCGCGCAGGCCGGCGAGGAAGGCGGTCTGCGAGTCGCTGGCTGCTCGCCGCGCCTGTGCGGCCTCTCGCTGGGCAACCTCTTCTTGGCGAGCCGCCTCTGCGGCCTGCTGCTGGGCGGTGCGCTGCTGCTGCAGCTGTTGAATGAAAGGCTCGGCTTCTTTCGTGACGCCGGCCTGCGCGGCGCGGTGGCGCAGCAGCTGCTCGGCGGACATGCCGTAGGTTTCTGCCTGGTCGCGCAAGCCTGAGAGGAAGCGGGCTTGAACGTCAGCTGCGACGGATCGCTCGCGGTTGGCTTCGCGTTGAGCTGCAGCCTCCTTCTGAGCGCCATCGGCCACCTTGGCCTGCGCCGTGCCGACCTGGGCGACCTGGGCCGCCAGTGCGGCCAAGCTGCGTGCGCCGCTCTCGGCCGCCTCGGCCACCCGCTGACCGAACAGCTCGAAGGCCTGGCTCGAGCCTTGCGTCTCGGTTTTGACCGACGACGCGTCGACCGAGATCTTGACGCCGAGGTGCTCGATGGCGGTCGTGGTCATGCTTCTTTCACCCTCAGTTACGGATCAACTTCTCTTCGTCCTCGAGGACCTGGACCTGCGCGAACACGTCGTCTTGCTGCCCTTCGGGTACGCCATAGCGGCGCATCACGATCTCGACGCCGCCGTAGTCCAGGCCGAGCCAATAGGAGCTGGCCATGCCGACCGCTATGCGCCATTGGCTTGTGCAGCCGAGGTAGACAGTCCATGCCAGCTCGTGCTCTGGCCAGAGCTCGTAGTCCGGCGTCTGCCCAACCTGGCGCGCCTTGGGAATCAGGCGATCGACGTCGACGCCGAGCAGCTGGCAATCAGCAAGCAGCTGGGCATCGACTACGTTTCGGTCGGCGTCGTCCGCTCCTAGGCGGCGACGGACGGCGCCGCGGAGTTTTTTAGGGCGGCCTCACGCTGCGTGACAGCGAAGTTGTCGAAGAAGGCCACGCCCATGGCCTGCTCCAATCCGTCCCACGCCTCGTTGGCTGCGCGGCGCTCTGCGTGCGTGTACACAACGGGCTGCTCAGCCTCGTCGAGCATGCCGCCCCAGCCGATCACAAGGCGGTCCAGGGCATCGCGCAGCGACACCTTGCCGTCGACGATGTCCTTCACGGTGGCCTCGCGCTCACTGGTCGTCAGTCGACGAAAGTGCACGCTGAAAACGTGCTTGAAGAACGCGCCGTTCTCGCCCGGGAGATACAGGGTTGCGGGAACGACGACCACGGCCGGTGCGCCTGAAATTTTGACTGCCATTGCTTGAATCCTCTTGTGGTGGTGGCGATCAGCGGACGACGATGGCGAACTCGTCGTCACCTGCGGACGTCGGGACGTACTCGAGCGGCACCGTGATCATTTGGACGCCGTCCTGCTCGGCGTAAGTGGGCTTACCCAGCTGGACGTTCGGACCATTCAGTTCGATCACGTTGGAGGCGCCTGGGCCATGGCGGAATGCGAGAGGTCCGCGCGTCGAAGCAGCAGCCAGGCCGACCCAGTCTTTGGTGGCGATCGGCGTGGCCTGGAAGGTCACGCTGCCGACGCTCTTGCGAGCGGTGATGGCCACGCTGTCGACGTTGATCAGATCGCGCTTGACAACCGTCAGACCCATGTCGAAGCTGAAGGCGCTTGCCGCGACCTGGACGCCGTGCAGCGACAGCGTGGTGTTGGCCTTGTTGATGCCGTACGGGTCGCTGAAGGGCGTGTAGTCGACCACGGGTTTGGCCTGGTCGGTCACGGGCGAATAGGCGCCGGTGAACTCGAACTCGAACTTCGGCAGCGTCTTGGCGTCACCTGCCAGGCGCACCGTACCCATGGCGTTTGTGAGCTTGTGGAGCAAGCCGTCCACCGAGACGTAGATCGTCACGCTCTCCATGCCGTCGGAGACAGGCGCGAAGACCGCCTGCACGCCGGCTTCTACCGTCACGGCACAGGCGCACGCCCGCAGGAGTGCGGCATAGGCGGGTGCAGTCCCGGCGGCGGCTACGCCCGCGGCCTCGACGGAGAATGAGACCTTGCGGAAGAAGCTGACCATGGTGCTGCCGCTGCCGCCGAAATACGGCCGCAGGTTGTCGCGCTCGACCGAGTCACCGTCGATCGGGGTCACCGTCACGTTACTGGCCAGGATCGCGTTGGCGTCGCCGGTAGGGACCGAGTCGGTGCCTTGGACGGCTTCGATCTTCGCGAGGATCGCAGTCTTGCGAGCGAACTTCTCGTTTGCCATTTCAGGCTCCTTGCTTGAGTTGAGGGTCTTGGGCAGGCTCGCTGCGCTCCGTCAGGACGCGCTTGCCGTCGACGAGGCGGTAGGCCCCGCCCTTGCCGTGGTTCGCGTCCCGGCCGGGCGCCGGGGCCGACACGGGGCCAGCCTTCGGCGCGGTCGACGCCGCGTTGTTCGTGTTCATTGGGGGCTCCTGTAAAAGCTGATCAGCTGGAATTCGTCGCTCCACCACAGCTTCCCGTCGCCCTCGGCCTGGACGAGTTCGCCGCTGGTGAAGATCACCGGCTCGCCGACCTGGTCGTCTGGCACCCACCCGACCAGCGCATCGAAGAGCTGCGTGCGCAAGCCGTTGAGGTCGACAAGAGACGCGGCGCCGGTGTTGTCACGAACGTTCTCGATCACCAAGATCACGCCGAACAAGGAGGTCAGGCGCTGCCTGGTCGGGCCGGTCGTCGGGATTTCTCGGCCCTGCTCGACAAGCGGCATCACATAGGCCGACGGTGCGACCACGACGCCGCGCATGGCGGCATCGAGGTCGGCGCTGCCGCCGATGGCGCGCAGGCCGATGAGCTTTGTCCGCAGCCGAGCGATGACGGGGCTCAGGTCCATCTGGGCCTACCGAAAGCTGCGGAGCTGGTCACGGCCGAAGACCGTGGGTGCACCCGCGAAGCGCACGTCGGTGCTGCCGCTGCTGCCGGCCTGGGCCGGATCGTCCGCGCCGAGGCTGTACTTGCCCTCGGCGAGCAGCTTGAGCATCTTCACGGCGTCGCGGTAGTCGCGGGCGATCGGGTCTTTCGACTCGTCGGTGATGCGGCCCTTGTGCAGCATGTAGCGCGAGATCGACCGCGCCCAGGCGCCCAGCACGCTCTTGCCGGTGCTGCTCGGCGGCAGCTCCAGGGGGAGCGAATAGCCGCGCTGAGCCAGGAAGCCGTCGATCACAGCGCCAGCCTCGTCGACCGCGTCTTTGATGCGCGCCACCGCTGCATCGGCCGAGGCGATTGCATCAGACGGCCAGGCTGCGCGGTCGACGCCCCGCAGCGTGGCGTCCATGAGCGCGGCCTCGACCACCACCAGGTGCTCGGCGCCGGCCACCTGGGCCAGCTCGCGGGCACCGGGGCGCTCGGCCAGGTCGACGAGGGTGACGTAGGGCATCAGCAGCTACCGCTCAGTCGAGCCAAGGGGCGACGATGACCTTGAGGCGGTTCGCCAGCGGGTTGGCTTCGGTGCCGCCGGCCACAGCGATGGTGGCGCTCTCGAACAGGCGCTTGGCCTTGAACTCGAGCGTCGACGGCACGACGATGACGCTGGCGCGCAGGCCGAGCGGGCGGCCGTGGTCGCCCTTGCGAGCACCGATGGCCGTGATTGCCGCCTCGGCGTTTTCCACGTTCAGCTCCTTGTTGCTGGCTTGTGCCAGCTGCCAGAAGCCGAAGCCACCATTGCCGCGGCGGTCGGTGCCGTACTTGAACTCGGCCTTGTCGAAAACGTTGTCGTCCGTCTCGGAGTCCTTGGCCACGAAGTTCGGCGACTTGCGGTTCTGGTAGATCAGCGGCTTGAGGGCACGCGACGTGTCCATCACGTACCAGCTCGAGCCGTTGCCGCCGTCGTCGTCCAGGTTGGAGACGTTGACGGGCTTGCCTTTTTCGTTGAGCACCGGGTGCTGAGCGCTGAAGAAGGGGACCTTGTCATAGCCCAGCTCAGCGCGACCGAGGGCCAGCAGCTCGAAGATGGTCTGGTCCGGGTGCGCGGCAACGCTGCGACCCATTTCCTGGAACAGCGGGCTGAACGTGCCGTACTGGTCATCTTCGATGGCAGTGCGCGGGACGCCGATGGTCAGCTCGAACGGCTTGTTCTTGATGGTGTAGCCATGGTTTGCGATCCCGTGCACGACGCGATCGCCGATCCACTCGCGCATGTTGGGCAACTGGCCGAGCCAGCCGTATTCCTCGCTGGAGGTTGTGCTGGGCACGATGGTGGCGATCAGCTCGTGCTGGCTCGCGGCCTGGCCGAAGCCGTTTTGGAAGTTCGCCTTGAAGGCGACGTAGAGGGAGCGCAGGTTGGCTTGGTTGACGAGCATGTGGGATCTCCGAAGTGGTCGCAGGGGTGAGCGGGTCGAGGGGGTGCCCGGGTTTAGGGAGCGGCGGTGGTCACGCTGGCGGTGCCGACGTCGACCCACACCTCGCCGTCGTCGATGTCGACCACGGTGCCGGCCACGGCTGTGCCGGTCTTGCTGACGGTCTGGTCGTCGGCCACGAAGGCGACGCCGCCGATGTCGGGTCGCTTGAGCTCGGCGGCGCCGGTCGAGTTCGCGAAGCGGTAGACGCCGCGAGCACCTTCGGTACGAACGGCACCGATTGCGCCGCCGGTGTTGTCGGCGCGCTGCTCCGCGACAGCGCGGACGCGAGTGCCGCCCGCGGTTGCGGGCACAGCGTTGCCAGCGGCGTTGAGCGCGTACAGCGAGCCGGCGAAGATGACGGTTGCAGCAGCAACGGGGTCGCTGACGAGAGCGCCAGCACGGCGCGGGGTGTTGCGGTCAGCAGAGAGAGCAGCCATGAAGGCCTCCTAGGTCAGGTGTGAGGACGGTTGGGAATGGAGCGGTCTTGACGCGGGGGTGCTGGGTCAGGTCTTGGCCTTGGCGAAGGCTTCAGGCGTGACGCCGGTCGCAGCGGCGACCGCGGTCTCGTCGGCGGTCAGGCCGTTTTCGCCCTTTGCCGGCGGCTGGCCACGCGTCTGCGTGCCGCTGAGTGCCGCGATCGGGGCGGCGGCCTTGAGGTAGCTGCTCAGCGCCGCGAGGTTGGACTTCCCAAGGTCCCGTGCCCAGGTTTCCATCGCAGGAAGCAGGCGGCCATCATCCAGCGCGTCACCAACCTGCTGGTCGATGTCGCCCTGCAGCTGGCGCGCCGAGAGCGCTGCCAGGTTGGTGCGCAGCTCTTCGACCGTACCGATCGGCACGTACTTCGCCGGGTCCGGCACGCCCGTGGAGCGCAGGCTCGAGCACGCGGCGATCACGGAGTCGGCCGAGGCGTCATCGCCCAGCTTGAGCGCGGTGCGAGCGGCAGCGGCCTGCGCGCGAGCGGTGGTCACGTCGGTCAGGCTGCCGATGGCGGTGAGCGCAACGACGGCCTGGTCTTCGGTGGTGGTCTCGGGCAGGCCGAGGGCGGCCAGCAAGGCCTTCAGCAAAGGGTTCAAGGTTTTCTCCTGCGAGGGTTGGGGACGGGAAACGAAGGCAGCCGTCGCGGCGGCGAGCAGCGACAGCGGCGCCATGCCATGGATGGCCGGGTTGTTGGTGAGCGCGCCCATGTGGACGTCGAGCACGGCCCCCGTCGAGCGCGAGTACTCGAAGACCGGGCTGAAGTAGAGGTACTCCTTGGCGTCGATGAGGCCTCGGGCCCGCGGCGTCAGGTCGGCCACGGCGAACAGGCCTTCCCCTTCGACCCAGCGGAGATCGCGCATCCAGCCGGCGGCGGGCGCGGGCTGGCCGTTCTTCTCCTTGTTGAGGGTCTGGTGCTCGTAGTCGATGACGCTGGGATTTGCTCGCGCTCGGAAGCGATCGATCACGCTGGACGCGCTGGCCGCAGTGATGTGCCAGGGCGGCGAGTCCATGTCGCGGCCGTCGTTCGGCAGGAAGCTGCCGGCGGGCGTGACCTGCAGCAGCACCGAGCCGTCAGCTTGGACGGTGGGCTTCGCCAGCTCGAACACGCACGCGGCGATGGCCACGGCGCTTGTGGCGACTACAGGGGGGGGGCGAAGCGAAGGCATGCCCGCATCGTCTGCGGGAGGCCGGGGGGGCGTCTTAGAACCGAGGTGCCTAACTTCGGTGCATAAGACCGGCGCTTGTGACGGCGCTCAGCGGGCGGTGCGTTCCCTGATCCAGTCGCGGACGATGTCGATGACGCTCTTGCGATCGGCGTCGGAAATGCCGAGGAACGGGCGTGCTGGCATTTTGATCTCGTGAGCGCCGATCATCACGTTGCGCTCCTCGGCCTTCTTGTGCTTCTTGCCGGCGAACAGGATGCGACCGGACACAGTCCGCAGCCGCACCTTGGCCTGGCGCGCGGCCCTGGTGAACACGCCGCCGAACTGGTGCATCGCGGCATACGGCGAGTTGGTGCCAACCACTGCGGCCGTCTCCCCCTCTGGCTGGTACCGGATGCCGCCGCGAAGGTAGCCGCGGAGCGTGAGCACCTTGTCCTTGTTGTACTTCTTGCGCCTGGCGTAACGCGGTTGCAGCGGTTGCCAGGGTGTGCCGTCGGGTGCCTGCTGCGCTGCGAACCGGTCCTTGGTGGAGCGGAGCAGGTATTCGCCCAGGCGCGGCACGAGGTCGCCGGTGCCGTCTTGGCCAAGATGGCCGAGCAGCACCTTGACCTCGCCTTTGCTGACCTCGACCTTGAGGTGCGTGCCGGCCATCAGTCCTCCGCGCTTTCGTCCGGTCGCCGGTACAGGCGCACGCCGAGGCGCCAGGCGTCCAGGTCGACCGTGCGGCCGTCGCGCGCCGTGATACCGAGCCAGCCGTCCTGGCCGTGCTCGAACACCGCGAGTGCCGGCTGCTGCTCGCCCTCGATGTCGAAGCGGGCGATGTAGGTTCGGCGCACAACAGCCCGATCGGACTCGGGCAGCCATTCCAGGCGCGTCCAGATCTCGTCGGGGCCCAGCAGTGCATGTGCCAGGAGTGGAATGCTGCTGTCATCGATCCGCGGATTCCACTGGCCGCTGGCGTCAGTGAACAGCTCGCGGCCTACGACCAGGCGCTCGCCGATCACGTCACGTGCTACGGCCGGCCGCGCCAGGCTGGCACCGAACTGCTCGAGGAAGTCGCTGACGTACGACTCGGTGCCGAGGCCGGCAGGCGGCAGCGCGGCGGCGGGAAGCGGCCGCGGCGCTGGAAGGGGCTCGTCGGGACGTCGGTTTGGGAGTCCGATGTCGCTCGGGGCCGCCAGCGGCATGGCTCCCGCTGCCCCTGAACGCTCGCTCGGGATGGCGCTGCGCGAGCGCGCTGCACCAGGTGCGTACTCAAACCCGGGATCGATCCCTTCGGGCACGCGCACCGTGCGAGGGCCCAGCTCGCTGCGCGCACCGATCGTCCGGTCTTGTAGTGCGACCGCAGGCGCTGTGTCGGGCCCACCCTTGCCCATGCGATCGAGGTCGCGCTGCCAGAGGCCGCGCACCTCGCAGTGGCAGCCCCAGCCGTTCGGCGGATAGTGCGTCTGCCACCAAGGATCATCCTTCGCGAGCACGAGCCCGTTCCAGCTCTGGTGCAGGGGCCGTGGGTGCTGGACCCAGTCCTGGTGAACGTACTCCCAGAACGGCGCGGCCTGGAGCTGCTCGTGCCGGCCTGCCGCATAGCTGGTGCTCAGGTTCGTGTCGTAGATGACGCGGCTGCGCCAGTCGCGCCCGCCGTTGTAGTCCCAGCCGTGGGTGGAGACGATGCGGTCGAAGTCTTTGCGGAAGTCCTCGAGCGTGCTCTGCCCGTCGATCGCCTTCTGCACAGCGCCCCGGAAGTCGGAAACGATGGCGTCGCGATTCGCGCCAGCGACGACGAACGCCCAGTCGTGCTCGCGGGTGTAGATGTCGGTCCAGCCGCTGGTCGGCAGGCTGACCTTTCGTGCGAAGAACTGGGCCTGCTCCCGAAAGGGCAGCGACCCGTATGCGGCATCAGCCATGAAGGCCCCCTGTAAAGTCTTTAGAGGGCTTTACAGGCCCCGGGGCAGGCCGAGCCGCGCCCGTGGGCACGGAACCGCCTTCTAGCCCCTTCTGGCGCGTCGCATCAACCACGGGCGCCGCCTGCCTCTCGCAGCACTTCGTGCCGGCCAGCCAGCTCGGCCGCGCGCATCGCTTCGGCCATGGCGTCGGCGTACTGGTCCAAGGTCATGTCAGGCAGCAGCGACTCGAGCCCGTCGCGGATCTCGCCAAGCGAGGCAGCACGTTCGACCAGGTCGCGGATGAGGCTGACCCAGTTGGCGACCGCTGGCGCGAGGTCGGTGGCCAGGCGCCCCGCCATCAGCATGGGAGGCGTGGAGACCGAGGCTGCGGGCTGGGAGGTGGCCACCGCGACGCCGAGAAGTCGCGCCACGGCGGCGGCACGCGCGCCGGTGGGGTCGTTCGCTGCGGGCGTCACAGGTACTACCAACGGACCGGGCGCGGCGGCGGTGCCGAGCACCTCTTCGCCGGCCTGGGCCTGTGGAATGCCGAGCTTCTCGTGCACCCACTGCACTGTCGGCCGCACGCCGATGGCCACCAGCTTCGGCAGCGCGTCGGCGTAGGCCGTCAGGTCCTCGGCCTCCTGAGCGTTTAGGCGCATCTGGGGGGCGCGCCGGATGCCGCCAGGCGCGAGCCCGTTCAGCGCCGCGATCGCGTAGACCAGGTCGCGGCTGGCCGTCGAGTTGACCTGGCGGATGTCTGAATCCCGGAGATCCTTGCGGACCTCGTTGTGCACGTTGCCGAGCGCGTTGGTGCTGCTCTTGCCGTCGGCGCCGCTGGTGAGCGTGCCGCCAAGGATGACCTTGCTCTGGTTCTTCTCGCACCAATCGATCATGAGCGCGAACGCATCGGGGTCGCCGGTGGCCGCGTCGTGGAACTCGAGCAGCATGCCCTCGGGCACGATGCCGGCAGCGTTGTGCCCGATGCCAACCAGAGCGCGCAGCAGCGTGGCCTTCTCGCGCTCGGATGCCGAAGGCGGGTACTTGCCAAGGCGCAAGGGGATGCCGTAGATCTCCAGGAACTCGGCCAGGTCGCCGACGCTGTAGTTCTTGAACAGGTAGGTCCACACCAGTTGCCGGAACAGCGCCGCGCGCTCCAGGTAACCGCTCTTCGCCTTATGCACGTGCGTGATCCAGCCGAAGGGCTGGAGAGGCTCACCCGGCACACCGTCGATGGAGGAGTTGGTGCGCAGCCGCAGCTCCTGCCGGAAGCCGCGATGCAATTGGAACCAGCTTTGCGGACGATGCGTGATCGTCTTGGGAAGCCAGTAGCCCTCGAGTCGATGCCACTCGATCTCCAAGCACGAGAAGCCCTTGCCGATCGCGTCGGTGACGTCGAAGAGCATGTCCTCAAAGTCAGGCACGTCGGTCATCAGCTCGCCGAGCTTCTCGGCGTTCTTCTTCTCGGTCGCGTCGGCGTTGACCGGTGGGACGATTTCCCACTCGAGCAACAGCGCCCGGCGGCGCTTGCCCATCTCGCTGGCAATGTGCCCATCCTTTTCCTCCATGTCCTCGAACAGCTCGAACTGCGAGGTGAGGTCGCCGTTCTCGGCGGCGTCGAGGATCTGTGCCAGGCGGCTGGGGGTGAGGCCGCGCGTGGGGTGGCTCTGCAGCTCGCGCTGCAGGTGGCCGAGCCGCGAGGTCTGGGGCTCGGCCAGTTGGCCGGTCTGGATGGGCTGGCCATCGGCCCCGAGAATGCGTGAAGTTGCCATGGAGTTCTGCCTGGTCGGCTACCAGCCCTGCGGTTCCGGTAGCTGTACATCGGCGGTGCCGCCGTCGAAGCTGTCGGACATGCGCGAGCTGCTTTGGTTGTCGAAACCGCGCGGGTGGGCCGGCGCGGGGGTGTATGCGATGGCGCCGCTCATGTTCAGGCTGGCGAACCATCCGAGCGCGAGCATCACGGCCGAGTCGCCGTGACGCATGAGATCGGGGTCCTTGATGTCAGCACGACGAATCGTCGAGACCATGGCAATGCCGTCGATCTCTTCGATCGCGCGCAGGTCGCTCGCCATATCGGCGTCCTGCGGCAGGTCTAGCATCCCGTCCTCGAAGCCCTTGATCAGCTTCGGCATCCAGGTGCCGTACCAGTTGCGGCTGAGCTTGACCTGGTGCACGTGGGTGTGGCCGAAGCGATCGGCGGTCTCTTCAGCAAGCGTCTCACCGGAGCCTGTCGCGTCCATGGCGCCGCCGCAGCGGTTAGGCAGGCGCTCGATGGCGTACCAGGTGATCTGCTTCTGCTGGGCGTAGGGCACCTTGTGCATTTCGATCGAGATCGGCAGCTGGCGCCGAAGCCCCGACCCGATAGCCAGGCCGCCCCAGATCGAGAAGTCTCGGTGTCGTGCGTAGTCCTGCGCGAATACATGGCGCAGCCGGACATCGAGCTTGGCGAGCACCGGTGCGAGGTAGCGCGCGATCCAATCGGCCACCCACGCGGTGCGCTCCTGGGGAGACTTGCGCACAAAGTCATCGTCCAGCGCCAGGCGAAGGACGTTCTCGGCCGGTAGCACCTGTGCCTGCTCGATCCAGATGCCTGGCAGGCACACGCCGTTCCCGTCGCGTGGAATGGCGTCCAGCTCCTCACGCATCGCCGCCTTGCGCACGCCGTAGCCGTTGCGGATCTTGGCGTACCACGCCTTCTTGCGCTCGGGCTCGGGCGTCCAGCCCTTCATCATGCAAACGCTCTCGTAGAGGCCGTTGGCCACCGCGTCGTCGAAGGTGACCGTCATGACCGCGGCCTCGACGCCATAGCGACCGGCCTCGATGTCCTTGACGAACAGGTTGAACGGGTTGCCCTTGCCGTTGTGCGAGCTGATGACCGTGATCTGGCCGCCCCAGATCAGCAGCGCCGTGGCTGCGTCGAGCACTCCCTGAACGTCCGGGTGAAACGCCGCCTCGTCGATCACGACATGGCCCTGCAGGCCACGGATGTTGGCGGGGCGGCTGGACAGCGCGCAGACTTGGAAACCGCTGGCGAACCGGATGCGGTAGGCGTTGATTTGGCGCGTGTTGCCCTTCTCGTCCTGATCCTGGAACAGGAATTCTTCGATTCCCGAGATGCCTTGGCCCTGTGCCAGCGCGATCACGCGGGCGAACTTGGCGCAGTAGCCGATCGCCTCGAGGCCCTTCTCCTTCGTGTCACCGATGTAGAACACGTTGTCGCCGCCGGCCGACTTGCGTGAGGCGGCCACGATGGTCTTGTTGAGCATCGTGCCGAAGGTGATGCCGGTCCGACGTCCCTTCGGGATCGCGATGATCGACGCCTTGATGGCTGCTGCCTGGCGCTGGTGCAGCATGAGCACACCATCGGCCAGCGGGTTGAAATTGTCGGGAATGCTGCGCACGCTCGCGGGCAGATCGTCCCATTCAAGGACGCGCAGCGTGCTGGCCAAGGGTTTGACGATGGAAACCATCAGCCGATCCCCAGTACCTTGCGCCGCCAGAAGTCGACCTGGGCCTCATCCATGCCCTGGGCTTTCGCGGCCTCCTGCAGGTTGGCTTCCTGAAGCACGCGCTGCTCCTCGAGGACCTTTCGGCGCGTGTCTTCCTCCACCTTCGCCTGAAACTGCTTGAGGTTCACGCTGCTGCGCGTCAGCGTCGCGATGTTCTTCGCCGCGGCGCTGAGCATGGCCACGCGGTCACCGGCGTCGACGTCTTCCTCCTGGGCTTCCTGCAAATTGAGGATCGCCTCGAAAAGCTCGGTCTGCACAAGCGCCGTCAGTGCTTCGCTGCGGGCGTCCTGGCTGTCGCCAGCATGCTGCCGGATCAGAAGGGCCGCCTCGGTGCTGGCCTTGATAGCGGACAGGCGCCGGTCCAGCTTGCTGCCATAGCGATGGATCGCGGAGCGACTCGGCAGCGTGCCCGCCTGCGCTTCGGCCGGGAAGCGCTCTTGCAGATCCCTGATCAATTCATCGAGGGTCTGCGCGCCGGTGGCAAGCATGGCCTCGATGTAAGCCTTGATGTCGATCGGCAGGCGGACGATGGAGCTTTGCCGGGCCATGAGTTACCAGTACCTCACTGGCCGCGCGATGCCCGGCTCGCAGTCGATCGTGTACTCGGCGACGTCGGTGCCAAAGCGCGTGAGGTCGCAAAACCATTGCCCGTTCGGCTCCTTCTTCAGCTTGACGAGCTCGCGATCGAACAGATAGTCCAGCTCGCGGCGCAACTCCAACGGCGTCGCGTCGAGATAGATAGCCTGGGCCGTCGACAGCACGACACTGTCGTTGGCGCCGAACGGCCGCGCGTGGTTGAGTGCCAGCAGGATGAGCCAGCGCATGCCCTCGCGGCGCACCTTGGCGTGGTCGATGTTCATGATCCTCCTCCGGGTTTATAGGCAGCACGCAGCTGGCTGTTCTCGACTCTCATGGCGATCGCATCCAGCTTGGCTTCGATGGTGGTCTGGCCGCGGATGTAGTCGTCGCGCATCACGTAGCGCATCGGCAGGTCGGCCTGAAATTTGAGGAACTCGCGTTCGACGCGCTGCCACTGGATCGTCTCGTCGCGATTGACCTGCTCGATGCCATCCAGCCGCCCGGCGAGTTGGGTGAAGCGCTCGTCCAGGCCGCTTTGTATCTGCTTCAACAGGAGCACGCCGATCGCGCCCAGGGACGCGACGAACGCGCCCAGCAGGCCGACCAGTTGCCAGAAGTCCGCCTGAATGGTCATTGCTGTCCGCCGTCGAGAAAGTCGAGCAGATCGGCGAAGCGTCCAGCGCAGATGCCGTATAGGTCGTAGAGGTCCTTGAGTGCGACAGCCACAGGATCTACCTCACGGCCCGACGGTGCTGGCGCCGGGGCCGGGCACCGTACCGAGGACTCCGCCGGCAGCGGCTTTTGCAGCGTTGCCCTGGGCGGTGGCGAGACGGCGCATGACGTCGTCATCAAACAGACAGCCAGCACGGCTATCGGCAGTAGCGGCAAGCGCATTCTTGAACTCCTGGGTTGTCTCGGCGTCGGCAACGCCGCGGCGCGTGAGCGCCACGCGCATGGCCTTGCTGACCTTGGTGGCTTCGGTGATCAGCTGCGCATGCGAGCCGATCAATCCCGTCAGGTCCTTCACCGCTTTCGCGTTGTCTTTGGCGAGCACTGCCGCCTCGCCCTCGGCGTGGCCGTAGACGATGCCGCCGCCCGCGCTGGCCAGGCTGGCAAGGACGACGGCCAGGAGCCAGGTCGAGGTGCTCACAGCGTCGGACCCCAAGTCGCGTAGCGCGGCTGCAGGTCGATCAGGATGCGACGCGGGTACGTGAGGTTCTCTACGCAATGGCTGCGATGCCGCTTGGCGCTGCCGCACGCGGCGTCGACCGCCGCGCGGTCACCGGTCGACGCATTGCGAGCTTCGGCCTGCCAGTGCCCCAGTCCACCGTTGTAGGCGCGCAGCGCCACCCACATGCGATCACGCGGGCTGTAGGCGGCCGGTGCACGCTCGTAGAGCCATAGGTCGTAAACCACCAGGGCGCGCATCGCCCATGCAGGGTTGAACGGCTGGTTGGCCTTGAGTGCTGGGTCGATGCCCGCGATCCATTTCGATGTGCCTGGCATGAACTGCGCCAGGCCGGCCGCGCCGACGTGCGACACCGCGCCAGGCTTCCATGCCGACTCGGTGTGCACCTGGGCGGCGAACACCGCGACGGGTGCATTCAGGCCCCACACGGCACGCGCGGTGCGCGTCAGGTCAGCACGGTATGCAGCTGCGGCCTGAGGCACCTGGGCCTGAGCGGGCGAGCCCATGCAGGCCAGCATGGCGACAACAAGCACCGTGACCACGGCCACAACCGCAGTGGCTCGCCGGTGCCATCGTTCGCACAGCGCCATCTGGCGCTCGAAGTCCTTGTCAGCCTGCCAGTGCATCACAGGCCCAGTGCGACACCAATGACGACGGCGCCGACAACGACCGCGCGGCGCATCATGGCCGCGCAGTAGACGCGTGCGTAGTTCGGCACCACCGGAAAGTCGACGTCGTTTTCGGGCTCGTCGGTTCCTCGGCGCCAATCACGGCAGAGATAGCCGTCGGGGCGCGCGTAGGGGAACAGCGCCCGGTCCGCCCAGTAGCCCAGCACGACGGCCAAGGCAATGAGGGAGCCCTTGTAGAGCACGACGGGCAGTTGCACCGGCGAGATCAGCGCGATCAGGGCCAGCAGCACGACGGCCAGAATGAGCCAGAGGCTGTTGCGCGGCGCGCGCAGCCAGACGGGGATGGTTTCTTTGAGTTCCACGGGATGCTCCTCGGAAGGTGGACTGACACAGGAAGCTGTCAGTTTTCCGGGGAATGGAACTGCTGTCTTGGGACGCCGGTGCATACCCGACGCACCGTGCGATGGGCGGCACGGCCGCCTTCAATGGCTAGAGATTGGCTTCAGCCGCGATTCGTGCCCAGAGCTCGTCCAGCTTTATCGACGCGGCTTGGTCGGCGCGCTCGGCGTTCACCCTGTCGCCGTATTGCAACCGTGGTAGCGCCTGCATGGCGGCCGTCCACGCCGCGTGGTAGTCCCTCACGAGGGCGGCAGTCGGTGGCTGCGCTGCAGCAGAAACCGCCTTTGGGCTGCTGCTCTCGTTGGCGATTGCAGTCTCGACGCACGCCTTGGTACGTGCATAGCGGGAGGCCTCCTCCAAGGACAGCGCGGCCGACATGGAATAGCTGCACTCGTTGTACGCCTTCTTGGTGGACTCACGCCATTGGCGCAAATCGCTTTGCGCGTGTGCGCTAGGTCCAGCCGCCGCGAGAACAGCTAGGAGCAGGAATAACCGGGAATTGCGGATGGCCAATTTCATTCATCGCCTTCAAGGGGTTGGGGCCTGCTAGGCCTTCGGAAATGATGCGCGGTCGAACTCAATTGATCGGCGCCCACATGCTGGCCTGGTCGAGCACGCGGCTAGTGCAGCACCTCACCGGGCAACCACGGCATCTGTCACGGCTGGGCTTGTAGTCAAAGCCCGCGCGCGCCTGGTTGATCACGATGACATCACCGCCGACGCGCCCGATCTGGACCGAATTATTTCCTCGATTTTCCTGCTGGGGCCGCAACCTCGCAGCCCACTCCAACCACTTAGGCATCCGTGTCTCCGTTATTTGACGGAGCCACTTTTAACAGTTGTTTTACCTTTGGCGCGGCCAATCTGAATTGACCCTCGGCCGTTGTTTCGCTGCGTGATGCTTTGGTCGGCCGAATTGCCAATTCCTTCCGCCCTCGGGACTGCGCCGTCAATCGCCAACCTGAGCAGCATCTGCTTCGCTTCTCGATTCATCGCGCGATAGCTCGTCAGCAACAGCTCTTCGTCCGCCGGCAGGGGATCGTGCAAGTGCTTGACGGCGTCCAGGGTGCGCTTGAGCTGTTCACTGGGCGTTCCGCCTCGCTCGGCCTGCATAGCGGCGGCGAGCTGCAGCTGCGCGGCCAGCACGTCCTGGCTCGCTTTCTCGACGGCCTTTCCACTTCCGCTAAGGATCACGAAAGGATCAAGGCCAAGGGCGGGTTCACGTTGCGCCAGCGCCCAGAGCTTCTCCTCGGGGAAGGCGTCGCGCTTCTTCCGATCAGAAAACGCGGCCTTCGTCATGCCCAACGCCTTCGCCACCTCCTGATCGGAGGTGACTCCGAGGGCCTGCTTCAACCGCAGCAGCTTTTCATCGAAATTTCGCACGCGCACTTTCCTCTTGACTGAATCAAGATTTCTTGACTATGATTCACACTGTTTCGCCGCCTATCCCACGGATTGACGGTGAAAACCATTCCGGAGAAAGCCATGACTCAGCCAACCCCAAACCAGATCAAACACAACCTTCGCAAGCAGGGCCAGACCCTCAAGCAGTTCGCTGCAGCCCACGGGTTCGCCTACAGAACCGTCAGCGACGTCATCCGGGGTGTCCGGGTCGGCAACTTCGGCGAGGGCCGCGACGTGCGCCTGAAGTTGGGGCTGCCCGTCAACGACTGAGGTCGTGTTCGCAATGAAGTTTAGCGACGCGGTGCACCTGTGCACCACCCCCAGCCAGACCCTTTTTTTGGAGCGCCCGTGACAGCACCCAACACCGCAATTCCAGTGCGCCGCCGGAATTGGAAGCTCATGCAGCCGAACAGCCTGCGCCACGCGCTCGAACTCTGCAAGGACCACGCACTTGAAAAGCTCAACCGCTCGGTCCCTGGCATCGCTTCGGAGATGGGTCTCGCCGACCACTGGAGCCTCTACAAATGGCTTCAAAACGGTCGTATGCCGCTCTGCTTCCTGATCCCGTATGAGAACGCCTGTGGGATCGACTTCGTCTCGCGATGGCTTGCCTCAAGCAAGGGGCGAGTGCTGATCGACATGCCCACTGGTCGGAACCTCAGGGAGACCGACGTGGTCGAGCTTCACAACGGGTTCGGCCAGGCGCTCCAGCTCCTGACGTCCTTCTTCAAGGGCGACGCGAAGCCCGAAGACACGACTGCCGCGCTGACCGCCCACCTTGCGCAGGTCGCGTGGCACCGCGCAAACGTCGAAAAGCACACCACCCCCGAACTGGATTTCGGCCAATGAGCGCCGACGACACAAAGGGCAGCGCGCAGGTGATGAGGGCTCTGCGCATGGTCACCCTGCTGGCAGCTGAACCGCTGCGAGGCCTCTCCAACAAGGACCTCGCTACGGCCCTGAGCTGCCCAGCCAGCTACGTCACCCGGACAGCCGAGTCGCTCATCGAGCTCGGCTGGGCGGTCAAAGACGAAACGACGGGTCGATTCCGGATTGCTCGGGAAGCCGCACGCATCGGCATCCGGACCATGGCGGCCCTTGATCAACACGAGCGGCAGCTCTCCGAAGTCCGCCGCAATTTCACCATTTCCGACTAAGCAAGGACAGAACGACATGGCACGCACGCCCACTCAAACGATCACGGCACAGGGCCCGACCGTGGATGAAGCAGCGCTCGAGCGCGCTGAAAGCGCCGGCACCGAGCTGGCCCGCCTGCAGGAAGATGCCGCCGGCAAGGTGCAGGCCTTGGCGCTTTCGCTCGGCTACGACGGGCAGTTGTCGGTCGGCACGCTTGAAGACGAAATTCGCTTCTATCAGCGTCGATCGGTAGAAGCTCTGCTCGAGAGCGGAAAGCGCCTCTTGCTGCTGAAGCAGATGACGCCGCATGGTGACTTCAAGGCGCGCGTCGAGCTGCTCGGGTTCTCCGACCGGACTGCACAGCGCTTCATGCAGGCCGCAGCCAAGACGGCCAAATCCGCCAATTTGGCGGCTTTGAGCACGCAGGTGAAGAGCGCTAGCGCCTTCCTGGAGTTGGTCACGCATGACGACGACGTCCTCGAAAACCTCCAGGAGATCGACAACATCGAGCGGATGAGCCCGAGCGAGCTTCGGGCGGCGCTGCGCCAGTCCGAGAAGGATGCGGAATTCAACGCGCAGAAGCGTCAGAAGGCCGAGTCAGAGCGTGACGCAATGGAGAAGAAGCTGGGCGGCAAACGTCCGGTGTCAGTGCCGCTCGATGAACGCATCACGCCGTTCCAACTGGAAATCGCCGAGCGCCAGAGCCTGCTGGACAAGGCGCTCGCAGCGCACCACGAGGCAGTCATCGCGCTGGAGGCTTGGTGGAACGAAGAGCCAGCCGACGGCGAGAGCAATGAGATGCCCGCCA
The DNA here is from genome assembly GCF_014170375.1 of Variovorax sp. UMC13. Lineage (GTDB taxonomy): Bacteria > Pseudomonadota > Gammaproteobacteria > Burkholderiales > Burkholderiaceae_C > Variovorax. The sequence goes on along the minus strand of NZ_LZZW01000018.1, from coordinate 375,321 downwards.
GCGTGCGGATCGTGCTGCTCAGCCTCGACGACTCGGTCAACCGCACCGCCAGCGCCGTGGGTGCGCTGCAGGCCGAGCTCTCAACGCGTTTCGGCGTGTACATCGATGAAGCCCGCCAGTACCAGATGGCGACCGGCGAGCGTGGCTGAGGTGATCGACTCCATGCCTGCACTCTCACCCGAAATCCACGACTACATGCGTGGGCTCGCTCAGCGCCTGGACGCCGTCGGGCACGGTGGCGCGACGCCGCTGGTGCGCGAGGCTGCTGAGTTCTTGGCCTGGTCACCGCAGACCGTGTATCGCCAGCTCAAGGCGGCTGTAGGTTGGTCGTCGGGCCGCCGGGCACGCTGCGACAAGGGCTCGACCAGCGTATCGCTCGACGCGCTCGCCACCTTGGGCGCTGCGCAGCGCGAAGCTGTGCGCGAGAACGGGAAGCAAACGCTTTTCACCACCACCGCGCGCGGCATGCTGGAAATGAACGGCATCGAGTTCGGGGTCGGCAACAGCAGGCTCAACACCCTGCTGCGCGATCGCAAGCTCAACGTGGCAGCACAGCGCGTCGCGGCCCCGGTCCAGGAGCTGCGCGCGCCGCACCCGAACCACACGCACCAGGTCGACCCGTCGCTGTGCCTGGTGTACTACCTCAAGGACCGCCAGTACATCGTGCGCGATAGCGAGTTCTACAAGAACAAGCTGGACGCCATGGCGAAGGTGAAGTTCAAGGTGTACCGCTACGTCATGTACGACAAGGCCAGCGCCACCATCGTGCCCTGGTACTGCGAGGCGGTCGGCGAAGACCAGCACAACCTCTTCAATTTCCTCATGTTCGCCTGGGGCGTGCAGCCGGGCCGGCTGTTCCGCGGCGTGCCGAAGTTCATGCTGTGGGACAAGGGCAGCGCCAACCAATCGGCCGCGATCAAGAACCTGCTCAAGCAGCTTGAGGTCACGCCGCTGGACCACCAGGCCGGCAACGCGCGGGCCAAGGGTGGCGTCGAGAACGCGAACAACATTGTCGAGACACAGTTCGAGTCTCGACTGCGGTTTGAGCCGGTCGACAACGTCGACCAGCTCAACGCCGCCGCGAGCGCCTGGGCCAATTCCTACTGCGCGAACCTCATCCCTGGGCAGGACACGCGCCTGCGCCGCCGTGGCATGGTTGGCGCGACCGCACGCTACGACCTGTGGCAGCTCATCACCGAGGACCAGCTCCGGCTGCTGCCGCCGGTGGACGTCTGTCGCGCCCTGATGGCGAGCCGCGAGGTCGACCGCCTGGTCCGGCCGAACCTGACCATCAGCTTCCGGCACCCGGCCGCCAATCGCCCGGCCGACTACAGCCTGCGCGGGCTGGACGGCATCAGCGTCGGCGACAAGGTGCAGGTCCGCGCTCTGGTGTACGGCGAATGCGCCATCCAGGTCGAGGTTCCCCGCTACGACGGCGAAATGATGATCCACCGCGTCGAGCCGGTGCAGGGCTTCGACCGCTTCGGCCAGCTCGAAGCCGCGGCCGAGATCGGAGCCGAATACAAGGCCATGCCGCGCACCGAGGCGCAGCATGCCACGGCCACGATGGACGCCAAGGCCTACCCGGGCATGGATGCAGACGAGGTCAAGGCAGCACGCGACAAGAAGACGGCGCCCTTCGAGGGAAAGCTGGTCGCGCACAGCTATCTGAAGGACATCGAGCAGCCGACCTACCTGCCGCGCGCGGGCTCCGAGATCGAGGCACCAGCTCACGTGCGCATCGAGCCCACCAAGCTGGACGCGGTCGACGCGATGTTGAGGGTGGCGAAGGGCATCGGCCGCTACCTGACGGCCGACGAGAACGCCTTCATGACCGCCCGGTACGCAGAGGGCGTGCCGGAGGACCAGATCGAGGCGCTGATCGCGCAATTCACCGCGCCGGTCCAGGCGGAACCCATGCGTGCGGCCGGTGGCCTGCGCGCGGTCTGAGGAATCCATGCTCAACCTGAAAGCCGCGCTCATCAGCGTCAAGCGCAAGCAATCCGATCTCGCTCGCCACCTGAAGGTGTCGGGCGCCACCGTGAATCTGATCATCAATCTCGACCGCTGGCCCAAGGGGCTCGGCGGGAAAGAACTGCTGCAGGAACGCATCGCGAAGTTCCTGCGAGCCAACGGCGCGGACGAGGCCACGGTGGCCGCTGCGTTTAACGAAGCACCGGACACATCGCGCGCCAACGCGATGTGCCCGATGGCGGGTTGCCCCGCTCACTCCGGCCCCCAAGCCCATTCAAAAACCGAGGACGAGAACATGCTACTGCGGAAACACACCATCAACCGCGCCGCGCGCGCGCACTTCAAGATCCCACGCGACCCGTTCACGGGCGAGATGGAAACCGAAGCGGACGTCTTTCTCTCGGACGACATCCGGTATGTGCGGGCGTCGATGCGTCAGACGGCCAAGCACGGGGGCATGCTGGCCGTGATCGCGGAGAGCGGCGGCGGCAAGAGCACGCTGCGCCACGACCTGAACGAGTGGATCAACACCAGCGGCGAGCCGATCACCGTCATCGAGCCCTACGTGCTCGGCATGGCCTCGTCGGAACGCAAAGGGCGACCGCTCAAGGCCGAGGACATCACGGGCGCCGTGATCCGCGCTGTGTCGCCAGGCACCTCGCTGCGCGCGGCGACCAGCCAGCGCTCGGGCCAGATGCACGACATCCTCAAGGCCAGCGCCCAGATCGGCCGCAAGCACGTCGTGATCATTGAAGAGGCCCACGACCTGGCTACGCCCACGCTCAAGCACCTCAAGCGCTTCTATGAGCTGCAGGACGGCTTTAAGAAGCTGCTGGCGATCATCCTGATCGGCCAGACCGAGCTGGAGCTGAAGCTCTCCGAGCGCAACCCAGAGGTGCGTGAGGTGGTGCAGCGCTGCGAGATGGTCAAGCTGCCGCCGCTCGACAACCACGTCGAGGCCTATTTGCGCCACAAGTTCACCCGCGTCGACGTGGACCTCGACGCCGTCATGGCGCCCGATGCGATCGAAGAGATCCGCAACCGCCTACAGCAGGCCGTGACGGAAAACACACGCGGCAGCCGCGTCGTGCGCAGCCAGTCCCTGTGCCACCCGCTGGCGATCAACAACCTGGTCAGCGCGGCGATGAACGAGGCCGTGACCATCGGCGCCGCCAAGGTGACGGCCGGTCTGATCTCTGCGGTAGCGAGGGCCGAATGAAAACCTTCCTGCTGCGCATCGTCATGCGCGATGGCTCGACTGGCCACCACCACGGCCTCTACGCCGACGGCTTCGCTGCTGTCATCACGGCGCTGGAGAACTTCCCCGAAGCCATGCGCATCAGCGCGACGCGGGTGATGGCATGAGGCGCACTCCACCCGAGACGGTCGTTCAGATGAAGAACGACACCCTGTTCATGGTGATCTGGGTGCTGTTGTGCGTCGGCTCGTTCCTGGCCGCCGTGGCCGTCAACGACTACAGCAACGAGGAAATCCAGCGTGTTGAGGCCGTGTACACCAAGGGCATGGCTGAAGGCTCGGCTCTCTGCGGAGGTCGGCCATGAGCATGTTCGACCTCGGACGCCCTAAGGACGTCCCGGCCAAGGTGCTGAGCCCGGTGCGCGCAGCCATCTTCGGCCAGCTGCGGGCCCACGGCGAGCGCAGCACTGCACAGCTCCTTGAGGCCTTGCTCGCGGTAAACCTCGTCACTGCGGACGACCTGGCGCGCGACCCCTACTGGATGCAGAAGAGCCTGGCGCGCCTGCGCTCCAGCAAGCGCATCGACAAGCGTATCAACGAAGTCGGAAAGCTCGTCTGGTTCGAGGGCCAGGCGCCGCAGGCGTCAGTCGCACCGTCACCTGAGTCGACGGGACGCGTTGCCGCGCCGCGCCACATCAACGTCATGCACGGCCCGAAGTACCAACCGGCGCCCTGGGTTCCGGCCCGCGCCGGTGCGCTGGACCACGCCAGCGTCGACAGCCTGATCGGTGGCCGGCGCGTGGCCTTCGGGAGCGCCGCATGACCGCCGCACAGCGCCTGCAGGTGGTCCTCGTGGCGCTGCTGCCTGGCGACGGTACTGCGGTCCCGGCGACGGCGTTGCAGCGTGCCGTGGGCTGCACCGCACGCGACGTGGCCGAGGCGTTCGACGTACCTGTCGTCGCCGGCATCGTGCGCCACGACGTGATGTCGGACAGCTATGCCGCCTTGAAGAAGGGGAGCGCGCTGCCGCACCATGCCGACCAATTTCCGCCTGAGGCGGCACCCATCCACCAACCGTAGGAGCTTTATTTCATGACTTCCCCGACCACCGTTCCCGAGGGTTACATGCGCGACCCGCAGGGCCGCCTCGTGCCCATCAACCTGGTGAAGCCGATCGACCAGGAGCGCGACCGCCTGGTCAACGAACTGGCGCCCCTCGCGCTTGAGCTGCACCAGAGGCTGGCCCAGTTCAAGGCGAAGGTGTTCGGCGACGTGACCGCGTTCGTCGAGCTGAGCGCCGAGCAGTACGGCGTAAAGCGCGGCGGGAAGAAGGGCAACGTCACGCTGCACACCTTCGATGGCCGTTACAAGCTCCTGATCGCCACGTCGGAGGCCATCACCTTCGATGAGCGCCTGCAGGCCGCGAAGGAGCTGATCGATGCCTGCGCCGCGGACTGGACGGACAACTCCCGTGACGAGGTCAAGATCGTGATCCAGGAAACCTTCCGTGCTGACAAGGAAGGCAAGCTGAGCGTGGGCCGCATCCTGGGCCTGCGCCGCTGGGCCATCACCGACCCGCGCTGGCAAGAGGCAATGCGCGCGATCGGTGAGTCGATCCAGGTCATCGGCTCGAAGCAGTACGTCCGCATCTACGAGCGCATCGGCGAAACCGAGCGCTACGCCGCCATCCCGCTCGACATGGTGGCGGTGTGATGTCGAGCGTCGATCAAGACGATGCAACAGGCGGTGCCTTCGAGCACCGCCTGGTTGACGCTGTCGCCGCACCTCGCCCCGCAGGTCTCGGCCCGAACAGCCCGTTTGCGATGGCAGCGCGATACCTTGGACTGTCCGAGGATTCGGTAGCTGCCGCACCACCACGCTCGGCTGAGACGGCAGCACGGGCCACCGCCGTACCGCCCCTCTCGAGTGCGCCGGTCGAGCCCTCGGGTTTGCCAGCTACTGGAGATCCGTTCTGGTGCTCCTTCTATGGCACGGGTGCCATCCGTCTCGCTATCGGTGACCAGCAGCGCTTCGTCTCTCCCGCACAGGCGAAGCGCCTGGCAGATCGCCTTGCAGCGCACGCGCAGGCCTGCGCTCCCATCACCAACAACAAGGACATCGCCTGATGACCGCTACCAGTTCTCTCCTTGGTCAAGCTGCGCCGATGGGCGGCCAGCTGATCTTTCCCCGTCGCCCTCGGGCGGCGGGGCCTTTCTCTGAACGCCGCATCGGCTCCTTCGATCGATCGGATCTGGCACTGACCATCATGGCCACGGTGGCCGCAACGCTGCGCGCGGAGACGATGCGCGGCGCTATCCGATGCGCGCTCTGGATCAACGAGACCGAGACGCTCGACGATCGCATCGACCTCGTCATCGCTGAGATCGAGCAGGGCCTCTTTCCCCAGGGCGAGCAACGCGCTATGACCTGCCGCACCCTGCGTTCGATGCGCAAATTGCTTGCGTTCGCCGACAGCAAGGGCGACATCTATGACACGCTCTGGCTCGCCGACCGCGCGCCCTGCAAGCTGCTCGAGTATCTCGATCTCAACATCGAGCTGCTCGAGCAGCAACGCGGGCAGCGACCAGCGGATCAAGGCGTGGGAGGTCGCGCGTGATCCGTATGGCCGCTCTCTCCTCGGCAACGGGCGCTGTGGGCGCGTTCCTGTTGCGTATCGACGTTCTCGCCGCTGCGACAGGCATCGTCGGCGCCTTCCTGATGGCGACGATGGCCGCACCCGCTATGGCCTTCGCGCTTTTCCTGGCCAGCAATTCGGCATGGATGACTTACGGAGCGAAGCACCGCCAGTGGCCGCTATTCAGCATGCAGCTCATCTTCTCCATCTCCAGCGTGCTGGGCCTGTGGAACTCGTGGCTCGGACCACTGATCTTGGGGTGAACCATGAACCGTGACGACGCCCTGAAGAAGATCAAGAAGTGCCTGGCGCTCGCGAAGAGCACCAGCCCGAACGAGGCCGGCATCGCAATGCGCCAGGCGCAACGCCTGATGGCGGAGCACGGCGTGAGCCCTGACGACGTCGCACTTTCCGACGTGAGCGTCGTGAAGTGCTCGACCCGGACGAACTCTCAGCCGCGCTGGGAGGTGAGCCTCGCTCGCATGATCGCGGAGGCCTTCGGCTGCGACCTGATCTGGTTGAGCGAGGGCCGGATGCTCGCCTCGCGCCGGGTCATCCATCGGGAAGTGGCTTTCATCGGCGTAGCCTCTGCGCCGAAGGTCGCTGCGTACGCCTGGGACGTCCTGTCGCGCCAGTGCGCAAAGGCGCGCCTGGCACATCTGCGCAAGCAGCCTGCGCGTTGCAAGCCCATCACCCTCACGGCCCGTGGCGATGAGTTCGCCATGGGCTGGGTGTATGCCGCGAATCAGCTGCTGGACGCATTCGCCAACCCGAGGCGGAACGTCCTGTTGATCGAGCAGTACAAGGCACAGACCTGGCCCGACAGCACGACGTTCCAGGCCAAAGATCGGACCGTCGGGAGGAACGTGACCGACGCGGATCGAGCCGCCGGGTTCGTGGCCGGCCTCGACGCGCAGTTGAACCGTGGCGTAGGCGGCGTGCCAGAAAGAGCGCTGCTCGCATGAAACCCGCCACCGCACCGACTAGGCCCGCGCGCTCGGCATCGGCCGCGGGCGACCGCGGCAGGCTGATCACCCTGATCCACGTCGCCAAACGCGACCTGCAGATGGACGATCCGACCTACCGAACCATGCTGCGCACGGCTGGAAAGGCCGATTCGACCGCCAAGATGGGCGTTCCAGCGCTGATGAAGGTCTTGGAACACGCCAAAAAGGCGGGTTTCAAGGTGCGTTCCAAGGCCGGCGATCGGCCGCTGGCGACCTCCACCGAGGCCCGCAAGGTTCGCGCGCTGTGGCTGTTCCTGCACCAGCTCGGCGCAGTCCAGGACCCAGCCGAGTCGGCTCTGGCCGCCTACGTGAGGCGCATTGCAAAGGTCGACGACCTGCGCTGGGCGCGGCACGACCAGATGTTGGCCCTGATCGAGACGCTCAAGAAGTGGGCGATGCGCTTCCTGCCGGCAGCTGTCGCCGGGCTCCGGGCCGACGCGGCAGCGCTGGCCGCACGCGGCGAGCTGACGGCCGAGCAGCTCGGGCACTGCCAATGGGCCCACAACGAGGTCAGCGGCGGTGAACTGACGTTCGATCGCCACTGGGCTGCCTGGGAGGCCTATGTCGCCATCGTGGGCCGGCCCGCGGCGGCACCGGTCAACTCCAACCATGAAGGCGTGATGTGAACGCAGAGACCCGCATGGGCGAGAGGCGCCACGAGCTGCTCGCCGACATGGTGCAGCTGGCCGAGCGGGTACTCGCCGAGCAGGAGGTGCCTCCGGCCGCTGCGGCCGTGGCGGTCAGCGCCCTGGTGGACCGGCTGACCTCCCATTGGGGCGGCCAGAACATTTACTTCCCGACAGACTATCAATGGCGCTTGGCGCGCGTCGAGCTGCAGATCTACGACGCCTTCACGGGCAACAACCAGGTCGAGCTGGCACGCATCCATGGCATGACGGAGAGCGGCGTCCGTCGGCTCATCGCTCGCGTCCGTGCCAAACTGGCATCGTTCAAGTCCGAGCAGCAGCTCGACATGCTCGAACCGCCGAGCGAATCTTGAAAAAACGGGCTGCGCGGCCCGTTTGCACTCCGCGTAACTGATTTACACCGAGGCCGTTTTCTAAATCCCGCCTTGTCCCCGTATATCCCAGTTATCGCACCAGCGCCTCTCCCTTTATCTCAGTCTCGTTCACAAGGTTTCCAACGAATCTAAATGGGAATCGTTTTTATCTGTAGACTCGCCCCTCCTAAAAACACGAGGAGGGCTTTTCGTTGCGCTACAGATCTTTCATCACTCCCCCCTTCGGCCAGGTCGCGGCCGGCTTCGCCGCCATGGCGTCCGTCTGGGCGGCCCATGCCCAACAGGGCCCTGACGCCCTGCACCCCGCGGGTGCGCGCGCCCTCGACACGGTCACGGTCACGGCCGACGCGCTGGACCCCGACGACGCCCGCCCCCGCGGCGGCGTCTCGACCGCCACCAAGACCGCCCTGCCCCTGAAGGACATTCCGCAGACGGTCGACGTGATCGAGGTGAGCAAGTTCAAGACCTACGGCATCAACGACCTGAGCGTGATGCTCGACGGCACGCCGGGCATCGACACCACCTACGACACGCGCGGCGACGGCATCACCATCCGCGGCTTCGACGCCAGCTCGGGCGACATCTACCGCGACGGCGTGCGCGCCGGCGGGCAGATCCGGCGCAGCACGGCCAACGTCGAGCGCATCGAGATCCTGAAAGGCCCGGCCTCGGTGCTGTACGGCCGCGGCAGCGGCGGCGGCATCGTCAACCTGGTGAGCAAGCAGGCCAGCTTCGACGCGGTCAGCAGCATCGGCTTGCGGGCCGGCTCGTGGAACAACCGGGGCGCGACCATCGACCTCAACCGCGAGATCAACCCCAATACCGTGGTGCGCCTGACGCTGGACCGCGAACAGGCCGACAGCTTCCGCAGCGGCATCCAGAACGAGAACACGATGGTGTCGCCCAGCATCCTGTACGACAACCATCGCGGCCTGCGCTGGCTCGGCCAGTACACGCAGGACACGGTGTGGCGCCGGCCCGACCGCGCGCCTGCCTACGACAGCCTGCCGGCCGACGTGTCGATCCGAACCGCCTATGCGCATCCGGACGACTTCATCGAGGACAGGATGAAGATGTGGCGTTCGGTGCTGAGCTACGACTTCACGAGCGACTGGTCGCTCAAGTGGACCAGCGTGCTGCACGAGGCCAGCCAGGACTTCGACCATCTCTACGGCGGCAGCTACTGCCGCCCGAACGGCACCCTCCTGAGCAACGGCCGCCGCTGCACCACCCCCGGCCGCATGACCTTCACCCGCGCCTGGCAGCAGACGGACAACCGCACCTTCACCAACGCGCTGGACCTGACGGGCAAGTTCAAGACCGGCGCCATCACGCACGACCTGCTGCTGGGCTTCGAGCTGGCCACCGAGAAGCGCAACCCCAGCCTGTCGACCTCGATCACCGACCCGGCCATGGCATACACCGCGTCGGTCGATCCGTACAACCCGGTGTGGCTTGTGCCCAAGCCGCCGCACGGTCCGGCCCGCACCGTGAACCAGCACCGCGCCGAATCGCGCGCGCTGTACGTGCAGGACCTGATCGGCCTGAGCGAGCAATGGAAGCTGCTGGTCGGCGCCCGCCAGGAAAGCTTCGACTTCGCGAGCCGCAACGTGCTCATCGACAAGGAGCGCAGCTACGACGGCAGCCAGCTGAGCCCGCGCGTCGGCGTGGTGTGGCAACCCGTGCCCGCGCACAGTTTCTACGCCTCGTATTCCAAGAACTTCTCGCCCTACGGCGGGCGCGGCATGATCAGTGTGGCGGTGGAGGACAACGCGGTCTACGACGAGGAGCCGCAGGTCTCGCGCCAGTTCGAGATCGGCACCAAGAGCGACTGGCTCGGCGGCCGGCTCTCGACCCAGGTGTCGCTCTACAGCCTGGAGTTGCTCAACATCCGCTACCGGCCCGACCCCGACAAGGATCCCTTTCGTTGGGCGGTGCGCGGCGCCGAGCGCTCGCGCGGCCTCGAAGCCAGCATCACCGGCCGACTCGCGAAGAGCTGGTACGTGCGCGGTGGCGTGGGCCTGCAGCAGGCCAAGGTCACGCAGGACCTCACGACGCCGGCCAACGTCGGCAAGTTCAAGCCCAACGTCGCGCGCAAGAACGGCAGCATCTTCGTGCGCTATGCACCCGAGAGCCCCTGGTACGGCGAACTCGGCGTGACCTACCGCGGCCCGATCTACAACGCCATCGACAACCTCAGCGAGCGCTCCGGCTACACCCGCTGGGACGCCTCGGTCGGCTGGCGCGCCATGCCCTGGACCGTGACCCTCGCCGTCACCAACCTGAGCGACAAGCGCTACTGGCGCGCCACCTCGATGCCGGGCGCACCGCGGGCGGTGTTGTTGAGCGGGAGCTACGTGTTCTGAGGCCCGACGTCGCGTCGATCCGAGCCGACCTGAGCCCCATCGCTCGCCATCGCGATGGGGGTCAAGGCGGGCGAGGACGGCAAGTCAGTCCTGAGTCAGCGCATCGCACCGAGCATCCCCGGACAAAGAAAACGAGCGACAGGGATGCAAGCATGACGAAGATCCAGCACAGGGATTGCCTTTCCGCGGCCGCGAACATTCGCCTCGACACGCGCCGCATACCGCCCCGGGGCGTTGCGTCGACCGGCGGTGCCTGTCAGAGCGCCCTTGAGCAAGACCCACAAGCACCGGGAAGCTTCCCCATGGCTCGGACGAATCCGGGTGCTGCGCACGAAATTCCTCCCCGTTTTGCATGGCTTTTGATGGTCGCATTGGCGATGTGCGTGCACGGCGTCAGTGCGCAAACGACCTCGCCGATGCCAGCGCCCCCCGCGGTCGACACGCCACCGTTGGCGTCGTCGTCCGCCGTCGCCACCTGCCATCCTGTCGCCAGTGCGGTGTTGCCGATGCGGCTCTACCAAGGACGTTTTCTGGTCGAGATCGGCATCGACGGCCGCTCGCTGCCCATGATGGTCGACAGCGGCGCGCAGCACAGCACCATCACACCGGCCATGGCGCAAGCCCTCGGACTGGAGCCCAATGAGCGCCACCGGGTCCGGGTCCGTGGTGTGGGAGGTCTCTCGCAACCCACGCCGGCGGTCACTGCCTCGCGCCTGACGTTCGGCAGCTCGCAACGGCTGGGCTACGACCTGACGGTGGCCGAGATCGCGCGCGCGGGGGACGACGGTGATCCGCAGGCTCCCGTAGGTCTGCTGGGCGCCGACCTCCTCGCCTCCTATGACGTCGAGCTCGACTTTCCGAAGCAGACGATGACGCTCTACCCGGTCAATGCGCTCTCCGATTGCACCGGGGACTTCGTGCCGTGGCGGGGAGCCCACGACCGCATCGACGCGGTGCACAGCGCGGAGAATGCGTTGCTGATTCCCGTGGTCCTGAACCGCCATCCGGTACTGGCCTTGGTGGATACCGGGGCACAGCGCAGCCTGGTGAGCCACGACGCGGCAATTGCCGCCGGCGTCGACCCGGCGGTGCTCGCGCAGGAACCGATGGGCGCCTTGACGGGCATGAACGGCCTGTCGGTCGCGGCGCATCGCCACCGCTTTGCGAGCATGCGTGTGGGGCGAGCCACTTTCGCGCGCGCGCCGGTCCTGGTGCAGGACCCCTCGGACAAGCAGGCCGAGATGCTGCTGGGCCTGGACTTCCTGCGTTGGCGCAAGCTCTGGCTGTCGTACGCGACCGCGCAGGTGTTCATCCAGTTCACGCCTGGCCCCAGGGTACGGCCGACGCTCCCGGCCGAGCCGGTGGCCGCGGCTGCGGCGCAACCCGGCTCACTTTCTTCCGGGCGCTGAGATCGGGCGGCGCTGCGGCTCAGGCGAGCTGCGCGCGCTCCTTGCGCATCGCCATCGCCTTCGCGATGCGCGGCAGCGTCAGCACGGCCAGGATCACCACCACCAGCGTGATCGACATCGGGCGCTGGAAGAAGACCATCGCACTGCCCTCGCCGATCGACATCGCGTTGCGCAGCTGCGCCTCGGCCAGCGGGCCCAGGATCATGCCGACCACCACCGGCGCGGTCGGGAAATCGAAGCGCCGCATGATCACGCCCAGCACGCCGATGGCATACAGCAGGAACAGGTCGAAGGCGCTTTGGCGCATGCCGTAGGCACCGACCGTGGCGAAGATCAGGATGCCGGCGTAGAGCTGGGGCTTGGGGATCTTCAGCAGCTTGACCCACAGACCCACCATCGGCAGGTTCAGCACCAGCAGCATCACGTTGCCGATGTAGAGCGAGGCGATCAGCGCCCAGACCAAGGCGGCCGAGGTGGTGAACAGCTGCGGGCCGGGCTGGATGCCGTAGTTCTGGAACGCGCCCAGCAGGATGGCCGTGGTGTTGCTGGTCGGGATGCCCAGCGTGAGCAGCGGGATCAGGGCCGCGGTCACGGTCGCGTTGTTGGCGGCCTCGGGGCCGGCCACGCCTTCGATCGCGCCCTTGGTGCCGAACTCCGCCTTGTCCTCGGGGTTCTTGACCAGCTTCTTCTCCATCGCGTAGCTCAGGAAGGTCGGGATCTCGGTGCCGCCGGCCGGGATGCACCCGAAGGGCGTGCCGATGGCGGTGCCGCGCAGCCAGGCCGGGACCGAACGCTTCCAGTCGCGCTTGCTCATGTGCACGCGGCTGAGCTTGTTCTGGCCCTCGACCACCTTGCCTTCGTACAACACGGCGTAGAGCACCTCAGCCACCGCGAACAGCCCGACCGCGACCAGCACGATCTCGATGCCGTCGAGCATCTCGGGAATGCCGCCGGTGTAGCGGCCCTGGCCCGAGATCTGGTCGAGGCCGACGCAGCCCGCGGCCAGGCCGATGAACAGCGCCGTCATGCCGCGCAGCGTGCTCTTGCCCAGCACCGCGCTCACCGTGGTGAAGGCCAGCAGCATCAGCAGGAAATACTCGGGCGGACCCAACTTGACAGCGAACTCGGCCACGAAGGGCGCGAACAGCGTGACGATCACGGTGGCGATGGTGCCGGCCACGAAGGAGCCGATGGCCGCGGTGGCGAGCGCGGCGCCCGCGCGGCCGCTCTTGGCCATCTTGTTGCCCTCCATCGCCGTCACCATGCTGGCCGTCTCGCCAGGCGTGTTGAGCAGGATCGAGGTGGTCGAGCCACCGTACATGGCGCCGTAGTAGATGCCCGAGAAGAAGATCATCGAGGCCGTGATGTCGACCTTGCCGGTGATCGGCAGCAGCATCGCCACGGCCACGGCCGGGCCGATGCCGGGCAGCACGCCGACGGCCGTGCCCAGCGCGCAGCCGACCAGGCACCAGAGCAGGTTGATGGGGGTGATGGCGGTGGCGAAGCCCGCCATCAGGGCATTGAAGATGTCCATGTCAGAGCCACCCGGTGGAAGTCAGGCCCGGCAGGTTGATGGCCAGGAATTTCGTGAAGGTCCAGAACACGGGCGCCGCGATCAACGCGCCGGTGACGGCGTCGATGACCCAGGTGCGCGGCGCGTTCACGCCCGGCTGCCCGCTCGCGCGGCGCAGTCCCTGCACCGCCATCACGTAGCACAGCGTGCAGCTCAGGATGAAGCCCAGCGAGGTGATCAGCGCCGCGTTGAGCAAGAGCCCCGCCGACACCCAGACGAAGCCGGGCCAGTAGGCGCCCTCGGCCCCCGTGGGCGCATCGAGCTCGCGGAAGCCGCCGGTGCGCGCTTCCCAGAGGATCCAGGCGCCGCACAGCATCAGCACGATCGACACCAGCCAGGGCAGGAAGTTGGGCCCGACGCCGCCGTAGCCGGCCTCGGACGAAATGTCGATGGCCCCGAAGGCCAGCGCCATGCCGGTCAGCAGCACACCCGCGCCGACCAGCGTCTGCGGCCACAGCGCCGCAGCAGGCGACGCGACCGAGGATTCTGGAGTTGTCATTTTTTGCTCCCACAGTCGTGGAAAAAATAGAAAGGCTCCCGCTAGAAGCCAAGGCAATGCGCACGAAGTGCGCGAGCCCGAAGAACACCAGGGACACCGCGGAACCGGCTCTGCCGGGCCGCCGGTGTCGCCCCCGGATGGGGGAAGGGAAGCGACACGAAGTGCGCGCCCCCTCGGGGGCGAGTCAGATCATTCCGGACTTGGCCATGATCGCCCGCAGGCTCGCGAAGTCGTCGTCGACGAACTTGGCGAAGGCGTCGCCGGTCAGCACCGACGAGGTCCAGTCGTTCTTCTTCAGCGCCTCGGCCCAGGCGCCGCTCTTGAGCGCCGCCTGCAGCATGTCGATGGCGGCCTTGCGCTGGTCGGCCGTCAGGCCCGGTGCGCCGTAGACGCCGCGCCAGTTGCCGATCTCCACGTCGATGCCCAGTTCCTTGAGCGTGGGCACGTCGATGCCGGGCAGCCGCTTGGCCGAGGTGACGGCGATGGCGCGCATCTTGCCGGTCGCGATGTATTCGGCGAATTCGCTGTAGCCGCTGCCGCCCACCGTGACGTTGCCGCCCAGGATGGCCGCGGTGGCCTCGCCGCCGCCGCGGAAGGCCACGTAGTTGATCTTCGACGGGTCGGCGCCGACCTTCTGCGCGATCATGGCCGCGGCGATATGCTCGGTGGAACCGCGCGAACCGCCGCCCCACTTGACGCTGCCCGGGTCCTTCTTGAGCTGCTCGACCACGTCCTTCATGGTCTTCAACGGCGAATTGGCCGGCAGCACGAACACGTTGTATTCGGTGGTGATGCGCGCGAGCGGCGTGGCCTGCTCGAGCTTGACCGGCGGCTTGCCGGTGATGATGCCGCCCAGCATGACCGAGCCCATGACCATCAGCGCATTCGGATCGCCCTTGGAACCGTTGACGAACTGCGCCAGGCCCAGCGCGCCCGCGGCGCCGCCCTTGTTGTCGTAGGTCACGGTGTCGGCGACCTTGGCATCGGTCAGGGCCTTGCCCAGCGCGCGCCCGGTGGTGTCCCAGCCGCCGCCGGGGTTGGCCGGAATCATCATCTTGACGTTGGGTGCGGCATGGGCCGACAGGGGCAAGGCGCCCGCCGCGGCCAGTGCGGCCAGTGACTTCAAAAAGGTATCGCGACGCATCGTATGTCTCCTTATGCCATGGAAGCTGAGTAGAACCTGAACGCCGCTATGATGCGCCGCCCCGCTGTCAGTTGGCTGTCCGCCGAACTGGGGTAAACACCTGCCTCCCCTCCTTCCTTCATGAAGCTGCTGCTCGTCGAAGACGACCCCACCATGCAGACCACGCTGCAACGCACGCTGGGCCGCCGCCGCATCGACGTGCGGGTCTGCGGCGACGGCGCGCTGGCGGTGGCCCAGTGGCAGGCGCTGGAGCCCGACGTGGTGGCGCTCGACCTCAACCTGCCCAACCTCGACGGCCTGCAGGTGCTGGCGCGGGCGCGCGCCGCCGGCCTGCGCACGCCGGTGCTGCTGCTGACCGCCCGCGGCACGGTGGGCGACCGCATCGTCGGCCTCAACGCCGGTGCCGACGACTACCTGCCCAAGCCCTTTGACCTCGACGAGCTGGAGGCGCGGTTGCGCGCCCTGCGCCGGCGCCACCAGGGCGCCGAGGCGGGCGCGCCGCCCGACGGCCCGCGGCCCGTGGGCGGCCTGCGCTACGAGGCCGACAGCGGCGCCATCTACCACCGCGCCGAGGTGCTGGAACTCACGCCGCGCGAGCTGGCGCTGCTCAAGGCGTTGATGACCAACCCGGGCCACGCCGTGGCGAAGGAACGGCTGTTCGAACTGGTGTTCCCCGGCGAGGTCGACGTGCAGTACGAGGCTGTGGAGGTGGTGGTCTACCGCCTGCGCAAGAAGCTCGCCGGCACCGGCGCCGCGCTCATGACGCTGCGCGGGCTGGGCTACCTGCTGCGCGAAGAGAAATCCTGATGGTCGAACGCGCGTCCTCGCTGCGCGCCCGCCTGCTGCTCGGCATCCTGGTGCCGGTGGCGGTGGTGATCGCGATCAACAGCGTGAGCCTCTACCGCCAGAGCCTGGCGGCCGCCACGCTGGCCTACGACCGCACGCTGCTGGCCTCGGCCAAGACCATCGGCGAGCAGCTCGACGTGGTGGGCTACGACGATGCCGCGGTGCTGCGCGCCGTGGTGCCCTACTCCGCGCTCGAGGCCTTCGAGGCCGACAACCAGAGCCGGATGTACTACCGCGTGTCCAGCATGCGCGGCGAGATGATCTCGGGTTTCGACGAGCTGCCCTTCTGGCGCGGCCAGCTGCCGATCCGGCCGCCCTATGCCTCGCTGGTCGATTTCTACGACGCCGAGTTCCGCGCGCACCCGGTGCGCGTGGCGGTGCTGCTGCAGCCGGTGGCGAGCTCGACCGGCCGCGGCATGGCCGTGGTGCAGGTGGCCGAGACCCTGGAGCTGCGCGAGACGCTGGCGCGCAAGCTGCTGCTCGACACCCTGTGGCGCCAGGCCGTGCTGATGGGCGTGATCGCGGCGGTGACCGCGCTGGTGGTGCAGCGCGCCACGCGCGCGGTGCGCACGCTGGGCGAGGCCATAGAGGCGCGCCCGGCCGACGACCTGTCGCCCATCGATGCGGCTGGCGCGCCGCGCGAACTGCGCCCGCTGGTCGAGGCCACCACCCGCGTGATGGGCCGGCTGCAGGCCCTGCTCGACCACCAGAAACGCTTCGTGCGCGACAGCGCGCACCAGCTGCGCACGCCGCTGGCGGTGCTCACCGCCCAGGTGCAGTCGGCCCGCCGCGGCGACGTGCCGGCCGACCAGGCCCTGGGCGAGATCGCCGACACGGTGACGCGCGCCACCCTGCTGGCCAACCAGATGCTGTCGCTGGCCAAGGTGGAGCAGCTGCGCCAGCAGCCCGAATCGAGCACCCTGGATTTCGGCGAGATGGTGCGCCAGGTGGCGCTCGACATCTCGCCGCTGATCGCCGACCGCGCGCTCGACTTCGACCTCGACGCCATGGCCGTGCCGGTGCACGCGCACCGATGGATGCTGCAGGAGCTCGCGCGCAACCTGCTGCACAACGCCATCAAGCACAGCCCGGCCGGCGGCGAGCTCTCGGTGCAGGTGCGCGCCGATGGCGAGCACGCCGTGCTGCGGGTGCGCGATGCCGGCCCCGGCATCTCCTCGGAATTGCGCCAGCGCCTGTTCGCGCCCTTCGCGGCCGGCGACATGGCCAGCGGCTCGGGATTGGGCCTGACGATCTGTCGGGAAATCGTGCATGCGCTGGGCGGCAGGATCACACTGGACAATCGGGTCAGCGACGGCCGCGTCGTCGGGCTCGATGCCATCGTGCATCTGCCGCTGGACAAAGGATAAGGACAGGAATGGACCGTCTGCGCATCGACAAATGGCTCTGGGCCGCGCGCTTCTACAAGACCCGCTCGCTGGCGGCCGAGGAGATCGGCAAGAACCGGGTGCAGGTCAACGGCGACGTGGCCAAGGCCTCGCGCGAGGTCAAGGCCGGCGACACCGTGGCCTTTCGCCAGGGGCCTGCCCATCGCACCGTGCGGGTGCTCGGCATCAGCGGCCAGCGCGGGCCGGCGCCGGTGGCGCAGCAGCTCTACGAGGAAACGCCCGAGAGCCTCGCGGCCCAGGCGGCGGCGCGCGAGCAGCGCCGCATGGGCAGCGAGCCGGCGCTGAGCATCGAGCAGGGCCGCCCGACCAAGAAGGACCGGCGCCACCTCGACGACGCCTCGCGCAGCTGGGGCTCGCGCTGGAGCGCCAGCGTCGACGACGACAGCTGAGGCCCTGTCGACGCCGGACCGTTCAGCCGTCCACCGGCTGCGCCGGCGTCTCCAGTTCGAGCTGGTAGAAGGCCGCATCCAGCCAGCGCCCGAACTTGAAGCCGACCTGGCCGAAGGTCCCGCAGTGGCTGAAGCCCAGCCGCTGGTGCAAGCCGATGCTCGCGCCGTTGCTGGCGTCGATGCACCCCACCAGCACATGCACCTCGGCCGCCCGCGCCCGTTCGATCAGGGCGGCCATCAGCAGCTTCCCCAGTCCCCGCCCCCGGTGCGCGGGATGCAGGTAGACGCTGTGCTCGACCGTGTACTTGTAGGCCGGAAAGGCCCGGAAGGTGCCCCAGCTGGCGAAGCCGGCCAGCCGACCCTCCGCGTCGACCGCACCGATCACCGGAAAGCCATGGGCCCGCTTGGTCGCGAACCAGGCGGCCATGGCTTCCGGCGGCCGGGGCACGTAGTCGTACAGCGCGGTCGAATGCACGATGGCGTCGTTCAGGATCGCCAGGATGGCACCCGCGTGCTCGGCCTCGGTGCAGTCGATCAGGCGAATGCCGGCGTCGGGGTTGGCGGTGTTCATGGAAGCTCCTCGGTTGAAACAGGCCGTGCGCGCCGGCGGCGTGCGAAGCGCACCACCGTGACGCCCGCGCGTGCCTGGCGCAGCGAGGGCATCACCAGCACGCAGTCGTCGTAGGGTGTCACGATCGGCTCGCCATTGAAACCGATGACCGTGCCCGCCGCCGGAATCACCTCGAGGCCCTGGAAGGGTTGCGAGAAGCGCACCGTCTCGTCGCGCGCCACCACGCCGCCCGTCACCTCGAGGACCCACTGGCCGTCGGCATCGGGCAAGCGCCAGCCGGGCAGCCCGGCGGCGCCGTCCGCCGCGTCGATGCTGCCTGCGGCCACCAGGAAGCGTGCGCACTGGTCCTGCGCCACGCGCCGGCTGTGCGGGTCGCCGTGGAAGCCGCACTCCACCAGCAGCGAGCGCGCGCCCGCGGCGATGCTCTCGGGCGTGCCGAAGCGGCCGAAGTCGCGCATCCGCACGCCGTCCTTGTGGCCGGCATCGACCACGATGTGCTCCGGCGAGGCCATGGCGACGGCCAAGTCGACGTTCGCTGCCGCCAGGCCGGTGAGCGTCAGCGGCAGCCCGGGCTCGTGCATCGAATGCAGGTCGAGCAGCCAGTCGGCGGCCTCGACGAAGGGCGCGAGCTCGGCGGCGCGGCGCCGTTCGAGGCTGGTCGGCTGGCGCAGGCGCTCGGGCCACCACTGCCGGTTGAGGTCTTCCTCGACGAAGCGCGCGGCATCCGGATTGGCAGGGTCGAAGCGGTCGAAGGCCGCGAGGTTGCAGAAGGCCAGCGTCAGGCGGCCGCGGCGCGGGCGCAGGCCCGCGTCGAGCAGGCCCTTGAGCGCCCAGGCGCCGCAGAGTTCGTTGCCGTGCACCAGCGCCGTGATCAGCACATGGCGCCCGGCGAGGCCCGAATCGAACTGCCAGACGCCTTCGACACCGGTGTTGCCGGCGCGCCAGCCGTCCAGATCCGGCGCTTCGAGCAGGAAGGGCACAGCGGGTTGCATGGCGTTCATCCTTGTTGTTGCTGCAGGCGCGGGCCGGCGTGGCGCGGCGCCCGGGTCAGCGCGGACACCACGATCAGCGTGAGCACGTTGAGCGTCAGGGCGACCATGCCCACGTTCAGGTCCTTCAGCGCGTCGGGCAGGAAGGGGAACAGCGTGGCGACCGACAGCTTGTTGAGCGACAACACGGCCACGGCGGCTTCGCCGACCAGGATGCTGGCGAAGGCCGCGACCTTGGTCACCGGGTTGACGCGCAGCAGGCTGGCGAGCAGCACCGGGAACAGCTGCGTCACCAGGCTGTAGGCCATCAGCAGCAGCGCCACGATGGTCTGCCCGCCCTGCAGCGTGAACCACAGCGCGACGCCCATCACCGCCGGCGCCATCAGCCGCGCCACGCTGATGATCCGGATCTGGCTGGAACGGGCGCGCAGCGGGCCGTAGATGTTGTTCGCCACCAGCGTGGCGGCCGCCATCAGGATCATCGAGCCGGGCACGATCGCGGTCAGCACGCCGGCCGCGCCGATCAGGCCCACCACCCAGGGGTCGAAGGTGGCCATCGAGATCTTGAACAGCGCCAGGTCGATGTCGGCGCCCTTGAGCCCGGGCACCTGCAGCACCGCAGCGAAGCCGACGAAAAAGATGAACAGCAGCATCAGCTGGTAGATCGGCAGCACGAAGGCGTTCTTGCGCAGGCCGCGCTCGCCCTTGGCCGAGAACGAGGCCATGAACATGTGCGGCCACATGTAGAAGCCCAGGGTGCTCAGCAGGATGGTCGAGACCATCCAGACCGCGCTCTCGCCCTTGGCCGGCAGGGCCAGGAAGCCGGGCTTGGCCTGCTCGATGGCCTCGAACATGTGGCCGATGCCGCCGTAGTAGTGGAAAGGCAGGTAGAGGCCGAGGAAGATCGCGACGCCCATCACGAGGATGTCCTTGAGCACCGAGGTCCAGGCCGAGCCGTGGATGCCCGAGACCATGACATAGGCCGTGATGACCAGCGCGCCGATCACCGTGCCCTGCGTCGAGCTGATCACCGAGTAGGAGGCGACGCTGACGATGATGCCCAGGCCGCGCAGCTGCAGCACCAGGTAGGGAATCAGCGCCACCGCACCGACCACCGCGACCAGGATGCCGAGTGCCGGGCTGTCGTACTTCGCGGCGAAGAAGTCCGGCTGCGAGACCAGCTTGCGCTGCTGCGCATAGCGCCAGATCGGCGGCAGCAGCCAATACGAGAGGATGAAGCACAGGCTGCCGTAGCCCAGCATGTAGTAGGCCGGCCCGCCGTGCCCATAGGCGTAGCCGCTGCCGCCGAGGAAGACGAAGGTGGTGTAGATCTCGCCGGCCATCAGCAGGAACACGATGGCGGTGCCGAAGCCGCGTCCGCCCACGGTCCACTGCTCGAGGTTCATGTCCTTGCCGCGCTGCGCCCGCAGGCCCAGCCAGAGCACCAGCGCGATGGTGAAGAAGATCAGGACGATGGAGATGTTCATTCGCCCTCTCCCACCGCGTGCTCGGGGCCGGCGTTGGCCGGATCGAGGCGGTAGACGATCGCCATCACGACCGAGGTCAGCACCAGGGTCAGCGACATCCAGGCCAGCAGGAAAGGCATGCCCAGCACCAGGGGTGCGACGCGGTTGCCGACGAAGGGACCCAGCAGCACCGATGCGACGGGCAGCAGGGCCAGAGAACGAAACCAACTCATTTTTGTCTCCTTGGTTGAAAAGGGGTGGCGTGCGAAGGCCACGGGATGCCTTGCGGCTCCCGGTGTGTCCTTCGAGGAACTTCGTGGCGGGTGCTCAGTGCACCTTGTGCGAGATCGACTTCGCGTGCGTGTAGCACTCGAGGCCCTCGGTGCCGCCTTCGCGGCCGTAGCCGCTGTCCTTGACGCCGCCGAAGGGGGTCTCGCTGACGGCCGACACCAGGTGGTTGAGGGCCAGGTTGCCGAGCTCGAGGCCTTCTCCCAGCGCGTGCGCATTCCGCGCCGATTCGGTGAAGGCATAGCCCGCGAGCCCGAAAGGCAGGCTGTTGGCCTTGGCGATCGCCTCGCCGAGGTTCGCCACGCGCGCGATCAGGCACAGCGGGCCGAAGGGTTCCTCGCGCATCGCCAGCGCATCGTCCGGCACCTCGGCCAGCACCGTCAGCGGGAAGTGGTAGCCCGTGCGGCCGATGCGATGGCCACCCGAGACCAGGCGCGCGCCGCGCGCCACCGCATCGTCGACCATGGCCTGCAGCGCCTCGAGGCGGCGGGCGTTGGTGACCGGGCCGATGTCGCTGCCGGGGGCGGTGCCGGGGCCGACGCGGACCGCATCGGCCTCGGCCTTGAAGGCCGCGACGAAGGCGTCGTAGACCGCGGCGTGCACATAGAAGCGGGTCGGCGCGACGCAGACCTGGCCCGCGTTGTTGAGCTTGCCCTTGACGCAGGCGATCGCGGCCGCGACCGGGTCGGCGTCCTCGCAGACGATCACCGGCGCATGGCCGCCGAGCTCCATGATCACCGGCTTCATGTGGCGGCCCGCCAGCTCGGCCAGGTGCTTGCCGACGGCGGTCGAGCCGGTGAAGGTGACCAGGCGCACCACCGGGTCGGCGATGAGCCGCGACGAGATCGCGGCCGGATCGCCGAACACCAGGTTGAGCACGCCGGGCGGCAGGCCCGCGTCGACGAAGGCCTGGGCCAGCAGCACGGCGCCCGCGGGCGTTTCCTCGGCCGCCTTGAGGATGATCGAACAGCCCGCGGCCAGCGCACCGCCGACCTTGCGCGCCGGCGAACTCATGGGGAAGTTCCAGGGCGTGAAGGCCGCCACCACGCCTGCGGGCTCGCGCACCACGGTGTGGCGCATGCCGGGCTCGGCCGGGATCACGCGGCCGTAGAGCCGGCGGCCCTCCTCCGCGTCCCAGGCGATCAGGTCGCAACCGCGCAGCACCTCCGCCCGGGCCTGCGCCAGCGGCTTGCCCTGCTCCAGCGTGATCGCCAGGGCGATGGTCTCGACCCGCTCGCGCATCAGGGCCGCGGCCTGCAGCATGACGCTGGCGCGCTGTTGCGGCGCGGTGCGGCGCCAGACGGCCAGGCCGCGCGCGGCCGAGGCGAGCGCGGCATCGATGTCGTCGGGGCCGGCCACCGGCACCCGGCCGATCTCGGCCTCGTCCGAAGGGTTGAGCACCGGGCGGCTGTCGGCGCAGCGCCGCCATTGGTTGTCGATCAGCAGGCGGATTTCGGGATAGGCACTCATGATTCGCGTCGCGTGGAGGTCGGAGAAAAGAAGAAGTCGAGGCGGCGGCGCCGCTAGCGCCTGCCGCCGGCCAGCCGCAGGGCCTGGGGCCGCTGCCGCAGGCGGAACATCGCCACGCAGCCGAGCAAGGGCCCGATGGCCAGCATGCCGAAGGCGCCCGGCCAGCTCGCGAGGGCGACCACGTGCGGCACCAGGTGGATGCTGACCAGGGTCAGCAGGAAGCCGGCGCAGGTCTGCACCGTCAGCAGGGTGCCGACCGAGGACGGCTCGGCCAGCTAGGCGATGCTGGCCGAGAACTGCGCGGAATCGGCGATCACGCTCACGCCCCAGACCAGCGCCACCGGGATCACCACCCAGGGCGAGGCGCCCAGCAGCCAGCCCATCAGCAGCGCGCAGGCGGCGCTGGTGGCCATGGCGGCGATGGTGACGGCGGTGCGGCCGATGCGGTCGGCCAGCACGCCGCCGCCCCAGGCGCCGAGCACGCCCGCCGCCACGGTGGCGAAGGTCCAGAGGCTGGCGCTGTGGCCGGCGTCGGCCATGCCGTTGAGGCTGAAGCTGGCCTGCAGGAAGACCGCGAGCCAGGCCCACATCGCATAGAGCTCCCACATGTGGCCGAGGTAGCCCAGGTTGGCCAGCCGCACGGCCGGGTCGCGCCAGGCCTGGGTGAAGGCCGACAGGTCCAGCCGCGCGGCCCGCTTCATGTGCGGCCCGAGTTCGCAGGCCAGCACCGCCAGCCCCGACAGCGCGGCGCAGGCCGCGGCGACGGCATAGACCCAGCGCCAGTCGAGCCCGCCGCTGGCCGCCAGCAGGTGCGGGCTGGCCGAGCCCAGAGTCAGCGCACCGACCAGCAGGCCGATCAGCAGGCCCAGGTCGCCACGCGCCCAGGTGGCGGCCAGGCGCATGCCGACCGGGTAGACGCCGGCCATGCACATCCCGGTGAGAAAACGCAGCGCATAGACCAGCGTGCCGGTCGGCGGCAGGAACACCAGCCAGGCGGTCGCGGCCGCGGCCACCAGGGCCGAGCCCATGAACAGCCGGCGCGGATCAAAGCGGTCGGCCAGCGAGAACAGCGCGCTCAGGATGGTGCCGACCACGAAGCCGGCCTGTAGCGAACTGGTCAGCAGCGCCGCGGCCTGCGCGCTCACGGCCTGGCTCTGCTTGACCGTCGCCACCACCGAGGCCGAGGAGAACCAGACCGTCATGGCGCCGACCTCGCACAGCAGCAGGATGGCCAGCGAGCGGGCCTTGTGGCGGTAGGGGTCGACCATGGGCATCGGCTCGGTGGCGGGGTTCAGCGCAGGGCCGAGGTGGCCTGGTTGAGCCGGTGGTAGCCGCGCCCGAAATACACCAGGCCGTCGCCGCGCTCGGCGGTGCGCACCGCCTTCACGGTGCAGGAAAACACCGTGTGCGTGCCGACCTCCATCGCCGAGACGATCTCGCAATCGAGCGAGGCCAGCGCATCGCGCAGCGCCGGCGCGCCGGTGGCCAGCACATCCCACTGCGCCAGGCCGAAGCGCTCGTCGGCGCTGATGTTCTTGGTGGCGAAGCGCTCCGCGATGCCGCGCTGGTCGGCCGAGAGCACGTTGACGCACAGCGCGCCGGCCGCCTTGAAGGCCGCGTTGTTCTGGCTGCTGCGGTTGATGCAGACCAGCAGCGTCGGCGGCTCGTCGGTCACGCTGCAGACGGCCGAGACCGTGCAGCCCACGCGGCCCTCGGCGGCGTGGCCGGTGATGACGTTCACGGCGGCGCCGAGGTTGGCCATCGCTTCCTTGTAGCTTTGCTTGTCGAGCATGTCGTCTCCTGCCAATGAATAGGGGCTGGGGCTCAGGCCGCGGCGGGCCGGCGGTGCTGGGCCACCGGGTGGCTGGCCGGGAGGCGGTCCTGGCCGAACAACTTGCCGCGCAGCGAGCCTTCGGCATAGCGGGTCTTGTAGACGCCGCGTTCCTGCAGCAGCGGCACCACCAGCGCGATGAAGTCGTCGAAGCACTCGGGCACCACGGTGCGCGAGAGGTTGAAACCGTCGACGTCGGCCTCGGTGGTCCAGGCGATCAGGGCATCGGCGATCTGTTCGGCCGAGCCGACCATCGGCGGCTGGCGGCTGCCCAGCACCATCTGTTCGAGCAGCTTGCGGCGGGTCCATTGCGGGCCGGCGCTGCGCGTCATGGCCTCGACGTTGGACACGATGGCTTGGCTCTTGCCGGTCTCGATCGGCTCGTCGATGTCGTACTTGGCGAAGTCGATGCCCATCGACGCCGCGGCATGGGCCAGCGCCGCCTCGGAGCTCACGTAGCGGCGGTACTCGGCGTACTTCTCCTGCGCTTCGGCCTCGGTCCGCCCGGTCACCACGGTGGCGCCGAGGAAGACCTTGATGTCGCTGCCGGCGCGCCCGCGCTGCACCGCCTGCTGGCGGATGTCGTCGACGATCTTCTTCACGCCCGGCTTGCTCTGGCCGTTGACGAACACGCATTCGGCATGGGTCGCGGCAAAGCGCGAGCCGCGCGCCGACGAGCCGGCCTGGTAGAGCACCGGCGTGCGCTGCGGCGAGGGTTCGCTCAGGTGCATGGCGTCGACCTTGTACTGCGGCCCCTGGTGGTGCACCGCGTGCACCCGGGCCGGGTCGGCGTAGAGGCCGCGGGCCTTGTCGGCCAGCACGGCGCCGTCTTCCCAGCTGCCTTCCCAGAGCTTGTAGACCAGCGCCATGTACTCGTCGGCCAGGTCGTAGCGGTCGTCGTGCGCGGTCTGGCCGGTGAGGCCGACGGCGCGCGCGGCGCTGTCCAGGTAGCCGGTGACGATGTTCCAGCCGATGCGCCCGCCGGTCAGGTGGTCGAGCGTGGACATGCGGCGCGCGAAGAGGTAGGGAGTCTCGTAGGTCAGGTTGGCCGTCACGCCGAAGCCCAGGTGCCGGGTCGCAGCGGCCATGGCCGGGATCAGCAGGGTCGGGTCGTTGACCGGCACCTGGACCGCGCCGCGCAGGGCCGCGTCGGCGTTGCCGCCGAGCACGTCATAGACCCCCACCACGTCGGCGAAGAAGATGCCGTCGAACAGGCCGGCCTCAAGGCGACGTGCGTAGTCGGTCCAGTAGTGGATGTCGAGGTAGCGCGCCGACTGGTCGCGGGGGTGCGTCCACAAGCCCTGCTGGATGTGGCCCACGCAGTTCATGTCGAAGGCGTTCAGATGGATTTCACGGCGCATGTCTCTCTCCTTGTGGCGGTGCATCGCGGCGAAAGCTGGCGCTGGCGCCACGGCGATGGGTGTTCAGTTCGTCCATCATAGTAGACGATCAACTACTTTGAAAGATTTTTTTTTGATCCAATAGCGGCACATGAACGACGACCCCACCGACGCGATCTCGGCTTCCATCAAGAAAGAACGGGTGGCGCGCGGCCTGTCGCTGGCCGACCTGTCGGAGCGTTCCGGCGTCTCCAAGGCCATGATCAGCAAGATCGAACGCGGCGAGGCCAGCCCCACGGCCACCGTGCTCGGCAAGCTCTCGGGGGCGTTCGGGATGGCGCTGTCGGCGCTGCTGGCACTGGCCGAGAAACAGGGGGAGCGGATCAGCGTGCGGGCGACGCAGCCGGTCTGGCGCGATCCCGAGACCGGCTACCTGCGGCGCGCGCTCTCGCCGCCCGACCACGGGATGCTCGAGCTGCTCGAGATCGAACTGCCGGCCAACGTGCGGGTGCCCTACCCCGCCACCGCCTTCGTGTTCCAGCACCAGCAGATCCTCGTCACCGAGGGCACGCTGGAGTTCCAGGAAGGCACCACGGTCCACAGGCTGAACCACGGGGATTGCCTGCAGCTGGGCCCGCCGGTCGACTGCAGCTTCTTCAACCCCGGCCAGAAGGTCTGCAGGTACCTGGTCGCCCTGGTGCGGCGCTGAGCGTGGGCATCGGCCATCGCGCCGACCGGCCTAGCCAAACGGCGTATTGAAGTGCGGCATGGCGCAGCGCAGACTGCCCTCCCAGCCCCCGCCCCGGGCGCCATTCGAGGACACACCATGCAAACACTGTCGAATGCGGAATTCTTGGCCCTCTGGTTCGCGTTGGCCGTGGTGGGGCTCGGCGCGGTGATTGCATTCGCGCGTCCGAACGGCCCCCTGACGGACGCGCTGGCGCGGCGCGTCAGGCGCTCGATCGCCACCCTGCAGGAGGGCTCGACCAGCGTCCACGAAGGCTCGTCGACCTAGGGCACCGGTCGCGCCGCTGGTTCAGCGCGAGCGCAGCACCGGAAATCGCTTGACCATCTGCCGCCCGAGCGGCGTGACGGCGGTCACCGTGGCGGGCGGCTGGTCGTGGCCCGACAGCGTGCGCACGGGCAAGGGAATCGTCGCCTTGATATGGCCCGCGAGCTGGAGCACGCGCAAGCCGTCGACGTCCTTTCCAGGGAAGACGGTGACCGGCAGGCGGGATTGGGCGAGTTGATGGAGCAGGTGGAGTGACACCCGTCGAGTATCGCGTTGCGGCATGTCACGCCACGCCGGGCACCGGTCAGGAATCGTGCGCAGCCGAGGCAAATTGCAGCCCTCGACCGCCTTCTTTCAGGCCCTCCCGCGAGCGATGAATACCAAAGAATTCACCTTTGCCCTCGCGTCCCTTGACCCTTCCCTTCCGCGTCCCCCACAGGCCTCGCCATGCAGCGAAAGCGCCTGCCCTCCCCCGTGAACAAAGCCCGCTGCCGTGAAGAAGTTAACATTGGGTAACAGTTCGACGCGAACATACTGGTGCGTCAACCGGAGATCTTATGAGTCAGTGGGAATTGGAATTTGCAGAAGCCGTCGCAGCGCTGGAAGCGGCCTACAAGGCCGACCAGCGCGCGTACGACGAGCTGCGCGACCCGCTGAAGGCGTCCTGGGCCCTGCTGCCGACCTGGATGTGGCCGGAACCGGACCGCGTGGGCCAGATGCTCAAGGCACGCAATGCGCTGATCGCGGCCGAAGACGGGGTGCGCGAGCTGGTCAAGCGCCAGAGCGTCGCGGTGCGCAACACGCGCGCGCGGCGCCAGACGATGTACCAGCAGCGCGCCTTCGCACAGACCTCCACCGGTGAAGTCTCGCAGGCGGGCGAACTGTCGGTGTCGGTCCGTCAAGCGTCCGATGGCCCCACGCCCGTCCCGCCGAGCGCCTGACGGAACATCGCAACGGGCCAGATGAAGCAAGGCCGACCCATTCCTTCGAATGGGTCGGCCTTTTTTTCGCTACGGTCCGGACCGCGCTGGCCCGGCGGGATCAC
Source organism: Variovorax sp. UMC13 (assembly GCF_014170375.1). Classification (GTDB taxonomy): domain Bacteria; phylum Pseudomonadota; class Gammaproteobacteria; order Burkholderiales; family Burkholderiaceae_C; genus Variovorax. Next base: position 347,843 of record NZ_LZZW01000018.1, on the reverse strand, counting down.
TGCAGCGTGGTGTGCTGCAGGTCGATCGAGGGACTGATGAACATGGGGGAGACGGCGCCGCCGCGGCGCGGTCCGGTCTGGCCGCACACGGCCTGCAATGCGATGTAGCCGGCGGCCAGTGCCGAGTGGTAGCTGCTCGCGGGCGCTTCCGCCGAATCGATGGGCTCGTAGATGCCGGCGTCGTCGTTCTCCTCCTGGAGCACCCAGAAGTACATGCCGGGCCACGGCTCGTCGACGGTCAGTGCAATGCGGCGAAGATCGGTCGTCATGTCTTTTTCCAGCTTGAACGAGGGATGGCGAGCGTCGGCGAGGGCCCGATTGCGTGAGGCATTTTGTTCTCACTTAACAATCTGTGACAAACCTCGCCGGCACCCCGATTAAGCCGTTCTTTCGCCTGGAATGCACGGGCCCCAGGGCGGTCCGACCCCGCAATCAGTGACAAATCCCGCGTTTTTCAAGAAACTTTAGTTCTCTTTTTGATCGGGAATACGCTCCGCAGGCTGCGCACCAGGAAACCGGAGAGCCCAGCCTCGGCCGCCCCCTCAGTTGGCCGCGGGTCCCGGGCCTGCCGGCGGCGGGAAGCCCAGCTCGTCGAGCGTGGGCGCCATGCCCGCGGCCGCCCGCACGGCCAGCACCGAGGCCAGGGCCGCATCGTGGTCGGCGAAGGCCTGCGCGCTGCGCGCGAAGAGCGCGTTGTCGTGTCTGGAGCGAAGCTCCCAGAACCATTGGTTCCCCGAGCCGTTGTGGACGACGAATTGCATGACATCTCCTCGTGAACAGGTCGCCGAGTGTCCGCGCAAAGCCGGCCGCGCGGCGAGGTCGCGGGCAACTTTTCCGGCCATGTCTTGCGCTGGATCAAGCTTTGGCGAGATCGCGGGCGCTTTTTCGCTCAGGCCACCGGGGCCGCCTGCCACCGGCTCGCGCAGTCCTGCGCCAGCAGCGGCCGGCTGAAGTAGAAGCCCTGCACCAGGCGGCAGCCGATGGAGCGCACGAAGGCCAGGTGCTCGGCCGTCTCGACGCCCTCCGCGATGATCTCCAGGTCGAGCTCCTCGGCCAGCCTGCAGATGGCGCGCACGATCACCGCGTTGCGCGGATCGGTGTGGCCAGCCTGCATGAAGGACTGGTCGATCTTGATCTTGTCGAGCTCGAAACGCCGCAGGTAGCTCAGCGAGGCGAAGCCGGTGCCGAAATCGTCGAGCGCGACCTGCACGCCCAGGCGCCGGAAGCGGCTGATGATGCCGGCCGCGTTGTTGTGCAGCAGCACGCTCTCGGTGATCTCGAAGATCACCCGTTCGGGCCGGATGGCGAAGCGCGCCAGCGCACGCTCCACGAACACGCAGAAGGTGGCATCGGCGAACTGCCGGGCCGAGAGGTTGATCGAGATGAAGACGTCGTCGGGCCAGGTGGCGGCGTCGCGGAAGGCCTCTTCCACCACCCAGCGCCCGATGGAGACGATCTGGCCGCTGCGCTCGGCCACCGGGATGAAATCGGCCGGCGATACATGGCCCAGTTCGGGGTGGGTCCAGCGCAGCAGCGCCTCGAAGCCGACGGTGCGGCCCCCGTCGACATCGACGATGGGCTGGAAGCGCAGATGGAATTCCGCGCGCTTCTCGGCTTCCGCCAGCCCCTGGCGCAGCCGCTGCTCGCGCAGCGCCCGGTCGCGCATCGCGGGATCGAAGAGCAGATGGCGCGCCCGCCCCGCGCCCTTGGCCGCGTAGAGCGCGATGTCGGCGCTCTTCATCAGGGCCCCGGCGTCGTCGGCCTCCCCCGCCGCCTTGAAGGCGATGCCCATGCTGGCGGTGGCCGTCAGGTGGGCGTCGCCCACGTCGAAGGGTGCGGCCAGCGACTTCGCGATGCGCTCGCAGCAGGCCTCGGCCCGTTCGCCCGCGCGGGGGCCCAGGAAAACGATCGCGAACTCGTCGCCGCCCAGCCGCGCCACCAGCTGCGCGCCATCGACGACCTCGGCCAGCCGCGCCGCGAACTGGATCAGGAAGACGTCGCCCGCGTCATGCCCGAAACGGTCGTTGATCTCCTTGAAATGGTCGATGTCGAGCAGCACGATCGCGCAGGCCCCGCCGGGCGGCTGGCTCGCCAGTGCGACGTTGAAGCCGTGCCGGTTCAGCACGCCGGTCAGGGCGTCGTGCCGCGCATCGCGGTCCGACCGGCGCTTGAGCCGCAGCACGAAGCCCATCAGCGCCAGGCCGACGAGCACCAGCACCACCACGATCACCGACACGCCGGCGATGACCCGGCCGAGGTTCTCCTGCTTGCGCGAGATGTTGTCGGTCAGCACGGTCTGCGCGCTCGAGGCAAGCCGCAGGATGCGGCCGTTCAGCGGCAGCAGTTCGCTCAGCACTTCGCGCGCCGCCGCGGGATCGCCGAGTTCGGCCAGCCGGGGCTCCACCCGATGGATCGCCGCCGCCGCATCGGCGTATTCGGCGGCGCCCTCCGGCACCTGGGTCAGCGCGGTGAAGGTCTCGCTGTTGCGGATGATCTCGAGGCGGTTGAGCAGGATCTGGTAGCGCAGCTCCACCTCGGCCTGGCTGGTCTGCGAGCCCGGCAGGAAGCGCTCGGCCACCGACAGCTCGAAGCGGAACAGCTCGGCCGACAGCTGGCCGCTCTCGATCGTGATGTTGAAGCGCGTCGACTGCGAGCTCCACATCAGGTAGTTGGCCAGCGTGACCGTCACCGCAATGCCTGCCACCACCAGCGCCACCACCGCCATCAGCACGGTTCGAAAGTGGCGCAGGGGTTTCAAGATCGCGATCCTTCATGGGCCGCGCGCACCGACGCCGTGGCCCGGTCCCGTGCGTCGCGCACCTGCCCTGGCGACCGCGGCGTCGGTGTCGAGGCGCACGGCAGCATCCTCATCCGCACGGTCCTAGAGCACGTCGATCTGGCACAGCTGCCAGACCGCGTAGAGATAGAAGCTGTCGGAGCGCAGCTTGGAATCGCGGTCGAAGGGGAAGACCACGAAGATCGGCCCCTTGTCCGCGATCGGCAAGGGGGCGCCGTCCTTGGCGATGGCCAGGATCGCGCCGTTGCTGGCCAGGTCCTCGATGTCGGCCACCACCGCATAGTCGTTGAGCGCGATCAGCCGCACCCGGCTGCCCTTGGCCTTGAGCGAACTCAGGAAGGTGCCCACCGCCACGCCGCTGTAGGTGACCGGCGTCTTGTTCCAGGGAGTGGCCGTCTTGAAGGCGGTCTGCGGCATGGCCTGCAGCGCCTCGAGGTCGAAGCGCCGGTTGCCGGCCGCATCGGCGCCCTCGATGGCGCCGCGCACCAGCAGGATCGGCGCGCCGGCGATGGCGGGAGCCGACAAGCCGAGCGCCAAAGCGGAGGACCCCGCGAGGAAGGCGCGTCGGCTGACAGTTCTCATCATCGTAGTTCTCCGAAAAGTGTCCGGTGGTGCCACGATACATCGGCAACCCCGCCAGCGGAGACATCGTTTGCATTCGAGCATCCAGTGGGAAGCCCTTGCGGCCTGGACGATGAACGATTCTATAGAGACACGGGCGCACCGCGCGCCGGCCCCGCCGGACCGGCGGTGGCCTCGCTCACGCGGCGTCGAACACCCGGTCCTTGAACTGCTCGCGCAGCTTGGTCTTGAGCAGCTTGCCGGTCGCGGTGTGCGGCAGCGCATCGACGAAGGTCACGTGGTCGGGCAGCCACCACTTCGCGACCTTCTGCGCGAGGAAGGCCTGCAGCTCGGCGCCCGTGACCTCGGCGCCCGCGCGCCTGACGATCACCAGCAGCGGCCGCTCCTGCCACTTGGGATGCGGAATGCCGATCACGGCCGCCTCGGCCACCGCCGGATGCGCATTGGCCGCGTTCTCGAGGTCGATCGACGAGATCCATTCGCCGCCCGACTTGATCACGTCCTTGGCGCGGTCCACCAACTGCACGTAGCCGTCGGTGTCGACGGTCGCCACGTCGCCGGTCGGGAAGTAGCCCTCGGCGTCGAGCACCGGGCCGCCCTCGCTCTTGAAATAGCCGCTCGCGATCCACGGGCCGCGCACATGCAGGTGGCCGAAGGCCTGGCCGTCGTGCGGCAGCCGCTGACCGGCCTCGTCGACGATCTTGAGCTCCACGCCCCAGACGCCGCGGCCCTGCTTCATCTTGACCGTCGTCTGCGCCTCCTTCGACAGGCCGCGGTGCTTGGGCAGCAGGTTGCCGATCACGCCGATGGGGCTGGTCTCGGTCATGCCCCAGCCCTGCACGAAGTCGGCGCCGAAGTCGCGCTCGAAGCGCTCGATCATGCTGCGCGGCGTGGCCGCACCGCCCACGCCGATGCGCTTCAGGCCCAGGGCCAGCGTGTCGATCTCGGGATGTGCATCGAAGTACTGGAACTGCATCAGCCAGACCGTGGGCACGGCCTGCGAGAAGGTGACCTTCTCGTCGCGCATCAGTTCGTAGAGGCTTTGGCCGTCGAGCTTGGGACCGGGCATCACCAGCTTGGCGCCCGCCATCGCGGCCGAGTACGGCATGCCCCAGGCGTTGGCGTGGAACATGGGCACGGCCAGCAGCAGCGTCATGCCCGAGTTGACGTTGAAGGTGTCGGGCGCGCATTCCATCAGCGAATGCAGCACGGTCGAGCGGTGCGAATACAGCACGCCCTTGGGATTGCCGGTGGTGCCCGAGGTGTAGCACAGGGACGAGGCGGTGCGCTCGTCGAACTCGGGCCAGGTGTAGTCCTCGCTCTGCGCGGCGATCAGTTCCTCGTAGCACAGCAGGTTCGGCACATCGATCGCGGGCATGTGCGCGCGGTCGGTCATGGCCACGAAGGTGTGCACCGTCTTGAGCGCAGGCGCGAGCTGCGCCACCAGCGCGGCGAAGGAGATGTCGAAGAACAGCACCTGGTCTTCGGCATGGTTGACGATGTAGTCGATCTGCTCCGGGAACAGCCGCGGGTTCACCGTGTGCAGCACCGCGCCCGTGCCCGAGACGCCGTAGTACAGCTCGAGGTGGCGGTGCGTGTTCCAGGCCAGCGTGCCGACGCGCTGCCCGGGCGTGATGCCCAGCGCCTGCATCGCGTTGGCCACGCGCTTGGCGCGGCGCTGCACCTCGCGGTAGTTGGTGCGGTGCACCGGGCCCTCGACGGTGCGCGCGACGATCTCGGTCTCCGGGTGGAAGGTGGCCGCGTGATCGATCAGCGACGAGATCATCAGCGGGCGGTCCTGCATCAGTCCGAGCATTCTTGTGTCTCCGGTGGTTCTTTGGAAATGGCGCTCATTTGACGGCAATGGACTGGCCCATGGGCTCGAATTCCTTGCCGTTGAAGCGCACCAGCTGCAGCGTGCTGAAGGGCCAGTAGTCGGTGCTCGAGGTGTTGAGCGCCACGCCGGGCAGCAGCATGCCGGTGCTCACCGCCTTGAGGCTGGTGGCCTGCTTCAGCACGTTCTCGCGCGTCAGGTTGTCGCCCGCGGCCCGCAGCACCTGCTCCATCGCCTGCGCCACGCCGTAGCCGTACACGCCGGCGGCGTTGGTCACGTCCTGGTCGGGCGCGTATTTCTTCATGAAGGCCAGGAACTCCTTGGTGGCCGGGTCCTCGGCCCAGCGCGGCTGCGTCGCGTCCTTGAAGAAGGCCATGGCCATGATGCCGTTGGACTTGTCCAGGCCGGCCGGCTCCAGCGTCATCTTCACGTAGGCCGACACATAGGTCAGGTACTGCTGCTTGGGGCGCCAGCCGATGTCGTAGACCTTGCGGATGGCCTGCGCCGCGAAGCGCGCCGTGGCGAAGTTGACGAACACGTCGGCGCCCGAGGCCTGCAGCTTGATGATCTGCGAGTCGACCGTCGGGTCGGCGATCTCGAACGAGGCCTCGCCCACGATCATCGAACCCGCCTTGTCGCCCAGCCCCTTCTTCAGGCCCTTGAGCAGGTCCTTGCCGAAATCGTCGTTCTGATAGAGCACGGCGATCTTCGCGCCGGGCATCGTCTTGAGGATGTTCTTCGCGTAGAGGCTGCCCTCGCCCTCGTAGCTGGGCATGTAGGGCGTGGTCCAGGGGTTGTTCTTCGGGTCGTTGAAGCGGTCGGCGCCCACGCCCAGCAGCAGGTGCGGCACCTTCTTGGCGTTCATGTACCGCATGATGGCCGCGTTCGACGCCGAGCCGAGGTTGCCGTAGACGGCCAGCACCTCGTCCTGCTCGACCAGCTTGCGCACCACCTCGGTGGTGCGCGGCGGCGTGTACTGGTCGTCGTAGCTGATCAGCGTGACCTTGCGGCCGTTGATGCCGCCCTTGTCGTTGATCATCTTGAAGTAGGCCTCGTTGACCTTGCCGACGATGCCGTACGACGAGACCGGGCCGCTGTAGGGCATGGCCATGCCGAGCTTGATCTCGGTGTCGGAGGCGCCGGTGTCGTACTTCTTCTGAGCGAGCGCCATGCCGCTGCCCAGCAGGAGGGCCGCGCCGGCCAGCAGCAGCGCGGTGCGCCGAGGGAGGGTGTGGTTCTGTTGCGTCATGTCGTGCTCCGGGCTCAACGGCCCATCACCGGGCCGAAGGGCTCGTAGTGCGTGCCGGTGAAGCGCAGCAGCTGCATGCGCTCGATCGGGTAGAAGTCGTCGGCCGCGGTCTTCACGTCGATGCCCGGGTAGAGCATGGGCAGCGTGAGCTGCAGGTTGGCCGAGATCTTCATGATGTTCTCGCGCGTGAGGTTGTCACCCGCCTTGCGCAGCACGTATTCCAGCGTCTGGGCCGAGGAGTAACCCAGCACGTTGAGCGAATCCGTCATGTCGCCGCCCGGGTAGTACTTGGCCATGAAGGCCTTGTAGTCGTCGAATTCCTTGGTGTTCTTCCAGCGCTCGTCGGCCGGGTCGCGCAGGTAGGTGGCCGAGATCACGCCCTGGGCGTTCTCGTAGCCGGCCGGCTTGATCACGGCCGAGACCGACACCGACACGCTCGACAGGTACTGCGTGGGCTTCCAGCCGATGTCGGCCGCCTTGCGGATCGCCTGCGCCGCGAACTTGGGCGTGGTGATGCTGAAAAAGGTGTCGGCGCCCGAGGCCTTGAGGTTGACCATCTGGCTGTCGATGGTCGGGTCGGTCACCTCGTAGGTCGACTGCGCCACCACCATGCGCTTGGCCTTGTCGCCCAGCCCGTCCATGAAGCCCTTGAGGAAGTCCTTCCCGAAGTCGTCGTTCTGCATCAGGATCGCGATCTTCGCGTCGGGCTTGGTCTTCAGGATGTGCTCGGCGTAGATCAGGCCTTCGGTCTGGTAGGTCGGCTGCCAGCCCATGGTCCAGGGGAAGTCCTTGGGGTCGCCGAAGCGCGTGGCGCCGGTGGCCACGAAGAGTTGCGGCACCTTCTTCGCGTTCATGTAGCGGCGGATCGCCATGTTGTGCGCCGTGCCCAGCGGGCCGAAGAGCACCAGCACCTCGTCCTGCTCGACCAGCTTGCGCGCCTGCTCGACGGTCTTCGAGGGCGTGTAGGCGTCGTCGAGCGAGATGAACTCGACCTTGCGGCCGTTGATGCCGCCTTCGGCATTGATCTTGGCGAACCAGGCGCTCGCCGTCTTGCCGATCGTGCCGTAGGCCGAGACCGGGCCCGAGTACGGGACGATGTGGCCGATCTTGATCGTGGTGTCGGTGGCGCCGGTGTCGTAGCGCTTCTGGGCGTGCGCGGCGAACACCGCGGCCACGCCGAGCAGCAGCGCGGCACCGGTGCGCAGGAAGCTCTTCGACGGGCGGGAGGGGAATACGGGCATGACGGTCTCCTGGTTTTTTCTGTTGCGCCACGGTCGGCGTCGGGACGGATCGTAGGCAGCCGCTCCGGCCGGCGGCATCGTCGGAAGAGACGATTGAGAGGCCCGGGCCTTGGTCCTAGCATGGGCCGCACAACAGCCAGACCGGAGACAAGCCGCAGGCCCGCGCCTGCCGGCAGCCACAGCCGATGAACCTCAGTTCGACCCCGCGCTACGAAGCCTTCCGCCAGGAGATCCGCGCCTTCCTCCGGACCCACGGCCATCGCTCGGCCACCGCCCCGACCGCGCAACGCCCGCCCGCCGCCGCGCTGGCCTGGCAGCGCCTGCTGCTCGAACACGGCTACGCGGGCCGCACCGTGCCGCGCGAGTACGGCGGCTACGGCGCCGCGCCCGACGTGATGGAGGCCTACCTGATCACCGAGGAGTTCACCCGCGCCGGCGCCGCCCCGCCCCTGGGCAACCAGGGCATCTCGATGCTGGTGCCCACGCTGCTCGAACTGGGCACCGAGGCGCAGCGGCGCGAATGGATCGCGCCCACCTTGCGTGGCGAGGTGCTCTGGTGCCAGGGCTACTCCGAGCCCGGCGCCGGCTCCGACCTGGCGGCGCTGCAGACCCGTGCCACCGAGGACGGCGAGGATTTCCTGGTCAACGGCCAGAAGATCTGGACCTCGACCGCGCACGTCGCCGACATGATCTTCTGCCTGGTGCGCACCGAGCCCGGCGCGGCCAAGCACGCAGGCATCAGCTACCTGCTGTTCTCGATGCAGACGCCCGGCATCGCGGTGCGCCCGCTCCAGACCATGACCGGCCATGCCGAGTTCAACGAGGTCTTCTTCACCGACGTGCGCGTGCCCCGGCAGCAGATCGTGGGCCGGCGCGGCGAAGGCTGGAAGGTGGCCAACGCCACCCTCAAGCACGAGCGCGGCTCGCTGGGCAATGCCGCGGTCACGACCCAGCGCTACCAGGAGCTGGTCGAGCTGATGCAGGCCGAGACCGTCGACGGCACGCGGCTGATCGACCTGCCGGTGCTGCGCGACCGCCTGATGCGGCTGCAGGGCCAAGTGCTGGCGCAGAAGTGCCACGGCCTGCGCCTGCTCACCGCGGCCGCCGCGGGCGAGGACCTGGGCCTGGCGGCGTTGGTCGTGAAGCTGCAGGGCTGCGAGCTGCGCCACCAGCTGGCCGGGCTGGCGATCGACGCGCTGGGCGAGCTCGGCCTGCTGATGCACGGCAGCCCGCACCTGCGGGCGCAGGCGATCTGGCAGGAGCGCTACATGTTCGACCTCGGCCTGATCATCGGCGGCGGCACCGCGCAGATCCAGAAAAACATCATCGCGGAACGCGGCCTCGACATGCCGCGCGAGCCACGCCTGGCCGCCTGACGCGCACGGAGACCCCCTCATGGAATTCGCACTTTCCCCCGACCAGCGCGCCCTGCAGGACAGCGTGCGCCGCAGCCTCGAACGCGCCTGCCCGCTCGAGCGCGTGCGCGCCGTGGCCGCCACCGACGAACCGTTGGACCGCGCGGTGTGGCAGACCCTCTGCGAGATCGGCGTGCCCGCGCTGCTGGTGCCCGAGGCGCACGGCGGCCTGGGCCTGTCGCTGCTCGATGCCGCACTGGTCGCCGAAGAACTGGGTCGCCATGTGGCGCCCGTGCCCTTCCTGGGCAGCGCGGTGCTTGCGCCGCTGGCCCTGCGCGAGGCCGGCAGCACGGCGCAGCAGGCCGAATGGCTGCCGCGCCTGGCCCGCGGCGACTGCATCGCCGGCGTGGCCATCGCCGAGCGCGTGGCCGGTGCGCGCGACGGCGCGGGCGTGCAGGCCGGCGATGGCCGAGTGAACGGCAGCGCGCTGTTCGTGCTCGACGCGGCGCAGGCCGATGTCTTCATCGTGGCCGACCGCAGCGGCGGCCTGCACCTGGTCGCCGCCGATGCACCGGGTTTGCAACGCGCAGCCCTGCGCAGCATCGACGCGACCCGCCCGCTGGGCGAGTTGGCATTCGACAACGTGCCCGCGCAGGCCCTGCCCGGCGCCACGCCCGTCACGCTGGCGCGGCTGCGCAGCGCCGCCTGGGCCCTGCTCGCCGCCGACACGCTCGGCGCGAGCTGGGCCATGATCGACCAGGCCGTCGCCTATGCGAAGGAGCGCCGCCAGTTCGGCCGCGTGATCGGCTCCTTCCAGGCGGTGAAGCACCTGTGCGCCGAGATGGCCGCGGGACTGGAACCCGGCCGCGCGCTGGTCTGGTACGCGGCCCATGCCTTCGACGCGCTGCCCGGCGAGGCCGAGCTGCTGTCGGCACATGCCAAGGCCCACCTGTCGGAGACCGGCACCTTCGTTGCGCGCACCGCCACCGAGGTGCATGGCGGCATGGGCATCACCGACCTGCTGGGCCTGCACTTCTGGTTCAAGCGCATCGGCTTCAACCGCCAGGTGCTGGGCGGCCCCGAGCGCCTGCGGCAGCACGCCGCGCAACTCCAAGATTTCGAAGCAAGGAAGGAAACAACATGACATCGCCCCGCATGCTCGAAGGCCTGCGCGTCACCGACCTCACGACGGTGATCTTCGGCCCCTACTGCACGCAGATCCTGGCCGACCTCGGCGCCGAGGTGATCAAGGTCGAGCCGCCCGAGGGCGACAGCATCCGCATCATCGGCACGCCGCCGCACACGCCGCTCATGAGCCCGGTGCACCTGCGGCTCAACCGCGGCAAGCGCTCGGTCGACTGGGACCTGAAGAGCGAGGCCGGCCGCGCCGCCATGCACCGGCTGATCGAGACCAGCGACATCTTCATCCACAACGTGCGCAGCGACGCCATCGCCCGCGCCGGCCTGTCGTACGAGGAGGTGCGCGCGATCCGGCCCGATGTGATCTACGTGCACTGCACCGGCTTCGACCAGCGCGGCCCCTACGCCAAGCTGCAGGCCTACGACGACATCATCCAGGCCGCCTCGGGCGTGGCCTCGCTGCCGCCGCGTGTCGACGGCAACCCGCAGCCGCGCTACGTGCCGATGACCATGGCCGACAAGGTCTCGGGCCTGCACGCGGCCTATGCGGTGCTGGCCGCGGTGATCCACCGGCTGCGCACCGGCGAGGGCCAGAAGGTGGAGGTGCCGATGTTCGAGTCGGTCACCAGCTTCAACCTGGTCGAGCATCTGTGCGACATGACCTTCGTGCCGCCCACCGGCCCCTCGTGCTACCCGCGCCAGGTCGACCCCACGCGCCAGCCGATGAAGACCCGCGACGGCTACCTCGCCCTCGCGCCCTACCTCGACGAGCGCTGGGTGCGCTTCTTCGAGGCCACCGGCCATCCCGAGGTGCTGCAGCAGCCGCCGTTCGCCGACAAGGCGCTGCGGCGCAAGAACACCAGCCGCATGTACGAGGCCGCCGCCGCGATCCTGCCCGAGCGCGGCACCGACGAGTGGCTGGAGATCCTGCGCCTGGCCAACATCCCGGCCATGCGCGTCAACGACATCGACGACCTGCCCACCGACCCGCACCTGCAGGCCACCGGCCTGTTCCGCCAGCGCACCCACCCCACCGAGGGCGAGTACCTCGAGGTGCGCCCGCCGGTGCAGTTCTCGGCCTTCGACTACGCCGAGCTGGGCCATGCGGCCGCCTCGGGCCAGCACAGCGCCGAGGTCGCGGCCGAACTGGGCGTCGTGATGCCGAAGCGCGACGCACACTGAGCTCCCCTCTTCCACCATCGGACATCCCATGAACATCCAGGACGCGATCGCCAGCCGCCGCTCGGTGCGCCACTTCCTCGACCGGCCCGTGCCGCCCGACACCCTCCGGCGCGTGCTCGAACAGGCGCTGCGCGCCCCTTCGGGCGGCAACCTGCAGCCCTGGCACCTGCACCTCGTGGGCGGCGAGCGGCTGGCCGAACTCAAGGCGCTGATGCGCGAGCGCGTGCAGCAGGCCCCCACCGGCGAAGGCAGCGAGTACGACATCTACCCGCGCGAGCTGGTGTCGCCCTACCGCGACCGGCGCTATGCGGTGGGCGAGCAGATGTACGCGCGGCTGGACATCCCGCGCGAGAACAAGGCCGCGCGGCTGCAATGGTTCGCTCGCAACTACCAGTTCTTCGGCGCGCCGCTCGCGCTGTTCTGCAGCGTCGACCGCCGCATGGGGCCGCCCCAATGGTCGGACCTGGGCATGCTGCTGCAGAACGTGATGCTGCTGCTGCGCGGCGAAGGCCTGGACAGCTGCGCGCAGGAATGCTGGGCGATCTACCCGAAGACCATCGGCAGTTTTCTCGCGCTGCCGGTCGAGCGCATGCTGTTCACCGGCATGTCGATCGGCTATGCGGACCCGGACCATGCGCTAGAGGGCTTCATGACCGAACGTGCGCCGCTGGCCGAAGTTGCCGAGTTCATCGGAATCTAACCATGGCCGCACCCGACACCGACTGGCAAGCCGCCTGGCAGCCCCTGGTCGCCCGCGTGGGCGAGGACTTCGGCAGCGCCGAGACCTTCCACGGCGCCGACGCCATCGACCCCAGCGCGGTGCGCCGCTACCTCGAGGTGCTGGAGTTCGACTGCCCGCTGCACACCGACGCGGCCGTGGCACAGAAGCACGGCCATGCGGCGCCCAGCGTGCCGTCGACCAGCCTCATGACCTGGACGCTGCCACCCATGTGGTCGCCCGGCCAGCCGCCCATCTTCAGCAGCGACGCGCGCGACGCCGAGCCCGAGCGCAGCCCGCTCAAGGGCGTGCGCCCGCCCGGCATGCCGCCGACCAGCGCCTACATGGCGACCGACTACGAGGTCGACTACCTGCGGCCGGTGCACGTGGGCGACCGGCTCGCGCGGCGCGGCAACCGCCTGGTGCGCTGCCAGCCCAAGGCCACCCAGGTCGGCCGCGGCGCCTTCACCACCTGGGAATACGAGATCGTCGACCAGCACGCCGAGGTCGTCGCGCGCTGCCGCTTCAGCATGTACCACTACAACCCCCACGCCGCCGCATGAAGCGCATGAGCCATGAACCCAACCCCGTCATCGACTGGACCCGGCAGCGCACCTGGAGCGAGATCGCGGTCGGCGACACGCTGCCTCCGCTGCGCTTTCCGCTGACCGTCTACCGCATGGTGATGGCCGCGGGCGCGAACCGCGACTTCAACGCCATCCACCACAACACCGAACATGCGCAATCCACCGGCGCGCCCGAGATGTACGCCAACGTGATGTTGCTGCAGGGCATGTGGGAGCGCACGGTGCGCGAGTACATCGGCCTGGCAGGCACGCTGCATGCCATCCGCGGCTTTCGCATGAGGTCCTTCAACACCGCGGGCGACACGGTGGTGGTGCAGGGCCGCGTCGAGCGCAAGTGGATCGACGAGGGCGCCGACGCGGCGCAGCGGCACCGGCTCGAACTCCAGGTCTGGAGCGAGAACCGGCACGGTGTCTCGGTCGGGCCGGGGGCCGTGGTCGTGAGCCTGCCGGCCTGAATCGTCGCCCCCCAAGCCAGAAGAACAACCCCGGAGACAACCCATGAACGAAGACACCCGCCTTTCGCGCCGCCACGCGCTCGCCCTGCTGGGCGGCGCCCTCACGGCCGGCACGGCCCTGCCATCGATGGCCCAGCCCGCGGCCTGGCCCAACAAGCCGATCCGCATGATCGTGCCCTATGCCGCGGGCGGCGGCACCGACGTCTTCGCACGGATCGTGGCCGACGGCCTGGGCCAGCGACTGGGCCAGACCGTGATCGTCGACAACCGGCCGGGCGGCAACGGCATGATCGGCATCACGGCGGTGCAGCGCGCGCCCGCCGACGGCTACACGCTGCTGTTCTCGCTGACCTCGATCATTCAGAATCCGCTGCTCTACCCCAACGTGGGCTTCGACCCCTTCAAGGACTTCGTGCCGGTGTCCGAAGTCGGCCGCCAGCCCATCGTCTTCACCGTGAGCAACAAGCTCGGCGTCGACACCCTCGAGGGCTTCATCAAGCTCGCCAAGGCATCGCCGGGCAAGTATTCCTACGGCTCGTACGGCAACGGCTCGAGCGCGCACCTCTATGCCGAGGTGCTGCAGGACGCGGCCGGCATCCGGCTGCTGCACGTGCCGTACAAGGGCGAGACACCGGCCATCACCGACCTGCTGGGCGGCAACGTCGATGCGGTCTTCGTCTCGGCCAAGGGCGTGGGCCAGCACGTGGCGGCCGGCAAGGCCCGCTCGCTGGCGGTTGTCGGCACCGCGCGCGCGCCGCTGGCCACCACGGTGCCGACCTTCAAGGAACTGGGCTTCGCCGGCATGGACTCGGTCGGCTGGTTCGGCCTCTACCTGCCCGCGGGTGCCGCACCGGAGATCACGAAGCGCCTGTCGACCGAGGTCGCAACCGTCGTGCAGGGCGCGGACGCCGCCGCGCGCATCGATGCGATGGGCATCATCCCGGTCGGCAGCACGCCCGCGCAGCTGACCGCGACCATGCGCGCGGACCACGAGCGGTGGCGCGGGGTGATCCAGGCGAAGAACATCCGGCTCGAATGAAGAAACGCGAGAGGCACCCGATGGCACACCGCTCGCTCACCCTGGCCCTGGGACTGGCCCTCGGCGCACTGACCATGCTCCCCGCCGCGGCGCAGGCCACAGCCGCCGACTACCCCACGCAGACCGTCACGCTGCTCGTGCCCTTCCCCGCCGGCGGCATCACCGACAACATCGCCCGCCTGGTCGCCCAGGAACTGGGCACGGCCTGGGGCAAGCCCGTGGTAGTCGACAACCGCGTCGGCGCCAGCGGCACCATCGGCGCCGCGGCCGTGGCCCGCGCCCCCAAGGACGGCCACACGGCCCTCTTCACCATCACCACCCACGTGCAGATGCCGGCGCTGCGGCGCGCCCTGCCCTACGACGCGGTCAAAGACTTTGCCGCGGTCTCGCAGATCGGCATGTCGACCTCGGCCCTGGTCGTGACGCCCGACTTTCCCGCAACCACGTTGAAGGAACTGGTCACCGTCCTCAAGGCCGAACCCGGCAAATACGCCTACGGCTCGACCGGCGTCGCGACCACCTCGCACATTTATGGCGAGCTGTTCAAGAAGGAAGCCGGCGTCGACATGCCGCACGTGCCCTACAAGGGCGCGGCGCCGATGGTGACGGACCTGCTCGGCGGCCACATCCGCGTCGCGGTGCTCGACACCGGCACCGCGCTGCCCTACCTGCAAAGTGGCAAGCTGCGCGCCCTCGCAGCCCTGGGCACGCGCCGCTCCGAAGCGTTACCTCAAGTTCCGACCTTCCAGCAGGCCGGCTATGCCGGCTTCGAGCCCTATGCCTGGATCGGCCTGTTCCTGCCCGCCGGCACACCGCAGGCCCGCATCGACAAGATGTCTAGCGCGGTGGCCGCGATCATTGCCAGGCCCGAAGTGCAGAAGAAGATGCGGGAGATGAACATCGAGCCGGTGGGGAGCACTGCGGCGGAGTTTTCGGTGGTGTTGCGGGAGGATGCGGGGACTTGGAGGCGGGTGATTGAGGGGACGGGGATTCGGGTGGAGGAGTGAGGGGATCGAGGATCTCAAGGCGCGGCCGGATTTCAGAATCGGTCGGCGCCTCCATTCAGACCTGGCTGGACCGGTTAGGAGCGGCAGCACCGACGACAGCGGAGCCGCCACCTCGATATGCTCATTCTTCCTCACCAGAGTCGGAGGCTAGAGAAGCCGCGATCTCTGTTCGTCACGTATGCAATGCGGCACGTCTAGCCGCACGCAGAACAGGAGATCGTGGCAGGCAGCCGCTAGATCTGAAGCTCCAATAGGTCGTATCCGGTGTTCATCCGGAGTGGGTTTGAGAAACTGGAAAGTCGCCAAACACCCGATCCACTCAGGAGGAGCAACCGGACGAACATCCATAAGCATGCCCGACCGTTGCCCGCAGACTCGAGACTCAAGCAGATGAGCTTCGAATGCCTCGATGCCGTCGAGCCGCCGCTGCGCACGGCGACATGCCGACGTGTCGTCGTGGTACAGCCCACTCAAGCAGACTTAGGGTGGTATTTGTTGCTGCGATTGTTGAATGCGGGCATGGTGCCTTCGAGCACATCAACTACATGCCCATTGATCACGGGATTTTCGATCGCTCCGGACAGGTAGGAGATTTTCGATCCGCCCTTGCGATCGAATGTGGACCAGATTAGTTGCTCCGCGTCGCAAACCACCGCGAGGTTAGGGTTGTGCGTCACCATAATGATCTGACGGAATTTCTTTGCCTTAGTCAGGACGGGAACGAGCAGGTTATAGACCGTCTCGTTGTCGAGATTCTCTTCGGGCTGGTCGAGAATGATCGGGTTGCGACCTTTATCGACGAGAAGGTAAAAAATGAGCAGCAATGCGCCGCGCTGCCCCGGCGATAGCTGTTCAATCTTGGTTTCCTGAAATTGCAAGGAGTACCGGGGCTCAAGAAATGACAGTCCGAAGAGCAAGTCGTAGACATCCACACGGCTGAGCACCTTCAAGCGCTCGCGAACGTTTTGAACAGCCCGAAGCCTCCCGGCGAGGGCAAGGCTGATGGCTATGTCGTTTGTGGCACTGGCTTCAATGGCCTTTAGTCCGACCGTGATCTCCTCCAGGCGCGTTGTCGCCGCCTGCTGGTCTGGCGTCATCGCGTCAGGCGGCTTTGGGCCAGCCGTCGGCCTGATCTTTTTGTGCTCGGCGATCTGATGATTTTTCGCCCCTAGGAGTTCTTGCACCGAGCTTTTCACGTCGGGCTGAAGCCGCTCTTCGATGACGGCGATCTCAGCATTGATGAGACGTAAGTCCTTCCGGAAATCGTTCAGCTGGATGCGGAAACCAGTCTCCTGCTGCTCGATCAACTGGTCGAAGTTGTGAGCGCCCAAACGTATTTGATCGCTTGTGTGGGAGAAGATGACCGAGCGTAGCTCCTGCTCGAATGCGTTCGAGCTTCCCGAGACATGCGCATTACACAGGTCTTCAAAGTGTCCTTGTGGAATGTAGCGCACCATTTCGACCTTATCGGCCGCTGGATCTTCGGAGAGCGGCCTCGATTCGCTCGTGCCATCAGTCCAAGTCAGCTTGCCGGTGAAGTTCTTTGCCGGCTCACCGGTCTTGCCGCGAAAGCGGTCCTTTTTCAAGAAAGAGAAGTGCAGCTTCTGGCGTGAGTTGCCCAATAGCGCGACCACGTCTGCCAGGGCACTTTTTCCGCTGCCCTTGTTGCCGATGATCGCCACTAGATCGGAGTTAAAGAGGACGGCCGTGCCGTCGAGCCAGACGCCCGGTGCTCCTGCAACATGTTTCGTGATCTCGACGCGGTCGATGAAGTAGGTCTTGTTGGCTTCGATCTCTGCCTGTTTTGGCGGTCGATCGCCGATAAAGGATCGCTTCGCCGGCTCCATGATGGCTTGTTGCAGGCCGAGGAATGTCGGGTCCGCCTTGATCCATGTGACCTTTCCGGAGGGAAAGTCGCCGTAGCCACGCTTGTCGTTGTCATCCTTGACGCCGACGAAGCAGTGCGCATCGCTACCTGAGACGACAAGACGGGGAACATTGCCGAGCCGTTCTTGAAACTTCTTCAAGAAAGCTTTGTTTTTCTCAGTCTGCTCGTTGATTAAGCAGTCACGCAGTTCCAGGTTGCGAGACTCGAAGATCGGTGAGGACTTGAACAGCGAGATGAAGAACGCGTAGTGCTCCTGCCACTTGACTTCCTTGAGGCCGTCACTCGTATCAAACGGCATGAAACCAATCGCGAGACCGTCCTTGATGTGTGCGATCGCCGCCTTGTAGCTTTCGGCGGTCAGCTCGGCCAATGAGCATCCTGCATGAAGCGCCTTGGCCTCGTCTGCCATGTCGGTCTTCTTGAAGCCCTTTTGATTCAGGTTGTCCTCGGAAGTAGTCCGCGCTAATTCGACTAACGCGGCATTCGAGAGCGCGTTTCCAGTCTCCGCTATGCGGAGCATTGACTTGAAGTCGTGGAGTATCTGATCGGATGTCTGATCCGAGAATACAACATGCGCGTTGAGGCGCTTTCCCGGTGTGTTCATTGGCGCCATAAGGCGGAGTTCAATGCCCGGAAAAACAGTCTTGCTGAGTTTTGGCGCGCCGTCTTCCTTCAGGCGGCGCTGCAGTGCAAACCAGCCGTCAAACGTCCAGTAGTCCATCAATGCGAAAACCGCCGGCCGCGTCGCGTTAAGAGCCGCAATCATCTCATCGACCAAGCCGCGGTTGTGCGCAGAGTTCGGGTCAGCGTCGAACCTTGCGCCTTTCCAGTGAAAGGACGCTGGGGTGTGGACATGCAGGTCCCACTGCCTCCACTCGGATCCGCGTTCTAATAGGTTTGGCGATGTCATCAACTCTCCTTCGCGGATGTTTTCGTAAGTAAGGGTAACCGATCCCATCTTTCGCTCGGCTGCGAGCGCCGGCAATGTAGTTAGAAGCGTGATCCGGGCGCGACAGCGCGAAAGTCGGCAACGGCTGCGAAGCAGCCCCTCGGGGTTGCTATCGAACTTCCGCTTCCGTTCAACGGGTAAGCCGCCGCCGTGAGTTGCCTGGCCTCTCTCCGACAGCTCCAGCGTTCTGGCTGCGCCACCACGTACCGCCCCGCCACTCTGTCAATTGCCCCGCTGCGGCGTGCCCGTCGGCGCAAAGAAGTCCCAGAGCCCCGCATGCTCGGAGACCTTGAAGCCCTGCTTCGTGAAACTGGGGATCTGCGACGCAAGCGTTATGCGGTGGGTGCCGAGCACGCCCAGCAGTTTGGCGCGGCCTGACTCGGCGTGCGGCAGTGCTTCGCCCAAGATGACGAAACCACCCTGGGCATAGCCGCCCAGGATGTTGGCCATCAACTACATACCGACCTTGCAAAGCACTCCATAAACGCGCCCGTGATGAGCGGTGGTCTCGATCGCCTACGCACCAGTAGCCTGCCCAGTGCACAGGGCATCGGGTGCTCCCCGCAGCGAAATAAAGGAGGAGCCGAAGGCGGGGGACATTCGCGGAGGGGAGTACCCGGTGGCCTGTGCACGCGCCCGGAACGCAAGCACTCCGCAAATCACTTACAGCGTTTCACGGTCCCTTCGCCGTAGCCACAGGTTTGAGCGCTTCCCGAACCTTCGCCACCTGCCCCGCCGTCACCGCATCCCCCTGATTCCCCCAACTGGCCCGCGCAAAGCTCAACACACTGGCCACGTCCGAATCGTTCAAACGCCAACCGAAGTCCGGCATGGCGATAGGCGACGGTGCCTGCGTGGTACTCGGCATGGCCGAGCCCGCGAGCACGAGGCGGATCAGCGAGGTAGGGTCCTTGGCGTTCACCACGCTGTTGCCCGCGAGCGCCGGAAAGGTCTTGTTGGCGCCCGTGCCGTCCGAGCGGTGGCAGGCGTTGCAGTTGTTGAGGTAGACCATCGCCCCGCTGTTGGCCTCGACCGTGCCGTTGCGCAGTGCCTGCGCCGTCGGGTGCTGTGGCGCCGCGGCGACCAAGGCCGCCTGTGTCGGTACGGCGGGCCCCCCGGACTTGGCGCCCAGCGATTGCAGGTACACCGCGATCGCCTGCAGGTCCGCCGTCGACATGTGCTGCGTGCTGTTCTGCACCACGGCGACCATGGCACCGAAGGCGGCGGTCTGGCCTGTGCGGCCGGTCTGCAGGTACTGCACGATGTCTTCGGACGACCATTGCGCCATCGTCGGCCGGTCGGTGTGGCGCAAGGGCTGGGCGTACCAGCCGTCGATGATCGCGCCGGACAGGTAAAGCTCGCCCTTGCGGTCGCTGGCGGCCTTGACGCCGCCGAGCACGCTGCGCGGCGTGTGGCAGTCGCCGCAGTGGCCCAGGCCCTGCACCAGGTAGGCGCCGCGGTTCCATTCGGCGCTGCGTGCGCTGTCGGGCTGGTACGTGCCCTTGTCCAGGTAGAGCCAGTTCCAACCGATCATCAGGCTGCGCATGCTGAAGGGCCATGGCAGGTCGGTGGGCGGCGGCTGCTGCGCCACGGGCTGCACGCCGTTGCGGAAGAAGGTGAAGAGCGCGTGCATGTCCTCGTCGTTCACGCGCGCAAACGAGGGGTACGGCATGGCGGGATACAGACGGTGGCCGTCCTTGGCGACGCCTTCGCGCAGCGCGCGGGCGAAGTCGGCCTCGGTGTAGGCGCCGATGCCCGCCTGCGGGTCGGGCGTGATGTTGGTGGAGACGATGGTGCCGAAGGGCGTCTTCATCGGCAGGCCGCCACCGAAGGCCGGCTTGCCCGGCGCGGTGTGGCAGCTGACGCAGTCGCCCACGCGGGCGAGGTAGCGGCCGCGCTCGAACACGGGGTCGCCTGCAGCGGTGGGCACCGCGGCCGAAGCGGCCGGCGTTGCGGCGACAGGCGCATCGCTCTTCTGCGCCATCGCCCAGGCCCCCGCCCCCATCAGCACCACGGCCGCGGCGATGCCGCCGTACACACGACGCGCGTTCATGCCAGCGCTCCCGGGTTCTTCAGGTACTGCTCGCGGATGGCCTTGGCCGACCAGTAGGCCAGCGCGCCCACCATGCCCGTCGGGTTGTAGCCGAAGTTCTGCGGGAAGGCGCTCGCGCCCATCACGAACACGTTGGGCACGTCCCACACCTGCAGGAAGCGGTTGACGGCGCTGGTCTTGGGGTCGGTGCCCATGGGCGCACCGCCGGTGTTGTGGGTCGACTGGTAGAAGCGCACGTCGTAATGGGCGTCGGGCTTCTGGAAGTTCATCTTCATCTGCTTCGGCCCCATGGCCTTGGCGATCTGCTCGACCTTGGTGCCGATGAACTGGGTCATCGCGAGGTCGTTGGCCTTCCAGTCGAAGGTCATGCGCAGCAGCGGCTGGCCGTGCACGTCCTTGTAGGTCGGGTCCAGGTCGAGGTAGTTGTCGCGGTAGGCCATCACCGAGCCCTGGCTGCCCACGCTGGCCATGTACAGGTAGTTCTCCTTCACGGACTTCTTCCAGCCCGCGCCCCAATTGGGCGCGCCGGGCGGCAGGCTCATCTGCTGGATCGGCCGCCCGCCGGTGTTGATGCTGTTGATGGTGGCGCCGCCGATGAAGCCCAGCGGGCCGTGGTCGAAGTTGTCGCCGTCGAAGTCGTCGATGACCGAGCCGCTGGCGCCCGCGCCGACGAAGGGGTTCATCGGCTGCTCCTTGTCGAAGAACAGGCTGGCGCCGCCGTTGAGCTGGTAAGCGTAGTTGCGACCGATCACGCCTTCGCCGGTGGCGGGGTCGTAGCGCTTGCCGATGTTCGACAGCATCAGCAGCCGCACGTTGTGGAACTGGTAGGCGCACAGCACCACCAGGTCGGCGGGCTGCTCGACCTCGTTGCCTTCGGCGTCGACGTAGGTCACGCCGGTGGCGCGCTTGCCGTCAGGCGACATGTTCACGCGCAGCACATGCGACCTGGTGCGCAGCTCGAAGTTGGGCCGCTTCATCAGCACCGGCAGCAGCGTGGTCTGCGGCGAGGCCTTGGAATACATGTAGCAGCCGTAGCGCTCGCAGAAGCCGCAGAAGTTGCACGGCCCGAGCTGTGCGCCATGCGGGTTGGTGTAGGCGCGCGAGGCGTTGGCGGCGGCCTGCGGAAATGGGTGGTAGCCGAGTTCGCGCGCGGCCTTCTCGAACAGCTTGGCGCTGTTGACCGAGGCCAGCGGCGGCAGCGGAAACTCGTTGGCGCGGGCGCCTTCGAAGGGATTGCCACCGGCCTGGATCTTGCCGCCGATGTTGCCGGCCTTGCCCGAGGTGCCGCAGATCTTCTCGAACTGGTCGAAGTGCGGTTCCAGCTCCTCGTAGCTCACGCCGAAGTCCTGGATGGTCATGCCCTCGGGAATGAACTTCTTGCCGTAGCGCTCTTCGTAGGTGCTGCGAATGCGCAGGTCGCTGGGCAGCGGGCGCCAGTGGTGGCCGTTCCAGTGCACGCCCGCGCCGCCCACGCCGTCGCCGGGCAGGAAGGACGCGAGCTGCCGGTACGGCACGGCGATCTCGGCCGGCGTGTGGCGGATGGTCACGGTCTCGCGCGAGAGGTTCTGGAACAGCTTGCCGCGGATGCCGTAGCTGAGCTCGTCGGTGATGCGCGGGTAGGCGAAGTCGGGTTGGGTGTCGCGGTTCTCGCCGCGCTCCAGCGCCAGCACCTGGAGGCCGGCGGATGTGAGTTCCATGCCCATGATCGCGCCGGTCCAGCCGAAGCCGACCAGCACCGCATCGACACGGGGCTTCTTGATGTTGGCCATGTGTCGTCCTTCAGCCTTGCGGGCCGCTGATGCTGACCGGCGGCAGGTTGTACTTCACGCCGGGGCGGTCGACCCAGTCGGCATAGTCGGCGCGCGCCCCCGGAAAACCGATCATCTTCCAGGCCGCGGCGTTCTTGTTGCCGCCGTGGATGGGGTCGCTGAAGTAGCCCTCCTTGGTGTTCTGCAGCAGGAAGCCAAAGAAGTCCTTGGCGCCCACGCCCTCGAGCGTGACGGTGCCGGCCTCGAGGCCCGTGAGCACTTCGTCCTGCTGCGCGGCCGTGAGCTGGGCGAAGCCCTTGTCGGCGTACTGCTTGCGGCAGTAGGCATCGGTGGCGGCGATGCCCGCGCGGTACACCTCGCGCGGCGGCATCTTCTTCTGGTAACCGAAGAGCGGCGACACCTCGACGAAGGGGCCCTGCATGTACCAGGTGGCGGCATGGCCGAAGGCCCCTTCCATCTGGCGGTCGATGAACTCGGGCACGCCGGCTTCGATGGCGCCGGGGCCGGCATCGTCCGAAGGGATCAGGCGCGCGACGGCGGCCTGGACGAAAGTCCATTCCGTGGCGTTGAAGTAGACCGGTGTGTAAGGGGGGCCTGCCGTGACAGCCGGGGGCGGCGCGTTGGCCGTGGATGTCTGGGCCAGCGTGGCGCCGGTGAGGCCACCGGCGCCGAAGGCCGTGGCGGCCGGCACGATGGCAATGGAGCGGCGCAAGAAGCTGCGCCGGTCGGCAAAGGACTCGTCTTTCATCGCGTTGTGTGCGGCCCCAGAGACCGCTTGTTGTGATTGCGAAACGCGATGATGAAGTCGCCTGCGGCCGGCCGATGTAGGAAAGGGGCTTGCGGAGGGTCCGCATTGCTGCAGCGGCGGCCATTCGAAAGCCAACTGAAAGCATGGCGACGATCGTCGTCACGCGGAGCGTCTTTCTGCTCCGCTACGCTCGGTCTGTCGGGGCCCACTGGCCCCTCAGGAGAACCGCCATGCAAGAAGACGCCATCGACTTCCGCAACACCTCGCCGTTCAGGCCGGTCAACACCTTCAGCCACCTGCGCTTGAGCGAGGTGCGCTCGCTGGCCGAGGTGCTGGCCTGCCTGGACGCGCTGCAAAGCCGCGAGCCGGCGCACCGATTCCTCTGCACGCTCGATGACATCGACCAGTGCTGCTACACCAGCATGCACGCCCGCGAGGATGCGCGGCTCACGCCCGACGATGACGGCGCGAACGAGGACGTGGACTACGACGACCCGGTCGCGCTGCACGCCGACGAGGCACGGCAGCTCGCGCATGTGGCGGCCCAGCTCGACGTCCCCGCGTTGCAACAGGACTGGGGCACGTTGGCCCAGGCAAGGCTGAGCTCGCAAGAGGACGTGGACGCATTGCTCGCGATGAACCGCGACCCCGACCAGCTGCTGGCCCACGACGACGTGGTCTATGTGCAGCGCGTGCCGGTGGCGCGCGACGACCTGCTCATCGCCGGCCTGCCCAACGGCTACTTCAGTGCCGACTGGGACGTGTTCCAGAACCACGCGCTCATCCGCCACCTCGCCACCACGCACGGCTACCGCTTCTTCGGCATCGGCGCCTCATGGCGGGGCTTCGTGCGCCCGCAGGCACCGGACGAAGCGCAGGCGCGCCGCCTGGTGGACGATCTCGCGCGGGTCTATCCCTCCGACGATGCGGCCGCAGCGGCCGAGGCCTGGGGCGCGCTCGCTTCGCTGCTGACGGGGTGCAAGACCTTGTTGCTGGGCTACACGGAGAACTTTGCGGCGTAGTGCTGCAGCACGACTTGGCCGAGAACGTGCCGGCGCCGCCTCGACGGGGGCCCACCGTCGCGCTCGCCTGCCCCACACTGCGCCGCTACAGAAAAGAACACAGACAACGCCGATGCTCGAAACCCGCCTCCTCCAACAGTTCATCGCCGTCGCGGAAGAACTTCATTTCAGCCGGGCGGCGGAGCGCCTGCACATGGCCCAGCCGCCTCTGAGCCAAGCCATCCGGCGACTGGAAAGCGAGATCGGTTCTCCGCTATTCCTGCGCACCAACCGCAGCGTCGCGTTGACGCCGGCCGGCATCTCCTTCCTGGAACAGGTAAGGGCCATTCTTCAGTCACTGGACGAGAGCGTCGCGCACACGCGCCGCGTCGCGCAGGGGATCGACGGCCGGCTGACCTTGACCTTCATCCACATCACGCCTTACGCACCGCTGCTGCGTGCGTTGCGCCAGTTCCGGGCCGCATCGCCCGGCGTTGCCTTTGAGATGATCGAAGCGACGACGCGGGAGCAGGTCGAGGCCCTGGAAAATGGCTCGGCCGACATCGGGTTCATGCGCACGCCCGGGACGTCCACGCCGACCCTGCGCTTCGAGACCGTCGCGCGCGAGCCGATATGGGTGGCGCTGCCGGCGGGGCATCGGCTCGCGGGCCATGCCTCCATCGAATTGGCGTTGCTGAAGGACGAGGACTTCGTCGCGTCGCCCCGGCCGCTCGGGCCGGGCTTTCACGATCAACTCGTCCGTCTTTGCCAGGCTGCGGGGTTCCAGCCTCGGGTCGCGCAGCACGCACGCAAACTGCAGACCTTGGTCGCACTGGTCGCGAGCGGCTTCGGCATTGCGCTGATCCCCGCATCGTTGGCGAACGAGGCGCGGGAAGACGTCGCGTTCCGCCCCATCACCGCGGCGGGATCGGAGGACCTGTTGCAGCTGGACCTGCTCATGGCATGGAACGGGTCACGGGCATCGCCTCTGCGGGACAGGCTGATCGGGGAGATGCGGCGGCGCCTCCCGCAGCCTTGAAGCCTTGAAGCCCTGAGGCACTGAGACCTTCGACGTCTCGATTCGCGACACGAACGGTATTTCACGAGCGCCCGTGCCGGCACTAAGCTGCCTCGGCACCCACCGTCCGACGCGGTGTGTCGCAATGCCGTGACCCGTGCTGGCGCATGCAGCATCCGAAAACAGGGACAGCGCCGGCCATGGCCGCGCGAAGCGTTCCGGGGTCTTCTTTCCGTCGCCGACCTTGGAACCCCATGCCTGCAGCCATCTATGTTTTTTCACTGTGCACCTTCGCCTTCGGACTCTCCGAATTCGTCGTTGCGGGCCTGCTCTCTGCCATGGCCACGGACCTTCATGCCCAGATCGCCGCGGTGGGGACGGCCATCGCGGCCTATGCCTTTGGCGCGGCCATCGGCGCTCCCTTCGTCACGGCCTTTGTGTCGCATTGGCGGGACAAGCACGTCCTGATGGCGGCCGTGGCGGTGCTGGCCCTTGGCAGCGTGCTGATGAGCCTTTCGCCGAACCTTCCGACGCTGATGGCCATCCGCTTCGTGGTGGGACTGGGGCATGGCGTCTTCATGGCGGTCGCGTCGGATGCCGCGACGAAGCTGGTCGACCCGACACGCGCCGGCCGCGCGCTCTCCGTGGTCTGGATCGGACTGACGCTGGCGCTCGCCGTCGGCGTGCCGATGGGCACCTTCCTCGGCAGCCTCTGGTCGTGGCGCATCATCTTCCTGGCCATCGGGGCGCTGGGCACCCTGAGCATGTTCGGCTTGCTGTTCTTCATGCCCCTTCGTCAGGCCGACGCGCACCCTGACCGTCGGATGAGTGCGTGGCAGGGTCTGCAATCCGTCGCGCACCCGCAGTTGATGACCACGGCCGGCATCAGCGCGCTGGTGAGCGTCGCGACCTTTTCCTTCTTCACCTTCGTTTCGCCCTACCTGCTGGACGTCACCGGCGTCGACGTCCGATGGCTGAGCGCGGCAATGCTTGGATTCGGCCTGTGCGCCATCGCCGGCAACCTTCTCGGCGGCTATCTGGCGGATGCGATGGGGCCCGTCGGCAGCACCCTGGCCGCGTTGGCCGGGCTGACCTTGAACCTGCTCGGCTTGTATGTCTTGAACGGTTCTCCGGCCGCGATAGTGGTCCTTGTCGGATCGTTGGGCATGTTCTTCTTCTGCATCGTGACCTTGCTGACCCTGCGTCTGCTGAAGCAGGCCCAGGCACTGGCGCCCGCGTCGACGGCCGTGGCTGCGGGCTTGAACATCGCGTCCTTCAACCTGGGAACGGCGCTGGGTGGGGGACTGGGCAGCCTCACCATTTCGTATGCGGACCTGTCGCTGGTTCCCTTGGCGGGTGCGTCGGCTGCTGCAGCGGCGGCGGCGGTCCTTTGGCTGCAGACAAGACGCGTCGGGCTGCGCGAGGCAGCGGCCTGGTTGTGAAGGCCCAATAGGTTGTTTCGGGTGTTCACCCGGAGAAGTTTTGAGAGACTGGAAGTCGCCAAACCCCCAATCCACTCAAAACCCAAAACCGGATGAACACCCATAAGCATGCCCGGCTTACCTTTGCCCGCCGACTCGAGAGGGTCAAGCAGATGACCCTGGAAGGCCTCGATGCTGTGCGCGCTGCAGCCGCACAGGGCGTCACCGCTGCGACGGCAAGGAAGTCTACGAGGCCGACGGTAGAGGGCGGCGATTTCCCTTGGTTTGCTAGTAGAGGTATGCCGCCCCCCGGCTGGTGCTGCTGTTGTCGGCTTGATCGCCCCCGATGCCACTCGCGGCGCTGCTTTCTCCCGTCGCGCCCACCGCGATCGTCCGGCCGTCCGCCGCGATGTCGATCACGCTGCCGAACGCATCGCCGCTTCCGGTGTTGGGCGCCTTCAGGTATCTCGTGTGGGCGAACTGCGCGCCTGTTAGTCGGTACAGGTGAACGGCGCCAGCCGTCGGGGCCGCGCCTTGCGTCGGGTCGGCATCGACGCCGGTTCCATTGCTCGAATCACCGAGCGCGGCGATCGCCAGGACGGTGCCGTCGGGCGTGAGCGCCATGCCGAAGCCGCCGAAGGCGGCGTTCGGCACGGGTTGGGGCGCCGGGATCGTCTGGGCGAGGGTGTAGGCGCCCGCATGGCGCCGGAACACATACGCGACACCCGCGCGAAGCACGCCGCCGACCGATTTGTTGCGCGCACCGATGACCACCGTGTCGCCATCGCCCGAGATGGCGGTGGAGGCCCCGAACAGATCGTCGACGCCGGGCAGCGGTGCCTTGAGGTAGGCACGCTTGGTCCATGCGTCCGCGCCCGCATCGTAGCCATAGACGAATGCCGCGCCGGCATTGGCCATGCTGGTGTCGGTTTCATCGGTGAGCGAGCCGCTGCGTTCGTACTGTGCGCCCACCACGATCGTGCTGGCATCGGCCGAGATCTTGGCCTGCACGCCGAACAGCCCGCCCCGCTGCGGATGCTCAGGTTCGATTGTGGCCTCCCTGGCCCAGATGCCGCCTGTCTTGCGGTACACGTGAAAGCTTCCGCCGCTGGGGCTCGCGTACTCTCCGACCACGGCCACCGTGCTGTCCCGCGAGATACCGAGGAACGCGCCGAAGTTGCCGAGATAGCGAGGCGCTGGCGGGTTCCACGCGTCGGACTGCGTCCAGCCCGATGGAGTTCGTGAGAACACCTGCACCAGGCCCTGGTCGGCAAACGCGCCATCGTGGCCGAACATGCCCACCAGCAAGGTGCCGTCGTCAGAGATGACGGGCCTGGGATAGCTTCCGACCTGGAAGCTCAGCGTTTGCGCCCACTGCCACTGGCCCGCGCTGCGCGTGAACAATTCCAGGGTGGCCGAAGCGCCAACGGCCATGACGCTGCCGTCCGGGGACAGGGCCACACCTTGACCGAAGTCGCGGATGTCGGTGACGGCCTCCGGCTTGAAATAGCCGATGGCCTGCTTTGCGTCCGCCGTGACCGGCAGCGACCACGGACTGCAGCCATTGGCATTGCAGGCCTGCAAGGCATAGCGCCAGGCGGCCGGCGGCTGGGTCAGTGCCAGCTCCTGCAGCGCATAGGTGGTGCTGCCGAGGTTGTCGGCCAGCACGGTGAAGCTGCCTGTGGCGCCCGGGTCTTCGCCCAGGCGGTAGTAGCTGGCGTTGCCGATGGCCGGCCAACTGAACAGGAACGATTTGGGCGCGTAGGCCATGGTGGGCGGGGCGGGAATCGGCGGCGCGAGCGTCAACGGGTCGGCCACGCAGAGTGCGACGATGGACGTGACCGGCGCCGTGACCGTGCCGTTGGCATGGGTCAGCGTGCAGGCCTGGCCCAGAGGCTGGGTCCGCAGCGTCACTTCATAGGCGGCACCGTAAGGCAGCGCCTGAGCGAAGTTGAAGCGACCGTTGGCTGACACGCTCAGTTCGTCGATTCCGTTGTTGCGCAGCATGAGCGTGCCGGACAGGCCGCTGACGGTGCCCCCGATGGGGAAGGTCTGGGCCGCGCACACCACGCGCACTTGCGTCACATTGGCCGTTGCACTGCCGAGGCCTGCGCTGACGGCGCAGGTCTGACCGTCAGGCTGCCGGGCAACGGTCACGGCATAGGGGTTGCCCGCTGTCACGCCGGTGGCGAAGACAAAGGCGCCGTCGGCCGTGAGCGTGAGGTCGTCCCTGTCGTTGTTGCGCAGAACGATGGTGCCGCTCAGGCCGCCGACCGTGCCGCCGATGGCGTAACTGGCGCTCGTCGGAGGTTGCACGGTTGCTGGAGGCGGCAGGGAGCCTGCGCCATCCCCGCCGCCGCAGGCCACAAGCGCTGCCGTCACACTTGGCAAGAGGGCTGCACCCATGCGCCGCCGGTACAAAAACAAGAGATGCACTGCAGCCCGTGCGTGGGACATGAAAAATTTGTACATGGCAATTGCCCAGGTGAATGCAACCAAATGTGAATGCGTTCGAGCCTAGGGATGGGGTGCCAGCCTGTCTATCCCCGAAAACTGGTAAGTGGCAGGAGGCAAGGGGGTGGGGAAAAGTTGCTTTTCGACCTGCGGCTGCAGCGTCCAGCGCTGCGTCGAATGTCGACCTCATCGCCTTCAACGCGTTCTTTCCGCGACTTCATGAAGAGGCGCACTCCGCGCAGAGAAGCGGATCGAGCAATGGGCGGTAGCAGAGTCTCGCCGGCTCCATCATGTCGGGCGCGCGAACCAGTGCGGTGACGAGAAAGGCGGCCTTCTGCGTCGTGCCGATGTCTTCGGGTTGGCGGTCGTTGAGAACCCAATGACAAGCGGGCGCTTGTCGATCAGCGATCGGTGGAACCTCCAAAGGATGAGCACGCCATGAACGGACATCAACCCGTCGCGGCCTTCGGGCATTTTGCGATGAAGGTCAACGACATCGATGCAAGCTACAAGTTCTATTCCGAATTGGGGCTGCGTCCCTTCGGAAGATATCCCGGCCTGGGAATCATCGAGTTGCGCGGCGGGACCCACATCCTGCTGCTCGACAAGCGCGACGCGCAGCCGTTTTCGATCGAGTCCGGCCATCTGGGCCAGCGGAGCGCGTTCTTCAACGAGCACCTCGATCTGATGATCGAGGGACGGTCCAGGGACGATCTGGCGCGCTTCAGGACGAGCCTGGTCGAAAAGGGCTTGTCCGTGGATGAAATCGCGGACGACCAGCTCTTCGGCCACGATTACTTCGGGTTGTCCGATCCGGATGGCAACGGCATCACGTTCTACACCAGCCACACGGCAGACCTGCCGCAATAGGCAGTCGCCGGGCCAGCAGATGGCGCCTGACGCCGCCGAGAGCGGGTGAGCGTGTCGACCCGCCCTGGTCTTTCGCGCGGTCTGCCGGGCCGCGTTGACCCGCAGCCAGCACGGGAACGCTCGGGGCGCCCTCCTCACTCCACCCGCAGATTCAAATCCTTGATCAGCCGCGACCACAGCAGGTTCTCCCGCCGCACCGCCGCCATCAGTTCCCCCGGTCCCTCGCCCGAAGGCTCCAGCCCCAGCCCGACCATGCGCTCCTGAAGGTCCGGCTGCGCCACGGCCTGCCGCACCGCCACGGCGACCTTGTCGATCGCCGGCTGTGGCGTGCCCGTGGGCGCGAAGAAGCCCCAGAAGCCGCCATGTTCGTAGCCCTTGAAGCCCTGCTCGGTGAAGGTCGGGATCTGCGGCGCGAGCGGCATGCGTCGGGTGCCGAACACGCCCAGCAGCTTGGCGCGGCCCGACTTGGCGTGCGGCAGCGCCTCGCCCATGGTGAGGAAGCCGCCCTGCACCTGGCCGCCCAGGATGTCGACCATCAGCGGTGCGCCGCCCTTGTAGGGCACGTGCGTCATCTCCAGGCCATCGTCGCGCATCAGCTTCTCGCCGTAGAGATGGCCCGACGAGCCCTGCCCGGCCGAACCGAAGCTCAGCTTGCCCGGCTGGGCCTTGGCCATGGCGATGAACTCGCGCATGTTGTTGGCGGGCACCGACGCGCCCACGGTGAACACCAGCAGGCCGTAGTTCGACAGCGAGACCGGCGCGAAATCCTTGAACACGTCGTAGCCCGGCTTGACCATGAGCAGCGGCGCGAGCACGAAGGAATTGACCGCGAACAGCAGCGTGTAGCCGTCGGCCGGGGCCTTGGCCACGAAGGACGCGGCGATGGCGCCGTTGGCGCCCGGCTTCGGGTCGACCAGCACCGGCTGGCCCAGCGGCTTGGCGATGCGTTCGGCGATCGTGCGCGCGATGCCGTCGACCAGCCCGCCGGCGGCAGAGGACACGATCACCTTGATGGGCTGGGTCGGGTAGGTCGTGGCCGCGCGTGCGGGCAGCGCGCCGAGTGCGGGGGCCAGCAGCCCGCTGGCGCCCCATTGGGCGAATCGTCGTCGTTGCAGCATGGTGTTCTGTCTCCTGTGGTTCTTCGATGGATGGCTGCGCGTCAGCCGGCCGGGCCCCACACGGCCAGCGCATCGAGCGCCTCGACCGTGCGGCCCTGCACCCGCAGCGGGTTGACCTCGAGCGACACCAGCTCGGGACCCAAGGCCAGCGCGGCATTGCCGATCGCGGCCACGGCCTCGGCGATGGCGTCGCGGTCGGCCGCGGGGGCGCCGCGCCAGCCGTCGAGCAGGCGGCTGCCGCGCAGCTCGGCCAGCATGTCCTTCACGTCCGCCGGGGTCACGGGCAGCACGCGCAGGCTGGTGTCCTGCAGCACCTCGACCCAGATGCCGCCCAGCCCGACGGCCAGCACCGCGCCCCATTGCGGGTCGCGCAGCGTGCCGACGAAGAGTTCGAGGCCGTCGCGGCGCATCGGTGCCACGAGGATGCCGTCGATCTGCGCATCGGGCCGGGCCGCGCGCACGCGGGCGTGCATCGCCGTCCAGGCTTCGGCCACGGCGGCGTCGCCCTGCAGGTTCAGCGCCACGCCGCCGACCTCGGTCTTGTGCGGGATCTGTGCCGAGGCGATCTTCAGCACCACCGGCGCCTCGAGCCCGCGCGCGAAACGCACGGCCTCGTCGACGTCGCGCGACAGCTGCATGGGCACCACCGGCACGCCGCGCGCGCCCAGCCAGGCCAAGGTCTCGCGTTCGGAGGCCGGGCGGTCGGCCGAAGGCGCTGCCACCGTGGCGGCCGCCTGTGCCTGGCGATGGCGGTGCACCGCGTCGGACCAGCGCCGCACCGCACCGGCCGCGCTCATCGCGTGGTGGATGCCGCAGGCGATGTGGCGCACGCCGCTCTCTTCGATCAGCGCGCGCGAGCGCTCGGTGACCTGCATCACGTAGTGGCTGCAGACGATGGCGGGCACGGGGCTCTGCGCCAGGCCGCGCGCCACTTCCTTCAGCACGGCGCCGGTCAGTGGCGTGTCGTTGACGGGGGCGTTGGGCACATCGGCCACCACCACGGCCAGGCCGATACCCGGGTCGCGCACCAGCGCGGCGAGCGCGTCGCCGAAGAGCTCGGGCTTGAGCATGGCGGCGCCGGTCACGTCCAGCGGGTTGTGGGCCGTGCCGTAGCCCGGCAGCACCTCGCCCAGCGCGGCCACGGTGGCGGGCGCCAGCGCGGGCAACGCCAGGCCTTCCTCGTCGGCGCGCTCGGCCATGATCTCGCACATGCCGCCCGACATCGAGACCGCGGCCACGCCGCCGGCCGGCAGCACGCCGGTCTGGCTGGCGAAAGCGGCCGTGAAGACCAGGTCCTCGATGCCGCGCACGCGCATCAGGCCCAGGCGCTGGCAGACCGCGTCGAACACGCGGTCGTCGCCCACCAGCGAACCGGTGTGGGCCTGCGCGGCCTGGGCGGTGATCTCGCTGCTGCCCATCTTGAGCACCACGATCGGCTTGGCCGCGGCCAGTGCGCGCTCGGCCGCGGCGGCGAAGCGCGCGGGGTCGCGCACGGTCTCGGCGAAAACCGCGATCGACTGCGTGTGCGGGTCGTCGACCAGGTAGTCGATGACCTCGGCGATGTGGATGTCCGACTCGTTGCCGGTCGAGACCAGCCGGCTCAGGCCGATGCCGTGCACCTGCGCCATGAACGACAGCTGGCCCGCGAGCGCGCCGCTCTGCGACACGATGCCTAGCGTGCCGGCCGGCAGCGGATCGCGGATGGACGCGGTCCAGACCGCCGAGCGGTCGACGTAGTTGATGAAGCCCAGGCAGTTGGGCCCGAGGATGCGCAGGCCGCGCTCGCGCGCCATGGCGCTCAGGCGCTGCTGGCGCTCGCGCCCCTCGGCGCCGGCCTCGGCGAAGCCCGAGCTCAGCAGCACCGCGTTGCCGATGCCGGCCGCGTGCAGGTCGTCGAGCGCTTCGTCCAACGCCTCGGCCGGGATCATCAGCAGCGCCATGTCCACCGGCTCGCCGATGGCCTTGGCCGAGGTGGCGGCGTTGCGGCCGTAGACCTCGCCGCCGCGGCGGTTCACCGGGTACAGGCGGCCGTCGTAGTCGAGCTTCTGCAGCGTGGCGTGCGCGGCGTTCGACCAGACCGAGCGTTCGGTCGCGCCGACGAAGGCGATCGAGCGCGGGTGCAGGAAGCGGTGCAGTGAGGAGGATGCTTGATTCATTGCGTTGTCATTCGTTGAGCTTGAAGCCGAGTTCCTCGACGAAGCGCTTGTCGCTGGCCGTCTGGGCGATGGCGAAGCGGCGGTACTGCTCGCTGTCCATGTGGACCGCGGGCTGGCCCTGCACTTCGAGCGCCTTGAGGAATTGCGGGTCGGAACTGGCGGCCAGGAAGGCGTCGTGCAGCGTCTTCACGACCTGCGGGCTCATGCCCTTGGGGCCGGCCAGGCCGACCGGCGAGCGCACCGCGATGTCGTAGCCCAGTTCCTTCAACGTCGGCACCTGCGGCCAGCGCGGCGAGCGCTGCTCGTCCATCACGGCCAGCAGGCGCAGCTTGCCGGCTTCCACCATGCTGCCCCAGCCGGCCTCGGTCATGACCTGGATGTGGCCGCCCATCGTGGCCTGCACCACTTCGGAGGCGCCCTTGAACGGGATGTAGTTGAGCAGGAAGCCCGCGGCCCGCGACAGCCGCGAGATGCCGATGTGGCCCGAGCTGCCCTGCCCGATCGCGCCGAAGGAGATCTTGTCGGGCGTGGCCTTGGCCGCGGCGATGAGTTCGGGCAGCGTCTTCCAGGGCGCGTCGGCGGCCACCACGATGCCGAAGCTGTAGCTGGTCACGCCGATGATGTAGGTGAAGTCGGCGACCGGGTCGTAGTTGACCTTCTGCACATGCGGCAGGCGGAACAGCGTCGAGGGGATCATCGAGATCGTGTAGCCGTCGGGCGCGGCGCTGCGTGCCATCGCGGCCGGTGCCATGGTGCCCGCCACGCCCGGCTGGTTGACCACCACCACCGGCTGGCGCAGCGTGTGCGAGGCGGCCTGTGCCAGCGCGCGGATCTGCACGTCGGTGGCGCCGCCCGCAGTGAAGGGCAGCAGCAGCGTGATCGGCTTCGACGGGAACGGCGCGGCGGACTGTGCCTGCACCTGCACGTGGAAGGACAGCGAGAGCACGGCCGAGGCGGCGGCCATGGCGCCGCGGCAGAAGCCGCGCTTGCAGAGATCGGCGGCGCGGATGGCGGTTGGGTTGGGCATTGTCTTGTCTCCGGTGTGTCGCAGGCCGCGTGCTGCGGCCCCGGAGAATTCTCGGCCGCTGCATCGTGGCGAACGCTCGTCCAAAGGGACGAATTTGGCGTGCTCACCCGTGCTGGCCCATCGCACGCTACGCGCCGAATCGTCGATTCGGACGACAGCCAAGCCACGGCCCGCGCACAAGAATCGAGGCCGGGCGGGACCCTCACGCGCCCCGCCCTTTCACGCCCTCCCGGAGACCGCTTTTCATGGAACTCACCCAGCCCCTGCACAAGGCCCTGCAGGAAAAACCCCAGGCCACGGCCCTGGTCTGCGGCACGCGCCGCAGCAGCTTCGCCGCCTTCGTCGACCGCGTGGCGCGGCTGGCCGCGGTGCTGCAGGCGCAGGGCGTGCAGCCCGGCGACCGGGTCGGCATGATGGCGCTCAACTCCGACCGCTATGTGGAGTTCTTCTACGCGGCCTGGTGGGCCGGTGCGGTGGTCAACCCGGTCAACATCCGCTGGAGCGCGCGCGAGGTCGCCTACTCGCTCGACGACTGCGACACGCGGCTGCTGCTGGTCGACGCGAAGCATGCGGCGCTGGGCGCGCAGCAGCACGGCCTGTCACGCTCGCTGCAGACGCTGGTCTGGTTCGACGACGGCCCCGCGCCCGAGGGCCTGCACGATGCCGAGGCGCTGATGGCGCAGGCCGTGCCCGTGGCCGATGCGCGCCGCGGCGGCGCCGACCTCGCGGCCGTGATGTACACCGGCGGCACCACCGGCCAGCCCAAGGGCGTGATGCTGACGCACACCAACCTCTATACGGGCCAGCTCTCGGCCAACATGGCGGCCACGCGTCCGGTCGACGCGGTGGGCCTGAACATGGCGCCGCTGTTCCATGTGGGCGGCGTGGGCCTGACGCTGCAGCTCATGCTGCGGCTCTGCACCCAGATCGTGATGCCGGCCTTCGACGAGGTCCAGGTGCTGGAGGCGATCCAGAACGAGCGCGCCAGCGAGACCTTCATGGTGCCCACCATGGTCAAGCGGCTGATCGAGCATCCGCGCTTCGCCGATTACGACACCTCGAGCCTGCAGCTGGTGCTCTACGGCGCGGCGCCCATCGACGACGCGCTGCTGATGCAGGCCATCGAGAAGCTGCCCCAGGCCGGCTTCTGCCAGCTCTACGGCATGACCGAGCTGTCGCCCGTGGTGACCGTGCTGCCCGCCTGGTGCCACCACCCCGAGCAGCCCGCGCACCGCCGCCGCTCGGCCGGCCGGCCGGTGCCGATCGCCGAAGTGCGCATCGTCGATGCCGAAGGCCTGCCGGTCCCCAACGGCACGGTGGGCGAGATCGCGGCGCGCGGCCCGATGGTGATGGCCGGCTACTGGAACAAGGCCGAACAGACCGCCGAGGCGTTGCGCGACGGCTGGATGCACACCGGCGACGGCGGCCGCATGGACGACGACGGTTTCCTCTACATCGTCGACCGGCTCAAGGACATGGTCGTGACCGGCGGCGAGAACGTGTACTCGGCCGAGGTCGAGAACGCGATCACGCAGCTGCCGCAGGTGTCGATGTGCGCCGTGGTCGGCGTGCCCGACGCGCATTGGGGCGAGCGCGTGCACGCGGTGGTGGTGCTGCGCGAAGGCCAGGCGCTCACGGCCGAGGCGCTGATCGCGCACTGCCGCACACTGATCGCGGGCTATAAGTGCCCGCGCAGCGTGGCTTTCGCGAGCGAACTGCCACTGTCGCCGGCGGGCAAGATCCTCAAGTACAAGCTGCGCGAGCCGCATTGGGCCGGCCGCGACAGAAAAGTCGGCTGACGCGATCCCTCAACGCCCCGCCGGCAGCGGCGAGAACTCGGCCGGTACCCAGGCGAAGGCCGGCCCTTCGCGCCGCACATGGCCCAGTCCCGGGAACGGCAGGTGCGCGCCCGCCACCCACCAGCCTTCGCGCGTCGCGCGCTCGAGCAGGCCACGGCGCGAGGCGATGGCCTGCGGGCGGTCGGTGTCGGCCTCGAAGGAAGCTTCTGGCCGCGCGAACTGCACCGCGTGGTAGTGCAGCACGTCGCCCCAGACCAGCAGCTTCTGCGCCCCGTCCCTGCCGCCGTCGGCCAGGAAGGAGGTGTGGCCCGGCGTGTGGCCGTGCGAGGCCAGCGCCGTGAAGCCGGCGGGCAGCGCATCGCCGGGGCCGAACCGGCGCAGCCTGCCGGCCGCCGCATAGGGTGCGATCGCGCGCCGCGCCATGCCGAACAGGAAGCGCAGTGATTCCGGGGTGGACGCCTCCGAGGCCGGGTCTTCCCAATAGGCCGCCTCCTCACGCGCGAGCCACAGCGTGGCATTCGGGTAGGCCACCGCGCCCTGCGCGTCGAGCACGCCGCAGAGGTGGTCGGGGTGGGCATGGGTCATCAGCACCGCATCGACGTCCTCGGGCCGGAAGCCGGCCGCGCGCAGGTTGGCCAGCACCTGGCCCAGGCCTTCGCCGAAGCATTGCGCGGTGCCCGCGTCGACCAGCACCCGCAGGCCGCCGCGCTCCACCAGGTAGGCGTTGACCGCCGTCTGCAGGCCCTTCTCGCCCTCGGGCACATGGCGGTCGGCCAGCAGCGCATCGACCTGCGCGGGCGCGATGCCGGTGAGCTGGGCGCGCGGCAGCGGCACCACGCCGTCGAACAGCGCGGTCACACGCAAGTCGCCGATGGCCTGGCGGTAGTAGCCCGGCACCTGCGCGTTCGGCTGGGCCGGCGCGGCGAGCGCCAAGGTCGTTGCCGCGGCGGCGATGAGCAGGCGCAGGCGGGAAGAAGCATGAAGAGGCATGAAAAAGGTCCAGGGACAAGGAAGCCTCATCCTCGGTGCGGCGCGCCTCGCGAGGCGCTCAACTTCGTGCGTGAAACGCTCGCGCCGTGCTCAGCCTTCGGCGTTGCCGATGTCGCCGGGCTGCAGCCCGTAACGCGCGACGAAGCGCCGCACGAAGCTCGCGCTCGAGCGGTAGCCCACGCGCCCGGCCACGGTCTTCACCGGCCAGCGCGTGGTGTAGAGCAGCGTCATCGCGTGCGCAAGGCGGGCTTCGGTGATCGCGTCGCTCAGCGAGGTGTGCTCGGCCGCCAGGCGCCGGCGCAGGGTGGCGCCGCTCATGCCCAGCGCGGCCTCGAAGTCCACCGAGCGCCAGTCGCGCTCGGGCTGCGCTGCCACCAGGGCCTGCACCTGCGCCGCCAGGCTGGGCGGTGGCGGCACCAGCATCGCGGTGTGGCCCCAGCCGCACAGGCGCACCAGCATGGCCGCGAGCGCCAGCCGCGCCTCGCCGTAGCGCGCGGCCTGCAGCGCGCCGCTCCAGGCCATCAGGTCGGCCTCGAGCCGGGCCGCAGGCATGGCGACGATGCTGTCGCCGCCCTGCACCACCGGCACCGCCCACAGCAGGCGCGCCGCATCGATCACCTCGGCGCACAGCGGGATGGTCAGCGTGAGGTAGAGGCCGTTGTGCGCATCGGGCCGGTTCATCACGTCGATGCGGCAGCTGCGCGTGACCAGGAACAGCTGGCCGGGGTCGATCGTGAGGTCGATGCCCGCGCCGCGCAGCCACTTCTGACCCGACAGCACGATGGCCAGCGTCGGCCCCTCGATGGTCACCGAGCTCGCGCCATGCTCGCGCCGCGCCGTGATGCAGGCATAGCCCTCGGCGCGCGGGCAGTCGGCCAGGGTCTGCAGGCGGTCGAGCAGCGGCGAGGGGGAATCGAGGAGCAGAGCGTCGGTCATGGAGAAGCGGGATTTTCCCACCTCTCCCTGCACGCCCCTTCAGTCGATCAGCGCCGCGGCCCTTCGCGCGAAGCCCGCGGCCTGCGCGCCCACCTGCACGGCGTCGCTGGCGGCCGCGCTGCCGCTGCGTGCGCGCGCCGCGATGCCTTCGAGAATGACCGCGAAGCGGAACAGCGAGAAGGCCAGGTGGAAGTTCGTCACCGGCTCCGCATGGCCGCCGGTCTGGCGGTAGTGCGCGGCGTAATCGGCCTGCGTCGGGATGCCCTCGGCCGCCAGGTCGACGCCCAGCATGCCCTCGAACTCGTCGGCCCCCGTGTGCCAGGCCATGCAGCTGTAGGCCACATCGGCCAGCGGATGGCCGAGCGTCGACAGTTCCCAGTCGAGCACCGCGATCACGCGCGCCTCGGTGGGGTGGAACATCAGGTTGCCGAAGCGGAAGTCGCCGTGCGCGATGGTCGTGTGGTCGCCCGCCGGGATGTTCGCCGGCAGCCAGGCGATGAGCCGGTCGATGTTCGCGTCTTCGCGGGTGCGCGAGGCTTCCCATTGCCGCGTCCAGCGCGTGACCTGGCGCTGGAAGAAGTTGCCGGGCCGGCCGTAGTCGCCCAGGCCCGCGGCGGCCCAGTCGACCGCATGCAGGCGCGCCAGCGTCTCGGCCATGGCGAAGTAGTAGGCACGGCGCTCGGCCGCAGGAATCTCGGGCAGCGTGTAGTGCGGGAACACGCGGCCTTCAAGCTTGTCCATCACGTAGAACGGCGTGCCGACCACGCTGCGGTCGTCGCAGTACAGCACCGCGTGGGGCACGGGCACGTCGGTGCCGGCCAGCGCGCGCAGCACGCGGTACTCGCGGTCGACCGCATGGGCCGAAGGCAGCAGCTCGCCCGGCGGTTGCTTGCGCAGCACCAGCGCGCGGTTGTCGAAGTCGACGAAGAAGGTCGGGTTCGACTGGCCGCCGCCGATGCGTGCCAGGCGCATCGGGCCGCTCAGGCCCGGGATCTGGGCGCGCAGGTGGCTGGCCAGGCGTTCGGCGTCGAATTCGGGCACGGTGGCCGCGGTGTGGTTCTCGCTCGCCATGGCTCAGTGGCGCCCGAAGACCGGATCGCGCTTCTCGCCGAAGGCCTTCACGCCCTCGGCGAACTCGGGTCGGTCGATGAGTTCGCGCTGGCGCTCGGCCTCGTAGTGCATCTGCGCCTCCAGCGGCACGCTGCCCGCCGATTCGTAGGCGTTGCGGATCTCGCGCGCCGCATGCGCGGGCAGGCGCGCCAGCCGCTGCGCGGTGGCCAGCGCCTCCTGGCGCAGCGCCGCGTCGTCGACGCAGGACCAGATCAGGCCCCACTGCGCGGCCTGCTCGGCGCTCAGCCGGTCGCCCAGCAAGGTCAGCGCGACCGCGCGCGCACGGCCGATCGAGCGCTCGAGGAACCAGGTGGTGCCCAGGTCGGGCACGATGCCCAGCCGGGGCATGAAGGGCAGGTAGAAATAGGCCGAGCGCGCCGCCAGCACCACGTCGGCCGCCAGCGCCAGGCCCACGCCCGCACCCGCGGCCGGGCCGTTGACCGCGCTCACCACCGGGAAAGGCAAGGCGCGGATGTCGGCGATCAGCCGGTTCGACAGCTCGGCCATGGTGTCGGCCGTGCGCTGGCCCAGGCTGCCGCCACCCTCGTTCGGCCCCATGCTCGACAGGTCGGCGCCCACGCAGAAGGCTTTGCCCGCGCCGGTGATCACCAGTGCGCGCGTCGTGCCCTCGTCGCACAGCCGCGCCAGGCGGTCGCGCAGGCCGCGCTGGATGTCGAGCGTCAGCGGGTTGAGCCGCGTCGGCACATGCAGGCTCAGGATCGCGACGTCGCCGTCGCGCTCGTACAAAAGGGACGACTCGCTTGTGTTTTCGTTCATGTCTGCCTCTCTGATGGTTGGGAACACGGGGACGGCCCGGCGGCCTTCATCGGACCTTGATCACGTCGCCGACCGGCGCCTCGGCCCGAATGATTCGATCCCTGCAGATTCTGCTGTGGAACTGACTGGACAAGAGACCGATGCGGG
Organism: Variovorax sp. UMC13; assembly: GCF_014170375.1. Taxonomy (GTDB): domain Bacteria; phylum Pseudomonadota; class Gammaproteobacteria; order Burkholderiales; family Burkholderiaceae_C; genus Variovorax. Next base: position 308,426 of record NZ_LZZW01000018.1, on the reverse strand, counting down.
ACAGGGGGCGCCGGACGCCCTCACTTCATCTGCAGCACCGGCCCGAGCGGATCGAGCTCGACGCCGTTGAAGCGCACCGGCTGCATCGAGGCGTAGGCGTGCAGGTCGCTGGCCGAGTTGGCCATCAGCACGCCGGGCAGCAGCATCGGCAGGCGCACGTCCTTGAGGTTGCTGGCCACGCGGCGCACGTTGTCGCGCGAGAGGTCGTCGCCCGCGGCCTGCAGCACATGCGCCATCAGCGCGGCCACCAAGTAGCCCGAGACGCCGCTGCCGTTGCTGGCATCGACCTCGGGCGCATGGGTCTTGAGCAGGTCCAGGTAGGCCAGCACCTCGGGGTCGCGGCCCCAGCGCTGGCTCATCGGTTCCTTGTAGACGGCCAGCGAGATCACGCCCTTCGACTTCTCCGCGCCCGCGGGCTCGAAGGCCATCTTGACCGAGGCCGCCGCGAAGTTGAGGTAGCGGTCGGGCTGCCAGCCCAGGTCGGCGGTCTTGCGGATCGCCTGCGCGGCGGTGCGCGCCGTGGCCGCCATCACCAGCACATCGGCACCCGAATTCTTGAGCTGCACCACTTGCGAATCGACCGTCGGGTCGGTGACCTCGAAGGTGGCCTGCGCCACGACCTTCGCCTTGGCCTGCCCGGCCAGGCCCTGCTGCAGGCCCTTGAGCACTTCGCGGCCCAGGTCGTCGTTCTGCATCAGCACCGCCACCTTGGCGTCGGGCCGGTTGGCCAGGATGTGGCGCGCGAAGGCCCTGCCCTCGCCCTGGTAGCTGCCGAGGAAGGGCACGGTCCAGGGCGACTTCGCCGCATCGTCGAACTGGGCCGCACCGCTCTGGATGAACAGCTGCGGCACCTTCTTGGTGTTCATGTAGCGCTGGATCGCGGTGTTGGGCGCGGTGCCCAGGTTGCCGAAGATGGCCAGCACCTGGTCTTCCTCGACCATGCGGCGCACCACCTCGACCGTCTTGGGCGGCGAGTACTGGTCGTCGTAGATCAGCAGGCTGACCTTGCGCCCGCCGATGCCGCCGGCCTCGCTGAGCTTCTTGAAATAGGCCTGCGCGACCTTGCCCACCACCGAGTAGCCCGAGACCGGGCCCGACAGCGGCATGGGCATGCCCAGCTTGATCTCGGTGTCGGTCACGCCGGGGTCGTACTTCTTCTGCGCCGCGGCCGGCAGCGCCACCGCCAGGGTGAATGCAGCCAGGGCCGCGAGCGTGCGCCGGCGCGTCGGTGGAATGCGTGAGTTCATGCCTTGTCTCCTTGGTTTTTCTTCGGCCCCATGTAGCCGAACAGGTAGCCCGCGACCTTGCGCATCTGGATCTCCTCCGAACCCTCGGTGATCCGGTAGCGCCGGTGGTGCCGATAGATGTGCTCGAAGGGTTTGTGGCGCGAATAGCCGATGCCGCCGTGCACCTGCATCGCGCGGTCGGCGGCCTCACAGCACAGCCGGTTGGCCCAGAAGTTGCACATCGAGACCTTGTCCGAGAGCTGCTTCTCGACCTCGGGCTTGGGCATGCGGTCCATCTCCCAGGCGGTCTTGCGGATCAGCAGACGCAGCATCTCGACCTGCGTGGCCAGTTCGACCAGCGGGAACTGGATGCCCTGGTTGCGCGCCAGTTCCTCGCCGAAGGGCTTGCGCTCGCGGGCGTACTTCACGCTCTCGCGCACGCAGTAGTCGGCAGCGCCCAGGCTCGAGGCGGCCTGGCGGATGCGGTTCTCGTGCACGAAGTGCTGCGCCACTGCAAGGCCGCCGTCGAGCGGGCCCAGCACCGCGTCCTCGGGCACCCACACGTTCGTGAAGCTCACGCGCGGATGGTCGGTGGGCATGTTGAAGGTCCAGAGGTACTCCTCGATCTTCACGCCCTCGGCCTGCGCCGGCACCAGCAGCGCGCTGATGCCGCGCGCGGCGCCGTCCTCGCCGCTGGTGCGCGCGAACACCACGCAGTGCGTCGCCACGTGCATGCCGGTGGTCCACATCTTCTCGCCGTCGATGCGCCAGCCGGCGCGGCCGCCGCGCGCCTCGGGCACGGCGCGGGTCTCCATGTGGGTGGCGTCCGAGCCGTGCTGAGGCTCGGTCAGGCCGAAGGCCAGGTGCACGCTCTCGTCGAGCATGCCGGCGATGAATTCCTGGCGCTGCGCAGGCGTGCCGAAATCGCGGATCGCGAGCACGAAGGGGTTGTTGGCGACGATCGAATGCTCGTTCTGCAGATCGTTGTGCAGGCCCAGCCCGCGCGCCGCGAAGTGCTCGCGGATCACGGCCATCCAGAGGTTGCCGCCGTCGCGGCCGCCGAATTCGCTCGGCAGCGCGAAGCGCAGGTGGCCGGCTTTGTCGGCGCGCCGGCGCGCCTCGCCCAGCAGCGCCTCCCACTCGGGGCGCGGCAGGCCGCCGTTGTCGAAATCGGTGCGTGCCCATTCGCGCCGGTGGTCGAAGAAGCGCTCGTTGTCGTCCTGCGCCTGCAGCGGCACGATCTCGCGTTCGATGAAGGCGTCGAGTTCGCCCAGGTAGGCGACCAGTTCGGGCGGGAGATCGAAGTTCATGGCGTCGGTGTGCGGGAGATCGAAGGGTCGAGGCTGCGCCGGTAGCTGCCGTAGCCGGGCTGGTCCACGGCCAGCTTGGCGCGCGTGATGTGCCACAGGTGGTCGGCCAGGCCGGGCGTGGCCAGGTCGAGGGCGCCGTCGGCGATGCGCCGGCACAGCGTGCGTTGCAGCGCGTCGAGGTCGGTCTCGCTGCTGTCGAGCAGGGCCTGCAGCGAAGCGCGTTCCCCGGCCGCCTGCTGTGTGTCGGCCTCGGCCAGCAGCTCGCGCCGCGCAATGTCCAGCGCATTGGCGGCCACGCGCGCATGGAAGGTCAGCGTGCCGTCCGCGGCCGGCACCACCTGCTCGCGCAGGAAGGCGGCCACGGCTTCGAGCAGTTCGGTGGGGCTGGGGTGGTCCTGCATCAGGCGCCTCCTTGGGGCGCGATCAGCGCCAACAGGTCGATCTCGGCCTCGGAAGCGCGGCGGCCGATCACGGCCTTCTCGAGCTCGCGTTCGCTGCCGCCGAGCCAGGCATGCGCCATGGCCTCGCAGACGATGCCCCACTTGAGCGTGCCCAGCACCTGCCAGTAGCGCAGGCGCCCGGTGTCCACCGTGCCGCCCTCGGCGGTGTAGCCCTCGAACAGTTCGGCCAGCGTGCCGAAGCCGCCCACGGGCAGTTCGTCGCGGCCGAAGCGCCAGGCGTTGACGCAGAGCCAGCCCAGGTCTTCCATCGGGTCGCCGATGTGGGCGAGCTCCCAGTCGAGCACGGCGCGCAACCCCTGCTCGCCGACGATCAGGTTGCCGTTGCGGAAGTCGCCGTGCACCAGCACCGGCGCGGCCTCGGTGGCCGGCGCATGCCGGCGCAGCCACTGGAAGGCCGCCTCGAACACCGGCCTTGCCGTGCCATGGCCGCGATGCAGCGCGAGCTGGAAGTCGAGCTCGGCGCGCGCGCCCGAACGGCGCAGCGGCGGCAGACCCGCGAGCGGCACGCGGTGGATCTTCGCGAGCGCCTGGCCGCATTGCCGCGCGAGCACGCGGCGGGCCGGTTCGAAGCGTTCGTCGCGCACGATCCGGCGGCCCAGCGTCTCGCCCTCGATGCGCGCCATCACGAAGCCTTCGCCCAGGCCGTCGGCGGGCTGCAGCACATGGCACACGGCGGGGGCCGGCACGCCCAGCGCGCGGGCGGCATCGATCAGCGCGGCTTCGGTCGCGAGGCCGGCCGAGCCGTGGTCGCGCGCGCTCTGCACACCCGGGGCACGCCGCAGGATCAGCGGCAGAGCGCCCTCCCCTGCGGTGCCCAGCTCGAAGGCCCAGGTCTGCTGGCTGGCACCGCCCGAGAGCCGGCGCAGGCCGTCGACCGTGCGCCCGCCGGGGGCGATGCGCGCGGCGATCGCCTGCAGTGCGGCGGCGATCGCCTCGGGTTCATCCATGGGCTTTGAAGCGCGCCTGGATCTTGCGCAGCAGGCCCACCACGCCGCCGGGCATCGCGAACATGATCGCGATCAGCACCACGCCGTAGATGGCCCAGGGTGCGGCCTTCGACACCTTCTCCGCCAGCGAGGGCACGAACATGATGAAGATGGCGCCGAAGATCGCGCCCCACAGCGTGCCCACGCCGCCGATCACGATGCCCACCAGCAGCGAGATCGACAGGAAGAGCGTGAACGAATCGGGCGCCACGAACTGCACCGCGATGGCCGACAGCGCCCCGCCCACGCCGGTGTAGGCGGCCGACACGCCGAAGGTCATCGACTTGTAGTGGCTGTTGTCCACGCCCATGGCCTCGGCCGCCATCGCGTGGTCGCGGATGGCGCGCATCGCGCGGCCGGTGCCGCTCTGCAGCAGGTTGTGCGCGATCACGAACATCACCACCGTGACGAAGAGCGCGAACAGGTAGAGCCACTGGTCGGGCGTGAGCGGCAGGCCGAAGGGCGCGTCGGGCTTCATCAGCACGATGCCCTGCACGCCGCCGGTCCAGGCTTCGAGGTGCTTGTATTTCAGCAGCTGCGGCATGGCCACGCCCAGCGCGAAGGTGGCGAGCGCGAGGTACAGCCCCTCGAGCTTGAGCGCGGGCCGACCGAAGGCATAGCCCACCACCAGGCAGACCACGGCCGCGGCCGGCACCGTGGCCCAGTACGGCGTGCCGGCATGCTCCATGAGGATGGCCGTGGTGTACGCGCCGATGGCATAGAAGGCGCCATGGCCCAGCGAGATCTGGCCGTTGTAGCCGGTCAGGATGTTCAGGCCCAGCAGCGCGATCGCGTACGACAGCACCATGGTGGCCTGGAACAGCTGGAAGCCCTTGGCGACGAAGGTCAGGCCGATGGCGAGCAGGGCCAGCACGGCGAGCGTGCCGATCCAGCCGGGGGCGAAGCCGCCTCGGCGTGCGGGCTTGGGCGTCGATGGCGCAGCGGCAACGATGGGCGCGCGGGATGTGGCGTCGAGAGAGTTCATGTCGAGGAATCCTGGGTCAGACGCGGGTGACGACGGTGCGGCCGAGCAGGCCCGCCGGGCGCACGATGAGCACGCCGACGATGAGTACCAGCGCGACGGACAGCTTGAGTTCGGTGCCCACGACGTAGGTGCCGATCAGGTTCTCCAGCACGCCCACGAGGAAGCCGCCGAGCACCGCGCCGATGGGGCTGTCGATGCCGCCGATCAGCGCGCCGGCGAAGGCGTAGAGCAGCACGCCGGTCATCATGTGGGGGTCGAGGAAGACCACCGGCGCGACCATCATCCCGGCGACCGCGCCGATCGCGCCGGCCAGGCCCCAGCCCAGCATCAGCATGCGCCCGACGTTGATGCCCACCAGCCGCGACGAGGCCGCGTTCTGCGCCGCGGCGCGCATCGCCAGGCCCAGCGGCGTGAAGCGGAAGAAGGAGAACAGCGCGACCACTACCACCAGCGTGACCACGATCGCGCCCACCTCGTGCGCCGACATCATGGCGCTGCCGTACCAGGCATCGGACGGGAACGGGCTCGGGAACTGCTTGATCGTGTAGCCGAACAGCCAGCCCGCGAGGCTGTGGAAGATCACCAGCAGGCCGATGAACACCACCACCACCGATAGCGCGGGCTTGTCGTGCATCGGCCGGATCACGGTGAACTCCACCACCGCCGCCAGCACGAAGGACAGCACCACGGTCGCGATGAAGGCCAGCCAGTACGGCAGCCCGGCCTGGATCAGCATCCAGGCGATGAAGGTCGAGAACATCGCCATCTCGCCCTGGGCGAAGTTGATGTGGTGCGTGGCCTGGTAGATCATCACCAGGGCCAGCGCGACGCTGGCGTAGATGCCGCCGGACGCGAGCCCGGCGAGCAGTTGGTGCAGGAAAGCGTTCATGCGTTATTCACCCAGATAGGCGCGACGGACTGCGTCGTCGCGGCGGATGTCGTTCGAGGGGCCGGACAGCACGATGCGCCCGGTCTCCAGCAGGTAGGCGCGGTCGGCCAGGTCGAGCGCGAGCTTGGCGTTTTGCTCCACCAGCAGGATCGACACGCGCTCCTCCTGGTTGATGCGCCGCATGATCGCGAAGATGTCCTTGACGATCAGCGGCGCGAGGCCGAACGAGGGCTCGTCGAGCAGCAGCAGCTTGGGCTTGCCCATGAGCGCGCGGCCGATGGCCAGCATCTGCTGCTCGCCGCCCGACAGGGTGCCGGCCTGCTGGGCGCGGCGCTCCTTCAGGCGCGGGAAGTAGCCGTAGATGCGTTCCATGTCGGCCTCGGCGCCGGCCCGCCTGGGCCGTGCATAGGCGCCCAGCCGCAGGTTCTCCTCGGCCGTGAGGCCCAGGAAGGTGCCGCGGCCGTCGGGCACATGGCCCACGCCCAGCTTCGCGATCTGCTCGGTCGAGCGGCCGTCGATGCGCTGGCCCACCAGGGTGATGCTGCCTTCGGTCGAGACCATAGCCTGGCACAGCGCGCGCAGCGTGGTGGTCTTGCCCGCGCCGTTGGCACCCAGCAGCGCGACGATCTCGCCGTCGGCGATGTCGAGGTCGATGCCCTGCAGCACGCGCGTGGCGCCGTAGGCCGCGCGCAGGCCGCGCACTTCGAGGATGGAACTCATGCTGCGACCTCCTCGTCCGCGCCCAGGTAGGCGCGGATCACTTCCGGATGCGCACGCACTTCGGCCGGCGTGCCCTCGGCGATCTTCTTGCCGAAGTTGAGCGCCACCACCTTGTCGGAGACGCCCATCACCAGCCCCATGTGGTGCTCGACCAGCAGCACCGTGACCTGCAGGCGGTCGCGGATGTCGCGGATCAGCGCGCCCAGGCTCTCGAGCTCCTCGTGGTTGAGGCCGGCCGCGGGCTCGTCCAGCAGCAGCAGCTTCGGCTGGGCCGCGAGCGCGCGGGCCAGTTCGACGCGCTTCTGCGTGCCGAAAGGCAGGTCGGCCACGGTGCGCTCGGCCACGCTGCCCAGGTCGAGGAAATCGATCAGCGCCTGGGCGCGTGCACGCGCCTCGGCCTCGATGCGGGCCGCGCCCGGCAGCCGGAAGGCGTTGCGCAGGAAACCCGCGTGGTGCTGGCTGTGGCAGCCCACCAGCGCGTTCTCGCGCACGGTCATCGTGCGGAACAGCGCCAGGTTCTGGAAGGTGCGGCCGATGCCGATGCCCGCCATGCGGTGGCGCGGCATGGTCGACAGCGGATGGCCGTCGAAGGTGATCCGGCCGGTGTTGCATTCGTAGAGACGCGACAGGCAGTTGAACAGCGTGCTCTTGCCGGCGCCGTTGGGGCCGATCAGTCCGCAGATCTGCCCGCGCTGCACGTCGAAGGTCACGCCGTCGAGCGCCACGATGCCGCCGAAGCGCACCGAGACGCCGTCGATGTGCAGCAGGGCCTTGTCTCCGCGATCGTTGTCATGGGTCATGCTTCGATCTCTTTTTTATGGGATGAAAGGCGCCGCCCACGCGGTCGCCAGAAGCCGCCCGCCTGGCGGGCGCCGCGGACTAGAGCCGCTCGAGAATCGTGACGTTCGCCAGCCCGCCGCCCTCGCACATCGTCTGCAGCCCATAGCGCTTGCCGCGCTGGCCCAGCGCATGGACCAGCGTGGTCATGAGCTTGGCGCCCGAGCCGCCCAGCGGGTGGCCCAACGCGATCGCACCGCCGTGCACGTTGAGGCGGGCCGGGTCGGCGCCCAGCGTCTGCAGCCAGGCCAGCGGCACCGGGGCGAAGGCCTCGTTGACCTCGTAGAGGTCGATGTCGTCGATCCTCATCCCGGCCTTCTGCAGCGCGCGCTGGGTGGCGGGGATCGGGGCCTCGAGCATGATCACCGGGTCGTGGCCGATCACGGTCATGTGGTGCACGCGCGCCAGCGGCTTGACGCCCAGCGTCTTCAGGCCGCGCTCGTTGACCACCAGCAGGCCGGCCGCGCCGTCGCAGATCTGGCTCGCGGTGGCCGCGGTGCAGCGCCCGCCCTCGGCGATCAGCTTGACGCCCGCGATACTTTCCAGCGTCGCTTCGTAGCGGATGCCTTCGTCGGTGGTGTGCATCTCGCCGGTTTCGCTGCCATCGGCCAGGCGCACCGCGACCGGCACGATCTCGTCGGTGAAATGCCCGCCGCGGGTGGCGGCGATGGCGTTCCGGTGGCTGTGCAGCGCGTAGGCATCGAGCTGCTCCTTCGACAGGCCGTACTTGACGGCGATCTGCTCGGCGCCGGTGAACTGGCTGAACTCCACGCCGGGGTAGCGCGCCGCCATGCCGGGGCTCACATAGCTGCCGAGGCCGTTCTTGTAGGGCAGGATGCTGGGCGTGCCCATGGGCACGCGGGTCATGCTTTCCACGCCGGCCGCGATCACGATGTCCATCGCGCCCGACATCACGGCCTGGGCCGCGAAGTGCAGCGCCTGCTGCGAGGAGCCGCACTGGCGGTCGACCGAGGTGGCCGGCACCGACTCGGGCAGGCGCGAGGCCATGACCGCGTTGCGCGCGATGTTGTTGGACTGCTCGCCGGCCTGGCCGACGCAACCCATGATCACGTCCTCGATCAGCGCCGGATCGGCGTCGGCGCGCGCGATCAGCGCATCGAGCACCTGAGCGGCCAGGTCGGCGGGATGCCAGCCGGCAAGGCGGCCGTTGCGGCGGCCACCGGCGGTGCGGGCGGCGGCGACGATATAGGCTTCGGGCATAGGTTTTCTCCAGTTTCGAAAGTAGGCAGCGAGGGCATTGTTGGCGCCAGGGCCGCACCCAGCGTCGTCGGAACGGACGATTTTGGAAAGCGCTCTCCGGGCGCACGATGGCGGCACGCGGCGCAGGCCCGCGCCCCCCCTGCAAGACCGACCCGGAGACACCCGATGCATCCCAGCCCCGCGCTGAACGACGGCCCCAGCATGGGCCACCTGCTCGTCACCGCCATCCAGCGCGGCGGCGACGCCATCGCTTTCATCCACGAAGACCAGCGGATCAGCTATCGCGACTTCGGCCGCATGCTGAGCCAGCTGGTGCAGGCACTCCATGCGCGCGGCCTGCGCCAGGGCGACTCGATCGCCGCCCTGTCGGCCAACCGGCCCGAGGCCTTCATCGTCATGGCGGCCAGCCACCTGATGGGCCTGCGCATGACCTGGATCAGCCCGGTGTCCTCGGAGGAAGACCACGCCTACATCCTGGCCGACGCGGGCGTGAAGGCCCTGTTCGTCGACCCCCTGCCCTTCGGCGAGCGCGCGCGCCGGCTGTGCGCACGCACGCCGGCCATCGCGCAGTGCTTCGGCCTGGGCCCGCTGGAAGGCTGCGAGGACATCCTGGCCGCGCTCGCCGCCTACGCGCCCGGTCCGCTCGCGCCACAGGCCCGCCCGCAGGACGACTGCGTGGTGGTCTACACCGGCGGCACCACCGGCCGGCCGAAGGGCGTGGTGCACAGCCACCTCGTGCAGGCCACGATGGCGATCACGCAGATGGCCGAGTGGGACTGGCCGGCCGAACTGCGCTTTCTCGCGCTCTCGCCCATCACCCATGCGGCCGGCGCGATCATCCCCACGGTGCTGATGCGCTCGGGCACCTTCGTCACCACCGCCGGCTTCGACGCCGACCGCTTCATCGACCTGGTCGAGCGCCACCGGATCACCGCGACCTTCCTGGTGCCGACCATGGTCTACGTGCTGCTGGACCACCCGCGCCTGCCCGCGGCCAAGCTCGACAGCCTGGCGCTGATCGTCTACGGCGCCGCCGCGATGCTGCCCGGCCGGCTGGTCGAGGCCATGGAGCGCTTCGGCCCGATCTTCATGCAGCTCTACGGCCAGTCGGAGGCGCCGATGGCCATCACCGTGCTGCGCCAGCGCGACCACGATCCGGTGAACCATCCGCAGCGCCTGGCCTCCTGCGGCACGCCCACCTCGGCCGTGCAGCTGCGGCTGCTCGACGACGCGGGCCAGGAGGTGGCCGAGGGCGAGGTCGGCGAGATCTGCCTGCGCGGCCCGCTGGTCACGCGCGGCTACCTGGGCAAGCCCGAGGAGACGGCCGCCGCCTGGCGCCACGGCTGGCTCTACAGCGGCGACCTCGCGCGGCGCGATGCCGACGGCTATCTCTACATCGTCGACCGCTCGAAGGACATGGTGATCAGCGGCGGCTTCAACGTCTTCCCGCGCGAGATCGAGGACGTGCTGAGCCGGCACCCGGCCGTGGCCGGCGCGGCCGTGATCGGCGTGCCCGATGCCAAGTGGGGCGAGGCGGTGAAGGCCGTGGTGGTGTGCAAGCCCGGCGCACGGGTGGAGGCGGCCGAGCTGATCGCGCTGGTGAAGCACCACAAGGGCGCGGTCTATGCACCCAAGAGCGTGGACTTCGTCGACTCCCTGCCCGTGACGGGGCTGGGCAAGCTGGACAAGAAGGCGCTGCGCGCGCGCTACCGCAGCGTCGCCTGAGGCGAAAACGCCGGCTTGGCGCCGGCGTTTGGTCAGGAGACGCTAGAGGCGCGAGATCCGCTTCGCCATGCTCCAGCGATGCACTTCCGACGGGCCGTCGTAGATCCGGAAGGCCCGGATGTCCTTGAAGATGCGCGCCACGATGGTCTCGTCGGACACGCCACTGGCGCCCAGGATCTGCACCGAGCGGTCGACCACGCGCCATTCGGCCTCGGAGCACAGCACCTTGGTCAGGCTGGATTCGTGGCGGCCCTTCTGGCCCTGGTCGAGCACCCAGGCGCAATGCCAGATGGCCAGGCGCGCACTGTGCAGGTCCATCTCGTTGTCGGCCAGCATGAAGCCCACGCCTTCGTGCTCGATCAGCGGCTGGCCGAAGGCCTGGCGCTTGCGCGCGTAGTCGCTGGCCACCTCGTGCGCGCGGCGCGCCTGGCCCAGCCAGCGCATGCAGTGCGTGAGCCGCGCGGGCGCGAGCCGCACCTGGGCGTAGCGGAATCCATCGCCGATCGTGCCCAGCACGTCTTCGGCCGGCACGCGCAGGCCGTCGAAGCGCACCACGCCATGGCCGCCGGTGAAGCAGCTGTCGAGCGCGTCGATCTGGCGCTCGATCACGATCTCGGGCTGGTCCATGTCGGCCAGGAACATGGTCGACGAGCCGTCTTCCATACGCGCCATGATGATCGCGAAGCCCGCGCCGGTGGCGCCGGTGATGAACCACTTGCGGCCGGTGATGACGTAATGGTCGCCGTCGCGCACGGCCAGCGTCTGCATCATCGACGGGTCGGAACCCGCGCCCGGCGGCGGCTCGGTCATGCAGAAGCAGGAGCGCACATGGCCGTCGATCAGCGGCTGCAGCCAGCGCGCCTTCTGCGCGGCGGTCGCGACCTCTTCCATCAGGTGCACGTTGCCCTCGTCGGGCGCGTGGATGTTGAGCGCGACCGGGCCCAGCGGCGAATAGCCGGCTTCCTCGAACACGATCGCCTTGTCGACGTGCGACAGGCCGAGCCCGCCGTGCGCCTTCGAGGCGTGCGGCGTGAGCAGGCCGTGGCGGCGGGCGCGCGCGACGAGCTCGTTGCGCAACTCTTCGCTGGGGCCGTGCGAACCCTGGCGCGGGTCCGACTCGAGGGGGATCACTTCATCGGCGATGAAGCGGCGGGTGCGCTGCTGCAGATCCAACTGCGCGGGAGACAGGCTGAAATCCATTCGGTCTTCGTTTTCGTTGTCGTGTGTTCGATCAGAGGGGGCGGCCCGAAGGGCCACCAGAGTGCATCCGATTGTCGGCATGCGCCCCGCAAATCCGGTCACCAACGCGACCGGAATCACACTTTCGTCATGCGTTGCGCGCCATCAGGCCGCCATCGACCGGGATCACCGCCCCCGTGAGGTACGAAGCCGCGGGCAGGCACAGGCTCGGCATCATGTGCGCCACCTCCTCGGGCAGGCCGTAGCGGCCCAGCGCGGTGCGCCGGCGGGCGAAGGTGCGCTTGTGCGCGTCGGCGATGTCGGCCGTCATGCCGGTCTCGATCGGGCCGGGGCAGATGCAGTTGACCGTGATGCCCTCGCGGCCCAACTCGACCGCCAGCGCGCGCGTGAAGCCGGCCACGCCGGACTTGGCGGCCGCGTAGGCGCTGTGGCCCGCGCTCGCGCCCAGTGCCTCGGTCGAGGCCACGGTCACGATGCGCGGCGCGTCGGAGCGACGCAGCCAGGGCAGCGCGGCGCGCACGATGCGCTGCTGCGAGGTCAGCAGCACCTCCAGCCCGCGCAGCCAGCGCAGGTCGTAGCCGGGGTCGTCGAGCGCGCACTGCACCGAGATGCCGGCGTTGCTCACCAGGATGTCGAGCGCGCCCCAGTGCTGCGCGGCGGCCTCGACCACGCGCGCGACCGCGGCGCCGTCGGCCACGTCGAGGGCGAAGGCCCGGGCCTGGCCGCACCGGTCGCGGATCGATGCGGCCACGGCCTCCACCGCCTCGCCGCGGATGTCGGCCAGCGCCACGCGCGCGCCCTGCTGCGCGAACAGCCGCGCCGCCGCCTCGCCCATGCCGCCGGCCGCGCCGGTCACGAGCACGGCGCGATCGCGCACGCTGCGCGGGTCGTCGTGTGTGTCTGTCATCTTCTGTTCCTTCAGCGCGGCGCGCGCGCGTCGATCCATCCAGCCGCGCGCTCGAAGAGCTTGCGGGCCATCGCATGCAGCCGGTCGCCGGTGGCGCGGTCGGCCTTGCCCGCGCAGGCGCGCGCATGGCTGCCCTCGAGCAGGATCGCGAGCTTGTAGCAGGCCAGCACCGCATACCAGTGCAGTTGCGACAGGTCCCGTTGCGAGCCTTGCGCGTAGCGTTCGATCAGTTCGTCGGCCTTTGGGAAACCCTCCCAGGGCCGGGGTACGTCAGGCCCGACGGCTTCGCCATCGGCGCCGGGCCAGGTGGCGAGCAGCCAGCCCAGGTCCAGCAGCGGATCGCCCTGCACCGCCAGCTCCCAGTCGACGATGGCGGCCAGCTGCGGGCCGTCGTGGCGGTACATCACGTTCGCGAGGTGGTAGTCGCCGTGCATCAGGCCGGCCACGAAGGACGCGGGCCGGTGCGCCTCGAGCCAGCGGCCCACGGCATCGACATCGCCCAGCGACGCGGCGCCGGGCCAGCCCTCGAACTCGGCATAGCCCGCGAGCTGCGCCCGCCAGCGCGGCACCTGGCGCTCGAGGAAGCCGTCGAGCCGGCCCAGGTCCGACAGGCCGATGGCCGCGGGCACGACGCGGCCCAGCGCGGCCGCGCCGTCGGCGATCGCCAGGCCCATCGCATGGCGCAGCGCGGGATCGCCCGCATGCAGCGCGGGCAGGCCGGCGCAGGCGTTGAAGCCCGCGACCGGTTCCATCAGGTAGAAGGCCGCGCCCAGCACCCCGGTGTCGGTGCAGCCCGCGACCAGCCGCGGATGCGGCACCTCGCTGCCGGCCAGCGCGCCCAGCACGCGGATCTCGCGCCGCATGGTCGCGTTGCCGTCGATCCGCGGATGCAGCGGCGGCCGGCGCAGCACGTAGTCGCGGCCGCTGCGGCCGAAACGCAGCAGCAGGTTCTGCGTGCCGCCGGCCAGCACCGTCGGCGCCTCGATGGCGCCCTCGCCCAGGCCCTGCGCGTCCATCCATTGCGCGAGGCGCGGCAGGTCCACCAGCGCTTCCCAGGGCTCGCTCACACCACGCCCTGCAGGTCTTCTAGGGCGTCGCCGTACAGCGCCAATGCGCGTTCGTGGGCACGCGGCAGGTGGTAGTGCGGAAACAGCTGGTCCGTGGGCGTGAACTCGCGCAGCACCTGGCGCGCCACCGTCACCTTGTGCACCTCGGTCGGCCCGTCGGCCAGGCCGAGGAAGTAGGAATTGACCACGCTGTTGACGAAGGGCATCTCGCTGGAGACGCCGATGGAGCCGTGCAGGTGCAGCGCGCGCGAGGCGATGTCGTGCAGCAGCCTGGGCATGGCGGCCTTGACCGCCGCGATGTCCTTCTGCACGCGCTTGTAGTCCTTGTGCTTGTCGATCAGCCAGGCCGTGCGCAGCACCAGCAGGCGGAACTGCTCGAGCTCGATCCAGCAGTCGGCGATCTTCTCCTGCACCATCTGCTTGTTCGCCAGCGGCTCACCCTTGGTCTGGCGCGAGATCACGCGCTCGCAGGCCATCTCGAACAGCATGCGCGCCTCGCCGATGGTGCGCATCGCATGGTGGATGCGGCCGCCGCCCAGCCGGGTCTGCGCCACCACGAAGGCCTGGCCCACGCCACCCAGCACATGGTCGGCCGGCACCCGCACATCGGTGAAGCGCAGGTAGGCGTGGGTGGGGATCTTTTCCGATGCGATGCCCGCGTCGCGCACGATCTCCACGCCCGGCGTGTCGGCCGGCACGATGAACATCGACTGGCGCGAGATCAGCGGAGCCTCGGGGTCGGTCACGGCCATCACGATGAAGAAGCTCGCGTAGCGTGCGTTGGAGGCGAACCACTTCTCGCCGTTGAGCACCCAGCCTTCGGCGTCGCGCACGCCCCGCGTGGTGAAGACCATCGGGTCGGCACCGCCCTGCGGCTCGGTCATGGCGAAGCAGGAGACGATCTCGTTGGCCAGCAGCGGCTCGAGCCAGCGCTTCTTCTGTGCGGGCGTGCCGAAGTGCGCGAGGATCTCGCCGTTGCCGGTGTCGGGCGCCTGGGTGCCGAACACCGTGGGCGCGAAGATCGAGCGGCCCAGGATCTCGTTCATCAGCCCCAGCTTGACCTGGCCGAAGCCCTGGCCGCCCAGCTCGGGCCCGAGGTGGCAGGCCCAGAGGCCGCGCGCCTTGACCTCCGCCTGCAGCGGCCGCACCAACCGCACATTGCGCGGATTGGTCACGTCGTAAGGGCTGCCCAGCACCTCGGCCAGCGGCTCGACGCGCGTGCGCACGAACTCGTTCATCCAGTCCAGCTGTTGCTGGAAGTCGGGGTCGGTCTCGAAATCCCATGCCATGTTCTTGTCTCCTGTGGGGTGTGCGGTGTCAGGCGAGCGTGAGGCCGCCGTCGACGATGAGGGTCTGGCCGGTCACGTAGGCCGCCAGCGGTGAAGCGAGGAACAGCGCCGCGCCGGCCATGTCCTGCGGCAGGCCGAAGCGGCCGGCCGGGATGCGCGAGAGCATCGCGTCGCGCCGCGCGGGCACGGCCGTCGTGACCTTGGTGAGCTTGGTGTCGACCAGCCCCGGCGCGATGCCGTTGACGCGGATGCCTTCGCCCGCCCAGGCCTCGCCCAGCGTGCGCGTGAGCCCCACCGCGCCGGCCTTGGAGGCCGCGTACGCGGGGTTGCCGCGCGTCGATCGGAAGCCCGCGGTCGAGCTCACGGTGATCAGCGCGCCGCCGGCCGCGCGCAGCATCGGATGGAACTTGAGTGCGCAGCCCATGAGGCTGCCGAGGTTCACGCGCAGCACGCGGTCGAAGCCCGGCATCTCGAACTCGCCGCGCTTGTAGGCCACGATGCCCTGCGCGAGCACCAGCACGTCGAGCCGGTCGAAGGCCGGCACGTGGGCATCGATCGCGCCCTGGTCGGCCAGGTCGAGCGGCGTGTAGTGCAGGCCTTCCAGGTCGCTGCCCTCCTCGTCCGCGTAGTCGGCGGCCGACGGGCGCGTGCCCCAGGCATGGACCTGCGCACCCAGCGCGCGGAAGGCCTGCGCGATGCCATTGCCGATGCCGCTCGAGCCGCCGACCACCAGCACGGTCTTGCCGCTGAAGTCGAGCGCGCTCGCGTAGCGCAGGGGCGCCGGGGTGGGCGCTGCCGGGTTCGTCATGTCGGTGTCTCCGTTGGAATTAAAACACTGGCCTAATTGATTCAATGTAGCCTCGCGGCCCAGCCCGGTCAACGAAGACAATGCGCGGCAGGCGATCCGGCTGCCACCTGGGCGACAGGCACACTCATCCATCCACACCATGCGCGGCCCCGACACACGCACCCACATCAAGCAGATCGCCCTGCAGCTGTTCGCAGCCCAGGGCATCGACAACGTCTCGGTCCGCGACATCCTGGTCGCGGCCGGACAGAAGAACGGCGGTTCGCTGCACTACCACTTCGGCAGCAAGAAGGCGCTGGTGCAGGAGCTGGTGGCCGACGGCGCGCAGCGCATCGACGCCTGGCGGCTGCAGCGCCTCGACGCGCTGGAGGCCCTGGCGACGCCGCCCAAGCTGCGCGACATCGTGAAGCTGCTGGCCGAACCCATGGGGCCGCGCGGTGATGCGCCGGCCGACGCCGACGACGACGCCGGCTACATCCCCTTCATGAACTCGCTGCTGGTGCGGCACCACGCGGTCTTCCTCGAAGGCGTGGAGGGCCACGATGTGGGCTTCAGGCGCTGCATCGCCCACCTGCGCGCGCTGCTGCCCGACATGCCCACCGAGCTGTTCAACCAGCGGCTGCGGCTGATGATGCTGTACCTGTTCACGGCCGTGTCGGCACGCGAGCAGACCGGCGAAGGCAGCACCTGGTACCGGCTCTGGGCGCATCCGGCCAGCGAGGAGAACTTCATCGACAGCATCGAGGGCCTGCTGCGCGAACCGGCCTCGGCCGCCACGCGCGCGGCCATGGGGCCGCCGGCCGCGAAGCCGCCGGCGCGCCCGCGCAAGCCGCGCTGATTTCGTCGCTTTGGACGATGCGCGCCCCGGCGCGCCGCGCGAACACTGCCCGACGCCCCGCATTCGACGGGGCGACGGAGACAGATCCCATGCACTTCAGACGCCATTTCATCGCTGCCCTGGTGGGGACGGCCTTCGCCTGTTCGTCACTGCACGCGGCCGAGCCCGGCATCAGCGCGAGCGAGATCCTGATCGGCTCGACCCAACCCTTCAGCGGCCCGGCCTCGGCCTACGGCAGCGTGGGCTTCGCGACCGAAGGCTATTTCGCCAAGGTCAACGACGAGGGCGGCATCCACGGCCGCAAGCTCAAGCTGATGGCACTCGACGACGCCTTCACGCCCTCAAAGACCGTCGAGCAGACGCGCAAGTTGGTCGAGCAGGACCAGGTCTTCCTGATGTTCGCCTCGCAGGGCACGGCGGCCAACGCCTCGGTGCAGAAGTACCTCAACGCCAAGAAGGTGCCGCAGCTGTTCGTGATGTCGGGCTCGCATGTGTTCCAGACGCCCGACAAGACACCCTGGACCGTGCCCGGCCTGCTCTCGTACTACGCCGAGTCGCGCGCCTACGCCACGCACATCCTGCGCAACACGCCCAACGCCAAGGTCGGCGTGCTGTTCCAGAACGACGACTTCGGCAAGGACTACCTGCGCGGCATCAAGGCCGGCCTGGGTGCGCAGGCCGCCAGGCTGATGGTGGCCGAGCAGAGCTACGAACTCACCGACCCGACCGTCGATTCCCAGGTCGTCGCGCTGCGCGCCGCGGGCGTCGACACGCTGGTGATGGGCTCGCTGTCGAAGCAGACCAGCCAGGCGATCCGCAAGATCCACGACCTGGGCTGGAAGCCCACCATCTACCTGAGCTACATCTCGGCGGCCGTCTCGCCCACGCTGGTCAACGCCGGGCTCGAGAAGTCGGTGGGCATCCTGACCGCCACCGTGATCAAGGACCCGACCGACACGCGCTGGCACCAGGACGCCGACTACCTCGAGTGGCTGGCCTGGATGAAGAAGTACTACCCCAAGGGCGACCTCAGCAACATGAGCAACGTCTACGCCTACGTGGCCAACAGCACCATGGTCCACGTGCTGCGCGCCGCCGGCCCGAACCCGACGCGCGAGGAAGTGCTCAAGCGCCTGACCAACCTGCGCGACTACGCCGCGCCGATGCTGGTGCCAGGCGTGACGCTGAGCTTCAAGCCCGACGACTACACCGGCTTCCGTCGCATGCAGCTGCAGAAGTTCGACGGCGCCAAGTGGGTGCAGGTGGGCGAGCCGATCGGCGACGGCACATGAGCGCGCTGCTGCAACTCACGCGGCCGCAACCCGGCTGCGCCTGCCTCGTGCTGAACCGGCCCGAGGCGATGAACGCGCTGTCGACCCCGCTGCGCCTGGCGCTGGTGCGAACGCTCGAAGAACTGGCACGGGACGAGAGCGTGCGCGTGCTGGTGCTCACCGGCGCCGGCAAGGCCTTCTGCGCGGGGCTCGACCTGCGCGAACTGGGCCGGCAGGCGCTGGACATCGCCTCGCCGGCCAACGACCCGGTCACGGCGCTGGCGCGTTTTCCGCGCCCGGTGATCGGTGCGATCAACGGCGCGGCCATCACCGGCGGCTTCGAGCTGGCCCTGGCTTGCGACATGCTGATCGCCTCGAGCGCGGCCCGCTTCGCCGACACGCACGGCCGTGTGGGCGTGATCCCGGGCTGGGGCCTGTCGCAGAAGCTGAGCCGGCTGATCGGCATCGGCCGCGCCAAGGAGCTGTCCTTCAGCGGCAACTTCATCGGCGCCGTGCAGGCCGAGCGCTGGGGCCTGGTCAACCGCGTCGTGGCGCCGGACGACCTGATGTCGCAGGCGCTGGCCCTGGCGGCCGACATCGCGGGCGCGCTGCCCGAGATCGTCGCGCCCTACAAGCGGCTGATCGACGAGGGCTACGGCCTTCCCTTCGACGATGCCATGCGGCTGGAGCAGCAGGCCAGCGCGCGCTGGGCCGAGCAGCTGAAGCCCGAAGCGCTGGAGGCCCGCCGCGCGTCCGTGAGCGCACGGGGGCGGCAGCAGGCCGGCTGAGGACTCAGCGCGGCGCCATGCGAATGGCGCCGTCCAGGCGCACGCTTTCGCCGTTGAAGTAGCCGTTGGTGATCATCAGCTCGGCCAGCGTCGCGTACTCGGCCGGGTCGCCCAGGCGCTTGGGGAAAGGCACCGATGCGGCCAGCGCCTCCTTCACGTTGTCGGGTGCGCCCTGCAGCAGGGGGGTGTTGAAGATGCCCGGCAGGATGGTGTTGACGCGGATGCCCTCGCCCATCAGGTCGCGCGCGATGGGCAGGGTCATGCCGACGATGCCGGCCTTCGACGCGGTGTAGGCGGCCTGCCCCATCTGGCCGTCCTGCGCCGCCACCGAAGCGGTGTTGACGATGGCACCGCGTTCGCCGTCCACGCCCGGCGCCAGCGAGAGCATGCCGGCCGCCGACTTGGCGATGCAGCGGAAGGTGCCCACCAGGTTGATCTGGATGATGCGGTCGAAGTTGGCCAGCGGGAAATGCTTGACCTCGCCCGAAGCCTTGTCGCGGCTGGCGGTCTTGACCGCGTTGCCCGTGCCGGCGCAGTTGACCAGCACGCGTTCCTGGCCGTGGGCCGCGCGCGCCTTGGCGAAGGCCGCGTCGACCTGTTCGTCGCAGGTCACGTCGACCTTGCAGAACACGCCGCCGAGCTCGGCCGCCAGGGCTTCGCCCTGCGCTTCGTTGAGGTCGAACAGCGCGACCTTCACGCCGTGGCTGGCCAGGCGCCGCGCGGTGGCCGCGCCGAGGCCCGAGGCGCCGCCGGTGACGACGGCGGCAATGCTGGAATCGAGTTGCATCGAGAGTCCTTGAGGGATGGATCTGGGGAAGAAAGAAGGAAGAAAGGAGATCAGACCGGGTAGTAGCGCGCGCCGCTGGCCGCCATCTCGCGCATGCGCGGCGTGGCGGCGTACTGCGGGCCCAGCGCCGCATGGCGTTCGGTCAGCGCGACCACGCGGTCCAGGCCCAGCCAGTCGGCGTACTTGAGCGCGCCGCCCGCATAGGCCGGGAAGCCGATGCCCAGCAGCAGGGCCATGTCGAGCTCGGCCGGGGTCGCGACCACGCCCTCCTCGAGCGCATGGGCGGCCTCGACGATCAGCGGCAGCATCATGCGTTCGACGATGTCGGCATCGGAGAAGTCGCGCCGCCCTTCGGGCTGCAGCGTGGCCACCAGCGCATGCGCCTCGGGCGCGGAGAACTTGCGTGGCCGGCCGGTGGGGTCGTTCTCGTAGCGGTAGAAACCGGCGCCGTTCTTCTGGCCGTAGCGCTGCTTCGCCACCATGAGCTTGACCGCGTCGCGCTGCGTGGGGCGCATGCGCTGCGGATAGCCGGCCGAGATCACGTCGCCCACGTGCGCGCCCACGTCCATGCCCACCACGTCCTGCAGGTAGGCCGGGCCCATGGGCCAGCCGAAGGCTTCCATCACGCGGTCGATGTGCTCGAAGTCGGCGCCGTCGGCCACCAGCTGGGTGAAGGCCGTGATGTAGGGCGTGAGGATGCGGTTGACCAGGAAGCCAGGGCAGTCCTTGACCACGATCGGCGTCTTGCCCATGGCCACCGCATAGCCCACGGCCGTGGACACCGCCGACGCCCGCGTGCGCGAACCCTGGATCACCTCGACCAGCTGCATCACCGGCACCGGGTTGAAGAAGTGCATGCCGACGAAGTCCTCGGGCCGCGCGAGCGGCTGCGCGATGTCGTCGATGCGCAGGCTCGAAGTGTTCGACGCGATCACCGTGCCGGGCCGGACCACGTTCTCGAGCGCGGCCAGCACCGTGCGCTTGACCTCGAGCTTCTCGACCACCGCCTCGATCACGCAATCGACCGCATCGAAGCCGGCCTCGTCGAGCTGCGGCCGGATCGATGCGAGCACCGCGTCGGCGCGCGCCTGCGCGAGCCGGCCGCTCTTGACCTGTTTGGCCAGCTGCTTGCTCGCCTCGGCGATGCCCAGGTCGAGTGGCGGCTGCGCGATGTCCTTCATGCGCACCGGCGTGCCGCGCAGCGCGCTGGTGTAGGCGATGCCGCCGCCCATGATGCCCGCGCCCAGCACCGCCGCCTGCGCGACCTGGCGGCCTTCGCGCGCATGGCCCTTGTAGCGCTTCTTCAGGGCTTGGTCGTTGAGGAAGGCCTGCACCAGCGAGGACGCGGCCTGGGTCTTGGCGACGCGGCCGAAGGCGGCGGCCTCGAGGTCGAGCGCGCCCGCACGGTCCTGCCCCGCGGCCTGGGCCATCATCTCGAGCGCAATCACGGCGGCCGGCTGGTGCTTGGGGCCGCGCGCCAGCAAGGGGGTGCGCGCGGCTTCGACCAGCCCTTCGGCTTCCTGCGAACCCAGCGCGAGCTTCACGCGCTTGCGCTGCTGTGCGGCCTGCCAGTCGACCTCGCCGCGCACCGCGCGCTGCAGCAGCGCCAGGGCCTCGGCGCGCAGCGCGTCGGGGCTGGCCAGCGCGTCGACCACGCCCGCGGCCAGCGCCGCGGCGGCCTTGACGGGCTTGCCGCTCGCGACCCAGTCGATGGCCGTGGCCAGGCCGGCCACGCGCGACAGCCGCACCGTGCCGCCGAAGCCGGGGAACAGGCCCAGCTTGACCTCGGGCACGCCGACCTGGGCCGTGTCGGACATCACACGCAGCGGCGCCAGCAGCGCGAGCTCGAGCCCGCCGCCCAGCGCAAAGCCGTTGATCGCGACCACGCTGGGCACCGACAGGTCCTCGAAGGCGTTGAACAGTTCGTTGCTGGCGCGCACGCCGGCGGCGATCTCGGCCTCGGTCTTCTGGAAGGTGGCGCCGAACTCGGTGATGTCGGCGCCGACGATGAACACCTCCTTGGCGCTGGTGACCAGCACGCCGCGCACCTCGGGCGCCGCCGCGATCACCGCCGTGGCCTGGCGGAACTCGTCGACGGTGCGTGCGTCCAGCTTGTTGATGGCTTCGCCGCGGCGGTCGAAACGAAGCTCGACCAGCCCTCCTTCGGTCAGCGGCAGGACGCTGATGCTTTCGCCTTGGAACAAGAGATATCTCCTCATGGCCGGCGACACGCCGACCCTGGGGAAAAAGTTTAGGGACGCAGCCTGTGGGCCGGCATCGTCCGAAGCGACGAATCCATGCGCTCAGACCGGCCGGAACACCGGCCGTTCCGCTTCGCGGCGACCTGGTACCGGCCGCCCTCGAGGAGGGCCATGCTTGCCGCAGCCCAAAAAAAGGCCCCCGAAGGGGCCTGGTTTGCGACGCGCGACGGCTCAGCTTTGGGCGCGAGCGACATTGCGCAGGTCGCGGATCTGGTCGTGGTTCTTCTGCGCACCGGCAGCCTGGCGCTCGACCACCGCGCGCACGTCGGCGGGCAATTCTTCCTTGAGCGCCTTGCGGTAGCGTGCGATCGCCGCGTCCTCGCCCTTTTCGCAGGATTCGAGAATCGAGAGTTCGCTGTCGGCACCGACCGCGCCCTTGACCTGGACCCAGCCCCGGTGCAGGGCGCCCGCCGCCGTACCGCCCGAAGCGGGTTCGCCCCCATATTGAACGATCAGAACTTCCAGTTCACGCGCCGCCTCTGCGCAACCGACCGAACGGCTCGCGAACAGCGTCTTGATGTTGGAGGTTTCGACCTGCTCAGCACAGGTCTTGAAGCCATATTCACCGTCACGTGCGTTCTCGAGCAAATCGTTGAGAACGCTCACCACTGCATTGTTGTCAGCCATAAATTATTCCTTTTCGCCCGAAGGCTGGGGTTGAATTGAAGGCGCTGCTTGAGCGCTTGGAGCAACCATGGCGTGGCGCCGCGACAGCAGGCGTCATCGCCGTGGACCCCCGGCTGTAGTCCATGACGCTGGTTCCGTGGCCGATCGTGATGACAGGGTCTCGTCATCGCTGCCGGTCCCGGGCCCGGCGCGACTGCTGGCATGTGAGCCCTCATCGGACGCCAAGCCGTGCAATCGTCCGCCGGCGCTTTGGACGACAGCCGATCGGCGCCTCGACCTCGGCCAAGCGCCCCAGGCACGCGCTTGATGAGGAATGATCATGAAGGCCACCTTCGCAAGAGACATCGTCGTCATGGGCGGGTCCGCGGGGAGCTCGCAGGCGTTGGTCCGCATTCTTTCGGCCCTGCCAGCGAATTTCGCCGCGGCGATCGTTGCATGCGTCGATGCGCCCGTCGCACTGAATGAAGCGTTGTCCTCCCGCGAACCCGCTTGGCTGCAGACGCGCCTGCCCTGCCGCCATGCACAGGAGGGAACGAAATTGATCGTCGGTACCGTTTTCCTCCTGCCCTCCGATGTCGGTGGCTCGATCTCGTCGGGAGGCCTCGTATCGCTGAAGAAGATGACCGACGCCGAGGGTGCACCGAGCCGTATCGACGCGCTTTTCTCCTCTGCCGCGGCAGCCTTCGGGCGGCGCTTGATCGGCGTGGTGCTCAGCGGCGACAACGACGATGGCACGGAGGGCCTCAAGACGATCGAAAGCCATGGCGGCCTGGGCATCGTGCAGAGCCCGGTCGATGCGCTGCAGACACGCGCACCCTCGCATGCGGTCTATGCCAACCATCCCGATCGCGTGGCAATGCTCGACGAGATCCCTCGCCTCCTCATGCAGTGGACCCACTCGAGCTGACGCACCGGGGCCGCGCATGACCCATGCTCCTCGGAGACGCCTGGCCCGACTGACCGCCGACGGCACCGACTTCCTTCATGCAGGCATCGCGGAGGTCCTGCGCCTCATGCGGACCGAACTGGCGATGGACATCGCCTTCGTGACGCAGTATCTCGACGACCACATCCACTTCCGATGGGTCGATGCCAAGGCGCCCTACGACAAAATGCAGGGCCTCACGCAGACGCCGCTGGAGAGCTTCTGCCAGCGGGTCCTCGACGGGCGCCTTCCAGCGCTGATCCCGTCGATGGCGGCACTCGCGCAGACGCACGACGTGCCCAAGTCGCCCATTCCGATCGGCGCCTACATGGCGGTGCCGGTGCGGCTCAAGACCGGCCAACTGTATGGAACGCTGTGCTGCCTCAGCTTCGAGCCGACCCCTTCGCTGGACCGGAAGGCGCTCAAGCGGCTCGAGATGTCGGCGCGGCAGGTCGCGCGGCTGATCGAGCAGGAGATCGGATGGGGACCCGTACCGAGGTAGCGTCCGCGCCCAGCGGCGGTTTGGACACGCGCTGGAAGGGCCCATCTGACCACCCCCCTCCCGGCCACGGTCACCTCCGACACCTCGACATCTTCCCCCCTTTGCCCAATTCAAATAACTCCGATAATATTATTTATTCTCAGTTACGTTGACCTGCACAACCCGGGCCCACCCATGCCGAAATTCCCCCCCGACAGCTTTCACGGCATCCACGCCATCCTCTATGCGCTCTACGACGCCGACGAGAAGCTCGACCGGGCGGCCATGCGGCGCCAGGTCCAGGCCTGCCTGGCCTGCGGCGTGCATGGCATGGCGGCGCTGGGGCTCGCGACCGAGGTGGCGAAGCTGACGGAGAGCGAACGCCGCACGGTGATGGACTGGGTCGCCGAGGACACGGCCGGTGCCGTGCCGCTGGCCCTCACCATCTTCGGGTCCTCGGTGGCGGAGCAGCTCTCGCAGGTGCGCCACGCCGAATCGGTCGGCGCCGACTGGGTGATCCTGCAGCCGCCCGCGGCGGGCGCGTTCGCGGCCTCGGAGTACATCCGCTTCTTCGGCCGCATCGCCGACGCGACCAGCCTTCCCGTGGCGATCCAGAATGCGCCCGCCTTATTCGGGCGCGGGCTCAGTGCGGACGAGATCCGGGACCTGGTGACGCAGCATCCGAACATCCGGCTGCTCAAGGGCGAAGGCTCGGTGGTCGAGATCGCCGGACTGATCGAGCGGACCGCAGGCCGCGTGCCCGTCTTCAACGGACGCGGGGGGTTGGAGCTGATCGACAACCTGCGTGCCGGCTGCCGCGGCATGATCCTCGCGCCCGATTGCATCGACCATGCGGTCGCGGCCTACGAAGCCTTTCGCCGCGGCGACGAGCCTGCCGCCGAACGCGCCTACCAGGCCATGCTGCCGGCGGTGGTCTTCGTCATGCAGGGCATCGAGAATTTCCTCTGCTACGGCAAGCGCCTGTTCGGCGCGCGCGCGGGCATCGCGACCCACGACCGTGCGCCCGCGCAGCAGCCCGTGGCCGCTGGCGAGGCGATGGTGGCGCGCTTCGCCGCGGCGCTCGGCCCGCTGGTCGACCGGCGATCGGCTGCCGCATGAAGCTCCCGGGCGACGACGGCCCCCGCGAGCTGGAGCGCGGCCTGCCGGCACAGATTGCGGGCCGGATCGGGCGCCGCATCCTGCAGGGCGAACTCCAGCCCGGCGACACCCTGCCCAAGGAACTCGAGCTGCTGGCCGAACTGCAGGTCAGCCGCACCACGCTGCGCGAAGCCCTGGCGGTGCTGGCCAGCAACGGCTTCATCGAAGCCAAGCAGCGCATCGGCACGCGGGTGCGTGCGCGGGCGCACTGGAACACGCTCGACCCGACGGTGATGGCCTGGCATGGCGAGACCGGTGCACCGGGCGCGCTGGCGCAGGAGCTGTTCGAGATCCGTCTGGCCATCGAACCGATGGCCGCCCGGCTCGCGGCGGCGCGCGCGACGCCCGAGGACCTGGCGCGGATCGGCACGGCGCTGCAGGCCATGGGCGACGAGCGCCTGGGTGCGCAGCGCGCCATGGAGGCCGACATCGACTTCCACCTGCAGGTGATCGCCGCGGCCCACAACCGCTTCCTGATGCCGGTGGCCTCGGTGATCCGCGCGGCGCTGGAGGTCAGCGTGCCCAAGACCTTCGAGGAATTCGGCGGCATGGGCCACTCGATGGCGATGCACGCCGCCATCTTCCGCGCGATCGAGCAACGCAAGCCCGAGGCCGCGGCCAGGGCCGCCACGAAGTTGCTCGAGGACACCTACCGACGGAATTTCGCCTGACGCCACTGCGCGCACGGCCCTCTTTTCCCCAGCCCTCTCCATCCAAAACAACAGCACGAGACAAACATGAGCGCCAACAACCCAGCCCCCCACGCCACGGCATCGATCGCCGGAGCAGAGCCGCACGACCGGCGCCGACGCCGCCTGCTGCAATGCATGGGCGCCGCCGCCCTGCCCCTGTCCTGGCCGGTGCTGGCCGAGACCTACCCGGGCAAGCCGGTCGAACTCGTGGTGCCGGCTTCCGCGGGCGGCGGCACCGATGCGCTGGCGCGCGCCTTCGCCGAAGCGACCCGCAAGCTCTTCCCGCAGCCCATCGTGGTCAACAACCGCCCCGGCGCCAGCGGCGCGATCGGCATGAACGACGTGCTGGCCAGCCGCGCCGACGGCTACAAGCTGTGCATGGTGATCGCCGAGGTCACGACGCTGCCCAACCTGGGCCTGGCCAAGTTCGACTACACGAAATTCGAGCCGATCGCGCGCCTCAATGCCGACCCGGCCGCGATCACCGTGCGCGCCGACGCGCCGTGGAACACGCTCGAGGAGTTCCTGGCCGCGGCCCGCAAGCAG
This sequence comes from Variovorax sp. UMC13, assembly GCF_014170375.1. GTDB lineage: Bacteria > Pseudomonadota > Gammaproteobacteria > Burkholderiales > Burkholderiaceae_C > Variovorax. The sequence continues at coordinate 282,421 of NZ_LZZW01000018.1, read as the reverse complement.
CCCGGCGAGGTCAAGCTCGGCAATGCGGGCACCGGCTCGGTCTACCACCTCTCGGCCATCGGGCTCGAGGACCAGGCCGGCGTGAAGTTCAACCACGTGCCCTACTCCGGCGCCGCGCCGGCCGTGATCGCGCTGCTCGGCGGCCACATCGACGCGCTCGACGTGAGCCCGGCCGAGGTCGGCACGCATGTGCTGGGCGGCAAGCTCAAGATGCTGGGCATCATGGCCGACCAACGCATCCCGGCCTTCGGCAACGTGCCGACCTTCAAGGAACGCAGGATCGACCTGGCGCTGGGCACCTGGCGCGGGCTGGCCGCGCCCAGGGGCACGCCCAGGCCCGTGATCGACATGCTGCGCGCCACCGCGCGACAGGCCGTCGAGGAGCAGGGCTTCAAGGACAGCCTGGCCAAGCTCAACCTGGGCCTGGCCTACCTCGATGCGCCCGATTTCGAGCGCGCCATGAAGCGGGACCACGAGTACTTCGGCCAGCTGATCCAGAAGAACGGGATCAAGATCTGAGCGCATGGAAAAAGGCTGGGAGCGCCTTGCGCCCCGGCCTTCGCCATCGACGATGTCGCCTCACCAGGGCATCGTGAAGGTCTTGCCGTTGCAGAAGGACTTCATCGCTTCCTGCACGCCCTCCTTGTAGCCCAGGCCCGAGTCCTTGATGCCGCCGAAGGGCGTGAGTTCGATCCGGTAGCCGGGCACCTCCCAGACGTTCACCGTGCCCACGTTCAGCTCCTGCGCGAAGCGCGTCGCATGGTCCATGCGGTCGGTGCAGATGCCCGAGGACAGGCCGTAGGCCGTGCCGTTCGAGATCGCGATGGCCTCGTCGATGTCGCGGAAGGTCAGGATCGGCGACACCGGCCCGAAGGTCTCCTCGCGCACCAGCGTCATCTCGGGCCGCACCCGGTCGAGCACGGTCGGTGCGTACAGGGCGCCCTCGCGCCGGTGGCCGGCGAGCACGCGCGCGCCCTGCGCCACGGCCTCGTCGACGAGCGCCTCGAAATGGCGGGCCGCCTGTTCGTCGATCACCGTGCCCATGTCCATCGACGGGTCGCTGGGGTCGCCGTGCTTCCAGCGCAGCGTCTTCTCGACCACCAGCTCGGTGAAGCGCTCGGCCACCGAGGCCTGCACCAGCATCCGCTTGATCGCGGTGCAGCGCTGGCCCGAGTTCTTGTACGAGCCCTGCACCGCAAGGTCGGACGCGCGTTCGAGGTCGGCGTCCTCCATCACGATCAGCGGGTCGTTGCCGCCGAGCTCGAGCACGATGCGGCGGTAGCCGGCCTTGTTCGCGATGTACTTGCCGATCGGCACGCCGCCGGTGAAGGTGATCAGGTCGACCTGCGCGTTGGTCAGCATCTCGTCGGCGATCTCGCGCGGGTCGCCGGTGAGCACCTGGAACATCTCGGGCGGCAGGCCCGCCTCGTAGAGCACGTCGGCCAGGAAATAGGCCGACAGCGGCACCTTCTCCGACGGCTTGAGCACCATGCGGTTATTGGTCGCGATGCTGGGCACCACCTTGTGCGCGACCTGGTTCATCGGGTGGTTGAACGGCGTGATCGCGGTGATCACGCCCTGCAGCGGCTCACGCATCGTGATGACCTTGCGCCGCTTGCCGTGCGGCGTGAGGTCGCAGGAGAACACCTGCCCGTCGTCGCGCAGCGCCTCGTTGGCGCCGAACACCAGCACGTCGGCCACGCGGCCGATTTCGTACATCGAGTCCTTCACGCACAGGCCCGACTCCAGCGTGATCAGCCGCGAGGCCTCGTGGGCACGCTCGCGCAGGATCACCGACGCGCGCTGCAGGATGGCCGAGCGCTCGTAGCGCGAGAGCCGCGGGCGGAACGCATGCGCGATGCGGTAGGCGTGGCGCACGTCGTCCAGGCTGGCGAGCGGCACCGTGCCGACCCGCTCGCGGGTGAACGGGTTGACCACGTCCAGGGTGCGTTCGCGCGCCACGCGCTCGCCGCCGATGCGCAGGGTCTCGGCGCGGAAATCCGGGCTGTCCTTCAAGGGCAGTCGTGCGTTCATGTGAGTGTCTCCGTGGGGGTGGGGCGACCGATGAAGTTCTTGCCGCGTGCGCCGCCTTGCGCATGCAGCACCATGGCCCGGGCTTCCTGCGCCGAGACGCCGTAGTCGCCGAAGCGCGTCTTGACGCCCAGGCCCTCGATGAAGCGTTCCAGACGTTCGGGCGCCTCGGCCAGCGGCGCGCCCAGCGCGCGCTCCAGCACCGCGTCGCGGTCGGCCCGCTGGCCGATCGCGCTGCGCAGGACCATCGGCAGCGAGAAGGAGCAGGCGATGCCGTGCGGCAGGCCGTAGCGCAGCGTCATCTCGTAGGAGATGGAATGCGCGAGCGCGGTCTTGGTGTTGGAGAAGGCCATGCCGGCCTGCAGCGCGGCCAGTGCCATGCGTCCGCGCAGGCCCAGGTCCTGCGGCTGCTGCATCAGCGCCGGCAGCACCGCCAGGATCTCGTGCACCGCCGAACAGGCCATGGTGTCGGAGAGCGGGTTGGCGTTGACGTTCCAGATCGACTCCAGCGCATGCGACAGCGCATCGAGCCCGCTCTGCAGCGTGACCGAGGCTGGCAGCGAGAGCATCAGCTCGGGGTCGATCACCGCGTATTCGGGCCAGGTCTGCGGCAGGTGCAGCGAATGCTTCTTCTGCCGCGCCCGGTCCCAGATGGTGGCCCAGGGCGTCACCTCGCTGCCGGTGCCGGCCGTGGTCGGCACCGCGATCAGGCGCTTGAAGCGCGTCGGCGTGAAGGGCTTCTCGCCGGCCAGTCCGCTCACCAGCGCATCGAAGCGGCCGCTCTCGTCGGCCACCATCAGCGCCTTGGCGGTGTCGATGGCGCTGCCGCCACCGACGGCCACGATCACCTCGACCTCGGCGCAGGTGCGCCAGAAGTCCTCGTAGGTCTGAGACAGCTCCTGCACGTCGGGGTTGGGCGAGATGCAGTCGATCACGCAGGCCAGCCGGTCGCCGAGCACGGCCTCGAGCCGCGCCACCAGGCCCAGTGCGCGCGCCTCGGGGAAGGTGACCACCGCGGCGCGGCGGCCGTCGAGCAGTTCCGGCAGGGACGACAGGGCCCCTGCCCCGTACACGCTGTGCACGGGGTTGAAGTAATGGGCGTTCATGCGGATTCCTAGGCGGGGACGCGCACCGCGTGGTTCAGCGCGAGGTCGAACACGTCGAAGTTGCGCAGGCGGCGCGTGGCATCGACGCCCTGCAGCCGGCGGTTGAACAGCAGCGGCACCTTCTGCTCCGACACGCCGCCGTGCGAGCGCAGCGGCACGGTCAGGCCGCTCAGGTCGTGCTCGGCCGCGCGCGTGCCCAGCACGGTCAGGTGGTCCGACACCACCACCAGGTCGCCGATGCGGTCCGGCGGCAGCTCGAAGCGCTCGGCCGCCTCCTCGCGCGTCAGCACCCCTTCGATGCCGACCACGCCGCGCAGCGCCCGGGCCGTGGCGGCGCGGTCGACACCGGGCGCCAGGTAGACGGTGGCGAAGGAGCCGAGCGCGCCATGGTGCACGACGTAGGGGTCGGTGATCGGCAGGATCACGCGGTTGGCGCGGCCACCGTCGAGGCCGTCGAGCACCTCCTGCAGGAACACGATGCGCGGCTGGCCCGCGGCATCGGTCTTGGGGCTCATGCCGTGGTCGGCGGTGATGGCGATCACGGCGCCCAGCGCGTCGAGCTGCGCGAGGTAGCCGTCCATCATCGCGTAGAAGGCGTTGGCGCCTTCGGTGCCGGGGGCGCACTTGTGCTGTACGTAGTCGGTGGTCGAGAGGTACATCAGGTCGGGCCGCCGCGTTTCCATGAGCCGCACGCCGGCGGCGAACACGAACTCGCTCAGCTCGGCGCTGTAGACCGAGGGCACGGGCCGGCCCACCAGTTCCAGCACATCGTCGATGCCGCCGTTGGCGAGCGTGGCCTGGTCGGCCTTCTCGGCCGAGAAGCAGATGCCGTGCATGCCGTGGCCCAGCAAGGTGCGCAGCTTGTCCTTGGCGGTGACGACGGCCACGCTGGCGCCGGCATCGGAAAAGGCCGCCAGGATGGTGCCGGCCCGCAGGTAGGCCGGGTCGTTCATCATCACTTCCTTGCCGAGCGCGGTGTCGAGGAAGAAGTTGCCGCAGATGCCGTGCACCGAGGGCGGCGCGCCGGTGACGATCGACAGGTTGTTCGGGTTGGTGAAGCTGGGCACCACGCAGTCGCCGAGCAGCGATGCCCCCTTGTCCAGCAGCCGGGCCATGAAGGGCGCGACACCGGCCTGGATCGCCTGGGTGATGTAGTCGGGCTCGCAGCCGTCGACGCAGACCACCACCACCGGCTGGGCCGGCTTGCCGTAGTCGCGGCCGTTGACCGAGAGCGTGAAGTTATCCGATTTCATTAACGTGCCCCTTGTTGAATCCATGCGCGCAACTTGCTGGAGATGTAGTCGGCGGCCATGACCATGGCCACGATCACCAGGATGCAGGTCGCGGTGTCGCGGTACTGGAACAGTTTCATGCTGCCCACCAATTCGAAGCCGATGCCGCCCGCGCCCACCATGCCGAGCACGGTGGCCTGGCGCAGGTTGGTCTCGAAGCGGTAGAGCACCACGGCGATCCAGGCGGTCACGACCTGCGGCAGCACGCCGAAGATGATGATCTGGATCGGCCCGGCACCGGTCGAACGCAGGGCCTCGATCGGACCCTGGTCGATGTCCTCGATCGACTCGGCGAAGAACTTGCCCAGCATGCCGGCGCCATGCAGCGCCAGGGCCAGCACGCCGGGGAACGGGCCCAGGCCCACTGCCGCCACGAAGATCAGCGCCAGGATGATCTCGTTGATGCCGCGGGCGATGTTGAGCACCTGCCGCATCAGGTGGAACACCGCGAGGTTGGGCGAGATGTTGCGCGCCGCCAGGAAGCACACCGGCACCGCGAGCACGATGGCCAGCAGCGTGCCCCAGATGGCGATCTGCACCGTCTCGATCGCAGGCTTGACCAGGCTCTGCATGAACTCCCAGTTGGGCGGTACCATGCGCCCGAGGAAGTCGGCGATCCACGGCATGCCCTTGACCAGTTCGCCGAAGCTCACCTGGCTGCCGAGCGCGGCCCACCAGAGCACGGCGAAGCCGGTCACCACGGCACCCGCGTATTTCCACCAGCCCTCGTTGCCGCTGCTGCGGGCCACGAGCAGGTTGTAGCGTCCGATGCTGATCATGATTGCTCCAGGGCGAGGTGATGGGCGACGGGGGCCGACGATGCGGCCGATGCCAGGGCCGCGGTGGCGGCGGTTTCACCCGCCTTCTCGGGCCCGGCCTCTTCCATGCCGCCCGGATAGATGCGCTGCAGCACCTCTTCGGTGAGTTCGTCGGGCCGGCCCTCGAACACGATGCGGCCGGCCGCCACGCCGATCACGCGCTGGCCGAATTCGCGCGCGTAGTCGACCTGGTGCAGGTTGCAGATCACGGTGATGCCCGACTCCACGCTGGCCTGCTGCAGGTAGCGCAGCACCTTGCGCGAGGTCTTGGGGTCGAGGCTGGCCACCGGCTCGTCGGCCAGGATCACCTTGGGGCGCTGGGCCAGCGCGCGCGCGATGCCCACGCGCTGCTTCTGGCCGCCCGACAGCGTGTCGGTGCGCTCGTCGGCCTTGTGGGCCATCTCGACGCGGCGCAGGCATTCGCGCGCCACGTCGATGTCCGCCTTCGGGAACCACTGGAACCACGACAGCACCGCCGGCATCGAGCCGAGCCGGCCGGTCAGCACGTTCTTGAGCACCGACAGCCGCGGCACCACGTTGTAGTGCTGGAAGATCATCGCCACGTCGCGCCGGACCTTGCGCAGCCCGGCACGGTCGCCGCGCGACAGCTCGCCGTCGACGCGGATCTCGCCCGCGCTCGGGTCGGCCAGGTGGTTGATGCAGCGCAGCAGCGTCGACTTGCCGGCACCGGAGGCGCCGAGGATCACCACGAACTCGCCCTTCTTGGCGGTCATGCTGACGTCGTGGAGTGCCACGAAGTCGCCGTAGCGCTTGCTGAGGTTGCGGATCTCGATCATTTCATCTCCTTGAGATCGAGATTCAGGATCTTGGCCGTCTCGCGGATGATGTTGTAGGCCGCATCGTTGGTCGGGTGGAAGCCGTTGAGCAGGCCCTGGTCCGACCACGGGATGTCCTTGACCTCGAGAAACGCGGCCTGCACCCGCTTCTTGAGATCGGGCGAGAGGTCACGCCGCCACACGGTGGGCGATTCCGGGATCGGGTCGGAGCGCCAGACCTCGACCAGGTCCTCGCGCTTGGCCAGCCCCTTGGCGATGGCGGCGTCGAGGATCCGGTCGGCGATGGCGGCGGCCTCGATCTTCTTGTTCTGCACGGCGATGGCGCTGGAATCGTGCGAGCCCGAGAAGATCACGCGGCCGAAATCCTTGTCGGGATTGAAGCCGGCCTTGATCAGCCCGGCCTTCGGGAACAGGTGGCCCGAAGTGGAGGTGGGATCGACGAAGGCGAAGGTCTTGCCCTTGAGGTCGGCGACCTTCCGGATGCCACTGTCCTTGTGGGCCACGATCTGGCTGTAGTAGGAGGTGCGCCCGGCCTTCTTGGTCTCGGCCACCGCGAAGGCCTCGATGCTCGCGATGCTGGCCCCCAGCACGTAGGAGAACGGGCCCAGGTAGGCGACGTCGAGCCGCTTGGAACGCAGCGCCTCGATCACGCCGTTGTAGTCGGCCGCCACGAAGGGCTTGACCGGCATGCCCAGCGCGTTGGACAGCATGTCCATCATCTTCTGGCTGTTGGCAATCATGGCGCGCGAGTCTTCCGAGGGGATCAGCCCGACGGTCAGCACCTGCTGCTGCGCGCGGGCCGGCAGAACGATGCCGCCGGCCACCGCGGCGGCCGCGCCGAACACCAGATTTCTTCGATTCATCATGGTCTTGTCTCCTGTCAGTTATGGATGCATGAGCGTCCTTCCGCTGTTGGCGAAAGTGCCCGCCCCGTCGCCATCGGGCCGCCGGAACGCCGATGGCCTGAAGCACAGATGCCGCTCGCCGTTCTGGTGACGGTCGTCGCGCTCTGGGGGCAGTAAATCATCACCCAAGCCTCTCGACAAATTCAAAGATTTCTCGTCTTCTATAGAATTTCTGAATACATCCGGAGGGCCTCCCCCATGCGTCTGACACAGCTGCGTTCGTTCCATGCGGTGGCCAAGACCGGCAGCTTCACCAAGGCGGCCGCGCACCTGCACGTGAGCCAGCCGACCATCACCACGCAGGTGCGCTTCCTGGAGGAGAGCTACAGCGTCGAGCTGTTCCACCGCAGCGGCAAGCGCGTAAAGCTCACGCAGTTCGGCGAGCAGCTGCTGCAGCTCGCGCAGCAGATCTTCACGCTGGAAGCCGACGCGGTGAGCCTGCTCAAGGACTCGGGTGAACTGCGCTCGGGCGAGTTGCGGGTGGCGGCCGTGGGCCCGTACCACGTGACCAAGATGCTGGCCGACTTCAACCTGCACTACCCCGACATCAAGGTCAGCGTGAGCACCGGCAACTCACGCGACGTGCTCGACCGCCTGCTCGACTACCGGGCCGACGTCGGCGTGCTGGCCCAGCTGGTGCAGGACGACCGCTTCCTGTCGGTGCCTTTCAGCAAGCAGCCCGTGGCCATCTTCGCGTCCAGCGCACACCCGTTCGCCAAACGGCGCAGCATCAAGCTGCGCGAGCTGCAGGACGAGCGCATGGTGGTGCGCGAGCAGGGCTCGACCACGCGCAAGGCGCTCGAGCTGGCCTTGCAGTCGGCGGGCGTGAAGCCCAAGGTCGTGATGGAGATCGGCAGCCGCGAGGTGATCCGCGAAGCGGTGCTCGAGGGCGTGGGCATCGCGGCGGTGTCGACGGTCGAGTTCGTGCCCGGGCCGGGCCTGCACCTGATCGCGATCAGCGATGCGAAGATCTTCACCTATGCGCACCTGCTGTGCCTGCGGGAGCGGCGCGGGGCGCGCATGGTGAGCGCCTTCTTCGATGCGATCCAGTCGACGAAGAAGCCCGCGAGAGCCCCGGCCGCCTGAACGCTCGCCGAACGGCTGGAACTCAGGCGACCGCGGACGCCTGCGGCTGCGTCAGCAGGGCCAGCCGCAGGCGCAGGCGCCGGATCGCCACCTCGTGCCGCAACGTCTGCGCGCCGCGTCCGTAGACCGCCGCCTTGCGAATCAGCCGCAGCTGCTCGCGCTGCAGGCGGGCCCGCGTGAGCCGGGCGCGCAGCCCGAAGTCGCGGCCCGTCTCGCGGCGGATCCGGTAGCGCTGCAGCGGCGCGCCCAGGCGCACCCACTCGTCGTCGCGGATCAGCTCGCGCTCGGGCACGAACCAGCTGGCGAGCGAATGCAGGTAGGCCCCGTTCTCCTGCGCCGCCACGCGCCAGAACAGGGCTGCCGCCAGCATCGCCGGGATGCCCTTGATCGCCAGCAGGATCGCCATCTCGCCGTAGCCGTCGTTGAGCACGTTCTCCAGCAGCGGCGAGTTCCATGCGAAGTGCATGCCCCAGGCCAGCGCGAAGCACAACAGCGCGACGCCCAGCCTGGCAACCATCGGCCGCTCGGGATGCAATAGGAACCAGGCGATGCCGAAGGATGCGATGGTGGTGTAGGCCGCGTGGCTCCACAGCCCGCTCAGCAGCCCGCGCGTGAGCAGGTTGACCAGCACCGGCGAGACCTGGTTCTCGAGCGGAAAGGAGATCGAGGCGTTGATCGTGTAGCTCAGGTTCTCCACCACCTGAAACCCCAGCCCCGCCATCGCGCCGACGATCAGCACCGACAGGTAGGTCTGGAACTGGTTGCGCGCCACCAGCACGAGCAGGATCACGCCCGCGAGCTTGAGGAACTCCTCGGTAATCGGCCCCGCGACCGCGGCGCCCCATACCGCCGCGAACTCCGGCGAGACCAGCTTCGCGCACAGGCTCTGGATCGCGATGTTGGCCGGCGCTGCGAAGTAGACCGCGCCCAGGCCGCCCCAGGCGAAGGCCAGCAGGTAGGCCTCGGGCGGATGCTGCTCGAGCAGGTCCAGCGTGCGGAACACGAGGAAGAATGCGAGGGTGTAGAGCCCCCACACCAGCGAGCCCAGCAAGGCCGTGACCGGCACCACGCGAAAGCCCATCGCGAACGTCTGGACCGTGTAGAACAGCCCGTTGACGATCAGCACGGCCAGCACCCAGAAGGCGGCGCGGCGCGGCTGGAAGAAGGAGTCGGTGCCCACGGGCCAGGGATTGGCGTCCGGGTCGAACAGCGGCGCACTCAAATCGAGGCCTCCAGGTCCATCGAGTCCAGCATGCGGCGCGCCTCGGCCAAGGCTTCGTTGAGGCCGTCGTTGCTGCCGTAGAAATTGACCTGCACCAGCGAGCGCCGCTGCAGGTCGACCATCTGCCAGAAGCGGCCCGACAGGTTGGGCCCGTCATAGGCGAAGGTCACGCCCTGCAGGCCCCAGGAGGTGACGAAGTCGGCCACGTCGCCTTCCAGGCGCAGGCCCTGTCCCAGTTCCATGAGCCGCTGCTGCCGCGCCATCGGCCCCTCGGGCCCGCCGGCCCAGGGCAGCGTCGTCACCAGGAAGCGGTGGCCGCCCTTGAACAGCATCAGCGAACGGCCGGCCCGCGAGCGGGCGATGTCCATCTCCCATCCTTCGACCGGCACGAAGCGGGCCTGGCCGACCTCGACGGTCTCGCCGCTGGGCAGGGGCTGGGCACCGGGCGTGTGGCGGTCCCAGTAGCCCAGGCCGCCGACGTAGAGACCGATGGCAAGCACGACGAGGAGCGCGCCCGGCCAGCTGCGGTAGGGGACGCGTCGAGAAGGTTCTGGCATCGGGCGATCGTGCCATAGCGCGAGCCGATGCACGGCGGCCCCGGCGGGCCGCGGCCTCAGGGCTTCAACGCACGTCCACCGGCGCGTCGCGCCCCCGCGCCGCGGGGTCCGAGCCGCCCTTGTTCTTCCGGTCGGTCGCGACCGGCTCCGCGTCGGACGGCCCCTTCTCGCAGGCCTCGCCTTCGTTCAGGGACGCATCCTGTGCATCGGCGGGCTGGCGACGCCCGCGCCTGGGCAGGCGCCGGCCCTCCTCTTCCGCCTTGCGCATCTGCTCCCGGCACGAGTCATCAGTGGTGGGATCGTCTTTCATCGCAGTGCTCCTTCTTCTTCAGGGTGGATCGATGGCTCGGCGCGTCAGCGCCGGGGCAAGGCCCAGGCGATGACGCTGTCGCCCAGGCGGGTCTCCATCCGCTCGTGGCCTCCGACGGCGGCCACGACATACTGGCGACCGTCGATCTCGTAGCTCATGGGGTTGGCCTGCGCACCGGCCGGCAGGCGCACGTCCCACAGCAGTTCGCCGGTCTCGGTGTCGAAGGCCCGCAGGAAGCGATCGAGCGATGCGCCGATGAAGGTCAGGCCGCCGGCCGTCGTGACCGAGCCGCTGTTGTTGGGCGTGCCCATCTCCAGCTTGAGCCGCGACGGCACGCCCAGCGGACCCGAGTCGTAGCCTGTGCCGAGCGGACGACGCCAGATGATCTCCTGCGTGCGCAGATCCGTGCCGGAGATGTAGCCCCAGGGCGGCGCGATGCAGGGCGTGTTCAGCACCGACATCCACGGCTTCTTGAGGGCGCCGTACTTGGACCCGACCTGCGGCATGTAGGCCGGACGTTCGCTCACGCCGCGGAAGACCGAGCGCACGCCCATCTCGTCGATCTCTTCGCGCGTGAAGAGCTGCTCGGTGTACGGCAGCCGGTTGCTGTTCATGATCATGATGCCGCGCTGCACATCGATCGAGATGCCGCCCCAGTTGATGCCGCCGTGGTTGCCGGCAAAGGCCAGCGAGCCCTGCAGGGTGGGTGGCGTGTAGGCGCCTTCGTAGCGCAGCTGGCGGAACTCCGTACGGCACAGCAGCTGGTCCAGCGGCGTGATGCCCCAGGCATGGCTTTCGCGCAGCACCTCCATCTTCTTGTCGGGCCGCCCCACGGTGTTCGGCATGCCGGGCGACAGCGGCTGGGTAGGCGCGATGCGCTCTTCGGTGTCGACATGCTGGGGCACCGGCACCTCCACGACGGGCCGGATCGGCTCGCCCGTCGCGCGGTCCAGCACGTAGACCTGGCCGTTCTTGGTGGCCTGCACCACCGCAGGACGCGTTCCCTGCGCGCTCGGGAAGTCCACCAGGTTGGGCTGCGGGCTCAGGTCGAAGTCCCACAGGTCGTGGTTCACCGTGCGGAAGTGCCAGCGCTTGCGTCCGGTCGCGGCGTCCAGCGCCACCAGCGATGCGGTGTACTCGTCTTCCAGTTCCGAGCGGTCGGCGCCGTAGAAATCGCTGGCCGGATTGCCCGTGGGCAGATAGACCAGGCCCAGCTCGTCGTCGCCGGCCAGCAGCGACCACACGTTCGGCGTGCCGCGCGTATAGACCTCACCGGGCGCGAGCGCCGCGTTCGCATCGTGGCGCCCCAGGTCCCAGGCCCAGCGCTGCGCACCGGTGACGGCGTCGTAGCCGCGCACCACGCCCGAGGGGGCGGCGCGCTCCTCGCCGTCGGCGATCTGGCCGGTGCCGATGATCACCACGCCACGCATCACCAGCGGCGGCGATGTGGGCGCAACGAAGCCGGGCAGCGTGTTGCCCGTGCCTTCGTTCAGGTCGACGAAGCCGCCCTGGCCGAACTGGATGCAGAGCGCGCCCGTCTTCGCATCGATGGCCCCCAGGCGTCCGTCGACCACCGGCACCAGGATGCGGGCGCGGCACGCTTCGGTGCCGGCGGCCGGCGCCTCGTGGTAGGCGACGCCGCGACAGGTGCTCGCCGCGATGTTCGCCATGGCCTTGCGATCGGCCTGGGGATCGAAGCGCCACTTCTCGGTGCCGGTGGCCGCGTCGAGCGCGATCACGATCTGGCTCGGCGTGCACACGTACAGCGTGCGATCGATCATGAGCGGCGTGCTCTGGAAGGCGTAGGCGTAGTCGGCATCGTCCGGCTTGAGGTCGCCGGTGCGGAAGTGCCAGGCCTCTTCGAGCGTCTTCACGTTCTGCGGCGTGATCTGGGACGACGGACTGAACTTGTTGGACAGGTTCGAGCCGCCATAGGAAGTCCAGCTCGACGCGTCATGGCTGGCCGCGACATTGCCATCCGGCGACGCGACCGTGCCCTTGCTGAAAGCCTCCGGGGCGCGTGCCGCAGCGAGTTGGGGCGACGCGAGCTCGACGGCGCGTGGAAAGAAGATCGGCATCGCGATCAGCAGTGCCGCGACCAGGGGCAGCACCCCCGCCGCCGCCCCGTAGAGGCGCCGGTCCAAGCCCGGGAGCTGCCGCAAGGTCACGGGCCAGAACGCCAACAGCACGAAGCCCAGGACCGCCAGCCAGGCGAGACGCGGGATGAGGGCCCAGCCATCCAGTCCGACCTCCCACAGGGACCACGCGATCGTGGCCAGGGTGGCAAGGCCGAAGACGGCGATGCCGGCGCGATGGCCGCGCCAGATCAGGCCCCCGCTGGCGATCGTCGCCAGCCCCATCGCCGCGTAGTACCAGGAGCCCCCGACCAGCGCCAGGCGGATGCCGAGCACCAGCAGCGCAAGGCCGAAGACGGCGATGAGAAGGGCGTAGAGGCGCAAGGCCCGGGTGCTCGCGCGATGGCGGCGGGAATCGTTCAACGTCAATGACACCGGCTGTCCTCTGCAAGCGCAGGGAGTCCGCGCGTGCGGAGCCCCTCATTGGAGAAAGACCCAGGTTCTGTTCGTTGTTCTGGTCAGGCCACGATCATCGGCGTGGCTGTGATTTCGTGAAGAAATGCTGCGCCGACGTGAATACCTTGCCATAGCCAGGCACACCGCACGCGTCCTGGGGCGATGAATGCGGACTTGTCCTGCATGGCGCCGAGGTGCTATCCGTCAGCCCCCTTGCGGCCGCATGCAGCGCCTGCGCCAGGCGATGCATTCCTACACACGCATGCCGCGTCTTCATTCAGACTTTGCACGCGCTTCAACAACACACGGTGCACGTCGGCCACGCACTTGGCCTTCGATGCTTCCGGCATACATCGCGTGATCCACGGCCGTGGCCTTTGCCCGTTGCCGTGTTCTCCTGAAGACCGACGCGCGCGCCGAGGCGCTCCACATCACGCTTGCCGCCCATGCCAATGACTGCACGATCTCCCGCATCGCGTCTCCAACCCCATCCCTGTGGACACGGCGCGCGCTGAGCATGCCGTGGCTCAAGCTGCTCCATGTCTGCGCGGTGATCGCCTGGATCGGCGCCCTGCTCTACCTGCCCGCGGTGATCGTCGCGGCCTCGCGGCGCGGCGAATCGGATAAAGAGGCCCTGCCCCGGCACCTGCTGCGCGGCGTGTTCGTGAACCTGGCCACACCGGCGGCACTGGTGGCGATCGCGTCGGGCACCGCCATCTTCCTGTGGAGCGGTCTGCTTGCACACTGGCTCATGGTCAAGCTCGCGCTGGTGAGCCTGCTGGTCCTGGGGCATGCCTCGTGCGCCGTGCTGCTGCTGCAGGCCGAGCGCGGCCAGCCTGTCGCGCGCGGCTTCGCACCGCTTCTCACGCTGAGCTCGCTGCTGTGGCTCGCGGCCATCGCGTGGCTGGTGCTGCGCAAACCCTTCTGAACACTCACCCGATGGCCCCGTCTTCTCCCTCAGTCCGTGGTGTCGACCGCGACCGCCTTCTCGTAGACCAGCCGACCGCCCAGGTACGCCGCGACGGCGATGAAGGCGGCGGTGAGCAAGGTCATCGCCGCGCCCCAGGGCGCGACGGCTGCGCCGGGATCGTCGCCCCAGCGCAGCGACCAGTTCAGCGAAGCGATCGACAGCATCATCACGGCGATCAGCGCATGCGCCCAGGCCGTGACGAGGCGCCGGATCCGTCGCACGGTGAGCAGGTCGATCAGGCCGGCCATGCTCGCCACCCAGCCGCCCGCGGCACCGACACCGGACAACCACAATCCCGCGCGCGACCAGAAGGGATCGTCGGTGTGAAGGAAGGCCGCATCCGCGCCGACCAGCCCCACCAGGGCCGCCACCGGAAAGTGGATCAGCATCGGATGCAGGGGATGGCCCGCGATGGCGGCACGGCTGAGGATCGGATCGGAAGCGGCGTCGGTCATGCATTCATTCTGCCGTGCGTGGGCGCTGTGCTGCTCGCCGGCTGCAAGGGCCCGCAATCGATGCTCGATCCGGCGGGGCCTTCGGCCGGCGCCATCGCCGCCGTGTGGTGGTGGATGTTCGCGGTCGCGCTCCTGGTGCTCGCCGGCGTCGTGGTCGCGTGGTTTTTGGCCATGCGCCCGCGCGCGGCCCTTGACGCCACGCGCGCACGGCGCGTGGAGCGCCGCTGGCTGGTCGGGGGTGGCCTGGTGCTGCCGACCGTCAGCGTGACGGCGCTATTGATCTTCGGTTCGCCCGCCGGCTTCCACCAGCTGCCCCTGCCCGGCGGCGCCGCAGCGCCCCTGCGCATCGAAGCCATCGGCCACCAGTGGTGGTGGGAGATCCGCTACCCCGACGGCGTCGTGCTGCGCGACGAATTGCGCCTACCCGCCGGTCGCCCGGTGGACATCCTGACGAAGAGCAGCGACGTCATCCACTCCTTCTGGGTTCCCGCGCTGGGCGGCAAGCTGGACGCGGTGCCGGGCCGCACCCTGACCGTGCGGCTCCAGGGCGACCGCGTCGGCAGCTACCGCGGCCAGTGCGCGGAGTTCTGCGGCACCGGCCATGCCCACATGACGATGATGGCGCACGTCGTACCTGCCGAAGCCTTCGACGCCTGGCTGCGCGCGCAATCCGGCACCGCCGCTGAAGAAGGAAAGGTGCCATGAGCACGTCGAGCGAGAACGCTGCGGGAACCTTGCCGCAGGCGCACGAGGCCCAGGCCCTGCACGAACGACTCGAGCGCATCTGGCGCAACCCGCGCGGATGGGGCGCGCTGGCGGCGGTCAACCACAGCACGATCGCGCTGCGCTTCCTGGTGACGGGCGGCGTCTTCTTCCTCATCGCCGGGGTGCTCGCCATGCTGTTGCGCGCACAGCTGGCCTTGCCCAACCACGCGTTCATGGGCGCGGAGGCCTACAACCAGGCCTTCACGATGCACGGGACGATGATGATGTTCCTGTTCGCCGTGCCGATCCTGCAGGGGCTGGCCGCGTACCTGCTGCCCAAGATGCTCGGCGCGCGCGACCTGGTGTTCCCCCGGCTCTCGGCCTTCGGCTACTGGTGCTACCTGTTCGGCGGCCTCATCTTCACCAGCAGCCTGCTGTTCGGCCTGGCGCCGAATGCCGGCTGGTTCATGTACACGCCGCTGTCGAGCAACGTCTACTCGCCCGGCATCCATGCCGACTTCTGGCTGCTCGGCATCACCTTCGTGGAGATCTCGACGATGGCCGCCGCCATCGAGATCGCGGTGTCGATCCTGCGCACGCGCGCGCCGGGCATGGCGCTGCACCAGATGCCGGTGTTCGCCTGGGCCATGCTCGTGACCTCGATGATGATCGTGCTGGGCTTTCCGCCTCTGATCCTCGGCTCGATGCTGCTCGAGCTCGAACGCGCCGCCGGCTGGGTCTTCTTCGATCCGACGCGCGGTGGTGACCCGCTGCTCTGGGCCCACCTCTTCTGGCTGTTCGGCCACCCCGAGGTCTACATCGTCTTCCTGCCCGCGGCCGGTGTCGTGTCGACCATCGTTCCGGTGTTCGCGCGCCGCTCGCTGGTGGGCTACCGCTGGGTGGTGGTGTCGCTCATCAGCATCGGCTTCATCAGCTTCGGCCTCTGGGTGCACCACATGTTCACGCTCGGCATCCCGGCCCTGGCGCAGGCCTTCTTCTCGGCCGCGAGCATGCTGGTGGGCATCCCCACGGGGGTGCAGCTGTTCGCCTGGATCGCCACCCTCTGGACCGGCCGCCCCGTGTGGCGCGCGCCCATGCTGTGGATCGGCGCCTTCCTCACGGTCTTCGTCGCCGGCGGGCTGACCGGCGTGATGCTCGCGCTGGTGCCCTTCAACTGGCAGGTGCACGACACCCATTTCGTGGTCGCGCATTTCCACTATGTGCTGGTCGGCGGGATGCTGTTCCCGCTGCTCGCGGGCATCTACTACTGGCTGCCGCATTTCAGCGGCCGCATGCCCTCGGAGCGGCTGTCGAAGATCGGCTTCTGGCTCACCTTCGTCGGCTTCAACGGCACCTTCCTCGTCATGCACTGGACCGGGCTGCTGGGCATGCCGAGGCGTGTCTACACCTACGACACCGGGCTGGGCTGGGACCTGCCCAACCTGGTCTCGTCGGTCTTCAGTTTCCTGATGGCGTTCGGCATCGCCACGGTGCTGCTCGACATCGCGCTGCACTTCCGCTTCGGGCGCAAGGCGCCGGCCAACCCCTGGGAGGCGGACACGCTGGAATGGGCGACCCGCCTGCCACCGGCGTCCTACAACTTCGCCAGCCAGCCGGCCATCGCCACGCGGCATCCGCTGTGGGACGACGCGTCCCTGCCGCACAGCATTGCGCAAGGCAGTCATGCCCTGGCCGAGCCCGGGCATGCGCGGCGCGAGACGCTGGGCACCGACCCGGTCAGCGGTCAGGCGCGCGAGGTGATCCTGCTGCCCACCAACTCCTGGCTGCCGCTCGCCGCCGGCCTGCTGCTGTCGGTGCTGTGCGTGCTGCTGCTGACCAAGATGTACCTCCCGGCGCTGGCGGTGAGCGGCATCGCTGCCATCGTCCTGCTGCGCTGGTCGTGGGTCAACGGCGCGCATCCGAGTGTGGTGGGCAGCGGAGACGATGCGCGGCATGCACGGCCCGCCGGCCTGAAGCTCCATCCCTTCACTTTCGACGGCCCCGGGCTGTGGGGCATGGGGCTCACGATGATGGCCGACGGCGCGCTCTACGGCTCGCTGGTCTTCGGCTGGTTCTTCCTGTGGACGGTGGCGCCGCAATGGCAGCCGCCCGCCGTGTCGCCCCTGGGGGTCTGGGTGCTGCCCACCACGGTGCTGATGCTCGGGCTGGGCCGATGGCTGTTCCGGCGTGTGCAGCTTCGGCTGCGTGCCGGCCTGGATCGCCAGCTCGCCCCGCTGCTCTGGAGCGCCGCGCTCTGCGGCCTGCTCGCGAGTGCACTGCTCGCGGGGCTGCTCGCCACGGCGCCGCTGGCCCCAACGCGCAGCGCACACGACGCCATGATCGCGTTCGCCTTGTGCTTCCTGCTTTTCCATGCCGGCCTGGCGACGGTGCTCGCCGCGCTGCAGGCAACGCGTGTGCAGCGCGGCCATGTCGGCGCACACGCGCCCTACGAGCCGGGCGTGGTCGCCGTCTTCTGGTCCTTCACCCTCGGTGCCGCCGGCGTGGGGTGGGTGGCCTTCGCCTTCGTCCCGCTGGCCTTTGCACGCTGAGCTCGCCTCGACGATGCGCATGCTTTCCGCGACCCACCCCTTGCAACTGCTGGCAGGCCTGAGCGTCTGGGCGCTGTGGTTCGTGGCGGTGTACGGCGGCCTGTCGGTGGCGTGCAGCACTGCGCCCGCGGACGCGACGGCGCAGCGCGGGGTGTTCAGCGGCATCAACCTCCTGCTGGCCGGGGTGACGCTGGCGACCGCGGGTGGCCTGGCCTGGGCCGCGTTCGCCTGCGCACGCACGGCCTCGCGCATCGACAGCGCGGCCGAAGGCGGCCTCGCGCCTTTCATCGCCCGCTGCGCTTCGGCCCTGTATGGCGTCGCCGCCGTCTCGACGCTGTTCGTGGGCTTCCCGCTGCTGCTGCTCTGGCCATGCATCTGAGCCGGCTCGTCGCCATCGCGCTGGCGGTGCTGTTGGGCGCGCCGACCGCGCATGCCCACGGTTCCGTCTTCTCCGGCGACACCGCGCACGCCCCCATCTGGCTGTCGCAGGCCGTCTTCGTCGTGGCCTGGTTCGCCTATCCCTTCGGAGCGGCCCGGAAACGCCCCAGCTTCGGCCGACGGCTGGCCTTCCACGGTGCCATGCTGGTGGCCGGGCTGGCGCTGTTCGGGCCCTTCGACGACTGGGCCGAATCCAGCAGCGCGCTCCACATGGTGCAGCACATGCTGCTGATGGTGGTCGTGGCACCGCTGCTGGTGGTGGCGCGCCCGCTGCCCCAGTGGCGGGCCCTGCTCGGCCCTCCGTCGGATGTCGTCTGGCGCCCTCTTCTTCGGCTGGGCCGTCATCCGGGCACCTGCGCCCTGCTGCACGCCGCGGCCATCTGGATCTGGCACGCCCCCGGGCCCTACATGGCCGCGGTGATCCACACGGGCCTGCATGTGCTCGAGCACCTGTCCTTCCTGCTCACCGGCTGGCTCTTCTGGTGGTCGGTGTTGCAGGCCGGCCGCAGCGGCGCACCGGCCGCCGCGATGGCGCTGCTCTTCACCGCCACCCACACCGGCATGCTGGGCGCCCTGCTCACCTTCGCGAGCACGCCTTTGTACTGGCGCGAATCGCGCGAGCTGTGGGATCAGCAGATGGCCGGCCTGGTGATGTGGGTGCCGGGTGGCTTCGTCTACCTCGGCGTGGCGGCCTGGGCCGGGTTGCGGTGGCTGGAGCGCGGCTCGGCCGAGCAAGCCGGGTGCGCGCGACCCACCGGGCGGCCGCGCCCACCCCACGCCTAGCGCCGGCCGTTGCCGCAGAGCCCGGCAACAAGCACCCGTGCACCCACGCGCAAGACACCCTGAAGCGGCGTCCCTAGGATCACCTCACCGTGATCCCAGTGACCTTCCAGACCCTTCAACGCATGACTTCCGCGCCCCTCGCACCGTGCTCGACGGCCCTTGCGTTCCCCGTCGATCCGAGCGCCTGGTTCGCGTTGCAGGTCGTGGCCAGGCGCCACGAAACGCGTGACATCGTCGTGTTCGACCTGGCGCGCGCCGACGGCGCCATGCTGCCGCCCTTCACCGCCGGCGCGCACCTCGAAGTGAAGATCGCCGGGCTGATCCGGCACTACTCGCTGTGCGGCGCGCCGGCCGATGGTGCGCACTACCGGATCGCGGTGCAGCGGGAAGTCGGCGGCCGCGGCGGCTCGGTGCAGCTGTGCGATACCGCCGGCACCGGCAACACGCTGCAGGTGCGCGGCCCCTTCAATCATTTCGCCCTGCACGCGCCCATCGAACAGCCGCCGCTGCTGCTGGCCGGCGGCATCGGCGTGACGCCGGTGCTGAGCATGGCGCTGGCACTGACGGCGGCTGGCACCGATTTCGAGCTGCATTTCAGTGGGCGTTCGCTCGAACACATGGCCTTCCTGCCGCTGCTGCGCTCGGGCCTGTTCGGCCACCGCGTGCACCTCTATGCCGACGACGGCAAGGGCGTGGCGCCACTGGACCTGCCGACCCTGCTGGGCCGCGGGCGGCCCGGGCGCCATCTCTACGTCTGCGGGCCCGGCGGGATGATCGATGCGGCCGAGCGCATCGCGCGCGAACTGGGCTGGGCCGGCGACCACATCCACTTCGAGCGCTTCGGCGCGCCCGCGCAGGCACCGGTCGAGGGCGGCTGCGAAGCCTTCGAGGTCGAGATCGCGTCGACCGGCCGCCGCATCCCCGTCGCGGCCGACCAGAGCGTGGCGCAGGCCCTGGCCGCGGCCGGCGTGCCGATCCCGATGTCCTGCGAGGTCGGCGTGTGCGGCAGTTGCCGAACGCGTGTGCTGGCGGGCGTCCCCGAGCACCGCGACCTGCTGCTGAGCGCCGAGGAACAGGCGGCCAACACCGAGTTCACGCCTTGCTGCTCGCGCTCGAAGACACCCCTGCTCGTGCTCGACCTCTGAGCGCGATCGCCCTCCCCCTTTTTCCTCCACCACCGCCAAGAGCACCCCGATGGCCCTGATCTGCGAACACAACCAACGCCGCACCTCCGTCGAACCCGGCGCGCTGCACATCCTGCGTGCCACGCCCCAGAACGTGCACTGGGGCTATTTCGATCCGGCAAAGGCGCCCTCGCTGAAGGTCCGGAGCGGCGATCTGGTGCATGCCGAGGCCATCACGCACCATGCCGGCGATGCGCCGGAGTTGATGATGGACGACGCGGTCTGGAAGATCTTCAAGGAGATCCCCGAGGAGGACCGCAACCCCGGCGTGCACATCATGACCGGCCCGATCCATGTCGAAGGCGCCAAACCGGGCGACATGCTGGAGGTGCGCTACCACCGCATGACGCCGCGCAACAACTACGGCTCCAACCTGGCGGCCAATTGGGGCTATCTCTACAAGGAGTTCGAGGAGAAGGAGCGCGTGACGATCTACGAGCTGGACCCGAACTCGAACAACGCCCGCGCGATGTACGCCTACGACTTTCCCGGCAAGTACCTGGTGCCCGGCACGGTCACCGAATGCCCAGTGTGCGACCGGCAGGAAGCGCTCAAGGGCGTGCGGGTGCCGGTGCGCCCCCACCTGGGCACGGCCGGCGTGGCGCCCAACGTGCATGGCCGGCTGAGCACCATCCCGCCCGGCCTGCACGGCGGCAACATCGACAACTGGCGCATCGGCGCGGGCGCGACCATGTACTACCCGGTGCAGGTCGACGGCGCGCTGTTCTCCATCGGCGACCCCCACGTGTCGCAGGGCGACGGCGAGATCAGCGGCACCGCCATCGAGAGCTCGCTCAACGTGACGATGCAGATCATCCTGCGCAAGGACTTCTTCTTCCCCTCGCCGCTGCTCGAGACCGAGGACTGCTTCATCGTCCATGGCTTCGACCCGGACCTCAACGTGGCGACGCGCAACGCCGCGCTCGACATGCTCAGGCTGCTCAACGAGCACCACGGCCTGTCGCGCAACGACAGCTATTCGCTGATGAGCGTGGCAGCCGACTTCGGCGTGACCCAGGTGGTCGACGCGACCCAGGGCGCGCACGTGCGCATCCCGCGCAACATCTTCCCGCCCAAGGGCTTCTGAGCCCGCCGCGCTGCGCTCGCCCACCGCCCACCCGCCGGAAAACGCACGGCGACTTGACGATCAGCGCCGCGCCACCCCGGCTGGCCGGAAACTTGCTCAGGACCTTGACGCAAGTCGAAGAACGGCGGCATCCGCACCGTTCAGAACCAGCCACCGGAGGTCCACCGTGAATGCATGGAATGTTTCCACCCATACCTACACGCAGGGCGAACGCTCGCGCATCTGGCAGCAGGCGCTGACCCGCCTGCACCTGCCCGCCGTCGACCAGCTCGGCACCCATTCGGCCTTCCATGGCGACGTGGCCAGCCTGGTGTCGCCGCAGGGCATCGAGTTCGCGCGCATGAGCGCCTCGCCCCAGACCATCTCGGGCCGCTCGGCCGACCAGCCCTTCTCGGTCTGGCTGTCGATCCTGATGGAAGGCCGCTTCGCCTTCGGCGGCAGCCAGGGCGAGCCGGTCATCGACCTGATGCCCGGCGACATCATCTACGGCCCCACCGGGGTCGATTCCACGCTCACGCTCAAGAGCGACTTCCGCATGCTCTACGTGAAGATCCCGCAGTTGATGCTGCACCCGCGGCTGGTCAACCTGGGCTCGCTGCGCACCGGCACCTTGTCGGGGCACAAGGCCATCAACCGCATCTTCGCGGGCATGCTGACCTCGGTGGCCGACAACATGGAGGCGCTCGACGCCGCCGAGCTGCGCCCGATCGAGCTGGCGCTGACCGAATTCGTGGTGGTGAGCCTGGCCGGCAGCACCGCGCTGCAGACCTTCGGCAGCGCGGCGCGGCTGGTGCACTACCAGCGCATCTGCCAGTCGATCGAGAACCAGCTGGGCGACCCCGAGCTCACGGTCGGCAAGATCGCCGCCGAGCAGCATGCCTCGCTGCGCTATGTGCAGAAGCTGTTCGAAGCCGCGGGCCACAGCTTCGGCCACTACCTGCGCCAGCGCCGGCTCGAGCGCTGCCGCTCCGACCTGCAGAGCACGCTGCACCGCCACCTGTCGATCTCCGACATCTGCTTCCGCTGGGGCTTCAGCGACCCGGCCCACTTCAGCCGCAGCTTCCGCGCCGAATTCGGCACCACGCCGCGGGCCTACCGTCAGGCGCAGCTGGGCCTCACCGACAGCGAGAGCGCGGAGGCGCAAGGCGACTGACGCGGCGGCCCGACGACAAAAACCCGGCGGCTGCCGGGTCGATTCGCAGGGCTTCACGCCCGTTCTCGCCTGTGCTCAGCGCTTGAGCCAGGCCGGCGCGATCTGCGTGCCCAGACCGGCGCCGTAGCCGAAGTAGATGTTCAGGCCCGCCACCGGCTCGAGGTAGCGCGCATTCTTCAGGCCGCCGGCATCGACCGCGTCGAAGCCGATGCTCTCGATCAGCGCCTGGACCGTGTCCTTGGCCTTCGCCTCGTCGCCGGCGAAGAACACGCTGCCCTTGGCATCGCCGAAGCCCGCGCCCTGGTGCATGACCTGCGCGAACAGGGTGTTGAAGGCCTTCACCACATGCGCGGTCGGCACGAGCTTGGCGATCTCCTCGGCGGCTGAGCTGCTGAAGCCCACGGTCAGGCCCATGTAGTCGGCCGTCAGCGGGTTCGAGACGTCGACGATGACCTTGCCCTTGAGGTCGCCCAGCGCCGCGAGCGCGGCCGGCGCCTGGTCGTAGGGCACGGCCAGCACCAGGACCTCGACGTTCTTCGCGGCCTGGTCGAGCGGCAGCGCCTGGGCGCCCAGCGATTCGGCCACGGCCTGGGCCTTGTCGAGCGAGCGGCCGGTCAGCGTCACCTGGTGGCCGGCCTTGACGAATTGCTTGGCGAGGCCGGAGCCGACGTTGCCGTAACCGACGATGGTGAGTGTCATGGTGTTGTCCTTGGAAAAAGAGGATGCGCGTGGAAAGTGCCGCGCGGATGCGGCGAGGAAAAAAGACGGCTCAAACCCAGCTGTAGGGAATCAGGATGCCGCTGCGGTAGGGCTTGAAGCCCAGCGACTTCTTCGCGACGATGGTGCTCAGGCCCAGGAACAGCGGGATCGAGTAGCCCTGCGCCACCTGCCACATGTCGAAGGCCTTGAAGCCCTCGATGCGCTTGGCGTAGTCGGGCTCGCCCATCAGCGGATAGAGCCTGGGCGGGATGTCCTCGCCCTTCCAGATCGAGAAGCTCATCTTCGGGTCGAGCATGTAGCCCGAATAGGTGCCCGGGTCGCCCGCGGCCGGGTTGAAGGGCTTGAGCACCGGGCCGTCGAACTTGCCGGTGCGCTGGTATTCGTAGAGCGCCGGGCTGTCGAGCACCTGCAGGTTGACCTCGATGCCCACCTTCTGCCACATCTGGGCGATCACGCGCGCGGTGTCGAAGTCGCTCGCGAACACGCCCTTGCTGGTGTAGAAGTTCAGCTTGGCCGGATTTGCCGCGCTGTAGCCCGAAGCGGCGAGCAGCGCCTTGGCCTTCTCGGGATCGAAAGCGATCCTGAAGTCCGGCACATAGGCCGGGAAACCCGGGCCGGCCGGCATCGAGACCGCGGTCGCATGGCCGCCGAACAGGGCCTTCGAGATCGCCGCCTTGTCGATCGCATGGTGACAGGCCAGGCGCACGTTCCTGTCGGTGAGGATGCCCTTGTTGGCCATCTGCAGGAAGACCACGCCGGTGGTCGAGTCCAGGTGCGGCGACAGGCCCGGCAGCGCGCCCAGGCGCTCGGCCTCGCGCACCGGGATGTTCAGCGTCAGGTCGGCCTGGCCGGCCTGCATCGCGGCGGCGCGCGCGGTCGGGTCCTTGGTCACCTGGAACACCAGCCGCTTCACCTTGGCCGGCCCACGCCAGTAGCCCTCGTAGGCCTCGAGCACGATGCGCTGGTCGCGCTGGTACTCGACCAGCCGGTACGGGCCCGAACCGACGGGCTTGGCCTCGAAGCCGTCCTTGCCGACCTTCTCGTAGTAGGCCTTGGGCAGGATGTAGGCCGGGATGTCGGCGAACATCACCGGCGCGATCGCCATCGGCGTGCTGAACTTCACCACCGCCTTCAGCGGGGTCGGCGTGTCGATCGCCTCGATGGCCGACCACACGCCCGCCAGCAGCGAGGCCTTCTGCGCGCGCGGCCGGTCGAGGAAGGAGAACTTGAAATCGGCCGAGCTGAGCCGGTCGCCGTTGTGGAAAGTCACGCCGTCGCGGAAGTTCAGCTCCAGCAGCGTGCAGTCCTTGTTGAGCCACTTGAAGTCCGACACCACGCTGGGCGCGAACTGGAGGTCGGGCGCGAGCTCGAGCGGCTGGTCGTAGACGCACTTGATGACGGCCGACTGCGTGGGGTTGAGCGACACCGGGTCCCAGCTCAGGATGTCCATCGGGAACGCGACGGTCACGGTGCGCGCGTCCTGCGCGAAGGCACCGGTGCCGAAGGGGGTGGCCATCGTCGCGCCGAACAGCGCGAGCGGCAGCTTGGTGACGAAATCTCTGCGGTGGGTCATGGGAAGAAGCGCTCCGGGGAAGGGAAAGTCGGTTCAGAAGGGCTTGTCGCCCTGGATGGTCACCCGGTGGCCCGAGCGGGTCTGGGGGTAGTAGTCCCACACCGCGTGGTGCTCGACGCATCGGTTGTCCCAGAACGCGACCGAATGCGGCTGCCAGCGGAAGCGCACCTGGAAGTTCGGGTTCTGGCAGTGCGCGAAAAGAAAACGCAGGATCGCGTCGCTCTCGGGCTTGTCGACGCCCACGATGTGGGTCGTGTACTGCGCGTCGGCGAACAGGCATTTGCGCTTCGTGACCGGGTGCGTGCGCACGATGGGCTGGGCGGTGGCCGGGAAGCGCTTGCTCGGGTCGCTGGTGTACTTGCGGTAGATGTGCTCGGCGTCGTGCACGGCCGTCAGGCCTTCGAGGTAGGCCTTCATGCGATCGGACAGCGCCTCGTAGGCCGCGTACTGGCTCGAGAACAGCGTGTCGCCGCCGACGGGCGGCACGATGTGCAGGTGCAGGATGCTGCCCATCGGCGGCGCCTCGTTGCAGCTCAGGTCGGAGTGCCAGCTCTCGCCGGCCACCGACTTGGAGTTCGCGTCGCCATGGATCGGCACCACGTAGGGATAGCCTTCCACGCCGAAGCCACCGGTGTGCAGCACCAGGTCGCCGTAGTGGCGCGCGAAGCGCTGGTGCGATTCGAAGTCCAGCTGCTGGTCGCGGAAGAACACCACCTGGTGCGCCATCAGCGCTTCGTGGATCTCGTGCACCTGCTGCGGATGCAGCGGTTGCGTGAGGTCGACGCCGCCGATCTCGGCGCCGATGGTGAGCGTCATGGGCGCCACCTGGATCGTCTCGTATTGCATGAACAAATCACTCCTGAAGGACTTCATTCTTGGGCGGCAGCACCCGATTCCTCTTGCATCGCCGCGCATGGCGACTTGAGGGAAAGCAGCGCCGGCCCGGGCCTCACACCGGCCAGCGCTGGCCGAGGTCGCGCGGCGGCACGGCCGCCAGCAGGCTGCGGGTGTAGTCGTGCTGCGGGTCGGCCAGCACGCGCTCGGTTTCCCCGCTCTCGACCACCACGCCCTGGTGCATCACCAGCACGCGGCTGCAGAGGTAGCGCACCACCGCCAGGTCGTGCGAGATCAGGAGCAGCGAGATCTTGTGTTCGCGCCGGATGCGCAGCAGCAGGTTGAGGATCTGCGCCTGCACCGACACGTCGAGCCCCGAGACGATCTCGTCGGCCACCAGCAGCTGCGGCAGGTCGCACAGCGCGCGGCCGATGTTCACGCGCTGCCGCTGGCCGCCCGACATCTGCGAAGGAAAGCGCGTCAGCATGTCGGGCGCGAGGCCGACGTCGCCCACCAGTTCGCGCGCGCGCGCCTCGCGGTCGCTGTGCAGGTTGGGCCGGCTCTCCATCGACTGCGTGACCAGGCTCTGCACCCGGCGCCGCGGGTTGAGGGCCGAACGCGCGTCCTGGAAGATCATCTGGATCGAGGCGATGCGGCGTTCCCAATCTTCCGCCTTGGCGACCAGCGCGCGGCCGTTGAGCAGGATGGTGCCTTCGCTCGCGCTCTCCAGCCCCATCACGAGGCGGGCCAGGCTGGACTTTCCGCTCCCGCTCTCGCCCACGATGCCGACGAACTCGCCGGGGGCGATGCTCAGGTGCACGTCCTTCACCGCGTGCACCGCCGTGTCGCGCCGCAGCCAGCCGCCGCTCGGCCGGTAGGTCTTCGACAGGCCCTGCACCTGCAGGAAGGGCGAATCGCTCATGCGCGGCGCCTGGAAGATGGTTGCGTCGCTGGCGTCCGCGGCCAGCAGCGGCTCGGGCGCGGCCGCGCCGTGCACGCAGCGCACATGGTGGCCGGGCAGCACCTCGCGCATCGGCGGCACGCCGGTGGCGCAGGCCTCGGTCGCGACCGCGCAGCGCGGCTGGAAGCGGCAGCCTCTCAACGACGGGAAGTCGCTGATGCCCGGCATCTGGCCCGGCAGCGAGAACAGCAGCCGGCGCGGGCCGGTGAGGTGCGGGTTGGCGCGCTGCAGCGCCTGCGTGTAGGGGTGCAGCGAGCGCGTGAAGATCCGCTTGGCCGGGCCGCGCTCGGCCATCTCGCCCGCGTAGAGCACCACCAGTTCGTCGCACACGTGCGCGGCCAGGCCCAGGTCGTGCGTCACGAAGACCACGCCGGTGCCGCGCCGCGCCTGCAGCCCGCGGATCAGCGTGACGATGTGCGCCTGCGTGCTCGCGTCGAGCGCGGTGGTGGCCTCATCGGACACCACCAGCTGCGGGTCGCCGGCGAAGGCCATCGCGATCATCACGCGCTGGCACATGCCGCCCGAGAGCTGGAAGGCGTACTTGTCGAGCACCTGCGCGGGCTGGTGGATGCGCACCTCGGCCAGCATCGCGGTCGCGCGCTCGCGCCACTCGTCCTTGGCGACGCCCAGGCGCAGCAGGTGTTCCTGCAACTGCTGGCCGATGGTGAGCACCGGGTTCAACGCGGTCATCGGCTCCTGCGGGATGAAAGCGATGCGCGATCCGAGCAGGCGGCGATGGTCCTCGGCCGGCATGCCGAGCAGGTCGTTTTCGCCGAATCGCAGCGTGCCCGCGTCGACCGAGAAACCGTCGGGCAGGTGGCGCGCGAGCACGCGGCCGATCATGCTCTTGCCGGCGCCCGACTCGCCCACCAGCCCCAGCGTGGCGCCGGCGCGCAGGGCAAAGCTCAGGTCGCGCAGCACCTGCAGGCGCTCGGGCCGGCCCGGCGCGGACACGGTCAGGCCACGGGCCTCGAGCAGTACGTCGCCGGCAGGTCGGGGCAAAGGGGGCGGCACCGCGGTCTCGAGGGGCATGGCATGGGCAGGAAGGCTCATCGCTCAGCTCCCCGAACGGTTGAACAGGCGCGGATCGGTGGTGCGGCGCAGGCCGTCGCCGAGGCAGGTGGTGGCGAGCACGGTCAGCACCGTGCACAGCACCGGCGCGATCAGGCCCCAGGGCGAACTGAACACGCTCTTGAGGCCGTCGGCGATCATCACGCCCCAGGTCGGCACGTTGGGTTCGACCGACATGCCGACGAAGGACAGGATGCTCTCGGCCACCACCGAGATGCCCATCTCCAGGCTGATCAGCGAGATCAGCGTGGGCAGGATGCCGGGCACGATGTCCTTCATCACCACCTGCCAGTGCGAGGCGCCGGTGATGCGCGCGGCCGCCACATAGTCCTTGCGGCGCAGCACCACCACGTCGGCGCGGATCACGCGGCAGAAGCGTGTCCAGTCGACCAGGATGATCGCGACGATCACGTTGAGGAGCCCCGGCGAGAGCGCCACCATCAGCACCAGCGCCAGCACGATCGCGGGGAAGGACATCCACAGGTCGACCATGCGCAGGATTGCCCACTCGATGCGTCCGCCGCGGTAACCCGCGACCAGCGCCAGCGTGCAGCCCAGCAGCGCGGCGCCCAAGGGTGCGGTGAGCGCGATGATCACCGTGACGCGGGTGCTGTAGATCAGCCGCGACAGCACGCACTGGCCCAGCGCGTCGGTGCCCAGCGGAAAGGCCCGGTCGCCACCCGGTGCCCAGGCCGGCGGCAGCAAGGTGCTGAGCAGGTCCTGCTCGTTGGGGCCGTGCGGCGCGAGCCAGGGCGCGAAGACCGCCAGCGCGACCAGCAGCAGCAACAGGCCAGCGCCGATCACGACGCGGGGTTCGCCGAGGACGCGCCGCAGCGGCGCCGGCGCGGAGAGGGACAAGGTGCTCATGGCGTGCGCAGTCGGGGGTTGAGCAGCAGCAGGACCGCGTCGGTGACCATGTTCACCGCCTGCACGGCGACGGCATAGGTCAGCGCCAGGCCCTGGATCATCGGCAGGTCGTGGCCGCCGATGGCGTTGACCATCAGGCTGCCGATGCCGGGAAAGCCGAAGATGGTCTCGATCAGCAGCGTGCCGCCGATCACCGTGCTGGCCTGGATGCCCAGCATGCTGACCGTCGGCAGCGCCGCGTTCTTCAGCGCGTGCCGCACCAGGATGCGGTTCTCGCTCAGGCCGCGCAGGCGGGCCGCGGCCACGTAGTCCTCGGTGTAGGCCTCGAGCAGGCTCGAGTGCAGGATGCGCATCAGCGGCGGCGCGATGCCCAGCGACAGCGCGATCGAGGGCAAGGCCAGGTGCTTCATCGCGCTCCACAGCGCCGCGAAGTCGCCCGCCACCAGCGCGTCGACCAGCAGGAAGCCGGTCACCGGCTGCACTCTGAGGCCGGCATCGAGCTGGCCGAGGAAAGGCAGCCACTGCAGGCCGATGCCCACGCCCAGGATCAGCAGGATGGCCCAGAGGAATTCCGGCACCGAGATCGAGATGCTGTTGACCACCTCCACCGCGCGCTCGATGCGCGTGCCGCGGTAGCGAAAGGCCAGCAGCCCGCCGCCGATGCCGAAGACCATGCCCAGCAGCAGGCCGCAGGCGATGAGCTGCAGCGTGGTGGGCAGCGCCTTGAGGATCAGCGGCGTGACCGCCAGCCCCGACTGCATGGTGCGGCCCAGGTCGCCGTGCAGCGCGTGGCCCAGCCAGATGCCGAACTGCACCGGGATCGGCTTGTCCAGGCCGAGTGCCGCGGTCAGCGCCTGCACGTCGGCGGGCGTCGCGCTGGGTGGCAGCAGCATGCCCATCGGGTCGGCCGGCAGCACGCGCAGCACGAAGAACACCAGCGCCGCGAGGAACAGCAGCATCGGGATGCGCCAGAGGATGCGCCACAGGGTCGGCAAGGCGCCGACGGTGCGACCGGCAATGGCCCCCAGACGGCCGGCCGTCGCCGGGCGGGAAAGCGCGGAGGAAGTGGACATGGCGGCGCGTTCCGTGGTGGCGCTCAGCAGCCGTGCGCCGACGCCGTTTCGGCAGCGGGCTGGATGGGAATGTGCACGCCCTTCTTCCCGTTGGCCTTCCAGGCCGACTGGTAGCGCGGCACCAGCCAGTTGTTGAACTCGCGTTGCGCCTGCTCCTGCCACGAATAGCGGCCGCGGGTCGCGAAGCGCGAGCGCAGTCCGACCTGCACCAGTTCGTCGACGTGCAGGTCCTGCGCGATGATCTCGTTGGCCGCGTGCATGTTCATCGCCATGCGCTGCTGGAACAGCGGGTCCTGCATGGCGCCGGGCGCGAACAGCAGGCCGGTGTCCATCTCGTGCGTCTCGGGGCCGTCGGCGCGCAGGATCATGTAGATCACCATGTCGCTCATCATCACCAGCGACAGCGTGGGCGGGATGTTGGCGAACATCATGCGGTTGCGCTCCTCGAGCGTGAGCTTCGGGAACACCGGCAGGATGGCTTTCTGCGTGGCGTTAAAGCTCGCGTCCTGGTGCAGCGTGCCGTTGAAGCGGTAGTAGCCGGCGGTGGTCTCGGGCAGGTCCGGGAAGCTCGCCATCGCGCTGGGCACGAAGTCGTGCAGCGGGCCGTGGTGCAGCCGGTTGGCGTGGTAACCGTCGTTGTTGTTCTCGAACATGACCTTCCAGTTCCAGGCGAAGTGCGCCGGTTTGTCGGGCCGCGGGCCGTCGAGGCTGGCCAGGTCGAAGTTCGCCAGCGCCTCGGTCACTTCCGCGAGGCGCGGCGCCAGTGCTTCGGCCGCCGGGTCGAAATTCACGAACACGAAGCCCTGCCAGACCTCGACCTGGAGCGTCGGCAGGCAGAAGGCCTTCTTGTCGAAGCCCGCGGTCTGCTCCATGGCGGGCGCGCCGATCAGTTCGCCGTCGAGCGAGTAGGCCCAGTGGTGGTACGGGCACAGGAAGGCCTTGGCGTTGCCATGGCCCTCGGCCACCAGCATCGCGCGGTGCTGGCAGACCGAGGACATGGCCTTGATCTCGCCCAGCCGGTTGCGCGCGATCACCAGCGGCTCGCCGATGATCTTCGTCGTGAAATAGTCGCCGGCCTTCGCCACCCACGATTCGCGGCCCACGCACAGCCATTCGTGATTGAAGACCGCTTCCTTTTCGAATTCGTAGAAATTCCGGTCGGTATAGCAAACCGGCGGCAATGCCTGCGCTTTTTGAACGGACAGGACCGAGCTGTCGAGTGCCTCGAAGAATTGGTCCGTGGGGTGAAAAGTCATTGCTGCGCTTTCAGGATGAATTCTTTTGGCGGAAATCCAATTTCCGAAAAGAATGGCTTTTGGATGCAATGATCTTAGGAGCCGCCCTCCGCCGGGTCTTGGCGTCAGGCGCACGGGCAATGGCCTGGGTGCGCACCATCTTGGGCCGTGGACGATCGAAGGCAGCAGGCGGCGGAACATGACATCCGGGCCTTAGCGAGAACCGCGCCATCGCTCGCAGGCGGACATGAAAAAGCCGCGGACCGCCAATTCGGCGCCGCGGCTTTTGAGGGAATCTCGCCCGGTCTTCAGGCCTGCCAGTAATACGGCAGGATCCAGCCGTTCTTGAAGGGCTTGTAGGCCGCCTCGGCCTTGGCATAGGCGACCGTCGACACGCCCTGCACCAGCGGCAGCGAATAGCCCTGATCCACCGCCCAGATGTGGAATTTCCGGTAGCCCTCGATGCGCTTGGCGTCGTCGAGCTCGACCAGCAACGGATCGAGCTGGGCCGAGACATCGGCGCTGCGCCAGACCGAGAAGCTCTTCTTCGGATCGAGGTAGTAGCCGGCGGAGAGTTCCGGGTCGCCGGTGGCGTTGGTCCAGAACCAGAGCGTCGGGCCCTCGAGCTTGCCGGCCTGCACCTTGGGGTAGTACTGCGCCGTCTCGATCACCTCCAGCGCCGCCTCGATGCCAACCTTCTTCCACATCTGCACGATGGCCCGCGCGATCTCGAAGTCGTTCGGGTAGATGCCGTTGGTGGCGAAGAAGCGGAACTGCACCGGCTTCTGCGGCCCGTAGCCCGCCGCCTGGAGCAGCGCCTGCGCCCGCGCCGGATCGAAGGCGAAGCGGTGGTCGGGCGCATAGGCCGGCGTGCCCGGCGCGGCCGCGGTCGACAGCGGCGCGGCGATGCCGTTGAAGAAGGCCTTGGAGATCGCCTGCTTGTCGATCGCGTGGTGCATCGCGAGCCGCACGTTGCGGTCGACCAGCGGGCCGCTGTTGACCATCTGGACCAGGTAGGTGTCGACGGTCGGCGTGAGGCTGTTGGCCAGGCCCTTGCTCTGGCCCAGGCGAAGCGCCTCGCGCATCGGCAGCGCCACCGCCACCTGCACCTGGCCCGACTGCACGGCCGAGACGCGCGTGGTCGGGTCCTTCACGACCTGGAACACCAGTCGCTTGATCTTCGCCGGCCCGCGCCAGTACTTGTCGAAGGCCTCGAGCGTGATGCTCGCGTCGCGCTGGTGGTCGACCAGCCGGTACGGGCCCGAGCCGACGGGCTTGGCGAGAAAGCCGTCGAGCCCGACCTTTTCGAAATAGGCCTTGGGCAGGATGAAGGCCGCGCTGTAGCCAAGGAACTGCGGCGCCGTGACCATCGGCCTGGCGAAGCGCACCACCGCCCGCGTGGGTGTCGGCGTGTCGATGGCGGCGATGCCGCTCCAGATGAAGCTCAGCTGCAGCCCCTTCTCGGCGCGCAGCCGATCGAAGAAGGTGAACTTGAAATCCGCCGACGTCAGCTTGTCGCCGTTGTGGAAGTACACGTCGTCGCGCAGGTCCAGCTGCAGCACCAGGCCGTCCTTGTCGAGCCATTCCCAGGCCGTGACCACACCGGGCTGCAGCTTCGAATCGGCCGTGTACTCCAGCGGCTGGTCGAACACGCACTTGAACAGCGCGGTGGGGTTGGGCGCGGCGCTGCGGCTCGGGTCCCAGCTCGGCACGTCGATCGGATAGGCGATGCGCACCTGCTCGGCCGCGGCGCTGGCGTCGAGACCCCACTGCGCGAGCAGCAGGCCGGCGAGGCCGGTGGAAACGGACTGCGTGAATTGGCGGCGATGGATCATGGCGGTTCCTCGGCGGAAAAAGAAAAACCTCCGGCGCAGCAGGCGCAACAGCGCGGCGGAGGTGGCATGCAGCGGATCAATAGGGCTTGTCGCCCTTGACCCAGAGCCGGTGGGCCTCGCGGATGTACTTCTTGTCGTCGAACAGCGAGCCGGTGTGCAGCGAGCAGCGGTTGTCCCAGACCAGCAGGTCGCCCACCTGCCACCGGTGGCGGTAGACGAACTCGGGCTGCGTCGCGTATTCGACCAGCGACTCGACCAGGTCCACTCCCTCGGGGTTGTCCATGCCCACCACGCCCTTCACCGTGCCGCTGCTGGGCCACAGCGCCTTGCGGCCGTTGGCCGGATGGGTGCGGATCAGCGGATGGATCACGTCGGGGTTCTCGGCCTTGAGCTGGGCCGAGAGCTCGCGCTTGGCGTACAGCCGCGTGGTCATCAGGTGCTCGTAGCTGTGGTGCACCTGCAGGCCGTCGAGCCCGGCCCGCTTTTCTTCGGGCAGCGCGTCGTAGGCGGCACACATGTCGGCCAGCAGCGTGTCGCCGCCCTCGGCCGGCACCTCGACCGCGTAGAGCATGGTGCACATAACCGGCTGTTCCTTGTAGGAATAGTCGGTGTGCCAGCCCACGCCGTCGCGGTGGCTGCCGATCGGCTTGCCGCCGACCTCGCGGTTGGAGAGCATGTAGATCTCGGGGAAGCCCGGCATCGTGTGCTCCTGGATGGTGTGGCCTTCGGGTTCGCCGAAGGCGCGCGCGAAGTTCACCAGCTGCGCGGGCGTGAGCGACTGGCCGCGCAGCAGCACCGCGCCGTGCAGGTTGAAGGTGTTCACCACCTCCTGCAGGGTGTCGGCGTCGCCGGCGGACACGTCGATGCCGAGCACCTCGGCGCCGTAGTTGTCCTTGAGTTTGCGGATGGAAAGGGTGTCGACGGTGGTCATGGGGTTCTTTCGGACGGAGCGGTCAAAGGGGATGCCATCGACATGGATTGCGCAGGGCCTGCTGCAAGTCACATGCCGACCGTGGTGGGGAAGCAGGCGGCGTTCGAAAGATGCACAGCCACCAGTAGCGCAGCGGCATGGACGGATTCATGGCCCCCGGCCCTCCTTCAGAACGAATGCACCAGCGCGACGCGGTAGGTCGTCTGCGTGTTGTCGCTCGAGGGCTGCATGTAGAAGGCGGCGCCCTGCGAGGCATTGACCGTCGGCGAACTGCGCAGGTACGACACCGAGGCGTAGAAGGTGGTGCGCTTGGAGAAGCTGTAGCGCACCGCCCCGGTGTACTGGTTCCACTTGTCGTCTTCCATGGTCACGTGCTGGTAGCCGCCGACCAGGGCCCACGGCCCGTCGAGGAAATACATGCCACCGATCTCGTAGACGTTCTGCGTGGTGCTGCTGGCGCCCTTGGTGAACCTGGTGGCCGTGGTGTTGGCCGCCAGCAGGAACTTCTCGAACCTGTAGCTCGCGCCGATGCCCGCCACCTCCTGCTTGTCGACGGTGAAGCCGGCGCCGGTGACCGGGTAGAGGTCGACCACGGCGTTGGGCCCCGGTCCCCGCGCCGCCGACGGCAGGCCCATGAAGGAATACACGCCGGTCTGGGCGAAGGGGAAGACCGTGGTGTCGTTGATGCGCACGTAGGCCGCGCCGATGGTCAGGGCGCCGTTCCTGTAGCCGCTGCCCAGGCTAAACTGGCTCTTCTTCTTGACGGCGTCGAGCTGCTCGCCGAAGGCGTACATGGCGCCGAAGGTGAAGCCGCCGAAGCTCGGGCTCAGGTACTTCACCGAGTTGTCCATCTGCTTGCCGGAGATGCGGTCGTAGTCGCCCTGGTGGCCCGCGTAGACGCTGGCGAAGCCGCCGTAGTTGAACTGGGTCAGGTACTCGCGCACGAAGTCGTACTGGCGGCCCGCGGTCACGGTGCCCAGCGCGGCGCTCTCGAGGCCAACCCAGGCCTGCCGGCCGAAGCCACGGCCGCCCTGAGCCAGCGTGCCGTTCTTGAGGTTGAAGCCCATTTCCAGGTTGAACAGCGCACGCAGGCCGCCACCCAGGTCCTCCGCGCCGCGAAATCCGAGCCGATTGCCGTAATTGGCACCGTCGGCGAACCGGTATTCGCTGAAGCCGCGTTCATTGTCGATGTAGGTCAGGCCGGCATCGATGATCCCGTAGATGGTGACCGAACTCTGGGCCTGCGCGGAAAAGGAGATGGCAGCGACAGCACCCAAAAGACAACGCTTGATCATTTCAATACCTTCAGTGTTCCGAGATGAAAGAACCATGCGTTTTCAACGTGGGAAAAACGCAGCCCCGGCAGGCTTTCGGAATTTGTTCCGTTCATTCGCCTTGCCGGTGCTTTCAGGTTATTTCAGGGCACCGCGCTCCTTCTTGTTCCAATACGTTCAAGAACTTGCAAATCGCCGCATCGGCTTCTTTTGGCCTTTTTCCGTTCATTTGCAATCAAGTCCGGGTGTCGCTCAGATCCGCTGATCGGTCGACGGCTTTTCCCAGAGGTTCACACCGCCGTCGATCAGGTGGCGGTCGATCTCGGCCAATTCCGCCTGCGTGAAGTCCAGGCGCTCGAGCGCCTTCACGTTCTCGCGGATCTGGCGGGCGCTGCTCGCGCCGATGAGCACCGAGGTCATGCGCGGGTCCCGCAGGATCCAGGCCACCGCCATCTGCGCCAGCGTCTGGCCACGGCCCCGGGCCAGTTCGTCCAGCATGCGAACGGCCGCGAGGTTGCGTTCGCTCAGGTGCGAGGCCGGCAGCGAATCGCCGCCCGGCTGGTTGATGCGCGCATCGACCGGGATGCCGTTCAGGTACTTGTCCGTGAGCAGGCCCTGTGCCAGCGGCGTGAAGGCGATGCAGCCCGCACCCAGGGTTTCGAGGGTGCCGGTGAGCTCCGGCTCGATCCAGCGGTTGAGCATGTTGTAGGCCGGCTGGTGGATCAGCAGCGGCACCTGGTGCGCGGCCAGCAGCGCCGCGAACTCGCGCGTCTTGCCGGCCGAGTACGAGGAGATGCCCACGTACAGTGCCTTGCCCTGCCGCACCGCGCTCGCATAGGCGGCGGCCGTCTCCTCGAGCGGCGTGTCGGCATCGAAACGGTGCGAATAGAAGATGTCGACGCAGTCCAGGCCCATCCGGCCGAGCGACTGATCCAGGCTCGCGAGGATGTGCTTGCGCGAGCCGCCGCCGCGCCCATAGGGACCGGGCCACATGCTCCAGCCGGCCTTGGTGGAGATCACCAGCTCGTCGCGGTGCGTCTTGAAATCCTCCTTCAGGTGGCGACCGAAGTTGCTTTCCGCGCTGCCGAAGGGCGGCCCGTAGTTGTTGGCCAGGTCGAAGTGCGTGATGCCGAGGTCGAAGGCGGTGCGCAGCATGTCGCGCTGACGCTCGAAGGGCGTGCTGTCGCCGAAGTTGTGCCACAGGCCCAGCGACAGCACGGGCAGTTTGAGCCCGCTGCGGCCGGTGTGGCGGTAGTGCATCTGTTGGTAGCGCTCGGCGGCGGCGATGTAGGTCATGGCGTGGCTTTTCTCCGGGGACAGGGATGGGGGCCGTGGGTGTGGCCTGCGGAGAAAGGCTAAGCGGATCGACCCGGCGCTTCTTGTCCCAGCGCGCCCGGACTCTGGCCCGCGCGGCAGACGCCGGGCCTCAGGCATGCACGCCAGCCGCCTTCGCCACAGACTGCGCGCGAAAGCGCCAGAATGCGGAAGGCATCTGCCTGCCTCGGGCGACGAACATGATCGAACTTCTCAGGGCTGCGACCGTCTGGCCCGCGCTGGCGGGCGTGGCCGTCGGCTTCCTCGCCTTCCGCAAGAGCGAGCGCACGGTCCAGGTCGCCGCAGTGAGCGCCGAACGCACGAGCTGGCGCCACGAACTGCGCGCACTCGCCGCGGAGATCGCCGGGTTCCAGCTGTTTCCGGCCCAGGCCTCGATGCCCGGACGGATCTGGCAGCTGCGCGCCCGGCTGGCGACCCTGCTCAACCCCAAGGACCCGCTCGACGTCGAGATCCTCGAGCACTTCGATCGCCTGTTCTTCGACGGCGCGCAGGACATGGACCTGTTCACCGAGCGCATCGCGCTGCTGCTCAAGCACGACTGGGAACGCGTGAAGGCCGACAGCCTGCCGCTGCACCTCGCCCTCTGGCGCGCCGTCTGGCGCACGCCGCCCGCATGGAAGAACGAGGACTACCGGCAGCCCGGCGACGCGCTGCTGCGTCCCGAAGGGCCCCAGGACCGCTGGCCGAATCCGCACGGAAACCCGAAGCGGCACTGACGCGCTTCGGGCCGCCGCCCTGCCTTCAGGGCGCGGCCACCACCTCGGCGGCTTCCCCCTCCACCTGCGCATCGGCCGTCAACGCCTGCAGCAGGCGCGTGAGCTTCTGCACCTCGCCCTGGGGGTCCATCCACCAATCGGTCGACCAGATGCGATGGATGTGCCAGCCCAGGCCTTCGAGCACATGCTGGCGCAGCCGGTCGCGGTCGCGGGCGGTGGCGCCGGAGTGGTAGGCGCGGCCGTCGCATTCGATGCCGACCAGGTAGCGGCCGGGCGCGCGCGGGTCGACCACCGCCAGGTCGATCCGGTAGCCCGAGCAGCCGACCTGCGGATGCACCGTCCAGCCGGCTTCGCGCAGCACCTGGATCACGGCCACCTCGAAGGGGCTGTCCGGTTCGCGGCCGGTGGGCGCGCTCTGCTCCGACAGCGCGCGGGCGCCGCGGATCGCGAATTCCAGGTAGTGCTTGAGGTCGCGCACGCCCGCGGCGCGCACCCGTGCCAGGTCGATCTGCTCGGGCATCAAGCTGCTGTAGATCACCACGCCTTCGCGCGCGCGCGAGATCGCCACGTTGAGCCGGCGATGGCCGCCCTCCCCGTTGAGCGGCCCGAAGTTCATGGTCGTCTTGCCGGCGGCATCGGGCCCGTAGGTGATCGAGAAGAAGATGATGTCGCGCTCGTCGCCCTGGACGTTCTCCAGGTTCTTGACGAAGAGTTTTTCCCGCGTCTGTGCCGCGATGGCGCGGTCGAGCTCGGGGTTGGCGCGCCGGCGCGCGTCCAGCAGGGTGTCGATCAGGGCCTGCTGCGTCTGGTTGAAGGTCACGACGCCGAGGGTCAGCTCGCGCTGCCGCGGATCGAGGTAGTGCGCCTCGATGCCCTCGACGATCGCATCGGCCTCGGCCCGGTTGGTGCGGCTGCCGCCCCGGTCGTAGACGCCCGCCACGCGCTGGAACCTGACCGCCAGGTCGTCCGTGACCGGCGACGGAAAAGTGACCAGCGAATCGCCGTAGTAGCGGTGGTTGCTGAAGGTGATCAGGCTCTCGTGCCGGCTGCGGTAGTGCCACTTCAGGCTCAGCTTGTTCATGCCCGCGCCCAGGCACTCGTCGAGGATGCTCTCCAGGTCTTCCACGCGCTCGTCGTCGGCCGCGCCGGACTCCTCGCTGTCGGAAGACTTGTTGAAGAAGCTGGTCGGCGGCAGCTGCTTGGGGTCGCCCACCACCACCACCTGCTTGCCGCGCGCGATCACGCCCACGGCGTCCCAGACCGGGATCTGCGAGGCCTCGTCGAAGATCACCAGGTCGAACTGCGAGAAGCCCGCATCGAGGTACTGCGACACCGACAGCGGCGACATCAGCAGGCAGGGCTTGAGCTGCGGCAGCAGGGTCGGCATGGCCTGCACCAGCTGGCGCACCGGGATGTGGGCGCGCTGCTTCTGCCGCTCGCGCAGCAGCCGGCCCATCTCGCTGGTGGGCTTGGCCGCGACGCCCGCGGACGAGGGCACCTTGGCCGCGAGCGTGGCCGCCAGGTACTGCTCGGTGAGCTTCTGGAAGTTGGCGTCGGCGGCGCGAAAGTCGCGAATTTTGCGTTCGTGCTCCGCGCTCGCGAAGTTGCGCAGGGTCGGGTCGACGTCGATGGCCTTCTTGGCCCACCAGTTCCGGTAGCTGAACTCGAAATGCGCTTCGATGTCCTGCAAGGCGACCGCACCGGCCTCGAGGTCCGCGACCAGCCCTTGCAGGCCCCCGGCGATGGCCCGGTCGCGCGCATTGCGCCACAGGCACCAGGCCTGCAGGCGCGGCCTGGCCGACTGCCATCCGGCCAGCACGCCCAGCATCCGTGCCAGCGCGCCATCGGCATGGGCCTCGCCGGCGAGCGGTGCGACCGGCCTGGCCAGGGCCTCGACCTGGGCCAGCCCTTCGCGCAGCTCGCGCCAGGCCGCGCGGAAGGCCAGCAGGTCCTGGCCGACGCGGCCACCGGGGGCGAGCAAGGCACGATTCTCCGACACCAGCGGCTGCAGCGCCGACCGCAGCGCGGCGCTGCGCTGTTCGTCGCCGGCCGCCAGGCGCACGACCGCATCGGCGAAGCGCTGGGCCCAGGTCTCGTGCGAGGCCAGCGCGGTCCAGTCGGTGCCGAGGCCCTGGTAGGTTTCTTCCAGCAGGCCCTGGGCCTCGGCCTGCATCGCGCGCAGCACCTGGTCCTCTTCGTTGAGCGCGACCAGGGGCTGCAGCATGGCCTCGACCTGCACGGCCGTGGGTCGCTGGCCATCGGCGCGGAAGGCCGCGAGTTTGCCGGTCACGGCGCGCTTCTTGAACAGCGCACCGAGCCACCAGGCCGCGCGAGCCGCCGACCATTCGGCCAGCAGCTCGGTGCCGTTCAGCTTGGCGAGGGTCGGCGCCCAGCCCGCGCCGATGCGTTCCCAATGGCCGGCGCGTGCCGTGCCGTGCCGCACGAGGGCGCCGACCCGCGCACGCGCGCCGCTGTCGTGCGCCTGGCGCGCCAGGCCGAGCGGCACCTTGGGCGCGGCCAGCAACTCGTCGGACAGCGCGTCGAGCTGCGCCAGGCCCTCCATGCCCAGGCCGGCCGGGTCGAAGCCCAGCACGGGCGCCAGTGCGCCGGCCCGGGCCTGCAGCGTCTCGGCCTGCTTGGCCAGCTGGCGGCTCGCCGCCAACAGCGTGTCGCTCCAGGTCGGGCTCCATTCGGTCATGCCGACCAGGCGCAGCGGATGCGTGTCCAGGTCGCCGATCGCGCCGGCCAGCGTCGCCATGCTGCGCGCGACTTCACGCAGCGCGTCCAGCTCTTCGCGCCGGTGCGCCGTGGCGTCCGGCCAGGGCATCGCCGAAGGCTCCTTCACCGACGCGCCGATGCAGGTGCCGATCGCGTCGAAGACCGTCAGGCCGTTGGGATAGGCCCGGTGCAGCGCATCGACCAGGCCGTTGAGTTCCTGCCGCAGCTGCGCCAGCCGCTCGGCCTCGCGCGACCAGTCCTCGGTCGTGCGCTGGCCCGCCACATCGAGCGCGATGCCCAGTTGCTGCAGCACCTCCGACTTCTTCGACTTCGACGAGTGCAGCTCGAGGCAGAAAGGCCCGAGGCCGATGGCCTCCAGCCGCCGGTGCACCACCGACAGCGCCGCCATCTTCTCGGACACGAACAGCACGGTCTTTCCCTTGCCGAGGCTGTGCGCGATGATGTTGGTGATGGTCTGGCTCTTGCCCGTGCCGGGCGGGCCTTCGAGCACCAGGTCGCGGCCGGTGTCGACTGCGCACAAGGCCTTGAGCTGCGACGAGTCCGACAGCAGCGGCGCCAGGATGTCCTGCGGCTGGAAGCGCTGGTCGAGCCGGTCGAACTCACCGGCCTCGCCCTCGCGCTCGAAGGGCTGGCCCGGGTTCTCGATCAGGTGCCGGACCACACGGTTGGCCTTGAGCTGCGCGGTGCGGTCCTGCAGGTCCTTCCACATCAGGTACTTGGTGAAGGAGAACAGGCCCAGCCAGGCCTCCTCGCGCACCTCCCAATGCTTGATCTCGGCCACGGCCAGGCGGAAGGCCTGCAGCACGCGCTCGACGTCCACGCCCTTCTCGTCGCTGGGCAGCGCATCGAGCCCGGGAATGCGCAGCTCGAAGCTGCTCTTGAGGAACTGCAGCAGGGTCGGGTTGACAATGGTCTCGTCGTCGTGCCGCGTGAGGCGGAAGCCCGAGCGCACCGACTGGCGCTGCAGCGTGACCGGCACCAGCAGGATGGGCGCCATGTTCCGGCGCTCGGACTTTTCGTCCTCGGTCCAGCGCAGCAGGCCGATCGCCAGGTAGAGCGTGTTGGCGCCGCCCTCCTCGAGGCCGGTGCGCGCGGCGGTGTGGATGGCCAGCAGCCGCGCGTCGAGCTCCTCGGCCTTGACCTCCGCCAGCAGCTCGCGGTCGTCCAGCGCCTGGAGCGCCATGTCGTCCAGCGGCGAACGGCCGCCGCGGTTGGCATGGACCTGCGCCATGCGCGGGTCGGCGCCCTCCATGAGCGCGGGCACGGCGCGCAGCTTGAAGTCCTTGCCCTCGGCCAGCACGTCTTCCAGCCGGGCCAGCTCGGGCGCGACGAACTTGAGCGTGGTCTTCGTGGGTTTGAAGTTCAGCAGCTTGTTGCGCAGCGTCAGGTCGAGCAGGCGCGACTTCCATTGCGCCAGCCGCCCTTCGGGCGTGTCGTCGGACGGCAGGTCGATGACGGTGCTGGCGGCATCGAGCGCCGGCAGCGGTGGCATGGGCTCGATCGTCGCCGTCGGCTGCGCGTCGGTGTCGATCTCGCCAGGCTGGATCGGCGCCGCGCGCGACGGCAGCGGCTTGATCTGCACTTCACGCGCGCGGTGGATGTCGATGGCGTAGCGGAAGGCCTGCTCGTCGCGCAGGTGCTCGGCGCCGGACTCCATCGCGATCCGCAGGCTGGCCCGCTGGCTGTGGTGGCGCGCGATGCCCGTGGTCTCGAAGACCAGCAGTTCGCCGCTGTCGACCCGCTTGCGCACGGCCTGCACGTCGTCGGTCAGCGGGTCGGGGAAGCGGGTCGGGTGCAGCCAGACGCCGACCCAGGCATGGCCCTCGCTGATCAGCACCACCGGCCGCAGCCCGGCCTGCTCGAAGCAGGAGGCGAAGAGCATGGCCAGGTCGAGGCAGGTCGCCACGCCGGCGTCCCGGATGCGATCGGGCGTGCGGATCTTCTGGCCGTCGCTGCCGAAGGAGGCCGGCGGCTCGGCATAGTGGAAGCCGGCCGCGGCCAGCGTGCTGTAGAGGGCGGAGACCTGCTTCCAGACGATGTCGCGGCTCTTCGACTGGTAGCCGTTCATCGACAGCGCGTGCTCGGCCTCGCGCAGCAGCGCCGAGGCCTGGCCGACCCACACGTCGACGGCCGGGTTGTTGGGCATGCAGAAGGCCGCCAGCAGTTCGGGCAAGGCCCGGGTGCCGGCCCACTGATCGTAGGCCAGCACCTGGACGGCCTGGCTGGCCCGGCCCCGTTCCACCGTGCCGGAACGCACGGTGACGCCGATGGTGGCCGTCACGGCCTCCTGCAATTGCGCCAGGTAGCCATGGTCCGGCTGCAGGTCGAGCGGCGAGATGCGGCGCGATTCGCCGGGCGCCAGGCGCTCGAAGCGCAGCGTGACGCCAGCGGCGAAGCCCGGGTTGCAGGCCACGGCGACCTCGAGCTGCTCGAGCGCCTCGGCACCGCCGTTGGTGATCCGCAAGGCCCGAACCACGGGCACGGCGTTCTGGATCGAGGCGTAGCCGAGCGTGGGGTCGGCCTCGATCTCGATGGCCACCGGCCCGGTCGAGGACATCGGCTGGCCCGTTTCAGATGCGGCGTGGGGGTCTGCTTCTTCTTCTCGCGCTTCGTTGTCGGGGCCGTTCATTCGCTCGTTCCATGCATTGATGCGGGTCATTTTGCATGGACAAAGGTTTCCCGTGCCTGGCGATGCGGTGTCTCAGCGCAAGTCGTCGTCACGG
Organism: Variovorax sp. UMC13; assembly: GCF_014170375.1. Taxonomy (GTDB): domain Bacteria; phylum Pseudomonadota; class Gammaproteobacteria; order Burkholderiales; family Burkholderiaceae_C; genus Variovorax. The sequence goes on along the minus strand of NZ_LZZW01000018.1, from coordinate 240,555 downwards.
TGCAGATCCAGGCCCCTGCCCGGCGTGCCAGGCGAGGCATGCCGCAAGATACCGCCCGCCTCAGAACGTCTGCCCCTCGATCACCCGCCGGACCGTCCGCAGCACCGCCCCCAGGCCTTCCAGCGGGACCGACCCCAGCGCCAGGCGCAAGGCATGCGGCACGTGCGCGGTGGTCGCGAAGGGTTCGGCCGTCGAGACCGCGATGCGCTCGGCCAGCAGCGCCTTGGCCACACGGTCGGCCCGCACCTCCTCGGCCAGCGTGAGCCACAGGAAGTACGACGCGGGATGGCGCACGCAGCGCAGCCCGGCCAGGGCGTCGGTGGCGATCGCCTGCCGGCGCATCGCGTCCTCGCGCTTCTCGGCTTCGAGCCGCGCCACCGTGCCGTCCTCCAGCCAGCCGCAGGCGATGGCCGTCATCACGGCGGGCGTGTTCCAGGTCGTGGTGCGGATGGCGCGCTCGATCTTCGGCATCCATGGCGCGGGCGCGGCGACAAAGCCCACGCGCAGCCCGGTGGCCACGTTCTTCGACAGGCCCGAGACGTAGACGGTGGTCTCCGGCGCCAGCGCGGCCAGCGGCGGCGGCGGATCGGCGGCGAGGAAGGCGTAGGCCGCGTCCTCGATGAGCAGCAGGCCATGGCGGCGCGCCAGCGCCACCAGCTGCCGGCGGCGGCTGGCGCTCATCACCCAGCCCAGCGGGTTGTGCAGCGTGGGCATGACGTAGACGGCGCGCACGCGTCGGCGCCGGCACAGCGCCTCCAGCGCATCGAGGTCCGGTCCCGCGCCGGCCGCGGGCAGCGGCGCCAGCTCGAGGTGCTGCGCCTGCGCCAGCAGCTTGAAGCCCGGGTAGGTCAAGGCATCGACCGCCACCACGTCGCCGGGCTGGAGCAGCGCCATGGCCGTGGTCGCCAGGCCGTGCTGCGCGCCGCCCACGATCGCGACCTGGGCCGCATCCACCGCCAGGCCTCGGTCCGCGAGGTGATGAGCGACGGCGGACCGCTCGGACATGCGACCGCCGTGCGGCTGGTAGCGCAACAAGGATTCCAGGTCGCCCGTGGCCGCCAGTTGGCGCAGCGCGGCCCGCAGCATGCCGGCCTGGGCGGGCAGCGCGGGATAGTTGAAGTTCAGGTCCGTGGTGTCGGCCGCCACGGCGTACGGGTCGATCTCCAGGTGGCGCGGCAGCAGGGCTTCGCGCACGAAGGTGCCGCGGCCGGTCTCGCCGCTGACCAGGCCCATGGCCTCGAGTTCGGCGTACACGCGGGTGGCGGTGACCAGCGCCACGCCTTCGCGCGCCGCCAGCTTGCGGTGCGTGGGCAGCCGGGTGCCGGGCGCGAGGCGGCCCTCACGGATCTCGGCGGCGAAGGTGTCGACCAGCGACTTGTAGCGGGCGTGGGGCATGGACCAATGTATTCATGACAATTATTTGATTGTATTGAACGGGCTTCCTACGATGCCGGAACCCTCCACCCACGACCGCTCGCCGGAACACCCCCATGCACATCGCCATCCTCACCTTCGAAGGCTTCAACGAACTCGACTCCTTCATCGCGCTGAACATCCTGCGCCGCGTCCAGAAGCCCGGCTGGCGCGTCCGCTCGCCAGCCCCGCCAGCCACGTCCGCTCGATGAACGGCGTCGTGGTCGAGGCCCAGGCCACGCTGCGTGAGGCCTGCGCGGCCGATGCGGTGATCGTCGGCAGCGGCCGGCTCACGCGCGACGTGGTGGCCGACCCGACCCTCATGGCGCAGCTGCAGCTCGACCCGGCCCGGCAGCTGCTGGGCGCGCAGTGCTCGGGCACGCTGGTGCTGGCCAGGCTGGGCCTGCTCGACGGCCTGCCGGCCTGCACCGACCTGACGACCAAGCCCTGGGTCCAGGACGCGGGCATCGAGGTGCTGGACCGGCCCTTCGTGGCCAAGGGCAACGTGGCGACCGCGGGCGGCTGCCTGGCGGCGCATTACCTGGCCGCCTGGCTGATCGCGCGGCTCGAAGACGAGGACGCGGCCCGCAACGCCCTGCACTACGTGGCGCCGGTGGGCGAGAAGGAAGCCTATGTCGAGCGCGCGATGCGCAACATCGCGCCCTTCCTCGCGCGCCAGCCCGCGACGGCCTGAATGCGGCTTCAGCCCCGCACGCGGATCAGGCCTTCCTGTGCCACCGAAGCCACCAGCCGCCCGTCGCGGCTGAACAGGCTGCCGCGGCAGAAGCCGCGCGCATGCGCGGCCGAGGGCGACTCGGTGTCGTAGAGCAGCCAGTCGTCACAGCGGAAATCGCGGTGGAACCACATCGCGTGGTCCAGGCTCACGCCCTGCACGCCGGGCTGCTTGAAGTGCAGGCCGTGCGGCTGCATCGCCACCCCCAGCAGGCTGTAATCGGACACATAGGCCAGCAAGGCCTGGTGCAGCACCGGGTCGTCGGGCAAGGCTTCGGCGGTGCGCAGCCAGGCGCGGTTGAGGGCCGGGCGCGGGCCCGCGGTGGCCGGGTCGCGTGGGTCGACGAAGCGCAGGTCGAAGACCTCGTCGACCGCGCGCAGCGAGGCCTCGCGCGGGCGGGTCTGCTCGGGGGCCGGCACCTCGGGCATCGCGGGGGCGTGCGACACGCCCTCCTCGCGCCGATGGAAGGAGGCCGACATGTGGAAGATCGGCTCGCCATGCTGGATCGCGACCACGCGCCGGGTGGTGAAGCTCGCGCCGTCGCGGATGCGGTCGACGTCGTAGACGATGGGCGCGGCCTTGTCGCCCGGCCGCAGGAAGTAGCCGTGCAGCGAGTGCGCCGCATGCTGCGGCACGGTGCGGGCCGCGGCCATCAGCGCCTGGCCCAGCACCTGGCCGCCGAACACGGCCGGCGCGCCGATGTCGCTGCTGCTGCCGCGAAAGAGGTTGTGCTCCAGCTGCTCCAGCCGCAGCTGCGCGACCAGCGCCTGCAGCGCCGCGCCGCGCTCGCCTTCGCTCCAGGGGTTCACGAGAAGAAACGCCCGGCCAGGTCGAGTCTCTCGCGGCAGTCGGCCACCATGCGCGCGATCAGCTCGGCGCAAGTGGGCACGTCGTCGATCAGGCCGATGCACTGGCCGGCCGAGATCACGCCGTCGTCGACGGCGCCCGAGGCCAAGGCGGCACGGCCGCGCGCGCCGGCCACCAGCGGGCGGATGTCCTCGAATTCGCAGCCGCCCGGGCGCTGCTCGATGGCGCGCACCTCGTCGGCGATGGCGTTGCGGAACACGCGTGCCGTGTTCCTGAGCGTGCGGAACAGCAGCGCGGTGTCGCGCTCCGAGCCGCGCACCAGCGCCTGCTTGATGTTGTCATGAATCGGCGCCTCCTGCGTCACGCAGAAGCGCGTGCCCATGTTCACGCCCTCGGCGCCGAGCACCAGCGCGGCGGCCAGGCCGCGGCCGTCGGCGATGCCGCCCGAGGCGATGATCGGGATCTTCAGCGCGCGCGCCGCGGCCGGGATCAGCACCAGGCCGCCGACGTCGTCCTCGCCCGGATGGCCCGCGCATTCGAGGCCGTCGATGGACACCATGTCGACCCCATTGCGTTCGGCCGACAGCGCGTGGCGCACCGTGGTGCACTTGTGGACGATGGTGATGCCGCGTTCCTTGAAGCGCGCGATGAATTCCTTGGGGCTGTTGCCCGCGGTCTCGACGATGCGCACGCCACCCTCGATGATCGCCTCGACGTAGTCGGCGTAGGGCGGCGGCTGGATCGAGGGCAGGATCGTGAGGTTCACGCCGAAGGGCTTGTCGGTCATCCGGCGGGTGCGCGCGATCTCGCGGCCCAGGTCCTCGGGCGTGGGCTGGGTGAGCGCGGTCAGGATGCCCAGGCCGCCGGCGTTCGACACGGCCGCGGCGAGCTCGGCCACGCCCACCCACTGCATGCCGCCCTGGATGATCGGGTAGGCGATGCCGAGTTGCTCGGTGACACGGGTGCGGATGCTGCTCACGATGCGTTCTCCAGGGGACGAGGGTCGGCGGCATCGGCTGCCGGGGGATGGAACAAGCGGCCTGTGTCGGCGCGGGCGCGCAGCCAGGCCGAGGGGCGGAAGCGTTCGCCGTGGCGTTCGGCCAGTGCGTCGCACTGCGCCACGAATTCGCGCAGGCCGACGGTCTCGATATACGACAGCGTGCCGCCGGTCCACGAGGGGTAGCCCAGCCCGAGGATCGACCCCAGGTCGGCGTCGGCCGCCTCGTTGACCACGCCCTCCTCCACGCACTGCGCCGAGGCCAGCGCCTGGATGCCCAGCAGGCGCTGCTTGAGTGCCTCGACCGCGGGCTGATCGGCGGCCAACGGGAATTCATCCGCCAATCCCGGCCAGAGCTGCTTGCCGCCCTCGGCCAGAAAGTCATGGAAGCCGCCACCGCTCTTGCGCCCCAGCCGGCCCAGCGCGTTCATGCGCGCGACCACGGCCTGCGCATGGCCGCGCAGGAAGCGCGCATCGAGGCCGTCGGCGCTCGCCTGGTCGATCACCTGCTGTTGCAGGTCGAGCGAGACCTCGTCGGTCACGGCCAGCGGGCCGGTCGCGAAGCCGGCCTGGCGCGCGGCGTTCTCGATCAGCGCGGGCGCCACGCCCTCGGCCAGCATCGCCATGCCTTCGTCGATGTAGGCGCAGAAGATGCGGCTGGTGAAGAAGCCCGGGCTGTCGTGCACCACGATCGGCGTCTTGCGCAGCTGCTGCACGAAGTCGAGCGCGCGGGCGAGCGCGGCCGGTGCGGTTTGCGGGCCCAGGATGACCTCGACCAGCGGCATGCGCGCCACCGGCGAGAAGAAGTGCACGCCGATCAGCTGCGCGGGCTTCTGCCAGTGCGCGGCCAGGCTGTCGATGGGCAGGGTCGAGGTGTTGCTGGCCCAGACGAAATGCGCGGGCACGTCGCCCAGCGCCAGGGCCGCGCGGGCCATGACATCGGCCTTGACCCGGCGGTCCTCGAACACCGCCTCGACCACGAAGTCGCTGCCGCGCAGCAGGCCGAGGTCGGCCGTGGCGGTGATGCGCGCCAGCCGTTGTTCGGCGTCGGCGCCCTTCTCCTTGGCATACGCGGTCGCGATGCGCGCCTTGGCGGCCTCAGCCGCGGCCTGTGTCGCATCGACCAGCACCACCTCGATGCCGGCCGCCGCCGCGACCTGCGCGATGCCCGCGCCCATCATGCCGGCCCCCAGCACGCCGAGGCGCTGCACCGGCTGGCGCGGCACCCCGGCCGGCCGGCGCGCGAGCTTCTGCGCGGCGCCGCGGTTCACGAACAGCGTGCGCATCAGGTTGCGCGCCACCGGGCCGGCGAGCAGCGGGCCGAAGTACTGGGCCTCGATGCGCAGGCCCAGTTCGATCGGCAGCTGCGTGCCCTCGTAGACCGCCGACAGGATGGCCAGGGGCGCGGGGTAGTTGTCCTGCGTCTCGCGCCGGATGCGCGCCACCGTGGCACCGAAGCTGCCGTTGGCATGCGGCGCCAGCGCGCCGGTGCCGCCGGGTACGCGGAAGCCTTTCACGTCCCAGGGCTGCTGCGCATCGGGATGCGCGAGCACCCAGCGGCGCGCGGTGGCGAGCAGTTCGTCGGCCGGCACCACGGCATCGACCAGGCCCAGCGCCAGCGCCTCGGCCGGTGCCACATGGCGCCCGGTCAAGAGCAGCGGCAAGGCGCGCTCGATGCCGATCAGCCGCGGCAGCCGCTGCGTGCCGCCGCCACCGGGCAGCAGGCCCACCGTGACCTCGGGCAGGCCGACCACGGCGCGCGGGTCGTCGGCCAGCACCCGGTGGTGGCAGGCCAGGCACAGCTCGAAACCGCCGCCCAGCGCCAGGCCGTTGATGGCCACGGCCACGGGCTTGCCGCAGCGCTCGAGCGCGCGCAGCGGCTGGGCGCTCTCCGCGATCAGCTCGGCGGCTTCGATGGCGGTGGTGCCGCGCGCATGGAAGCCGACGAAATCCTTGAGGTCGGCGCCGGCCAGGAAGCCGTTGCGCTTGCCCGAGGTGATGACGGCGCCGCGCACGTCCTCGCGCCGCGTGAGCTCGGCCACCGCCGCGCGCAGGTCGGCCGAGAAGCCGGGCGTGAAGACGTTCATCGGCCGGTCGGCCACGTCGAGCGTGATGAGGGCGATGCCGTCGGCGTCGACCTCGAAGCGGAGGTTGGGAGTCTGGGTCATGGGGAGGAAGGCTTCAGGAGAGGGTCAGACCCGTTCGATCACCAGCGCGGTCGACTGGCCCGCGGCGGCGCACAGCGTGACCAGGCCGGTCGCCTGGCCGCTGCGTTCGAGCTCGTCGAGCAGCGTGCCGACCAGGATGGCGCCGGTCGCGCCCAGCGGATGGCCCAGCGCGATCGCGCCGCCGTTGGGATTGATGCGCGCCGGGTCGATGCCGAAGTGGCGCGCGTAGCGCATCGGCACCACCGAGAAGGCCTCGTTGACCTCGAACAGGTCGATGTCGCCGATGGCCATGCCGCAGCGCGCGAGCACGCGCTCGGTCACGGGCAGCGGACCGCCCAGGCTCAGCAGCGGTTCGTCGGCGCAGGAGGCCGCGGCCACCAGCCGGGCGCGCGGCTTGAGGCCGTTGCGCTCGCCGTAGGCGCGGTTGCCCAGCAGCACCGCGCAGGCGCCGTCGACGATGCCGCTGGAATTGCCGCCGGTGTGGATGTGGGGCACGCGCTCGAGATGCGGGTAGCGCTGCAGCACGATCGCGTCGAAGCCCTGCTCGCCCGCGGCGGTGAAGGCCGGCTTGAGCTTGGCGAGGTCGGCCATCGTGGTGCCGGGCCGGTTGGCCTCGTCGCGCGCCAGCACGGTGCGCCCGAGCCCGTCGCGCACCGGGACCAGCGAACGGTCGAAGCGGCCTTCGGCCTGGGCCTGGGCCGCGCGGCGCTGGCTCTCGACCGCGTAGGCGTCGACGTCTTCGCGGCCCACGCCGTCGAGCGCGGCCATCAGGTCGGCCGCGACGCCGTTGGGGATGTAGGGGAAGCGCCGGCCGATGGCCGGGTCGGTGTAGACCGCGCCGCCGTCGCTGCCGATGGGCACGCGCGACATCGACTCCACGCCGCCGCCGATCACCGCATCGGCCTGGCCCGAGGCCACGAGGCCGAAGCCCATCTTGAGCGTGTCCAGCGCCGAGGTGCAGAAGCGGTTGAGCTGGTAGCCGCCCACGCTGTCGCCGTAGCCCGCGGCCAGCAGCGCGAAGCGCGCGATGTCGGCGCCCTGCTCGCCCACCGGCATCACGACGCCCAGGCCCACGTCCTCGATCTGCGTCGGGTCCAGCCCGTTGCGTTCGCGCAGGGCCTGCAGCACCTGGGCGGCCAGTTGGACGGGCGTGATGGGATGCAGGGCGCCGTCGGGGCGGCCCTTGCCGCGCGGCGTGCGCACGTGGTCATACAGGAATACGTCGGTCATGTCGGTGCGCTGCAGCCCGGATCGCCTCGGTCTGCAAGGGTTTTTCAGTGGGTCGGCGGCCAGTCTAGAAAGCAGAATCGAAGCGCGAAATCGTCGGAAGCGACGGAAATTCCCCGCCGGGGCGACCCCCACAATGGGTCCCTCGCGGTGCCTGGCCCGAAGCGCTGCGCCCAAGGAGACAAGACCCGAGGCGATAGCCCGCTACAAACACCGCTGCCCTGCCCGCTGCGCCTTGACGCGCGCGGCCCCGATCCGCCTTTTTCCTTCTTCTTGCAACCACCCGCAATGCCCCCCACCTCGCCCCGCATCCTGGAAACCAAGCTCAACCCGCCGGCCGTGGTCGTCACGCAGGTGCTGCGCACCGCGATCAGCGAACAGATCGCGGCGGCGGCGGTGAAGCTGGTCCTGGTGCGCGCGCCCGCGGGCTTCGGCAAGACCACGGCCATGGCGCAGAGCCGCCAGCGCATGGAGGCCGACGGCGTGGCCACCGCCTGGCTCACGCTCGACCGGGCCGACAACGACGTCTCGCGCTTCCTGATCTGCCTGGGCGAAGCGGTGCAGCGCCTGGGCGTGGACGAGCCGCCGGCCAATGCGCCCTTCGACGCGGTGGCCGCGCTGGCCGCGCACGACTCGCCCTTCACGCTGTTCCTCGACGACTTCGAGGTGGTGCAGGAGCCCGCGGTGCTGGGCCTGGTGCGCGAGGTCATCGACCACCTGCCGCGCCGCGGCCGCATCGTGATCGGCTCGCGCAGCCTGCCCGACCTGGGCGTGGGCCGGCTGCGCGCGCGCGGCCAGCTGATGGAGATCGACACCGACCGCCTGCGCTTCAACATCGACGAGACCAGCGCCTTCTTCGGCCAGCGCGCGGGCCAGGCGCTGCCGGCCGACATGCTGTCGCAGCTGCACCGCAAGACCGAGGGCTGGGTGGCGGCGATCTGGCTGGCCTCGATGGCGCTGGAGCGGCACGGCCTCGAGACCGGCTTCGTCGAGCGCTTCTCCGGCTCGGACCGCGCGGTGGCCGACTACCTGGCCGAGGACGTGCTCGCGCACCAGCCGCGCGAGATCCGCGATTTCCTGCTGCGCACCAGCATCCTGCGCCAGCTCGACGCCTCGGTCTGCCAGACCTTGAACCCGCGCGTCGACTGCGCCGCCATCCTCGACCAGCTGGCCGCCTCCAACCTGTTCCTCACGCCCGTGGCCAGCGACACGCCGGCCTGGCGCTACCACAGCCTGTTCGCCGATTTCCTGCGCGCGCAGCTGGCACGCGAGCGGCCCGACGAACTCGCGCGGCTGCACCTCGCGGCCTCGGGCTGGTACGAATCGCAGGGCCGGCCGGTGCCCGCGATCGACCACGCGATCGAGGGCGGCGACCATCCGCACGCGCTCACGCTGCTCGACAGCTACGCCGAGGAATTCCTCGAGCAGGGCCGCATGCGCATGCTCTCGCGCTGGTTCTCGGCCATCCCCGAGCACCAGCTGCGCGCCCACCCCTTCCTGCAGCTGATCGCGCTCTGGGCCGCCTGCTTCACCTACGGCCCCTGGGACGCGATGAAGAAGCTCGAGCAGTCGGGCTGCGCCGAGAGCGGCATCCCCGAGGTGCGCGCCAGCGCCCACACGCTGACCCCGCTGCTGCTGGCCATGCAGGACCGCTACGACGAGGCCTACGAGGCCGGCCGCGAGAGCCTGGCCCGGCTGCCCACCGGCCTGCCCTTCGCCGACAGCGCGCTTCTCAACGCGATGGCCAACATCATCTCGGTGGTGGGCGACCAGCATGAATCGCAGCGCCTGCTCGACGCGGCGCGCAGCCGCCAGGGCAACAGCGCCTTCAACCGCATGTACACCGAGTCGCTCGAGGGCATGCTCGACCTGCACGGCGGCCGGCTGCGCCAGGCCACGGCGCGCTTCCGGATGGCGGTCGACTCCACCCATGCGGTCTCGTACAACCACAGCCATGGCAACGCCTGGGCCGGCGTGCTGTACGCGGGCGTGGTCTACGAGGCCAACCAGCTGCCGCAGGCCGACCACCTGCTCAACGTCTACCTGCCGCTGGCGCGCGACGTGGGCCTGCCCGACCACATGATCCTGAGCCACGTGATGCGCTCGCGCATCGCCTTCTACACCGGCGACATCGACGCCGCCTTCCAGGCGCTGACCGAGCTCGAGTACCTGGGCCACCACCGCCAGCTGCCGCGCGTGGTGGCGGGCGCCAAGCTCGAACGCTCGCGCATGCTGCTGCTGCAGGGCAACGGCCCGGCCTCGCGCGACGAGCTCGCGCGCGCCGACGACCCGGCCCTGTGGGACCGCGAGCGCCGCCAGCGCCTGCCCGCGCACGACCTCGACTACCTCGCGCTGGCGCGGGCGCGCTGGGAGATCAGCTTCGGCGACCCGCGCGTCGCGCTCACTGCGCTCGACGCCGAGCTGCACGCCGCCATCGCCGCCGCGCGCAGCCGCCGCGCGCTCAAGCTGCGCGTGCTGCGCGCGCTGGCCCTGCAGCGCGCGGGCGACGTGGCCGCGGCCCTGGAGGAGATCGGCGCTGTGCTGCAGACCGCGAGCCAGGAAGGCTTCATGCGCCTGATCCTCGACGAGGGTCCGGCCGTGGGCCTGCTGGTGCAGCGCTACGCCACCGCGGCGCAGGAACGCAGCGCGGCCGACGGGCGCAGCGACCCGATCCTGGCCGAGTACCTGCAGCGCCTGCTGCAGGTGCTGGGCCCGATGGTCGCGCCGAATGTCGAGGCGCCCAGCGCCGACGGCAACAAGGAGCCGCTCACGCGCAAGGAGATCCGGGTGCTGCAGTTGCTGGCCGAGGGCTATTCGAACAACGCGATGGCCGAGAAGCTCTTCGTGTCCGACAGCACGGTGCGCACCCACCTGCGCAACATCAACATGAAGCTCGACGCCAAGAGCCGCACGCAGGCGGTCGCCATCGCGCGCAAGCTGGGCGTGATCCGCTGAAGTCTCTTCAGCGCAGCACCATCGCCAGCAGCACGGCCGTGAGCAGGCCCAGGTAGACCCGGGCATGCACCGCGTCGGGAATGCGCCCGATCAGCGGCGCGGCCAGCCGGATGCCCCCCCACGAGCCCGCGACCAGCACGGCCAGCGCGCGCAGGTCCACCAGGCCGATGTAGCCCGCGCCCAGCGAGGCGCTCGCATGCCAGCCCAGCGCGACGTAGGTCGCGGCGCCCGCCAGCGCGACCGGCAGCGACAGCGGGTTGGCCATCGCCGTGGCCTGGGTCATGGCCACGCCGCGCCGGCGCATCAGCGGCACGGTCATCACGCTGCCGCCCACGCCCAGCAAGGCGGCCACGGTGCCGATGCCCAGGCCCGATGCGGCGGTCGCCAGCCCCGAGGGCGCGGGCGCCAGCGCGGGCCGGCGCGAGAGGAAGCCCGGGCGGAACACGCTGTCGAGGATGGTCAGCACCAGGTAGCCCACGAAGGCCCAGCGCAGCCACTCGCCCTGCGCGGCGCTCGCGGCCAGCGCACCGAGCGCCGCACCCACGGCGATGGGCGCGAGCAGCGGCCGCACCTGGGCCCAATCGAGCGTGCCCGCGCGCTGGTGGCGGCGCGTGGCCAGCGCGGCGCCGAAGACCATCACGCAGGTCGAGGTCGCGACCGCGATCTGCATGGCCGAGCGGCCGACCGCGCTCTGCTCGCCGTTGGCCATCAGCAGCATCCGGTAGAGCAAGGGCACGACGACGAAACCGCCGCCGAAGCCGAACAACACGGTGGTGACGCCGGCCAGAAGACCGAACGCGCCGAGCAGGACATAGAAGGACACGGGCAACCTCTTCGCTAAAGAGACCGAGTGTCCGGAACCGCCGCCCGGCCCGCCTGCGCCGATTCGCCAATAATGTTCGCCGTTCAGCCAAACTCGTCCACCCTTGCGCAACGTGCCCCTCGCCGATGTCGACGCCCTGCCCCAAGCCGTGCTGGCCATCGGCACCGACTATGCGAAAGGCGTGCTGCTCGAGACCCACAGCCACCGCCGCGCGCAGTTCCTCTACGGCGCGACCGGCCTGATGGAGGTGGGCACCGACGACGGCGCCTGGGTCGTGCCACCCTACAGCGGTGTCTGGATTCCGGCCGGCCAGCCGCACCGGGTGCGCATGGTGGGCGTGAGCACGCGCAGCCTCTACATCGAGCCGGCCGCGGTGCCGCGCGCCGGCACGCAGTGCGCGGTGCTCAAGGTCTCGGCGCTGCTGCACCAGCTGCTGCTGGAAGCCACCGACACGCGGGCCGACTACCAGGAACACACGCGCGACGGCGTGCTGATGCAGCTGCTGCTGCACGAGCTGGCGCGCGCCGAGACGCTGCCCTTCTTCGCGCCGCTGCCACGCGACCCGGGCCTGGCCGCACTGTGCATCGCCTTCCTGCACCGGCCGCTGATCCACGCCGCGCCCGGCGACTGGGCGCGCCAGCTGCACAAGAGCGAGCGCAGCTTCAGCCGCCTGTTCCGGCAGCAGACCGGCATGGCCTTCGGCGAATGGCGCCAGCAGGCCTGCCTGCTGGCCGCGCTGTCGCGGCTGGCCTCGGGCACGCCCGTGACCACGGTGGCGCTGGAGCTGGGCTACGACAGCCCGGGGGCCTTCTCGACCATGTTCCGCAAGCGGCTGGGGCGCGCGCCGTCGTCGTTCCTGGAACGTGCCTAGTCCTGGAAGCGCGGCGCCCGCTTCTCCATCGCCGCCTTGACCGCCTCGCGCTGGTTCGCGCTGCCGATGAGCTTGGCCTGCTCCACCGACTCGGCCATCAGCAGCGAAGCCGCATCGCCATCGGCCGACTGGTTGAGCAAGCGCTTGGCCCCGCGCACCGCATCGGGGTTGCGGCCCGCGATGCCGCGCGCGAAGGCCAGCGCCTCGGCCAGCGGGTCGGCGCAGACGCGCGTGCCCAGGCCGATGCGGCAGGCTTCCTCGGCCTCGACGATGCGCGCGCTGAACACCAGTTCGCGTGCCACGTCGGCGCGCAGCAATTCGCGCATCAGCGGGATGCCGGCCATGTCGGGCACCAGGCCCCACTGCATCTCCATCACCGACATCCGCGTGTCGGCCGCGAGATAACGCACATCGGCGCCCAGCGCGATCTGCAGGCCGCCGCCGAAGGCCACGCCATGCACCGCGGCGATCACCGGCACCGCCAGCTCGCGCCAGGCCCAGGCCACCTGCTGCGGCGCGTTGGCCAGGCCGTGGGTGCGCGCCAGCAGGTCGGTCAGGCCCTCGGCCACCACGCCGCCTTCGCTCATGCGGCCGAAGCTCGCCATGTCGAGGCCGGCGCAGAAGGCCCGGCCCTCGCCGTGCAGCACCACGGCGCGCAGGCCGCGGACGCCAGCCAGGTGCTCGGCGGCCGCCACCAGGCCGGCGAACATGCCGGCGTCGATGGCGTTCATCTTGTCGGGGCGCGACAGCCGCAGCTGGGCGACGCCGTCGCCGTCCAGCTGCAGTTGCACGCGGTCGTGGAATCTCTGGGTCTCAGTCGTTGGCATGGCGTTGTCTCCGGTCCTTGGCGTCACGTTCGGCGATATTCTCGCGCGCACGCTGCCAATCGCCGTCGGTCCATTCGGCCATGCGCGAGAAATTGCCGCCCGTGGCCTGGTACTGGCCGCCGTCGATGGCGATGGTCTGGCCGTTGACGTATTCGGAGCCCGGGCCCATGAGGAAGGCCGCGAGGTTGGCCAGTTCGGGCATGCGGCCGTTGCGGTCCATGGGGTTGCGGTCGGCCTTGTGCTCGCCGCCGCCGGGATTCAGGCGCGCACTCATGCCCTCGGTCGGGAACAGGCCCGGCGCGATCGCGTTGAAGCGGATGCCGCGGCCGGCCCATTCGACCGCCAGCGATTGCGTCATCGCATGCAGGCCGGCCTTCGACATCGCCGAGGGCACGGTGAAGGGCGAGCCGTTCCAGACCCAGGTCGTGAGGATCGACAGCACCGAGGCCGACTTGCCCTCGGCCAGCCAGCGCTTGCCGCAGTCCAGCGTCATGCAGAAGCTGCCGCGGAACACGATGCTCGAGATGGCGTCGAAGGCGCGTGGCGACAGGTCCTCGGTGCGGCTCACGAAGTTGCCGGCCGCGTTGTTGATCAGGCCGTCGAGCGCGCCGCCGTCGGCCCAGATCTCGTCGAGCATCGTGCCGATCTGCGCCTCGTGGCGGATGTCGCAGGCCTTGGGGATCACGCGACCGCCGTGCGCGGCCATGAGTTCGGCCGCGGTCTGTTCGAGCAGGGGCTCGCGCCGGCCGCAGATGTAGACCTCGGCGCCCAGCAGCAGCAGCGCCTCGCTCATCACGCGGCCCAGGCCGCTGCCGCCACCGGTCACGAGGTAGCGCTTGCCGGCCAGCAGGCCGGGCTTGTACATCAGGTCGTCGAGGGTCATGTCATTCCATCCTTGGGCCGTTCAACGACCGGCGTAGTTCGGTGCGCGTTTCTCGAGAAAGGCCTGCATGCCTTCGCGGAAATCGGCGGTCTGGGTGCACAGCACCTGGTTGCGGTCTTCCATCGCGATCACCGCCTCCATGCTGGGCGCATCGATCGCGAAGTTGAGCGCGTCCTTGGTCAGGCGCAGCGCCAGCGGCGTGGCATGCAGCATGTCCTCGGCCAGCGCCTGCGCCTCGGCCTGCAGTTCGGCCAGCGGCGCGACACGGCTCACCAGGCCCAGCGCATAGGCGCGCTGCGCGTCCATGATGCGGCCGGTGAGCAGGTACTCGGCCGCGACCGAGCTGCCCACCATGCGCGGCAGGAAATAGCTCACGCCCACGTCGCAGGCCGACAGGCCGATGCGGATGAAGGCCGCGTTCATGCGCGCCTCGGGCGTGGCCAGCCGCACGTCGGAGGCCAGGGCCAGCGCGAAGCCGCCGCCGCTGGCCGAGCCCTGCACCACGCTCACGATGGGCTGCGGGCAGCGGCGCATCGCCAGCATGATGTCGCGGATGCTCTTCTGCTGGTCGAGCACCTCCGGCACCGAGGGCTTCTCGGGACCGCCCACCTGCTCCTTGAGGTCGAGCCCGGCGCAGAAGGCACGGCCCGCGCCCTGCAGCACGACCACGCGCGCGCTGCTGCGGGCGTTCAGGCCCTCGAAGTAGTCGCGCAGCGCCTGGACCAGTTCCGGGTTCATCGCGTTGAGCCGCTCGGGCCGGTTCATCGTGAGCCAGGCGATGCCGCCCTCCTCGCGCAGTTCGAGCACGCTCATCGCAGCAGCTCCCGCATCACGGTGTCACAGCGCACGGGAGATCACCTCTTTCATGATCTCGTTGGTGCCGCCGTAGATGCGCTGGATGCGCCCGTCGGCGTACATGCGCGCGACCATGTACTCGTTCATGAAGCCGTAGCCACCGAACAGCTGCAGGCATTCGTCGACCACCCGGCCCTGGGTCTCGGAACCCCAGAGCTTGGCCATCGAGGCGGTGGCGGTGTCGAGTTTGCCGGCCACCAGGTCTTCCACGCAGCGGTCGATGAAGGCCCGGCCGACCTTGATCTGGGTCGCGATCTCGGCCAGCTTGAACTTGGTGTTCTGGAACTCGGCGATCGGCTTGCCGAAGGCCTTGCGCTCGCGCACGTAGTCGAGCGTGGCCTGGAAGGCGCCTTCCATCGTCGCCAGCGCGGTCACGCCGATGATGGTGCGCTCGTAGGGCAGGTCGCCCATGAGCTGGAAGAAGCCCTGCCCTTCGGTGCCGCCCAGCAGCGCCTCGGCCGGCACGCGCACGTCGTCGAAGAAGAGCTCGGAGGTGTCCTGCGCCTTCATGCCGATCTTGTCGAGCACGCGGCCCACGCGGTAGCCCTTGCAGCCCTCGGTCTCGACGATCAGGATCGAGGTGCCCTTGGCGCCCTGGCTCGGGTCGGTCTTGACCACCACCAGCACCACACCGGCCAGGAAGCCGTTGGTGATGAAGGTCTTCGAGCCGTTGATGAGGTAGCCCTCGCCGTCCTTCTGCGCGCGCGTGCGGATGCCCTGCAGGTCGGAACCCGCACCGGGCTCGGTCATGGCGATGGCGCCGACCAACTCGCCGCGCGCCATGCGCGGCAGGTACTTCTGCTTCTGCGCCTCGGTGCCGTGGTTGAGGAAGTAGTGCGCGACGATGGCGTGCACCGAGGTGCTCATGCCGGTCAGGCCGCGGCGCGACATCTCCTCGTAGAACACCGCCTCGTGGCGGAAGTCGCCGCCGCCGCCGCCGTACTGCTCGGGGATGTCCGCGCACAGCAGGCCCAGCGCGCCGGCCTTGCGCCAGATCTCGTGGCCGACGTGGCCGCGCTTGCGCGCGGCTTCGTCGTGCGGGAGCATCTCGGTGTCGATGAAGCGCACCACGTTGTCGCGGTAGAGCTCCAGGTCCTCGTCGCTCCAGGAGCGGCGGAAGTCGATGGGCATGTCTTTTCCTTGTTTTCTGAGTGGTTCAGTTCACGCGACGCGGCGCTCGCGGCCGGCCCAGAAGGGCTCGCGCAACTGGAATTTCTGTAGCTTTCCGGCGGCCGACAGCGGCAGCGCATCGCGGAACTCCACGCTGCGCGGCGACTTGTAGCCCGCGATCTGGCTGCGGCAATGGGCGATCAGCGCATCCGCCTCGAGCGTCGCGCCCGGGCGCAGCACCACCACCGCGTGCACCCGCTCGCCCCACTTGTCGTCGGGCACGCCGATCACGGCCGACATCAGCACCTGGGGCAATTGCGCGATGGCGTTCTCGACCTCGGCCGAGTAGACGTTCTCGCCGCCGCTCACGATCATGTCCTTGATGCGATCGACCACGAACAGGAAGCCGTGCGCATCCACATAGCCGCCGTCGCCGGTGTGCATCCAGCCGCCGCGCAGCGCCTCCTCGGTTTCCTTCGGCTTGTTCCAGTAGCCGCGCATGACCATCGGCCCGCGCGCCACGATCTCGCCGACCTGGCCGGTGGGCACCTCGTCGTCCTCGCCGTCGACGATGCGGATCTCGGCCATGGGCAGCGGCGTGCCGGTCGAGCGCAACAAGCGTTCGCGGTCGGGGCCCGGCAGGTGGCAGTGCGGCTGCAGCACCGCCACCGTGGGCGAGAGCTCCGTCATGCCGTAGGCCTGCGAGAAGCCCGCGCGCGGCAATGCGAGCATGGCCTTCTCGAGCAGCGGCACGTCGATGGGCGCGGCGCCGTAGAGCATCAGGTCCAGGCTCGACAGGTCGAACTCGGCAAAACGCGGATGCTCGATCAGCCGCTTGATCATGGTCGGCACCAGGAAGGTCTCGGTCGCGCGGGCCGACTCGATGGCCTGCAGGATGCCCACCTCGTCGAACATCGGCAGCACGTGCTGGGGCGCGAGCCGCAGCATCGCCTGGATCGACAGGCCGCAGCCGGCCACGTGGAACATGGGCGTGGTGATCACGATCGCGGGCTTCTGCGCCGTGCGCGGCAGCGCCGCGATCGAGCCCAGCGCGTCGATGTAGAGGTTGCCGTGCGTGAGCATCACGCCCTTGGGCCGGCCGGTGGTGCCGCCGGTGTACATGATGGCGGCCAGCTCGTCGGCGCTGTGCGGCGCGTCCTCGCAGGGCGCGCTCTTCTCGAGCAGCGCCTCGTAGCCCAGCATGCCCGCGGGCACAGGGCCGTCGCCGCAATAGACCACGGTGCGCAGCGAGCTCGACAGCGCGCGCAGCTCGGCCGCCAGCGGCGCGAAGGCGTCGTCGACCAGCAGGATGCGGGTGTCGCAGTCGTCGAGCGAGTACGCGACTTCCTTGGGATTCCAGCGGATGTTGACCGGGTTGATCACGCCGCCGCCCCACCAGGTGCCGAAGAAGAACTCGACGAAGCGGTGCGAGTTGAAGCTCATCATGCCGACGCGCTCGCCCGGCCCCATGCCGAGCGCGCGCAACGCGGCGCCCAGGCGGGCCACGCGGTCGGTGAAACGGCCGAAGCTCAACCGGTGCTCGCCGAAGACCACGGCCATGGCTTCGGGCTTCTCGCGCCGGCCCTTGTGCAGGGGTTGGGTCAGGATCATGTCGCTTGTCTCCTCTTTTGTTGTGTTTCTATGGGTGCGTCAGCCGACTCGCCGGTCGTGCCCGGCCCAATGTGGCTCGCGCAGCTTGTACTTCATGACCTTGCCCGCGCCCGAGATCGGCAGCGCATCGACGAACTCGATGCTGCGCGGGCATTTGTAGCCCGCGATCAGCGTGCGGCAGTGGGCGATCAGCGCCTCGGCATCGGCGCTGGCGCCCGGCTTGCGCACCACCACCGCGTGCACGCCCTCGCCCCAGGTCGCGCTGGGCACGCCGATCACCGCCACCGCGGCCACGCCGGGGTGGCCCGCGAGCGCGCCCTCGACCTCGGCGCAGTAGACGTTCTCGCCGCCGCTCACGATCATGTCCTTGAAGCGGTCGACGATGAAGACGAAACCCTGCGCATCCATGCGGCCGGCGTCGCCGGTGTGCATCCAGCCCTCACGCAGCGCGGCGGCGGTCTGCGCGGGCAGGTTCCAGTAGCCCTGCATCACGCAGGGGCTGCGCACCATCAATTCGCCAACCTCGCCGCGCGGCAGCTCGCGGCCGTCGGCGTCGCCGATGCGCAGGTCGACGCCCGCGAGCGCCTGGCCCGCCGACGACAGCTTGCCCAGCTTGCGGCCCTCGGGCGTGTGGTAGCGGCTCGTGAGGTAGCTCACGCCGGCCGAGAGTTCGGTCATGCCGTAGCCCTGCGCGAACTCGGCCTGCGGGAACATCGCGAAGGCGCGTTCGAGCAGCGCCTCGGTGATCGGCGAGGCGCCGTAGCCCACGAACTGCACGCTCGACAGGTCGGCCTGGGCGGTGCGCGGGTCGTCCACCAGCACCTGCAGCATCGCGGGCACGGCCATCAGGTGCGAGCTGCGGTCGCGCGCGATGGCGGCCAGCATGGCATCGACCGAGAAGCCCGGCACGATGACCTGGGTGCAGCCCGCGACCACGCCGCGCAGCAGGAAGGACAGCCCGGCCAGGTGGAACAGCGGCGCCACCTGCAGCAGGCGCGCGCGCTCGTCGAAGTAGGCGCCCAGCAGCGAGATCTGCGAGTTCAGCGCCAGCGCCGAATGGCTCAGCATCACGCCCTTGGGCCGGCCGGTGGTGCCGCCGGTGTAGAACACGCCCGCCAGGTCCTCGCCGTTGCGCAGCGCGTCGGGCACGGGCTCGCTCTCGCGCAGCAGGGTTTCCCAGTCGTGCAGGCCTTCGGGCGCGGTGCCCTCGCCCATGTAGATGCAGGTCGTCAGCGCCTTCGACTGCGCGCGCAAGCTGCCGAGCACCGGCACGAAGGCGTCGTCGACGCACAGGATCGCGGTGCCGCAGTCGTCGAGCGAATGCACCATCTCGGCCGCGCTCCAGCGCGTGTTGACCGGGTTGACCACGCCGCCGGCCCACCACACGGCCAGGTAGTACTCGAGCGTGCGGTCCGAGTTGAGCGCGAGCATGCCCACGCGGTCGCCGGGCTGCAGGCCCAGGCGCTGCAGCGCGCCGGCCAGGCGGGCCACGCGGTGGCCCAGTTCGCCGTACGTGCGGCTGCGGCCCTGGAACAGCGTGGCCGTGGCCTCGGGACGGAGTTGCACCGCGCGGTGCAGGGCCTGCGTCAGGTAGAGCTTCATGTCTCGCCGCCCTCAGCCGGCCGACGCGCGGCGGTCTTCGGCCCAGCGGCGCAGCAGCGCGGCACCGTCCTCGAGGCCGGCGTCGCCCGCGGCGCAGGGCGTGGCCGGCGGCGTGCGGCTGAAGCGCGGCGCGGGGGCCGGGTGCGCCACGCCGCCCACGTCGACGAAGGTGCCGCGCGCCACGTTGTGCGCATGCGCGGGCGCCTCGTCCCAGTCGAGCACCGGCGCGAAGCAGGCGTCGCTGCCCTCGAGCAGCACGCACCATTGGTCGCGCGTGCGGGTGCGGAACACGTCGGCCATGCGCAGCTTGAGCAGCGGCCAGCGGGCGGCGTCCATCTGGGCGTCGAAGGCCGGGTCGTCGGCGATGCCGCAGCGCTCGCGCAGCAAGGCGTAGAACTGCGGCTCGATGGCGCCGACCGCCACGTACTTGCCGTCGGCGCAGGCATAGGTGTCGTAGAAGTGCGCGCCGCCGTCGAGCAGGTTCTCGCCGCGCTGGTTGCTCCACTGCCCGGCCGCCTTGAAGCCGTAGAACATGGCCGAGAGCAGCGCCGCGCCGTCGGTCATGGCGGCATCGATCACCTGGCCGCGGCCCGAGCGCTGCGATTCGTACAACGCGCTCAGCACGCCCACGGCCAGCAGCATTGCGCCGCCGCCGAAGTCGCCCACGTAGTTGAGCGGCGCCACCGGCGCCTCGCCCGAGCGGCCGATGGCGTGCAGCGCGCCGCTGATCGCGATGTAGTTGATGTCGTGCCCCGCGGCCTGAGCCAGCGGGCCGTGCTGGCCCCAGCCCGTCATGCGGCCGTAGACCAGCCGCGGGTTGCGCGCATGGCAGGCCTCGGGGCCGAGGCCCAGGCGCTCCATCACGCCGGGGCGGAAGCCCTCGATCAGCACGTCGGCGCCGGCCACGATGTCCAGCACCTGCTGCGCCGCGCCCTCGGCGCGCAGGTCGATGGCCACCGTGCCGCGGCTGCGCGTGAGGATGTCGTTCGGGTCGGCGGCCGTGCCGGGCCGTGTGATGCGGATCACCTCGGCGCCCATGTCGGCGAACAGCATCGCGCAGAACGGACCCGGGCCGATGCCGGCCATCTCGATCACCCGAAGCCCCTGGAGCGGACCTGCCATGTTTGATGTCTCCTGTGGCCCCCGCGGGCGGCCTGTTGGTATGGAAGGCATCTTGGCGCCACGGCGGCGCGGCTCGCATCGTCGAAAGCGACGAAGTTGGGGGGCCCAGGGCCCGGGCGCGCCCTCCCCTAAGATGGCCCCGCGATCACGCTTTCCATCGGCCCACCGGAGACATCCCCCCATGGCATTCGTCTATGCGTCCTTCAATGACCACCTGGCCACCCTGCCGGACCCGCATGCGCGCCACGGCGCCGCCCTGCGGGCCGCTGTCGAACAGGCGGTGCGCAGGCCCTCCAATGCCGATCTGTCGGCCTTCCTGTTCCTGCCCGACCAGGCCGATCACCCGGACCATGAGGATGCGGCGCAGGTCTTCGCCCAGGCGGTCGAGCAGATGTATGGCCCCAAGCCCTGGATCGGCGACGAGATCCCGCTGCTCTTCGTCGGCTACCACGCGATGAACCGGCTGAGCGGCCGCCGCACCGCGCAGGGCCTGCTGCTGAGCGACCAGGCGATCTATGTGCAGGACGATTTCACGGTGCTCTCGTCGGCGCCGCCGCCGGCCGAGGGCCACGCCCTGCCCGCGCGCGCCGACGACGCCGGCGCCTTCGTCGCGGTGCTGCTCGCGCGCTACAAGGCCTGGAAGGACTGGAGCGCGCTCGCCGAGCGCCCGGAGGCCGCCCTGACCAGCCGGCTCGACGTGCTGCTGACCTCGGTGCTCCGGACGGTGCTGGACCACCACGCGCAGCACCAGAGCCAGCGCCAGGCGCCGGAGCGCCACTGGACCCTGGGCGGCCTGATCGCCGACCACGGCGCGGCCGACACGCTGCTGGATCCCGCCAACCCCAAGCTGGCCAAGAAGCTGGGCAAGGTCGTCGACAAGTTCCAGATCCCGAATGCGGAAGCGCTGCAGTTCGCGCTGGTGGATTTCCCCCTCTTTGGCGGCCCCTACGGCCTCGCGCTGACGGCGCAGGCGCTGCACAGCAAGGACCTGATGGAGGCGCCGGTCCACATCGAGCTGGCGCGGCTCGACGCGCGTTCGCTGCGCCTGTCGGAGAAGGGCGACCAGCTGCTGAATAACGTGGAGGCGACCCTGACGCTGCCCGCGCACGCCGACACCGCGCTCAAGGGCCCGTTCATCGCACTGCTGCAGCAGGAGATCCTCCGGCTGCAGGCCATGCGCTGAGCCTCAGATCGGCGGGTAGGCGCCGGTGCCGCCTGGCCAGGCCGTGAGCACCTCGTAGCCTTCGGGCGTGACGGCCACCATGTGCTCCCACTGGGCGGACAGCGACCGGTCCTTCGTCACCACGGTCCACCCGTCGGCAAGCTGACGGGTGCCGGCCTGGCCGGCGTTGAGCATCGGCTCGATGGTGAAGACCATCCCCGCTTCGAGCTTCAGGCCCTCGCCGCGCCGGCCGTAGTGCAGCACGTTGGGCTCGTCGTGGTAGATCTGGCCGATGCCGTGCCCGCAGTATTCGCGCACCACGCTGAAATGTTCGCGCAGCGCGACCGACTGGATCGCATGGCCGATGTCGCCCAGCGTCGCGCCGGGCCGGACCTGCCGGATGCCGGCGCACAGGGCTTCGTAGGTGGTCTCCACCAGGCGCCGCGCCAGCACGCCGGGTTCGCCGACGAAGAACATGCGGCTGGTGTCGCCGAACCAGCCGTCCTTGATCACGGCGACGTCGATGTTGACGATGTCGCCCTTCTTCAGGATCTTGTCGGCCGAGGGAATGCCGTGGCACACCACCTGGTTGACCGAAGTGAGGATGGTCTTGGGATAGCCCTGGTAGCCCACGTTGGCCGGGATCGCGCCCTGGACCTTGACGATGTGCTCGTGGCAGATCCGGTCGAGCGCCTCGGTGCTCACGCCCGGCACCACATGGGGCTCGATCATGGCCAGCACCTCGGCGGCCAGGCCGGCGGCCCGGCGCGACATCGCGAGGCCTTCGGCGCCGTGGATGGGAACGGTGCGCGCCATCAATGCTTGCCGGCGCGCACCGCGACCGGTTTGGCGGCCGAGGGCGTCGCCGCCATCGTGATGTCCAGCCCGCCCGCGAGCTCGGCCCGGATCAACAGCTGGCAGATCTCCCGGTGGTCCAGCTCCGGATGCATCTCGGTCAGCATGCCCACGCGCATCCAGTGCTCCGCCTGTGCGTTGATGGACCTGCTGAGTGCATTGCCCGCGACCCGCAGGTTCTCGTGCATCAGGTCTGAAATCTTGACGATACCCATAGCCCACCTCTATATGAAACGTATGCGAATTATATACGCTTCATATGGTCGATGCCTTCACCCCACATAGGAGAAGACGGCGAAGCCGATGCCGTCGAGTTCGAAGCCGGCCACCTCCCGCATGCCCATGCGCCGATGGGCGCGCAGCGAGGCCTCGTTGTCGCGGCGGATGAAGAGCACGCCTTCGCCGCCGGGCTGCAGCGCGCGCAGCTTCGAGAACATCGCCGCGGCCAGGCCCTGGCCCCGCTCGGCGGCATCGACGCAGATGGGCCCGTAGACATAGGCGTCGGGCGCGCCCGCATAGGCGGCGAACATCGCACGCAGCACCGGCGGCGCCGCTACCATGTCGCGCTCGGCGGCCATGAGGAAGCCGACCACGCGGCCCTCGCGCCGGGCCACCACCAGCGGCAGGGTGCGCATCATCTGCTCGATTTTGAGGCGCGGGAATTCCGCCGACAGCATCCCGCCGCGGGCGATCTGGTGGGCCGCCTGCAATTCGAGGATGCCGGGCAGGTCCGCGTCGGTCGCGGTGTCGATGTCTGCGGGGGTGGGGGTCATGGCCAGGTTTTCACGGATGCGGGGGACGGAATACTAGGGCCTGTGCGCGCGGCGCGCAGGGCGCACGGTTGTTGCCGCGGCCGCCGGCGTGTACCCTGCCACCTGCGCGGCGCATCGCCGCGCCGCGCCGCAGGAGGTCCACAGCATGATCACGCTCTACGGATTCGGCCGCATCTTTCCCGAGGGCCATGGCGAGACCAAGGACCTCTGGGCGCAGTGGGCGCTCGAGGAAACCGGCCTGCCCTACCGCGTCCATGCGCTCGACCACACCGGCGGCGAACTCGACGGCGAGGCCTACCGCCGGATCAGCCCCTTCCGCCAGGCGCCGGTGATCGACGACGACGGCTTCGTGGTGGCCGAATCGGCGGCCATCGCGCTCTACCTGGCCGAGAAGTCCGGCCGGCTGATCCCCGGCGACCTCCAGGGGCGCACCCGCGTCGTCCAGTGGTGCTTCGCCGCCGTCGCCACCGTGGGCACCACCCTGGTCTGCATGGACCTGATCGGCATGTTCGACAGCGGCAAGGCCGCTTCCCGGCTGCACGCCGAACTGCCGCAGCTCGCCGGCCGCTGGCTGGGCGAGCTCGATCGGCACCTCGAAGGTCGCGAATGGCTCGCCGGCACCGGGTTCACGGTGGCCGACCTGATGATGGCCAGCGTGCTGCGCGGCATCCGCCATTCCGATCTGCTGGCGCCGCACCCGCGGGTCCAGGCCTTCTACGATCGCTGCCGCGCGCGCCCGGCCTTCGAGCGCGCGCTCGCGCTCTACGCGGAACGTCTCGGCGTGCGCGTGGACGACATCCGCTGACCGCTTCGCTAGGCCCGGAACCAGATCCTGAGCGTGACATACACCGCATAGCCCAGCGCGAGCACGCACCACAGCAGGAACAGCACGTTGGCCCAGTAGTCGCCGGGCGACGCCGCCAGGGTGTAGAGCTGTCCGGCGCAGCCCTTTCCGACGCACGGGACCTCGCCCCGGACCAGGGCGCGCAGCATGAAAAAGAAGAGAAAACAGGCGACGGCGGCCGCCATCAGCAGCCCCGCGGGCCCCGCCAGTCCCGGGGTCAGTTCGCCCTTCTCGTCACGGTAGCCCTTGCGCAGCAGCCGCTGGCCGACGTGGTACCAGGCGAATCCGAGCAGCAGCAACGCGGTGTAGTAGAGGAAGGGGCGCATGTCCTGTCGCGGTGAAGAGCAAAACCGGTTGGCAGCGATCGTAGCCTTCTCGCCGGATGTGCTTGCCTGAACCCGCCCGCGGGTGGAGCATGCAGTCGCGTGCTCTTTTTCATCGACCCCCACCAGGAGACATCCCATGTCCAGCCATGTCTACAAGACGCTCGAACTCACCGGCTCCTCGCCCGCGGGCATCGAGGATGCGGTGCAGACCGCCATCGCGAAGGCCCACGAGACCGTGCGCAACATCCAGTGGTTCACGGTCACCGAGACCCGCGGCCATGTGGTCGAGGGCAAGGTGGCGCACTGGCAGGTCACGCTGAAGATCGGCTTCACGCTGGAGTGAAGCCGGTCCTCTAGGCGCGGCGCGCCCGATGGTCCGGCACCGCGGCCATCAGCTCGCGGGTGTAGGCATGGGCCGGCGCGTCCAGCACCGCCTCGGCCTCGCCCTGCTCCACCAGCCGGCCGCGCTGCATCACGCCGATGCGGTCGCACATGTGGCGGATCACCGCCAGGTTGTGGCTGATCAACAGGTAGGTCAGGCCGAATTCCTCCTGCAGGTCGCGCATCAGGTTGAGCACCTGCGCCTGCACCGACACATCGAGCGACGAGGTAGGCTCGTCGCAGACGATGAACTCGGGCTGGCTTGCCAGCGCTCGCGCGATGGCGATGCGCTGGCGCTGCCCGCCCGAGAACTGGTGCGGGTACTTGCGGCCGTCGTCGGGCGACATGCGCACCCGGCGCAGCGCATCGGCCACGCGCGCCTCGGTCTCGTCCGCGCTGCCCGCCAGGCCCAGCACCTCGACCGGTTCGGCGATCAGCCGGTCCACCCGCCAGCGCGGGTTCAGGCTCGCGTAGGGGTCCTGGAAGATCATCTGGAAGCGGCGGCGCAGGGCGGCCGTTTCGTGGTGGCCGCCCCAGCGGTCGATGCCGTCGAAGAGCACGCGCCCGGCCGTCGGCTTCGTGAGGCCGGCAATCATCCGGGCCACGGTCGACTTGCCCGAGCCCGACTCGCCGACCAGGCCGAAGGTGCTGCCGCGCGCGATGTCGAACTGCACGTCCTCGGCCGCGCGCAGCAGCTTGCGCGGCTGGCGCGCCAGCGTGCGCACCAGCCAGCCGGCCGAGAGGTCGAACTCGCGCGTCAGGCCCTGCACCTGGATCAGCGGCGCGGCCGATGCGTCGGCGGCCCTGGCCGTGCGAGCGAGCGCGGGGACCGGCAGCGCGCTGTCAGCCCCGATCTCCGGCACCGGCAGCCGTTCGATGCGCTCGTGCACCGAGGGGATCGCGGCCATCAGCGCGCGCGTGTAGGGCTCGCGCGGCGCGTCCAGCACCGCGCGCACCGGGCCGGTCTCGAGCACGCGGCCGCGGTACATCACCATCACGCGGTCGGCCGCTTCGGCGATCACGCCCATGTCGTGCGTGATCAGCATGGCGGCCGTGCCGCGCTCGCGGCAGACCCGGCGGAACACGCGGATCACCTGCGCCTGCACCGACACGTCGAGCGCGGTCGTGGGCTCGTCGGCGATCAGCAGCTGGGGCTCGGCGCACAGGGCCAGCGCGATCGCCACGCGCTGGCGCATGCCGCCGGAGAACTGGTGCGGGTACTGGCGGATGCGCAGTTCCGGGTCGGGGATCTCGACATCGGCCAGCAGTGCCAGCGCGCGGCGGAAGGCCTCCTTCTCGCTCACCGGCAGGTGGGTGCGGATGGTCTCCACCAGGTGCCGGCCGATCGGGTACACCGGGTTCAGGCTGGTCAGCGGGTCCTGGAACACGCTGCCGATGCGGCGCCCGCGCAGCCGCCGCAGGTCTTCGCCGCGCAGCGTGTCGATGCGCTCGCCGTGGAGCTCCACCGTGCCGCCCGCGATGCGCCCCGGCGGCTCGATCAGGCCGATGACGGCCGCGCCGGTCATGGACTTGCCCGCGCCCGACTCGCCCACCACGCCCAGGATCTCGCCCGGCGCGATGTCGAAGGAGACGCCGTCGAGCACCCGCAGCACGCCGCGGTGGGTGTCGAATTCGACGCTCAGGTCGCGCACGCGCAGCACCGCGCCCTGCTCTCTTAGCACGGTCATTGGAGTTTGGGGTTGAGCGCGTCGCGCAGCCAGTCGGCGACCAGGTTGACGGACAGCGCCAGGGCCAGCAGCACCAGGCCGGGGAACAGCAGGATCCACCACTCGCCGGAGAACAGGAAGCCCTGGCCGATGCGGATCAGCGTGCCCAGCGAGGGCTGGGTCGGCGGCAGCCCGACGCCCAGGTAGGAGAGCGTGGACTCGGCCACGATGGCCAGCGCGAAGCTGATGGCCGCGATGACCAGCACCGGCGCCAGCAGGTTCGGCAGGATGTGGTGCAGCAGGATCCCGCCGGGCGAGCGGCCGATGATGCGCGCGGCCGCCACATAGTCCTTGTGCTTCTCGACCAGCACCGCGCCGCGCACCGTGCGCGCGTACTGCACCCAGTCCGAGAGCCCGATCGCCGCGACGATCACGTACACCGCCATGTCGTCGCGGTAGCCCTCGGGCAGCAGGCCGCGCGCGATGCCGAAGATCAGAAGCGCCACCAGCAGCACCGGGAAGGTCAGCTGCACGTCGGCCACCCGCATCACCAGCGTGTCGAACCAGCCGCCCGCATAGCCCGCGGCCAGGCCCAGCGGCACGCCGATGGCCAGCGACAGCGCCACCGCGGACACGCCCACCAGCAGCGACATGCGCAGGCCGTAGAGGATGGCCGAGAACACGTCGCGGCCCTGGTCGTCGGCGCCCAGCGGATAGAACACGCCCGTGATGCCCTGCTGCCACGGCGGCGTGAAGGCATCGATCAGGTCGAGGTGGGCCGGGTCGAAAGGATCCTGCCGCGCAATGAGCGGCGCGAACAGCGAGGCGATGGCGATCAGCAGCAGCAGCACGGCCGCCACCTGCACGCTGCGCGAGCGCGCGAAGGCGCGCAGCACCGGCGAATCGGATTGGCGCCAGCGCCGGCGCTGGGCCGTGGCGGCCGTGGGAGTTCGGGAAGAGGACATGGCGAACGGAAGAGATCAGGCGACGCGCAGGCGCGGGTCCACCGCGACATACAACAGGTCCACCACCAGGTTGATCAGCACATAGAGCAGCGCGATCAGCAGCAGGTAGGCCGCGACCACCGGCACGTCCACGCCCTGGATCGAGGAGATGAACAGCAAGCCCACGCCCGGCCACTGGAACACCGTCTCGGTGACGATGGCGAAGGCGATGAGCGAGCCGATCTGCAGCCCGGTGATGGTGATGACGGGGATCAGCGTGTTGCGCAGCGCATGGCCGTAGTGCAGGTCGCGCGTGCGCAGGCCGCGCGCCCGGCCGAAGCGGATGTAGTCCGAGCGCAGCACCTCCAGCATCTCCGCGCGCACCAGCCGCATGATCAGCGTGAGCTTGTAGAAGCCGAGCGTGAAGGCCGGCAGCAGCAGCGCGCTCCAGCCCGAGGCGGTGAGCAGCCCGGTGCTCCAGGCGCCCAGCTTCACGGTCTCGCCGCGGCCGAAGGACGGCAGCCAGCGCAGCTCGACCGCGAACAGGTAGATCAGGCCGATGCCGATCAGGAAGGTGGGCAGCGAAACGCCGACCAGCGACACCGTCATGATCGCGCGGCTCAGCGCGCCGTCGCGGTGGATCGCGGTGTACACGCCCAGGGCGATGCCGCCCGCGATCGCGAAGACCGCGGCCACCAGCGCCAGTTCCAGCGTGGCCGGCAGGCGCTCCGCGATCAGTTCGGCCACCGGGCGCTTGAAGCGGTACGAGACGCCCAGGTCGCCCTGCAGCACCTCGCCGAGGTAGCGCAGGTACTGCACCGGCACCGGCCGGTCGAAGCCCAGCCGGGCCGTGAGCTCGGCGCGCTCCTCGAGCGTCGCGTCCTCGCCCAGCAGGCTGATCGTCGGATCGCCGATGTGCCGGAAGACAAGAAAGGAGATCAGCGAGACGGCCAGCAGCACCAGCACGGACTGGCCGAGCCGGCGCAGCAGATGGACCAGCATGCGACGCCTACTTCTTCGCCACCTTCACGAACTTGAAGAAGGGTGTGTTCTCCGGGCTCACCGGGATGTCGAGCCTGGGGTTCGACGCGTAGTTCAGCACCTGGTCGTGCAGCGCGATGTAGAAGCGCTCGACCTGCACCGTCTGCCAGATGCTCTTGATCGTGGCGTCGCGCTTGGCCTTGTCGCTCTCGGAGGCGAGCGAGACGATCTTCGCGTCGATGTCGGCATTGCTGTAGCCGGTGGCGTTCGTCGGGCCGCGGCCGTCCTTGCCGCGGGTGTGGACCAGGTAGTCGAAGATGTAGGCCGAGTCGTAGGTGGGCACGCCCCAGCCGAACAGGTAGAAGTCGGTGTCGGCCTGGTTGATGGCCGTGCTGTGCAGCGCGATGGGGCGCGCCGCCACCGTGGTCTTGATGCCGATGCGGCCCAGGAAGCCCGAGACCGCGGTGCTGATCGCCTCGTCGTTGACATAGCGGTCGTTCGGCGTGTGCAGGGTGATGCCGAAGCCGTTGGGGTAGCCCGCCTCCGCCAGCAGCTTCTTGGCCTGCGCCACGTTGGCCTTCGGATAGGCCGCGAAGGCCTTCTCGTAGCCGTTGACGAAGCGTGGCGCGATGATGCCCGAGGGAATCGACAGGCCGCGCATCACGGCGGTCTTGATCGCATCGCGGTCGATGGCCAGGCCGATGGCCTCGCGCACCCTTGGATCGGCCAGCGGGTTCCTGCCCTTCACGTCCGCGTACTTGAGCTCCTTGGCGCCCACGTTGAGGCCCAGGAAGATCGAACGGTTCTCCGGCCCTTCGGTCACGCGCAGGCTCTTGTCGGCCTTGAGCCGTGCCACGTCCTGCGCCGGCAGGTCCTGCAGGAAGTCGACCTCGCCCGAGAGCAATGCCGCGACACGCGTGGCCGGCGACTTGATCGGCAGGTAGACCAGCTCGGTCACCTCGAGCGGGAACTGGCCCCGGCCCCAGTACTGCGGGAACTGCTTGAGCACGGTGCGGCTGTCGACCTCGCGCGAGACCAGCGTGTAGGGCCCGGTGCCGTTCTCGTTGCGTATGGCGAAGTTCTCGGTCTTGCTGGCCACGTCCTGCGCGGTCTCCGACTTGTTGGCCTTGGCCCAGGCCTCGCTGAGGATGAAGATGTTGCTCAGGTTGTTGGGGAAGATCAGGTTCGGGCCCTTGGTCTTGACCCGCACCGTGAGCGCATCGACCTTGGTGATGGTGTCGACCGAGGACAGCAGCGACTTCAGCTGCGAGGTCGGCGCCTGGGCCCGCTTGAGCGAGAACACCACGTCGTCGGCCGTGAGCAGCGAGCCGTCGTGGAACTTGACGCCGGGGCGCAGCTTGAATTCCCAGACGCTGGGGTCGGTGGTGAGCGTCCACGCGGTGGCGATGGCGCCCTGCAGCTTGCCGTCGGGCAGCCGGATGATCAGCGGTTCGTAGACCTGGTGCAGCAGGTTGAAGTTGGTGCCGGTGTTCACCGCATGGGGATCGAGCGTGGCCGGGTCGGCGCTGCGCGCCCATCGCACGGTCTCGGCCTGGGCCACGACGGCCGGCATCAGGCCGGCAGCCAACATCATTGCGAGCAGGGTGTGACGAATCAAGTGAAGCCTCGGTGAACAGGAGAAGTGGAAAGGGAGCCGCTCCCCCGCTCCATGGCTGGAACGTGAAGGCATGCCGGGCCGCAGTATTGAAGCGGGCCTGTCGCGCGTGAAAGAAGCTTTGCGCGCCTGCTCATGCGAAATTCGAGCAAGCCGATCGCGTGGGGCCATGCTTGCGTTGGAACTTCGTACAGTCCGGACTGGCCGGCGCCGAGCGTGCACGCCGTGCGGCGGCGCGAATCCGCCGGTATCGAAAGGACGCCCGATGGAACTCGAACGCTTCGACGAAGGACTGCAGCACCGCCACATCGTGGCCTACGACCCCATCTATTCCGAGGTCTTTGGCCGGGTGCGCGACGAGGTGCACGCGGCCCTCGCGGGCGTGGAACTGGTGCACATCGGCAGCACGGCCATCGTCGGCCTGCGCGGCAAACCCATGGTCGATGCGGTGGCGATCACCACACGGCCGGACCTGCGCGCCGAGCAGCAGGCCTTCGAGCGCCTGGGCTTCCACCGCCGGCCGGTCTGGGTCGACACCGACGAGAAGCCCTATGTCTGCGCCTCGGTGGTGCTCGCCGGCCGGCGCTTCAATGTCAACGTGCACATCTGCCACCGCGGCGATCCGGTGCACGCGGATTCGCTGGCCTTCATGGCCATCCTGGACCGCCGGCCCGACCTGCGGCGGAAGTACGAAGCGGCCAAGGAACGGGCGCACGCCATCGATCCTGCCGACCCGCAGGTCTACAACCGGGAGAAGGAGGCGGTGATCCGGGAGATCGAGGCGCTGATCGGGCGCCGTTGAGGGTTTGTCGCGGCTCGCCGCCTACGCCGCCCTGATGCGATCCAGCCCGCTGCAGTTGCCGACCTCGTCCCAGCCCGAGCGCGGCGCTTCCGCCATGGGCACCAGGGCCGCCTTCGGCTGCGCCCTGGGCCGCAGCAGTTCGCCGCTGGCCAGGAGTTGCAGGGTGCGGACGGCGAGCACCGCGATCAGGCCGCTCAGGAAGGCCAGCAGCGCAAAGGCCAGCGCCGTCATCGCCGCCAGATCGACCTGGACCGCATAGCGCAGCGCCGCATTGCTGAGCGCCGCGATCGGAAAGCTCAGGGCCCACCAGCCGGCCCCGAAGGGCACGCCGCGCCGAAACACCTTCACCACCAGCACGAGAAAGACGAACAGGCCGAAGTAGAACAGCGTGGCGGCGAAGGCATCGACGCGCTGGAAGAAGCTGGTGTAGGCCAGGAAGCCGACCGCGAAGGGCGCGATCAGGATCATCAGCGACGGCACCATCTCGTTGGCGAGCTTCTCGTGATGATGGATCAAGCGCGAAACGATCATCGTGAAGAAGACCAGCGCGACCATGGCGCCGACCGCCATCGAGAACAGGTTGAGCTCCCGGGCCCAGGCCATGGGCAGCGTGCCGCCCGCGACCGTGATGTCGAGCGTGGCCACGCCCGGGATCAGCCAGGCCGGCACGGCATGGCCGGCATCGACCTGGCCCCGCAGCATGCGGCTGACGATCGCGAAGCACAGCGCGATCGTCATCGCCGCGCCAAGGCCCCAGAGGAGCTGCGAGGCCAGCGCGCTGACGGGCGCGATCAGCGACGAGATCAGCAATGTCGCGATGGCGATGGTGCCGAAGAAGTTGCCCGCGATGGGGTGCCTGAACTCGTCGCGCACCGCCTGCGGAAAGCGCAGGGCCTTGGCGGCATAGGCGAGGCACAGCACGGCGAAGAGCGCGACCGCGATGCCGCCGATGGTCTGGTGGACCTGCGGGCCGGCGCCGAAGCGGTGGCTGACCTGGCCCCAGGCCGCGGCCAGGCCCGCGATGCCCATGACGGAGGCGAAGAGATTGACCGGAAGGTGCCGGAGGGAGGCCTGCCGCGGGTCTTGCGCGGGGCTCGGCATGTGCGTGGTTTGAATGATTTCTCCTGAAGGACTGCGGTCGGTCCGCAGGAGAAAAAGTCTATGGCCGGCCCCCTGCGCCGAGCCTGCGGAAGCGGTCGGCTTCAGGCCAATGAAGGCTGGTTTCCGGCCACCGCCGGCGCCGCGTCACGGAAGCGCTGGCGATAGTCCCGCGGCGTAGTGTCGAGCCGCTTCGCGAACACGGTGCGCATCTGGTTCGCGTTGTGGAAGCCGCAGCGGAAGGCCACGGTCTTGAGCGGCAGGTCGGTCTCCTCCAGCAGCTTGCGGCAGGAGTCGAGACGCACCTGTTCCACGAAGGCCGAGGGCGTCATGCCGGCGTCCTTGGCGAAGACGCGCGAGAAGGTGCGCCGGCTGACGGCCACCGCGTCGGCCAGTTGCTCGATCGACAGCGGCTCGCTCAGGTGCTCCGTCACATGGCGCAGCACCTTCGCCACCACGGTTTCCTCCTTGGGACCGACCGCCAGATAGGGGCTGTACTGCGACTGGCCGCCATCGCGGCGGATGTAGACGATCAGCCGCTTGGCGATGCGCAAGGCCAGTTCATGGCCCCAGTCCTCGGCGACCAGGGCCAGGCACAGGTCGACACCGGCCGTCACGCCAGCCGAGGTGAACAGCCGGCCGTCGCGCAGGAAGATCTTGTCGGGCCGGACGCGCGCCCTGGGAAAGCGCGCGATCAGCCGGTCCACGTCGTGCCAGTGCGCCGTGACCTGCTTGCCGTTGAGCAGGCCGGCATGGCCCAGCGGAAAGGCGCCGTTGCACACCGAGCCGTAGCGCAGCGCCCCCTCGGCCTTCGCGCTCAGCCACTCGAGAAAGCTCGCGGGGAAGACATCCCGGTCCGGCAGCTTCGGCCCGCCGGCCACCAGCAGCAGGTCGGGCTGCGCGGTGTAGTGGAGGTAGTCGGTGGCGACATGCAGTTCCATGCCGTTCGCGCAGCGCACGGTGCCGGCCTGCAGGCCCACCAGCGTGATCTCGTACTGCCGGTCGGCCGCCAGGTACTGGTTGGCTTCGGTGAACACATCCATCGGCGCCGCGACGTCGAGCGACTGCACCCCTTCGAGGACGACGATGACCAGCTTCATGATTCGGGCGTTGCGGCTGAGGGCGGCGATTGTCGCAGCCCGCCGCCGCCCTCGCCTTCAACGCCCGCTGAACACCGGCGCCCGCTTCTGCACGAAGGCCGCCGAGGCCTCCTTGAAATCCTCGGTCATGAGCGCCAGCACCTGGGCACGGTTCTCGAGTTCGATCGCGGCGTCGAGCCCGCCCGCGTCGAGGTTGGCCCACATGATCTGCTTGGTGTGGCGCGTGGCGTAGGGGCTGTTGCGCAGCACCTGTTCGGCCAGCGCCAACGCCTGCGGCAGCAGATCGGTGGCATCGTCCACCAGCTGCGAGACCAGCCCGATGCGCTCGGCCTCCTCGGCCGGGATCGGCCGGCCGGTCAACATGACCTCGAAGGCGCGCGAGGCGCCGATCAGCCGCGGCAGGTGGTAGCTGATGCCGCACTCGCCGGCCGTGAGGCCGATGCGCACCGCGCCCACATGAAAGGACGCGGCGCGGCTCGCGATGCGGAGGTCCGCGCCCAGCGTGAGCGCGAAGCCCGCGCCCACGGCCACGCCGTTGACCGCCGCGATCACCACCTTGCCCAGCGACCGCAGCCGACGCACCATGCCGGCGAACAGTTCCTGCCCGGTGCAGTAGTCGGCCACCGTGGGCGGCCCGGGCAGTTCGGTGCCGCTGGCATCGGTCAGCGGGCTGGACAGGTCCCAGCCGGCGCAGAAGCCGCGGCCCGCGCCGGTGAGCACGAGCACGCGCACGGCGTCGTCCGCGGCCAATCCGTCGAGCAAGGCGCAGAGGCGGCGCACCGTCATCTGGCTCAGCGCGTTGAGGCGCTCGGGGCGGTTCAGCGTGACGACCGCGATGCCTTCGTGGCTGCGGTCGAGCTGGATGTCGTCGGTGGCGTTCATCGCAGGTCCGGGCTCAGCGGCCGGTCCATTGCGGCGCACGCTTCTCGATGAAGGCGCGCGGGCCTTCGCGGAAATCCTCGCTGGCCGCCACGCACTGGAAGGCCGCGCGGGTCAGCGTGCGCAGCGCGGCCTCGTCGAGCTCGTGGGCCATGCGCGCCACGCGCAGGCTCTCACGCACGGCGGTGGGCGCGTTGCGCGTGATCTGGGCCGCCAGCGCCAGCGCCGCGTCGCGCAGCGCCGCGGCCGGCACCACCCGGTTGACCCAGCCCAGCTGCTGCGCACGCTGCGCGTCGAGCTGGCCCGCGGTCAGGATCAGTTCCAGCGCGATGTTGGGCGGGATCGCGCGCGGCAGCCGGTACAGCCCGCCCGCCGCGGCGATCAGGCCGCGCAGCACTTCGGGCAGGCCGAAGGCCGCATGCTCGGCCGCCACCACCAGGTCGCAGGCCAGCGTGAGTTCGGTGCCGCCGGCCAGCGCCTTGCCGTTGACGGCCGCGATCCAGGGCTTGCTGCGCTCGCGGTAGACGAAGCCCGCGAAGCCGCCACGCTCGGTGCTCAGCGCGCTGCCGCGGCCGGCCGAGACCTCCTTGAGGTCGGCGCCGGCGCAGAAGGCGTCCGGGCCCGCGCCGGTCAGCACCACGACCCAGGTGTCGTCGTCGGCCTCGGTCGCGTCGACCGCGGCCTCGAGGCCGGCCGCGACCGCGCCGTTGACGGCGTTGCGCGCCTCGGGCCGGTCGATGGTGACGACCGCGATGTGGCCGGGGAGTTTTTCGACGCGCACCGCGTCGCTCTTCTGTTCTGCGTTCATGCGAGGCTCCAGCACAGGCTGTCGGTGCCTGCCGTGACGTGGCCGGTGCTGCCCACCGGGGATCGGTCCAGGTCGGTGAGCACCGCCAGCGCCGCTTCGTCGTCGGGCTCGACGCGCGCCATCAGCCGTTCGCCCGCCGGCGTGCGCGCGATCACGATGCCGTGCGTGGGCAGGCCGTCGCGGCCGTAGAGGATGGTGAAGGTCTCGAGCGTGGCGCTGCCGCTGTAGCTTTCGACGAAGGCCGGCACCGGGCCGCGCCGCGCATCGGCCGCGGCCTGCACGCTGTAGTCGGCCGGGGGCAGGCCGTTCGGCGGCGGGCTCGAGCCCAGCACCAGCGCATGGTGCTTGGTCACGTACTCGCCCTGGCCGTAGAGCAGCGCGGTCTTGCCCGGCGCGCTGCGCAGCGCGCGCACCAGGCCCGCGGCCGCGTGCGTCATGTAGTCGTTGAGCGGCGCGCCGAAGAAGCTCAGGCCGCCGGTCGAGGTCATCTGCGCCTCGGGCGCCAGGCCCAGCGTGCGGCGCGCCATCTTGGGCACGATGGGGAAGCAGCTGTAGAGCTCGAGCATCTCGAAGGCGGCCGCATCGCCGCCCACCTGCGCGAGCACGGTCTCCATCACCAGGTCCTGCGCATGCGAGCGGTGGAACTGGTCGCGCTGCAGGTAGTCGCGCGGCTCCCGCGCCGCGGCGCCGTCCCACACGTAGACCCATTTCTCGGGCGCGATGCCCAGCGCGCGCGCATGGCCCACGCTGGTCAGCAGCACGCCCGCGCCCATGTTGACCACCGGGTTGGCCACCATGTGCTTGGTGTAGGGCCAGGCGATCAGCCGGTTGGCGGCGCTCGGCTCGGCCACCGCCTCGGCGCTGAAGCCCTGGCGCAGCCAGGCATGCGGATTCGCCGCGGCCACTTGCGAATAGCGCGACCACAACGCGGCCGATTCCTGCTGCGCCTCGCGCGGGGTCTGGCCCCAGTGCGCGAGCGCGGCGTTCTCGTAGAGCGGGTAGATCGTGATCGGCATCGCGGCGCCGTGCTTCACCGCCACCGGGTGGCACAGGTCGGTGCCGCGCACCAGCTTCACCGTGTCGTCCCTGGGCGTCCAGCCCAGGTCGATGCCGCGCTTGGCCGCGGCGTCGACGGTGTAGCGCGATTCGGCGCCGGTGATGGCCGCGACCCGGCTCTCGCCGCGCGCGATGCGCAGCGCGGCCTCGTGGATGAAGCGCACCGGCGACTCGCCGCCGGCCTCGCCGTACACGCGGCGCGCCGGCAGGTGGCCCAGCCGCTCGCCCAGCAGCGCGGTCGCGTCGGTGTAGGGCCAGGAGTATTCGCAGACGATGTCGAGCGAATCGATGTCCGCCAGCAGCGCGGCGCCGGCGTCCTCTTCGGCCGCGCGCAGCGCGCGGAGCATGAGCTCGATCGGCTCGAGGCCGCCCTCGGGCTCCTTGTTGCGGTGGGTGATCTCACCCACACCCACGATGATCGGGGTGCGGTCGTCGATGGCGGTCATGCGTCGTGTCTCCTGCGCGACCGGGCCCAATGCCGGTCTCTGCGGTCGATCATAGGAAGGGCCCGTGCGCCGGGGCATCGTCGAAAGGGACGATTGCCGCGGCGCCCTGCCCTTCCTAAGGTGCCTGTTCCACCGAGACCCCAGAGGAGACACGCCCGTGATCCAGCGCCCCTTTTTCCGCATGCCCGGCATCGACGTTCCGCTGTTCGCCTTCACGCATCGCCGTGACGTGCCGGGCGCGGTGCGCAGGCAGGGGCGGACCGCATGAAGGCCTTGCAGACGGACCGGCTGGGGCCGCTCGAAGGCCTCGCGCTGCGCGAGCTGCCGCGGCCCGAGCCCGCCCCCGGCGAACTGCGCATCCGTGTCGAGGCCAGCGCGATCTCGCACGCCGACCTGCTGCTGGCCCAGGGCCGCTACCAGCTGCAGCCGCCCGTGCCCTACATCCCGGGCAGCGAGTTCGCGGGCACCGTCGAGGCGATCGGCGAGAACACCGAGGGCGACTGGCAGCTCGGCGAGCGCGTCTGCGGCTCGGCCACGGCCGGCGGCGCCTGGGCCGAGACCGTGTGCGTGCCGGCCAGTGCAGTGCAGCGCATCGGCGCGACCGCACCCTTCACCGAAGCGGCGGCGCTGGCCGTGCCCTACAGCACCATGTGGCACGCGCTGGTCGACCGCGGCGCGTTGCGGCCCGGCGAAACCGTGTTCGTGCTCGGCGCCGCGGGCAGCGTCGGCCTGGCCGCGGTGCAGCTCGCGCGCGCCTTCGGGGCCCGTGTGATCGCGGGCGGTTCGACGCCCGAGAAACGCGCGCTGGCGCTCGCGGCCGGTGCCGACGCGGCCATCGATACCTCGGCCGCCGACTGGCGTGGCGCACTCAAGGCGATCGCGCCTCCGGGCGGCGTGGACCTGGTGGTCGACCCGGTCGGCGGCGCCTTCACCGAGCCCGCCTTCCGCTCGCTGGGCTGGGGCGGGCGCCACCTGGTGCTGGGCTCGCGGCCGGCGGCATCGCGGCGCTGCCGGCCAACCTGCCGCTGCTCAAGGGCGCTGCGCTGGTGGGCGTGGACATCCGCCAGTTCTCGCAGCGTGCGCCGGAGCAGGCGGCGGCCAACCTGCGCGGCGTGATGGCGCTGCATGCCCGCGGCGACCTGCGCCCGGCCATCGCGGGCGTGTGGCCGCTGTCGGACCATTGCCAGGCCCTGGCCGCGATGCAGGGCGATGCGCTCGGGCGCGTGGTGCTGCGGCCCTAGACCTGTTGCGCCTCGAGCCGCGCGACCCGCCGCAGGTGCCATGCGGCCGGGCCGAACTGCGATTCGATCAGCGTCGCGCGCCGGAAATAATGGCCGATGGCCAGTTCCTCGGTCATGCCCATGCCGCCATGCAGCTGCACCGCGCCCTGCCCCACCGCCCTGCAGGCGCGCGCGACCGCGACCTTGGCCGAGGACACGGCCCGCGCGCGTTCGTCGGCCGTGCCATCCATCGCCTCGAGCACCGCCTGGGTCAGCGCCTCGGCCTGGGCCAGCGCCATGTGCATGTCGGCCAGCCGGTGCTGCAGCACCTGGAAGCTCGAGATGGCCTCGCCGAACTGCTTGCGCTGGCGCACGTAGTCGAGCGTGTCGGCCAGCAGCCGGCGCATCACGCCCACGGCCTCGGCGCAGACCGCGAGCGTGGCCTCGTCGAGCGCCTGTTCGATCTGCGGCAGCGCCTCGCCCTCGCGGCCCAGCAGGGCCTCGGCCGGCACGCGCACGCGCTCGAGCTTCAGCTCGGCCGCACGCGTGCCGTCGCGCAGCGCGTAGGGGCGCAGCTGCACGCCGGGCGCATCGCGCTCGACCACGATCAGCGACAGGCCCTGGGCATCGCCCGGCTGGCCGCTGCTGCGGGCCGACACGATCAGGTGCGTGGCCCAGGACGCCGCGTGCACCACCGCCTTGTGGCCGTCGATCTCGTAGCCTTCGGCATCGCGCACCAGCCGCGTGCGCACCGCGGCGCGTTCGTCGCGGCCCTCGGGCTCGGCATGGGCGAAGGCCAGCACCGCGCGGCCCCCGACCGCGTCGGCCAGCAGCGCGTCGCTGAACGCACCCGGCTGGCGCTGCAGCAGGCCCGCCCCGATCACGATGCTCGACAGGTAGGGCTCGCCCGCCAGCGCGCCACCCAAGGCCTGCATCACGGCCAGGTGCACGGCCATGCCGCCGCCGAGGCCGCCCTGGGCCTCGGGCAGGGCCGCACCCAGCAGGCCGAGTTCGCGCGCCAGGCCGGACCAAAAGGCCGGCGGCGCGTCGGTGGCCTCGGCCAGCGAACGCAGGCGTTGGTTGAGGTCGAAGCGCGCGCCGAGGTAGCGCGAGAGGCTGTCGACCAGCATCGCGAGCGTGTGCTCGCGCTCGGCTTGAAGGGTGTCGGTGGTCATGGAGGTCAGCCGCGCAGCAGGTGCGCGGCGATGAGGTTGCGCTGGACTTCGTTGGAACCCGCGTAGATCGACGCTGCGCGGTCGTTGAGGTAGGCCGACATCGAGAACACGGCCTCCTCGGGCACGGACAGCTCGCCCTGCAGGCTGTCGGCCAGCGGCAGGTTCACCGCGGCGTAGCGGCCGGCGATCTCGATGCCCAGTTCGGTCAGCCGCTGGCGCAGTTCGGAACCCAGCACCTTGCCCATCGAGGGCCGGATGCCCGGCGGCTCGCCCTGCACCTGCGCGCGCAGGGCCTGCAGCTCGAGCGCCTCGACCGCATCGATCGCGCAATCGGCCTCGGCCAGGCGCAGCGCCATGTCGCGGGCCTCGTCGGCGTCACTGTGTGGCCACGCCGCGCGCGCCGCCGCGCGCAGGCGCCGCAGCCGTGCGCGCAGCAGCGGCGCCCAGGCATGGCCGCGCTCGTGCGCGAGCAGGTATTTCGCGATGGCCCAGCCCTGGTTCTCCTCGCCCAGCAGCGCGGACACGGGCACACGCACCTCGTCGAAGAACACCTGGTTGAGCTCGTGGTCGCCCGAGATGCTGACGATGGGGCGCACCGTGATGCCCGGCAGGTCGAGGTCGAAGCACAGGAAGCTGATGCCCTGCTGCGCCTTGCCGCCGCTGGCGGTGCGCACCAGGCAGAACATGCGGTTGGACCAGTGGGCATGGGTGGTCCAGATCTTGGTGCCGTTGATCACGTAGTGCTCGCCGTCGCGCACCGCGCGGCACTGCAGCGACGCGAGGTCGGAGCCCGCCTGCGGCTCGGAGTAGCCCTGGGCCCAGTAGTCGTCGCCATTGCGGATGCCGGGCAGCCAGCGCTGCTTCTGTGCCTCGGTGCCGAAGGCGATGATCACCGGCGCCACCATGCGCGTGCTGTTGGGCGCGAGCGGCGGTGCGTCGGCCTGCGCGAGTTCGCTCGCGAAGATGTAGTGCTGCATCGGCGTCCAGCCGGTGCCGCCATGCGCGACCGGCCAGCTGGGCACGCTCCAGCCGCGCTGCGCGAGGATGCGGTGCCAGCGGATGCCGTCGTCGTAGTCGCTGAAGATGCCGGAACAGCGCCGGCCCGCGGTGCGCAGTTCGGGCGTCAGGGCCTGGTCCAGGAAATCCCGGACCTCCTGCCTGAACCCGGCCTCGGCCGCGTCGAGTTTCCAAGCCATCGCTCGCCTCTTTTTCCACTGGATCGAAGCACGGAAGTGTTGTGCGACGAGGCCGCGCGGACCATCGTCGGAAGCGACGAATGCCTGGGTGCTGGCCTGGAAGGCAGGCCATCCTTGCCATCGTGCAGAGCCCGTCCACGACCCGCGGCGGCCCGAGGTCGAAGGCTTCGGCAGGCACCGGCTCCCGCGTCGGGTCAATGGAAAGAGTTTGTGTCACGCCATCAAATCAAATGAGAAGCGTTTGCATTTGAGATATGATCGCGGCATCGAAAGAAAAGCAGCTGGCAGCAGCTGCAGCCCTTCTCCAGAATTCAGTTTCATCGTGGGGCGACCCGAGACCCTCAAAAGTCTCCAAGGTCGTTTTTTGCTAGCCATCGGTTCTCCGGCCAGCCATGCATTTTTTCCACGTCAGATCGCACTGCGCGCGATCTCGGGCCGCTTCCCAACAGCACCTTTACCCGACCAAGGCGAGCACCGTGCCTGTCCCTGGGATGATCGGGCCCCCATGATCATTCGACCCCGCCTCCATTGGCTGCGCATGTTGTTCGTCTGGCGCGGCTCCGTGCTGCGCGACATCGCACCGCAGCTGCTCGCCACCACGGCCTTCGCCATCCTCGTCACCGTGCTCCACGGGCGCCTGTTCCAGTGGAAGATCCCGCTGACCTTCGTGCCCTTCTCGCTGATCGGCCTGACCCTGGCCATCTTCCTGGGTTTTCGCAACGGCACCAGCTACGCGCGCTACTGGGAGGCGCGCACGCTCTGGGGCAGCGTGCTCAACAACACCCGCACCCTGCTGCGCCAGGCGCTCACGCTGGCCGACGCGCCGGCCGAGGTGCAGCCTTTGGCCGCGCGGCTGATCGCCTTCGTGCATGCGCTGCGCCACCAGCTGCGCCGCACTGACCCCGCGGCCGATTTCGAGCGCCTGCTCACGCCGGAAGACCGCGCACGGCTGAAACCGTTGCTGTTCAAGCCCTCGATGCTGCTGCTGATGGCCGGCGAATGGCTGCGCGACCGGCGGCAGGCGGGCGACATCGCCCCCGCCATCGTGCCGGCCATGGACGCGCCGCTGAGCCACCTCAACGAGGCGCTGGGCGGCTGCGAGCGCATCGCGAGCACGCCGATCCCTTTCACCTACTCGGTGATCATCCACCGCACGATCTACCTCTACTGCGTGCTTCTGCCTTTCGGCCTGGTCGATTCGATCGGGCCGACCACGCCGGTGATCGTGGCCTTCATCGCCTACACCTTCTTCGCGCTCGAGGCCCTGGGCGCGGAGATCGAGGAGCCCTTCGGCACGGCCGCCAACGACCTTGCGCTGGATGCGATGTCGGCCGGCATCGAATCGACGCTGCGCGAGATGTTGGGCGAGCCGCAGCAGGCGCCCAAGCTCGACCCCGATGTGTTCATCCTGACCTGAGCCCGCCTCAGGCCGCGCGCGGCGTGAACCTGAGCGACACGCCGTTCATGCAGTAGCGCAGGCCGGTCGGCTTCGGTCCGTCCGGGAACACATGGCCGAAATGGCTGCCGCAGCGCCGGCAGTGCACTTCGGTGCGCACCATGCCGAAGGTCTTGTCCACGTTCTCGCCGACCGCGTTGGGCAGGGGCTGCCAGAAGCTCGGCCAGCCGGTCCTGCTGTCGAACTTGGTC
This sequence comes from Variovorax sp. UMC13, assembly GCF_014170375.1. GTDB lineage: Bacteria > Pseudomonadota > Gammaproteobacteria > Burkholderiales > Burkholderiaceae_C > Variovorax. The sequence continues at coordinate 199,576 of NZ_LZZW01000018.1, read as the reverse complement.
TTGGACGAAAACGCATCCAGGTTGCAACCCGCGCAGGCGAAGATGCCTTCGCGGTGCTCGTCGTTCAGCGGGCTGGTGTAGGGGCGCTCGGTGCCCTCCTCGCGCATCACGGCGTACTGGTTGGGCGTGAGCAGCTTGCGCCACTCGGCCTCGGTGCGCGTCACCTCGAAAGTGCCCGCGGTGGCGGCCAGCGCCGGGCGCGGGTTCCATCCCAGTGCGTAGGCGATCGCCAGGCCGAGCGTCGAGCCACCTGCGACGAGCGCCGAACGTCTTCCTTGGGGGGTCATGGCAAATCCTTCAAAGAGGTCCTGTGAGATCTGAGGGTCAGACAGCCATCGGCACGGGACGACCGAGGGCTCCAGAGACGCTGTACGCAGCGCGCGGCACCTTGGACTCAGGCAGGCTTGGAAATCGTCGTATCCCGATGGGAACAACGATGCATGGCCGAGGGCGCGCGGCATCGCATTCACCGCATAGTTCGGCCCGCGCCGGCCGGGGGTTACAGCCGGGCGCGGTCGATGCGGCGGAAATTTCGGCGCGCAATGCGTAACCGAAGTCGCCCTTCGCCCGAACTCAGGGACACGGACGCCGTCCGGCTGCCAACCAACCGAAGGAAGACCTGAGATGAACAAGCCCTCGACCGCTCCTGCCGCCGTGCTCGCCCCCCGCGAGCGCTTCTCGCGCCGCATGACGCTCGGTGCCGTGGCGCTGCTGGCCGCCGCGGCCGCCTTCAAGATCGTGCCCTCGATGGCGGCGGAGAAGGCCGTCGTCATCCCGGCCCCCGCCGACGACCTCGCACCGGCCACGGCCACCGAGACCGCGGTGCTCGCCGGCGGCTGCTTCTGGGGCGTGCAGGGCGTGTTCCAGCACGTCAAGGGCGTGACCAACGCGGTCTCGGGCTACGCGGGCGGCGACGAGAAGACGGCGCGCTACGAAACCGTGGGCTCGGGCCGCACCGGCCATGCCGAGGCGGTGGCGATCACCTACGACCCGAAGCAGATCAGCTACGGCCGCATCCTGCAGATCTACTTCTCGGTGGCTCACAACCCCACCGAGCTCAACCGCCAGGGCCCCGACCGCGGCACGCAGTACCGCTCGACCGTGTTCGCGCAAAACGACGAGCAGGCCCGCGTCGCCAAGGCCTACATCGCGCAGCTCGGCCAGACCGGCAGCTTCGGCGCGCCGATCGCCACCACCATCGAGCTGCAGAAGCGCTTCTTCCCGGCCGAGGCCTACCACCAGGACTACCTGACGCTGAACCCGAACCAGCCCTACATCGTGATCAACGACCTGCCCAAGGTGGCCAACCTCCAGAAGGTGTTCCCCGAGCGCTACCGCGCCGATCCGGTGCTGGTCGGCAAGCGCGTGTCCGGCTGAAGCCATGGCCGGCAGAATGCGTCTTCGTCCATTGTTCTGGAGCCACCCATGAAAATCAGCGCCCGCAACGTTCTGCCCGGCAAGGTCGTCAAGATCGTGCGCGGCCCGGTCACGACCGAGGTCACGCTCGAGATCGCATCGGGCGTGCAGATCGTCTCGACGATCACCTCGACCTCGGCCGATTCGCTGGGCCTGGTCGAAGGCGGCCCGGCCTACGGGCTGATCAAGGCCTCGAGCGTGATGATCGGAGTGGACTGAGCGGCCCACACGACAACGACAGAGGGCCGGCAGGTCCCCGACCTGCGGCCCTCCGCATGTCGCTTCAGCGTCCCGCCTGCGCCTCGGCCTGCAGCAGCGTGTCCTCTTCGTCGCTGAACAAGCGCGAGCGCGTGAGGAAGCGCAGCCCCTCGGGCCCTTCCAGCGAGAACATCCCGCCGCGCCCCGGCACCACGTCGATGATCAGCTGCGTGTGCTGCCAGTATTCGAACTGCGGCCCGCTGATGTAGAAGGGCGCGCCATGGATCTCGCCCAGCAGCTTGTCGTGGTCGCCGATCAGGAACTCCCCCTGCGGGTAGCACATGGGCGCGCTGCCGTCGCAGCAGCCGCCCGACTGATGGAACATCACGGGCCCGTGCCTGGCCCGCACCACGTCGATCAGCGCCTCGGCGGCCGGCGTGCAGATGACGCGGCGCAGGTCCATGGTCAGAAGAACCCCATCGGCGATTCGTCGTAGCTCACCAGCAGGTTCTTGGTCTGCTGGTAGTGGTCGAGCATCATCTTGTGGTTCTCGCGGCCGATGCCCGAGGCCTTGTAGCCGCCGAAGGCCGCATGCGCCGGGTAGTGGTGGTAGCAGTTGGTCCACACCCGGCCGGCCTGGATGCCGCGGCCCATGCGGAAGGCGCGGTTCGCATCGCGGCTCCAGACGCCGGCGCCCAGCCCGTAGAGCGTGTCGTTGGCGATCTCCAGCGCCTCTTCCTCGGTCTTGAAGGTGGTCACCGACACCACCGGCCCGAAGATCTCCTCCTGGAAGATGCGCATCTTGTTGTGGCCCGCGAAGATGGTCGGCTTGACGTAGTAGCCGCCCTCCAGTTCACCCGTCAGCCGGTGGCGCTCGCCACCGGTCAGCACCTTGGCGCCCTCCTGCTTGCCGATGTCGAGGTACGACAGGATCTTCTCCAGCTGCTCGTTGGAGGCCTGCGCGCCGATCATGGTGCTCATCTCGAGCGGGCTGCCCTGCTTGATGGCTTCCACGCGCTTGACGGCCTTCTCCATGAAGCGTTAGTAGATCGACTCCTGCACCAGCGCCCGGCTCGGGCAGGTGCAGACCTCGCCCTGGTTGAGCGCGAACATCGCGAAGCCTTCCAGCGCCTTGTCGAGGAAGCTGTCGTCCTTCGCGGCCACGTCCTCGAAGAAGATGTTGGGCGACTTGCCGCCGAGCTCCAGCGTCACGGGAATGATGTTCTGGCTCGCGTACTGCATGATCAGCCGGCCGGTGGTGGTCTCGCCGGTGAACGCGATCTTGGCGATGCGATTGCTCGACGCCAGCGGCTTGCCCGCTTCGAGCCCGAAGCCGTTGACCACGTTGAGCACGCCCGGCGGCAGCAGGTCGCCGATGAGTTCCATCAGCACCAGGATCGACGCCGGCGTCTGCTCGGCCGGCTTGAGCACCACGCAGTTGCCTGCGGCCAGCGCCGGGGCCAGCTTCCACACCGCCATCAGGATCGGGAAATTCCAGGGAATGATCTGGCCCACCACGCCCAGCGGCTCGTGGAAATGGTAGGCGTAGGTCTTGCTGTCGATCTCGCTGATGCCGCCTTCCTGCGCCCGGATGCACGAGGCGAAGTAGCGGAAGTGGTCGACCGCCAGTGGCATGTCGGCCAGCGTGGTCTCGCGGATCGGCTTGCCGTTGTCCCAGGTCTCGGCCATCGCGAGCATGGGCAGGTTCTCCTCCATGCGCTGCGCGATCCTGTGGAGGATGTTCGAACGCTCGGTGGGCGAAGTCCGGCCCCAGGCGGCCTTGGCCGCATGCGCGGCGTCGAGGGCGCGCTCGACGTCTTCCGCGGTGGAGCGCGCGACCTCGCAGAACACCTTGCCGGTCACCGGCGTGATGTTCTCGAAGTACTGGCCCTTGGCCGGTGCGACCCACTGCCCGCCGATGAAGTTGTCGTAGCGCTTGCGGAACGGCACCGCGGTGCCGAATTTGCCGGGTTCCAGCATGTCCATGTGTGTGTCTCCAGATCAGTGGTTGGGTGTTGCCGCGCCGTCGCGGTGACCCATCGCTTGCAAAGCCCGTACCGCGCGATCTAGGGACTATCCCTAGCGTGCCGCCGCGCCACGCACACGCGCCCTTCTCCTCTCGTGCAGCGCACGATGCCGCATGATCCGCGGGGGCAAGCGCATTGCCTCGCGTCGCGAACTGCGACATAGTCGAACGAACATGTCGCATCGCGCGACAGGCGGCGACAAAGGAGACACCATGTCGGATGCAACGGGGCTGGTCCAGCGGACCGAACGGGCCCGCGAGCTGTTCTTCAACCAGGGCCATGTGCCGGGCGACGGGCTGGCGCCCCACATCTCGCGCTCCTGGACGCGCTCGCGCGGCGCCGGCGTCTGGGCCATGGAGGCCACGCCGCTGGGCGCCGCCGAGTTGGGCGAACGCAAGGAAGCCTCGCGCCTGCTGCTGGAGAGCGCGCAGCCCGAACTCGATGCGCTGGCCGAGCATGCGATCGGCCACGGCTGCGTGGTGATCGTCACCGACGCGGCCGGCGTGATCCTCGACGAGATCGGCAGCCCCGACTTCCTGCCCAAGGCCCAGCGCGTGGCGCTGCTGCCGGGCGTGGACTGGTCCGAGCAGCGCTGCGGCACCAACGCCATCGGCACCGTGCTGGTCGAACGCCAGCCGCTGGCGGTGCTGGGCGGCGAGCATTTCCTCTCGGGCCACGGCGGGCTCGGCTGCGCCGCAGCGCCGATCTTCACCGGCCGCGGCGAGATCGCGGGCGTGCTCGACATCTCGGGCGACGCGATCCGCATCGACGGCCACACGCTGGGCCTGGTGCGCATGGCCTCGCAGCAGATCGAGCACCGGATGATGCTGGCGCGCGCGGCCGGCGACACGGTGCGCTTCCACGCCAACGCCGCCGTGCTGGGCAGTTCGCGCGAGGGCCTGCTCACGGTCGAGGACGGCCGCGTGGTGGCCGCCAACCGGATCGCGCTAGGCCTGCTGGGCCTGTCGTGGCGCGCGGTGCTCGACCAGCCGGTCGAACAGCTGCTGGGCCGGCGCTGGCACGGCGCGGGCGGCGGCACCGCGGCCCTGACACTGCCCGGCGGGCAGCGCATCGTGCTGAGCCGCCAGGCCCGGCCCAGCCGCCCCGCGAGGCCGGCGTCCCCGCCGCCGCCCGCGGCGGCCGAGGCCCCCGAAGACGCCGCCGTGGCGCGCGCATTGCAGCAGGCGGTCAAGGTCATCGATGCGGGCGTGGCGGTGCTGGTCACCGGCGAGACCGGTGCGGGCAAGGAGGTGTTCGCCCGGCGCCTGCATGCGGCGAGCCGGCGCCGCGCGGGCCCGCTGGTGGTGGTGAACTGCGCCGCCCTGCCCGACAGCCTGATCGAGGCCGAGCTCTTCGGCTACGACGAGGGCGCCTTCACCGGCGCGCGCCGCCAGGGCACGGTCGGGCGCATCCGCGAGGCCCATGGCGGCACCTTGATGCTCGACGAGATCGGCGACATGCCGCTGCTGCTGCAGACCCGGCTGCTGCGCGTGCTGGAAGACAAGACCGTGATGCCGCTGGGCGGCGGACGCGCCACGCCGGTCGACTTCCAGCTGGTCTGCGCCACCCATCGCGACCTGGCCGCACTCGCGGCCTCGGGCCGCTTCCGCGCCGACCTGATGTTCCGCGTGAACGGCTACGAAGCGCGGCTGCCCAGCCTGCGCGAGCGCGGCGACCGGCGGGCGCTGGTCCGCCGGCTGTTCGCCGAGACCGGCGGCGATGCGAAACGGCTCACGCTCGCCGACGAGGCGCTGGCGGCGCTGTGCGCCTTTCCCTGGCCCGGCAATGTGCGCGAACTGCTGGCGGTGCTGCGCACGTTGACCGCGCTCGCGGACCCCGACACCGAGATCGGCATCGATATGCTGCCGGCGCGCATCGGCGAGGCCGCCACCGGGGCAACGGCGCTCCTGGCCGCGCATGACGAAGTGCAATCGCAGCCCCCGCCCCTGGCCGACCTGACGCAGCAGCAGATCCGCGCGGCGCTGCACGCGGCCGGCGGCAATGTCGCGCAGGCCGCGGCGCGGCTGGGCCTGCACCGCAGCACCCTCTACCGCCATCTGCGCCGACAGCAGGACGGGCGCTGAGCGCCCGGCTCAGTTGCCCGCGCGCGAGGCCACGCTGTCGCGCACCACGAGGTTCGCGCCGACCAGGATCTTCACCGCCGGTTGGCCCTCGGGCGCGCGGATCTGCTCGTCGAGCACCGTGATCGCGAGGTTGCCGATCTTGCGCTTGGACACGTCAATGGTGGTGAGCGGCGGGTCCATGGTGGCGCTCATCGGCAGGTTGTCGAAGCCCACCAGCGACAGGTCCTGCGGGATCCGGATGTTGAATTCGCGCAGCGCCTTGATGCAGCCGTAGGTGATGATGTCGTTGGTGCAGACATAGCACTCGGGCACCGCGAAGCCGCTCTTGAGCTTGGCCAGCATGTCCTGGTAGGCGCCGTCGTAGGTCGAGTCCACCGTCACGATGTCGCGCGGGCTGAAGCCCAGGCCCAGGCGCTTCATGCCGTCGACGAAGGCATCGCGCCGCATCCGGAAGTTGGCCGTCTGCACATTGCTCGCGATGAAACCGATGTGCCGAAAGCCGCGCTCGGCCAGGTGCGACAGCACCTTGTAGACCGCGTCGCCGTTGTTCATGTTGACGAAGTTGCACTCCAGCACGTCGTGGAAGGTGTCGATCACCACCAGCGGGATGCCGCAGCCCTGGAACAGCAGGATGTCCGCTTCGGTGAGCTCGGTGCCCAGCACCACCACGCCGGCCAGCGTGGTGTCGGCCAGCGAGGCCACGATGTCCTCGACCGGCTGGCCCTCGTGGCTCACCACCTCCAGCTTGTAGCCGTACTCGCTGGCCTGCAGCGACATGCCGTCGATGTAGTCGGAGATGAAGGTGTTGTGGTCGCGGTTCACCGTGTGGCCGTGCTTCGCGATCTTGAGGAAGCGCAAGGTGCCCACGCGGGCCGGCTTGGCGCCCTTCGCGCCCTTGGGCGGGCGCGGCGTGTAGTTGAGGGTCGAGGCGGCGGCCAGCACGCGCGTGCGCGTCTCCTCGGAAATGCCGCCCTTGCCGTTCATGACGAGGGAGACGGTGGCGGCGGAGACCTCCGCGATGCGGGCGATGTCCTTGACTGTGGACGACATGGGATCGTGGCCTTGGCTGGGTCCGATGCGTGGGGCGCCATCGGAAGTGAACGTTTAGTAAATTTTAGAGCAGATTCTTGGAAACAATTGCGTACAAGCATCAGGGTATGCACTCTGGAATAGACGCAGTTCGCGGCGTAAAGCAGGCAATCTTCAAGCCATGAATGCGGGTTTGCCCTAGGCATTTCGGCTTCCTGCGCGAGATTCAGTTCACTAAAGTTCGACAAGATTTTTACTGAACTTGAAGATGAAGCGCGATCCTCAGCTGCTGTTCCTGCTGGCCATCAACGTGGCGGTGCTGATCGGTGGCGCCGCCATGTCGCGCGGCGCCTTCGTCGATCCGTACAACCTGCAGTCGATGGCCGGCCAACTGCCCGAACTCGGCCTGCTCGCCATCGGCGTGATGCTGGCCATGAGCGCGGGCAACGGCGGCATCGACCTCTCGGGCATCGCGCTTGCCAACCTCGCGGGCGTCTGCTCCGCCATGCTGGTGTCGGCCTACGTCTCGGCCGACGACTCGCCCATGCTCTTCACCGTGGCTTTCGCCGCGGCGGCGATTATCGTTGGGCTCCTCGGCGGCCTGTTCAACGGCCTGCTGATCGCCAAGCTCGGCCTCACGCCCATCCTGTGCACGCTGGGCACGCAGCTGCTGTTCACCGGCCTGGCGGTGGCGCTGTCGGGCGGCCCCTCGGTGCGCGTGGGCAGCGCCGACCCGCTGATGGAAATCGGCAGCGGCCTGCTGCTGGGCGTGCCGATCTCCTTCCTGATCTTCTGCGCGATCACGCTGCTGATCGGCGCCACGCTCAAGTTCAGCCCCTTCGGCATCCGGCTGTTCCTCATGGGCACCAACCCCAAGGCCGCGCGCTACGCGGGCTTCGCGCAGACCCGGCTGCTGCTCACCACCTACGGCCTGGCCGGCACGCTGGCCGGCGTGGCGGGCGTGCTGATCGCCTCGCGCAACGTGAACGTCAAGTGGGACTACGGCCAGTCCTACCTGCTGATCGCGATCCTGATCACCGTGATGGCCGGCGTGAAGCCCGAAGGCGGCTACGGCCGCATGACCTGCCTGTTCCTGTCGGCGACCGCGCTGCAGCTGCTCTCCAGCATGCTGAATTTCGCCGACCTCTCCAACTTCTTCCGCGACTGCGCCTGGGGCCTGCTGCTGCTCGTCTTCCTGGCCATCGGTCGCTACGACATCGGCAGCCTGTTCCGGCTGCCGGGTCGCGCCGGCACCTCGTCGTCGCAGCTCCCTCCTGCGCCGAAGCATCCGTCCTGAGGGCTTTCCTTTCCCTTTTCCACTGGAGACAGACAACATGAAGATCACCTGCGTCAAGACATCGTTGATCGGTGCCGCCCTCCTCGCCAGCGTCGGCGTGCTCAATGCACAGGACAAGCCGGTCATCGCGACCGTCGTGAAGATCGCCGGCATCCCATGGTTCAACCGCATGGACGTCGGCGTGAAGGAATTCGCCGCCAGCACGCCCAGCGTGGTGGCCAGCCAGAGCGGCCCCGCGACCTCCGATGCGGCGCAGCAGCTGAAGATCATCGACGACCTGGTGGCGCGCAAGGTGAACGCGCTGGCCGTGGTGCCGATGGACCCGGCGGTGATCGAGGGCGTGCTCAAGCGCGCGATGGACCGCGGCATCGTCGTCGTGACGCACGAGGCCGACAACCAGAAGAACACCAACGCCAACATCGAGGCCTTCGACAACGCCGCCTACGGCACCGCCTTGAACGAGAAGCTCGCCGCCTGCATGGGCCAGAAGGGCAAGTGGACCTCCTTCGTCGGCTCGCTGGGCAGCCGCACCCACCTGCAATGGGTCGATGCCGGCGCGCAGAACGCCAAGAAGTACGCCGGCATGACGCTGGTCGACGCGAAGAACGAATCCTTCGACGACGCCAACAAGACCTACGAGAAGGCCAAGGAAATCCTGCGCAAGCACCCCGACCTCAAGGGCTTCCAGAGCTCGGCCGGCAACGACGTGCTGGGCATCGGCCGCGCGATCGAGGAAGCCGGCCTGCAGGGCAAGGTCTGCCTGGTCGGCACCGGCCTGCCCAACCCCTCGGCCAAGCTGCTCGAGTCGGGCGCCATCAGCGCGATCGGCTTCTGGGACCCGAAGGACGCGGGCATCGCGATGAACAAGGCCGCGATGCTGCTGCTCGAGAAGAAGCCGCTGACCGACGGCATCGACCTGGGCGTCAAGGGCTACGAGAAGGTGCGCGTGGCCAAGGGTCCGGGCAAGGGCCTGCTGCTGACCGGCAACGCCATGGTGATCGTCGACAAGGCCACCTACAAGCCCTACATGTTCTGACCTGAAGCCTGCGCAGGGGCCCGGCCGGGCCCCTGTGCCGCGCTTTCCGCTTCTCTTCACGCACCGCTCTGAGGTTCCCGCATGCCTGCCGTCCAGAACCGGCCCGACGCCCCCAGCGCGCGCGGGTCGACGCCCGCCCCCGCCTTCCTGGAAGTCCGCGGCATCCACAAGCGCTTCGGCGGCGTGCACGCGCTGCGCGGCGTCGCCTTCTCGATCGAGCGCGGCGAGATCTACCACCTGCTCGGCGAGAACGGCTGCGGCAAGAGCACGATCATCAAGATCATCTCCGGCGCCCAGCCGCCCGACGAGGGCACGATCCGGCTCGAGGGCGTCGACCACGCCGCGCTCACGCCGATCACCTCGCTGGCCGCCGGCATCGAGACGGTCTACCAGGACCTCTCCCTGATTCCCAACATGACGGTGGCCGAGAACGTCGCCCTGTCCGAACAACTGGTGCGCGCCAACGGCCGCCTCGCGCGCCGGCTCGACCCTGCCGCGCTGCACGCGACCGCGCGCCGCGCGCTGCAGGCGGTCGACCTTCCGAGCACCGACGCCTTCCTCGACACCGTGGTGGCCGACCTGCCGCTGGCGGTGCGCCAGCTGGTGGCCATCGCGCGCGCCATCGCCACCCAGGCCAAGCTGGTCATCATGGACGAGCCCACCACCTCGCTGACGCGGCGCGAGGTCGACAACCTGGTGCGCGTGGTCGCGGGCCTGCAGCGCGACCACGTGGCCGTGCTGTTCGTGACCCACAAGCTCGACGAGTGCTACCGCATCGGCGGCCAGGCGATCGTCTTCCGCGACGGCCAGTGCGTGGCGCAGGGCCCGATCCGCGACTACAGCAAGACCGACCTGAGCCAGCTCATGACCGGCAAGACCATCGACGGCAGCCGCTACCGCACCGGCCGGCCGACCGACACCGAGCTGCTGCGTCTCGAGGGCTTCGGCCGCGGCGAGCAGTTCCGCGGCGTCGACCTGTCGCTGGCGCGCGGCGAGGTGCTGGGCATCACCGGCCTGATGGACTCGGGCCGCAACGAGCTCGGCCTGGCGATCGCGGGCGTGCTCGCGGCCACCGCCGGCACCATGCGGCTCGACGGCCAGACCGTGCACCTGGCGCAGCCCTCCGACGCCATCGACCACGGCATCGGCTACGTGCCCGAGGACCGGCTGGCCGAAGGCCTGTTCCTCGACAAGCCCATCCTCTCGAACATGGTGGCGCTGGTGCTCGACCGGCTGCGCAGCCGCCTGGGCCTGCTCGACCAGCGCAAGGCGCGCGGCATCGCGCAGGGCCTGGTCGACGAGCTGCGCATCGCCACGCCCAACGTCGACCTGCCGGTGCAGTCGCTGTCGGGCGGCAACCAGCAGCGCGTGCTGATCGGCCGCTGGCTCACGATCGCGCCGCGCCTGCTGGTGCTGCACGGGCCCACCGTGGGCGTCGACATCGGCTCGAAGGACACCATCTACCGCACGATCCAGGCGCTGGCCGAGAAGGGCATGGCGCTGATCGTGATCAGCGACGACCTGCCCGAACTGCTGCAGAACTGCGACCGCATCCTGGTCATGCGCCACGGCGAGGTCGCCGCCAGCTTCGACGCCGCGAGCGCGCGCGAGGAAGCGCTCTACGACGCCATGACCGCCAGCGGCGCGCCCGCGGCATCGCACAAGCCCCCCGAGGAGACTTTGTCTTGAACGCCCCCAGCACCGTCGTGCCCGTCCCCACCGCCGCCGCGCCCAACCTGTCCCGGGGTGACCGGCTCAAGCGCCGCCTCGAACGCCGGCCCGAGCTGTTCACGCTGTTCCTGCTGGTGAGCCTGTGCGCCGTGGTCGGTGCCATCAACCCGAGCTTCTTCCAGGCCTCGGCGCTGTTCGACATCGCGCGCTCCAGCGTGGTGATCGGGCTGTTCGCGCTGGGCGTGTTCGTGATCCTGGCCGCGGGCGGGATCGACGTGTCCTTCACCGCCATCGCCGCGCTGTCGATGTACTCGGTGACGCAGCTCATCGTCACCTACTTCCCCGGCGCGCCGCTGGTGCTGGTGTTCCTCGCGGCCGCGCTGGGCGGCGGGCTGCTGGGGCTGATCAACGGCTTCCTGGTGCACGCGCTGCGCGCGCCCTCGCTGATCGTGACCATCGGCACGCAGTACCTGTTCCGCGGCTTCCTGCTGACCTTCATCGGCACGGTCTGGGTCACCTCGCTGCCCGAGCAGATGGACAGCTTCGGCAAGCTCGCGCTGATCGAGCGCAGCACCGACGGCGCGCGCGCCGTGCTGCCGGTGTTCTTCCTCGCGCTGCCGATCGTGGCCGGCCTGACCTGGTGGATCCTCAACAAGACGCTGATGGGTCGCGCGATCTTCGCCACAGGCGGCAGCCGCGCCGTGGCCGAGCGCCTGGGCTACAACCTGCGCGCCGTGCACCTGTTCATCTTCGCCTACACCGGCGCGCTGGCCGGCCTGGCCGGGATCATCCACGTCTGCAGCAACCGGCTGGCCAACCCCTTCGACCTGGTCGGCATGGAGATCGACGTGATCGCGGCCGTGGTGCTGGGCGGCGCGCGCATCACCGGCGGCACGGGCACGGTCACCGGCACGCTGCTGGGCGTGTTCCTGGTCGTGGCCATCAACAACGTGCTGATCATGACCGGCATCCCCAGCACCTGGCAGCGCGTCGTGGTCGGCGCCTTCATCCTGGTCGCGGGCGCCTTCTTCGCGATCCGCCGCCGCTGACCCTCCCTTCGCACCCGCACCCCCTCAAGGAGAAACACACATGAAGAAATTCCTCAACCAGGCCGAGGACTTCGTCGACGAGATGCTCGACGGCATCTACGCCGCGCACCCGAAGCAGGTCGGCTTCGTGGCCAACGACCGCCGCTGCCTGGTCGCGACCACGCCCCGCGCGCAGGGCAAGGTCGGCCTGGCCACCGGCGGCGGCTCGGGCCACCTGCCGCTGTTCCTGGGCTACGTGGGCGCCGGCCTGCTCGACGGCGCGGCCGTGGGCGGCGTCTTCCAGTCGCCCAGCGCCGACCAGATGTTCGAGGTCACCAAGGCCATCGACCAGGGCGCGGGCGTGCTCTATATCTACGGCAACTACACCGGCGACATCCTGAACTTCGACATGGCCACCGAGATGGCCGAGATCGAGGACATCCGCGTGCTGTCGGTGGTGGGCAACGACGACGCCGCCTCGTCGGTGGTCGGCGAGGAACACAAGCGCCGCGGCGTCGCGGGCATCTTCTTCGTCTACAAGGCCGCGGGCGCGGCCGCCGCCGAGGGCATGTCGCTGGACGAGGTCAAGCGCGTGGCCGAGAAGGCCAAGGCCCAGACCCGCACCATGGGCGTCGCGTTGAGCCCCTGCATCGTGCCCGAGGTCGGCCACGCGACCTTCTCGCTGGGCAAGGACGAGATGGAGATCGGCATGGGCATCCATGGCGAACCCGGCATCCGCCGCGGCCCGCTGCAGTCGGCCGACCTGGTGGTCGAGGAGATGATGCGCCCGCTGCTGGCCGAACTGTCGCTGGCCAGCGGCGACGAGGTCACGGTGCTGGTGAACGGATTGGGCGCGACGCCGCAGGAAGAGCTCTACATCCTGTTCCGCAAGGTCTCGCAGGTCCTGAAGGAGCGCGGGGTCTCGGTGTTCCACGCCTATGTCGGCGAATTCGCGACCGCGATGGAAATGGCCGGCGCCTCGATCTCGCTGCTGCGCATGGACGAGGAGCTCAAGCGCCTGGTCGCCGCGCCCGCGTCCTCGCCCTTCTTCGTCCAGCCCCAGCTCTGAGACCCGCCATGGACTCCATCGCAAAGAACGACCTCGCGGGCCTCTTCCAGCGCCTGAGCGAAACCTTCACCGCGCAGCGCAGCTTCCTGATCGAACTCGACGGCAAGGTCGGCGACAGCGACCTGGGCATCACGATGAACAAGGGCTTCAACGCGGCCTGGGAATCGGTGAAGGCCAACACCACCGACCCGATCGGCAAGACCCTGCAGCTCGCGGGCATGGCCATCGCCAAGGCGGCCCCCTCGACCATGGGCACGCTGACCGCCACCGGCTTCATGCGCGGCGGCAAGGCCGTCGGCGATGCGCCCAGCATCGGCACCGCCGAGATCGCGGCCTTCTGGACCGCCTACCACGACGGCGTGGCCGAGCGCGGCAAGGCCAAGCGCGGCGACAAGACGCTGCTCGACGTGCTCGACCCGATCGCAACCTCGCTGCGCGCCTCGGCCGCCGCGGGCGTGGCACTCACGCCAGCGCTGGAAGCCGCCGCGCAAGCCGCCGCCGACGGCCTCGAAGCCACCCGGACCATGGTGGCCCAGCACGGCAAGGCCGCCTGCTTCCCCGAGAAGTCGCTGGGCCTGCAGGACGCGGGCGCCACGGTCGGCGTCCTGATCATCGACACCCTGCGTGCGTTCGCCGCCGCATCCACCGAAAGTTCTTCATGAAGATCGCAGTCATCGGCACCGGCGTGATGGGCACGGGCGTGGGCCTGACCCTGCTCGCCAAGGGCCACGAGGTGCGCTGCCACAACCGCAGTGAAGCCAACGCACAGGAACTGGTGCAGGCCGGCGCCACCTGGTGCGCGACCCCCGGCGAAGCGGCCGAAGGCGCGACGCACGTGATCATCCTGGTGTGGAACGAGGCCGGCCTGCGCCAGATGCTCGACGGCCCCGACGGCCTGCTGGCCCATGCACGCGCAGGCCAGGTCTTCATCGACATGAGCACCCAGCTGCCGACCACCGCGCGCGAGGTGGCACAGGCCTTCGCGGCCCAGGGCGCGCTGTTCGTCGACGCACCGGTGCACGGCAGCAAGGCCGAGGCGCATTCGGGCGGCCTCTGGATCATGGCCGGCGCGGACGAAGCCGGCTGGGCCGCCGCGCTGCCGCTGCTGCAGGCCATCGGCGCCACGGTGCACCACATGGGCCCGGTGGGCGCGGGCTGCGCGGCCAAGCTCAGCGGCAACCACCTGGTGTCCTCGGTGCTGGCCGCGCTGGCCGAATCGCTGGCGATGGCGCGCAAGTCGGGGCTCGATTGCCACCAGCTGATCACGCTGTGGGGCGAATCGGACTTCCGCTCGCCCATCATCGAAGGCGCGGGCCGCTCGATGATCGACGGCGACTTCGGCGTGTCCTTCCACCTGCGCACCATGGTCAAGGACACCGAGCTGATCCGCAACCACTCCGAGGCCATCGGCGTGCCGGTGCTGCTCTCGAACACAGTGCACGAGCTCAACAAGGTGGCGCAGAACCTGGGCTGGGGTGAGCTCAACGCCACCGCCATCTTCAAGCTGTTCGAGCTCATGGCCGGTAACGCGCCGGCCCAGCCCGCCCACTGAGACCCGAGGCGCGGCACGGCATGAAGGACCTCCTGCTCGGCATCGACGTCGGCACCTACAGCAGCAAGGCGGCGCTCACGGACCTCGCGGGCCGGGTGCTGCAGACCGCGGTGATCGCGCACGGCATCTCGCTGCCCGCGCCCGGCCATGTCGAGCAGGACGCCGACGGCGTTTGGTGGCACGACGTCTGCGCGCTCGCCCGCGAGCTGCTCGCGCGCCCCGGCGTGGAGGCCGGGCGCATCGCCGCGATGGCGGTGAGCGCGATCGGCCCCTGTCTGCTGCCGCTCGACGCGCGGATGCAGCCGCTGCGCCCGGGCATCCTCTACGGCGTCGACACGCGCGCCACGCAACAGATCGCCGAGCTCGAGGCCGAGATCGGCACCGAGGCGATCGCCGCCTTCTCGCTGATGCAGCTCAGCAGCCAGGCCATCGGCCCGAAGATCCGCTGGCTGCGCCAGCAGGAACCCGACATCTGGCAACGCACCGTCAAGCTGACCTCGGCCACTTCCTACCTGGTCTACCGCCTGACCGGGCGCCTGTGCATGGACCGGCATTCGGCCAGCCATTTCATGCCGCTCTACAACCCCGCGACGGGCGACTGGGACGCGCGCCACGCGGCAGGCGTCTGCCCGATCGGCATGCTGCCCGAGCTGGGCTGGGCCGAGGACCTGGCCGGCAGCGTCGGCGCCGAAGCCGCGCAGGCCACCGGCCTGGCCGCGGGCACGCCGGTCGCGTTCGGCACCATCGATGCGCTGAGCGAAGCCATCAGCGTGGGCGCGGTGCAGCCCGGCGACCTGATGCTGATGCACGGCAGCACCACCTTCTTCGTGCTCACGCAGGACCGCCCCACGCCCGACCCGCGCGTCTGGACCGTGGCCGGCGCCACGCCCGGCAGCTACGCGCTGGCCGCGGGCATGAGCACCACCGGCAGCCTCACGCGCTGGTTCAAGGACGAACTCTCGCCGCAGACCGACTACGCCACGCTGTTCGCGGCCGCCGCGCATGTGCCCGCGGGCGCGGGCGGCCTGCTGGCCCTGCCCTACTTCAGCGGCGAGCGCACGCCGATCAACGACCCCGACGCCAGCGGCATGATCGTCGGCCTGACGCTCTCGCACACCCGCGACCAGGTGTTCCGCGCGCTGCTCGAGGGCGTGGGCTTCGGCGTGCGGCACAACCTCGAGGCCTTCGCCCAGATCGGCGCGCGCGTCGATCGCATGGTGGCGGTGGGCGGCGGCGCGAGTTCCGACACCTGGCTGCAGATCATCTCGGACATCGCGGGCGTCGAGCAGATCGTGCCGCAGGTGACGCTGGGCGCCGCCTACGGCGATGCCTTCCTGGCGGGCCGCGCGGCCGGGCTGCTGCCGGCCGAAGCGCTCGGCGACTGGGTCCGGCCCGGGCGCGTGATCGCACCCGACCCGGCGCGGCGCGCCACCTACGACCGGCTGTTCGGGCTCTACCTGCAGCTCTACACGGCCACCCGCGACATCGTGCATGCGCTGAAGGCCTGAGCCCGGCCCGCGCCGCGGCGTTTCTGCTGCACTGCAGCGCGAATTTCCATCCTTTTTGTGGGCGCCCGCGCGCACCACCCCTTGCTCCAATGGGTGCACAACAAAGGAGACACCCATGCCAGAACTGCAGGGCCGCAAGGCCCTCATCACCGGCGCGGCGCAGGGCATCGGCCTGGCCATCGCCGAACTGTTCGTCGAGCGCGGCGCACAGGTCATGCTCGCCGACATCGACGGGCCCGGCGCGCAGCGCGCGGCGGACACGCTCGGGCCGCAGGCCCGAGCCGTGCGCTGCGACGTCACCTCGGCGGCCGACATGCAGGCCGCGGTCGACGCCACCGTGGCGGCCTTCGGCAGCCTCGACACGCTGGTCAACAACGCCGGCATCGAGATCGTCAAGCCGCTGTTCGAACAGAGCGAGGAAGAGTTCGACCGGCTGATGGCGATCAACGTCAAGGGCGTGTTCCTGGGCATGAAGCACGCGCTCGGCGCGCTGGTGGCCTCGGGCCGCGGCTCGATCGTCAACATGTCCTCGCTGGCCGGCATCGGCGGCGCGCCGCTGTTCGGCTCCTACTGCGCGTCGAAGGCGGCGGTGATCCAGCTCACCCGCGTGGCGGCGGTCGAGCTGCGGCCCACCGGGCTGCGCATCAACGCGGTCTGCCCCGGCTTCATCGGCACCGCGATGGTCGACCGGCTGGTGCCCACCGTTGAGGCGGCCGTGGGCGTGCCCTGGGACACGCTGGTCGCGCTCAAGCAGCAGCGGCTGGGCACCGTGCTGGAAGTCGCCGAGATGGTGGCCTTCCTGGCTTCCGACGACGCCAGCTGGACCACCGGATCCCACTATGTTCTGGACGGCGGCCTGTCCGCGAGCCTGCTATGAAAAATCTTCTTCAAGACAAGGTGGCGATCGTCACCGGCGCGGGCAAGGGCCTCGGCGAGGCCGTGGCACGCGCCTATGCGGCCCAGGGCGCGAAGCTCGTGGTGTCCGACCTCGACCCGGCCGCCGCGCGGCGCGTGGCCGATGCGCTGCCCGGCGCGATCGCCGTGCCCTGCGACGTGCGCGAGCCGCTGGAGGTCGAGGCGCTGGTCGAGGCCGCGGTCGAGGCGCATGGCCGGCTCGACATCATGGTGCCCAACGCCGGCGTGGCCTCGGTCGTGCCGCTCGCGCAGATGAGCTATGCGCAATGGCGCGAGGTGCTGTCGGTCAACCTCGACGGCGTGTTCCTCTGCATCCGCTATGCGGCGCCGGCCATGATCGCCGCGGGCGGTGGCGCGATCGTCACAATGGCCTCGATCACCGCCCAGGCCGCCGTGCCGCTGATCGGCCACTACGCGGCCGCCAAGGCCGGCGTGGTGTCGCTCACGCAGACCGCCTCGGTCGAGCTGCGCGCCCACCACATCCGGGTCAACGCGATCCTGCCGGGCTTCATCGACACCGACATGGTCAAGCCGCGCAAGGCCGAGTTCGAAAAGATGCTGGGCCTGCCCGACTTCGATGCGCTGGTGGCGCAGAAGCAGGGCCGCTACGGCACGGCCGAGGAGGTCGGGAAGCTGGCGGTGTTCCTGGCCTCGCCGCGCGCGGCCTTCTCCAACGGCGCGGTCCATGTCCTCGACGGCGGCACCCGCGGGTCATTGTTGTAACCCCCCGATGGTCCGGGCGCACTGCGTGTCGCCCGGACCTTCCCCCCAAGGGGGGCGCACCCGGTGGACCGGCGGAGCCGGATCCACGGGTGCCCTGGCAGCAGCCCGTCCCTTGGTGACCTTCTTTCAAAGACAAACTCACGGAGACTGAACATGAACAAGAGCGCCAAGAAACCCGTCATCGTCTACGGCGCCAGCGGCTACACCGGCCGGCTGGTCTGCGAATACCTGCGCGAGTACGGCATCCCCTTCATCGCGGCGGGGCGCAGCGCCGACAAGCTGCAGGCGGCGATGCAATCGAACGTGCCCGGCATCGAGACCGCCGACTACGAAGTCCTGGCGGTGGAGCACACGACGGCGGCGCTGACCCAGCTGTTCACCGGCGCCTCGGTGGTGTTGAACACGGTCGGCCCGTTCGCGAAGTTCGGGCCCGAGGTGGTGCAGGCCTGCCTGGCGGCCAAGTGCCACTACACCGACACCACGGGCGAGCAGGACTGGCTGATCACGCTCGAGGCCGAGTACGGCGCGCAGTTCGCCGCGGCCGGCCTGCTGCTGTCGCCGGGTCTGGCCCACATGTACACCACGGGCGAGATCGCCGCGCAGCTGTGCCTGGAGACGCCTGGCCTCGACACGCTGGACATCGCGGTGTTCTGGGGCGGCAGCCCGACCATCGCCTCGACCCAGACCATCCTGGTCAACGCCGCGACCTCCAAGGCCTTCCACCTGCAGCAGAACCGTTTGGTCGAATGGCAGCCCGACGCCGGGCTCTACAGCCTGGCGATCCCGGGCCAGCACGAGCTGGCGCTGGCCCTGCCCTGGGGCGGCACCTCGCACCCGGTGTGGTTCCGCAAGGACCCGCGGGTGGCCAACGTCAAGGTGCTGGGCGGCGTGTTCAACAAGCCGCTGATGATGGGCGTGCCGAAGATCGTCGAGGCGGCCCTCAAGGCCACCGAAGGCATGAACGAGCAGGACCGCTATGCGGCGCTGTCGCAGACCGCCGCGAGCGTGATGAACACCATGCCGCCGCGCGAGAACCCGCGCCTCAACAAGTCGGTCGACTCGGTCTATGCCTCGGGCCCGCTGGGCCGCGCCCACTGCGTGATCTTCGGCAACAGCAACTACAAGCAGACCGGCCTGCTGCAGGCCTATGCCGCGCACGCGCTGCTGCAGCAGCCACCGAAGCGCGTGGGCTTCGCCTCGGGCTGCCAGGCCTTCGGGCACCACGAGCTGCTGGGCCAGCTGCGCGCCTTCGGCCTGGTGGCCAAGCCCGAACTGAGCATCAGCGACTGAGACGCACGCCGATGAGCGCCCTCCACTCTCCCCTGCGCGACCTGCGCGACATCGAAGCCATCGAGCGCGTGCCGATCCGCCAGCGCCTGGCCTCGCCCGTCTCGAGCTACGCGGCCCTGGTGCGGCAGGCCGACCTGACGCCCGGCGCGCCGGCGCTGAGCTTCGTGCCCACCGGCGACCCGGCCGACGGCGAGACCCGCTTCGACTACGCCGCGCTGGCCGCGCGCGTCACGCAGGCCGCCAACGCCTTCACCCGGCTGGGCGTGGGCCGGCGCGAGGTGGTCTCGTACCTGCTGCCCAACCTGCCGCAGACGCATTTCACGCTCTGGGGCGCCGAAGCGGCGGGCATCGTGAACCCGGTCAATCCCTTCCTGGAAGTCGAGCACATGGCCGGCATCCTCAACGCCGCCGGCACCCGCGTGCTGGTGGCGCTGGGCCGGCAGGCGCAGCCCGGCATCTGGGAGAAGGTCGAGGCGCTGCGCGAACGCGTGCCGACGCTGCAGAACGTGCTGCGCGTGGGCGGCATCGATGCCTGTCCGTCGTGGGCGCTGGATTTCGACACCCTGCTCGACACCCAGCCCGGCGACGCCCTGGTCGGCGCCGCGCCGCAGGGCGAGGACATCGCCTCCTACTTCCACACCGGCGGCACCACCGGCACGCCCAAGCTGGCGCGCCGCACGCATTTCAACGAGGCGGCCAATGCCTGGGCGGTGTCGACCGCGGTCGCGATGGGCCCGCGCGACACGCTGCTGTGCGGCCTGCCGCTGTTCCATTCCAACGCGATGATGGTCACGGGCCTGGCGCCCTTCAGCGTGGGCGCGCACGTGGTGATGCTGTCGCCTTCGGGCTACCGCGAGCCGCGCACCTTCGCCGCCTTCTGGCGCTCGGTCGAGCGCTACCGCGCCACCTTGTTCAGCGCCGTGCCGACCGTGCTGTCGGCGCTGCTCAACGTGCCGCAGGACGGCGCCGACCTGGCCTCGCTGCGCTTCGCGATCTGCGGTGCGGCGCCGCTGTCGCCGGAGCTGTTCCAGCGCTTCGAGGCCGCCACCGGGCTGCGGCTGCTCGAGGGCTACGGCATGACCGAGGCCACCTGCGTGAGCGCGCTCAACCCGCGCGACGGCCAGCGCGCGATCGGCTCGATCGGCCTGCGGCTGCCCTACCAGGAGATGAAGGTCGCGCAGCTGGGCGCCGACGGCGCGGTGCTGCGCGAGGCCGCGGTCGACGAGATCGGCACGCTGCTGCTGCGCGGGCCCTATGTGTTCTCGGGCTATGTGCAGGAGAAGGACAACCAGGGCATCTGCCTGGCCGACGGCTGGCTCAACACCGGCGACCTCGGGCGACAGGATGCCCAGGGCTACTTCTGGCTCACCGGCCGCGCCAAGGACCTGATCATCCGCGGCGGCCACAACATCGACCCCGCGATGATCGAGGAAGGCCTGATGCGCCACCCCGCGGTCGAGCTGGCCGCGGCCGTGGGCAAGCCCGACGGCCATGCGGGCGAGCTGCCCATGGCCTACGTCACGCTGCGCCAGCACACGCGCTGCAGTGCGGCCGAGCTGCTCGCGCATGCGCGCGGCGTGATCGCCGAACGCGCGGCCGTGCCGGTCGACGTGGTGGTGCTGGAAGCAATGCCGCTCACCGCCGTCAACAAGATCTTCAAGCCCCGGCTGCGCGAACTGGCGATCGCCCGCGCGCTGGCCGAGACCGTGGAGAAGACGCTCGGCCCGGTGCAGGTGGCGGTCGAGGTCGTGCCGCATGCGCTGCACGGGCTCGAGGCCCATGTGCGCGCGCCCCGCCCCACCGGCCCTGAAAGCACCGCGCTGATGCAGCAGACCGAGTCCGCGCTCGGCCGCCTGCCGGTGCGCTGGACCCTCGAATGGAAGGAATCCGCATGACTGCCAAGGTCCCGGTCGTCGGCGTGGGCATGGTGCCCTTCGCCAAACCCAGCGCCAGCCTGCCCTACGACCAGCTGGGGGCGATGGCCACGCGCGCCGCGCTGACCGATGCCGGCCTCGACTACACGCAGGTCGAGCAGGCCTATGTCGGCCATGTCTACGGCGACTCCACCAGCGGCCAGGCCGCGCTCTACGCCGT
Source organism: Variovorax sp. UMC13 (assembly GCF_014170375.1). Lineage (GTDB taxonomy): Bacteria > Pseudomonadota > Gammaproteobacteria > Burkholderiales > Burkholderiaceae_C > Variovorax. The sequence goes on along the minus strand of NZ_LZZW01000018.1, from coordinate 178,639 downwards.
GGGCCTGAGCGGCATCCCGATCGTCAACGTCAACAACAACTGCGCCACTGGCTCGACCGCGCTCTTCCTCGCGCGCCAGGCGATCGCCAGCGGCGCGGCCGAGTGCGTGCTCGCGCTGGGCTTCGAGCAGATGCAGCGCGGCGCGCTGGGCGCCCAGTTCACCGACCGGCCGAACCCGCTCGAACGCTTCCAGGCCACGATGGAAGGCCTGCAGGGCGCGGCCCCCGGCACGCCCGTCGCCGCGCAGTACTTCGGCGGCGCCGCGCGCCGGCACATGCAGGAATACGGCACGCGCGCCGACACCTTCGGCCGCATCGCGGTCAAGGCGCGCAGCCATGCGGCGCGCAACCCGCTGGCGGTGTTCCGCGAGCCGATCACGCTGGAGGAAGTGATGGCCTCGCCCACGGTCTTCGACCCCATGACCCGCCTGCAATGCTGCCCGCCCACCTGCGGCGCCGCGGCCGCGATCCTCTGCAGCGAGGCCTTCGCCCGGAAGCACGGGCTCGATGCACGCGTCACCATCGCCGCGCAGGCCATGACCACCGACCGCGCCGACAGCTTCGATTCCGGCGACATGCGCCGGCTGATCGGCTTCGACATGACGCGCGCCGCCGCGCAGCGCGTCTACGAACAGGCCAGTGTGGGCCCCGAGGACCTCGACGTGATCGAGCTGCACGACTGCTTCACCGCCAACGAGCTGCTGAGCTACGAGGCGCTGGGCCTGGTGCCCGAGGGCGGCGGCGAGAAGATGGTGCTTGACGGCGACAACACCTACGGCGGTCGCTGGGTGGTCAACCCGTCGGGCGGGCTGCTGTCCAAGGGCCATCCGCTGGGCGCCACCGGCCTGGCGCAATGCGCCGAGCTGGTCTGGCAGCTGCGCGGCACGGCCGAGCAGCGGCAGGTGGCCGGCGCGCGCCTGGCGCTGCAGCACAACCTGGGGCTGGGCGGCGCCTGCGTAGTCACCCTCTACCAGGCCACGGACGGCGCGCCCTAGACTGGGCCCATGGCGCGCCGCAAAACCCCGGTTCCAAGCACTCCCGTGGAGACATCCTTCGACCACAGCGCATCGACGACCGTGCTGGTCCGCTCGAAGCTGGCGCCGCCGCACGTCCCGCTGAGCCTGCTGGCGCGCGAGCAGCTGTCGGCGCTGCTGCAGATCGGCCTGGCCAAGCGGCTGGTCAGCATCACCGCGCCGGCCGGCTACGGCAAGACCACCGCGCTGACCCAGTTCGTCGCGCGCGCCGAGGGCCTGGGCGTGGCCACCGCCTGGCTCAGCCTCGACGCCGAGGACAATGATCCGCTGCGCTTCATGCGCTACCTGGCCGAGGCGCTCCACCATGCGGACGACACGCTGGGCCGCAACGCGCTGGCCCAGTTCGGCGCCGGCACGCTGGCCTCGCTCGATGCGGTCGTGGCCTCGCTGCTGCAGGACCTGGTGGCCAGCGGCCGGCCCTGGCTGATCGTGTTCGACGACTTCCACCTCGTGAGCAGCGACCTGGTGCACCGCAAGCTCGAATGGCTGCTGGCCCACGCCACGCCCGGCATCGGCTTCATCGTCGCCAGCCGCACGCGGCTGCCGCTGTCGGTGAGCCAGCTGCGCGTGCGCGACGAGCTGCTCGAACTCGACGCGGCGCACTTCGGGCTGCAGCTCGAGGAGGCCGCCGAGTTCATCGGCCGCGTGAGCGGCACCGCGCTCGAGCGCAGCCAGATCGAGACTCTGCACGACCGCACCGAGGGCTGGATCGCCGGCCTGCAGCTGGCCTCCCTCGCGCTGCGCGACAGCGAGGACAAGGCCGCCTTCCTGGCCGCCTTCTCCGGCACCGACCGAGACATCACCGACTACCTGGGCGAGCAGGTGCTCGACCGCCTGCGGCCCGACCTGCGCGAGTTCCTGCTGGGCACCGCGATGCTCGACCGCTTCTGCGCCGAACTCTGCGACGAGGTGCTGGGCCGCAGCGACAGCCGCGCCCTGCTGGCCGAGGTGCAGGCGCGCAACCTGTTCCTCGCCGGGCTCGACCGTTCGCGCACCTGGTTCCGCTACCACCACCTGTTCGCCGACTACCTGCGCACGCGCATGCGCGAGCAGTCGGCCGAACGCACGCGCGCCATCTGCCTGCGCGCCAGCGCCTGGTTCGACCGCAACGGCCTGCCGCACGAGGCGGTGCGGTACGCCTTCGAGGGCCGGGACCTCGAACGCGCGGCCGACCTGGTGGCGCAGTTCTCGGGCGAGCTGGTGCAGCACCGCGGCGAACATGCGACCTTGCTGCACTGGATCGCGCGGCTGCCGCCGGCGCTGGTGCAGGCGCGGCCGCAGATCCTCATCGGCCACGCCTGGTCGCTGGTGCTCACGCGCCGCTACCCCGAGGCCGACCGCGAGCTGCTGCTGCTCGAGGCCCACGCCGCCGGCGCCACCGACGATCCGGTGCGCCGGGTGGTCGAGATGATCCGCTGCGTGTATTTCGCGCTGACCGACCAGCCGATGCTGGCCAAGGCGCGCAGCGAGGCCTGGCTGCAGCAGACGCCGCGCGGCGACGACTTCTCGGTCGGCGTGGTGGCCAACGTGCTGGCCTTCGGCTGCTGCGCCACCGACGACTTCGAACGCGGCGTGCAGGCGCTCGCGCTGGCGCGCACCTCCTTCGAACCCAGCGCCGCGCACTACGGCATCGCCTGGGCCGGCGCGCTGCAGATGATGATCGCGATCCGCCGCGGCGACTACCACGCGGCGCTGGCCGAGGCGCGGCGCGGCATCGCCGAGGTGGAGCGCAGCCTGGGCGTCTCCTCGTACGCGGCCTCGATGCCGCTGCTGCTGGCGGCCGAGGTCTGCTACGAGCACCACGAGCTCGAACAGGCCCAGCGCCTGCTCGACCTGGGCCTGCCTTTCGTCGACGAGCACGGCCTGGTCGAGATGACGGCCGCCGGCTACCTCACGCGGGCCCGCCTGCTGCGCCTGCGCGGCGAGACCGCCGGCGCCGACACCTGCTTGCTCGAGGGCGAATCGCTGGGCCACCGGCTGGGCCTGCCGCGGCTGGCCCGCGTGCTGGCGGCCGAGCGCTGCGCGCTGCGGCTGCAGGCCGGCGCGGTCGACGACGCGCTCAAGCTGGCCCAGTCCTATGGGCTGCTGCGCCACGATGCCGGCTGGCGCTGCACCGCGCTCGAGAGCGAGCCCGACCATGCCGCGCTGGTCGCGCTGCGGCTGCTGTGCGCGGCCGATGCGGCGCGTGCCGCCGGCCCGCTGTCCGATGCGCTGCGGCGCGCGCAGCGCGACGGCCACGAGGCGCAGAAGGTGCGGCTGCTGTTGCTGCGCGCCGCCCAGCAGCATCGCGCGCACGACCGCGAGGCCGCCTTGCGCACGCTGGACGAAGCGCTGCGCGCGGGTTCGCGCTGCGGCCTGGTGCGCAGCTTTGTCGACGCCGATCCGCTGATCCCCGAACTGGTCGAGCAGATCCACGGCCGCCGCGGGCCGCTGGTGCCGGCCAGCCACAACCCGGTGCCGCCGGACTACCTGGCCACGCTGCTGCGCGCCGCGGGCCGGACGCCGGCGCCCACCGACGCGGCACCGGCACGCGCCGCCGAATCCGCCAAGCCCCTGGTCGAGCCGCTGACCGAGCGCGAGCTCAAGATCCTGCGCCTGCTCGACGCCGGGCTGGGCAACCGCGAGCTCGCGGCCAGCCTGTTCCTGGCCGAGGCCACGGTGAAGTGGCACCTGCACCGGATCTTCGCCAAGCTGGGCGTGAAGAACCGGACCAGCGCGCTGGCACGGGCGCGGGAGATCCCGCTGATCTGAGGCGCCTCAGCCGCCGGCCTGCAGGAACTGGCGCCGCAGGTAGGTCCGCACCGCCACCCAGCACCGGAAACGGCCCAGGCGTGCATAGCCGGCCGCGGCGCCGATGGACCTTACCGGGCGAGCGTCGCGCTCCGAATCGAAAGCCGCGGGGCCGCGTTCGGCCAAGGGCCTCAAGGCCGGCGCTGCCGCCGCGGTGCCGCCATGGCTGCGCTGCGGCCCAGGCCCTTCGGCCGCGCACACCGCCGCCGCGAAGGCGCCCAGCACGAGCGCGATGAGGGCCGAGCAGGCCTGCGTTTTCGTCATCCACATGAGCGTCCAGTCCTCGCAAGAAGATGCAGCGACGGCGGGCGCACGCCCCGCCGGTCCGCACCCCTGCAGTCTTCCGCCGTCACCTGAAGACAGCCTCGGCATTTCCTGAAGATTGGCTGAACGACACTCGCCTGCGCCCCCGGCCGGCCTTCAGCTTTTCTTTAACGTGAGCGGTTAGATTCCCCCGATGAAAATACTTCTGGTGGAAGACGACCTCGACCTGGGCAACGGCATCCGCGTGGCGCTGCGGGACGAGGACATGGAGGTCGTCTGGGTTCGCCGGATCGAGGAAGCGACGCGCGCCCTGCAGTCGGGCACCTGCGACCTGGTGCTGCTCGACCTGGGCCTGCCCGACGGCGACGGCCTGGGCCTGCTGATGCAGATGCGACGCGAGCGCCACAAGACCCCGGTGCTGATCCTGAGCGCGCGCGACGCGCTCGACGATCGGCTCAACGGGCTCGACAGCGGCGCCGACGACTACCTGGTCAAGCCCTTCGTGCTGGCAGAGCTGCTGTCGCGTGTGCGCGCCCTGGTGCGGCGCAGCTACGGCTTCGACGACGGGACCGTCGAGGTGCGCGGCCTCACGCTGCACGAGCCGACCCGGCGCGTGCGGGTGCGCAGCGCCCCGGTGGCGCTGTCGCGCAGCGAGTTCGAACTACTCAGCCTGCTAATGCGGCGCGTCGACCGCGTGATCACCCGCCGCGTGCTGGAAGAACAGCTGGTGCCCGGCGGCATGGTCAACGAGAGCAACGTGCTGGAGGTCCACATCTCCAACCTGCGACGCAAGATCGGCGACGGCTACATCCGCACCGTGCGGGGCGTGGGCTACGTGATCGACCAGGCGGAACAGCCGCTGACGGCGCGCCCATGAGCGCCGCGATGGCCGTCGCGCGTGCGTCGCGCTGGCAACGCTGGACCCGGCCCACGCTGGTGCGCCGCCTGCTGCTGGGACAGGTGGCCACGCTGGCACTGCTGTGGAGCGTGCTCGTGGGGCTGTTCCTGGCCGAGGCCTTCAACCAGGACCTGTACGGCGCCACCGACGCCTACGACGCCGTGCTCTCCGTCGCCGAGAACCTGGCCGACCGCCCGGCGCTGCAGCATGCCAGCCTGCAGGCCCTCGACGTGGCGCTGCGCGAAGCCTATGGCGACAAGAACGAGCCCGCCATGGCGCCGAGCATCCTGGTGTGGCAGGCGGGCCGGCTGGTCTACAAGTCCGACGGTGTGCCCGACACCCTCCGGAACAGCCGGCTCGACACCCTCGAGCGCCTGTTCGTCGAGGGCCGCCACTGGCGCGCCAGCACGCGGCAGTCGCCACTGTCGGACACCCGCGTCGCGCTGGTCACGCCCAGCGACCGCAAGCAGCTGATCGTGACCTTCAACTCGCGCGGCTACTACCTGATACCGCTGATCATCAGCATCCCCTTCCTGCTGCTGCCGGCCTGGCTGTCGATACGGCTCGCGCTGCGGCCCTGGCGCGAGGTCAGCACGGAGATCGCCGCGCGCGGGCCGAAGGACCTGACGCCGCTGGGCTTCGAAGCGCGGCATGCCGAACTGCGGCCGCTGGTCGAAAGCGTCAACGCGCTGATGCAGCGCCTGTCGGAAAGCGCCGCGCGCGAACGCAACTTCATCGCCGATGCCGCGCACGAACTGCGCACGCCGATCGCGGCCATCCGCATCAACGTCGAGGCCCTGCAGGCCCAGCACCGGCTCACCGAGCACCAGGGCGAACTGCTGAGCGGCGTGCTGCGCAGCATCGACCGCGCGACCCGGCTGGTGGGCCAGCTGCTGCGGCTGATGCGCAGCAGCGCCGACATGGACGTCGGTCCGAACGAGAAGCTGGCGCTCGACGAACTGCTGCAGGACCGGCTCGCGACGCTGTCCGGACTGGCCCAGGCCCGCGGCGTCGAGCTGGAACTGGTCACGACGGAACGCGACCTGCGCGTGCTGGGCGCGCGCGAGGGCCTGACCTCGATGGTCGACAACCTGGTCGAGAACGCCACCAAGTACAGCCCGCCGGCCGGCATGGTCACGGTGCGGCTGGCGCGCGAGGCGGACCAAGCCGTGCTGACCGTGTCCGACCAGGGGCCGGGCATCGATGCCGCGTTGCGCGAGCGCGTGTTCGACCGCTTCTTCCGCACCCCGGACCAGACGCAGACCGGCAGCGGCCTGGGCCTGGCCATCGTCAGGTCGGTGGTCGAGAAGCACGGCGGGCAGATCGCGCTGGGCGTCAACCCTGGCGATGGCGGCGGCCTGCAAGTGACGGTGAGGCTGCCGCTGGCGCAGGGGTGACGCCCGCGCGCCGTGCCCCCGTCAACGCCAGTACTTCCATGCGTAGAAGACCGTCATCGCCGCGCCCGCGACGATGACGACCCAGCGGGTCGCCTGGGCCGGCAGCACGCGCACCAGGTGTCCGCCGGCGTAGCCGCCCAGCAATGCGCCCGCCAGCATGACGGCGGTCTCCGGCCAGCGCACGGCGCCCTGGACGATGAAGATGGCGACCGCCGCCAGGCTCACCGCCGTGGCGAGCAGGTTCTTCAGGACCTTGACGCGCCGCAGGTCGCCCGCGTCGTGGATCGCCAGGATCGCGGTCAGGATCACGCCCAGCCCGGCGCCGAAGAAGCCACCGTAGACGGAGGCCCCGGCCACGCTGCCCAGCCCGGCCAATGGCGACGGCGCCCTGCCCCCTCGCCGCCGCGCCGACCATGCCTGGACCCGCGGCGCAAAGGCGAAGAGCAGCGTGGCGAAGCCGATCAACGCCGGCACCGGCAGCACGAACAGGCGCGCCGGCACGGCCAGCAACAGCAGCGCCCCCGCGACGCCCCCCAGCACCGCCGCCGCGAGGGTCCAGACTAGCCACCGGTCGACCACCGGCAGCTTCTCCCGGTCGGCGATGGCCGCGAGCAGGTGCCCGGGCGCGACGGCGACCGCGTTCGAGGCGTTGGCGACCACCGGCGGCAGACCGGCCGCGAGCATGGCGGGAAAGGTGATCAGCGTGGCCCCGCCCGCCACCGCGTTGATCACACCGCCGGCCAGCCCCGAGACAAAAAGCAATGCACCCATCGACGTCTGCATCCACGGTCTCCAAAGCGCAGGAGACTAGGGAGCGCCGGCATGACGGTCTAGAACGTTTGTGATGCGCGCAGGCCGCGGCTGTAGGCGCCGGGTGTGATGCCGAAGCGCTGCTTGAACAGGCGACCGAAATGGCTCTGGTCGGCGAAGCCGAGCGCAAACGCCACATCGGCCACCGATGCGCCATGCCGCAACAGCATCCGCCCCTGGTTGAGCCGATGGACGATCCGGTAGGCGGCCGGTGGCAGGCCCGTGCGCCGCGCAAAGCTGCGCGTGAAGGCCTCGCGGCTCACGCCGGCCCGCTCGGCCAGGCGCGCCACGGTCTCCGGCGTGCCCGCCAGCGCAGACGCCTGCGCCGGTCCCTCGACTTCCAGGTAGACATTGAGGCAGGCCGAGCCGGGGTCGACGTGCGCGAGGCCGCGATGCGGCAGGCCGGCGGGAATGAGCAGGCATTCGCCCGCCGACACCAGGATCGCGCGATCGCCGATCCCGAACAGCCGGCTGCCGCGCAGCACCAGGGTGCATTGGGCCTGCGCGTGGAAGTGGGCGGCCAGCGCGGGTGCGCTGTCGCCCTGCCAATGGCCCACCTCGACCGCGTCGGCATCGAGCGCATAGCGCCAGGGATTGGTGACGGCCATCGTCGAAATCTTCGGCCGAAGGCGCCTCAGGTCCCGTCGCGCCGGCCGCTTCGGGCGGCCTCGCTGCCACCGCGCAGCGCCGGATGGCCGTCGGCCGCCACGAGCTGATGCGCCTTCGCCTTGAAGCGCACCAGCGGCCCGAGCTGCGTGCCGTGCTGCAGGCCGAACAGCAACGCGATCATCAGGGCCGCCAGCAACGTGATGTGCCTGGGCGCCGGCGCGGACGAACGCGCGGCCGCGATGCACGCCACCGACGCGCCGCCACCGAGCAGGCTGCCGGCGACCACCTCGGGCAGGGAATGGAAGTCGTAGGCGACGAGGATCCATGCGATCGCCAGCGCGAAGGCCGCGCCGAGCAGGTGGGCCGCGAGGCGCACGCGCCGGTCGGCATGCAGCGTCAGCAGCCACGCGACCATGGGCCAGACGAAGGCCGACAGGGTGGCGTGCCCGCTCGGCCCCCGGAAGTCGAGCGATGCGAAGCCCTCGCCCCAGCCGAACAGGCCCAGCTTGGTCGCGAACACCAGCGAGGTCACGAGCACGAAGGTGCCCGCCCACAGCCACGCCAGCCCGCGCGTCTGCCTGCGCAGGGCCAGGCACAGCGCCACCGCGCCGACGACCAACGTGGCCAGGCCGCTGTCGCCCATCCAGAGGAGGAAATGCGAAAGGTTGCCGGGGACCAGGGGAAGAAGAGGAGTTGTACTCACCGGCCCGAGGATAGTCGGTCGACGTCTCCCGGCCGTGAAGAGGCCGCAGCACAGGAGCGCATTCCGGACTTCGCCCCGCCATGCCTCGGCGTGATGGCCGGCCGGGTCAATGCCATGCGACGGACGCCGGCAGATTCAGCAAGCGCAAGACCAGGTCGGACTGCCGGCTCACACCGGCCTTCTCCATCACGCGCTGGATCTGGGTACGCACCGTGGGCAAGGCCGCGCCGCTGCGCCGGGCGATCTCCTTGGCGTTGGCACCGTCGGCGACCTGCACCGCAACACGGGCTTCCGCAGGCGTGAGATGGAGGCATTCGGCCACGATGAACGGGTCCAGCGCGGCCCGGCGCCGGGCCGGATCGTGAAGCACGATCAGCGCGCGCACGGCCCGGCCGAAGGCACCCATCGTCTGCTCGGGCCGCATGGCACTGACGAAGGCCAGGCAGGGCGCGCTGTCCGCGCCCTGCAACCTCAGCACCTGCCGCGCCGGTGCGGCCGAGCCCGCCGCAGGGGTGCGGGTCATCGCATGCAGGGCTTGCGTCAAGGCCTCGTTGTCCTCCTTGCGGCGGCACATCAGGAGGCCGGCCTGCTCCTTGAAGATGTCGCCCTGCGCCAGCACCTTCAGCGCCGCCGCATTCCTGTGCCATAGCCCGCGCGTCTCGTCCACCAGCATCATCGGGTGGTCGAACGGACCGAGCAGTTCTTTCGCCATGTCCAGTTCGGCATGCGTGCTGCGCAAGTGGAGCATGTTGCGAAACGCCTCGCCCAGATGGTGCTTGAGCTGGTTCATGAAGGGCAGCTTGAGCGGGTCGAGCGGCGGCGCGTTGTGCGAGCGCACCATGGCCAGCATGAACTGCATGCCGTCCACTTCCAGCACCTTGGCACCGGCCATGGCGCCGCCCCCGTGCGGGATCAGAAACTCCTGGTGGAAGCGACTGTTCCGCACGAAAGCGGCATCGTGGTGCCGGTCGCTCAGCATCCAGTCGTCGGTCGGCATGGCCAGGATGGCTGGGATGCGCGGATCGATGGTGTTGTAGAAGCGCACGTAGTCCAGCGAGGCCTCCGGTGTGGCACCAGGGCCGCCGTAACCCGTGAAGAGCAGCGCGCCGTTTCTCGTGTCGACGGTGCCGACCTGCACCAGCCAGAGGTCCAGATAGGCGGCCAGGTCGCCCAGCGGGGCGTGCCAGGTCGTACGGCCATGGGCCGCCGCATAAAGACCCGAGATCAGCGTGGGGACGTCCATGGAATGCGCTTCATCGACTTCCGATTCGGGAGGTTCATCGACCGCGGCCCTCACCTCTTGACGCCGGGCGTCCTCGATGCGCATCGCCTGCACCGGACTGAACGCACCTTCGAAAACATGCTAGCCGGACCGTTCGGTGCTGCCATCCCATGAACAGGGGAGGCCCCTGCGGCGCCCTGGGCGCGCCTGCGGGTACGGCATTGTGTGAGGAGCGCGACCGGCCCGGCGTCATACAAATGAATGATGCGCGCACGGCCATCCTCTGCGAACACTCCACACGGCGGGAGTTCATGAAGGACTCCTCTTTCAAGCAAGAACTGGAGGGGTTCACATGACATGGTCGACTGATTTCTTCGCGCGCTCGGGCATCGCTGCGGCCAGCGTGACGGCACTGCTGGCGATGGCGGCATGCGGTGGCGGCAGTGACGGCGGCGGACAGCCGGTCGCCACGGCGCCCGTGCCTGCGCCCGACCCCGTCGCGGCACCGGCGTCGATCGACGGCACGGTGGCGACGGGCGCCGCCCTCGCCGGGGCCGCGGTCCGCATCCTGGACCGGACCGGCGCCGACAGTTGCACCGTGACTCCGCTGGTGGCCAACGACAAGGGCGCCTTCTCCTGCGAGCTGAAGAGCGGCGCCACGCCCCCGCTCGTGCTGCTGGCGACCGACCCGTCGGGCCTGCGCAATCCCATGGTGAGCCTGATGACGGCGCTGCCCACGGCGGGCACCAAGGCCACCGCCAACATCAGCCCGCTGACCACCGCCATCGCGGCGCAACTGGCGCCCAACAAGGACCCGCTCTCGCTCGTGAACAACCCGGCCTCACTGGCCGCGATCGACGGCGCCACCCTGCAGGCGGTGCGCACCAACGTCGCGAAGCAGCTGGCCGCCGTGCTCACCAGCGTCGGGCTCGACCCGGCGACCTTCGACCCGATCTCCACGCCCTTCGTCGGAGGCTCCAACACCGGCGCCGACAAGATGCTCGACCAGGTGCGCGTGAGCTTCGAGAACGGCTCGCCCGTGCTGTCGAACACGCTCAACCCCGATGCGCCGCCGGTGCCGGTGGCCGATGCGGGCACCACCACGCCCGCCACCGTGGCGACCTCGGCGGCCGGCGATTTCTCGGTCACCGAACTGGACTTCCTGCAGACCGGCTTCACCGCCTGCTTTGCGGTGCCTTCGACCTCGCGCAGTTCCTCGTCCGCGTGCGACGGGCTGGTGGTCGACGACGCGCCCGCCGCCCAGACCGGCAACGCGAGCTACCTGCACAGCGGCCTCAACGCCTCGGGCGCCTTCAACGGCCTGATCGCCTCGGCCGACATGGACGGTGCCCGCTTCAACCGCCCCGAGATGCTGCGCTACACCACGCAGCAGAATGGCCGCGACGAGGCCGTCGTGAACCTGCGCTTCGCCGACAAGAACGGCGTGCCGGACAACCGCATCCTGGTGGTGAAGAAGTTCGAGAACACCGCCACCGCGGCGCGCAACACCAACTGGTGGCTGTACGGCAACCAGCGCACGGTGAACGCTTACGTGCGCGCCTCCATCCGGCGCCAGGAACAACTGCTGCCCGCGGCCTTCCAGGAGCAGTTCAACACCGGACCGTCGCGCTACCAGACCGGGCTGGAGATCTACGTGGCCCGCACCGGCTACGGTCCGAGCCTGCCCAACCTGCGCTATGCGCGCGTCAAGGGTCCGGGCCTGCCCACCGCCGGCCTGGTGTTCGCCGACCCCGGGGACCTGCCGCAGAGCTGGATGTCGATCCTGAATGCCTCGGGCACCATCCCGGCCGGCGCGCAGCAGTTCGTGCCGAACTCCACCAACATCTTCAACCTGCAACGCAGCCGCGACATCACCGGCCCGGATGCCTTCGCTTTGCGGGCGAACCCCTCGATCGCGCAGGCCACGCCGGGCTTCGCCAGCTGGGCGCACCCGTCCATGTATGGCGAGACGCCGAGCGCCGACTGGCGCTTCGACCTGAGCAAGGTGCCGGGATGGTCGCGCTACGAGTTCGAGCTGTTCACCGCCGCCGACGCGAACCCCGCGACGCCGACCAACCTGACGCCTGCGCTGAGCTTCGCCCTGCGCATGGTGACACCGGTGGTACCGGCCGCCTACGCGGCCACGCAGCAATGGCACACCATCCCGGACAGCACCCGGGCACTGGCAAGCAACGGCGCGCCGGAGGCCTCGACGCTGACGCTCGAATGGCAGATCAACCCGTACGCGGAGCGCATCGAATCGGTCAACGTCTACAGCTTCGCCGACGCGCGCACGGTGAACTCCGCCTCGACGCCGGTGCCCAAGGGCGTGAGCAGCCAGTCGGTGACGGCGGTGGGCGGCACCTTCCCCGCGCTGACCACCTCGAAGTTCGTGTCCCGCACGCTGCAGTGGCGCTACAAGATGCTCGACGGCTCGTACAAGGACCAGACCGAGGGCTTCAACTGACGCGACGCGCGCCCTCCGCGCCCGCAGCCGACCGCCACGCACCGCGTGGCGGTCTTTTGTCTGCGGAAACGTTCGCGCTGTGTCGATGCCTTCCATGCATGCCGGCACGGGGACAGAATCACGCCCGAGGCAACCCGAGGTGGATCCGAGGACCGATATGCCCGACACAACGCCTGAAATTCTCGTCGCTGCCACGCTGGAGGCCTCCGCCGGCGCCGACCCGTCGGACACCCTCGCCATGGAGGGCGCGATATCCGACATCTACGCCGCCGCCGCAGGACGGCTGCCCTGGCAGCAGCCGCTTGACCGGCTCGCGGCCCTGCTGGACCTGTGGGGCGCGCAGATCATCGGCATCGACAAGCACAACGGCCGCCTGATCTTCACCGAGGAAGGGGGGGCCGGCCGATCCTCGGCTGCGCTGGACTACCTGCGGCTGTTCCATGCAACCAATCCCCGCATCGCACCGACCCTGGCCACGCCTGCAGCCGCCTGGATGCACTGCCACGAGCATTTCGATGCGGCCTATGTCGCGCAAAGCCCCTTCTATCAGGACTTCCTGATCCCGCACGGCGGGCGCTACCTGTCGGCCACCAAGCTGGTGGAGAGCAACGACTTCATCTTCCTGTTCGGTGCGATGCGGGGCAGCGGCGACGAGCCGATCGGCGCGGCGGAGATGCCACTGCTGGAGCAGGTCAAGCATCACCTGACGGAGGCCTTGCGGAACTTCGTGTTTCTGCGCGAAAGCTATGTCGAGCTGGGCATGGCGCGCCAGCTTCTTGCGAGATTCGCGTACGCGATGCTGATCGTCGACGAGGCGCGCGGCATCTGGTATCGCAACGAAGCCGCCGAGCGGACGATGAAAGACAGCGATGCCGTCTTCGAACGAGGCGGTGTGCTCGCCATCCGCGACGACCGGGCCGACACCGCGCTGACCCTGGCCCTGCGCGATCTGGGGCTCCACGACACGGCCAGGCGGACGACCCAGGCTCCGGCGCGATCGGTGATCTCGATTCCCAGAGGCACACGGGTGCCCTTGCTGGCCTTGATCAGCGCGCTGCGGCCCTCGGCATCGATGGGGGCGTTCGGCATGGCCGAGCGGGCCCTGGTGATCCTGCACGATCCGGCCGCAGCGCAAACCTCCTTCGACCCGCAGATCATTTCCGAGTGCTTCGACCTCACCCCCGCGGAGGGGCGCGTCGCGGCCCAGATCGCGGCCGGCGCCAACGCCAGGGACATTGCGGCGCGAACGGGTGTCGCCCTGTCGACGGTCCGCACGCACATCCAGCGGGCCATGCTGAAGATGGGGGCCACCCGGCAAGTCGATCTCATCCGCACCCTGATGGGGCTGCCCGCACGGCTGGACGCCGAGGCCGACCTTCCCCTGGGCGAAGCGGCGTCGGCGCGCCAGGCCAGCCCTCGCACCCGGTCCTCAGGCACGCCCTGACCCGGTTGGGTTGTGGCAGGCGGTGCCCAGCGCGTCAGCCGCCGCGCCAGCCGCCTACGAACTGCACCAGCGTAACCAGCAGGATGAGCGAAGCGATGACCATCCGCATCACGCTGGTGTCGAAGCGCTGGCCTTCCTGGCCGACAGCCTGGCCATCAACGAGACCTCGCATCCGAACATCCTGAACCGGTTCGAGCCGATCGCGCTGGTCTTGGCGCTCGCGGGCGCGAGCGAGCGCATCGGGCTGGTGGCGACGGCCTCGACCTCGTACAGCGAGCCGTTCAACCTGGCGCGCCAGTTCAAGTCGGCCGACACCGGAGCGCGCTCTTCCCGGTGGAAGGGCCGCTCAACATCGCGCGCTCACCCCAGGGCCAACCGTTGCGGGTGCAGGCGGGCTCGTCGGACGATGGCCAGGCCTTCGCGGCGGGCGGCGCTCGACAAGCTGGCCGCGCTGGAAACCTTGATCACGCGCGAGCAGTCCCTGCAGTTCCCGTCGGACTACTTCGGCGGTCAGGACTTCGGCAGGGCCACGCTCGATGACCGCGCGGTCGACCTGGGTTGCACGAAGCGTCGAATGCACGAGCGGAACTCCGGCGCTTCCGCACGCTGCGAGAGCACCTGGGCCTGCAGCACCCGGTGCACCCCGCGCAACAACGAGCGCGCTGAGCGCTCAGCGCAGCGATGCGCCCCGCGCATCGAGTTCCGACTGGATGCAGCGGGCCAGGTCGACCAGCGCCACGCTGCGCTCGAGCAGGTGGCGGCCCGCGTCGGTGACCTCCACCACGCGCGTGCTCCGGTGCAGCAGGCGCACGCCGACCTGCGACTCGAGCTCGGTGATGTACTTGCTGATGGTGGACTTGGACAGGTCCATCGCCGAGGCGGCGCGCGTCAGGTTGCCATGGCGCGACACCTCGCGCAGGGCCTCGACCAGTTCAATGCTGAACACGGTACGCACGCGAGACGGAGGGTCGGGAGAGCGATGGCATCCGGCGCGCGGCCTGGAGGCAGGGAGATGAGAGATGCACGGGAACGGCCGCAGGAAACGAAAACCGCAACCATAGGGTGCGCCGCGCGGACCGTGAACGAATCAATCCGCACTTGCTTATTCAGGCCCGGCCCAGGCTCGCGTCGGGCCAGAAACCGCCCGCGCACCCGGTCTTGCGGCAACTGGCACAGTGGCGGGCCCGCATGCCTCGGCCGGATGTCCATCCGCAGCCGGGCACGGCCCCAGACCACCCCTGCAAAGCACAAGCCATGAAGAAGATCGGATTCCTGTCGTTCGGCCACTGGACGCCGTCGACCCAGTCACAGACACGTTCCGCCGCCGACGCGTTGCTGCAGTCCATCGAGCTGGCCGTGGCGGCCGAGGAACTGGGGGCCGACGGCGCCTATTTCCGGGTGCACCACTTCGCCCGCCAGCTCAGCGCGCCCTTCCCCTTGCTGGCCGCCATCGGCGCCCGCACGCGCCGCATCGAGATCGGCACCGGCGTGATCGACATGCGCTACGAGAACCCGCTCTACATGGCCGAGGACGCGGGCGCGGCCGACCTGATTGCCGGCGGGCGCCTGCAGCTGGGCCTGAGCCGGGGGTCGCCCGAACAGGTGATCGAAGGCTGGCGCCATTTCGGCTACGCGCCCGCCGATGGCCGCACGCACGCCGACATGGCGCGCGAGCACACCCAGGTCTTCCTGGACGTGCTGCGGGGCGAGGGATTCGCCCCGCCCAACCCGCGGCCGATGTTCCCGAACCCGCCGGGACTGCTGCGCGTCGAGCCGCATGCCGAGGGCCTGCGCGAACGCATCTGGTGGGGATCGAGCTCCGACGCGACGGCGGTCTGGGCCGCGAAGCTCGGCATGAACCTGCAGAGCTCGACACTCAAGACCGACGAGACCGGCGAGCCCTTCCATGTGCAGCAGGCGCGCCAGATCCGCGCCTACCGCGCGGCCTGGAAGGAAGCCGGCCATGCGCGCACGCCGCGGGTGTCGGTCAGCCGCAGCATCTTCGCCCTGGTCAACGACCAGGACCGCATGTATTTCGGGCGCGGCGGCCAGGAAGGCGACACGGTCGGCCTGATCGACGAGCAGACGCAGGCGATCTTCGGTCGCAGCTATGCCGCGGCGCCCGAGCAGCTGATCGGGCAGCTGGCGCAGGACGAGGCCATCGCGGAGGCCGACACCCTTCTGCTGACCGTGCCCAACCAGTTGGGCGTCGCGTACAACGCGCACGTGATCGAGACCATCCTGACCCAGGTGGCGCCGGCGCTGGGCTGGCGCTGAGCCGGCGCGAGTCCCTTGCATCGCACCCGATGCAAGATGGGCCCGCTCTCCATCGGCTCGACCGCCACGTCCAGCCCCTGGGCCATCTGCTGATCGCCCCGATCCTCACGAAAGGCAGCAGCGCACGAATGCTCCGTGCCGACGACCTCATCGCCGCCATCGATTCCATGAATGGCACCATACACCTCGGCCTCGACCTCGATCGGCGCCTTCTGCCCCCTCACCCGCGCGCGCTGCCTGTCTGATTGAGGCCGATCGCGGACCGGCCCTCCTCTCGATAGATAGCGTCACCTAATAGCCTGGAATATTCAAAATTATGGATTGGGTCCCCATCGTCTTCGTTACGTTCAAGCTTCTCGTGTTCGGCACGGGTATGTTCTTCGCCATCAAATGGCATTATCAGAAAGCAAACAAGGACAAGAAGAAGCAGAGCGCGGTGCTACGCACGAGCGGCAAGGTGGCCGCAGTCTTCTTGCTATCGCTTCTGGTGATCTCGCTCTTCACCTTTGGCCTTGGCAGAATGCTTGGCTTGGACTTGACTATTCCGTGAGGGAAAAGAATAGTCGGCCCATGACCAGTTATGGGTCAGCCATTCTTTGATGCGACTGCGGGACAGCGTCGGCACGCGGCCAGAAATAGCGGCTTGCGGCCTGAGGCAAAATTCGGCCAACACCAGACATTGAGCGATGCGCACAACCGTAACGACCGACACCGCCACCATCGTCCTTTTCGACCCGGAGTGCATGCGGCACCGGCTCAACGAAGATGCCGATCGGTGGTCGTTGCCTCAGGAAGAACTGCTCGAGGTCAACCGGGCGAACGCTGCGTTCATGAACGTCAGCGCCGACGGATGCTATGAGCTCGAACTCGTCCCACACGAGGAGTTCGCGGACGCAGACGTTAAATTTTTCGTGCAGAACACTAGCGGTCGGTACTTCTTCGGTGCCGGCGAGATGATGAGCGCCGCTGGTCTGGAGCCGGAAGCGGAATATGGAAACGTGTTCTTCGATGCCGCGCCGGGTTCGTACTTGGTCCGTGCACGTCAGCGAGCTGGCACGGTTACGGTTTCAATCAAGTCGACGAACCTTGAAGCGTCGAACTCGTTCGACGACCTTGTTCGACTGGGCGCTTGAGCGCGACGTCAGAATACGGCCAGAAGCCGACGCTCGGGCGCGCCCTCAAAATTTGACTCAAAGAGGATGACCATGTCAACGCTGCAAAAGCTTCGGGGGCATTCGATGCTCAGGGTTCCAACGCTGGGTTGTACGCTTACGCTCTACCGAAAAGGCGCTCGGTTGGCATTTCTTTCGTTCGTTGTAACCGTGGTACTTTGCAATCTGCCTTGGCACCTCATTCCAGCCGTGGGTGAAATGCTTCAAATGCTGGTTGCAGCCGTTGGCTTCTACCTCTCGGCGACCCTGTTCGGTTCGTTCACGCCCAACGATGTGGACGCGGACAGCGCGTCGCAACGCTGGCTCTGACCTCGGCTTTCGACCGGTGGCAGTCACGGCTGTTTGAAGGCCTCTGTATACCGAAGACACTATGACGAAGCTCAAATCACGACATTGGCGGCAAAGTTGGGAGGCTTTAGGTGCGGCTGCACAAATCGGGGAATGGCTGTTCGTGCTGCCGCTTCTGATCTTTGTCGTCGTCGTCCCTCTCTGGTGGGTCTACTCGCTTGTGCGCGATCACTTGCTGACATCAGGCGCGATTGGCGTAGTGTTGGCTGTCGCCGCAGCCGTGTACATCGTTCGACGTATCAAGCGCCAGTAGTGCCTTTGGGCCAAAGCGGCTTCCACCGCGATGACAGCTGGCGGCGGCGGATTCAACCGGTCGACGCAACACATTCGCTGAACATCTCAGCGGGTGTGTGGAAGCCGAGTGTCTTGCGCGGCCTCTCGTTCAATTGTCGCGCGATCGCGTTGAGTTGGAGCTGTGAGTAGCCCGAGATGTCGATGCCCTTCGGCATGTATTGCCGCAGCAGCCCATTGGTGTTCTCGTTGCTGCCGCGTTGCCAGGGGCTCTGTGGATCACAGAAGTAGACCTGGATGTCGGTGGCCATCGTGAATCGCTTGTGACCGTGCATCTCCGTGCCTCGATCCCAAGTCAATGACTTGTAGAGCTCCTGCGGCAACTTGCGTGCGTTCTTGATCAACGCGTTGACGACCGACTGCGAGTCCTTGCCTTCGAGTTTGACCAGCATCACGTATCGCGTCTGTCGCTCGACCAACGTGGCGATTTGGCTGTTGCCGCTCCCGAAGACCAAGTCTCCCTCCCAATGGCCAGGCACTGCCCGATCTTCGACAGATGCAGGGCGCTCCCTGATCGACACGGCATCAGCAATCTGCCCATGGATCGCCGTCTTCTGTGTGTAGGAACGAGAGCGTCGCATGCCGCGTGTGCGTCTGAGATGCTCCAGCAGTTCCTTCTTCAACGCGCCACGCGCTTGAATGAACAGGCTGCGGTAGATGGTCTCGTGTGACACATGAAGGCCCGGGTCGTTCGGATAAGTATGCTCGAGCCAACCGCCGATCTGCTCCGGCGACCACCGCATTCGAAGCAGGTCCGCCACGACGCCAGCCAGCGCTCGATTCATGACCAGTTTGCAGCGCTTCGGCCGCAGGGCACGGTTCCAGGCTGCTTCGTCGGCGACGCTCGCCCGATAGCAGTCTTGCCCTGCGTTGCGACCGATCTCGCGGCTGGTGGTCGACGGTGCCCGGGCAAGTCGGGCGGCCACCGAGCGCATCGATTAACCGATCACTAGAGCACGAGAGATCTCTTCTCGCTCCGCCAGGGTCAGCGCCTTCGCGCTGCGCCGCCGGTCCGTTGGTCGAATGCCACCGGCCTTCGACAGGATGGTGTGGATGGAGGTGTGAGGTCGGTCGAACAGATGGCCGACCTGATGCAGAGTCCAGCCTTCCTTCCAGCGCTCCCACATCAATGCCTTCTGGGCGTCCGTGTAGTAGGTTCGCGTCCGATACTTCATCTGCAACACTCCTTCTGCCTCAGCAGTGGTTGTTGTGTTGCGTCGACCGGTTGAATCCGCCGCCCACTGTAGCCATCGCACCGCCGAGAGCACGGCCCCCTGAGATCTAGCCGCCAAATGCCAAAGCAAATGAGCCAAACCCGGGAATTCCAGCTCGAACGCGACACGGCCTCCAAGCTCGGCAAATTACCCGGCCGCATGCACTCGACGCCAAAGGCAGGCACGCATCCTCACTGAAAAGCGGCGGCGGTCGAACGCACGGAACCCTGGCTGCCATCCATCCCATGAATGGCCTGATACACCTCGGCCTCGATCTCGATCAGCGCCTTCTGCCCGCGCACCCGCGCCCTCGGCACCGCCACGTCGAAGATGCGGTGGATGCGCCCCGGCCGCGGCGACATCAGCACCACGCGGTCGGCCAGGAACACGGCCTCGCCCACGTCGTGCGTCACGAAGACGATGGTGCGCCGCTCGCGCGCCCACAGGCGCAGCAGGTCTTCCTGCAGCGCGATGCGCGTGAGGTGGTCGACCGCGCCGAAGGGCTCGTCCATCAGCAGCACCTCGGGGTCGTTGGCCAGCGCACGTGCAATGCCCGCGCGCTGGCGCATGCCGCCCGAGAGCTGGTGCGGGTAGGCGTCCTCGAAGCCGGCCAGGCCCACGCGCGCCAGGCTGGCGATCGCGCGCTCTCGGCGCTCGCGCCGGCCCAGCCCGCGCAGCTCGGGGCCGAAGCCGACGTTCTGCGCGATGCTGCGCCAGGGGAACAGCGCCGGGTCCTGGAACACCAGACCGCGGCGCGGATCGGGGCCCGTGATGGGCTGGCCGTCGAACAGCGCGGTGCCGGTGCTCGGGCGCTCCAGTCCCGCAAGGATGTCGAGCAGCGTGCTCTTGCCGCAGCCGCTCGCGCCCAGCAGGCAGAGGAACTCGCCGGCGCGCACGCGCAGGTTCACGTCTTCCAGCGCGGTGACGGGCACGGCGCCCGCGAAGACCTTGCCCAGTGATTCGAGTACGAATTCCGCCATGGATGCCGCGCGCTCAGGGCGCTGGGGCCTTGGGGATGAACGCCAGGTTCACGAACTTCGCGGCGTCGTAGAGCTCCTTCTGGAAGCCCAGCGCCAGCTGGATCTTCTGCGTTTCCTCCACTTCCTCCAGCGACACCTTGGGGTCGTTGGCCCAGATCGGGAGCTCGCGCTGCACCGCGGCATCGGCCACCTTCGGGTCCACACCCAGGCGCTTCGCGTAGAAGGCCTTGTACTCGTCGAGGTGGGCCTTGGCGTATGCGTTCGACTTGAAGTACGCGCGCAGGAACTTCTCGACGCCTTGCGGAGCATTCGCGATGAACCGGTTGTTGGCCACGATCACGCCGGTGTGGAAGCGCGGCAGGTAGTCGTAGCCGGCCGCCAGCACCTTGCCCTTGCCGGTCGCCTCGGCCAGCGAGGCGAAAGGCTCGTGCAGGATGGTGGCGCTGACCGAGCCGTTCTCCACCGTGGCGAGCGCGGCGGCGTTGACGCCGTTGGCGACGAAGGACACGCTGTCCAGCGGCACGCCCTCCTTCGACAGGATGGTGCGCGCATACACATCGAGGCCGGTGCCGAAGGCGGCCGCCCCCACCGTCTTGCCCTCGAGCGCGGCCACCGAGGCCACCTCGGGCGCACCCACCAGATAGAACGGCCCCACATGGCGGAACATCGATGCGACGATGCTCAGCGGCACCCCCTTGCCGGCCGCGACGATCGCGCCCGTGGTGTTCCAGTCGGCGATGTCGATGTCGCCGCTGGCCAGGCCCGAGATCGCATCCTGCGTGTTGATGAACTCGAGCGCCAGGCCTTCGTCCTTGAAGAAGCCCTTCTCGATGCCGAGCTGCACGCCCAGGCCGGTGACGCCGGGATAGCCGGCGTAGCGCAACTTCAGCGGCGCAGCCTCGGCGGCCGGCGCGGCCACGGGCGCCTTCGCCTCGGGCTCGGTGCGCGAGCACGCGGCCAGGATGGCGATGCCCACGCCGACGGCGACCAGGCGGGCCCAGCGGATTCGGCGAGCGCGGGCGATGAAAGGGATGGAGGTCATGGATCTGTCGAACAGGGAAAGGAAAAGAATGCGCAGGGCCTCAGGCAGGCCGCCAGCGCAGGAACAGCAAGCGCTCGAGCAGGTCGAGCGCGGCGATCATGGCCACCGCCAGCACCGTCACCAGCCCGATCAGCGCGAAGGTCTCGGCCGTGTCGAGCGAGGCGGTCGAGCGCGTGATGAGGTTGCCCAGCCCTTCCTTGGACGAGAGCATCTCGGCAAACAGCGCCCCCACCAGCCCCACCGAGGCCGAGACGCGCAGCGCCGCGAAGAGGGTCGGCACGGCCGAGGGCAGGATCACCTTCCAGACGGTCTGCAGCGTCGAGGCCCGGAACGCACGCGCCACCTTCAGGTGTTCGCGGCGCGTCTGCTTGATGCCGGCGATGGTGCTGTAGAGGATCTGGAACACCGAAAACAGGAAGACGATCGCCACCTTGTGGCTGAAGCCGATGCCCAGCCACAGCGCGAGCAGCGGCACGATGGCCACCTTGGGCACCGACATCAGCGCCGCCATGAAGGGTTGTGCGAAGCGTTCCGCCGAGGGCGTGAGCACCAGCAGCACGCCGAAGCCGATGCCCGCGACCACCGCCGCCGCATAGCCCACGACGAACTCCGCCAGCGTGACGCCCGTGTGATGCAGCAGCTGGCCGTGCGTGAGCATCGGCACGAAGCGCTCGAAGATGGCCGTGGGTGCCGGCAGGTAGAGCGCGCTCACCGCCCCGGCACGTACCGCGGCCTCCCAGACACCCAGCAGCGCCAGCGCGGTGGCCACCTGTGCCAGCACGATGCCCCAGCCCCTGAAGCCCGAACGCGTGCCCGGCTTCCTTTTCGACTCAGACCACACGGTGGTGCGTTTCGGTGATACGGCCGAACTCGGCGTCGGCGGTGCGCACGCCCTCGAAACGGTTGGCCGGCTTGTCGGTGCGGCCGAAGTGCGCACCGAAGGTGCTGCCGCTGTAGTCCTCGCGGAACAGGCCGCGCGCACGCAGGATCGGCAGCACCAGCTCGACGAAATCGTCCAGGCCCGCGGGCAGGTGCGGCGGGCAGATGTTGAAGCCGTCGGCCGCGCCGTGCTCGAACCAGTGCTGGATGGTGTCGGCCACCTCCTCCGCGCTGCCGATGGCCAGGAAGTGGCCGCGGCCGCGCGCGATCGCGTACTCGAAGACATGGCGCACCGTGGGCGTGTCGGTGCGGTTGAGCTGGCGCGCCTGGGTGATGAAGAGCCGCGCCAGCGCGAAGGCCGGATCGGCTTCGTCGAAGGCCGGGAACAGGTCCTCGCCCGACAGCCCGGCCAGTGGCACGCCCAGGTCGCGTTCGAGCGCGGCGGTGTCGAGCTTGGCGGCGATCAGCGCGCTGAGCCGCTGGTAGAGCGCATAGGCCTCCTCGCTGGTGCGGCCGATGTAGGGCACCAGCCCGGGCAGCACCGACACCTCGTCGGCCGCGCGGCCGCCGGCCACCGCGCCGGCCTTGATCTCGCGGTAGAAGCCCTGCGCCGCCTCGAAGGTCGGGACGCCGGCGAAGACCACCGTCGAGTGCGCGGCACCGAAGGCGCGCGAACGCGGCGAGGTGCCCGCATTCACCAGCGGGATCTGGCCTTGCGGCGGGCGGGCGACGTTGAGCGGCCCCTTTACCCGGAAGAAGTGGCCCTGGTGTTCGATGGCATGCAGCTTCGCGGGGTCGACCAGCAGGCCGGCGTCCTGGTCGCCGATCAGCGCATCGTCTTCCCACGAGTCCCAGAGCTTGGACACCACCTCCACCAGTTCCTCCGCACAGTCATAGCGGCGGCTGTTGTCCCAGTGGTGGTCGCGGCTGAAGTTCTTCGCCGCGCGCTCGTCGGCGCCGGTGACCACGTTCCATGCGAGCCGGCCGCCGCTCAGGTGGTCGAGCGAGGCGGTCTGGCGCGCGATGTGGTACGGGTCGGCATAGGTGGTGTTGGCGGTGGCGATCAGGCCGATGCGCTGGGTGTGCGCAGCCACGTAGCCGAGCATGGTGAAGGGCTCCAGCCGCACCGTCTGCGAGGGGAACACGTACTGCTGCTCGGCGCTGGTGGCGAGCGCGTCGCCGAGGAAGAAGAAATCGAACTTGGCGTCTTCCGCCTTGCGCGCGATCGACGCGATGAAGGCCGGATCGTGCGAGGCCTTCGGGTCCACACCGGCCAAGCGCCAGGCGCCGGGGTGGTAGCCGATGGAGAACAGGAAGATGCCGAAGTGAAGTTGACGCGGGGAAGAGGAAAGGCTCGGCATCCGGAGGAAGGTCCCTGGTGAAGAAAAACCCGTGAGTCTCCACCGCCACCGGGCGCGGGAGGAACGCAGATTTCCGCATGTGCATAGACGGTTTTCCGGCTTGACCGGCCGTCCCGCCGATCACCCAGACCCATGGCCGCGTCCCTCACCGGCCGTCAGGGCGGCGGACGTCGCCCGCGATCGGCTACCCGCTCATCGGTCCTCGCACATGCGAACAAACACCAATAAGACGTTCTTCCATCGAATCTTATGATTCACTTGCAGGACAAAATGCTTATATGCAAAACGTAAGTCTCAGCTGCAAATCACACCACACAGCAACGGCCCTGCTCCTCCCACTGTTTCATTCGGAAAGGCTTTACCCGTGACCCCTCGATTCACTCGACGCGCCCTGGCCCTGGCCGCGGCGGCTTCCTGTCTGTCACTGCCGGGCCGGGCCATGGCCCAAGGCAGCGAGTACCCGGCACGGCCCATCGAACTGGTCGTGCCCTACCCTGCGGGCGGCGGCACCGACGTGCTGGCGCGCGCCTTCGCGCAGGTGGCCACCAAGTACCTGTCCCAACCGCTGATCGTCATCAACAAGTCCGGCGCCGCGGGCGCCATCGGCTGGTCCTATGTGACGAACAGTCCGCCCGACGGCTATCGCATCGTGATCCTCGCGACCGATCTCGTGGTGCAGGCCAACATGGGCTACACCAAGATCACCTACCGCGACTTCGCGCCGATCGCCCGGCTCAACTTCGACCCGGCGGGTTTCTCGGTCAAGGCCGACTCGCCCTGGAACTCGGTGGCCGAGGTGCTGGCGGCGGCGAAGAAGGGTGGCTTGAGCGTGGGCAACGGCGGCACCGGCGGCGCCTATCACCTGGCCGCCGCCGCCCTGGAAAAACAGGCCGGGGTCGAGTTCACGCACATCCCCTACCAGGGGGCCGGCCCCTCGGCACTCGCCTTGCTGGGCGGCCATATCCAGGCCACCACGATCGCCGGCGCGGAGGTCTGGCCCTACGTGACCGGCGGCAAGGTCAAGATCCTCGGCATGATGTCGGCGACCCGAACCGAAGGCTACGAGAACATCCCCACGCTCAAGGAGCAGGGCTACGACATCCAGCTGGGCGCATTCCGCGGCCTCGCCGCCCACAAGGACACGTCGCCGGCGATCATGGCGACGCTGCGTCAGGTGGCGGCCAAGGTCGCGGCCGACCCGCAGTTCAAGGATGCGCTCAAGAAGCAGAACATGGGCTACGCCTACGCCGACGGCCCGGCCTTCCAGGAAGCGCTGGCCAAGGACCATGCCTTCTATGCCGAGCTGATCGACAAGGCAGGCCTGAAGGGCAAGCCGTAGGTCCTCGCGCCGCAGGCGGCACCCTTTCCTCAGGTCAGATTCAAGCCGCCATCCGACAGCAGCACTTCGCCGGTGAGGTAGTCGGAGGCCACCAGCATCAGCACCGCATGCGCGATGTCGTCCGGACTCGCCGCCCGGCGCATCGGAGCGCGCTCGCGCCACAAGGCCTGTGCCGCGGTCCAGTCGGCGGTCAGCGGCGTGTCGACCAGGCCCGGCGCCACGGCGTTGACGCGAATGTCCGGACCGAGCGACAGCGCGAGCAGGCGTGTCAGGTGGTTGAGCGCGGCCTTGCTGACCGCATAGGGAATGGATGCACCCTTGGGGCGGACACCCGCGTGCGAGCTGATGTTCACGACGCAGCCCGCGCGGCGGCAACGGGCGGCCTCGCGCAAGGCCGACTCGGCCAGCGCGACGAGATGGAAAGGCGCCACGACGTTGACTTCATGCAGCTCGTGCCACACCGCCGACGTGGCGGCGGCAAGGTCGCCGTGCGGAATCACCTTGCTGATGCCCGCGTTGTTCACCAGCACATCGAGCTGGCCCCATGCCGCGATGGCCTCGCGGACCAGGCGAACCCGATCGGCTTCCAGGGCCAGGTCGGCCTGCACATAGACCGCCTGCGGCAATTCGGCGGCCATCGCATGTCCCGTCTTCGCGGAACTGCGCGAATGAAGAACCACCGCATGGCCGGCGTGACTGAGCCTGCGCGCGATCGCGGCCCCGATGCCGGAAGTGGATCCGGTGACCAATGCGACACGAAGCGCGCCATCCCTTGGTGGATTGATATTCATCTGGAAGATCTCGCAGGAGTTGCCATCAAGCCCACCGCCGCCGCGCGCCTGTGCGGGCTGGGTGGGAGCGTTGAAGCCTGCCGACTTCATCGCGTCGATGAAGCCAAGGGCCGTTCGGTCAACGGCCGGGGCAGGCAGGCATGGCCCTGTCGTACGGGCCAAGGAGCGGGGCGCCGTGTCTGGCGCCGGCCGATCTTGCCAGAGTCCGCCGAATCCTGCGGGCGACGTGCAGCGGCGCGGCCGCAAGGAACACCTGCGCGGGCACCGCGGTGTGGAGACACCGCGTGCGCACAAGACAGGGGCAGCGGAGGCCCTGTCAGCGCTCGATCGCACCCGGAAACGGGATCCTCTGGACGGCGGCGCAGTGCTGCAACGCCGCCACGACCTCGTCACGCAGCGGAACACCGGAACGCAGACGGCTGGAGGCGTTCTCGGCCGCACGCTGCCCCGGCAACCGCACCGCCTCAACGCCTGGCTGCGGCGGATTCGTCCGGCAGGCCTCGACGATCCAGTCCATCTGGCGGACGTACTCGCCCCGACCCGCATAGGCCTCGAGGTCGTGCAGCTGAAGGTGGACGTTGGCGCACCAGCCGCCTTCGAGCAGATCGGGGTCGGCACGTCCATAGCCGCCCAGCGCACTGGTCAGCGCCTCCACATAGAGCGCCATGCCGTAGCCCTTGTGGCCCGCCGAGATGCCGCCCAGCGGCAGCAAGGTGCCCGGCGGCTTCGCCGACATCACCGCGGGGTCGCGCGAGGGCGCGCCGGCCGCATCGAGCAGGCAGTCTTCCGGGAACATCTGGCCGGCCGCGTCGAGGCGGCGCACCATGCTGTTGGTGGTGATGGAGGACGAGATGTCGACCAGCACCGGAGGGCCCGAGGTGGGCAGCCCCATCGCCATCGGGTTGGGCGTGAAGACGGCCCGGGTGCCGCCATGCGGCGCCACGGTGCGCACCGTCGGGTCGGAGCTGGCGATGAAGGCCATGAATCCTTCCTCCGTGGCCTTGCGCAGGTAGGACGCGAGGCACGCGATGTGGTGGCTGTTGCGCAGCACCAGCGAGGCCGTGCCGTAGCGCCTGGCCTTGGGCTTGAGCGCTTCGAGCGCCTCCAGCATCAGCCAGGGCCCGGGCAGGCGATGGCCGTCCCAGACCGCGACCGCGGCCCGGTCCTGCAGCACCTCGGGCTCGCCGGCCACCTGCATGAAGCCCTTGGCGATCTGGTCCATGTAGGGCGCCAGCAGCGCGAGGCCGTGGGTGTCGTGGCCCAGCAGGTCGCCGTCGAGCAGCGTGTCCGCGACGGCCGCGGCCTTTTCCGGCGGCATCGACGCGGACCGGAGCAGGTCCCGTGCGAACGCGGCCAGGGCCGGTGCGGGATAGCGGTGCGGCGAAGTCATGCGGACCTCGCGGCTTCAGAGGCCATGGCGCAGCAGGCCGCGCGCGGCGAGGTTGTTGACCAGCGCCCGCACACCGAAGGTCCAGGGCGCCGCATCGTTGCAATGCCTGACCTCGTTCACCAGTTCGCCGAGCCACTTCGCGCGCACGCTGACGTGGTCGCCCACGTGGTGCGTGAAGCCCTTGCCCTTCGCGCCGCGGTCTTGCGTGGGCGCGAACATCGTGCCCAAGAACAGCAGCATGCCGTCGGGGTACTGGTGGCTGCCCATGGTCTGCGCGACGAGCTCCAGCGGGTCGCGGCTGATCTTCTCGAGCGAGCTGCTGCCTTCGAGCACGAAGCCGTCCAGGCCCGTGACGGTCATCCGGACCTGCTCCTGCCGGACCTGGTCCAGCCCGTAGTGCGCATCGAAGAGACGGATGAAGGGGCCGATCGAACAGGTGGCGTTGTTGTCCTTCGCCTTGCCCAGCAGCAGCGCGCTGCGGCCTTCGATGTCGCGGTGGTTCACGTCGTTGCCCAGCGTGGCGCCCACGATGCGCGCGCGGCTGTTCACCGCCAGCACGACTTCGGGCTCGGGGTTGTTCCAGACCGAATCCGCGCGGATGCCCACATGGTCGCCATAGCCCACCGCCGCGAGCACCGGCGCCTTGGTGAAGACCTCGGCATCGGGTCCGATGCCGACCTCCAGATACTGCGACCACATCCCTTTTTCCACCAGCAGCGCCTTGAGCTTCATGGCCTCCGCGCTGCCCGGCTTCAGGCCCTCGAGCTCGGTGCCCACCACGCTCAGCACCTGGTCGCGAAAGCGCGCCGACAGCACCGGGTCGCCCGCGCCGTGCTCCTCGATCAGCCGCTCGACCAGGCTCTCGGCGAAGGTCACGCCCGAGGCCTTGACCACCTGCAGGTCGCAGGGGGCGAGGAAGAAGGGCTTCGAGGCGTCCCGTTGCGCCACGATGCTGTTCGCGGTGATCTCGGCCAGGCCCGCGACCTTCACGCCCGCGGCGGCGCGCGCGCTGTCCGCGGGGGACTCGGTCTCGAGCAGGCTGCTCATGGTCGGGAAGGTTTCGGAGATGTCGTGCACGCCGTCTTCACGGATCACGACCACGCTGGGGCCGGCATGGACACCGGGTTGCCAGATGCGCGCCACCAGCGTGCCGGCGTAGCCGTCGGCCGGCAGGAAGCGTTCGAGGATGGCGGCGGAGGATGGGGAGTTTGCGTTCATGTTCAAGGTCTTGTCTGGACTGTCGGTTCGAATGCGATGTCTCTGTCGAGCGGGAACATCGGCCCGCGCAGCGACTTGTAGGGCAGGCGCGTCACGTTGGAGGCGGCCACGCCGGGGGTGTCGACATAGATGCTGTCGATGCACCAGGGCTCGAAGGCCACGCGCCACGCCGAACCCGACTTGGCCACGATGAAGCGCTGCGCCTTCGGGTCGATGCCCAGCACCGTGAGGTGGTCGCTGTCGAAGGGCATGACCCGCTCCGTCGTCAGCACGACGGTGACACGCCCGGCCTGCACGAGGGCCGTCAGGCCCATGCGCACGGTCTGGCCCGTCATGTAGGGGCCCGTGCGCTGGTAGCTGACGTCCCGCACATCGGACACCGTGCCTTCGAGGCGCACGGGGTCGCCGCTCAGCGGCGTGGAATGGGCGCCCACCAGGCGCGCGAAGCGCGCGCCGACGCCCTGCCCTGCCGCGTGAGCCGCCGCCTGCGGATCCCACAGCACGACCGTGGCCGGCCCCAGGTCTTCCTTCAGCAGCAGCGCGAGCACATGCGTGCTGTCGCCGGGGCCGCCGCCGCCCACGTTGTCCGCGGGCTCGGCGAGCACGACGAGGCCCGGCCTGCCCGCCAGGCCGCGAATGCGCGCACGCACCGCGTCTTCCGTTTCCAGCCGCGGGACGAAGGCCTCGCGCTGCGCCCAGGCCGACTCGGCGATCTGCTGCACCACCCCGGCCGCGGCGGCGCCATCGTCGCCGTAGCCGAGCGCGGTGAAGCCGAGGTAGGGCACGTCGGCATAGGCGAAACCGGGCACCACCGAAGCGGTCCAGACGCCCTGCCCTTCCTCCGCGGCGTGCGCCAGGCGCAGCAGGCCGGCCATGGGCTCGTCTTGCGTGCTCTGCGCCTGCGGCACGGTGATCAGCGGCAGCCGGGCCCAGGCCTTCTTCGGGCGCCGGCCGGTCGCGAGCATGTGCGCCATCCAGCGGGCCGCCTCGGCGCCGCGCTCGGCCATGTCGACGTGCGGAAAGGTGTCGTAGCCGATCAGCAGGTCGGCGGCCTCGATGGCTGCGTCACTGAGGTTGGCATGGATGTCGAAGGTCGCCACCAGCGGCAGCCCGGGCCAGCGTGCCTTGACCTCTTCCAGCAGCAGTGCATCGCCGCTCTGCCCATCCTCCAGCACCATGGCGCCGTGCAGCGCCAGGTAGATGCCCTCCAGCACGCCGGCCGATGCCGCGATGTCGTCCAGCAGGACCGTGCTGAACTTCGCATAGGCCGCCAGCGTCACCGGCCCCGAGGGCACGGCGGCGTAGAAGCCGCTCGGCACCGCATCGATCCCGCTCTTCCAGGCCTCGCGCAGGAAGCCGCCGATCTCGGTCTCGCTGCCGGCCAGTTCGAGGCGAAGCTTGTGGGCCGGGATGCACTGATACGCCTCGAACTGCGCCACGTCCGCCAGCACCGGGGAGAAGGTGTTGGTCTCGTGCCAGATCCCGCCGACGAAGACCTTGCGCTCGGGGCCGGTCATCACGCGGCCCTCCGCAACGGCAGGCAGGCCGGGCCCGAGGGTTCCATGTTCTTGTACCAGAGCAGGAATTCCTGGTGGCCCAGCTGCTCGGACTTGGTCTTCGCGCCATTGGCCGTGTCGATCACCGCGTCGTAGAGCTGGTCGGCCACGGCCTGGAAGCTCACGCGCTCGTCGACGATGGCGCCGGCATTGATGTCCATGTCGCCCGCCATGCGCCGGTAGGTGCTGGGGTTCGAGCAGATCTTGAGCACCGGGGCGATGGCCGATCCGACCACCGAACCGCGGCCGGTGGTGAACAGGATCACCTGGCAGCCGCAGGCGATCATCTCGACGATCTCGGCCGTGTCGTTGACGTCCGGCAGGCCGAACTGCAGCGCGCCGTCGGGGATCATGTCCATCAGGTAGAGGCCGCCCGCCGGCGGGATTTCGCCTGGCTTGATCATGCCCACGATGGGACGCGAGCCGCTCTTGGTGTACGCACCGATCGACTTCTCCTCGATGGTCGTCAGGCCGCCTTCCACGTTGCCGTCGCCGATGTTGCCATGGCCGA
The DNA here is from genome assembly GCF_014170375.1 of Variovorax sp. UMC13. Classification (GTDB taxonomy): domain Bacteria; phylum Pseudomonadota; class Gammaproteobacteria; order Burkholderiales; family Burkholderiaceae_C; genus Variovorax. The sequence continues at coordinate 148,633 of NZ_LZZW01000018.1, read as the reverse complement.
AGTGCTGGTAGTAGGAGCGGGTCTTGGCCATGGCGGCGCGGATCGCGTCCGCCAGGCCGTCCGACACGGCGCGCTTCGCCATGTGCTCGTCGCAGCCGATGAGTTCGCCCAGCTCCTCGAACATCACGGCGCTGCCCTGGTCCACGAGCTTGTCGAAGGCCAGGCCGACCACCGGGTTGGCGGTCACGCCGCTGAAGCTGTCGGAGCCGCCGCAGGTCGTGCCCACGATCAGCTCGCTCAGCGCCATCGGCACCTTCTCGACCGTCGACAGCGCCGCCAGCGTCTGCGCCACCCATTCGCGGCCCTGCTGGATGGTGGAGACGGTGCCCCCGCTGTCCTGGATCACCAGCGTCTTCACCGGCCGGCCCGAGGCCGCGATGGCCTGCTCGAGCGGGCCGCGCTTGAAGCATTCGCAGCCCAGCGACACCAGCAGCACCGCGCCCACGTTGGGGTGCAGGCAGAGCCGCTCCATCATGCGGCTCGCGTAGTCGTTGGAGAAGCAGCCGGCGAAGCCGAGCACATGGGCACCCTGCTCGCGGAAGGGCAGCGAGATCTCGCGCGCCACATGGTGCGCGCACTCCACCAGGTAGACCACCGCGACATGGTTTCGAATGCCCTTGCGGCCGTCCGATCGCAGGTAGCCGGCCAGGGGGAAGGACTGTGTTTCAACCTTGTTCACATCGCACCTCAGAACGAACCCATGACCGGGTAGGGACCGCCGATGAACTTCTCGTGCACCTTGGCCAGGGCGCCGTTCAGGTGGTAGTAGTAGAGCGTGGTGTTGACCCAGTGCAGCAGGTCGTGGTCGCCTTTGCGCAGGCCGATCGAGTAGGTCGACTGCGTCAGCACGAACTTCAGCTCGAGCTGTTTCTGCGCGCCGCGCTTGACCAGTTCGTTGCCGATGACGGAGCCGGTGGCGATCGCCTCGACCTGCCCGCTCAGCAGCGCGGTGGCCGCGGTGGCGTCGTCGTCGAAGCGGCGGATCACCGCGTCCTTGGGGGCCACGAGCGTGAGCTGCGTGTCCTGCACCGTGCCGCGCACCACCGCCACCGACTTGCCCGCGAGGTCGGCCGGCTTCTCGAACTTCTTCGCCTTTTCCGCCAGCAGCACGATCTGCGTCGCGGCGTAGGGGTTGGAGAACGAGATGGTGCGCGCGCGCTCGGGCGTGATGCTGAAGGTCGACACCACCAGGTCGACCTTGTTGGTCAGCAGGTAGGAGATGCGGTTGGGCCCGGTGACGGGCACGATCTCCAGCGGCACGCCCAGGCCCGCGGCGATCAGGCCCGCGACTTCCACGTCGACCCCCGTGGGTTTCAGTTGCGCGTCGGTGAAGCCGAAGGGCGCGGTGGTCAGGTCCACGCCGATCAGCACCTTGCCGCGTTTCTGGATCTGGTCCAGTGTCTGGGCCTGGACATGGCACACCACCAGCAGCGCCAGCGCGCTGGCGACGATGGCCCGGATGAATTTCAAGATGGACATGGTTGTCTCCTAGACGATGGAAGAAAGAAAACTGTCGAGTTCTTTGGTCTGCGGGCGCGCGAACAGCTCGGCCGTCGGGCCGTGTTCCCAGACCTTGCCCTGGTGCATGAAGACCAGCGTCCGGGCCGCTCGCCTGGCGAAGTTCATCTCGTGCGTGACGAGGATCTGCGTCATGCCTTCGCTGGACAGGCTTTCCATCACCTTCAGGACTTCGCCCGTCAGTTCCGGGTCCAGCGCGGAGGTGACCTCGTCGAACAGGATCACCTTGGGATTGAGCGCCAGCGCGCGTGCGATCGCCACGCGCTGCTGCTGGCCGCCCGAGAGCTGGCCCGGATAGGCCCTGGCCTTCTCCAGCAGGCCGACCTGCGACAGCACGTGCAGCGCCTTGTCCTGCGCCTGCGCCCGGGGCGTGCCCTTCACCAGCATCGGCGCCAGCGTGATGTTCTTCTCCACGGTCATGTGGGGGAACAGGTTGTAGCCCTGGAACACGATGCCCACGTCGGCCCGCAGCGACTTGAGGTCGCTCTGCGTCGGCGTGATCTGGTGGCGATCGATGCGGATGCTTCCGGCGTCGATCCTCTCCAGGCCGTTGAGGCAGCGCAGCAAGGTGCTCTTGCCCGAGCCGCTGCGCCCGATGATGGCGGTCATGCCCGCATCGAGCTGCAGGTCGACACCGCGCAGGATGTCCAGGGCACCGAAGGACTTCTTCAAGCCCTTGATTTCAATGAGCGACATGGAGACGCCTTTCCAACCCGCGGCTCAGCAGCGACAGCGGGAAACAGAGGATGAAATAGATCACGCAGATGGCGAAGAACACCGAGAAGGGCTGGTAGGTGGCGTTGTTCACCACCTGGCCGGCGCGCGCGAGTTCGACGATGCCGATGACGGAGGTCAGCGAGGTGTTCTTCACGATCTGCACCATGAAGCCGACCGTTGGTGCGAGCGCGAGCCTCAGGGCCTGCGGCGCGATGACCTGCCGCATCTGCTGGGCCCACGACAGGCCCAGCGTCTCGCCGGCTTCCCATTGCTGCTTCGGTATCGCGTCCACCGCGCCCAGCCAGATCACGCCGATGTTGGCCGAGGCATAGAGCCCGAAGGCGACGGCCGCGGCCAGCAGCGGCGGCACGCTGAAGCCCAGGATGCTCAACCCGAAGTAGAAGAGGAAGAGCTGCATCAGCACCGGAATGCCCTGCCCCAGCTGCACCCAGACCCGGACCACGGCGCCGCCGAGCCGGCCGCCGGCGAGCTTCAGGATGCAGATCAGCGCGCCGCCGAGCGCACCGCCCGCGAAGGCCACCAGCGACACCAGCACGGTCCAGCGCGCGGCCTCGATGAGGAACAGCAGGTCGGGCCAGCCGAAGGAGCGGGTCATGGCGCGGCCCTTTCCGCGACCAGGCGCCCGCCCGCGCTGTTGCGCAGCAGGAAGCCGCCGATGAGCGAGAACAGGGACTTCATCGCCAGCACCATCGCGAGGTAGACCAGCGAGATGAGCAGGTAGACCTCGAAGCCGCGGAAGCTGGTGGACTGGATCTGGTTGGCGGCCGCGCTGATCTCCTCGGCCGAGATCTGCGAGGTGATGCTGCTGGCCATCAGGATCAGGACGAACTGCGAACTCAGCGCCGGGTAGACGCTGCGGAAGGCCTGCGGCAGCACGATGTGCAGGAAGGTCTGGCGGCGGCTCAGGTTCAGCGCGGTCGCCGCCTCGTGCTGGCTCTTCTGGATCGCTTCGAAGCCGGCGCGGAAGATCTCGGCGGTGTAGGCCCCGCAGTTGATGGTCAGCGCCAGCCCGGCCGCGACCATCGGCGTGAGGCTGATGCCCAGCGCCGGCAGGCCGAAGTAGATCAGGAAGGCCTGCGCCAGCAGCGGCGTGTTGCGGATCGCCTCGACGTAGGCGGTGGCGGCGGCCCGGAACGGCAGCCACGGGCTGTTGCGGCCCAGCGCACCGACGATGCCGACCAGCGAACCGAGCGCACATGCCACCAGCGTGAGGAACACGGTGGCCTGCAGCCCGCTCCACAGCATCGGCAGGCTGCCCTGCAGCCAGGAGAAATCAAGTGTGTAGTTCATCCCGGAGGCCCCTCACTGGTGGTCGAGGAAGTAGGTGCTGAGGTTGTGCGAATGCACATGGGCGCCACTGGGGACGTCCGACAAGGTGAAGCCGATCGGGACGCCGTAGCGGTACACGGGCTGCCCCTTCGGGATGTCGACCAGGGCGATCTTGTGGCCGAAGGGCACGAGGCTGGAGGCACGCAACGCGATCGAAGCGCATTCGACCCAATCGTCGGGAACGATTTCTTCGAATGCGATCGCCACGTTGTCCTCCGCCGCGAGGCGAATGGAACGCTTCATGGGCGGCCTGTCTCTCAGAGGACGCCGTGCTTGTCGTAGACGGCGCGCAAGGTGCTGCCGGCCAGGATCTCGGCGCGCACGGTGTCTTCGCTGTCCACCTTGGCCAGGGCCATGGCGATGGCCTCCTTGACGACCTTGTTCGGGATCACGACCACGCCGTCGATGTCCGCGATCACGTAATCGCCCCGGTGCACGGTGACGCCGCCGCACTGGATCGCGACGTCCTTGCTCACCATCTTGCCGCGGCCCTTGGAATCCCACGGGCCGATGCCGCCATGGAACACGGGAAAGCCCACCTCGCGGATCTGGCGCGCGTCGCGGATCAGGCCGTCGGTGACGCAGCCGGCCGCCTTGCGGGCGCGCGCGCCGGTGGTCAGCAGCTCACCCCAGGGCACGATGTTGTCGGTCGGGCCGTCGACGCCGAACACCACCACCTCGCCCTCCTTCAGGTCATCGAGCAGGTCCATCTCGATGTCGTAGGGGTTCTCGCCCTCGAGGTGCCCACCGACCTTCATGTAGGCCCCCGTGCGCGCCGGACCGAACACGACGTGCTGGTCGTTCAAGGGACGGACGAAGGTCTTCATGCCCTGGTGGCGATAGCCCAGGGTGTCGAGCACGTCGCAGACCACGGCCGAGTAGAGCTTCGTCTTCGCCAGCTCGACCTGAGCGGCATCCAGAATGACTGTCATTTGTTCCACCTATCAAATGTATGTTGCGTATGTGCGCCTTGGTTGCGCAAGTGCATCATATGTTTTTCAAGTGGGTCAAACTCCTAGGGTTTACACCGGGAGATCGCAGGCGCCTGTACAGCAGCCGGCAGCGTCATTCGCGCCCGCCAGGGCCGGTTCTCCTCTGAAAGAGGCTCTCAAGGACCGCGTGTTATGCTTGGGAAACAATGAGTTGCAAGCGCAACACATGCGCATCGACCGGACCAAGGCGTCCGTTCCGGCCTGCAGCGATGGCATGCTGTGGGACGCTTCAACGAACGCGGTCGCGCCGGTCGCGACCGCCCCTCCCCCCAACCGTTTCATGCGAAGGCGAGCAGATGCTTGATGTTTCCGAGAGCGAGCCGTCGAAGACCGAGCACGCCACCCAGTTCCGCGAGCGCCTCAATGCGCTGCTCTTCAAGAGAAAGATGTCCAGGAACGACTTCGCCGCGCTGGCGGGTCTCAACCGGAGTTCGATCTCCCAGTTGCTGTCCGACACCACCACGCGGCTGCCGCGCATCGAGACCATCGTGCAGATCTCGCGCGCGCTGGGTGTCAGCGTCGACTGGCTGCTCGGGCTGGACGACGACGCCCAGCGGCCGGCCGATGCGGCCGAGGAAGCGGCGACCGGGCGCGCGAAATTCCAGGTCTCCAGCATCAAGCAGGAGCAGTTCTCGCGCTGGCGGGAGAACTACGGCGGCATGAAGGTCCGCTACCTGCCGACCACCTTCCCCGACCCGCTCAAGAGCGACGAGAACCTGGCCTGGCAGTACAAGGACCATCCCGAAATCACGGTGGCGGAGGCCCAGGAGGGCATCGCGCACCGGCGCCGCTACCTGTCGCGCCCGGGCGCGGACATGGAGGTCTGCACCAGCGTGGAGATCATCCATGCCTTCGCCAAGGGCGAGTACCTCTGGGGCGAACTGCCCGATGCGTTCAGGCAGCGCGAGCTGGACCACATGATCGAGGTCTACGAGAGCGTGTACCCCACCTTCCGCTGGTTCTGCTTCGACGCGCGTGACAACTTCTTCGCCGGCTTTCCCGTCACGATCTTCGGCCAGCGCTACGCGTCGATCAACCTGGGCCAGAAGTTCCTGCTGAGCCAGGATGAAGAGACCATCTCCGAGCTCACGCGCGAGTTCGATTCGCTGGTCAAGGTGGCGGTGCTGCAGCCCCTGGAAACCCTGGCGCTGCTCAAGTCGCTGCGGCCCCGGCGGAAGTAGCGCGCGGGTCCGTCGCCGCGCGGCCGCCGGCCTGCAGCCAGTCGCAGAAGGCCAGCGCGTCGGCGTCCTGCGCCGAGCGCTCGGGCAGGATCCAGTGGAAGGTCTTCTCGCGCGTGGTCCAGGCGCTGAAGGGCATCGCCAGCAGCCCACTCGCCACGCTGTCCGCCACCAGGTCGGGGTTGCCCAGCGCGAAGCCCATGCCCTGCACGGCCGCCTGCACCGCGAGGTGGGCATGGTCGAAACCCAGTTCGCCAGCCGGCTTGAGCTTGCGCACGCGGGCCGCCGCCAGCCAGTCGCGCCAGGCCAGCGGCGTCGAGCGGCTGTGCAGCAGCGTGTGGCGGGCCAGGTCGGCCGGCTTCGGCGACGCCGGCAACCGGGCCAGCAAGGCCGGACTGCAGACCGGCGTCAGCGCATCGGGCAGGAAGGCGCCGAAGCGCACGCCGCGCCAGCCCGCACGCGCCTGCAGCATGCCCAGCTCCTCCGCGGACAGGCAGCGGATCGACACGTCGAAGGCCGCGGGCGCGAAGTCGAGCACGCTCACCGTGGTGGCGAGCTGCACGTCGGTGTCGGGCACCTGGGCGCAGAAGCCGGACAGCCGCGGGATCAGCCATTGCGCCGCCAGTGTGGGCAGCGCGTTGACCGTGAGCGTGCGGCGCCGCGTGGCGCGTCCGATGCGATGGGTCGCGTCGGCCATCAGGTCGAAGGCGCTGCTCAGGCTGGGCAGGTAGGCCGCGCCCTCGGGCGTCAGCGCGAGCTGCCGCCCTTCGCGCGTGACGAGCGTGGCACCCAACCATTCCTCGAGCGCCTTGATCTGGTGGCTGACCGCGCTCTGCGTGACGTGGAGTTCCTGCGCCGCGCGCGTCACGCTGCGCAGCCGCGCGGCCGCCTCGAAGGCGCGCAACATGTTGAGCGAGGGCAGCCGGCGCGCGCTGGCATGAGGTGAGCTCATGGATGACGTCATAAAAGTCGATGGTAGCGGAGCCAGGCCGTCCCTAGCATGGCCGGCATGCGGCACTTCGATCTTTCGGAAAATCTCATGCGTCTGCGAAGCCTCACGAGCCAGCCGGGCCTGCCGCTGCGCACCTCGACGACGCAGGGCCCGCGCCCCGAGGCCGATGCGCCTTCCGCCCCCTCCCTTTCCCTTGCGATGCCACCGACCCCTGCAACACCCTCCCCCGATCGCGCCGCGACCCGACTCGCCACCCGCCTCTCCTTCCTGGTCGCTGGCTTCGGCCTCGCCTGCTGGGCGCCGCTGGTGCCCTTCGCCAAGCGGCGGCTGGCGGTCGATGACGGCACGCTCGGCCTGCTGCTGCTGTGCATCGGCATCGGCTCCGTCGCGGCCATGCTGCTGACCGGCCCGTTGAGCGCGCGCTTCGGCAGCAAGCCCATCATCCTGGCCGGCGGCTTCGGGCTGGCCGTGGTGCTGCCCACGCTGTCGGTGGCCGCCACGCCGCTGGCGCTGGCGCTCGCGCTGCTCGCCTTCGGCGCCGCACTGGGCTCGATCGACGTCGCGATGAACGTCCATGCCGTGGCGGTGGAGCGCGCGGCCGGCACGCCGCTGATGTCGGGCTTCCATGCGCTGTTCAGCGTCGGCGGTTTCGCCGGCGCGACATCGATGACCGCGCTGCTCTCCTGGGGTGTCGATCCGCTCTGGGGCACGCTGGCCTCGGCCGCCGCCATGGCGCTGGCCATGGCCTTCGCCTGGCCGCGCCTGCTGGCCGAGGTGCCGGACAAGGTGGAAGGCTCGCTCCTCGTCCGGCCGCGCGGCATCGTGCTGCTGCTCGCGGGCCTGGCGGCCGCGACGTTTCTCGCCGAAGGCGCGACGCTGGACTGGAGCGCCCTCCTCCTCACGGACGCCGGCCTCGCGAGCCCCAGCCTGGCGGGCGTGGGCTACATGCTGTTCGCCATCGCGATGACCGCCGGCAGGCTCGCGGGCGACAGGGTCACGGCCAGGGTGGGCGACCGGAACACCCTGCTCTGGGGTGGCCTGCTGGCCGTCGCCGGTTTCGCCGTGCTGCTGGCGGCACCGATCGCGTGGGTCCGGATGGCGGGCTTCCTGCTCGTCGGGCTGGGCGCATCCAACATCGTGCCGGTGCTGTTCCGCAAGGCCGGCGCGCAGACCGCCATGCCCGCGGCCCTGGCCATCGGCGCCATCACCACTGCGGGCTATGCCGGCATCCTGGTGGGCCCGGCCGGCATCGGCTTCGTCGCCCACGCGCTCGGCCTGCAGACGGCCTTCTGGCTGGTCGCGGCGCTGGTCTGCCTGGTGCCGCTGACGGCGCATGTCGTTGCGAGGGACAGGCTTCGATAGCCTGAATCCATCCGGGCCATTGCCCCCCATGGCTCGACATGTCCGGCTGCCATCGCCAATAATCAAAGAACTTTCTTTGATTAATATGGACAGATCATGAAGACACGTTCAAGGGCCTGGCTGGGGGCTGGCCTCGCGGTGCTGCTGGTGGGTAGCGGCTATGGGCTCGTCGCCAGGCTCAAGCCGGCGCATGCGCAGGGGGCTGACATGCCGCCCGCCAAGGTGGCGGTGGCCGTCGCGCAGAGGACCGAGCTGGCGCGCATGCTCGGCGGCATCGGCACGCTCGAGGCCCGGTCCCAGGTCGAGGTGCCGGCCGAGGTGGACGGGCGGGTTGCCAGAATCCTGTTCGTGCCCGGCGGCGAGGTGCGCGCGGGTCAGTTGCTGGTCCAACTCAACGATGCGCCCGAGCAGGGCGACCTGGAGCGCCTGGGCGCGCAGCGGGCCAATGCCCTCGCCCTGCTCGAGCGCACGCGCCGCCTGTTGCCGCAGCAGGCGGCCACGCAGGAACAGCTCGAACAGGCGCAGGCCGCCTTCGACCAGGCCGGCGGCGAGCTCAAGCGCGCGCAGGCGATGCGCGATCAGAAGCAGGTCAAGGCGCCGTTCGACGGCGTGCTTGGCATCCGCCGCGTGCACCTCGGGCAGTTCGTGCGCGCCGGCGATGCGCTGGTATCGCTCACCGATGCGCGCACGCTGTTCGCCAACCTCACGCTGCCCGAGACCGCGCTGCCTGCGCTGCACCGCCACCAGCCGGTGGCGCTCTCGGTCGATGCCTACCCGGGCCGCGTGTTCCAGGGCCGGCTCAGCGCCATCGAGCCGCAGATCGGCACCGACACCCGCACCGTGCGCCTGCAGGCCACCGTCGACAACGCCGACGGCGCGCTCAGGCCGGGCATGTTCGTCAATGGCAAGGTGGCCTTGCCGGCAAGGGCCGATGCCATCACCGTGCCCGAGACCGCCCTCACCTACAGCACGCACGGCGACGCGGTCTTCTTGGTGCGCCCCGACGACAAGGGCGGCTTCACCGCGCAGCAGGTGTTCGTCAAGGCCGGCGACCGGCAGGACGGCCGAGTCGTCATCGAGCAGGGCCTGGAGGCCGGCGAGCAGGTCGTCACCTCGGGCCAGTTGCGCCTGTACAGCGGCGCCGCCGTGGCGCCGGCCGAGAAGGACACGCTCGCACTGCAGGAGCCCAGGCCATGAAGTTCACCGACCTGTTCGTGCGCCGGCCCGTGCTGGCGCTGGTGGTGAGCACGCTGATCCTGCTGCTGGGCGCCCGCGCGCTGGGCGAGCTGCCGGTGCGCCAGTACCCGCTGACCGAAAGCACCACCCTCACCATCACCACGCAGTACCCGGGCGCCTCGCCGGAGCTGATGCAGGGCTTCGTCACGCAGCCCATCGCGCAGGCGGTGGCGACCATCGAGAACGTCGACTACCTGTCCTCGACGTCCACCCTGGGCCGCAGCGTGGTCAGCGTGCGCATGAAGCTCAACGCCGATGCCAACCAGGCGCTGACGCAGGCCATGGCGCAGGTCAGCCGGGTCAAGTACCGGCTGCCGGCCGAGGCCTTCGACCCGGTGATCCTCAAGTCCTCGGGCGAGGCCACCGCGGTGGCCTACGTCGGCTTCTCCAGCAAGACGATGCCGATCCCGGCGCTCACCGACTACCTCTCGCGCGTGGTGCAGCCGCAGTTCGCGTCCATTCCCGGGGTGTCGAGCGTGGCCGTGTCGGGCGGCCAGACGCTGGCGATGCGCGTGTGGCTCGATCCCCACCGCCTGGCTGCGCGCGGCATCTCGGCCGGCGAGCTGGCCGACGCGCTGCGGCAGAACAACGTGCAGGCCGCGCCGGGACAGGTCAAAGGGCTGTACGTGGTGTCGAACATCCGCGTCAACACCGACCTGATGAACGTGGCCGAGTTCCGCGACATGGTGGTCAAGCGCGACGGCGAGGCGATCGTGCGCCTGGGCGACGTGGCCACGGTGGAGCTGGGCGCGGCCAGCGTCGACAGCAGCGCGACGATGGATGGTGAGAAGGCCATCTATCTGGGCCTGCACGCGGCGCCCGACGGCAACCCGCTGGTGATCGTCAAGCGCATCCGCGAGCTGCTGCCCGCGGTCAAGCAGAACCTGCCGCCCGGTGTCGAGGTGCAGCTGCCCTTCGAGCTGGCGCGCTTCATCGAGGCCTCCATTGACGAGGTGCAGAAGACGCTGCTCGAGGCGGTGGCCATCGTGGTGCTGGTGATCTTCCTGTGCCTGGGCTCGATGCGTGCGGTGCTGATCCCGGTGGTGACGATTCCGCTGTCGATGCTGGGCGCGGCCGCGCTGATGCTGCTGTTCGGCTTCAGCCTCAACCTGCTGACCCTGCTGGCGATGGTGCTGGCCATCGGGCTGGTGGTCGACGACGCCATCGTGGTGGTGGAGAACGTGCACCGCCACATGGAGGAAGGCAGGTCGCGGGTGCAGGCGGCGCTGATCGGCGCGCGCGAAGTGGCCGGCCCTGTGATCGCGATGACGCTCACGCTGGCCGCGGTGTACGCGCCCATCGGCCTGATGGGCGGCCTCACGGGCTCGCTGTTCAAGGAGTTCGCCTTCACGCTGGCGGGCGCGGTGGTGGTGTCGGGCGTGATCGCGCTCACGCTGTCGCCGGTGATGGCCTCCTTCCTGCTGCCGCAGGACACGGGCGCGGGCCGCATGGCGCGCCATGCCGAAGCCTTCTTCCACCGGCTGTCCGCGGGCTATGGCCGGCTGCTCGACGTGTCGCTGCACCATCGCTGGGTGACAGGCCTGCTGGCGGCCGCGGTGCTGCTCAGCCTGCCCTTTCTCTACAACGCGGCGCAGCGCGAGTTGGCGCCCGGCGAGGACCAGGCGATGGTGATGACCGTCATCAAGTCGCCGCAGCACGCCAACATCGACTACGTCGAAAAGTTCGGCAAGAAGTGGGACGAGGTGCTGGCCGCCCTGCCCGAGAACACCGGCCGCTGGCTCGTCAACGGTTCGGACGGCGTATCGAACAGCATCGGCGGCGTGCAGCTGTCCGACTGGAAGGACCGCCAGCGCAGCGCCGAACAGATCCAGGCCGAGGTGCAGGGCGGCATGAACGAGGTCGAGGGCAGCAGCGTCTTCGCCTTCCAGTTGCCCTCGCTGCCGGGCTCGACCGGCGGCCTGCCGGTGCAGATGGTGATCCGCAGCGCGGGCGACCACCGCACGGTGTTCGAGGCGATGGAGGCGCTGAAGAAGGCGGCGCGCGAGAGCGGCAGGTTCGCCGTGCTCGACAGCGACCTGGAGTTCAACAACCCGGTGACCGAAGTGCGCGTGGACCGCGCCAAGGCCAACAGCATGGGCGTGACCATGAAGGCCATCGGCGACACGCTGGCGGTGCTGGTGGGCGAGAACTACGTCAACCGCTTCGGCATGGACGGCCGTTCATACGACGTGATTCCGCAGTCGCCGCGCGACCAGCGCCTGTCGGCCGAAGCGCTGTCGCGCTACTTCGTGAAGAGCGCCAGCGGCCAGCCGGTGCCGCTGGCCAACCTGGTGCAGCTGTCGACCAGCGTCGGGCCCAACCAGCTCACGCAGTTCAACCAGCTCAATGCCGCGACCTTCCAGGCGATTCCGATGCCGGGCGTGACCATGGGCGACGCGGTCGCCTTCCTGAGCGACGAGGCGAAGAAGCTGCCGGCCGGCTTCAGCTACGACTGGCAGTCGGATGCGCGCCAGTTCTCGCAGGAGGGCTCGGCACTGGTGATGGCCTTCGTGTTCGCGATCGTGGTGATCTACCTGGTGCTGGCGGCGCAGTACGAGAGCCTGCGCGACCCGCTGATCATCCTGGTCAGCGTGCCGATGTCGATCTGCGGCGCGCTGGTGCCGCTGGCCATGGGTTTCGCCACCGTCAACATCTACACGCAGATCGGGCTGGTGACGCTGATCGGACTGATCAGCAAGCACGGCATCCTGATGGTGGAGTTCGCCAACGAGATCCAGGCGCGCGACAACCTGGACCGCCGGCCCGCCATCGAGCAGGCCGCGCGCATCCGGCTGCGCCCGATCCTGATGACCACCGCCGCGATGGTGATGGGCCTGGTGCCCCTGCTGTTCGCCAGCGGCGCGGGTGCCGCCAGCCGCTTCAGCATCGGCTTGGTGATCGTGGTCGGTATGCTGGTGGGCACGCTGTTCACGCTGTTCGTGCTGCCCACCATGTACACGCTGCTGGCACGCGACCACCGCACGGTGGGCCGCTCGCCGCGCGCCGCCGAACTCGACGCACTGGTCCAGGGAGCATGACGATGAACGGACTTCTACTTCCTGCCGCGGCCTGGGGACTCGGCGCGCTCTTGTTGGCCGGTTGCGCCGTGGGGCCCCGGTACACCGCGCCCGCGGACGCACCGGTCACGATCTCGGCGCCCGAGCGCTCGCTGTTCGGCAGCGACGCGGTGCAGCGCGACTGGTGGCGCCAGCTCGACGATGCGCAGCTCGATGCGCTGATCGAGCGGGCCCTCGGCAAGAACCACGACATCCGCATCGCGCAGGCCCGCCTGCAGGAAGCGCGCGCCACGCAGGCCGAGGCCGAGCTCGACCGCCTGCCTGCCGTCACGATGGACGCCAGCAAGACCCGCGGCATCGCGCAGGGCAACGGCATGCCCGCCGATGCGCGCACGCTGGCGCAGAGCAGCCGCGCGGGCTTCGATGCCGCGTGGGAAATCGACCTGTTCGGACGCCTGCAGCGACTCGACGAAGCGGCCACGGCGCGCGCACAGGCCTCAGCGGCCGACCTCGAACAGGTGCGCATCGTGGCCGTGGCCGAACTGGCCCGCAGCTACTACGAGATGCGCGGTGCCGAGCAGCGCATCGCCGTGACCCGCCGCACGCTCGACAGCCTGCGCAACAGCCTGCGCGTGACCGAGGCGCAGGTGCAGACCGGCCGCGGCCTCGAAGGCGATCTGGCCAGCGCGCAGGCCAACCTCGCGAGCACCGAAAGCCAGTTGCCGGCACTCGAGGCCATGCGCCGCATCGCGGCCTACCGCGTGGCCGTGCTGGCCGGCCTGCGCCCGGCCGAGCTGGAGCCCATGCTGCAGCCGCAACAGCTGCACATGCTCGACAAGCGCCTGCCCATCGGCGATCTCGGCGACCTGCTGCGTCGCCGGCCCGACGTGCTGCGTGCCGAGCGTGGCCTGGCGGCCAGCACGGCCGACGTGGGCGCCGCCACGGCCGAGCTGTACCCGCGTTTCGACATCGGCGGCTTCCTCGGTTTTGTGGCGCTGCGCGGTGCCGACCTGGGCAGCGCGTCGAGCCGCGCCTTCAGCGTCACGCCCGGCGTGCGCTGGCCCGCCTTGCGGCTGGGCTCGGTGAAGGCCCGCGTGCGCGGCGCCGAGGCCCGTGCCGAGGGCGAACGCGCGCGCTACGAACAGACCGTGCTGCGCGCCATCGAGGACGTGGAAGGCGCACTCACCGGCTATGGCCAGAACCAGCTGCGCCTGCGGCGGCTGGCCGAAGCCTCGGCGCGCAGCGGCCGCGCCGCCGAACTGGCCGAGGTGCGCTACCGCGAAGGCGCGGCGCCCTACCTGAGCGTGCTCGATGCACAGCGCACCCTGCTGCGCGCGCAGGACGCCGTGGCCGAGGCCGAGACCGCTTCGTACACCAGCCTGGTCGCGCTCTACAAGGCGCTGGGCGGCGGCTGGCAAGCACCTCCGGATCGAAAGGGTGGTCCCGGCACCTGACAATGGTGCTGTTGTCCTCCACGATAAAACTCGCCATGTCCGCCCCAGATGCCAAGCCCGCCTGGACGCCGCACCAGCCGGCCGACCGCATCCTCACCACGCTCAAGACCCGCGGCGCGCTCGGCATTCCCGACATCGCCAAGATCCTGGGCGTCACGGTGGAAGCGGTGCGCCAGCAGATGGCCAAGCTGGAGGCCGAGGGCCTGGTCGACGCCGAAAGCCGACCCAGTGGCCGTGGCCGGCCCACGCAGATCTGGCGGCTCACCGGTGCAGGCCACCAGCGCTTTCCCGACACCCACGCCGAGATGACGGTGCAGATGATCAGCGCCGTGATCAAGGTCTTCGGCCCGCAGGGCATGAACCAACTGATCGGCGAACGCGAGCAGGTCATGCGCGCCGACTACACGGCCGCCATGCGCGGCGCGCGCAGCCTCGCGGCACGGCTCGAACGCCTTGCCGAGATCCGCAGCCGCGAAGGCTACATGGCCGAGTTCCAGCCCGAGGGCGACGGCTTCCTGTTCATCGAGAACCACTGCCCGATCTGCACCGCGGCACAGGCCTGCACCGGCTTCTGCCGCAGTGAACTGCAACTCTTCGAGGACGTGCTGGGCACCGATGTGAGCGTCAGCCGCGTCGAACACATCCTCGCGGGCGCGCGGCGCTGCGCCTACCGGATCGAACCGGCGGCGAAGCGCCGCGCCGCGTAGAACGCGCGCCTACAGCACCAGCTCGATCAGCCTCGGCCCGCGGGCACGCAGCGAACGACCGAAGGCGGCGTTGAAGGCCGCCATGGTGTCCGCGCGCTCGGCCTCCACGCCGAAGGCCCGGGCCATGCGAAGCCAGTCGATCTCCGGCCGCTCGAGGCTCAGCAGGTCGCTGGCGGTGCGCGATGCGGCGGCGCCGACGCGGCGCATCTCGTCGAACAGGATCGCGTAGCGCCGGTTCGAGAGGATCACCGTCGTCACGTCCAGCCCTTCTCGCGCCTGCGTCCACAAGGACTGCACGGTGTAGAGCGCCGAGCCGTCGGCCTGCAGGTTCACGACCCGACGCCCCGGACAGGCCACCGCGGCACCGGTGGCCATGGGCATGCCCGATCCGATGGCGCCGCCGGTCAGTTGCAGCCAGTCGTGCGGGGCCGCGCCGCCCATGTGCGGAAAGAGATCGCGCCCGAAGCTCACGCTCTCGTCGACCACGATGGCGGCTTCGGGGAGCAGCGCCGCCAGCGACTGGACGAAGGACGCCGGCGTCACCGCGCCCGTGGCGGGCGGAACCCGCTCGACCGACACCGCATGCGGCGGCGATGGCGCGCAGCCCAGCGCGGCGGCCAGGCGTGCCAGCGCATCGGGAATGTCCTCCTCCGCGTGGGCCAGCACGGCGACCTCGAGGTCCGTCCGCTCGGGCCGCGACCGGCCGTCGGGGCCCGCGAACGAGAACACCGGCCGGCGCGCGCCGACCAGCAGCAGCTTGCCGACGCTCGCCATCGCCTCGATGGCCGCTGCAGGGGCATAGGGCACGCGCGCCACCGCGGGCCTGCCGCGTCCGCGTTCGATGCGGGCGATGGCGCTTTCCGCCATCAGCCGCGCGCCGGTGCGCCGCGCGATGGCCCCTGCGAACGCCAGCCCCTCCCCGTACAGGGCCTCGCCGCCGAGCAGCAGCACGGTCTGCGCGCCGAGCGCGGTCCACTCCACGGCCCGTGCGATGGCCGATGACGGCACCGCGGAGGCAGGCGCCGCGACCTGCGGGACGGCTGGCTGCGCGCCTTCGGTCCAGCAGACATCCGAGGGCAGGACCAGGCTCGCGATGCCCTTGCCTGCGCCCATGGCCGCGGCCACCGCCGCCGCGCCGTCGCCCGCCACCGCATGCACGTCGCGCGCCACGCGGGTCCACGAGGAGACGACGCGCGCCAGGCTTTCGATGTCGGAGGCCAGCGGCGGATCGGCCGGCCGATGCGTGTGCGACAGGTCGCCGATCAGGTTGAGCACCGGCGAGCGAGCACGGCGGGCGTTGTGCAGGTTCGCGATGCCGTTGGCCAGCCCCGGCCCGCAGTGCAGCAGGGTCGCGGCCGGCTTGCGCGCCATGCGCCCGTAGCCGTCCGCGGCGCCCGTCGCCACGCCCTCGGCCAGCACCGGGATGCCGCGCATGCCGGCCACCCGGTCCATGGCCGCCACGAAGTGCATCTCGCTGGTGCCCGGGTTCGAGAAGCAGCTGTCGACCCCCGCCGCGCACAACGTGCGCAGCAAGGCCTCGGCGCCGTTCACCGCGCCCCCTTCGGGCCGTGCAGAAGACGGCTCATTCGAGCTTGAGCCCGAGCTTGTGCACCAGCGCCTTCAGCGTGGCGGTCTCCGAACGGAGCACCTGCGCGAATTCGGCCGGCGTGCTGCCGTGGGCCGGCATGCCGCGATCCTCGAGCTGGGCCGCGAACTCGGGCGCCGCGAGCACGGCCGCCACCTCGTCGTGCAACAGTTTGACGATGGCCGGCGAGGTCTTCGCGGGCACCAGCAGCCCCAGCCACGACCGCATGCCGATCTCCGCATAGCCTGCTTCGGCCATGGTCGGCGTGCCGGGCGACAGGCGGATGCGCTCGGGCGACAGCACCGCCAGCGCCTTCATCCGGCCCGCGCGCACCAGCGGCATCAGCACCGCCGCGTTGTCGAACATGAACTGCACCTGCCCGGCCATCATGTCGTTCCAGGCCGGCGCACCGCCCTTGTAGGGCACGTGCGTGGCCTGGATGCCCGCGGCGGCACAGAACTGCGCGCCGTAGATGTGGTTGGTGGTGTTGTTGCCGTAGGAGGCGTAGTTGAGCTTGCCGGGATTCGACTTCGCATAGCTGACGAGCTCGCCGACCGAGGCTGCCGGGAAGTTCGCCTGGGCCACCAGCATGAACGCGCCCGACACGACCTGGGTGACCGGCTGCAGGTCCTTGAAGGGGTCGTAGGGCAGCGACAGCACCGTGGCCGCCGCGATGGTCAGTTCCGACGGCGCGCCGAACAGGACCGTGTAGCCGTCCGGTTCCGAGCGCGCGACCTGCTGCGCGCCGATCCGGCCGCTGGCGCCGGCGCGGTTCTCCACGATGACGGGCTGGCCGAGGCGGCGCCCCAGCGGCTCGGCCAGCAGCCGCGCCACCACGTCGGCGCTGCCGCCGGGAGGCCAGCCGACGATGAGCCGCACCGGCCGGTCGGGCCAGCCGGATTTTTGCGCCATGGCGGCAAGGGGGGCCAGCGCGATGGCGCCCACCACATGCCGGCGGCGAGGGGAAAAAGTCTGCATGTTCACGATTGCTCCTTTCGAGGCGCTTCTGGGGCGTCACGAAATCTAGACCCCGGCCCGTATCTCGGCAATCACCGATTCCGCACATTTGCGTTCTCGCACCGAGAACGCAAACAGCACTACGATGCCGGCGTTTCGTCACCGTCCTCCACCCCGATCCAAGGCGCCCATGACACGCGAATCCTTCGTCCCGCTCAAGCATCCGCTCTCGCTGCGCTACTTCTTCGAGGTGGCCAAGGCCGGGTCCTTCCGCAAGGCCTCGGCGCAGGTGCACGTGGCCGCGTCGGCCATCAACCGGCACGTCAAGCACCTCGAGGAAGAGATGGGCTCGCCGCTGTTCGAGCGAGGCCGCGGGCGCGAGGGCCTGCGGCTCACGGCCGCGGGCGAGATCCTGCTTTATCGCCTCAAGCGGGCCATGACCGAACTCGGCGCCGCCGGCAGCGAGATCGACGCGCTGCAGGGCCTGCGGCGCGGCACGGTGAACTTCGGCGCCAACGAAGGCATCTGGCGCGAAGTGCTGCCAGGGCTGCTCACGCAGTTCCGGCGCGACCATCCGGGCATCCAGTACCACGTCGCCACCGCCCACTCGCCGCGCCTGGTCGAGATGGTGCTGGCCGACGAGATCGACTTCGCCCTGGCCTTCAATCCGCCGCCGCACGAGAGCCTGACGCTCGCGGCACGGCTCAACGTCGGCGTCTGCGCGATGGTGCGGCGCAACCACCCGCTGGCCACGCGCCGTGCGCTGCGCCTGCGCGACTGCGCGCCGTACGAGCTGGTCATGCCCGACGCGTCGCTGGCGTTGCGCGCGACGCTGGACAAGATGTTCGCGCAGGCCGGGCTCGCCCCCCAGGTCGCGCTCACCACCAACTCCTACGAGGTGATGCGTTCGGCGGCGGAGTCGGGCATCGGCATCGCGATCCTCACGCAGCAGGTGTTCGCGTCGAACACCCGGTCGTCGCCCGTGGTGTACCTGCCGCTGCGCGACGGCAACATCGCGCCGCAGCTGCTCGCCTGCTGCACGCGGCGCGGCCGCACGCTGTCGGCGGCGAGCACCACCATGCTCGCGCGCATCGCCGAGGTGCTCGAACCGGGCAGCGCGCCGGACTGACGTCACGCCGCCTCGCGTTCTCGCAACGAGAACGCACAGGCGATAAATCGATGCTTGCCGATGCCGGTCACGGCTTCTAGATTTCCCTCTGCCGCGGATGTCCCGCGAACGAACGAAGGAGATCACCGTGCCAAAGGCCATCCTGCCGAGCAGACACCCCCGACACCGGCGCACCGCCGTGTGCGCGAAAGCGTCAACGCGAACGACGGGGGGGAGCGCCCCATGACGCTCAACGCATTGCTGGACCCGTCCTCCGTCGCCATCGTCGGCGCCTCGCCGCGCGCCGGCGCGCTGGGACAACGCGTGCTCGACAACCTGCTGCGCGGCGGCTACGAAGGCCGCATCTACCCCATCCACCCGAGCGAAGCGCAGCTCGCGGGGCTGGCCTGCCATGCCACGCTCGATGCCTTGCCCGAGGCCCCCGAATGCGTGGCCATCGCGCTCGGCGCGGACAAGGTGCTGCCGGTGCTCGAACAGGCGGCCGCGCGCGGCACCAAGGCCGCGGTGGTGTTCGCCAGCGGCTTTGCCGAGACCGGCGCGCAAGGCGAACGGCTGCAGCGCGCGCTGGCCGATTTCTGCGACCGCAGCGGCATGAAGGTCTGCGGCCCCAACGTGCTGGGCGTGCGCAACCTGCACCGCCGCTTCGCGCTCTACAGCGCGCCGCTGGCCGTCGATGCGCCGCGCGGCGGCGTATCGATCGCCGCGCACTCCGGTTCGGCCTGCATCGCGCTCAGCGGCACCGGTCGCTTCGGGTTGAACCAGGTGGTTTCGATGGGCAACAGCGTGGGACTCGATGCGGAGGACTACCTCGAGCACTTCGCCCAGGACCCGGGCACACGCCTGGCCTGCCTGTTCCTCGAGACCGTGCGCCGGCCCGACCGGCTGGCCGCGGCCGTCGCGCGCATGCGCGCGGCCGGCAAGCCCGTGGTGGCGCTCAAGGTCGGCCGCACCGCCATGGGGGCGGCAGCCTCGGCCGCGCACACGGGCTCGCTCGCGAGTTCGCACACGGCGGCCAGCGCGTTCTTCCGGCAGGCCGGCATCGTGGTGGTCGACGACCTCGACGAACTGGTCGAAGCCTGCGTGCTGTTCGACACGCTGCGCAAGCCGCCCGCCAACGACGGCCTCGCCGTGATCAACATCAGCGGCGGCGAGGTCGCGCTGACCTGCGACCTCGGGCAGGAATTGGGGCTGCAGCTGCCGCCGCTGGGCGTGACCACCAAGACGGCCCTGACGCAGATCCTGCCCGCCTTCGCCACGCCGGCCAACCCGCTGGACGCCACGAGCGCCGCGCTGTCCGATCCGCAGGTCTACCGGCACGCCATGCGCGCGCTGCTCGACGACCCGGCGATCGGGCTGGTGGCCGTGTCGCAGGACTGCCCGGCCGGCCTGAGCGACGGCGCGGCGCACGGCTACGGCAAGCTCGCGCAGTCGACCGCGGAGATCGACCGCAGCACCGCCAAGCCCGTGGTCTTCTACAGCAACGTGGCCGGCCCGCTGCACCCCGTGACCATCGCGCCGCTGCAGGGCACGCCGGTGCCGGTGCTGCAGGGTGCGCGCCCGGCGCTGGTCGCGATCCGCGCCTACCTCGAATGGCACCGCTGGACGCCCGCGCCCGCGGCGCTGGCCCCCGGCGTCGACGCGCAACCCGCCTGGCATGCGCGCCTGGCCAAGGGAACACCCTTGTCGGAAAGCGAAGCCAAGCGCTTCCTTCGAGAGCACGGCGTCCGAACCACCGGAGAAACGAGCGCGGCCACCGCCGAGGCCGCGGTGCGCGCGGCTGAGGCGATCGGTTTTCCGGTGGTGCTCAAGGTCGACTCGCCTGACATCGCGCACAAGAGCGACGTGGGCGGCGTGGCGCTGTCGCTGGACAGCGCGGCGGCCGTGGCACAGGCCTTCGACCGCATGCTCGACAGCGTGCGCCGGCACCGGCCCGACGCGCAGATCGACGGCGTCGTGGTGCAGGAGATGGTGCGCGGCGGCATCGAGATCATCGTCGGCTCGGCGCAGCACCGCCCCTTCGGGCCGGGCATCGTCGTCGGTGCCGGCGGCGTGCTGGTCGAGCTGATGAACGACAGCGCCTTCGCGCTCGCCCCTGTGAGCGCCGCCCAGGCCAGCCAACAGGTCGACCGCACGCGCGCCAGCAGGCTGCTGGCCGGCTACCGCGGCGCCCCGCCTGCGGACCGGGCCGCGCTGGAGGCCATGGTCGTGCGCGTGAGCGAGATCGCGCGGGCCTATGCCGACGTCATCGAAGCCATCGAACTCAACCCCGTTGCCGTGCTCCGCGAGGGGCAAGGCGCTTGCGCGCTCGACGCGCTGATCGTTCCCTGCCAACCTTGAAAGCCAGAACCATGAGCCTCCCGACCTCCGAAACCACCCACGCCTACCGCTGCATCCGGCTCGACATCGACCGCTGGGTCGCGACCCTCACGATGGCGCTGCCCGACAAGATGAACGCGCTGGGCGACGATCTGCTGCTCGAGATGCAGCATGCGCTGGACGCGCTCGAACAGAACCCGGAGATCCGCGCGCTGGTCATTACCGGCGAGGGTCGCGCCTTCAGTTCAGGCTTCGACCTGAGCCCGCGCGAGAAGCCGTTCACCACGGTCCAGGACTGGCGCGAGCATGCGCGCATGGGCAACGACACCTTCCTGCGCATCTGGCGCTCCCGCCTGCCGGTGATCGCGGCGGTCAACGGCTTCTGCCTGGGCGGCGGCTGCGAACTGTCGATGGCCTGCGACATCACGCTCGCGGCCGACGATGCGCAGTTCGGCGAACCCGAGATCCAGTTCCAGTCGGCCCCGCCGCTGATGATCATGCCGTGGATCGTGGGCATGAAGAAGACCAAGGAACTGATGCTCACGGGCGACCGCATCGGCGCGCACGAGGCGCGCGAGGCCGGCCTGGCGACGCGCGTGGTGCCCGCGGCCACGCTGCTGGAAGAGGCGCAGAAGCTGGCGCTGCGGTTCTCGATGATCGCGCCCGATGCGATGCAGATGAACAAGCAGACGCTCAACCGCAGCTACGAGATGCGCGGCTTCCAGTCGACCATCGACTACGGCGCGGAGATGTTCGCGCTGATCCACCTGCTCGATTCGCAGGAGAAGCGCGAGTTCTTCGGCATCGCGCAGGAGCGCGGGCTCAAGGCCGCGTTCAAGTGGCGCGACGAGAAGTTCGCCGTGGCCTGAGCGGACTGGGCGTCGCGCCGGGAGGCTCGCGGCCGGCGCGCCATCGGCACCCCGCCCTCAGGCCTGCTCGATCGGCTTCAACCACTCGCCGGCCGCCAGGGTCGGCAGCATCGCGCGCAGGCGTTCGTCGTGCGCGAGCTCGGCGGCCAGCGCCTCCAGTTCCAGGGGATCGACGCTTCGCCAGTGCCGCTGCAGCCGGTGCGCGCAGGCCGCGATCCATTCGGTTTCGGGTATGGAATTCATGGCGTGAGTTTAGCGAAAAGCTGTATATTCATACAGTCAATTTCACAATTCATTGTCACTGCATGACCGATCGCCCCCACCTCACCCTGCTGCGGCTGCCGTCCTGGCTCGGACCGGCCCTGACCGAGGAGATCCGGCTCGACCTGGCGCCGGAATGCTACGTGCTGAGCACCCGGGGCGAGCGGGTGCGCATCGTGGAGCGCGACAGCGGCCAGCTCGTCTACGCCGGCATCGGGCCGGTGGAGATCGTGGCGGCCGACGCCGCGCGCCGATTCCAACCCAAGGACCCCTCATGATCGAAACCACCATCCGGCTCCGGGAATTTCCGGGCCTGCCGCCCGAAGGCATCGCCACCGCCGAGAAACGCTTCCGCATCGCCCTGGAGAAAGCCCTGGGCGAGGACCTCGGCCAGGTGCTGAAGGCCTACATGAACGCCTCGGAATCGGGCGCCGACGAACTGTCGGCGGACGAGCTCGCCCTGGCCAGCGCCTGGCCCAAGGCCTACGAGAAGGCCAGGATGGCCGGCTTCCGGGACCTGGGCGGCGCCGACGAGGCCTACTTCGAGGTTCGACCGGGCTGAGTCCGCCCCTTCCGTCCTTCCGTATTTCCGGGCGGCCCGCTGAAGCCGCCCAGGGAAGCACTCCCACCATCGGCCTGCCTCTCCAGGCAGCGCCCCATCCCCCTCTTGTGGCAGCCCCTGGCCAACGGTCACGGCGCAGCCCGCCGCTTCCCGACGCCCGGTCGGCGCACGCCCCCTGATCCCACACGCCCCGCCGCATCGCCCGATGCGCGGCGGAGCGCGCCATGGCATTTGCAGAATGCCAAATAGTTCCATACCATCAACACCAATAATCGTACTCATCGAGTAAATTACGAGTATTGCCGCACTCACAATCATCAATTTCATTTGATTTTCATGCGAGACTCTCGCTCAGAGTCGTCCATACCACCAACCCCACACATGCCTTCTTTCACCCAGTCCGCGGCAGTGATCGAACCGCCGTCCCCGCCGCCGGCCATGGCCTCGGAGGACGCACGTTTCTTCGACTTTCCGGGCGCCCGCGCGCCCGACCGGCAACGCCGTGTCGACGCCCACGGCGTGAGCCTGGCCTGCTATGAATGGGGGGCGCCCGACGCCCCCCCGGTGCTGCTGGTGCATGGCGCGCTCGACTTCGCGCGCACCTTCGACGTGTTCGCGCCGCTGATCGCCGACGCCGGCTTCCGCGTGGTGGCCTACGACCAGCGCGGCCATGGCGACTCCTCGCATGCGGCGCTCTACGGCTGGGTCGCCGACGAGCGCGACCTGCTGACGGTGGCCGATTCGATCACCCGCCAGCCGATGCCGGTGATCGGCCACAGCAAGGGCGGCTCGCTGCTGATCCATGCCATCGAGGCGCTGCCGCACCGCTTCACGCGCTTCGCGTGCATCGACGGCATGCCCTTTCGCAGCCCGCACCCCGACACCGCGATGCACGAGCGGCGCTACATGTCGCCCGAGATCATCAGCAGCTGGCTGGCCCATCGCCACACGGCCGGCTCGGCCGCGCGCAAGCCCTCGCCGCTGCAGGAGATCGCGCGCCGCCGCGCGCGCATGAACCCGCGGTTGAGCCATGAATGGCTGTGCTACCTGGTCACGCAGGGCGCGCAGCACGATGCCGAAGGCTGGCGCTGGAAGCTCGACCCGGCCATCCGGCCCGGCGGCTTCGGTGCCATGCGCTCGCGCTGGATGACCGACCGGCTGCCCGGCTTCCCGGTGCCGCTGCTGGCGCTCTTCAGCACGGTCGACGAACCCATGGGCTGGGACTGCCACCTCGAGGACCTCGCGCCCTACCTGCCTCCTTCGGCGCGCGGCATCGCGATGCCCGACACCGGGCATTTCATCCACATCGAGCGCCCGCGCGAAACCGCCGAGCTCGTCACCGACTTCCTGCTTCGCCCATGACCGAGTTCCTCGCGCACGGTCGCATCCGCCTGGCCCTGCACCAGCTGCGCCCCGCCACGCAGCCCGACGCCCACCCCCTGCTGCTGCTGCACGGCCTGGGCGAGTCCCACGCCGCACACCCCGCCTTCACCCACGAGGGCTGGCCCGGTGCCGTCCACGCCCTCGACTTCACCGGCCACGGACAATCCTCCATCCCCGCCGGCGGCGGCTACAGCTGCGAGGTCCTCATGGGCGACGTCGACATCGCCCTCGCACACCTCGGCCCCGCCACCGTCTGCGGCCGCGGCCTGGGCGCCTACATCGCCCTGCTCATCGCCGGTGGTCGACCCGAGCTCGTGCTCGGCGCCCTCCTGCTCGACGGCCCCGGCATGGCCGGCACCTGCAGCGCCTCCACCCCCTACATCCCGCTGGTCGACACCACCCAGCCCGCTCCGCCCGACCCCTTCGCCATCGCCGAGCTCGCCACCGATGCACGGCCGCCCGAGTACGCGTCGCACTTCGCCCACCTGGCCTCGCAGCGCTCGCACCTGCCGCACCCGATCACGGTCTGCACGCGCGAGCAGCCGCCCTGGCTGCGGGCGGTGATGGACCTGCTGGGCTGCCAGCCCATCGCGCCGCAGGGCGCATGGCGCGCCTACGCGGCCGCGCCGCGCCACCCCTCGCATGCCTGAGGCCGGCCATCGCTGCGCATCCCCTTCCCCAGGCGGCCCGCGGCGGCGCCCCTAGAATGCCGCCTCACCGCCGCCGCCGCAGCAGCCGGCATCCGACCGCCACGCCCTCCACTCGCGACCATGCACTCACCATCCGCTGAAGCCGGCGACCGCATGACGGGACGCTACAAACAAAAGCGCGAGGCCATCCTCGATGCCGCGGCCAAGCTGTTCGACGAGAACGGCCTCAAGGGCACGACGCTCGCGGAAGTGGCGACGCAGGTGGGGCTGAGCACCAACAGCATCACCTACTACTTCAAGAAGAAGGAAGACCTGGTCTTCGAGTGCCTGATGCACACGACCAGCACCATCTCGACGATCGCCAGCCAGTGCGCTACGGCCGCCACGCCCGAGGAGCGCGTGACCCGGTTCGTGATGGAGCGCTGGAAGAGGGTCGCCGCCGCCACCGAGGGCCGCTATCCGGCCATGATGTCCTTCCGCGACGTGGGCGAGCTCGACGCCTCGTACACCAAGATCATCTTCTCGGGCTACAGCGACATGTTCCGGCGCGTGCGCAGCCTGCTGGCCACCGGCCCGGTCACCTCCGAGAACCGGATGTCGCTGAACGCGCGCACGCACCTGCTGCTGACCTCCACCTTGTGGACCCGCACCTGGCTGCCCAACTTCAGCGTTTCTTCCTACGAACGCGTGGCCGCCTACATGTGCGACGTGCTGATCAACGGCCTGGTCGCGCCCGGCACGGTGTGGGCGCCGACCGAGCTGGACCAGCGCGTGTCCTCGATCAGCCTGCCCGAGCCCTCGAACCCCGGCTTCCTCGCGGCGGCGATCGGCCTGGTCAACGAGGTGGGCTACAACGGCGCGTCGATCGACCGGATCTCGGCGCGCATGAGCGTGACCAAGGGCTCCTTCTATCACCACATCCCGAGCAAGGACGACCTGTTCGCCGAATGCGTGAGCCGCACGCTGGCGGTGGTCGAGGGCATGCAGGCGGCCGCGCTGAGCGGCGAAGGCACGGGTGGGGACAAGCTGGCCGCACTGGCGCGCTCGCTGGTCAGCCACCATTTCTCGCCGCGCGGGCCCTTGCTGCGCATCACCGCCTGGACCGAGCTCTCGAACCTCAGCCAGTTCTACGACCAGGTGCAGCCGCTGCGCCAGCTCACGCAGACGGTCATGGACTTCCTGGCCACCGGCATGATGGACGGCTCGCTGCGCCCCACGCACCAGGCCATCGCGGCCTGGATGGTGGTCGGGATGATCAACGGCGCCATGACGCTGGACCGATGGGTGCCCGGCTCCCAGAAGAGCGAAGCGCTCACGCTCTACCTGAAGCCGCTCTTCTACGGCATATGCAACGAATGAGCCGCGCGACCGGGCGGGCCTGACGCCGGCTCGGAAGACCGCCGGCAGACCTGGATCGGAATGCCGGCGGAAGAGCGGTTCTAGAACCGGTGCGTGATGCCCAGCGTCACCGCCGAGGTGCCGCCATTGGCCGCGGTCGTGCCGGTGTAGCCGTTGGCCAGCCGTTGCGGACTCGCCGGGTTCTTCTTGTGCAGCTTGGCGTAGCCGACGGTGAACTTGGTGCGCTTCGACAGGAAGTAGTCGTAGGTCGCACCGATCACCGACGCATCGTTGTTGACCGGCATCTTGTCGTTCTTGCGCACGTAGGAGACGGTCACCGCCGACACCCCGATCGGGATGTAGACCCCGAGCAGCAGGTCGTTGTTGTCCTTGGTCCTGATGCCGCCCACGGCGTTGCGCGCCGAGTTCTCCGAGTACGCGATGTAGGCCCGCGCGACGTCGAAGTCGTAGTTGGCCGCCACGATGGTGCTGCGCGAGTCCACGTCCTGCGTCACCGAGGTGTAGGCGTTGGTCGCCTGGTGCGACAGCTCAACCACCAGCGGTCCCTCGCCGTAGCCCACGTTCCAGCCGGTCGCGTTGTTGCGCGAACTGCCCTCGGTCGACTCCCCGAAGTAATGCGCCACCGCGCCGTAGAAGCCGCTGCGCGCATAGGTCCAGGGGTCGAAGCCCGGCGTGTTGTAGATCACGCCGTTGTTGAGCCGCACGCCATGGCTTTCCATCAGGTTCGTGCTGGTCAGCACCGAGTAGGTGCCGCTGGGGTCGGCCACCAGCGCCAGCGTGGCGAAGGCCGGCGTGTAGACCCGGCCCGCGCGCACCGTGCCCCACGGCCCCTGCAGCCCGACGAAGGCC
The DNA here is from genome assembly GCF_014170375.1 of Variovorax sp. UMC13. GTDB lineage: Bacteria > Pseudomonadota > Gammaproteobacteria > Burkholderiales > Burkholderiaceae_C > Variovorax. The sequence goes on along the minus strand of NZ_LZZW01000018.1, from coordinate 122,230 downwards.
TGCTTGTCGAAGAAGCTCGTCGCGCTGGCCATCGTGCCCGTGTCGGCATTGAAGCCGTTCTCGAGCTTGAAGATCGCCGCCAGCCCGCCGCCCAGGTCCTCCCGGCCGCTGAACATGAAGGACGAGGGGCCGGTCAGTGCCGTGCGCACCACGCCATCCCCTCCGCTGTTGAGACCCAACCCACCGTAGACGGAGCCGGAGAACCTGATCGACGACTGCGCGTGCGCAGCGCCGGCCGAGGCCGCCAACACCATCCAAGTCACCACCATTTTCTTCATCACGAAATTCCTTGACTGAAATCGATGCGAACAAATGGACAAAGGCCAGCCCCGGAAAGCCCAGCAAGCGCTTCCGCACTCGCGGTCTTCCCGGGCGCTGGCCCAGCCGCGTGACAACGAGAAAAAAATCAGTGCGCCGCGAACTCGGGCTGACTGATGAAGCGACTCCGGTGGAAGTCGGTGTTGCCCAGCGTCATCTCAATGGCGGTCAGCCGCTTGAAGTAATGTGAGATGGACATCTCGTTGGTCATGCCCATTCCGCCGTGCATCTGAACGGCCTGTTGGCCGACGAATTTCAAAGCCTTGCCCACGCGCACCTTGGCCGCCGAGACCAGCTTGCGCCGCTCGGCCGCCGAGGCGGTCTGGACCTTGACCGCGGCCAGGATCGTGATCGACCGGGCCTGCTCCTGATGGATGTACATGTCGGCCATGCGGTGCTGCAGCACCTGGAAGGTGCCGATCGGCACGCCGAACTGCTTGCGCGTCTTGAGGTAGTCGAGCGTGAGCGCGTTGGCCGCCTCGATCGCGCCGACCGCCTCGGCACACAGCAGCGCCACGCCGAAGTCGGTCACGGCCTCCAGGGTCTCCCAGCCCTGCCCCACCGGACCGATGGCATCCGACGCGGCGACGCGCACCTTCTCGAAGCGCAGGTCGGCGCCGCGCTGGCCGTCGAAGGTGCGGTAGTCGGTGACCGTCAGGCCCGGCGTATTGCGCGGCACGTACAGCAGCGTGATGCCCGCTTGGTCGCGCTTCTCGCCGGCGGTGCGCACCGACACCACGAAGCCCTCGGCCTGGCCGCCGTGCACCACCGCGCACTTGGCGCCGTCGAGCACGAAGCCCTCGCCGTCCTGGCGCGCGAGCGTGCCGATGTTGGACAGCTCGTGGTCGGCGCCGTTCTCGTTGAGCGCGCAGGCCAGCTTGACGTCGCCCGTGGCCACGCGCTCCAGCAGCGCCGGGTGGGCGCCGCCGAGCTTGAGGAACTCGGCCGCGAGCACGGTCGCGAAATAGGGCTCGACCACCAGGCCGCGGCCGATCTCCTTCATCACGATCATCAGGTCCTCGGAGCTGCCCCCCATGCCGCCCGCGTCCTCGGGCACCGCGAGCGCGAGCGCACCGAGTTCGGCCAGCGCGGCATAGGCCGAGGCGGAGGTGCCGGTCTCGGAATGGATGATCTTCTGGCGGGCCTCGAAGGCGTAGTCTTTTTCGATCCAGCGGCGCAGCGAGTCGGAAAACTGCTGCTGTTCTTCGGAAAGGCGGAAGTCCATGGTCGTCTCCTTAAAGGCCCAGAATCATTTTGGAAATCACGTTGCGCTGGACCTCGTTGGAGCCACCGAAGATCGTGATCTTTCGCAGGTTGAAGTAGTGCGCGGCCAGCGGCGCGATGTCGTCCTGGCCGGTGATGGCATGCGCGCGCTTGCCGTCGAGGTACTCGGGGTCGAAGGCCAGCCCGCCCGGGCCGGCGGCCTCGAGCTGCATCTCGCTGATCGCCTGCGAGATCTCGGTGCCCTTGACCTTGAGCAGCGAGGCCTCGGGGCCGATCTTGCTGCTCGCGCCGTCGGCCACCAGGCCCAGCGCGGTCATCTCCAGCGCCATCAGTTCGATCTCGACGTCGGCGATGCGGGCGGCGAAATGCGGGTCCTGCAGCAGCGGCTTTCCGTTGCGCTGCGCCTGGGTGGCGCGGCGCTTGAGCACCTTGAGCTCGCGCTTGGAATTGCCGATGGCGGCGATGCCGGTGCGTTCGTGGCCCAGCAGGTACTTGGCGTAGGTCCAGCCCTTGTTCTCCTCGCCGATCAGGTTGGCCACCGGCACCTTCACGTTGTCGAAGAAGACCTCGTTGACCTCGTGCGCCTCGTCCAGCGTGATGATCGGGCGCACCGTGATGCCCGGCGTCTTCATGTCGATCAGCAGGAAGGAGATGCCCGACTGCTTGGTGCCTTCGGTGCTGGTGCGCACCAGGCAGAAGATCATGTCGGCGTGCTGGCCCAGGGTGGTCCAGGTCTTCTGGCCGTCGACGATGTAGTGGTCGCCCTGGCGCACCGCGCGGGTCTTGAGCGAGGCCAGGTCCGAGCCCGCGCCCGGCTCCGAGTAGCCCTGGCACCACCAGTCCTCGGCGTTGTAGATGCGCGGCAGGTAGTGCTGCTTCTGCTCCTCGCTGGCGAAGCCCAGCAGCACCGGCGCCAGCAGGTTCAGGCCGAAGGACAGGGTGGGCGGCGCATAGGCCAGCGCGTACTCCTCGGCCCAGATGTGGCGCTGCATCGCGCTCCAGCCGGTGCCGCCGTACTGCACCGGCCAGCCCGGCGCGATCCAGCCCTTCTTGGCCAGGATCTTGTGCCAGCGCACCGCGTCCTCGCGCTGCAGGTGGCGGCGCGCGCGCACCTTGTCGCTGAGCTCCTTGGGCACGTTCTCGCGAAAGAAGGTCTGCACTTCTTCGCGAAAACGAAGGTCTTCCTCTTTGTACTCCAGATCCATGATCGACTCCTTGGTTGAAAAATTGGGCAAAGCCTTCCCCGGAGGCGGCCCGAAGGCCGTCTCTGAAGCGGACGTTGCGTGGACTTATTTCGTGGTGTTCAGGTCACTGAACCTGCGGCCGCTGGCCACCAGTTCCTCGAGCAATTTCGAGGGCTTGAACTGCGGCCCGTAGCGGGACTCGAACTCCTGCATCTTGGCCAGCACCTTGGGCAGGCCCACGGCGTCGCCGTAGGCCATCGGGCCGCCGCGGTAGACCGGCCAGCCGTAGCCGTTGACCCAGACCACGTCGATGTCCGAAGCGCGGATCGCGATGCCCTCCTCCAGGATCTTGGCGCCCTCGTTGACCATCGGGTAGATGCAGCGCTCGAGGATCTCCTCGTCGGAGATCTCGCGCGTGGCGATGCCCTTCTTCTGCGCGAAGGCGCGGATCGCGTCCTCGACCAGCTTCGACGGCACGGCCGTGCGCTTCTCGTCGTAGTCGTAGAAGCCGGCGCCGGTCTTCTGGCCGCGCCGGTCCATCTCGCACAGCACCTCGCGCAGGGTCGAGCCCGAGGACTTCTCCCTGTTCCAGCCCAGGTCCAGGCCGGCCAGGTCGCTCATCGCGAACGGCCCCATCGGGAAGCCGAAGCCGTAGAGCACGCGGTCGACCGCCCAGGGCATCGCGCCCTCGAGGATCAGCTGGTTGGCCTCGCGCTGGCGCTGCGCCAGGATGCGGTTGCCGACGAAGCCCTGGCACACGCCCACCAGCACCGCCACCTTGCCGATCTTCTTCGCCAGCTGCATCGAGGTGGCGATCACGCTGTCGGAGGTCTGGTCGCCGCGCACCACTTCCAGCAGCTTCATCACGTTGGCCGGCGAGAAGAAGTGCAGGCCGATCACCGATTCGGGCCGCATGGTGGCCGAGGCGATCTGGTTCAGGTCCAGCGCCGAGGTGTTCGACGCCAGGATGGCGCCGGGCTTGGCGATGCGGTCGAGCCGGCCGAAGATGTCCTTCTTCACCTCCATGTTCTCGAACACCGCCTCGATCACCAGGTCGCTCTGCGCCAGGTCTTCCAGCGCCAGCGAGCCGCTGACCAGCGCCATGCGCTGTTCGATCGCCTCGACCTTGAGCCGCCCCTTCTTGGCGGTGTTCTCGTAGTTGGTGCGAATGGTCTTCAGGCCGCGGTCCAGCGCCTCCTGCCGGGTCTCGACGATGTGGACCGGGATGCCCACGTTGAGGAAGTTCATCGCGATGCCCGCGCCCATGGTGCCGGCGCCGATCACGCCCACCGTCCTGACCGGCAGGATCGCCGCGTCCTTCGCCAGTCCGGGCACCTGCCAGGCCTGGCGCGAGGCGAAGAAGTAGTGGCGCTGCGCGGCCGACTGCTCGCCCTTGAGCAGTTCGGCGAACAGCCGGCGCTCGAGCTGCAGGCCCTCTTCGAAAGGCAGGCGCACCGCGGCCTCGATGCACTGCACGATCTTCTCGGGCGCCTCGAAGCCGCGAAACTTCTTCGCGTTGGTCCGGCGGAAGGCGTCGAAGATCTCGGGGCGCGCACGCGCGGCCTCGACCTTCTCGTTCAGGTCGCGCACCTTGCGCAGCGGCCGCTTCTCGGCCACCACGCGCCGGGCCAGCGCGATCGCCGCGCCCTGCAGGTCGTCTTCCGGCGCGAGCTCGTCGATCAGCCCGCTCTGCAGCGCGTCGGCGGCCTTGACCATCGCACCCGAGGTGATCAGCTCCAGCGCCACCTCGGGCCCGACGATGCGCGGCAGCCGCTGCGTGCCGCCCGCGCCGGGCAGCAGGCCGATGTTCACTTCGGGCAGGCCCATGCGCGCGCTGGGCACGGCGATCCGGTAGTGGCACACCAGCGCGGTCTCGAGCCCGCCGCCCAGCGCCGTGCCGTGGATCGCGGCCACCACCGGCTTGGGGGAATCCTCCAGCACGCGCAGCACCTCGGCCAGGCCCACGCCGCTCGGTGGCTTGCCGAACTCGGTGATGTCGGCGCCGGCGATGAAGGTGCTGCCGTCGCAGCGCAGCACGATCGCCGTCACCGCGGGGTCGGCGATCGCCGACTGCGCCGCGGTGTGGATGCCGTCGCGCACCGCCGCCGACAGCGCGTTGACGGGCGGGGAATCGAGCACGATCACACCGACGCCGTCGATGGTGGAATAGCTCGTCACGTTGTTGATCTTCGCCATGGATGTCTCCTGTGGAATGCGGTCGCTCAATAGATCTCGAACAGCCCGGCCGCGCCCATGCCGCCGCCGACGCACATCGTCACCACGCCGTACTTGGCGCCGCGGCGCTTGCCCTCGATCAGCACATGGCCTGCCATGCGCGCGCCCGACATGCCGAAGGGATGGCCGATGGAGATCGAGCCGCCCGAGACGTTGAGCCGCTCGTTCGGGATGCCCAGCTTGTCGCGGCAATAGAGCACCTGGCAGGCGAAGGCCTCGTTGAGCTCCCAGATGCCGATGTCGTCGATCGACAGGCCGTGCAGCTTGAGCAGCTTCGGGATCGCGAACACCGGCCCGATGCCCATCTCGTCGGGGTTGCAGCCGGCCACGGCCATGCCGCGGTAGGCGCCCAGCGGCGCCATGCCGCGGCGCTCGGCCTCCTGGGCCTCCATCAGCACCATGGCCGAGGCGCCGTCGGACAGCTGCGAGGCATTGCCCGCGGTGATGAAGCGGCCCTGCTTGACCACCTGGCCGTCCTTGAACACCGGGTTGAGCTTCTGCAGGTCTTCCAGCGTGGTGCCGGGGCGGTTGCCTTCGTCGGCCGAGATGGTCATGGGCTTCTCCGACACCGCGCCCGAGACCTTGTCGGTGAGCGTCATCACCGTCGACATGGGCGCGATCTCGGCGTCGAAGCGCTTCTCGCGCTGCGCCTGCGCGGTGCGGGCCTGCGACTCGACCGCGTAGGCGTCCTGCTCCTCGCGCGAGATGCCGTAGCGCTCGGCCACGATCTCGGCCGTCTCGATCATCGCCATGTAGAGCTGCGGGATGTTGGCCTGCAGGTAAGGGTCGCGCGCCCGGTGCGTGTTGGGCTTGCCCGACTGCACCAGCGAGATCGACTCCAGCCCGCCGCCCACGGTCACCTGCATGCCGTCGACCACGATCTGCTTGGCGGCGGTGGCGATGCCCATCAGGCCCGAGGAGCACATGCGGTCGATGGTCATGCCCGCGACGGTCTGCGGCAGGCCCGCGCGCAGCAGGCTCTGGCGCGCGGTGTTGCCGCCGCTGGTGCCCTGCTGGGCCGCGCAGCCCATCACCACGTCCTCGATCAAGGCGGGGTCGATGTCGGCGCGCTGGACCGCATGCGAGATCGCATGCGCGCCGAGCTCCTGCGCCTGGGTGTTGTTGAACGCACCCCGAAAGGCCTTGCCGATGGGGGTACGGGCGGTCGAAACGATCACGGCTTCACGCATGTCTGGCTCCTGTCAATCAATGAATGAGAAAAAACGTCGATCAGAGAAATTCGGCGCAAGGCCTCCCCGGCGCCCGCGCGGGGCGCCTTGAAAAACCATCGCTGAGTGGAAAAAGGACGGACCTCTCGGCCCGCCATGAAACGCTTAGGCTGGCTGGCGGGAGGTGTCCTTGGCGGTCGCGAGGAACTGCTGCAGGTTGTCCCGGATGGCCTTCTTGTTGTACTTGCCGACACTGGTCTTGGGGATCGCCGGCGTGATCGCCACCAGCCGCGGCAGCATCCACTTGGTGATCTTCCCGGTGTCGACGCCGTGCGTGACCAGGAAGTCGACCACGTCGTTCTCGGTCGCGTCAGAGCCCGGGCGCAGGCTCACCAGCGCCATCGGCACCTCGCCCCAGACCGGGTCGGGCACGCCGACCACCGCCGCCTCGACCACGAAATCGGCCATGGCGATCAGGTTCTCGAGCAGCACCGTGGGCACCATCTCGGCGCCGCTGCGGATCACGTCCTTGAGGCGGTCGGCGATGATCACGAAGCCCTCCTCGTCGACCTTGGCCAGGTCGCCGGTGTGGAACCAGCCGTCGTACCAGACCTCGGCGGTGCGCTCGGGCGCCTTGTAGTATTCCTTCATCACCCAGGGGCCGCGGATCACGATCTCGCCCACGGTCTTGTTGTCCCACGGCACGGGCACGCCCTGGCCGTCGACCACCTCGACCTCGAGGCCCAGCGACGGCAGCCCGGTTTTGACCATCACCTCGTCGATCGCCTCCTTGGGCCACTGCACCATGTGCTTCTTGACGAAGGCGCCGATCGACACCGGCGCGGTCTCGGTCATGCCGTAGCCCGAGCCCGCGCGGAAATGCGGGATCGCCTTCTCGAGCTTGGTCTTCAGGCCCAGCGGCAGCGCGCCGCCGCCCACGCCCACGTTGACCAGGCTGCTCAGGTCGTACTTGTCGAAGTCCTTGAACTCCAGCAGCATGGCCGCGATGGTCGGCACGATGCCCACCGAGGTGACCTTCTCGCGGTCGACCAGCTCGCAGAAGCCGCGCACGGTGAAGGTGCCGGGCAGCACCACCTTCTGCGCGCTGAACACCGTGGTGAAGGGCGCGCCCCAGCCGTGGATGTGGAACAGCGGCGTGTTGAGCATGGGCACCGCGTTCTCGCCCAGCCGCTCGACCGCGACGAAGCCCGGCGTGTTGACGATGCTCTGGCGCGCCATGCCGTGCAGCGTCATCAGGTAGAGCTGGCGGTGGGTGAAGTTCGCGCCCTTGGGCTGGCCGGTGGTGCCGGTCGTGTAGCACAGCGTGGCGACGGTGTCCTCGGCCAGGTAGGGCCAGTCGAAAGTCTTGGCTTCGCCCGCGATCAGCGTCTCGTACTCGATCAGGTTGGGCAGCTTGCTCTCGGGCAGGCCGGGCTTGTCCGACATGTAGACGAAGACCTTCACCGTGTCCTTGATGCGCTCGTAGATGTTCTCCAGCAGCGGCAGCACCACGTCGTCGACGAAGATCACCGCGTCCTGCGCGTGGTTGATCGTGTAGACGATGTGGTCCTCGGACAGCCGGATGTTGATCGGGTGCAGCGTGGCACCGATGCAGGGCACGGCGTAGTAGAGCTCGAGGTGGCGGTGGGTGTTGTAGGCCATGGTGCCCACGCGGTCGCCCAGCGCGCCGGGCGTGCCCGGCTGGATCTGGAGCCGGCCCTGCAGCGCATGCGCCAGCTGGCACACGCGCTCGTACCAGGCGCGCCAGGTGAAGCGCTGGTAGTCGCCGCTGACGTGGTTGCGGTAGACCACGCCGATCTGGTCGGGGTAGTAGCGCACCGGTCGCTTCATGAAGGTGGTCAGCAGCAGCGGGTAGTTGGTGCTGAACTCGGGAAAGGTCTGGGCAGGCATGGGGTCTCCGTTGGGGGTGTTCACGCGTACAGGTGGCAGGCCACGGCATGGCCGCCGCCGTGCTCGCTCATGGCCGGGTCCTGCGTCTTGCACTTGTCCATCGCGGCCGGGCAGCGGGTGTGGAAGCGGCAGCCCGAGGGGATGCGCAGCGGGCTCGGGATCTCGCCCTTGAGCACGATGCGCTCCTTGTCGCGCTCGGCGTCCACGTCGGCCACCGGCACCGCCGACAGCAGGGCCTGGGTGTAGGGATGCTTGGGTGCCTTGTAGAGGTCGTCGCGCGAGGCGATCTCGACCACGCGGCCCAGGTACATCACGGCGATGCGGTCGCTGATGTGGCGCACCACCGCCAGGTCGTGGGCGATGAAGACATAGGTCAGGCCCAGGCGCTTCTGCAGGCTCTTGAAGATGTTGATCACCTGGGCCTGGATCGACACGTCGAGCGCCGACACCGGCTCGTCGCAGACGATCAGGCTGGGCTCGAGCGCCAGCGCGCGCGCGATGCCGATGCGCTGGCGCTGCCCGCCCGAGAACTCGTGCGCATAGCGGTCGGCCATGTCCGGCAGCAGCCCGACCATGCGCAGCAGTTCGGCGATGCGCTGGTCGTACTTCTCGCGGTCCTTGTCCAGGCCGTGCACCTCGAGCGGTTCGCCGATGATGTCGCGCACCTTCATGCGCGGGTTGAGCGAGCCGTAGGGGTCCTGGTAGACCATCTGCACGCGGCGGCGGAACTGCTTGACCTGGTCGCGCGTGAAGCTGGTCACGTCCTGCCCTTCGAACAGGATGCGGCCGCTGGTGGTGGCGAGCATGTGCATCAGCGCCAGCCCGGTGGTGGACTTGCCGCAACCGCTCTCGCCCACCACGCCCAAGGTCTCGCCGCGCTTGACCGAGAACGACACGCCGTCCACGGCCTTGACCGTGGCGACCTGCTTCTTGAACACCACTCCCTTCATCACGGGAAAGTGGATCTGCAGGTTTTCGACTTTCAGGATGTCTTCCATAACGCCTTCTTCGGATGGGTTGGAACCGGGACCAGGTGCTTCAGGTGTTGAAGCAGGCCTTGAGATGGGATTCGCCGACGGCCGTCAGCGGCGGGCGAGCCGCGGCGCATTCGGCCGTGGCCTGCCGGCAGCGCGGGCCGAAGGCGCAGCCCGCGGGCAGCGCCGACAGGTCGGGCGGCATGCCCTCGATGGCCTGCAGCGGCTGGTCGGTGTCGCTGTCGATGCGCGGGATCGAGGCCAGGAGGCCGCGGGTGTAGGGATGGGTCGGCCGGTTGAAGATCTCGCGCGCCGGGCCCTGCTCCACGATGCGCCCGCCGTACATCACGGCCACCCGGTCGGCGTAGCGCGCGACCACACCCATGTCGTGGGTGATCAGGATCATCGAGGTCTGGGCCTTGCGCGTGAGCTGCTTGAGCAGGTCGAGAATCTGGGCCTGCACCGTCACGTCGAGCGCGGTGGTCGGCTCGTCCGCGATGATCAGCCGCGGGTCGCAGGCCAGCGCCATCGCGATCATGGCGCGCTGGCGCATGCCGCCCGAGAACTGGTGCGGGTAGGCCGACAGCCGGCTCTGTGCATCGGGGATCTGCACCATGCCTAGCAGGTCGCGGGCATTGCGGTAGGCCTCGGCCCAGGAGGCGTTGCGGTGCAGGTTGATCGGCTCCGCGATCTGCTTGCCGATGGTGATCGACGGGTTGAGCGAAGACATCGAGTCCTGGAAGATCATCGCGATGCGGTTGCCGCGCACCGCGCGCATCTCCTCGTCGCTGAGCTTGAGCAGGTCCTGGCCGTCGAACAAAATCTCGCCGCGCTCGATGCGCCCCGGGGGCGAGGCGATCAGGCGCAGGATGGACATCGCGGTCACGCTCTTGCCCGAGCCGGACTCGCCGACGATGGCCAGCGTCTCGCCGGCGTTCACGTCGAACGAGACGCCGTCGACCGCGGTGACCATGCCGCGTTCGGTCCTGAAGCGGGTGGTGAGGTTTCTGACCTGCAGAACGGGAGTGGCCATGGTGGCTTCCTTTATCGATCGTGGGCTGGCGCAGCGCCGGCGGCGCTGCGGTCGGGGCTCGTGCGGATCAGAAACCCATCTTTTTCTTCATGTCCTGGTCGATCCAGACCCGGGCATGGATCGGCGCGTTGCGCCCCGCGCCGACGAAGAGCTCGCCGCCGTAGTTGCGCACCCAGGGCCACCAGGCGGTGTAGCGGTACGGCGCGGGCATCCAGATGGCCGGCGCCTGCTCGAGGATGAAGGCCGTGCTCTCGCGCAGGATCTGCTGGCGCTTGGCCTCGTCGCGCTCGCCCAGCGCCTCGACCACGCGGGCGTCGAACCTGGGGTCGTCCCACATCGGCGCGTTGTAGACCTGGCCCTTGCCGTAGTTGATGCGCAGCGAGGTGGTCGGGTTGACGTCGGGGATGGTGGTCAGGTAGCCCGCGCCGTTGGTGTGGCTGGTCATGGCCGACAGGTGCGCGCCGTACTCCATCGGCACGATCTCCATCTTCACGTTCACCATCTCGAGGTAGGCCGCGACCAGCGGCATCAGCTCCATCTGCTCGGCGTTGCAGGTGCAGATCTGCATCTTGAAGGCGAAGCCCTTGGGGTAGCCGGCCTCGGCTAGCAGCTTCTTGGCCTTGGCCGGGTCGTACGTGAACAGCTCCTGCACCGCGGGCGGCATGTCCTTGAGCGGCGTGTGGTAGCCCACGTATTCCGGATGCATCGGGAACACGAACATCTCGGCCTCGCCGCCGTAGAACTTGTCGATCACCTCCTGCTTGTTCACCGCCATGTTGAGCGCGCGGCGCACCCGCACGTCGGTGAAGGGCTTGGTGTCGACCCGCAGCGCGACGCGCGCGGCCGAGGTGCTGAGCCAGCGGTTCCACTTGACCTGCGGCGCGGTCTTCTTGAGTTCCTTGGCCGCCTCGGAGGAGATCGAGGACAGGATGTCGAGCTTGCCGGTGCGCAGCGCGGCCTGCTGCGTGGCCTCGTCCTTGATCACGCGGTGGACCAGCTTGTCGACGAAGGGCAGCTTGTAGGCGGTGCCGTTGATGGTTTCCTTGTCCCAGTACACCGGGTTCTTGACAAAGGTCAGCGAGTTGCCCTGCGCCACGTTGCCGAGCATGAAGGGGCCGGTGCCGTTGACGTTCTTCCAGTTGCCCGGGCCCGCATCCACCACTTCCTTGGGCACGATGCCCGAGAAGAAGCCGTTGCCGAAACGGTAGTCCCAGTCGGCCAGGAACTTGTTGAAGGTGAAGACCACCGTGTCCTTGTCCTTGGCGCTGACCTTGTCGATGTGGTCGTAGTAGCCCTGGGTCTTCTTCGCGCTGGTGTTCATGCGGTTGAAGCTGAACACCACGTCTTCGGCGGTGAGCTCGCGCTCGGGCATCACGCCCGCCTTGGCCGGGAACTTCACGCCCTTGCGCAGCTTGATCTCCAGCACCAGCGGCGTGACCCATTGCCAGCTCTCGGCCAGCTCGCCGCGGATCGCGTCGCTGGGCTGCCAGCCGCTGATGGTGAAGGGGTACTTGCCGCCGCGGCTCTTGGCCTTGCCCAGGTCGACCGAGAACAGTTGCTCGTAGAACTGGCCGGTGTCGCGGGTCTGCAGCGTGGCCTGCCAGTCGGCCAGGTCCCACGACAGGGTGGTGACGCCGGTGCTGGTGGTGGCCACATCGAGCGTTCCGCCGTACTTCGGCGTGTCGGCCTGCGCCATCGCCTGACCGGCCACCGAGGCCAACGCCATGCCCGTGAGGCCTGCGAGCAAAGTCCTGATCATCTTCATTGCCTGTGTCTCCTTCTGGTTTTTTGGGGGTGGGGTGCGGGGGCTCAGCGCGAGCCGCGCATCCGTGGATCGAGCATGTCGCGCAGCGCATCGCCGAACACGTTGATCGCGTAGACGACCAAGGTCAGGCACAGGCCGGGCGCCAAGGCGAGCCAGGGCCCCTGCAGCATGTAGGTGCGGCCGTTGCCGGAGAGCATCCCGCCCCAGGTCGGGTACGGCGGCGGCACGCCCAGGCCCAGGAAGGACAGGCCCGACTCGGCCAGGATGGCCGTGCCCACGCTGGAGGTGAACAGCACGATCAGCGGCGCGATCACGTTGGGCAGCACGTGGCGCCAGAGGATGCGCGGGGCCGAGGCGCCGATGGACTTGGCGGCGTGGATGTACATGTCCTCCCGCACCGAGACCACCGCGCTGCGCACGATGCGCGAGCCGCCGATGCCGATCAGCAGGCCCAGCGTGACGATGATCTGCGTGATGCCCGAGCCGAACACCGAGGCCACCACGATCAGCACGATCAGGCCGGGAAAGCTCATCCAGGCGTCGACGAAGCGCTGCACCACCATGTCGACCTTGCCGCCGAAGTAGCCCGAGACGATGCCGATGGCCGCCGAGATGAAGGTGGAGATCGCCGCCACCGTCAGGCCGATGACGACCGAGATCTGCGCCCCGTAGATGCAGCGCGACAGCAGGTCGCGGCCGAGGTTGTCGGTGCCGAAGGGATGACCCCACGACGGCGCCTGCAGCCGTGCGCCCATGTCCACCTCGTTCATGCCGTAGGGCGCGAGCAGGTTGGCGAACAGGCCGAAGAACAGGAACACCAGCGCGATCACCGCACCGGCCGCGCCCAGGCGCTTCTCGCGGAACAGCTTGCGCACGAACCAGCCCAGCTGGCTTCTCTTCGCCTTCGCGGGGCGACCGGCGGGCACGACGGGCGCCACCGTCGCGGCGGGATGGGCTTGCATCTTGGCTTCCATTAGCGCTGCCTCACTTTGGGATCGATCAGGCCGTAGCTCAGGTCGACCAGCAGGTTGATCAACATCACGGTCAGGCCGACCACGAAGAACACGCCGGTGACCACCGGGTAGTCGCGCTGGTTGACCGCGTCGAGCAGCAGCATCCCCATGCCGGGCAGCACGAAGATCTGCTCGAGGATCACGGCGCCGCCGATCAGGATCGGCGCCTGGCTGCCGATCAGCGTGATCACCGGGATCAGGCCGTTGCGCACCGCATGGCGGGTGAGGATCAGCGTTTCCTTGAGGCCCTTGGCGCGCGCGGTGCGGATGTAGTCCTGGCGCAGCACCTCGAGCATCATGGTGCGCGTCATGCGCATGGTGATGGCCGACAGCGACAGGCCCAGGATCACGGCCGGGATGAGCATCTGCTTGAGGTTCTGCAGCGGGTCCTCGCGGAAGGGCATGAAGTGGATCTCGGGCGACCAGCCCCACCAGATCGAGGGGAAGACCGTGACCATCGTGCCGACCCAGAAGCTGGGCACCGCCAGCATCAGCAGCGAGAAGGAGCGCGCGATGTAGTCGCCCGCGGCGTCCTGCTTCACGGCCGAGTACACGCCCACCGGGATCGCCACGCTGAGCGCGATGACCATGGCCAGCAGGCCCAGCTCGAAGGTCACGGGCAGGCGCGTCGCGATCATGCTCAGCACCGAATCGCCCTGCCACAGGGAGTGACCGAGGTCGCCGCGCAAGGTCAGGTCGCCGATCCAGATGCCGTACTGCTTCCACATGGGCTTGTCCAGGCCCAGGGTCTCGAGCAGCTGCTCGCGGGTCAGGTTGTTGGAGCCGGCGTCGTTCTGGCTCAGCATCAGGTCGACCACGTCGCCCGGCACCATGCGGACGATCACGAACACGATCACGCTGGCGATGAACAGCGTGGGCAGCAGGGCCAGGAGGCGTCTCAGGATGTAGGTCTGCATGGCCTCACCTGCCGCCGGGTCGGATGCGGGAGGAACGAGGCGCGGCCCTCGGGCCGTCGTCCCGGCGCCGTCGTCTTGCGGCAGGGAGCCGTTCACCGGCCCGCGTTGATTCAGTGCTCACCATTTGTCTCCTGTACTTCTTTCGAACCACCGGCGAAGCGCGTCACCCCATCGCCGGTTGCTGCCCCATCGCGGGCCCCTTGGGAGGGAACGTACCGAGAAAGCCAATCTGCATCGCCAACCGGCAGGGGCCGATCCGGCAGCACGGGCAAGCTCGATGAAAGAATCATACCGAGACCACTAAATCGGTCAAACCAATCGAGCCTCTCAGCCCAGTTTCCAGGGTATCCCCCTATGAATCAGGCGATTTTTGCAGCGCAGCAATACCGCCATAGGCCGTTTTTCACCTTCATTCGAAGAAAAAAATACACACCACAATTCCCAAAAGTCACCGGATCGAATCTGCAAAACGCTGCCAGCGCCTTTCATCGACCCAACAAGCAAGGCGCTCGTACATTGGCAACTTTCGTCATTGAAGTCTTGCCGAGCGCTCTTTCAGAAGCCGTGCTAGCATTCCAATGACCATACCGAACAAACAAATTAACGTACCCGTCAAACTTCTCCGTACCCAGAGCAGGCACAAAGAGAAAAGAGGCGTGGCAAGTGCTTGTTCGCGAACGGTTTTTGTCGATCGGGCCGCACCCCCGCCACCAGGAACATACCGACAACATGATTTCCGCATCACCCTCGATGGCGATCGACATGGACATCGCAGCGCCCAGGAGCGGCGCGCGCCCCGCAGGACATGCCGGGCCGATCCAGACGACCGAATTCCTCGCGCACGGGCGCATCCGCCTGGCCCTGCACCAGCTGCGCCCCGCCTCGCAGCCCGACGCCCACCCCCTGCTGCTGCTGCACGGCCTGGGCGAGTCCCACGCCGCACACCCCGCCTTCACCCACGAGGGCTGGCCCGGTGCCGTCCACGCCCTCGACTTCACCGGCCACGGACAATCCTCGATCCCCGCCGGCGGCGGCTACAGCTGCGAGGTCCTCATGGGCGACGTCGACATCGCCCTCGCACACCTCGGCCCCGCCACCGTCTGCGGCCGCGGCCTCGGCGCCTACATCGCCCTGCTCATCGCCGGCGGCCGACCCGAACTCGTGCTCGGCGCCCTCCTGCTCGACGGCCCAGGCATGGCCGGCACCTGCAGCGCCTCCACCCCCTACATCCCGCTGGTCGACACCACCCAGCCCGCTCCGCCCGACCCCTTCGCCATCGCCGAGCTCGCCACCGATGCACGGCCGCCCGAGTACGCGTCGCACTTCGCGCGGCTCGCCACGCGGCATTCCCCCCTGCCCCATCCCATCGCCATCTGCAGCCGCGAGCGGCCGCCATGGCTGCGGGCGGTCGCCGACCTCCTGGACTGCCCATCCCTCACGCCCACCGACGCCATGCACACCTTCGCCACCGCCTCGCGCCACGCCACCACCCCATGAACAAGCCCGACACCCCCAGCGCCGCCGCGACGATCGACGGCTCGGCCAGCGACGAGGCGCTCTACAACGAGCAGGTGATGCGCGACCTGCCGCGCAACTTCGCCGCCAACCTCGCGCACGGCATGCTCGGCATGACGGGCTTCCGGCTCATGAGCGCCCCCACCTTCGTGCCCGCCTACATCTACATGCTCTCGGGCTCCAAGGTCGCGGTCGGCCTGGCGCTGGGGGCGCAGTTCATCGGCATGGCGCTGTCCTCCATCTGGGGCGCCACGCTGATCGAGCACCGCAACCACGTGATGCGGGTGGTGTATTCGGTCGGCTGGCTCATGCGGCTGCAGATCCTGGGCCTCGCGCTCAGCGCCTTCCTGCTGTCGGGCTCCTGGGCCCTGAGCACCGCCTGCATCTTCCTGGCGCTGTTCGGATTCTTCGGCGGCATGCAGGGCGTGACCTTCAGCGTGCTGATGTCCAAGGTGATCCCGGTCAACCAGCGCGGGCGGCTCACGGGCATGCGCAACTTCCTCGGCGGGCTCACGGCTTCGGGCGTGGCCTACCTGGGCGGTGAATACCTCGTGGGCTCCAACGCCTTCGGCAGCGGCTATGGCTCGACCTTCATGCTGGCCTTCGTGCTCACCAGCGTGGGCATCAGCGCCCTGACCTTCGTGCGCGAGCCCAAGTCGCTGTCGGTGCGGGCCGCACCGTCGAGCCTGCGCCAGCGCCTGACCGAGGTGCCGGCGCTGCTGCGGGCCGACCCGCACTACCGGCGCTTCTTCTTCGCCCGCGCGCTGGCCGCGCTCGGCACCTCGGCCGTGCCCTTCTACATCCTGCACGTGGGCAACTTCGTGAGCCTGTCGGGCGCCGCGCTGGGCTACTTTTCGCTGGCCTTCCTGCTGTCGCAGACGATCAGCAACCTGCTGTGGGGCAAGATCGCCGACCGCCGCGGCTACCGGCTGGTGTTCATGCTGAGCGTGGGCGTGTGGTCGGGCGCGACACTGCTGCTGATCCTGGGGGCCACCATGCCGGCCTTCATCCTGGCCTTCTGCGGCCTGGGCGCGGGCTTCGGCGGCTACCAGGTGGCGTCGCAGAACTTCGTGCTCGAGTTCGGCAAGGCGCACGAGCTGCCCATGCTGATCGCGGTGTCCGACACCGCCTCGCACCTGATGATGGCCTTCGGGCCGCTGCTCGGCGGCCTGATCGCCACCCAGCTGGGCTACGCGCCGATCTTCTGGATGGCGCTGTGCTTCAAGACGCTCGCCGTGGTCATGGTCTCGCGCATCGAGGAGCCCCGCTACCGGCTGCGGCGCGAGCGCGAGCTGCAGGCCCGCTGAGGCACCCTGCCCCGTCGCCGCGGCCGTGTGCGGATTTCAGTCGCGCGGCATCCCGTCGCTGCCGCTGCCGCACAGCACGACCGCGATCCTTTCGTCGTCCCGCCGGGCGAAGCAGCGCTCGGTCACGGCGGCCACGGCCGTGGCGGCACCGAGTTCGATCGCGAGCCCGGCATGCCGCCACGCATCGCGCGCGGCGTTCTCGATTACCGATTCATCGACCAGCACGATCTCGTCGACATAGCGCTCGATCAGGTCGAAGTTGAGCGGCTCGGTCGAGCGCGCGGCCAGGATCGGCACGATCGTCTTCACGTTCTCGAGCTTGACGATGCGGCCTTCGGCGCGGCAGGTGAACAGCGTCGGGCAGCCCGCGGCCTCCACGCCGATCACACGGATCGACGGCTTGCGCAGTTTCGCGGCCTGCGCGATGCCGGCCAGCAGGCCACCCCCGCCGATCGCCACCACCAGGGTCTCCACCTCGGGCCATTCGTCGATGATCTCGAGCGCGGTCGTGCCCTGCCCGATCACCACGTCGCGGTCGGCATAGGGGTGCAGCAGCGCACCGCCGTGTTCGGCGACGTTGGCGCCGGCGGCGTCCCAGCTCTGGTCCCAGAAATCGCCGTGCACCGTGAGCCTGGCGCCGTGGCTCTGGATGCGGGCGCGCGTGATCGGCGTGCTGGTGTTCATCACGAACACATTGGCCGGCAGGCCCAGGGTCTTGCCCACGTAGGCCACGGCGGCGCCGAAATTGCCGCCCGAGGCGGTGGCCAGGCCCTGGCGGCGCACGTCGTCGGGCAGGTTGAGGACCCGGTTGAAGGCGCCGCGTGCCTTGAAGGAACCGGTGACCTGCTGGCATTCGGCCTTGAACCGGACCTGGCTCGCATCGCCCGGCAGCCAGGGGTGGGCCGGCACCAGCGGCGTCTTGCGGATGAAGGGCGCCACGCGGGCATGGGCGGCGAGGTAGTCCTCGAGGACGATGGGCAAGGCTTCGGCGCTCATGCGGCCGCCTCGGCATCGTCCTCGACCAGCACGCAGAGGCTGTTGCCCTGGTGCGTGATGCCGAAGGTGCGCTGCGAGTAGATGCTGCCGCTGGCGGCGAAGCGCAACGCGCGTGGCGTCAGCGCAGGCTCGGTCAGCGAATGCAGGTAGCCCGCGACATCGCCCGCGGCCACCGTGTCGCCCAGGCCGTGCAGCGGCTCGAAGTACCCGTCGCCAGGCGACAGCAGGTTGCCCCCGCGCGGCACGATGCGCACGCGCCGGCTTGGCGGCGGCTCGGCCGCCAGGGCCGCCGGCACGACGCCCAGCCGCGCCAGCACGCGCGCAAGGCATTCGCGCGTGCGCTTCACGCCCTGCGGCGAGACGCTGCCGTTCTCCCCCATCTCGGCGGCGATGGCCGCCAGGCCCAGATGGGCCGCCGCGCCGCAACTGGTGCGCGGATCGCCCATGTTGTCGGTGATGACCGTGAGCTTGGCGCCGAACCAGCGCGCCATGTCCTCGGCGCGCGCGCGCACGGCCGGATCGAGCGTCGGCGTGACCACGACCTGGGCGCTTTCGTCGATGAACAGCGAACTGCCGCCCGCATGCAGGTCGACATAGGCGTCGCACAGCGGAAAGAGGGTGTCGTGGATGAAGGCGGCGATCTGCTCGGTCGGCGTGCCGTAGGGATCGCCCGGGAACACGCGCGCCAGGTTCTTGCCGTCCAGCGGGCTCACGCGCGAGGCCGCGCGCAGCGCCGGCGCGTTGGCCGCGGGCATGAGGATCAGCCGGCCCTTGACCTGTGAAGGCTCGAGGGCGCGGATCAGTTCGTTGATGACGATCGGGCCTTCGTACTCGTCGCCGTGGATGGCGCCGGTCACGAGCACGGTCGGGCCCTCGCCGTTCCCGATGACCGCCAGCGGAAGCGCCACCGCGCCCCAGGCATCGGCGTGCCCCGAATGCGGCAGCCATGCATGGCCGACCTGCTTGCCGGGCCGTGCCCAGTCGATGTCCGTGAAGACGGTGGTTCCGCGCTCGCTCACTGGCCGCTCCTTACTTGACTTCTTTTTGCTCGTCCTTGAACCACTTCAGGCGCAAGGCGGCAAGGCTGCCGTCGGCCGTCTTGGCATCGACGATCTTGTTCATCTCGGCCAGCAGCGCGGTCTCGCTCGGCTGCACCGCCATGTACGCCGGGCTGATGCGCAGCAGCGTCTTCATCTCGATGCCCTTGGCCGGGTTCTCGTCGGCGACCTTCTGCGCGATGAAGTTGTTCTCGGCGAACAGCGGTGCCTGACCGGACAGGAAGGCCGAGATGGTCGAGGCCGTGTCCTCCAGCCGGATCAGCTTGGCGCCGGGGGCCATCTCGCTGAGAGAGAGGTCGGGTGTCGAGCCCTTGGGCACCGCGATGCTCTGGCCGGCCAGGTCGGCGGGCTTGGCGACCTTGGCGATGCCCTTGCCGCCGTAGACGCCGAGGTACACCGCCGCATAGGGCTTGGAGAACGCGACCTGCTTGGCGCGTTCCGGCGAACTGCCGAGCGCGGCGATCACCACGTCGACCTTGTTCGAGAGCAGGTAGGGAATGCGGTTGGCACCGGTCACCTGCTGCAGGTCGAGCTTGACGCCCATCGCCTTGGCCACGTTCTCCGCCAGCTCGACGTCGAGCCCGGTCGGCTTCCCGGCGGCATCGGTGAAGCCCCACGGCGCCGCATCGATGGTGGTCGCGATGCGGATCACGCCCTTGGACTTGATGTCGGCGAGCTTGTCCGCGTGCGCGAACAACGGCGCGGCGCACAGCAGCGCGGCAGCGATCAGGGATGCAGGTTTGGACATGGGAAGGCTCCTGGAAGTGAACGGAATGGGAAGGGACGGAAGGCGGTCAGACGACCGACTGGACGAACTGCTGGAACTCGGGGGTCTGCGGTGCGCCGAACATTCGCTCGGGCGTGCCGCGCTCCCAGATGCGGCCCTGGTTCATGAAGAGCACCTCGGAGGCGACGCGGCGTGCGAACGCCATCTCGTGCGTCACCACCATCATGGTCATGCCCTCGCGCGCGAGGTCTTCCATGACGCGCAGCACCTCGCCCACGAGCTCGGGGTCGAGCGCCGAGGTGGCTTCGTCGAACAGCATCAGCTGCGGCGACATCGCCAGGGCACGCGCGATCGCCACCCGCTGCTGCTGGCCGCCCGACAGCTGCGACGGCATGGCATCGAGCTTCTGGCCCAGCCCGACGCGCTCCAGCATCTGCCGGGCGAGCGCAGGGGCTTCGTCGCGCGTGATCTTCTTCGTGAGCACGGGCGCCAAGGTGACGTTCGCCGACGCCGACAGGTGCGGGAACAGGTTGAAGCTCTGGAACACCATGCCGACGCGCTGGCGCAGCAGCGCCAGGTCGGTCGATGGCGCATGCACATCGACACCATCGACCACGATGCGGCCGGAGCCGATGGTCTCCAGCCCGTTCACGCAGCGCAGCAGCGTGCTCTTGCCGGATCCACTGCGGCCCACGAGCGCCACGATGTCGCCCTTGGCGACCTCCGTCGAGACGCCACGCAGCACATGGTTGTCACCGAAGTGCTTTTCGACCGATTCAATGCGCACGAGCGACATGCATGCGTCCTTCCAGGGAAAGTGCCAGGCGAGCCAGCGGATAGCAGATGGCGAAGTAGCACAGGGCCACGCCGCAGAAGACCGGCAGATGCGCGAGCGTCGAGCCGGCGACGATCTGGCCCGAACGGGTCAGCTCGACCAGCCCGACCAGCGCCGCCAGCGAGGTGTTCTTGATGAGCTGCACCAGGTAGCTCACCGTCGGCGCGAGCGCGACCCGGGCAGCCTGAGGCCACACCACATGGCGCATCACATGCCAGCGCCGCAGGCCGACGCAGGCCGCGGCCTCCCACTGCCCCTTGGACACCGACTCGACGCTGCCGCGCCAGATCTCGCCCAGGAAGGCCCCCGCCGACAGCGAGAAGGCGATGGACGCCGCGGTGAAGGCATCGATCTGGATGCCCATCAGCATCGGCACGCCGAAGTACAGCAGGAACAGCACGCCCAGCAGCGGCGTCCCCTGCACCAGTTCCACGTAGATGCGCGCGACGACCCGCAGCCAGGCATGGCGCGAGGTGCGCGCGACGGCGATGCCGAGCGCGATCACGCTGCCGATCACCAGCGCGGTCAGTGCCAGGGCCACGGTCCAGCGGATCGCGCCGAGGATCAGCCACAGGTCGGCGATGGAGAGACTCCGCATCTCAGAACTCCTTCGGAAAGAGGCGACGCTGCACGAAGCCCAGCACGATGCGCAGGGCCTGCACCGCCACGAAATACATCGCGCAGATCACCAGGTAGACCTCGAAGCTGCGGAAGGTGCGCGAATCGATGAAGCTGCCCGCGTGGAAGATGTCCTCGACCCCGATCTGCGAGATCAGGCTGGTGCCGATCAGGGTCAGCACCATCTGGCTCGCCAGCGACGGGAAGACGTTGCGCAGTGCCGGCACGAACAGCACGTGCACCAGCACCTGCCGACGGCGCAGGCCGAGCGCCGCCCCCGCCTCGGACAGGCCGTTCGGCACCGAGAGCAGGCCCGAGCGGAACACCTCGACCATGTAGGCGCCGCAGTAGAGCGCCAGCGAGATCACGCCCGCCACCGGCGCATCGAGCCGCAGCCCGAGGTTCGGCAGGCCGAAGTAGATGAGGAACAGCTGGACCAGCGCCGGCGTGTTGCGGAAGAACTCCACGTAGACGCGGGTGGCACCGCGCAGCGGCTTGCTGCCGTAGATCAGCACCAGTGCGCCCACCACCCCGATCGCCATGCCGAGCACGATGCTCGATGCGGCATACGCGAGCGTATGGGCCATGCCCTCGATCAGCTGTCCGGTGTACGGCGCAAGCGCCTCGAACTGGAACTGGTAGGCCATGCGTCAGTCCACTTCCAGGATGGCTTCGACCTCGACGGTCTGGTTGCCGGGCAAGGAGCCCGCGCCGATCGCCGACCGCGCGCCGCGGCCGATGGCCTCGCCGAACACCGCGACGAACAGGTCGGAGCAACCGTTGATGACCTTCGGATGCTGCGCAAAACCCGGCGCCGCGTTGACGAAGGCCAGCAGCTTGACCACGCTGCGCACCCGGCGGAGTTCGCCGAGCGCCTCCTTCGCGACGGCCAGCAGGTTGAGGCCGGTGAGCCGGGCGTGCAGGTAGGCGGCTTCGATCTCGACCTCTTCACCGACGCGGCCGACATGCAGGTGCCCATCGGCCTCCAGCGGCCCCTGCCCCGACAGATAGAGCAGCGGGCCGACGCGCCGCCAGGCCACGAAATTGGCCACCGGCTCGGGGGCCGACGGCAAGGCCAGGCCCAGGCCGGCGAGCCGCATCTCGGGTGTCAGGTCGGTCGCGGTGTTCGAATCCAGTGCCATGAATGGTGGAGTTGGGGCGCTGGCGCCACCCAAGGTGGTGCAGCCGCCGTGTTATCTGGGAAAATCGCAGCGTTCACTGCAATTGGTTAACCAATTCTGGTGCATGCTCCTTGCGAGATCACGCAGGAAGCTGTTTTTATTCTAGGATTGCAGTTCATCATTGGTCAACCATTTTGGCGAAATATAAAACCATAGCCCCCGGGCTTCCGTCAAACACCGCCACCGGGCCGATGGCCGACCTGTCGGAGCGCATCGGCGCCCAGGACAAGGCCACCGCATCGAAGGTCTATCGGGCGATCCTCCAGTCGATACAGGACGGCGTGCTCAAGCCCGGCGACAAGCTGCCGAACGAGCGCGACCTGTCGACGCAGTTCCACACCACGCGCGGCACCGTGCGCCACGCGCTGGCGATGATGAGCAGCCAGGGTCTGTTGCTGCGCAAGGTCGGCAGCGGCACCTTCCTGGCCGACTCGCTGTTGCAGCTGCTGAGCGAGACCGACCTGCCGGTGGCCGCCCACCATGAAGACGTGCCGACCTATGGCGAGATCCTCGAAGGCCGGCTGCTGTTCGAGCCGGCCATGATGGCCCTGTCCGCGCAGCGCGCCGACGCCGAGGACCTCGCGCTGATGCGCCACCACCTGGCGGCCGTGCGCGATGCCGACCAGTGGATCGACTTCAAGGAAGGGATCTACGGCGTGCACCAGGCGATCTACCGCGCCACGCGCAACCGTTTCCTGATGCAGGTGTTCGAGGCCGTGGTGACCGACCGCCGCGCCGTGCAGTACGACGGGCGCTCCAGCCTGCACAGCCCCGTGGGCACCATCGTGCGCGAAAAGACCCTGCGCGAACTGACCGCCATCGTCGATGCGATCGAGGCCCGCGATGCCAAGGCGGCCACGCAACTGGCGACCGACTACTTCACGCAGATCCTGGCTTCGCTCAGCGTCTACGGCTGAGCCGAAGGCCGGCCCGCTTCGCTCATCAGGCCGCGGCAGACCCCGCGGACAGGGCGCTGTCGCCGACCGCCACGCGGTTGCGCCCCAGGCGCTTGGCTTCGTAGAGGCCGCGGTCGGCCAACTCGACAAGCTTCGAGGAGGTGCCGCGCACCTGCGGCACCGTGGCGCTCACCCCCACGCTCACCGTCAGCCACGGACCGGAGGACGAGGCCGAATGCGGGATCTGCAGCGCCTCGATCGCACGGCGCAGCTTCTCCGCGATGAGCCGGCTGCCGCCGATCGGCAGGCCGGGCAGCACCAGCGAGAACTCCTCGCCGCCGAAGCGCGCGGCCAGGCCGGAGGACCCGTCGCAGCAGGCCAGGATGGTGCGCGCCACCCGCTTGAGCGCCTCGTCGCCGGGCACGTGGCCGTACTGGTCGTTGAAGGCCTTGAAATGGTCGACGTCGATCATCAGCACGCTGATCTGGCGCCCGTCGCGCACGCAGCCATCCCACTCGGCCTCGAGGTACTCGTCGAAGTAGCGGCGGTTGCCCAGCCCGGTCAGGCCGTCGGAGTTGGTGAGGCGACGCAGCTCGAGGTTCGATTCGAGCAGCTGCTGCTGGCTCTGTCGCAGCGCCTGGTAGGCCTCGTCGCGCTGGATCAGCGCCAGGTAGGAACGCGAGTGGTAGCGGATGCGCGCGATCAGCTCCACGCTGTCGGGCAGCTTCACCAGGTAGTCGTTGGCGCCCGCGCTGAAGGCCGCGCTCTTGATCCCCGCGTCTTCCTTGGTCGACAGCACGATGATCGGGATGTCGCGCGTCACCGGGTGCGCGCGGTAGGCCTCGACCAGCGACAGGCCGTTGACGCCGGGCAGCACCAGGTCCTGCAGGATCACGGTCGGCCGGGTCTGCACCGCGATGGTCAACGCCTGCGCGGGGTCGGAGCAGAAATGGAAGGCGATCTCCGGCGCCGCGGCCAGCGCGCGGCGCACCGCTTCAGCGACCATGAACTGGTCGTCGACCAGCAGCACCATCGTGGAATGCGCGCCCTGCTCGGGCAGGACCAGGGACGGGTCTGGGATCGGAAGCATGTCAATATCCTCGGGGGGCCGGCGCGCGCAGCGTCGGCAAACAGTTCATCAGCCGGGTCGCGATCTCGCGCAGGGGGCGGATCTCGGCGGCGGCGTCGATCTCGGCCGCCGCCTTCGGCATGCCGTAGACCGCACTGCTGGCGCGGTCCTGGGCGATGGTCAGGAAGCCGCGCTCGCGCATGGCTTTCAGGCCCTGCGCGCCGTCGCGGCCCATGCCGGTCAGCAGCACGCCCACGGCCTCGCCGCGCCAGTGGCTGGCCAGGTCCTGGAAGAACACGTCGATCGAGGGACGGTACAGCGCGGCCGCCGGCTCGTGGGTGTAGCAGAGGCGGCCGTCGGGCCGCAGGTGCAGGTGGTCGTCGGTGCCGGCGAGCAGCACCGTGCCGACGCGCGGCACTTCGCCGTCCACCGCCAGCCGCACGGGCAGCACGGTCTGGGCATCGATCCAGGTGGCCATGCCGGCGGCGAAATGCGCGTCCACATGCTGCACCAGCACGATCGCCGCCGGGAAATCGGCCGGCAGTTCCTTGAGCAATTCGGCCAGCGCGGCCGGGCCGCCGGCCGAGGCGCCGATGGCGACCAGCCGCGTCGCCGGCGCGGACGGGCCGAGGCCGGCCGCGGGCGGCGGCGCGCCGCGCGTGGGGTCGTAGCGGCCGATGAGCCAGCCCACGTTGCGGATCTTGCGCAGCAGCGGCGCGGCGGCCTCCCGGATGTCGCCCGGCCCGAGCACCGGCGTGCCGACGACGTCGAGCGCGCCGTGGCCCATCGCATCGAACACGCGGCCGGTCTGCCCGGCGACGTCGCCGCTGACGACGACGATGGCGCACGGCGTCTCGGCCATGATGCGGCGGGTCGCCTCCACGCCGTCCATCACCGGCATCAGAAGGTCCATCAGCACCACCTCGGGCCGCTGCGATGCGCAGCGCTCGACGGCCTCGGCGCCGGTGCCGGCGACCCAGATCACCTGGAAGCTGGGCTCCAGCGCGATGACCCGTTTCAGGGCCTCGACCGCCAGGGGCATGTCGTTCACGATGCCGATCTTCATGCGCTCGCCTTTCCGATCAGGTCCTCGACCGCGTCGAGCAGCGCCTCGTCGTGGAAGCTGCTCTTCGCGAGGTAGTAGTCGGCGCCGGCGTCGAGGCCGCGCTGGCGGTCTTCCTCGCGGTCCTTGTAGGAAACCACGATCACCGGGATGTGCTGCAGCCGCGGGTCGCGCTTCATGCGCGCCACCAGCTCGATGCCGTCCATGCGCGGCATGTCGACGTCGGTGACCACCAGGTCGAAGGGCTCCGAGCGGAACACGTTCCATCCGTCGACGCCGTCGACCGCGACCGCGACGTCGTAGCCGCGATTGGCCAGCAGCTTGCGCTCGAGCTCGCGCACCGTCAACGAGTCGTCGACCACCAGCACGCGCTTGCGCGGCGAGGTGTCGGCCACCGCGCCGCCCGCGTCCACGCGCGTGAGCCGGCCGCCCGCGATCAGCTTGCGGATCGACTGCAGCAGGTCCTCCACGTCGAGGATCAGGAGCGGCGCGCCGTCTTCCATCAGCGCGCCGGCCTGGATGTCCTGCAGCTTGCCCAGGCGCGGGTCGAGCGGCTGCACGACCAGGGTGCGTTCGCCGACGAAGCGGTCCACCGCCACGCCGTACATGTCGCCATGCTCGCCGACCACCACCACGCTCACCGTGTCGCCGGCGGCGGCGGGCTCGTCGTACTGCAGCAGCTGGCGCGCCGACACCAGGCCGATGTGCCGGTCGAGGAAGCGCAGGTGCTGGTGCCCTTCGATCTGCTCGATGCCGGCGCGCGGCGCCTCGAGCGCATGCGTGACGTAGGCCAGCGGAAAGGCGTAGTTCTCGCCGCCGATCTCCACCAGCAGGCTGCGCATGACCGACAGCGACAGCGGCATCTCGAGCACGAAGCGCATGCCCTGCCCGGTCTGCTGGTGCACCCGCACCGCACCGCGCAGCTGCCGCACCATGTTCTGCACCACGTCGAGCCCCACGCCGCGGCCCGAGATCTCGGTGACTTCGGTGCGGGTGCTGAACCCGGGAAGGAACAGGAACTCGAGCAGCTCGGCCTCGCTGAGCCGCTCGACGGTCTCGGCGGTCGACAGGCGGCGTCGCACGATCTCGGCGCGCAGGCGCTCGAGGTCGATGCCCTTGCCGTCGTCACCGATCTCGATCAGCAGCATGCCGGCGCTGTGCCGCGCCTGCAGCCGCACCACGCCTTCGGCCGGCTTGCCGGCGGCCAGTCGCCGTTCGGGCGTCTCGATGCCGTGGTCCAGCGCGTTGCGCATCAGGTGGGTCAGCGGCGCCTCGAGCTTCTCGAGGATGTCGCGGTCGACCTGCGTCGCGGCGCCTTCGACCTCAAGCCGCACCTGCTTGCCGAGCGCGCGGCCGAGATCGCGCACCGAGCGCGCCATCACGCCCAGGCCGTCGCCGAAGGGCCGCATGCGGCAGGCCAGCGTGGTGTCGTAGAGGCGCTGGGCCAGGTGGCTCATGCGCCAGCCGAACTGGTCGAGCTCGCCCATGCGCTCGCCCAGCCCGCGCTCGCACTCGCCCATGATCTGCAGCGCCTGGTCGAGCGCCGCCTGAAGCCGCGCGTCGGCCGGCTGCTCGGACAGCAGCGCGCGCACCGTCTCCAGGGCCTGGCTGGCGCCGCGCTGCTGGCGCTTGAGCCGCAGCATGGACGCGTTGAAGGGATCGAGCCGGTGCGATTCGACCAGCGTCTCGCTCGACAGGCCCAGCAGCCGGTTGAGCGTGTCGGCCGTCACGCGCAGCACGCGCTCCTCGTCGGGCAAGGCGGCCGGTGCCTCGGCCACGGCCGGCAGCGGCATTGGTGGCGCGACGGGCACGGGCGCGGCTGCGGCCGGCGCGACGGATGCGCCCGCGGGGGCCTGGCCACTGAGCCGTGCCTCCAGCTCGCCGATGTCCCGGGTCAGGTCGATGCCGGGCGTGGCGACGCGCAGCAGCAGGTCGGCCCCCATCAGCAGCGCATCGATGTCGGCGGGCTCCAGCAGCAGCCGGCCCTCCTGCGCCTTCACCAGGCAATCCTCCATCACGTGGGCGATGCGCACCGCGGGCTCGAGGTCGACGATGCGGCCCGCGCCCTTGAGCGAATGGGCCGCGCGCATGCAGGCCTCGAGGTGCGCGGCCGCGCGCGGGTCGCGCTCCAGCGCGAGCAGGCCGGCGTTCAGCACCTGGACCTGGGTCTCGGCCTCCATCTGGAACAGCTCCAGCATCGAGGCGTCGCGGATCTGGTCTGGGTTCATGCGAGGCTCCGGTCGATGGCCTGGGCCAGCAGGGCCGCGTCGAGCAAACCGACCGTGCGCGGTCCGCAGCGCACCATGCCGCGCGCGCACTTCACGCTGGCATGCGACAGGGTGTCGGGCAGCGCCTGCACCGTGTTCTCGTCGACGCGGTAGATGGCGTCGACCTCGTCCACCGGCAGCACCACGGGCCGGCCGGTGCCCTTGGCGCCGGCCATCACCAGCATGCGCGGCGCGCCCTGGCGCGCGCGCGCCTCGGGCGTGCGCTGCGGGTCGATGCCCAGCAGCTGGGCCAGCGAGACGCAGACGGTCAGCGTGCCGCGCACGTTGGTCATGCCCAGCAGCGCCGGGCTCCAGTGGTGCGGCAGCGTGTGCACCGGCCGCACCGGCGCCACCTCTTCCAGCACGCGGGTCGGCAGGCCGAGCCATTCGCCCTGCACGCGGAACACCAGCAGCGCGAGCGCGTGATGCGCCATGTGCGAAGCGATCGCCGCATCCTCGTCGGCCGGCGCCGAGGCCGCGGCCAGGCTGGGCGGAAAGCGGTCGAGCAGTTCCCGCGCGGTGCGCGCGTAGACCGGGCAGTTGCGGCAGTGCACATGCGCCGCCAGCAGCTCGCAGCGCTTGTCGCCGTGGATGCCGATGCGGTTCCAGCAGTCGTCGACCGCCGCCTGCGACAGGTCTTCAAGCATGGCGGCGCTCCCTTCTTGCGCTGCGTGCCTGCAGGCGGCGCGCACCCTCGAGGTCGCCCTGCGCCTCCAGCAGCGCGGCCAGGTGGACCAGCGATTCCGCATGCGCGGGCTCGAGATAGAGGGCCTTGCGGTAGGCGGCTTCCGCCTGCCGCGGCTGGCCCAGCGCATCGTGCAGCACGCCCTGCAGGCCATAGACCTGCGCGGTCGGCGCATGCGCGGCGAGCCAGCGTTCGCAGGCCGCGAGCGCCTCGGCCGCCGGCCCGTGGTCGGCCAGCCGGCGCAGCGCGTCCACGCCTTCGCTGCCCGGCGCCGGCGCGGCGACGGGGGGCGACGACACGGCCGGGGGCTGCGGCCGCGCCGGCGCCCGCTGCGCAGCGACGGGCGCGGGCCACGGCCGCGGTACCGACGGCGCCGGATGGACCGGCAAGGCGCGGGCCACCGCGGCCGTGCGGCCCACATGGAAACCGAAGGCGTGCGGCGCCATCGCGCGCAGGCCGTGCCGGGTCAGCAGGCTGGCTTCGGCCGGGCCGACGAAGAGCGCGCCCGTCGCATGCGTCGCGCGCGTCAGCACGTCCAGCGCGCGCTCCTGCGTCGCCGCATCGAAATAGATCAGCAGGTTGCGGCAGAAGACGATGTCGTAGGGCTGCCCGCCGGCCAGCGATGCCGGATCGAACAGGTTGCCCGCGCGCAGGCTGACGCGCTCGACCACGCGCCGGGCCAGCACCTCGCCCTGCGGCGACGGCGTGAAGTAGCGCTCGCGCAGGCCCGCCACGTCGCCGCGGAAGGAGTTGGCGCCATACACCGCGCGCTGCGCGAACGCGATCACCTTCTCGCTGACGTCGACCGCGTCCACCGTGAAGCCTTCGGCGGCAATGCCCGCGTCGAGCAGCGCCATGACGATCGAGTACGGCTCCTCGCCGGTCGAACAGGGCAGGCTCAGGATGCGCACCTGCGCGCTGCGCGACAGGCGCTCGCGCACCACCTGCACCAGCGTGACCAGCGACTCCGGGTAGCGGTTGAACCAGGTCTCGGGTACGACCACCGCCTCGACCAGCTGCTGCACCTCGGCCGGGCTGGACTGCAGCAGGGCCCAGTAGTGTTCGTCGTCGGCGGCGCCGCAGGCGGTCGAGCGCAGGCGCACGGCGCGCGCGATCGCCGCATCGCCGATGGACCCGGCATCCAGCCCGATGCGCTGCTTGAGCAGGTCGCCGAAGCGCGGGTGGGTCGTCAGCTGCATGCGAGCACCCCTGCGACGGCATCGGGGAACAGCAGGGCGCGCGCCTCGTCGCTCAGCAGCGCGTCGACGTCGACCCACTGCAGCATGCCTTCCGGCTCGTCGAGCACCGGTCCGAGGTAGCGGGCCCGCGGGTTGTCGAGCCCGCAGGGCACGAAGTCGGCCGGATTGCGGTGGCCCGTCTCGGTCACGCCTTCGAGCATCAGCCCCAGCGTGTGGGCCACGCCCTGGCCGCGATGGCGGTGCTTCACCAGCACGATGCGCGTGCTGGTCCGCTGCCGCGAAGGCCGGCCGAGCGCAATGCGGCTCAGGTCGATCACCGGCACCGGCGCGCCGCCGTGCACGAGCACACCGGCCACCCAGTCCGGCGCGCCCGGCAGCTGCTTGAGCGCCTGCAGGGGCAGCACGCGCAGCACCGCATCGGCCGCCACCGCATAGCGGTCCTCGCCCAGCCGGAACAGCAGGAACAGCCTGCGCACGGGACTCACACCTTGAAGCGCGAGACGCCGCTTCGCAGGTCGTTGGCGACCAGGTTCAGCTCGTCGATGGCCGAGCTGGAATGGCGCAGCGACTCGACGGTCTGCTGCGTGGCCTCGCTCAGCTGGGCCAGCGCCTGGTTGATCTGCTCGGCGCCGGTCGCCTGCGCGCCCATGCCCTCGTTGACCATCTGCACGCGCGGCGCCAGCGTCTGCACCTGCTGGATGATCTGCGACAGCTGGTCGCCCACCTGCTGCATGTCGGCCATGCCGCGCCGCACCTCTTCGGAGAACTTGTCCATGCCCATCACGCCGGCCGACACCGAGGACTGGATCTCGCGCACGATCTGCTCGATGTCGTAGGTGGCCACGGCGGTCTGGTCGGCCAGGCGGCGGATCTCGGTCGCCACCACCACGAAGCCGCGCCCGTACTCGCCGGCCTTCTCGGCCTCGATGGCCGCGTTGAGCGACAGCAGGTTGGTCTGGTTCGCCACGTTGGTGATGGTCGTCACCACCTGGTTGATGTTGCCGGCCTTCTCGTTGAGTACGGCCAGCTTGCCGTTGACCGAGCCCGCGGCGTCGACCACGTTGCGCATCGTGTCTTCCATGCGCGCCAGGCCGGTCTGGCCGCTGCCTGCCAACTCGGCCGTGCGTTCGGCCGCGCCCGACACCTCGGTCATGGTGCGCACCAGGTCGCGCGAGGTGGCCGAGATCTCGCGCGAGGTCGCGCCGATCTCGGTGGTGGTGGCGGCGATCTCGGTCGCGGTGGCCTGCTGCTGGCGCGAGGTGGCCGCGATCTCGGTGACCGAGGTCGCCACCTGGATCGCCGAGCGCTGCGCCCGGCCCACCAGCGTCGAGAGCTCGTCGGCCGTGGTGTTGAAGCCGAGCTGGATCGCGTTGAACTCGTCCTTGCGCGCCAGGTCGAGGCGCCGGCTCAGGTCGCCCGCGCCCAGTTGCGTCAGCCCGCTGACGATGGCGCCCATCGGCTGGGTGATCGCGCGCATCAGCAGCAACCCGCAAGCGACCGCCGCGACCAGGGCCACGCACAGCGAGACGAGGATGCCCTTCTGGGCATTCGAGATCGCCGAGCCGATGCTCGCCGTCGCGATGTCGGCCTGCTTCTTGTTGACGGCGAGGATCGCCACCAGCGCCTCGCTGCCGCGCGTGAACTGCGGCAGCAGCTGCTCCTGCACCGCCGCGCGCGCCCGGCCCGGGATGGCCAGGCTCTCATCGGCCAGCAGCACGTCGCGCAGGCGCCGGTACTCGGCGGCCGCCTGGCGGAACTCCTTGGCGAGCGCCGCCTCCTCGGGCAAGTGCAGGGTGCCGTCATAGCCGGCCATCAGCTCGTCGAAATGCGCATCGAAGCGCGCGCGCGCGGCCAGCAGGTTGCGCCGGCTTTCGGGTGTGGGCTGCTCGAGCACGTCGCGCAGCTGGATGAAGCCCGCCCCCCAGGTCGAACGCAGCGAGGCGCTGTAGAACAGGCCCGGCACCGAGTCGGTGCGCAGCACGTCGGCCTCGCGTTCGATCGTCACCAGGCGCGCAAGATTGAGCGCCGCCATCGAGGCCATGATGCCCAGGATCACGGCAAAGCTGGCCAGCATGCGCTGGCGAAGGGTCAGGTTTTTCATAGGACGGGGATGGCGCGGGCACCGAGACGTAGAAGAATGGCTTACCGCTTCAGCACACAAGCCATCGAGGCTCGGCTCGCATGCCCGCCTGGAAGCCGCGGCAATGGTAACGACAATGAATCCGCGCGCGACTGGTACGGTGAAAAAATGTAAGTGCGC
Organism: Variovorax sp. UMC13; assembly: GCF_014170375.1. GTDB lineage: Bacteria > Pseudomonadota > Gammaproteobacteria > Burkholderiales > Burkholderiaceae_C > Variovorax. The sequence continues at coordinate 90,811 of NZ_LZZW01000018.1, read as the reverse complement.
TCACTGTTTCGGATTGCTTGGCGTCGGCATGCGCTGCGTGCGCGGTGGTTCGGACGCAACGGCGCGCTAGGTTCGGCGCGCGATTTGTGCCGGCATGGGCAGGTTGCCCAGATGCCGCGTGAGCAGGCCGCGCAGCCAGTCGTTGCCGCCATCGCTGTCCACCCGTTCGTGCCACTGCATCAGCACCGGGAACGGCGGCAACACGAAGGGCAGCGGTGCGACGGCGATGCCGGGCTCGCGGCCCTTCATCGCCGCCGCCAGCCTGCAGGGCAGCGTGAGCATCCAGTCGGACGAGGCCACGACGGCGGCCAGGCCCACGAAGTGCGCCGAGGTTAGCACCACCTTGCGGCGCGCCAGGATGCCTTCGTTGGACAGCGCCGCCTGCAGCGCCAGTTCGCTCGCGCCGCTCGGGCGGTAGAGCACGTGCTCGGCGTCCAGGTATTCCTCGAGCGTCAGGGCACGGCCACGCAACGGGTGCGCCGATCGCATCAGCAAGGTGAAGGACTCGTCGAACAGGGTCTCATGGCGAAAGCCGGCCCCCAGCGAAGGCCAGCTGCCGAGCGCCAGGTCGATCTCGCCGTCCTGCAGAAGCCGCCGCGTTTCCTGCTCGGTCGAGGGCGACACGGTCTCCATGCGCACCCCCGGCGCGGCCGCCCGCACCGCACCCATGATCGTGGGCAGCAGCACGGCATGGCCCACATCGTTGAGGGCGATGCGCATGAGTCGATCGGAGGTGGCTGGATCGAAGCTGCGGGCGCGGTCGATCGCCTGGGTGAACTTGAGCAGCCCCTCCTCGATGAGATGGAACAGCTGCTGCGCCATCGGCGTCGGCTGCATGCCCGCGGCGGTGCGCACGAACAGCGGATCGTTGAAGCGGTCGCGCAGGCGCTTGAGCGCATTGCTCACCGCGGACTGCGTCATGCACAGGCGCTCGCCTGCCGCCGTCACGCTTCGGGTGGCATAGATCGCGCGGAAGACCAGGAAGAGATTCAGATCGATGGTGTTGATGTTCACGGTGTGTAGTCCTCTGGCAACCGGCTCCGCCCCGTGGAGAAAGCCTTGCCCTCGTCGCTTCCCATGTTCCGGTGCCGGAAGCCAGGTGCGTGCGTGTTCATGGCATGGCCGTTGAACGCGTCGGCCCTGCCCGCCCGGGATCGTGACGCGGGATCATGACAAGGACGCGATCCGGGCCACGTCCCGACGCTCCATTTCGCCCAGTGATGACGCCATCACGCTTCTCCATTGGTGCTTCGCCAGCCCCGTCCCTACAGTCGCGCTCGCTCATTCGATGCCGGCATCTTCACGCGGAAGGATGCGCGCGCGACTGTTCCACGACAGCATTTCTCGCTGAGAAGACACGGGGATCGGCTCGATCGCTCGTGACAACAACAGCCAGCGTGGATGCACGGAGGCAAAACCGAGTCAGTCCGTCAAAACCATTCATTTTCATTTCAGATGGAGAGAGGAAATCTATGCAATCCATGGCAAGCCTGAACACCCTTGCATTGGCGGTGTTCCTTGCAAGCTGCGGCGGAGGCGGGGGCACGAACCCCGGCCCGTCGAACCCGAGCGCCTCGGGCGTCGAGGAAAAACTGGAGAAGAAAGCGCCCGAGCCCGAGAAGGAGACGGCGAAGGAAGAGAACAAGGACCCCGCGGCGCCCGAAGCCGAAGGGGTCAAGAAGACCGCCACCTGGATCAACCTGTCGCCCGATGCATCGGGACTGACGACGCAGGGCAACGGCAACCCCATCGTCTTCCAGAAAGTCTCGCCCGACGCGACCACGCAGCTCGACACGACGGTCGACGGCCTGGTGGTCAACGTGGACGGCGACTTCGAGCAGTACCGGCCCAAGGTGCTCGCGGCACTCGAGGAAGGACTGGTCGTCGTGCTGGACTCGTCCGGCAGCGAGATGTCGCAATCGCGCATCCAGCAGCTGAGCTACGAGCTGACCCACATGGGCGCCAAGGCGGCCGCGGTCATGCTCTACAAGGGCGGGCCCGACGAAAGCATCGGGCTGTTCGCGTTCGGGAACGACGAGAAGACCGAACTCGTGTCCCTGATGAACAAGGTCGGTCGCCGCGGCAGCGAGACCCCCAAGGTCCAATGAAGAAACGGAATGCACGAGGGTCAAAGATGAAAAAATCGATCTCCTGGAAATTTGTTCTCGGCGCCTTCTGCAGCGCCCTTCTGCTCGGCATCGGCTCGCAGGCCCGGGCGCACAACGATGGCGCCATCATGTGGTCCAAGAACGGGCAGCCGCGCGGCGAAGGTGGCCATTCATGGATCACCTATCCGTCCTACCAGGGCGCGCAGGGCACCCACTGGGTCTGGCGCATTCAGAAGTACTACCCCGAATTCACGGTCTTCTGCAGCACCGGTCATCCCAGCGGCTGCCAGGCCAACAAGACGGAAGGCCGCTTCGAACAGGTCATGACGCAATTGACCTTCAAGATGGAACTCAAGGGTGCCTTCAAGGCGATCACCGGCGGCGTGGGATTCGATGTGTCGAAGGCCTGGACCAAGGGCTCCACCTTCCAGATCGGCCAGACCATCTTCATGAACTCTGGCTACAACGCCTACGCCATGATCATCGCGCTGGACAAGTACATCCCCGCGGCAGACTGGGGCGGCGCCTGGCTGCCGACGGGGAAGGTCCGGCAGTCGTGCCCCTCCAACTGGAACTACCCGTGCCAGCCCAAGGAGTACGAGATGCGCTGGAACGCCGGCTACCGCTTCGCCACCTGGGAGGGCCACCAGATCACCTATGCGCGCTCCTACATGTGCGCCACGCGGTCCACGGTGGAGCCCAAGGTGGGCGACGGCATTCCGCCGGGCTGCTCCGCGCCGCCGATTCCCTACTGAGCTACTGAGCGGAGCCCTTCCGGCCTGCCGCCACGCGCCGCCGCGGCCGAACGGTGCCGGCGGATGAACCGGCATCGGTCGCCGGCGCGTGCCGGTTCATCACGTCGCAGAAGAACTCGGCCGCGGGCGTGAGCGGCAGGTCGGGCCGCCGGATCATCACGATGGACGGCGCGCGCAGCCGCTCCTTGAGCGGAATGCGCATCAGCACGTCGCGGGTCAGCGGGAACTCCGCCCACTGGATGGGCAGCAGCGCCAGCAGGTCGGTCGAGGCCAGCGCGACCATCATCGACAGCGCCGACTGCGCCTGCAGCACCACCGCGGGCGCGGGCAGCCGCTTGGCCTCGAACAGCGCCTGCAAATCCTCCTCGGCCCGGTAGTCCACCGAGGTGGTCGCCCAGTCCGCGCCCTTGAGTTCGCGCAGCGACTGCGCCTGTGCCAGCGGATGCCCCTTGCGCGCCATCACCGCACGCGTGTTCTCGAACAGCAGCGTCGACACCAGCCCCGGCGCGGGCGGCGTGTGCGGCGCGGCGCCGAGGTAGAAGTCCAGCGTGCCGTTGCGCAGGCGTGGTTCCAGCTCGGGGAACAGGCCCTCGACCAGCTGCAGCTTCACGCGCGGATAGCGCTGCCTGAACTGCGGCAGCGCATGCGGCAGCATGCCCACGTGCGGCATGATCGACAGGCCGACGGTGATCTGCCCGCCCTCCTCGCCCTGGGCCTGCGCCAGTTCGTCGTGCGCGCGGCGCAGCTCGTTGACGACCGCGCTCGCACGCTGATGGAACAGCTTTCCCAGGCCCGTCAGCACCATCCCCCGCGCCTCGCGCGCGAACAGTTCCACGCCCAGCTCGCGCTCCAGCGCACGCACGCTCTTCGACAGCGCGGCCTGCGGCGTGTCGAGTTCCCTGGCCGCGGCGCGCAGGCTGCCGTGGTCGACGATGGCGACGATGTCCCTAAGTTGATTGAGCTTCATCCGGGGGGTTTCCAAAACATGAACGCTTCGAAGATTTTGCCCTCTGTCGCGTCACCCCAGCCATGCCTACATTCCCTGGTCATTGCACAGACAAGACGAACGACAAGGAGACACGCATGACTACCGAACCGCATTTCCGCGCCTAGCCGCAGCGGCGCACCCCTTCCCTCTTTTCCGCATGCCATCAGGCAGGCCTCGGCCCGCCAGGGCACTCCCTTGCCAACTCCTGGAGAAATCGAACATGTCCCAACGAAAAAAGGCCCTGGTGACCGGCGGCGCCACCGGCATCGGGCGCAGTGCCGTGCTCGCCCTGGCGCGTGCCGGCTACGATGTCGCGATCGTCTACGGCGCGAGCGAAGCGGCCGCGCAGCGCGTGGCCGCCGAGGCGCGCGACCTGGGCGCGCAGACGCTGGTGCTGCAATGCGACGTCAGCGACGACGCCGCGGTCCGCCACACGCTGAACGCGGTGGGCGAGGCCTTCGGCCACCTCGACGCGCTGGTCAACAACGCCGGCACGACCGCCAACTGGAAGGTCAAGGACCTCGAGAGCCTGGACCTCGCGGAATGGGACCGGACCTTCGCGGTCAACGTGCGCGGCACCTTCCAGGTCAGCCGCGCGGCCGTGCCGCTGCTGCGCAAGGGCACGCAGCCGTCCATCGTCAACACCGCCAGCATCGTCGGCCTGCGGCCCGGCCCGCAACCCCTGCCCTACGCGGCCAGCAAGGCGGCCGTGGTCAACCTCACGAAGACGCTGGCCTGGAACCTCGGCCCGGAGATCCGCGTGAACGCGGTCGCGCCCGGCTGGATGGAAGGCGAATGGATGGAACGCATGCTGGGCGAGAAGTACGAGGACCTGATGGGCAAGCGCGCCCGGGCCACGCCGCTGCGCCGCTGCGTCAACGCGGACGACGTGGCCGAGACCATGCTGAGCCTGATCGCGCACAACCGCTTCGTCACCGGCGAGGTGGTGGTCATCGACGGCGGTTTCACCAGCTCGACCTGAGGAAGGAAGCGCCATGCTCGAAGGATTCGTTCCCTTCCCCGCCGACTTCGCCCGCCGCTACCGCGCGCGCGGCTACTGGCGCGACCGGTCGCTCGCACAGGAATTCGCCGAGGTGTTCCAGCGCTTCGGCGAACGCACCGCACTGATCGACGGCGAGCGCCGCTACACCTACGCCGCGCTCGACGCCGCCAGCGACAACCTCGCGCTCAACCTGCTGGCGCTGGGCCTGCGGCCGCTGGACCGGGTGATCCCGACGCTGCCCAACGTAGCGGAGTTCGTGATCCTCTACCTGGCGCTGCAGAAGATCGGCGCGATCCCGATCGCGGCGCTGGTGACCCATCGCTTCGCCGAGATCAGCCAGTTCGCGCGGCTGTCGGGCGCGCACTGCTGCGTCTACCCGGATGCGCTGGGCGACTTCGCCTTCGCGCCGATGATCGAGCGCGTGCAGGCCGAGAACCCCGCGCTGCAGCTGCGCCTGGTGCTCGGCGAGCCCGGGCCGGGCGAGCATTCGCTGGTCGCGCTCATCGAGCGGCCCGCGACGCTGCCGCGCAGCCGGCTGGACACGCTGGCCATCGACCCCACCGACCCCTGCATCTTCCAGCTCTCGGGCGGCACCACCGGCATCCCCAAGCTGATCCCGCGCACCAACAACGACTACGCCTACAACTCCAGGGTGGCGGCGCAGGTCGCGGGCGTGGACGCCGAATCGGTGCTGCTGCTGGTGCTGCCGATCGCGCACAACCTGCCGCTGGCCTGCCCGGGCATCCAGGGCTTCTTCTTTCAGGGCGCGACGGTGGTGCTGCATGCCAACACCCGGCCGGCCGAGATGTTCGCGCTGATCCAGCGGCACCGCGTGACGCACCTCAAGGTGGTGCCGGCACTGCTGATCCGGCTGATCAACGACCCAGCCATCGCTGGCTTCGAACTCGGCTCGGTGCGGCAGATCCAGAGCGGCGGCCAGCGCATGCAGCCCGAGGTGCGGTTGCGCACGCGCAAGCTGTTCCGCAACGCCTTCGTGCAGGAGAACTTCGGCATGTCCGAAGGCCTGCTGATGTTCGTGCGCCAAGGCGATGCCGAGGAGGTGCTGCTGGAGACCTGCGGCCGCCCGGTCTGCGAGGACGACGAGGTGCTGCTGCTCGACGACGAGGGCCATGCGGTGCCCGAGGGCGAGGTGGGCGAGCTGGCCTGCCGCGGTCCCTACACCTTGCGCGGCTACTTCGGCGTGCCCGAGTACAACGCGCGCCAGTTCACGCCCGAGGGCTTCTACCGCTCGGGCGACCTGATGCGGCGCCACCCCTCGGGCAACTACATCGTCGAGGGCCGCAAGAAGGACCTGATCAACCGCGGCGGCGAAAAGATCAGCGCCGAAGAGGTGGAGAACCTCGTGCTCATGCATCCGGCGGTGCAGAACGTGGCCTGCGTGCCTTACCCGGACGAACGGCTGGGCGAAAAGATGTGCGCCTGCGTGGTGCTCAAGCCGGGCCACGCGCTCACGCTCGCGCAGCTCGTGGACTTCCTGCAGTCGCAGGAGATCGCGCGCTTCAAGCTGCCCGAGCGCCTCGAAGTGCTGCCGGACTTCCCGGTCTCGACCTTCGGCAAGGTCTCCAAGAAAGCCCTCGGCGAAATGTTCGCCGCCCACCCCGCGGCCTGAGCGCCGCCCAAGGAACATCCATGCGCATCATCGACCTGCATTGCTATCCCGGCACCCAGACCTGGATCGACGCCCAGGGGCCCTACCCCGCGGCGCTGGCCAGCTACTGGAAGCGCGACTGGGTCGCCAAATCCGAACAAGAGGTGATCGCCGAGTTCGCTTCGGCCGGCGTCGAGGCCTGCCTGGTCGCGCTCGACCTCGAGACCACCGTGGCCACGCCGCCCTGCAGCAACGCGTACGTGCACGGCATCTGGCAGCGCCACCCGGAGCGCATCCTCCAGTGCTGGGGCGCGGTCGAACCGGCCAAGGGCGAGATCGCGATCCGGCAGGTGAAGAAGGCGGTCGAGGAGCTGGGCTTCGTCGGCTTCCACTTCCATCCGATCATGCAGCACTTCGCGGTCAACGACCGGCGCCACTACCCGCTGTTCGAGGAGATCGACGCGCTGGGCGCGGCCGTGATGATCGACGTGGGCACCACCGGCATGGGCGCCGGCATGCCGGGCGGCCACGGCGCGCGCGTGCGGCATGCACATCCCTCGCACATCGACGACCTGGCGGCCGACTTCCCCAAGCTCAAGATCCTCATGGCCCATCCGGGCTGGCCCTGGGTCGACGAGACCACGGCGGTCGCGCTCCACAAGGGCAACGTGTACTGGGAGATGTCGGGCTGGGCGCCCAAGCACTTTCCCGGCAACCTCAAGGTCGACATCCGCGGCCGGCTGCAGGACAAGATCATGTTCGGCAGCGACTACCCCAGCCTGCCCTACGAACGCATCCTGCGCGAATGGGCCGAGCTCGGCTACTCGGACGCGGTGATGGAGAAGATCATGCACGGGAACGCCGAACGCGTGCTGGGCCTGTAGATGAAGCACGCGTTCGTCTGCGACGGCGTGCGCACGCCGATCGGACGCTACGGCGGCGGCCTGTCGGGCGTGCGCACCGACGACCTCGGCGCGTTGCCGATCCAGGCCCTGATGGCCCGGCACCCCACGCTCGACTGGGCGCGGCTCGAGGAGGTCTACCTTGGCTGCGTGAACCAGGCCGGCGAGGACAACCGCAACGTGGCGCGCATGAGCGCGCTGCTCGCGGGCCTGCCGACCGGCGTGGCGGCGGCCACGGTCAACCGGCTCTGCGCCTCCGGCCTCGAGGCCGTGGCCAGCGCGGCGCGCGGCATCGCCTGCGGCCAGCTGCGGCTGGCGCTGGCCGGCGGCGTGGAGAGCATGTCGCGCGCGCCCTTCGTGATGCCCAAGGCCGCCGCGCCCTTCTCGCGCCATGCCGAGGTGCACGACTCGACCATCGGCTGGCGCTTCGTCAACCCGCGCATGGAACGCCTGCACGGCGTGGACTCGATGGGCGCGACGGCCGAGAACGTGGCCGAGGCGCACGGCATCTCGCGCGCCGACCAGGACGCCTTCGCGCTGCGCAGCCAGCAGCGCGCGGCGCGGGCCGTGGCCCAGGGCCTGCTTGACGTGGAGATCGTGCCGGTGCGCGTGCCCGGCGCGAAGCGCGGCGCGGAAGCCGAGCTCCGCCTCGACGAGCATCCGCGCGCCGACACCACGCTCGACACCCTGGCCCGGCTCCGGCCGGCCTTCCGCGAGGGCGGCAGCGTCACCGCGGGCAATTCCTCCGGCGTGAACGACGGCGCGGCCGCGCTGCTGCTGGCCAGCGAGGACGAGGCCGCGCGCCTGGGCCTGGTGCCGCTGGCCCGCGTGACCGGCGTGGCCACGGCCGGCGTCGATCCGCGCGTGATGGGCATCGGCCCGGTGCCGGCCACGCGCAAGCTGCTCGCGGCCACCGGGCTGGCCATCGCCGACTTCGACGTGATCGAGTTGAACGAAGCCTTCGCTGCCCAGGGCCTGGCGGTGCTGCGCGAACTCGGGCTGCCGGACGACGCGCCGCACGTCAATCCGAACGGTGGCGCGATCGCCTTCGGCCACCCGCTGGGCATGTCGGGCGTGCGGCTGGTGCTGACGGCGCTGCGGCAGCTGCAGCGCACAGCCGGCCGGCGTGCGCTGTGCACCATGTGCATCGGCGTGGGCCAGGGCATGGCGCTGGCGATCGAGCGCGTCTAGCCATGGCGACGCTGGACCTGCTCATCGAAGAGCGCCCGGCCTCCGGGGTCGCGCTGCTGCGGCTGAACCGGCCGCAGGTGCTCAACGCGCTGAACCTCGCGCTGCGCGTTGCCCTGGCCCAGGCCTTCGAGCGCCTCGAGGCGGACGATGCGACGCGCGTGATCGTCCTCGCCGGCGGCGAGAAGGCCTTCTGCGCCGGCGCCGACCTGCACGAGTACCTGGACGCGCAGCCGCTGGAGATCGTGCAGCGGCGCATGGACCGCCTCTGGGATGCGATCGCGCGCTGCCGCAAGCCGGTGATCGCCGCGGTGCGCGGCCATGCCCTCGGCGGCGGCTGCGAACTCGCGATGCATGCCGACCTGATCGTCGCCGGCGACAACGCGCGCTTCGGCCAGCCCGAGGTGCGCATCGGCCTGATGCCCGGAGGCGGCGCCACCCAGCGGCTGACCCGCGCGGTGGGCAAGTTCAGAGCCCTGCGCCTGCTGCTGACCGGCCAACCCATCCCGGCCGCCGAGGCGCTGGCCATCGGCCTGGCCAGCGAGGTGGTGGCCGACGACCAGGTGGAGGCCCGCGCGCTCGCCCTGGCCTGCGAGCTGGCCCGGGGCCCGCGGCAGGCGCTCGAGTTCATCAAGGAGGCCGTGATCGAGGGCATGAACCTGCCGCTGGCGCAGGGGCTGCAGCTCGAACGCAAGTCCTTCCAGCTGCTGTTCGCCGGCGCCGACCCGCGCCTCGGCATCCAGGCGCGGCTCGACCGGGAGGAACCCCGGTTCACCTAGCGCCGCCCACCGATTCTTTTTTTCACGCAACCCGGTCCATCAAGAACTACAGGAGACGCCACCATGACTTTTCAATCCAGACCCCTGCACTCGCGCGCCGCGCCGGCCCTGGCGCTGCTGACCCTGGCCGCACTCGGCGCGCCGGCCCAGGCCACCGAGAACGGCGGCAACTCCTACGCCGTCGGCGTCGAGGGCATCCTCTCGGGCCAGATGCTGCCCGAGGGCCTGCACTTCCTCTCGTACTACCAGCACTACGGCGCTTCGCACAGCAAGGACAACGGCGGCGCCGACAACGCGCGGCTGGCCTACTACGAGGCCGAGGCCAACACGGTGGCGCTGCGGCTGAGCTACGTCTGGCCGGGCGTGCGGCTGTGGGGCGCCAACGTCGAGACACGCGCGGCGTTGGCCGTGCCCACCGTCGACCTGTCGCTGGGCATCGCCCGGCCCGGGCCGCTGGGCCCGCTCGACCGCAGCGGCAGCAAGACCGGCATCGGCGACCTGCAGTTCGCACCCCTGCTGCTGGGCTGGCACCACGGCGACGTCCACCAGACCGCCGGCGCCGAGGGCTTCCTGCCCATCGGCGAGTTCAACAAGAACGCCGCGGTCAACATCGGCCGCAACTACTGGCAGGTGGCGCCCTTCTATGCCCTCACCTGGACGCCCGGCAACCGCTGGCAGCTCTCGACCAAGGTCCGCTACGCCGTCAACAGCAAGAATCGCGCGACCGACTACCGGTCGGGCAACGAGTTCACCATCGAGTACAGCGCCGGCTTCGTGGTCACGCCGGGCCTGGCCCTCGGCATCAACGGCTACATGTACCGGCAGACCACCGACGACAAGCAGGCCGGCCTGGTGGTGAACGGCAACGGCAACCGCGGCCGCGTCGATGCCATCGGTCCCTATGTAAGCTTCAACATCACGCCCAAGGTGGCGGTGATGGCGCGGCTCCAGGTGGAGTACGGCGCGCGCAACCGCTCGGAGGGCACGCGGCTGTGGCTGCAGACCAAGCTGCCGTTCTGAGGCGGCCCCATTGCGCGCGGTGATGCGGCCCATCACGCTTGTCCATTGGTGTATCGGTCGCGGCCTCCCTAGAGTCGAGGCCGCGCCCCGGACCGTCGATGCAGCCACACCGCAACGCGCTTTCCAGCACTTTCGATTCCACAGGAGACCCCATGCATCGTTCCATGATCTATGAACACAACGTCGACATCCCGCTGCGCGACGGCAGCGTGCTGCGCGCCAACGTCTACCGCCCGGTGGGCACGGGCACGTACCCCGTCATCATGTCGCTCGGCCCCTATGGCAAGGACCGCCACCTGGCCGACCGCGCGCCCCAGCTGGCGCGCGAACTCGGCGGCGGCCCCTTCGTCAACTGGGAGACGCCGGACCCGAGCTGGTGGGTGCCGAACGACTACGTGGTCGTGCGCGTCGACAGCCGCGGGTCGGGCGAGTCGCCGGGCTTCCTCGCGCCCTTCACGCCGCAGATCGCGCAGGACTACCACGACGCCATTGAATGGGCCGGGCACCAGGCCTGGTCCACCGGCAAGGTGGGCCTGCTGGGCGTCTCGTACTACGGCGCCACGCAGTGGGCCGTGGCCGCGCTGCAGCCGCCTTCGCTCGCGGCGATGATCCCGTGGGAGGGCTTCTCCGACGCCTACCGCGACCTGTACCGGCACGGCGGCATCCTCAACAACAAGTTCATCGCCTGGTGGTGGCCGGAGACGGTGCTGAACATGCAGCACGGCCGCGACCATCTGTCCAGCGACGAGCGCCAGGCCAACCAGCTGGACGTGCTGGGCGCGCTGCGCGCCCGCCCGTTGAGCGATCCCTTCTATGCCGACTGGCTGCCCGACCTCTCGAAGATCGAGGTGCCCTTCCTGTCGGTGGGCAACTGGGGCAACGTCGGCCTGCACCTGCGCGGCAACGTGGAGGCCTTCAACGGCGCCGCCTCGACGCAGAAGTGGCTGCGCCTGATCGTGGGCGACCACGTGCTGCCGGCCTACACGCCGCAGGCCCTGGCCATGCAGCGCAAGTTCTTCGACCACTTCCTCAAGGGGCGCGACAACGGCTGGACCGACGAGCCGCGGGTGCAGGTGGCGGTGCGCGGCTCGGACGGCGTGTCCCAGCGCGCGTCCACGGCCTGGCCGATCGAGGGCACGGAGTGGGTGCGGATGCACCTCGATGCCGCCGACGGGTCGCTCGGCTCGGCCGCGCCGCAGCGCACGGGCTCGGTCGCGTACGCGGCCGACGGCCATGGCGTGTCCTTCCGCTCCGCGCCCTTCGACGCGCGGGTGGAGGTCATCGGGCCGGTGGCGCTGCGGCTGTGGGCTTCGTCCTCGCTGGCGGACATGGATGTCTTCGTGCGCCTGCGCAAGATCGACGCGCAGGGCAACGACATGGTCGGCATCGGCCCGGCCGGCGGCCACATGGCGCTGGCACTGGGATGGCTGCGCGCATCGCAGCGCAAGCTCGACGCCGCGCGCAGCCAGCCGCACCGGCCGGTGCACACGCACGACGAGGCGCAGCCGCTCGTGCAGGGCCAGCCCGTGGCGCTGGACATCGAGGTCTGGCCCACCAGCATCGTGTTCGAGCCCGGCAGCCGGCTGGTGCTCGAGATCGCGGGGCGCGACTATGAGAAGGGCGGCCCGCTGGGCCATGGCGGGGCCGACCCCGACGCGAAGCCCGTGCCCTTCATCCACTTCCTGCACGACGACGCGGTGGACCGCCCGGCCGATCGCTTCGGCGGCACGCACACGGTCCACACCGCCGGTGCGCAGGATTCCTACCTGCTGCTGCCCATCGTGCCGACCGGCGCCGGCACGCGCGCGGTCTGAACGCCAAGGACGCGACGATGAACTCCCATCCCATCGGCTTCGCCGGCCTCGGCAACGTGGGCAGCCCGATGTCCATCAGCCTGCTGCGCGCCGGCCACACCGTGATCGGCCACGACCTGCGGCCCTGCCAGGCTTTCGTCGACGCGGGCGGCACGATGGTCGACGCGGCGAAGCTGCGCCAGGCGCCGGTCGTGCTGTTCAGCCTGCCCGGCGGGGCGGTGTCGCGCCATGTCGTGGACGCGCTGCTCGACGGCCCGCGCGCGACCCGCACGGTGATCGACCTCAGCAGCTATGCGCTGGCCGACAAGCAGGCACAGGCGGCCCGGCTGGCCGGACACAGCATCGAGATGCTCGACTGCGAGGTCAGCGGCCTGCCGGCCCATGTGGCCGAGCGCAAGGCGGTGATCTTCAAGTCCGGCCCGCGGCCGGCCATCGATGCGCTGGCGCCGCTGTTCGACGCCATCGCGCAGCAGCATTTCCACGTCGGCGACTTCGGCGCCGCCACACGACTGAAGCTGATCGCCAACACCATGGTCTGCGTGCACAGCACTACGAGATGACGATGGGCCCCGACCGCGCGAACCGGCTCGACGCCTGCGGCAGCGCGCTCGCGGCCGGCGTGCCGCTGGCCATTCACTCCGATGCGCCGGTGACGCCGCTCGGGCCGCTCTTCACCGCCTGGTGCGCCGTCAACCGGGTCACGCCCAAGGGCCGCGTGCTCGGCGAGAAGGAACGCATCACGGTGCCGCAGGCGCTGCGCGCGATCACGCTGGGCGCGGCCTGGACGCTCAAGCTCGACCACGAGGTCGGCAGCATCGAATGCGGCAAACGCGCCGACTTCTGCGTGCTGGAAGACGACCCGCTGGCCATGGACCCGGCCGCGCTGAAGGACGCCCGCGTGTGGGGCACCGTGCTCTCGGGCCGCGTGTTCGAAGCGCACCCGGCCTGAGCCCGACGTGAGCATGACAAGGCGCCTGCCGCTCACCGTCATCGGCGGCTTCCTCGGCGCCGGCAAGACCACGCTGCTCAACGGCTGGCTGCGCGCGACGCGAGGCCAGCGTATCGCGGTGCTGGTGAACGACTTCGGCGCGCTCAACATCGACGCCGAACTCATCGCCTCCGCCAGCGGCGACACCATCGCACTGAGCAACGGCTGCGTCTGCTGCCAGATCGGCGACGACCTGTCGCGCGCGCTGATGCAGGTGCTTTCCTCGGACTCGCCCTTCGACGGCGTGGTGGTCGAGGCCAGCGGCGTGTCCGACCCCTGGCGCATCGCGCAGCTGGGCCTGGCCGACCCCGGCCTGAGCATGGGCGGCGTGCTCGTGCTGGTCGACGCCGGCGCCCTGCTCGCGCACCTGGGCGATCCCTTGCTGGCCGACACGATGGAACGCCAGTTGCGGGCGGCCGACCTGATCGTCGTCAACAAGACCGACACCGTGGACGGCGAGGCCTTGGCCCGCGTGCACACGCGCATCGCGGCCAGCGCCCCGAAAACGCCGCGTTTCGACACCGTCCAGGCCCGCGTGCCGATCGAGCTGCTGCGCGAGCCGCCATGGCCGACCCGGCCGGCGCCCGGCGCGCAGGCGCCGCACGCCTGCGGTCCGGGCTGCGACCATGCGGGCCCGTCGCCCGGCGGCGATGCCTCGCCGCGGCATGGCGAGCTGTTCGAGAACTGGTCGGCCCGGCCCGAGCGCTGCTTCGAGGCCGCCGCGCTGCGCCGCTGGATGGCCGACGCGCCTGCGGGCCTGCTGCGGCTCAAGGCCCTGCTGCGCACCGGCGAAGCCGAATGGACCGAACTCCAGTTCGCCGGCCGCCATGCCTCGCTGCGGCGCGCCACGGCGCCACAGGCCGGCCCGGCCGTGGTGGCCATCGGCCTGCAGGGCCGGCTGCCGCTCGCCGCGCTCGAAGCGCAGTTCGGTTCGGCGCGCCACGACGGGTCCGTGCCGCGCTGAGGACGGTGCCCGTGGCCTCGGGTATCCGTGAATGTGCGGCGGCACCGGGGTGCGGCACAGGACTGCCCTGCAGACGCGGCTTGGGCCGAAAGCATGCCGCTGCGCGCACAGCACCACGATGAGGACCGCACCGGTCCGGCTGCTGCATCCACGCGTCTGCTGACAGCTGATCGAGGTCTTTGCGGAGGACGGCGGGGATGAAAAAAGCCCCGTCGATCGATCGATCAACGGGGCTTCAGCATCCTGGCGGAACCGGAGGGAGGCACCTCACTAGATTCCATGCGGTGTGCAGGCTTTTTTATTCATTTATACCTACAAAAATGCCTACAAAAGAGTTTCGTAGGCCACGCTGGGATTCGAACGCTCGATGCCATGTAGATCGTGGTGCCACCATCACAAACTCTGGCTGCATCGATTCGCTCGGCGTTGCTTTGAACACGCTCACTGGTGCCAGGCTATCCGGCCTTTGGCGCTATATACTGGATGTATGTCCAGTATTCCCAGCGTCCTTGACCCGGCTGTCCCACTGCCGCGGATGCTGCTGGTCGTGGCAGAAGGTCGCGTTCCGGCTGGCTTCCCCTCGCCCGCCGACGACTTCGCGGTCAAGCGTCACGACCTAAACGAATTGCTGGTCACCCACCCGGCCGCGACTTTTATGTGGCGTGTGAGCGGCCAGTCCATGATCGAGGCGGGCATCTTCGATGGCGACGTGATCGTGGTTAACCGCGCGCTTACGCCGGCGCACAAGGACATCGTCGTGGCCCAGGTCGACGGCGAGTTCACCGTGAAGTACCTGTACAAGCGCGCCGACCGGGTGAAGCTGATGCCGGCCAATCCCACCTTCCCGACCATCACCTTTCGCGAGGGTCAGCAGCTGATCATCGTCGGCGTGGTGACGGCCGCCATCAAGCGCTTCCGCCAGTGAGCATGCGATGTACGCGCTGGTCGACGGGAACAACTTCTATGTGAGCTGCGAGCGCGTGTTTCGTCCGAGCCTGCTGGGCCGGCCGGTGATCGTGCTGAGCAACAACGACGGGTGCGCGATCGCGCGCTCGAACGAGGCCAAGGCCCTCGGCATCACCATGGGCGAGCCGTGGTTCCAGATCCAATCGAAGTACCGCGACGAGGGCATCGTGGCCCTCTCGGCAAACTTCACTCTGTACGGCGACATGAGCAACCGAATGATGTCGATCGCGGCCGGCCTCGGCCCCGAGCAGGAGATCTACAGCATCGACGAGTCGTTCATAGGCCTGGCTGGCGTGCGCGGCAATCTGGTCAAGCGCGCGGGCGGCGTGCGCGAGCGCATCCTGCAGTGGATCGGCGTGCCGTGTGGCATCGGCATTGGGCCGACGAAGACGCTGGCCAAGCTGGCGAACCACATCTCGAAGAGTGCCGACCGCAAGCCGGGCAGCTACCCGGCCGAGCTCGCCAGGGTGTGCAACCTCGCCGCCCTGCCCGCGGCAGATCTCGACGCGGTGCTGCAGGCGACCGACCTGGGCGAGATCTGGGGCATCGGCAGGCGCATCGCGGCCCAACTGCGTGAGGTGGGCGTGCTGACGGCGTTGGACGTGGCCCGCATGGACCCCGTGGTCGCGCGCCGCCGCTGGTCGGTGGTGCTCGAGCGCACCGTTCGCGAGATGCAGGGCCAGGCCTGCATTGCGTTCGAGGACTCGCCGGCGCCGAAGAAGGAGATCGCCTGCACTCGCAGCTTCGGCGGCGCGATCACCGAGCTCGAAGACCTGGTGGAGGCCGTGACAGAGTTCGCCTCGCGGGCCTGTGAGAAGCTGCGCAAGCAGAACGGCCAGGCCGGCCAGGTGCTGGTCTTCATCCACACAAGCGCCTTCCGCGTCGAGGACAAGCAGTACTCGAAGTCGATCACCGTGCCGCTGCGCCGGCCCACGGCCGACAGCGGACTCATCGCGTCGAGCGTCGTGCGCGCGCTGCACGCGATCTACCGGCCAGGCTTCAGGTATGCGAAGGCCGGCGTGATGCTGCTGGACCTGCAGGACACCTCGGTGGAGCAGCATGAGCTCGACCTCGACGAGCCCAGCGACGACCGCAGCCGTCTGATGGGTGCGATGGACGCGATCAACGACCGGTACGGCCGAGGGGCCCTGACGCTGGCCAGCGCCGGCACAGCGGGCGCGGCGCGCAAGTGGACCATGCGGCAGGAACTCAAGACGCCCGACTACACCACACGCTGGACTGACCTGCCCTGCGCTCGCGCTTGATACGTTGGCGGTCACTTGCTGGCCGAACTCTTCGACCGATAACCCGTGGCTAAAACAGCCCTGCTGGCTCCGCCGCCACATCCCAGCTGAAGATCATCAGCTCGTTGCGGTCTACGCCCTTGTGCCCTCCCCCCACTTGGTAGGTGATCCCGAGCGTCTCCATGTGGAAGTCAGCGAAACAACGGCGCACGTCGGGGTGGTCGTTGATGCTCAAGATCGCTTTGCCCTGAAGGTTTTTGAGCGTTGCGGCCATTGCCTCGTACTCTGGCCAGGCGAAAGGCACGCCATAGCCTTCGGTCTGCCAGTACGGCGGGTCGAGATAGAACAGGGTGTGTGGCCGGTCGTAGCGGCGCATGCACTCTTTCCAGTCGAGGCGTTCGATATGCGTGCCTGCCAAGCGAAGGTGCGCAGCGCTCAGTTGCTCCTCGATGCGCAGCAGGTTTACCGGCGGCGCCGTGGTCGCAGTGCCCCAGGTCTGGCCGTGGACCTTGCCGCCGAAAGCGTGATGCTGCAGGTAGAAGAAGCGTGCCGCGCGCTGGATATCGGTGAGCGTTTCGGATGGAGTGTCCTGCAGCCACTTGAACATCTCACGGCTGGAGAGCGCCCACTTGAACTGGCGAACGAACTCCTCGAGGTGGCTCTGCACCACCCGATAGAGGTTGACGATGTCACCGTTGACATCGTTGATCACCTCGACGTCCGCCGGCGGGCGAAGGAAGTACAACGCCGCACCGCCGGCAAAGACCTCGACATAGCAGGTGTGCGCGGGGAAGCGGGGGATGATGGTGTCGGCGAGACGGCGCTTGCCGCCTATCCAAGGGACGATGGGTGTTGCCATGGGTTCCGAATGACCTGTAACGGTCGTTTACACTCAGCCCGCCTGTACAGGTGGCAGGGCCTTGGTCGAACTCACAGGCGCGTTCTGTGGGGGAGGCGGTCCGATGCTGTGTTAGCGCACGGCAAAGGGTCGCCCTGTCTTTTATTCTTTACTGCGCCACTAGCGGCGCAGTGCAGCTCCGAAGAGCGGCGAGCAGCTCGCCCTCGTAGCCTTCGCGGATCTCGATCTCCGCTGTGAGGACTGCGACGAAGCGATCGAGGGCTACACCTGGTGTGAGCGCGTCAGAGGGCATGGCGGGGCGCGCAGGCTCGTCGACACGGCATTCGATGGGCATCGGCACCTTCACCTGGTGTGACGTCGACGCGCAGCCGGCTAGCAGCAGCGCGCAAAGCAAGGCAGAACGCTTCATGGCGCCCTCCCGTGCAGCCAGTCATCAGCCCGATCTCGAGCACTGGCGCAGTCGTTACCCGGCACGCTGGGCGCCGTGGACAAGATCACCTGCGCCCTGCTCTGCTTGTCTGCGGCCGCCGCACGCGCTGCGGCCGTGGCCTTCTTTGCCTCTGCCGCGCGCTTGTAGGCTTGCTCGCGCAGAGCTTCCGTGGCATCGCTGCAGGCTGAGGCGTCTGCGCGGGCCTCGTCCCGCTGGCCAGTGAGCGCTGTCACGTCGTCGCGGGCTTCCAGCCAGGCCCAACCTAGCGCCGCATTGCTGGCCAGGCTGATGAGAAGCGCGATCAACCCGGGGTTCATACCCGGTGCACCCCCGCGACCGTGCCTGCGTTGCTGATCGTGATGATGCGGTTCACGTCCTTCGCCGGCCGCCGCGTGCTGACATGGATCCATGACCCGAACTCGTGGATCAACTGGCCAATGCCCAGCTCGCTCACCTTCGGCGCTAGCGCCATCGTGACGTCGTAGGGCGTGCCGAATGCCGGCGCCTTGAAGTCGACAGCCATCGCGCGCAAGTGGTCGCTGCCGCTGCCGCTGCCGATCGCCTTGTTCAATGCGGGCGAACGATAGGCACTGGTGACAATGATCGGGATCTCGCGTCCAGCTTGGCCGGCGAGTTCGGCTCGGATCCGCTCCATCAGTTCACACGTCTGCACTGCCGTCGACTGCAGGGCGCCGGGCAGCGAGTTGTCGATGCCGCGGCGCGCCGCGGCCTCGCTCGCCGTGAACTCCTCGAGGGAAAAATGTGCGGTCAGTTTCATGTGCTGCCTCCAGCTGCTGCCCGTGTGGCCATCCGGTCCGCCACGAACTTGTTGTACATAAGCTCGAGCGACTTCGCCCCGCCAAAGCTCACCATCGGAACGAAGAAGCCGACCATCAGCCCGGGCATGTCAAAGTGCGATGCGAGGAAGAACGCGCAAATGCCAGCGAGCCACGAGCCGCACATGTGGGCGCTGACCAGCAGCGGAAGGTTGCGGATAGGCTTCATCGGTACGTCGCCGTCGATGCCGGCGTTGACCTGGTTGCTGATGCGAAACAAGAGCGCCGTCACGCCGGCCAGCGTCATCAGCACGCACAGCAGCAGCGACTCACGCAGCGTGATCTGGGCGAGCGCCTGGTCAAAGGTCAGCTTTGCGGCCCACGCCGCCGGCGGCCAACAGCACAGGAGCAAGAATTTCAGAATGGCGAGGATGCGCAGGGGACTCACTTGCGAACCTCCCGTGCGTCCTGGTTTTCCCAGTAGTGGCAATAAACGCCGATGCAGGCGACCAGCAGGGCCACGAAGGCATCGAGGAGGTAGCGCGCGACCACGGGGCGCACTTCGTCAGCTCTCACCTCAACGAAGGCCATGGCGCACTGCGATAGCGCGAGCCCCATGAAGACAATGTGCCGATGCCGATGCGTCCAGCGAACAGAGAAGCGCTCAGGAAGCCAGTCGTTTACCAGCACGTCGAGGAGCCCGAGGACCGCTACCGCGCCGAGCAGCGTGAAGGCGACGAGGCCATTTAGGCCATCCTGCGCCATGACCTCCCGGTGCTGGCTCCAGGGGTCCAGCATCGCGATCACGGCGGTGACGAGACACGAGCTACTGACGTAGAAGCGGACCATCCAGGAGAAGTGCGTCTTCATGATGCTCCAGGCAATAAAAAACCCGCCGAAGCGGGTTTGAGTGGGGGTGAGATCACGTGGTGAGGCCTTCGGTTTGAAGGCCAAGTCTCGGAGCGACCGCGTCCCGTTTCTAGGGAAGAAATGGGACTTTCTATTGAAGCGCGCGGCATCGCCGCCTCGTGCTGCTTCGCTCATGGGAAGCTGATGCTACGTAGGTGACCAGCTTACATAGCGCCCGTCGAAAATTCCGGCAGCTCCCAGGCCGAATCCGATCCGAGCCGACTTTGGCTGCCCAAATATTCAAACAACTAACCCAGGATTGGATCCTGACTAAGCAGCGTCAAAGACATAGCTGAGCGGATCGAATTCGATTGCACGGACCTGCTGCGCCGCTTTCGTGACAGCGCAGATAAACGCCCATAGGCCATGAGGTCCTCGTGCATAGACGCCCCCGAGCCGGGCACTTGAAACAAACAGGCCGCTCTCAACCACCAGAAGTGCGTCGACGCCCGCAGCGTCCATTTTCAGAGCCACCGATTCCACACTATCCAGACGGACGTTGGCAAACCCTCTATAGCCAGCTACGAAAAACGGGAGCCCTCCCCCTAAAGCGCGCCCCCCAACGCTTAGCCCCTCGGGATTTCGCGTTGTGATGGTTCCACCAAAAGCGCCGAAAGTCATGCTGGAGGCGCTGCTTGCGAGTGAAGCAATCTTGGCCGCTTTGGCTTCTACTTGACTCCACTGCGCCTGCACGTCGGACTTCACTTCGACGGCAGCGGCAACGCCCTCTGTTAGATAGAGTCGCGG
The DNA here is from genome assembly GCF_014170375.1 of Variovorax sp. UMC13. Taxonomy (GTDB): domain Bacteria; phylum Pseudomonadota; class Gammaproteobacteria; order Burkholderiales; family Burkholderiaceae_C; genus Variovorax. The sequence goes on along the minus strand of NZ_LZZW01000018.1, from coordinate 70,762 downwards.
ATATCCACCCATGATTGGCAAGCTCGGGACAAAGGGATTTTCGATAACGATATCCACCTGACCGCTCGCGGCGCCATGCTGGTCGACGATGTCTCCAGTGCCGAATCGGAAACCAGTTGGAAGCACTGCTTGAAGGTATCCGTGAAGAAACAAATCACGCTCCGCGCCCTTGCTCGCGGACGACATGTCGCTGCCCGCCTCGTACGCGGCAATAAGTTGCTTTTGGATTCCCGCTATTCGCTTCAGCACTCGCTCACTTGACACGGCAGCCTCCGATGTTGGGACCCGGCGGTCCGGGCGAAGATTGGAGCACGAAATCCCGACGCCGCCCTTTGCGCTGAAACTCGATAGAAGCGCTGCCAGGCCGGGCGACGCCCTGCCTCCCCGCAAAAGCTTAGAAAAGCGTCGAGATGAATTCCGCCATCACACGCAGCGTACCGCTATTGAAAGTCACTGAAGCTCCGGTGACGTTGTAGGCCGTCACGCGAACGGTATTAGCAGCCGTGACTACCGCCCCGAGGACCACACCGGGCGGCAGCGCCGAGTGCGTGACTTTGGGGATAGTGTGGACGTTGGTAGCCACACCCGTGATCGTGACATCGGTGAACACCGAAGCGTTGGCAGCAATTGCACCTGGGGCCCACACTCCTGTGTAGGGCAACACGTTCCAAGAGTTGTCCTTCTCGATGACCTTACCGGCGGTGCTGACCAGATATGCGCGGTCCTCCGAAGCGCTGACCATGTTCGATGCGTTACCTTCGATTTGCAGCGACTTGCAGGTCACAGAGCGGGCACTCACGGCTCCAGACGCTGCCGCCGATGCCGTCGACTGGTTGATGTTGTTGCCGCTGATGACGATCGTGGCGGTCGGGGCATCGATGTCGCGCAGGCTGACGCCTCCCGCGAAGTATCCCGAGTCGAAGTCCTCGAGGTTGTTGCCAGTAGCAGTGATGCGGCCAAACCGCGCGCCAGCAAATGAATCGCCTTGCTGCGAACCCGTTTGGTCACCGAAGCCGATCTGCGCACGCTTGAGATTGTTGTCGACCACGGAGACCTGCTTGCATTGCCCGATGTACAGACGGTTCGCCGTCCCGCCGGTGAAGTGGAAGGTGTTGTCAGCGAGATGCGCGGAGTGGTAGTACTTGACGGCGGAAAGGGTCGATCCGCTCGTCTCGGAGGCCGAGCTGATCACCATGTTCCCCGTAATTTTCACAACGCACTCCCCGACGTTGTAGGTTGGATTTGCATTGCCGTAGAACCCCTCGAACACGAAAGGCACCTGGGTGTCAGTGAGGATGGTGTTGCCGTTGATCACAGCAGACAAAGTGATGCCGGCGGTGCCACGCGACGTTTTGTTCTCGATGACTCGCCCGAATCCGGTGCTCTCGATCGAGTTGCCGCCGATGGCGATATTGCGGGTTCCCGAGAAGAGATCGATCAGTTGCTTGTGGCCGCCACCACCCACACCACGGATGACGTTGCCGTTGATGGCGACCCGCGAGGAATCCCCCGCGCCGGGGTTGTAGCCGGCCGTCGTGCCCTTGATCTTGATTCCGCGGTGCACGCCGACCAGGGCGATCTGGTTGTTGGCCAGGACAACGTCCGAGACGCCACCGATGGTCACGCCGTCGTTCTCGTTGACGACGGCCTCATAGGCGGAGAGGTCGATGGACAGACCGCAATTCGTCATCGAGAACCGCGAGTTCGCTGACGCGTTGAGTGGCGTCTCAACCCGAACCCGGCCATTGATCAGCAGGCAGCTGTCGAGCTTCACCCCATTGCGGTTCGGGCCGTAGATGGCGTACGGGGCGACGTTCGGGCTGGTCGCGGAGATGTTTCGGCAGGCAATTGCGACAGCGGTCATGCTGACCCCGTCCGCACCGAGCTGCAGGGCGACCGCATTGCCGCTCTCAATGAGCGCACCTCGACCGTCAATGGCCGTGTAGACGGTCAGGGCACTTGCCGAGTAGTACCGGCCACCGGACAGATCGACGGTGGCCCCAACCAGGTGCGCGTAGTCGAATGCCTTTTGCAGCGCCACAGCGTCATTCGTCACGCCATCGCCGACGGCGCCAAAGTCCTTCGCGCTGATGTTCTCGCGCAGCTTGGCCAAGGCGTTTCGAACCACCGAGCCGGCCCCGCTCTGAACGTAGCCCAGAAGCGCCGGGCCCGTGGGCAACGCAAGATTGGTCGCATCGATGTTGGGGATCAGCCAGCCGCCGCCCACGCGGAGGTGCTCATAGGGCACTGTGCCGACGAGGACCATGCAGCGGTCTCCATCAGCACACGGCGCACCGCTGTGCGGCTTGTTCGTTGGCGGAGTTGCGTAAACGCCCGGGTACACACGGTCCTCGTACTCCTTGCGCGTGGTGTCAGCCGCCAACGCCGAACCGATCGCCAGGCCGGCCGAGGTGCCAGCCGCGTCGCGTAGAGCTTCGAGCTCGGGCGTCGAGACAGTGGCACCCTGATCGAGCCACGCCGAGCCCGTCCACACGTGCATGTGGCCATCGACCATCCAGGCATCACCAGGAGCGTTGCCGCTGAGCGGCAGCTCGCCCACCGTGTTCTTCACGCCCTTGAGCGCCACGCCCTTGCCGACGAGCGTTCCATCCTGCCAGGCGTCCTTGAGCTCGCCGAAGTCGCCGAGCACGCCATTGAGCTGCTTGGCCAATGCAACAACGTATCCCTGTGTGGGCGCGATCGAGTACTCGGCTTCGGCTACGGTGGCACCGCCGTATGGCGTCACCAGCTTTAGCGAGGTGTCGCTCACGACGCGTTCTACCTCGACCAAACCACCTGGCGTGAAGAAGATGCCGCCCGGCAGTACGTTGTCCACCCATTCGGTGCCGACGCCGGCGACGAGGTCAGAGCCGGCCGTCAGCGTGACCAGGCCTTCGCGATACCAGGTGGTCATTGCGCGCCTTCCTCGACGGCGGCCGAGGGCTCGGCCGCGTACACCGGGACAGCATCGGCCAGCACGTTGGTGCCACCGATGTCTGCGTTCAGGATTTGCCGGCAGAACCAGTCGGGCCAGGCCGCCGAGTCGCCGGTCGGCGCGTCCTTGATCTGGGCCGTGATGTGCATCAAAGGCTGCTTGCCGGCCTCGGCCGCCGCTCGCGACACGAAGCCGGCCAGCGTCACGGCGCTGGTGCCAGTGCGCAACTGCACCAGGTGCTGCACGACGACGTGGTAGCTGGCCATGCCGCCGGTGCCGGGGTCTTCGATGGGCTTCTCGAGCCCGATGATCTTCTGCATGGTCACTCCTCAGGGGTTGGCCAGGCGATCGCATCGATCTGCGCACGCGTGGCGTTGGGGTTCTGGATGGCGTCGCGCAGGGCCTGCCGGGTGCCGACAAGCCACTGCGAGGCGACGCGGAAGACACTGACCGCTTCGAGGGTCTTGGCGCGCATCTCGGCGACATCGATGCCGCGCGCCGCCGCGATGCCGTCGAGGTACGGGGTCGGCGTGGAAGATTCGAGGGCCCAGGCCAGCGCCTCGGCTTCCTGCGCTGCCCAGGTCTGCCGCTCCTCGAGCGGGTAGCCGGCAATCAGCGCGGCCGATTCTTGCGAGAAGCGCTGATTGATCTCGACAAGCCTTGCCGCGCGCACTTGGTCGAGGGTGCGCGGGTCGGCCCAGGCCTTAGTCGGCCAGTCGAAGACATGCAGCAGGCTGGGCTGCTCTGGGATGGGCAACCACGCGGAACCCGACCGGTAAGTGTTCAGCGGCGCCGCCTCGTCGAGAGAGGTCAGGCCCGGCACCAGCGGCAGCTCGAGCGTGTGGCCGCGCATCACAACCTGGCCGTGCGCATCGATGGCGCAGAACGGGCGCGTGCCGGATGGCGTCGTGTTGTCGGTCATCAGGCGCCTCGCTTCTGCAGGTCGACCATCAGCAGCACCGGCGCGCTGGTCGAGATGACGGGCACGGTCGACCAGCTGGCCGAGATGGTGTGCGTGCCAGGGCCATAGTCGACCAGGCTGCCGCAGGAGACCGGTGTCGACTGGTACATGTTGCTTATGCCGCCCTCAGAGCCAGGACCCTCCCGAGCAATGACTGACTGAGAGGTAGCGGTCGCAGTCGCGCCTGTCACGAACAGCCCGGCGGCGAACCGCGCATCTTCGATCTCCCCGGAGTTACCGGCGATGGCCAATGACGAAGCGCGCCACACCTGGCCAGCTGGAACGGTAAAGGCGACGGCCGCATTGGACAGGCCATCCGACGCCAGGGAAATGCCCAGGGCAAAGCCGGCCACCTTCAGCGTTCCGATGTCCGCGTCCTTGATCTTGGCGACGTTGATGTAGACCACGCCGCCCTCGACGCGGAACGGTGCGTCCAGGGCTGAAGAGCCTGCGTCGGCAGCGACGACGAAGCGGTCGGCGAAGACCACAACCTCGGACTGCGTCGGCGCACCGCCGCTGCCGGCCGACACGCCGATCGACAAGCCTGCCAGAGCGCGACGGCCGGTGCTGCCGACGACCTCGGTGCGGATCATGTACTGGGCCGCGACGTTGCCGTTGAGGCTTGCCAGCGTGTTGCCCTGGATCTCAACAGTGCCCGACAAGCCGCCAACGCTCGACTGGATAGTGGTGACCTGGGACGCCAGGGCGTTGTACTGCGTGGTGCGCGCCGTGGTCTCGACAGCGATCGCCGCGGTGTTGTCGGCGGTGACAGCCGCGACCAGGTCGAGCTGCATCGCCATCGCGTCCTGCTCTGTGGCCAGCGTCGTGATCTGGCTGGAGACGATGGCGTGGTTCTCGTCGACGGTGGACGACAGCGCGGTGAACTTGCTGGCCAGCGCGGTCGCGTCAGTCACCACAACCTCGATCGCCTCGTAGACGCCGGCGCGTGTTCGGGCCAGCTTGCCGTCGGACGTCAGCGCGCCCTGCATCTGCAGGCGGGCGACCTCGTCGAGGGCCGCGTCGACCTTGCTGCGGAGGTTGGCGATCACGCCGTCGAACGCGGCCAGCGTGACCGTGAAGGTGTAGCCTGGCGCGCCGCGGTTGCCGGCGACGTCGACGGCGGTCACCCAGTAGCGGTGCTCGCCGAACTTGGGCTGCACGCCACTCCAGCTCAGCGCCAGGACCTGGGTGACGACAGTTGCGGTCTCCCAGGTCTCGCCGATCCGGATCTCGTAGTGCGCAATCGGCTGCGTGGTCTTGCAGTCCTGCCACAACAGCGCGACGGTGTTGCGGTTGTTCACCGTGCCGTGCGGGTCGGCCTGTGCCGGCGGATCGATCTCGATGGTCTTGAACACCGGCTCCGACCATTGGTCGATGGTGTTGTGGTGCGCCGCCCAGACGGCCTGACTGCCCGCGGGGAACCAGCCGAGGTTCGCGCTGGAGGCGCGGCCGTCGAACAGGATCGTGCTCTCGGCCAGCTCCCAGCTCGGCCCGCGGCGCAGTTGCGTCGCCGACCATCCCAGCAGGTCGATGCCCTCGGGCTCCTGCCAGTACGCGAAGATGCCCGTGAGCTCGGGCTCAACGCGCAGGCTCAGCACGCTGTCGGGAGGCCCCTCGAGGCCATGCACCTCATGCTGAATTACCGACCAGTTGCTGCTGGCGTAGGCGGTCAGGAACTGCAAGCGGATCACGTAGGCGTTGTGCACCTCCAGGCCGAGGAGATAAAACTCCGTCGCGTCGCCCGGCAGGTCGACCGTCTGCCACGCCAGGCCGCCGTCGGCGAGTCGCCACTGCAGCCGCGTGGTCCCCGCCTGCAGCACCATCGCATCCGGCGACGGTGCCCACGACACACGCACGCGCACCACCATGACGCCGTCCTGCTGGACCATCTGGCTCTCGCCGCTGATTGCGACCAGATCGAGTGGCGGGCCGGGCTTGATGAACGGGCTTGGCAGGCTCGTGTTTGGCGAAGGGTCGGCACGCGTTTCATCGGCCGGGTCATAGAAGGTTTCTTCGTCCTCAACCACCTGCAGGGAGAGGGGCGATGCAAGGCTGAAGCCATAGTCCTGCACCCGAAACGGCTTGTTCTCAAAGCCATTGAGACGGTCGGTCAGAACGATTCGATCACCCGGCTGAAGGTGCCACGCCCTGCGCGACGGATGGATCTGCATTACAAAGCCGCCTCGGCTTTGCTCGACGAGGACGCGGGCCAGCTGCTGCGTCCGCACATGGTCCCCGGTGAATGACAGAACTAGGTCGCGAACCTTCTCCTTCTCGTCGAGGGCCAAGAACGTTGGGTTGAAGTAGGGGGTGAAATCTTCAGTGACACCGTTGCGTGCCGCATTGACATAGGTACCGCGGACGCCGTTGTAGCGAGCGGTGCCAGGATTCGCAGTCTGGACCACCGAGCTCGGCGCGATCATGTCATCGTCGGTGAGCGCCATGACGGGCGTCGTCCACGCGCCCGCCAAGATGCGCCAAACCCCACCCGACTCCAGGCTGAATCCGGCCATCGAGTCTTCGATCTGCTGGCGCGTCGCATCCCGATCCTGGTCGCTGCGGAACATACCGTCGCACAGATAGCGGGCCCGCGAGCCGCCGTAGCTCGCGGGGTCTGCGTCCACGTCGGCCGCTGCGTAGACGAACGTGTCGCAGATGTTGGCGGAGCTGATCACGTCCTCGACGTTGATGTGCTCCAGCGCGGCGCCATAGCCGACCTCGGACTGAATGAAGTCTGCGAGGCAAAGCGCGTTGTTGCGGCTGTAGCCGATGGTGCCGGTTCGGAAGTCGTAGACGGGCTTCCCGCGGACCTTCACAGTGATCTCGGGTATGCCGCCCTGGAAGCGCTCGAGGAGCTTATTGACGGTGACCGCAAGGTAGGTGTAGCCGCTGAACTTGTGCGCCTCGGTCCAAAGGTCCGGCCTCGCCGCACGGAAGAAGGCATCAGCCGTGTCCACGCCACCTGGCGAGGTGTGGATCTGGACGTTGAGGGCAGCGCCGGGGCCGTTGACCCAGTAGGAGACGCGGCCCTTGACACCCTTCTGGCCGACAAGTGCGCGCCCACCGAAGGAGTTCGGCAATTGCCCGAGCACCACGCCGGCAAGCGGGTTGCCATTGAGGTCTGTGATCCCTTGCAACTCAAAGCCATCTACGTCCAGCCGCAGCGGCAGGATCCAGTAGCCATCCGGGTAGATCTCGGTGCCGCCCTCGGTCTCGCGTGAAAACTCGCTGAGCTCGAACTCCTTGATCTCAAGGCGCCTCACGCCTTCATCCAGCTGGAAATTCGCTCCGTCCGCATAGCCCTGGGGGTCCAAGTTCCCGACGTGCTCACCACCGATAAAGATCGCATCCACCCCTGCGCACTCGTGGGACGCAATCAGGAAGATGAAATGAGAAAACTGCTCGTACTGGCCGCTCGTGAACACCGCCGGCACGGTGCCGCCCACAGGCGCCGGCGAGCCGTAAATCGTGACGAATGGCGACTCCGCCTGGATGATCAGCGCGGTGCGATCTCGCAGGTTCGCAGCTTCCTGCTCGGCCGCCCGTTGCGCGGCCGCCTTCGCCCTCTTCTTCGTCTGAATCGACCCATAGATGGTGTTGGCCACCGACACCACGTAGAGAGCCACCATGGCAATCTGCGCGACAGTCGCAGCAGCCCACCACGCGGCGATCGCAGCCGTCACCGGCTCAGCCGACACCGCCCCGCCGAAGCCCAGCAGGCCAGCAAGTGCCAGGGCGCGAAGAATCAAACGCGCCACGATGCGACCCCCGCGGTCAGAGGCAGGAACTCGAGGCGATCGTCACCGGGCACCACCAAGTGCGAGCCCGTGCAGATCCCGAAGCTGTAGCCACTGACCCGCCCTACCCTGCGACCGCTTCGCGCGAGCACGACGTCGCCGCGCTGCGCCATCAAGCCAGCATGCGCAGCACCGAGCCGCGCGCTGGCCACGGCTTCGAAGCCGCCGGCAGAACGTACGAGGCGCAGTGCCGTGAGCAGATTGCGACGGTCGTAGATTCCGCCCGCTGCACGCAGGTCGCTCAGCGGATCGGTGCCGGTCTTCGCGATCACCCAGTCAGCAGCGATCAGCACGCAATCGTGCTGGAAGTACTCGAAGGGACGTGAGCGACGCTCAGCAATGAAGGCGTCGAGATTGGCACTCGTCATCCCTTCGCCCTCAGCCGTGCATTGAGCTCAGCCTGGAGGCGCTTGGACACCCAGACAGCTTGGTTGCCAATGAGCGAGGTCAAGTACTCGAAACCACGCTCGCCCGGATGGCGTGCCTGGTGCTGTGCATTGTTCATTCGGAGCGCTGAAGGGTTGTTGCGTCGGTCGTAAGAGGCCGTGCGGCACTTGAGAGTGATGGTCCCGGACGTGCCATCACGTCCAACGTCGAGCGTGTCCATCACCCCGGCGAAGCGCATGACCGGCTCCCCGCTCAGCTGGTAGGTGTTGACGTTCACCATCGCCACATAAAGCCGCATGGGCCGGTCCTGGTAATCGTTGGGGTCGCCGAGTGCCAGCGCGCGAGTGCCCAGATCGACGGCCGACAGCGTCAGGTTGAGCTTCTCTTCCGCCCCGTCTTCGCTCTCATGAACCTCCCCGATCGAGCCGAGGTTGCCCACGCCCTGCCAGGTGTGGCCGCGCGCCTCGACATTCATCGGCCAGGTGGTGTATCGCGGCGTGCCGAAGCGGCAGAACAGCTCGACGAGCGCCATCTCAGCGAGGACTGGCGACGATGCAACGGCGTTGAAGCCGGAATTGGTAGCGATGCTCACTGCCAAGCCTCCATGAGGTCCAGGCTGAAGCCGCCCTGCAGCTCGCCGCCGTGCTGCGACCAGGAGGTCTCGCTCGTGGTTCGCTTCATGAGGCACGTGGGCCGATCCCACACGACCGCAGAACCCGCTGCGACAGCAAGACGCAGGACCGGCTCGAAAGTCACGATCATCACGCCGCCGGCATTGGCGATCGCATCGGCTTGAACGTGCAGCAGCTGGCGTCCCACGGACGCCTGGTTGACACCGATGTAGTCGCCGGCGAGCACCGTCGCTCCCGCTTGGTCCGCTCCGATGCTGATGGCCAGCGAGTTGACACCGGCGCCGCCGCCTGCGGTGGTCCACACGCCACGGGCCGAGCCACGCGGGTGCGGCCGGGCGATGTCGTATACCGCCAGGTGATTGATGCGACCCCTGAGTGCGAGCAGCAACACGCGCCAGGCGGAGGCGGCATCCTCTTCCTCGCGATCGTTGCTCACGATGGAACAGGTGAAGCGCGGCGGGCCCAGTACAGACGTCTGCACTGAGCCGGTGTCGCCGCCCTCGGAGGTGAGGTCGAAGTTCTTTACGCCGAAGTCCTGCCGCATGATCGACAGGTCTTCCGGGATCTGGATGATGCTCATGACTGGGGGGCAATCTTCATGCGCTGGAAAATCTCGTACTGCGCCTTGTTGTTCTGATTCAGCATGCGTTGCACACCGGCGTAGATCTCGCCCTTGTCGGAACGCGCATCGATCTGGATGGCGTAGTTGGGGGCATAGGTCATGCCTCCCGCCGGCGAGCCGACGTCGCCGTGGTTGTAGGCCTTGGGCACAATGGCCTCGCCCTCGTGGATCATGGCGAGCATGTCGCGGGGCACGTAGTTCGTGCCGACATCGAACTTCGGTACGCCGCTAAGGCCGGTGATCAAACCGTCAAGGCCGGCTTGATTCGCCGCGCTGTACCCGGAACCGCCACCGAACAGCGAACCGAAGCCACTCAGGGCCGACCCGAACCAGCCCGAGCCCGAGCCTCCGGAAACCATGTCGCCGAACATCGAGCGGGCAATCTGGGCTGCCGCCGCTTCTGCAACCATCCGATTGAGCATCTTCTGGAAGTTCTTGCCGATGTTGTCGAACTCCCCGTCGAGCAAGTCCGCCAGGCCGGAGCCCAGCGCGCCCTGGACGTTCTCCGCGGCCTGCTTGGAGAAGTCGTCGGTGTGCTTGTTGAGCTCGTCGAGCTGGGCCTTTGCCTCGCCGTACTTGGTGGCTTCTGCTGCGATGGCGCGGCCGTAGGCGTCGCCTTGCAGAAACCCCTCGCTACGCAACTTGTTGAGATGCTCGAGCGCGGCGTTGTAGCTCTCGAGCGGGGTTCGCGTCGCCTCGATGATGCGGCGCTCGTCGTCTTGCATCGCGAGCAAGCGGCGTTGGCCTTCCTGCTGCGCAGAGAGCGCCGCCTTCTTGTTCTCGTCGCGCTCTTTCTCGATGTCGATCGTCGCCGCGGCAATCAGTGCGCGCTGCTTATCCTCATCGCTGAAAGTCTTCCCCTCGGCACGCGTGCGCCGGATCTCGGCCAGCGTGATCTCAACTTGGCTGAGATCCTTGGCCTTCTCGACCTGTTTGTCGAGTGTCTCGAGATAGCGCTTCGCATCGGCCTCGGGATCCTTGGCCTTGGCGCCTGCACCGCCTGACGCGAGTATCGGCGCAGCAACCTTGGGGGTCTCCCGCTGAAAGCGCCGAGAGACCGCGTCATTCGCATCGTTCGGATCGGCGTTGGAAAGAGCTTCGACGCGCTGGCGGGCCTTCGCGATCTCGATGTAACGATTGAGGTTGTCGATGTCGAACTGGCGGGCCCTGTTCGCCATCGCGACCGCATTCGGGCCCCCGACATTCTTTCCGAAGGACTCATCGATGTCGCGTTGGAGCTGTGCGCGCTCTGCCGTGAGCTTCTTGATGTCCGCGCCCGCGTTCATGGACATCTTCGAGAAATTCGGATCAAGAGCGCCGAGGCCGATGTCCTTGATGACCAGGCCAACTGCGCCCAGCTTCTTGATCTCAATGTACTGGTTGAGCAGGCCGCTCAGGGATTTCAGCAGCGGGCCGCCGATGGAGATGGCAGCAGCCTGCGAGGCCAGCTCGAGGCGCTTCAGGTTGTCATTGAAATCCGCGGCCTCCTTCGCAAGAGCGCCGCCGTAGATCGCGCCCAGCTGCTCGGCTTCGGTGCGAAGATCCGCAATTCCCTTTCGGCCCAGGTTGAGCAGCGGCAGCATCTCAGCGCCGCTCTTCCCGAAGATCTTCTGAGCGAGCGTTGCCTTTGCAGCTCCATCCTCGTAGGTGGCAAATCGATCGGCGAGATCGCCCAGGACGTCGTCCGTGCTGCGCAAGGTGCCGTCGGCATTTTTGAACTCGACGCCGAGTGCTTTGAAGGTCGAGACGGCTTCCTTGTTTCCGCCGGCGGCCTCGCCCATCATTTTGGCCAGGCGGGAGAAGCCACCGCTGAGCGCCTCGATCGGGGTGCCTGCTACCTCCCCTGCATAGCGGAGCTCGCTGAGCTTCTCGACCGAGATGCCGGTCTTCTCGCTCATGTCGTCGAGGCCGTCGAGCATGTCGATCAGGCCGCGCCCTTGCGCAACGACCAAGCCTGCGCCGAGAGCAGATCCGACGCCCGCCAGACCGCCCTTTATCGCTTTCGCCTTGGCCTGCAGGTTATCGAAGTGCCGGCTGACCGCCGCAAACGCCGCGGCCGATCGGTCGGTCGCGGCGAGGACGATTTCTGCTTTTGTGCTCACGCGTTCACCTCCGCAGACGTCGATTGAGCACCTTCACCTGCTTCAGAATGCTGGCGCTCGAATTGGCGGCTGGGACTGGCGGCGGTGGGGGCGCCCATGGGTCTGGGCCAAGGAAGTGGGCTGCTACCCACGGTGCATGGTCGCGCCGCGTGCTGGCGCCCTGCATCAGAGCAGCCAGCTGCTGCGCATGGCGGAAGTGCCGCGCACGCGCTGTCAGCTCCTCCCTCGCAAACATGACCTGCCATTGACCAAACTCCTCAGCGGACATCCGCTCGCCCAGCTCATGAACACTCCAGCCCAGCTCCAGCGCCAATTCGTGAGCGAATCGCAGCGTGGGCTGGGCAATCAGTTTTTTGTCGCAAGTTCCAGGTCATGACCCGAGAGCCGCATTGCGACGTTGAAGACGCGGAAGACGTCGGTTCGATGCAGCGCACCGAGGCGATCCCACTCTTCTTCGCTGCACAGCGGCGTGCCGTCGACATCCACTACGGAGTGGTGCAGCATCCGGGTGACGATCTGGCTGCCGGCCCGCGCATGTGCCTGCTCTTCGTTCTCGCCATCGAGGGGCTTCAGCGCCGCGACGTGCAGCCGATCATTGGCAAGGCGCCGGGACATGAGGAGGCCGCGCACCAGGACATCGCCCTTGAAAGGCGGGAAAGGGACCTCCTCTTCGGGCAGCTCTGGGACGCTCACGTCATCGCGTGAAACAGCCATGGTCAAGCTCCCGGGTAGGCGGTCAGCAAGCCACGCACTTCCAGGCTGACCGGCGTGGTCACTGCGGCGCCAGCCGCACCACCAGGTGCGAGCTTGGTGCTGGGCAGGCTCGCAAAGAGGATCTGCGTGCCGTCCGGAAACCCGAATCGGACGGCAATGATCTTCTTCGCGCGAGAAGCGGCCTTGAACGCGATCAGGGCTGGGTCCTCGATGTCCCACAGCGAACCGAGCGCGTACGACAGCGGGGTTTCCTTCCCGATCGCGTTGAAGTCGGGCCGCTTGTGGATGGTCGTGATGGCGACCTTGGCGGCCTCGCCACCGCTGGGCGTCACGTCCGTGATCGTCTCGGCGCTGAAGCCGAAGGTGATCTTCGACACGGAGCCAGAAACGAAGGCGCCACTGAAGTCAGTGGTGTCGATGCCAAGCAGAACGAGGGTATCGGCGGTGACCGCGCCGACTCGCGCCACCGCATAGTCGAGCTCGCCCAGCCCCTTTACGCGGAGCAGAACGACTTCGCCGGCGATCAGGTCGTGATCTTCAACGGTGGCCACCGCCGGATTGGCCTTGGTGATGGCAGTGATTGGTTTCGCTGCTGCGGCGACGCTTTGAACGTCGACGTCGACGTCAGACCAGATTTGGATGGACATGAGAAGCTCCAGTTACAAGGGGTCGCCCGGCGCACCGCGCCGGGTGGAATAGGTGAAGCGCCAGAGCTGCTCGCGCTGGGCCATGTTGCAGTCGCCATCGCTGTCCGAAGTCATACGAGCTGCTGCGATCTGCGCCCTGCCCGCCTTGGGAAGCTGGGCAGTGCGCGACGTCAGCGCGGTCTCGACCTGCCGCCCGAGCTCACGAGCCAGCCGGGCGGAGTCGCCTTCGTCCGCGACTACGCATGTGATCAGCACGCTGTAGATCCGCTGTTCGAGACCGCGCACCGTCTGCGCGTCGATCTCCTCGCCCTGAGGTGCTTCAGCAATGAGCAGTGCGGGCAACAGGTCGGGGCGCAGCGGATCTGCCCGGTCAAGAAAGACATGCAGTCCCGCGTCCGTTGCCGCCGCCTTCAGCACGGCTTCCAGCTCATCCAGAATCTGCTGCTGCACGTGAGACATGCTCATGGTTTCCGCAGATAAAGGGTGTGGAAGCCCGAGCCATCGGGCTCAGACCTGACGAACTTCAGTTGCACGGCCGCAAGGGACACCGGATGCACGATCGTCAGCAACGCATCGTGTGGGAGCGCGGCGCGGGCTACATCGGTCACGCCCATCAGCCGAGGCTCGACCGTCTCGACCAGGCCGCTGAGCGCCACCGTTCCGGCATCCTCGAAGATTGCCGTGAAGGCAAACGCTCCGAAGGTCACAAGCCTGTTGGAGAGGGATGCGACCACCGCAGCGTTGGCGCGGGCTTCGAGGAGCGCGTAGCCGGCGAGCACAGGATGCTCAGGCGTTGAGGTGCAGCCAGACGGTCGTGGCGCCGTTGCCGGCGGCCTTCGCCGCGTAGCCGGCCAGTACGCTGCCGGCGGCCGTGGTGGTCAGCCGGCTGTTGGCGGCGTCCCAGTACAGCAGCGCGCCCTGCGCAGGAGTGTCGGCGGCGACCTTGGCGAGCTCGACGACGCCCTTGACGCGCACGGCGCCGAGGCCGCCGGCGGGAATGTCGGCGACGACGACACCGACGCGCACGCCCATGACGACGACGGCGCCGCCTGCCACCGCGCCGGCCGGCGAGTAGTCGAGGACGGCGCCCTCTTGGATGAAGTTCTTCATGGTGAATTCCTCAGGATGTGTGACAGATAGGGGAACAAGGCGGACTCGCAGTCCGCCCGTACGAGTTAGGCCGGGCCGGGATTCTTGGCCAGGGTGCGCCAGTCGAGCGGCGACACGCCGGCATCGATGCGCACCTTGAACTCGGTGCCGTCGACGTTCCAGCCGTTCTTCTGTTCGAGGTACGGTTGGTCGTTGCCGTCGAGGTAGTTCACCTCGATCGTGTCGGCACTGTTTTGGTCGGCAGCGCCGTACCAGGCCGTCGTCGACGCGGCGTCCAGACGGGCGTCGGAGATCACATCGAACGTCTCGCGCACGCTATTCGGTACGGAGTTGTTCCGGGCTGCTGCACCCACTTCGAACTCGCTGGCGCGGACCACGTTGGCGATGCCCTTGAGCGCTCGCGGCACGATCAGGTACTTCGTGCCGATGTTGAGCGCCGTGGCGCCCTGCTTTTGCAGCGCCATGGCCGACTGCATTGCGTCGACGCTGGCAGTGTTGATGCCGGAAGCGGCCAGCAGGTTGCCGTGATCCGCGTGGAACAACGTCTTGCCATCGGGCATGGGCGGGTTGGCCGTCAGGATCGCGTACACCAGGTCGCCCACGGTACGGATAGCAGCACGGCCCATCAGGCGCGGAACGCGCGTGAAGGCGTCGAGGTCGTCGTTGATGATGGCCTGGCGCGTGATGCTGAAGAGCTCGCCGTAGGTGGCGAGCACCACGGTGTTGCCGCGCTCGCCCATCGTCGCGTACTTGTACTCGGCTCCCTCGGCCACCTTGCGCAGGCTTGGGAACGCGTTCAGGTCGACGCGGTTGCCCGGCTTGAAGTCGGGCAGGCTGCCGGCGCGGGTCCAGAGCTGGAAGGTCTCTTCGGCTTCGAGGTAGCCCTTCATCAGCGCCTTGCTCGCGACGTTGGCCAGCAGCAGCGGGAAGTCGCTCGTGCTGTGCGTGAAGGCGGCACCGACGAACTGCATCTTGTCCATGCCCTCGCTGCGGAAGCCGGCACGGGTCAGGCTGGCGCGAGCCATCTCGGCCAAGGTGTAGCCGCGATACGGGTTCGCGCCCTCGATCTTTTCGTAACCGGCGCGGGCCAGCAGCGCCTGCGTGGCGCCGCGCTTCTGCTTGTCGGCCTCGTCGTCCATCGTGATGACGTGGGCGCCTGCCACCGGCGTCGAACCCTTGGCGAGCTCGGCGAGCAACTTCTGGCCAGCGGCTTGCACCGTCATGCCGTGATCGTCTTCGCAAGCGATGCGCAGCGTGTCGACACCGGGACGCGACGCGAACGGTGCGAAGCTGGCGCGGATGCCATCTCGACGGACCTTGTCGGCCGCCAGGATCGACGCCTGGTCGACGGCAGCGGCAATGGGAGCGGCCGAAACGGCGGGAGCGGCGGTTCCGCCGCCGCCCGCGCCGGCTGCTGCAGCGCCGACGGCGGACAGCAGCAGGGGGGTACGGAGTGTCTTCATAGATTCCTCTTCAGCGGAAATTGCGGCAGCTGCCGCGGATGGACCCGCTGCCGGCACGTTTGCCGGCAGCGAGCGGTAACGATTGAGCGGCATTGCCGAGGCGCTTGCCGAGACAGGCATCGCATCGGTGATGCCGTCGATGAACTTCATGGCGAGGGCTTCCTCGGCCGTGTAGAAATGGTCTTTGCCGTCGGTCAGCAACGCGAGCATTCCGGCCTGGTCGCCGGTACGTGCGGCGTAGCTGGTGGACATCGCCGCAGCCCAGGTGTCGAGCTGGTCAGCAAGGTCGCGGAGCTCGACGCTGTTGCCAGCCGCGTACTGCCACGGGGCATGCACCATCAGCATTGCGTTGCTGGCCATGTGCACCTTGTCGCCGGCCATGGCGATCAGGCTGGCGATCGAGAAGGCGACGCCGTCGACCTCGATGGTGACGGTGGCCTTATGGCGACGGATCGCGTTGTAGATGGCGAAGCCGTCGGGCACCGAGCCGCCCATGCTGTTCACCCGGATCGTGATCGCCTCGACGTCGAGTTCCTGCAGCTCGCGAACGAAGGTGGCGGCCGAGGTCGTCTCTTCGTACCAGCTCTCGCCGATGTCACCGTAGATGTAGATCTCGGCTGCAGCGAGCGCGCCCACCACGGCGGCCGCCATTGCTGTCTTGCGGCGGATGGCGTACCAGGTTGATTGCTTCATGAACTGAGGTCCTCGATTGAGAGGCCTCAGTGTCTGGAAAAGGTTGTCCCGTTTCTAGGGAAGAAATGGGACTATTTCGAAGCGTCCTCGTCAACGTCAGCGGGGATTGGCGCCCCTGCGATCGGTGCGCCGGGCACGTTCGCTGCGTTGCTGGAAAACACCAGGCCGCGCTTCGCCGCATCGTCGCGGAAAGTCTCGACCTGGTCGAGCACGTCGCGCGGGTTCCCGCCGCGTTTGCGGATCACCTCGGTCTCGCTTGCAAAGCCGGCCTTAACAAGGGACTCCCACGCATTGGCCTCCTTCACCGGGTCAATCCACGGCATGCTCTGGCCGATGTAGAGCGCGTCGTCGGCCGTGCCGGGCATCACGTCGCTGGGTGTCGGCACCACGCCGCTCAGGTGCGCAACTTGAACGAACGTTTCATAGTCGGGCTGCACGAACATGCCGACGAACTCGTCAGCCAGCACCGCGTAGTGCACCCACTGCTCGACCAGCTCTTGCCGCTGCGCGCTGTACGTCCCGTCGTAGTCGCGGCTGACGCTCGAGTAGCTCGCTCCGATGCCGGCAGCGAACGCCTTGAGCTGGCCCTGGCGCCAGGTGACGAGATTCGGATTCGGGCGGTTGCTGTCGATCATCCCGATCTCCTCATTCACCTCGAGCGAGTCGATGATCATTCCCGGCTGCATCCGAAGGTCTCGCGGGATTGGCCGGCCTGTCGCATCGACGTTTGGCGAGTAGCCGGCCTCCTTGTCAACACGCTTCACGTAGGCCGTGAGCGATGCGGCGATCTTGGCGGCGATGCGCTCGCTCTCTTCGTAGTCTTTGAGATCCTCGAGGCGCGTGAGAACGCTCGCGAATTCCGACACGCCACGACGCTGATGCAGGCGATCGAGCGTGGCCATGTGGAGCATGCGATTCGCCGGGATCATCTTGAGGTTCGACGAGTCAGCGAAGTTGAGCATCTCGCGCGGATCGGTCTTGTGCACCCAGTAGCCTGTCGCCTTCCCCCATGAGTTGGCCTGAATGCCCTGCCGGATCCCCTTCGAAAGGTCGTCATAGTCCATCGGTACGAAGTCGGGCTCGAAGATCTCCAGCGAATAGGGCACCGCCGAGCCATGCTCCAAGAATGGCACCGGGCCGATCAGCTGCTGGGCAAAGCACTCGCCATCGCGTAGCCAGGTGTATGCCATCAGCCGCTGGGCAAGCGGTCCGCGGTACCGGCCGGTGACCTCGGGCGCCTTCTGCCTGGCCTTATAGGCCGCACGAAGCGCGGTTGCGTACTCGGTATGGATGGTGCCGTCGAGCCGACGCGGTATCGGCTCGACGCCGATGCCGGCAGCGCCGACGATGTTGTTGACCATGACACGAAGCGCGCCACGGGAGATGTCGTGGTTCCGTTCCAGGAAACGCGCATGAGCGCGCAACTGCGCCGCGCTCGCACCGACGAGAGTGTTCGCGCTGCTGTTGTCAGTGCGACGCATTCGCTGCTTCGTCGGCTTCGCGCCTTCGTAGAAGGCCAGTGCCTGGCGGTGCTGTGCGCGCTTCAAGCCGCGCACTGGATCGAGCTGGGCTACGAGTCGGTCGATGATGTTCATGTTCAGCCCCGCTCGCCGTCGAATCGGGCCACCGAGTAAGACAGACCGCCGATGCCACAGCCCACGCCGCTTTCGCTGGCTACACGGCTCTCCCATTCCTTTCGACCCTTGCGGATCTCACTGAGGTCCTCGTTTGTGAGCGTCCGCCCGTTGAAAGAGATGGACCTACCGCTGAGAACGGCTACCTCGGCTTCGAGGTATTTGGTGAGCATGATTTGGGCGTTGGTCATGGCTGGAAGCTACGCACGGTCGCGTCCCATTCAAAGGGGTGAAATGGGACTTTTTGCAGACCCCATACCGATGCGCACCGACTGCGGGTCGCGCCGGCCGGTGACGCGATAGACCGTGCTGCGGCTGACGTTATGCGTTCGCATCACATCGGCGAGGTTGCTGCCATCGAACAGCCGACGGATCGCGGCGTCGCGCTCGGAGCGGTCAGGCGCTGGCACGTAGATGTCCTGGCCACCGAGCTTGCGGCGCAGACCGCGCACCAGGGCTTGCGCGAACATCGCGGCCATGCCCTCGTGCATCCCGATCTCCTCCCGGACGATGCTCGTGAACTCGTTCTCAAGCTGCACTGCAGCGTCCTCGGTCTGCCCGAGGGTCATGTTGTTTTGGGGCTTGTTCACAGGCGGTCACTCCAATCGTCGGAGGCAAAAGAACTAGGAGCGCGCGGCACAGCGTGCGGGCGCGCGAGAGGGGTTGGCCGCACTGGCACTTGCGACGCCGGAGGCTGGGATGGCGGGGAAGGCTGCTGAGAAGGGGCTGCGGCCGGCTGGTCTGCTGATGTGCCGGACGTCGTGCTCGGAGGGCTGTAGACCCCATCATCGCCCTCTTCCAACAGCGGCGCCTGGCGGACCTGGCTCTCTGCCATGTCCCACTGGGCAGGCTTGCGTAGATGAAGCCGAAGAGCCCGAGAGAGCCACACGGCGTAGACGGTGCAATCGAGCGCCTCGTTGCGGCGATCGGTGCGCGGCTTCCATTCGCGCACGTTCTTGTTCACGCGGCCAGGGATCTTGATTTCGCTGAGGAGCTGCTCGTAGAAGTCGTCCCGCACACCTTCATACCAATGCATGCGCGCCGGGCCCTCGCCCTCGAGGCGGACCCGACCTGCCTGTTCAGACCAGCCCAGGATCAGGTCCTTCGCCTTGGCTGTACCGATGATGCTGATGCTGATACCGGCGCGGGCCGCTTTCGTCGAGCGGACGTTCGGATCGATCTTCTTCGGCGGCGACCAGATCTCGACGCGGCCGACCGCGTCAGGGGCGCCCTTGATCGCGTAGACGTGGCGGTTGCTGCGGTCATGCTTGCGCACGAACGCGTACACAGCATCGCTCGTCTGACCATCCGAGCTGTCGATCGCTACGGCAGTCATCGGCAGACCCGCGCCCGTCGAGTGCCGCACACGCCTGGCCATGTACTGCTCGAGCTCAATCCACGCGCCATCGTGCGCCACCACCGTTTTGCCGAAGAGCTCGCCCCAGTAGGCAAGCCACATCTCTTCGCCGCGGCCGACAACCCAGACGGTGACGGCCAGGCGGTCATGCTGCACGTCGACCGTCATCAATGGCACCAGGCCGCCGACGGGGCACGACCATTCGGCGTATTTCATGGCGCGCGCGCGCAGGGTCTCTTCCTCGGGCAGCTCGCCCCGGTACTCCCAAGTCAATCCCAGCGTGCTGTTGGTGAAGGCGATCATGTCGCCCGCATCGCCCTTGTCGAGGTTCGCTTTCGCCTCGAGATACTTGCGGGCCAGGACCGGCACGCGCGAGCCGTCGAAAGTGCTGAGCAGCTCGTTCAGGTAGTAGCCCGGCGTCTCGCTCGCCTGCGTTGCGACCCACCCGCCACCATCGCGCTCGGCTCTCCGGATGTTGGCGATCCGCTGTTCCTCTGACCAGAGCTCCCCGCAATGCGGGCATGCGTAGAAGGCTCGGGCGTGCTGATGGCGACCATAGACTTCGTGCAATGGAGCGTCGAGGTCCTCGGGAATGGTGACGTTCTCCCAGGCGGGCACATGGCTATCGCCGCACCCGTGGCAGGGGACATGGAAGTACCGCTTGTCGGTCTTCCGCATCTCGTCCTCGACTACGCTCGCGTCTTTCGCGGTGGGCGTTCCGCCGATCAGGATCAGGTGATCGGGATAGGTCTTGGCGCGCTCCTCGAGCAGCTTGACCGAGCTGCCCTGCCCGCGCACATCAGACGCCGCGTCGTCAGGCTCCTCGACGATGACCAGGCGCGCGCTGGTGGACTTCACGTCGCTCGGGCTGTTGGTGCCGACCAGCTTGATCAGGCCGCCCGCGAACCGCTTGCGCAGCGTGCTGTTGCCTTGGGACCGGCTCTTGATCATGATCCGTCGGCTCAGCACCTTGGTGCTCAGAATCATGGGGTCGAGCTTCTCGGCGGCGAAGTCCTTGGCCGCCATGGTGCGCGGGAACGCGGCAACGATGACGCTCGGCCGATAGTGGATGTGGTAGCCGATGATGTTGCAGACGATGCCTGCGGTGTAGCCGACCTGCGCGCTCTTCTGCACAACGATCTTTCGCACCGATGGCTGGGTGGCCATCGCAGCGATCTCGCGAAGCGCGGGCGAAACGGCCCAACTGAAGCGGCCTTTGAGCGCCGACTCTTCGTTGCTCAGCACGCGGTACTTGGTCGACCACTGCGCGCCATCGATGCGGGGCGGCGGCTTGAGCCTGCGCCACACGCGCGCGAACATCGCGCGCAGCGCCTGCCCTGCCCAAGCGTCGGGGTTGTGGGGCAACGATGGGCCGTATCTCACGAGCCTTCATCCTCTTCGTCGCCGCGATCTGCTTCGGGGTCGTCATCGTCGTCATCGCCTGGTGCGCGCCAGTCAGACAGCCGCTTCAGGCAATCATCAAAGGTTGCGCGCAGCAGCTGTTCGACCGCAGGCTTGTCGAGTCCTATCGACAGGGACGCCAGCCGCGGCGGCTCGCCGCGGAGGAACTCGCGAGCGGCCAGCACCGCGCTCGCCCACAGCGGTTCGATCTGATCCGCAGGGATGAGCAAGCCACGCTCGCGCAGCATCTCTTGTTCGATTTTGTCGCCCTGTAGCCGCAACACCCGGTCCTTCGGCGATTCCGCGCGCACCTTGCGCACTTCGCGATCCACGAGCCAGGCGATGCACGACGGCGCGTCGTACTCGCTCGCGACGCCGGGCCCGCCCTGGACCGCCACGGGAAAGCCGATCACTTGCCACTCCGTGATGGTCTTGGGCGACACGCCGAAGAGCGCCGCGATCTGTTCCTGACCCTTGATCGACATGCTTACTTACCCTATGCAAAGTGGGTGAACTAGAAAATGAACGCGCCCCGAATTACCCGTATCGAGGCCTTGCCGGGAGGACCCTTGACAGGGGGGTCGAAATCGCACCAAAACGGTGCAAGGCGGCAGAAACGTCGCTTTGACGCAACAAAACAGGCGTTTTGCCGCCGATGCCACCCCCCAGGAGCGTCCGACAGGGCGACGAAGGGACGGGCGCGTCATCGAGCGGTCCCTGACCGCTGCATCAGGCGGGCTTTGAGCGCGATACCGTAGGGCGCGTCGAGGGTATGCCCGCACTTGGCGCAGACGCACCGCACACTGCCCGGCGAGACCCTTCTGATGTCCTCGATGTAGCAGTGATGGGCGCATGCCCAGCGCTTGAGCTGTGTCCACAAGCGAGCCATCAAGCGGCCCCCCTGACCGGCTTGGCCGTGGCCAAAGCCTTCGCCATCTCTCGATCGAAGTGCCCCGGGAACACGCGCGCGATGGTGCGTTGGGAGATTTCCTCAAAGGGCAGACGCTTGCTGTAGGCCGCCCGGTCGACGAACAGCAGCACCGGCAGCACTGCAGACGACATCGCACCGAACGAGATGCGCGACCAAATGCCGCGCGCCAGGTGCTGCTTCATGCGCCCTCGCTTCCAAGAGCGGCGGCCGTAGGGATGGGTGCCAGGCCCGGTGCTGAAGAAGAAGGCCTCGCGCTTCCGCTTGGAAACGCTGCGCTTGCTGTTCGTCGCGTTGGCGTCGAAGCCAGCCATGTTGAAGGCCTGCAGCTGGCTGAGGATCTTGGTGATCTGGCTGCGTGCCATGTTGCCGTGGCTGTCGATGATGGCGCCCGCACCAGGCACAGCGCGCTCACCCGCGCGCATCACGCCACGCTGCACGAGCAGCTGCTCGAAGCGCTTTTGCTGTCGGGCACCGCCCATGATCTGAGGCAGCAGATAGTGACTGGGCCGCTCGCTGTCCTTCACCCAGACGCGCGCCGTCAGGTCCTCCCTCGTCGCCGGCTTGAGGAACAGGGAGTTCAGCGTGAACGCCGTCGGCCGATCGAAGCGGGTCTGCATGCCAACCTTCACTTCTGCACGCACGTCAGAGCCGGTGCGCGTGAGGGCTACCGCCGTGGCGAAGCGTGCCTGTTTGCCATTCGCGCGCATTGCGGCCTGCGCTGCGGGAAAGTTGTCGCGCACGTCAATTCGCATGGCCGCCCCCTTGTGCAGACGTCTGCACTGGCACCGGCTCCCGCATGAATGCGGCGAAGGTGCACGCATGCAGCACGGCATAGCGCTGCAGCTCTGCGACCTCGTGGTCGGCTGCGAACGGCGTGCCGGCGACGTGGCCACGCTCGATGGCATAGAAATGCCCGGGCTCTTTGTCAACGGTAGCCCGGCGCAGGCAGTCGTCCACGTGGGCCTTGCCCCACTCGAGGCGACGCGCATCGATCCACTGCGCCGTATCAGGCATGCGCTCACGCATGCCGGGCTGCTTTGCTGGCTGATTCATCGGATCGGTCCTTTCGATTGGGCCTGCTGGACGGAGGGTGGACGGCTGAAACCCGCATGGCTGTTGAGTTGGTCCAGCCGTCCAACCCGACCAACAGGTGTGGGTGAGCTGCGCCCGCGAGCGCGCGCGGACACGCGCCCGCCTGTCTGCGCACGCACCTACGTGTGAAGGAAATCGAGGCGGAGGGTGGACGGCTGGACCGATTGCAAATAACGCAATGGAATCAACGGCTTGCGCCGTCCACCCCCCCATGGACGGAGGGTGGACGAGGGTGGACGGCGGTGGCGTCAGGACCGTGCGCGCAGACGCATGCACGGGGCGAGACCGATCCGCGTGGCATCCAGCCAGGCGCGCGTTGATGTCAGAACGGGAGGTCATCGCCCTCCTCGTGGTTGTCGGGCGGCACACCGGCTTGCGCGGGCGCCTGGACGGGTGTTGCGGGCGGCAGGCGCAGGTAGCCCCGCCGGCGCTTGCCAGTGGTCTCGCGGTGCCGCTTAAAGCCCAGCTGCCGCATGCAGTTGACGATCCGGGTATCCATCTGGCCGTTGCCGTCGATACGGTCCGCCTTGATGTTGAGCGCCTTGTCGTAGAGCTCGGTGCTGGGGAAGAATTCACGGTCGCGACGAGGCACGTCGGCCGGCAGCGTGCCGTGGTCGGCATTGACATACTCGTCGAGGTTGTCCTCCCACGGATCCGAGCGCTTGAAGGGCTCTTGCTCTGGGAACACCAGGTCCTTCTCTTCCTGCCTGGTGGGCCAGTACTGCTCGCCCTCGTTGAGCCGATGCAGCGCCTCGGCCAGTAGCTGCGCGCGCTGCTGCGTCAGGATGTCGAGATGCACCACCTTGACCTCGAGCGGCCAGAAGCGTCGGTCACCCGTGGCGTCCTTGAGGAAGGTGTCGGCGTTGGTCGTGCCGACGTTGACGCTGTGCCGCGGCTGCTTGACCATCTGCGAGCCATAAGGCGGCCGGTACCAGTCCTCCTGGGCTGAGAGGAACTGCTTGATCAGCGTCGTCTCCGACTTGTTCAGCGACTCCAGCTCGGCCGACTCGACGATCCAGGCGAGCTGCATGGCCATCTGGCTGTCCTTGTCGCCGATGCGGATCGCGTTGTCGGTGAAGTACGGGTAGGCCAACGCGCGGAAGGCGCCGGACTTCGACAAGCCCTGCTCACCCTTCAGGATCAGCATGTAGTCGAACTTGCAGCCTGGCTGGATCGCGCGCTTGACCAGGCCCATCATGAAGCAGCGGCCGATCAGCCGCGTGTACGGTCGGTCCTCGACCTCGAAGACGTCAGCAAGCCAGTGGTCGATGCGGGGGACGCCGTCCCATTTCTCGGCATGGATCCAGTCGACGATCGGGTTGTACTTGCTGAGGCGCGCGGCCATCAGCACGCCATCACGCAGGGTGCCCTTGCCCTTGATGCCGAGGCCGAATCGCCGGAGCAGGTACTCGCCCAGCATCAGGTCGTCTTCGTCGTCCCACTCGCCTGCAGGGCGCCCCCAGGGCGCGTCCTTGCTACGCTCGAGGAGCTGGCTGAAGTCGTTCTTCTTGATCAGGCCGCGCAGGGCCGGATCGTTGAGCATGCAGTACAGCACGTTCTCGCGACAGTCGTCTGGCCGGCCCCCTCGGCCCTTCACCAGCTTCGACATGACGTTGTCGTAGGCCTCGCCATCGTCGTCGTCCAACGGCGGCACAGCGCCGCCTGGAGGAGGCCCCTCACGCCCGC
Source organism: Variovorax sp. UMC13 (assembly GCF_014170375.1). Classification (GTDB taxonomy): domain Bacteria; phylum Pseudomonadota; class Gammaproteobacteria; order Burkholderiales; family Burkholderiaceae_C; genus Variovorax. Next base: position 46,598 of record NZ_LZZW01000018.1, on the reverse strand, counting down.
CCCCCTGCCCGCCAGCGCGAGCCTCAAGGTCGCGATTTTTGCTTGCCCGCTTGGGCTTGGTGAGCTCGACGCCGACAAGCGGGGCGAGCCACTTCAATGCATCGGCTGGCTTCTCTGCCGGGAGCCACTCCATCACCAGGTCGATCGGTGTGCGCGCGCCCTGTTTAGGGTCGCCCATGTCGGCCACGCCGAAGTCGCAAATGCCTTCAGGCGCGATCGACAGATCTTCCTGCAGATCTCGACCGAGCGACTTGGAGGTGATGCGGTACTTCGACCCGACAGCGACCGCACTCGGGAACAGCACCGGCACCCACGCGCCGAAGTTCGCCATCGCGGCTTCCTTGACTCGCTGAAAGTCGTCCACGCCATCACCAGCTGGCTGCGCGGCAGGTAGAGTTCGCGAAGGCTTTGGAGGTGCTTGTTTGGCAGCCTTCGCCGCGGCCTTGGCGTCGTCGATCGTCTTGTGCAGACGTCTCAACGCGATCTCGTCGATCGCCTGCACCTCAGCGGGAGTGTTGGGGAAACGATTGGCGGTGATCGTGAAGTACTGGCTGCCGCAGAAGACCTCGACGCCGATGCCGTTGTCCTTGTTCGTCTTCGTCGATCCTTCGACGATGATGTGCACGCCCTTCCCGCTCGGCGAGATCTCGGTGAAGCTGTCGCAGGCGCCGACGATGTTCTTGCATCGGTCTGACCAACTACCGTCGGGCTCTTGCTGACCATCCAGGTCAATGCCGATCAAGCCATCGTCGGGGAGGAAAGCGAGACCGACGCCGGTCCAACCGCCAGCCTCAAAGCGCTTTCGTACGACGGGCAGGGTTGCTAGCCGCTGGCGATCGCGATCGCTGCCCTGCTCTCCAGCGCGCTTGCCGCCCCCCACGTAATAGGGCATCTTCTGCGGCTTCTTCGCCCCCTCTTTGTGTTCGAACTTCCACAGCACCCATTGCTGCCTGGCGGCCAGCGATTGAGGGATCGCTGCCCACAAGGGCGCAGCCACCACGGGGAACTCAGGCGCCTCGCTCATTCGATGCGCGACGCAGAGTTAGACGCCAGGGCCGCGACCTGCGGCTCCTGGCGCAGAGGAGCCTCGAGGCTCATTCGAGCACCGGTGGCTTGCTGGCTTTATTGCGCTCTGCCATGACGCGCCGCATTGCCTGCATTGCCGCCACCAGCTCCCCGCTCGCCCGATCTACACGTGCCAGCTCGTTGTCGCTGACATTGCCATCCGCCAATGAGCCCAGCACCTCAGCGATCAGCTCGGCCGCTTCGCGGGACGTTTCGGCCGCAGCGCGCATGCACTCATCGGCATTCACATCGATGCCAATCGGCAGTGGTACGAGCATGCAGCCGGTGCGGACAGCAATCGCGGTCGCGTAGGCCATCGCGTTCTCGGTTTGAACATCCATGCACATGGCAGAAACGTCGGCCGCGTCCTCGGCGCCGAGCTTGAAGCCTGGAGCTCCTCGCAATTCCTTTTCGAATGTCGACGCGGATTTCCCCAACCGAAGTGCGACGGCGTCGGTCCCGCCGGGATAACCACGCGCCATTCGGCGCACTGTGTCAAGAATGTTCATATCTATGGGAGACAAAGAGCGCCATAGCCCGCAATCACCAAACGCGTTGAAACTGCTGCCATGACAAAAAAACACCTAGACCGCCTTAGCTTCCGCTTGGCAGTACACGTCGTCGAAGGTCAGTTCGATGCCGCGTTCTTTCGCAAAAGCCACGAGTTTTTGAGCGAGCTCTGGGCGAAGCGCTTGGCCCGCCTCAAGGTTCGCTACGTTCCCCTGCGTACAGCCGATGCCGCCGGCCAGGACCTGCTGGGTTACTCCGAGACGATCACGAATGGATTTCAGGTTGTGCATGCCGCTGATTATCAGCGGCGCTTTTCGTTACGTCAACAGTCCCGCTGATCCACTTGATTAAAAGCGCGCCTGATAATCCGCAGATGCCCAACTCTCGCAAGGCGACGATCACAGATGAGCACCGCGCCGAAGCCGCGGCGCTCTCTGCCATCTGGGACAAGAAGAAGACGATGTCTCAAGCGGCGTTCGCGCTGAAGTACGGCATCGGAAGCCAAGGCGCAGTCGGCAATTTCTTGGCGGGCACCTCAGCGCTGAGCCTCAAGGCCGCCAAGGGCTTCGCGACTGGCCTGCAGTGCGACATCAGCGACTTCAGCCCGCGCTTAGCAAAAGAGCTGCTGCCCCCTTTACTCGAACCCATCGCAGCCCTGAGGGTTCTTGCAGATCTAGTTCGCCCACTGCCTGACATAAAACGCGAGCAGGTGGAACCACTGTTCCGAAGACTTGCGCTTCATCCGGAACAAATCAACGATATTGCCCAAGCTTTCGCCGAACTTTTGAAAATCAACCCATCTCCTATTCACATTCCGTCACATTCAGTAACCGGCTTGACCGGCCAATTTGACAACGAAGGAATGCGAAACGATGGGACGAATTTTCAACTTCCCGACGCGGGAAAGAAGCGATAGCTTTGCGGACTTGGTGGCGAATCTGAGCCAAGCCGAGCGTTCGGGCAATATGAAGGGCCTAATTTACTTCTGGGAGGGCCCGGACGGCAAGACAAACTATGGCATTCATGGCAGCTTCGCTGACCGCCTCCAGTTTGCGGCTTACACCCTTCTGCAGGGCTTGAATACGGTGACAGATCGCCTCGTGGATGCAGGCGATGTAGGCTACACCCGATCAGCCCCCCTCAAGAACGTTACCGCACGGCGCCCCCTGCCCCGCGGATTGAAAGGCTCGTAGTGAAATTCCTGCTAACTTTGAGTGCGTGCCTAGTAATTTCTGCATGCGGCACCGCTCCGACAACTGCCGCCAAGCCGGGCTCGTTTGAAACAATTCAAGCGGGCACCTTTCGTCAAGGCGAGCAGGCGCAGTTCGTAGACTGCGTATTCGACGGGTTTCTAGGCTCCCAAAGCATGGCCATGGCGACGCACGTTCGGCAAGTAAAGCGAGCAACGGGCTATCGAATTGATGTGATAGCCGGTGCGTTTCAGTACATCGTTGCTGACATCGAAGACAACGGGCAATTCAAAGTGACACGCTCCACGTATGCGAAATTGCTCAACTTCGATACAGAACAGATCTCTTCCAAGGTTTGCATTGAACGTTTCGGGATGCTGACATTTGACGCACCCCTTTCCACCAAACCCAGCCAGGGGCAGGCGGGCTACGGGCAGAGCGGTTACAACGCCCCACTCCTCCGTCGGGCCGAGTAGAACACCGCCAACCTGGCACAAAGCCCGCTCCGGCGGGCTTTTTTGCGCCTCCGCGTCAAACCTATCAGCGCGAAAACCACTAAAAATCAGCGACGCTGTTGACACAATGAAAAGCGCCGCTGATACTCACTCCGCAGCAATCCCGCTGCCAGGAGTGAAGAGATGGCAACCACCCCCAAGAAAGATCCGCCTCCAACTGCGCGCCAAGAACTGACGCAGCGCATCGCCGTGGCAATGATCAGCTCGATCGGATACGAGCTCCTTGACGAAAAAAACGGCGAAGTCGCTGCCGCGCTGGCCACTCGTGCTGTTCAGCTAGCCGACGCCGTCATAGCTTCCACTGGTGGTGCGTCGTGATCAACGCGCTCATCACCCGCTGGTTGGTCGGCGTGATCGCGGCTTTCGTTATCGCAGCCCTTGGCGCGGCGACGAACCCTGAGGCGCCCACGGCCGCCGAGGCGCGTGCGGCGGCCCTCGCCCGCGACGAGGCACTCGCATTCAAGGCCGAAGACAGGCTAGACCAGGCGCTGTGGGACGAACGCATGGAAGCGCGGAGGGCTCGCCGATGAAGCCCGACCTTGACCCATGGGTCGCAGAAAGCCTGGCCCGCGCCTATGACGAGGCGGTGCGCGCCGAGCAAGTGCTGCGCGGGCAGCAGGACTATGTGGATCAGCCCGAGGACAACTCGGACCGCCTCGCATGCATGGCGGGGGTCTGGCGCGCCTTCCTCGCCATGTTCGTCGTCAGCGTGTTCGCCCTGACCGGCATCGCCCTCGGCCTCTCCGGCATGAAGATCCCGGGGGTCGGTTCGTGAGCGCGGCAGTACAGACGTCTGCACTGACGGTGCCGGCTGACATGCTCGACGCGCCCGACGATGCGCCGAACTCGCTGCAGGCCAGCGATGACCTAGTCATCGAGATCCACGGCCGCATGGCAAGTCACGCGGTGATCCGCAACCAACTCGATGCCGACGGGACGCACACCCGCCCCGTGCTCTGTCTCGACCTGACGCCGATCGGCTCGAACCTTCTGCACCGGCGCATTCACGTCGAGCAGGCGTTTCCCGAGAACAAGCGCAAAGAAGCGGAGGCCTCCGCCGCTGCCCTGAAGCGCGGCACGCACGTCTCCTTCCGCACCACCTTGATCGACATGCTGACGGTGTTTCCGCATGTGCTGTCGGTGGCGATCACCCCCTCCCACTGAAAGACCAGATGGCCTCCATCACCATCACCATCGTCGACCTGCCGCATGGCCACGTCAGCGTGCGCACGGACGCCGACCGCCCCATCGTAGGGGTAGGCATCACCTTAGCCCAAGGGCTGGCCATGGAGCTCCTCGGCACCGCGTTCAAGCGGGGCGCCGAAGTTATCTACGACCCGGCCGAGGTGCCGCTGGTCGCCTTGGCACTCGATCTTCTGCATGTCGAGCAATTCGGCCTCGCCGTGACTCAAGAGATCCGGGACCGTGCGAAGCGCGCCCTTGGGCGAGAGGTCCTGATTCGCTCCGCCATGGACGGCGTGAACATCGACCGCGTGCACATCGGCCGCGGCGCGCCGACCATCAACGTGGTCACGGCAATCGATCCAGCCGATGCTTCCGCCATCAAGAAGCACCTTGCCTCACGCGACGATGCGTACCGCCCGCCCTACGTCTCGGCCGGCCAGGAGAGGCAATCTTGAGCGCCGTCTATCTCCTGGCCAGCACGTTCGGCCTCGTGTTTGCGCTGGGCCTGCAGAGCCAGTTGGTGAACAACGGCCATCACGTCGGAGCATTCTTCAACAGCCTCGCGATCGGCGCCTGCAACTTGGTTCTCTTCAAGCTTGCCCCTGACGCGAGCGGCCTCGAGGTCGCAGCCTACCTCGCAGGCGGACCCTTCGGGATCGTCGCCAGCATGGCGTTCTATCGCCGGATACAGCGCCGCAAGTCGCCTGCCAGGCGCGGGCCCAACGCCGACGAGCTCGCCTACTGCGCGGGGTGCCGACTGTGCGCGGTGGGGGCGTGGGCGCCGCACCAGCCGGACTGCCCATGGGCGGACGCAATTCCGAGGAGCAAGGCATGACGAAGCCGACTGTCGCAGGCCCGCGCATGTCGCCATCGCGCGAGGTCTACACCGGCGCCGAGTTGGCGACGCGCTCGCCCCGGCCGGGCGCCTACGACGCCCTCGCTCTGCCGAGCCGGATGGGCGACACGCAGGTCCCACCTGGTGGAGCGCGGGTATCTCTGCCCAGCATGCGCGAAAGGCAGCCCGTGGCCTTGATGCACCGAGTTGCGCCGGCACCGCCACCAGCGCCCCCGCAAGCCGCCGCCAAGCGCCCGCCTGCTGCCCAGCTCACGCCGGCCGGCCGTGTCGCGGCGGAATGGCAGCCGCGGGCGAACAGCGTTCCCTCGCGCGTATTGACAGCTCTCCGCGCACCAGGCGCGCCGAAGTACTTCACGCACCGCGAGATCTCCGATCAGTTTGGCCTGCCGCTGAAGCAGGTCCTCGCGAGCTTTAGCACACCGATCGAAAAGGAGGTGCTTCAGCGCGTGCACGTGAATGGCCAGCATGCGATCTCCCTGCCCGGGTTCGTGCCGCCAGCTGTGGCGCCAGCACCCGCCAAGGTGGCCGCAGCGCCGGATCCGTCCGCCAGCAAAACAGCTGCCGAGCTGCAGCGCATCTCCGCCCATGCCCGAGCGCTCGCAGCGGCTCTAGACGAACTCAAGTGCCAGGCGCTGGACCTCGGCCACGAGATCGAGAAGGCCGCCCAGGCGCTAAGCCGTGCCCTCCATTCCATCCCAGCCCCCTTCAACCCACTCGGCCGCGCGCGGCCCTGACCCTCGGAGTACCCCATGTCTCTCAAAGAATTCTCCGCCGGCGACGGCGCCGCGATTGCAGAACAGCCCGAAGCCGATACGGCAGTCGAGCTGTTCGCGATGCTCGATCTCGCTCTGGTCGCGCCTAGCCTCACCAACCCGCGCAAGACCTTCAACGAAGCCAAGATGCAGGACCTGGTCGAGAGCATCAAGGCCAGCGGCGTGCACCAACCCATCCTCGTGCGACCGCTGCCGCCTTCGCGCCTGGATGACACGTTCCGCAACCGTGGCGATGGCAACCCACTGCCCACGCACGAGATCGTGTCGGGAGAGCGTCGGTACCGAGCCAGCAAGCTCGCACAGCAGAAGACGATCCCCGCGATGATCCGGCAGCTGAGCGACGCAGCCGTGCTCGAGATCCAGATCGTCGAGAACCTGCAACGCGACGACCTCACCGAGCTCGAGGAGGCCGAGGGCTATCAGCGGCTGTGCGACGAGACCGGCCTGCTCAAGGAAGCCGTCGGCGATCGCATCGGCAAGAGCCGCGCCTACGTCTACAGCCGGCTCAAGCTCCTCGAGCTCACGGCCGGCCCGCGCGAGGCACTGCGCCGCGGCGACATCGATGGCAGCAAGGCACTGCTCATCGCGCGCATCCCCGACGAGAAGCTGCAGATCAAGGCGCTCGAGGCCGCGAACGAGAAGGACCACCAGGGCTCGCCGCGGCTGAGCTACCGGGCCCTGCAATCTTGGGTGCAGCAGAACGTCATGCTGAAGCTGTCGGCCGCGAAATTCTCCATCGTCGACGCCGGCCTGCTGCCGGCCGCCGGCGACTGCAACACCTGCACGAAGCGCACCGGCGCGAACCCGGATCTCTTCGCCGACGTCGACGGCCCTGATCTCTGTATCGATCCCCCATGCTTCCACGGCAAGGAAACGGCTCACACCGAAGCCTTGATCGCGGTCGCGCGAGCGAAGGGCATGGAGGTTATCGAAGGCAAGGAAGCGATGGAGCTGCAGCCGCATAAGTGGTACGGCACCATCACGGGCTACAGCGAACTGACCCAGGAGATGCGCGATGCCCTGCCCGAGCGCGAACTCAAGGGCAAAGTGAAGCTGTTCGTCAGCCCGCACTCGAATGAGGTGAAGGAGATCGTTGCCGACGCACTGGCAGAGAAGGCCCGCGGAAAGGCCCAGGCCAAAGGCGGCAAGGTCGACGCTGCAATGGCCAAGCAGGCGCAGAAGCAGAAGGAACGGGAAGCGGCGGTGGCAGCGCGCGACCTGGCAGAGGCATACCAAACGCGGTGGCGTGCCGCAGCCATCGCAGCCATCGAGCCTCGCATCCGTGCGGGCGAGATCCGCACGCTAAGCGCCAACCTGCTGCGCCGCGTGCTGCTCGAGATCTCGATGGCCGACCAGCGATGCGGCGAGAGCACGTTCGCAGATGTGATCGGCCTGCCCGAGCGATATCCCAGCGAGGAGATCGTGTTGTCGTCTGTCCGCTCGCTTGATGACAACGAGGTCGGCTACACCCTACTCCTCGTGCTGCTGCAGGGCGATGCCACAGCGTCCTGGGACTACGAGGACGACGTCTACGTCTTCAATGACTCGGCGCCGACGATCGACGATCTGGCGCTGCAATTGGACATCAGCATCGACGAGATCAAGGCGAAGGTGCAAGCCGAGATCAGAGCCGAGCGAGGCGCGGAAGCTACCGCCAGCGACGAACCGGCTGCGCAAGCGGAGGGAAGTGCGAAGGGAGTGGAAAAAAAATCGAAGCCTGCGGCGCGGGCGCCTCGGGCAAAGACGTCGCCCGAGGAGGCAAGCGCGAGCATCGCTGCCGCGCTGCAAGCACTCGATGCTGAGCCAGCAGGGGCGTCTGAGCCGGCTGGAGAGGTTGCCGCGAGGATCATGCAAGTCGCGGACCGAATTCGCGTAGTTGACGAAAAGGAGCCGACGCACGGGCTGGAAGGAGCGGTCACGCGAATTTTCTCCAATGGCCAGTTGCGGATCGTGTTTGATGACCGCTCCACGGCGACCCTGCCCCCCGCTGCCGTGGAGTGCCTCGCGGCCGCATTGTGGCCAGAGCCAGCCGGACTCGATCCGCGCGCGGCATGGCCGTTCCCGAAGGAGGCACGGCCATGAACCTCATCCACACCTCAGGGCATGTTGACGCCCTCAAGTCAGAGCATTCGGATCGACGGTTCTGGCCCGTCTACCACCCCACCCGCCTCTGGATCGACACCGAGTTCAATGGCATGGGCGGTGAACTGATCTCGATCGCATTGGTCGACGAGCAGGGCCTCACCTTCTACGAGTCGCTCGGCTGCGAGAACCCTGTGCCATGGGTCGCGGTGAACGTCATGCCGATCATCGGCAAACCAGCGCTGCCGCGAGCAACGGTGCAGGAGAAGCTGGCCGCCTGGCTTGCGCGCTACCCCGCCATTCACATCGTCGCGGACTGGCCGGACGACATCACGCACTTCTGCCAGCTGCTGATCACCGGGCCAGGCGAGCGCCTCGAGACGCCTCCACTCACGCTCGAGATCCGCCGCGACCTAGACGGCGAGTCGAAGTGCCCCCATAACGCCCTGGCCGACGCGGTCGCGATCCGTGCCGCTCACATCCACCGCGACAGGACCTCACCATGATCCAGAAGTTAATCGCTCGCTTTCACGCCTGGCGCGAGGCGCGTCAATGGGAAGCCCAGCACATCGAATGGCTGCGCACCATGGTGCACGGCGATGCGCGCTGGCTGGCCAGCAATCCGATCGCCGCAGCAATCACAGCGCGCTACGAGGCCGCTGTCGCCGAGGACTGGTACGCACGGCCACACGAGGACGTCTCGCAGTTGCGCACCCGGCTCGGCATCGATCCCGGAGCGCGTCGCTCCCCAGCTGCAGCGGCCTTTACGCCGCGCGCTGTCCAGGACGTCGCAGCGGAACGCGTTCGGCAGATGCTCGCTAAGGGGTGGACCTACGAGCACGACGACGAGCACGTCCAGGGCGAGATTGCAGCTTTGGCCGCGTACTACGCGATGCCCCCAGCTGCTCGCGACTGGCCGGCGGCAGAGACAGGCTACGGCGACACGTTCGGTCAGGCCATCGTGCCATCTGGCTGGGAAGCGAAGGCCAACGATGACCGCCGCCGCGAGCTGGTTAAGGCAGGCGCTCTGGTCTGCGCAGAAATCGAGCGACTTGACCGCGCAGAAGCGCCAACGGCACGCAAGGGAGGACGCGAATGACCGCACCCCACGTACCCATCGCCGGGGCTCCGCTTCCACTGGCGCCCAGCGAGGCGCTGATGACGCTCTCGCAGTTCGCGCACACTGCCGCGCACATGAGCGAGGACCACATGCGCAACAACCTCCTCACCATCGCCGACAAGCTGATCGCACTGGCCGCCACCCCGCAGCAGGCGCTGCCACTGGCGCCCAGCGAGACGTCGGCGCTGCCTTTCGCCATCCTCGACGATGAAATGGCGGCGCTTCGGCGCTTTTACGAAACCACAGAGGATGGGCAGGACTACGACGTTCCGGTTTCCAAGATGAAAAAGCTCGCCACCATCGGGCTGGTGCGCCGTGTCACGGGGAATCGCTACGAGTTCACCGACTTTGGGCTCAGTGTCATCAACGGTGACTTCGCCACCCCACCCCAGGCCACTCTCCCCGCCAGTGAGGCGGTGACGGACTCGCAGATCAAGGCCCTGCTGGAGCATGCGGACTACGGCGTCTATGACGGACAGTATCGATTCGACGACGATGACTTGATGGCGCTGCTGCGATCCGTGGCAGCTCTCTACACCCGCACCCAGCCCCAGGCAGATACGGACAAGGCGGACGCGGCGCGCTGGAGCAAATGCAAGACGATGCGGAAGGAGTGGTGGATCGCGGCGATGGACAACGCATCGCGGCCCCATCAGTACGGCGGGCAATCGTTGGATGCAGCCATTGACGCCGTCATCGCAGCACAGGCACCGGGTGCGCGGGGAGGCTCGAATGACTGAGGCGATCGTGCTCGACCCCTGCAGCGGCACCCGAATGATGTGGCTCGACAAGGCCGACCCGCGCGCCATCTTCGGTGACCAGCGCCGCGAGACGATCACCGTGACCGACCGCACGCATCGCGAAGACGGCACGCGCACGCTGACCATCGACCCGGATGTCCTGATGGACTTCCGCGCTCTGCCGTACCCCGACGGCCGCTTTAAGCTGATCGCCTTCGATCCGCCGCACCTTGTGCGCGCTGGCCCTCGCAGCTGGCTGGCCGCGAAGTATGGAAAGCTGGGCCAGGACTGGCGCGAAGACCTGCGGCAGGGGTTTGCCGAGTGCTGGCGCGTCCTGGCCGCCGAGGGCGTGTTGGTGTTCAAGTGGAACGAAACCCAGGTCAAGCTGGCCGAGGTGCTTCCCCTGGCACCGGCCGCTCCACTGTTCGGGCAGATCAGTGGCCGCAGCGGCATGACCCACTGGCTCGTCTTCATGAAACCCGCCGCCCCTCAGGCACCCAGCGCAGCGAAGGAGCCCGCATGAAGGAAGCCGAACTCCGCGCGGTGTCGACGTGCTCGCGCTGCGGGAAGAAGATCGGAGACAGCGGGCTGCCCCTGTTCTGGCGCGTCAAGGTCGAGCGCTTCGGCGTCGATATGCGCGCAGTCGAGCGACAGACCGGCTTGGCGATGGTGCTTGGCCACGCCGGCATCGCTGCGATCATGGGTCCCGACGAAGACATGGCCAAACCGATCATGGACCCAGTGATCGTCACGATCTGCGAGCCCTGCGGCACGCAAGACACGTGCGTCGCAATGCTGGCGGGCTTCGAATGAGCCGCGGCCGTCCTCCCCGCCGCGTGCGCTTCCAGCCGGCCACCAACATGATCAGCGTCGTCATCAATCGAGCCACCACGCTCACCCCAGGCGAGCTGGAAAGGATGATGGCGCCGGTTCACCGATCGCTGAAGGCGCTACGCGAGGGCGTGGCCAGCGAGCTTCAATGGTCGACGCTGGCCAGCTCGGTGGAGATCGCGTTGTCGATCGAGGCACAGGGCGTTGTGCGCGGCCTGGCCGAGCACCTTCAGAGCGCCGAGCTCGCCCTCGCCGAGATCCGCAAGCGCGCCATGGCCACGGGCGCTTGGCACGCGACGGCCCTCTACTACCAAGAGCTCGACGACATAGTCGAAGCGGTCAGGTTGCACGAATACCAGCTCGAGCAGCTGAGCACGCGTGAAGTGACGCGCGCCGTCGACCTGGCCAAGATGCGCGTGCGCCAAGCTGGCGGCCAGATCATCGACGTTCGATTTTTGAAAGAAGGAGTGGCCGCATGACCGAGCCCGATCGCATCATCTGGCGCAAGGATCTCTGCGCGGCCCTCGGCGGCGTCACCAGCGAGACGCTGCGGCGCTGGATGAAGGACGACAAGCTACCGAAGCCCGACGTCGACCTCAGCGCACGCACGCGCGGCTGGAAGCTCTCTACGCTTCGGAAGGCGGGGCTGAGCCTGGTAGCAACCAGTCTGCCCAGTCCTGCAGCATCTTCCGGCGCTCAGGCAGGTAGATAGCTCTGTTGTAGACCGCCCGCACCTCGTCGTCAGGTGCGTGGGCGAGCTGCCGCTCGATGGCATCGCCGTTGAAGCCCTGCTCGTTCGCCCAGGTCGACCCCACGGTGCGCCAACCGTGGCCGGTCATCTTTCCCTCGTAGCCCATCCGGTGCAGCAGATACAGCACCGAGTTCTCACTGAGCGGCCGGTCGTTGCGATGGTCAGCCGGGAACACATAGTCGCCGTTCTGGCGCGCCCTCATCTTGGCCAGGACCTCGAGCGCCTGCGTCGACAGCGGCACCAGGTGGTCGCGGCGCTTTTTCATCGTGCCGTGCGGCACGCGCCACAGGTCACCGTCGAACTGGTCCCACTTCGCGAACCGCATCTCTTTGGTCCGCACCCACGTGAGCGCAAGGAACTTGCAGGCCAGCACCGAGATCAGCTCGCGCTCGAGCGACAGGCGCGTGATCAACTCCGGCACCTGGTTGAGCTCGAGGGCCGCGTGCGACTCGACCTCTTCACGTCCGAATGCTTTTTCGGGACGGATGGCCGCGGCCGGGTTGACCGAGCTGTGCCCATGTTCCACCGCCCAATCGAACACCTGGCCAGCCCACATGCGGACCTTGCGCACGTACACGAACGCTCCGGCCGCATTCATCTTCATCAGCTCGGTCAACAGCAGCTCACGCGTGATGCTACCGACCGGTAGCTCTCCCAGCTTCGGACCAAGGTGCATCTCGAGTGCGCGCAGGGCGTTGGTGCGGTATCCAGTGGAGACGTCTTGACGGCCCTCCCAATAGGCCTCCCAGGCCTTCTGGAACGTCACGCCGGCCACCTTCTTGACCTTCTTCGGACTCTCGCCGTTCTTCAGCTTGCGGCGGATCTCGTCGCGCTTTTCGCGCGCGTCGGCCAGGCTAACCAGGGGGTAGGCACCGAAGGTTGCAGTCTGCGGTTTCTTCTCGAGGCGGTACGACATTCGCCATGTTTTAGTGCCCGCCGGAGTGACCAAAAGGTGCAGTCCGTGGCCATCGAAAAACTTGCGCGGACCGTCTGGTGCGGCAGCGCGTTTGCATTGGGCGTCGGTGAGAGTATTTGTAGGCATCAGCGGATCTGTTTTCGCCGTACCTACTCGCTTACCTACGCGCTACCCGTGGACTTGGGTGTGAGCGTGTGCGATTCGGGAGGGTTCAGCGCGTCTAAGTCCGCATTCTGCATGGGTTAAGATGCGAAAAAGCCCGCTTAGGTGCGGGCTTCTTGGCGCTAATTGGCGGAACCGGAGGGATTCGAACCCTCGATGAGGCTCTACACCCCATACTCCCTTAGCAGGGGAGCACCTTCGGCCACTCGGTCACAGTTCCTTTGGAAGCCTAGATTATGCCAGCGTTTGAGGCGTTTTCAGGCCGCGGGCTGATCAAGATCGAAAGCTTTGTGCAAGGCGCGCACGGCCAGTTCCATGTACTTCTCGTCGATCACGACGGAGGTCTTGATTTCGCTGGTCGAGATCATCTGGATGTTGATGCCCTCTTCGCTCAGCACGCGGAACATCTTGCTCGCGACGCCCACGTGGCTGCGCATGCCGATGCCCACGATGCTGACCTTGCAGATCTTGGTGTCGCCGACGATCTCGGCGGCGCCCAGCGTCGGCAGCACCTTGGCCTTGAGCAGGTCGGTGGCCTTGGCGTAGTCGTTGCGATTCACCGTGAAGCTGAAGTCGGTCTTGCCGTCCTTGCTCAGGTTCTGGATGATCACGTCGACTTCGATGTTCGCATCGGCCACCGCGCCGAGGATGTGGTACGCGATGCCCGGCTTGTCGGGCACGCCCAGCACCGAGATCTTCGCCTCGTCGCGGTTGAACGCGATGCCGGATACGACGGCTTGTTCCATGTTCAGGTCTTCCTCGAAAGTGATCAGCGTGCCGGATTTGGCTTCTTCAATGATGTCGATGTCCCAGGGCGTGAAGCTCGACAGCACGCGCAGCGGGACCTTGTACTTGCCGGCGAATTCCACCGAGCGGATCTGCAGCACCTTGGAGCCCAGGCTGGCCATCTCGAGCATCTCTTCGAAGCTCACGGTCAGCAGGCGGCGCGCATCGGGTTCGACGCGCGGGTCGGTGGTGTAGACACCGTCGACGTCGGTGTAGATCAGGCATTCGGCCGCCTTCATCGCCGCGGCGATGGCCACGGCCGAGGTGTCGCTGCCGCCGCGGCCCAGCGTCGTGATGTTGCCGTTGTCGTCCACGCCCTGGAAGCCGGTGATGACCACCACCTTGCCGGCCTCGAGGTCGGCACGCACGCGGGCGTCGTCGATGCTCTCGATGCGGGCCTTGGTGTAGGAGTTGTCGGTGCGCACCGCGACCTGCCAGCCGGCGTAGCTGACCGACTGCACGCCCTCGGCCTGCAGCGCGATCGCCAGCAGCGCCGACGAGGCCTGCTCGCCGGTCGAGGCCAGCATGTCGAGCTCGCGCTCGTACTGCGAATCGGCCTTGCCGGAGGCCAGCTCTTTGGCCAGGCCGAGCAGGCGGTTGGTCTCGCCGCTCATGGCGCTGGGGACCACCACCATCTGGTGGCCGGCGCGCGCCCACTTGGCGACGCGCTTGGCGACGTTCTTGATGCGCTCGGTCGAGCCCATCGACGTACCGCCGTATTTGTGAACGATCAATGCCATGGGTGAAATCAAGGAGAAGTAAAACGGGCACCGCGAAGTCGTCGGTGGCCGGAGACTGCAGTCGCCGCCAGTCCACTCAGAGCGAGCAGGCATCAAGCGCCGGCGAAGGCGGGGCATTGTACCAATGCAACACCGCACCCTCGCGTTCGACGAAGCCGCCGGCCACCTTGAGGTGGATGCGATGGCCCCGCGTGCGGCAGGCCTCGACCTGGTCGAGCAGCTGCTGCAGCTGCGCCTCGCTGGGCACGGCCTGGTGATCGCGCCGCAGCCAGCGCCGCAGCGCGTTGGCGCGGCGCTCGCGCGGCAAGGCCTGCAGCGCGGCGATGCGCGGCGGCGCGCCGGTCGCGGCCAGGTCGATGTCGGCCAGTTCGACCAGCAGCGACGAGGCCCGGGCCGCATTGCGCGCCGAGCGCGCGAAGGTCTCGCGGAACTGCGGCAGCGCCTGGGCCAGCGCAGGCATCAGTTGGTGACGGATGCGGTTGCGCGTGTAGCGCGCGTCGGCGTTGCTGGGGTCGTCGACGAAGCCCACCCGCGCGGTCGCCAGCCATGCGCGCAACGCGTCCGCGCGCACCTCGAGCAGCGGCCGATGAAACTGCACGCCATGGCGCGTCATCTCGCGCGGCATCGCGGCCAGGCCGTCGAGGCCGGCGCCGCGGCCGAGCGCGATCAGCAGGGTCTCGACCTGGTCGTCGGCATGCTGGGCCAGCGCGACGTGCTGCAGCCCGTGGTCCCGTGCGAGCTGTGCCAGCGTCGCGTAACGCGCGCGGCGCGCGGCGTCCTCGGGGCTGTCGCCCGAGGCATGGCGCGCATCGACGCGTGCGACGTGCAAGGGCACGCCCAGGGCATGGCAGGCCATCTCGCAATGGCGCTCGAAACCATCCGCGGCCGCCTGCAGCCCGTGGTGCACGTGCAAGGCATGCACCTGACCGGGCCAACGCGCGGCGGCGGCATGCAGCAGCGCGGTCGAGTCGGCGCCGCCGCTGTAGGCCACGCCCAGCGG
Source organism: Variovorax sp. UMC13 (assembly GCF_014170375.1). Classification (GTDB taxonomy): domain Bacteria; phylum Pseudomonadota; class Gammaproteobacteria; order Burkholderiales; family Burkholderiaceae_C; genus Variovorax. The sequence continues at coordinate 31,376 of NZ_LZZW01000018.1, read as the reverse complement.
CAAGGGCGCCGCCCACGAGGCGAGCGCGTGTGCGGCGGGGTTGTCCATCGGAAGGAGGCAGGCCGGCAGCGGCCCGCGGCGCGTCAGCGCGTGCTCTCGGCCTTGGTGTCCGAGAAGCGGCCGTAGCTCTGCAGGCGCTCGTAGCGGCGCTCGAGCAGTTCCTTGACCTTGAGGTCGCCGACCTGGCGGAAGGCGTCGTTGAGCGCGCGCTTGAGGAAGGCCGCCATCTGCTTGTGGTCGCGGTGCGCGCCGCCCACGGGCTCGTTCACGATCTTGTCGACCAGGCCCAGGGCCTTGAGGCGGTGCGCCGTGATGCCCAGCGCGTCGGCCGCTTCCTGGGCCTTCTCGCTGGTCTTCCACAGGATCGATGCGCAGCCCTCGGGGCTGATCACCGAATAGATCGAGTACTGCAGCATCACCAGCTGGTCGCCCACCGAGATCGCCAGGGCGCCGCCGGAGCCGCCCTCGCCGATGATGGTGACGATGATCGGCACCTCGAGCTGCGCCATCTCGAAGATGTTGCGGCCGATGGCCTCGGACTGGCCGCGCTCCTCGGCATCGATGCCGGGGTAGGCGCCGGGCGTGTCGACGAAGGTGAACACCGGCAGCTTGAACTTCTCGGCGGTCTTCATCAGCCGCAGGGCCTTGCGGTAGCCCTCGGGCTTGCTCATGCCGAAGTTGCGCGCGGTGCGCTCCTTGGTGTCGCGGCCCTTCTGGTGGCCGATCACCATGCAGGGCGTGCCGTTGAAGCGCGCCAGGCCGCCCACGATCGACAGGTCGTCCGAGAAATGGCGGTCGCCGTGCAGCTCGACGAAGTCGGTGAAGATCTCGTTGACGTAGTCCAGCGTGTAGGGGCGCTCGGGGTGCCGGGCGATCTTGGTGATCTTCCAGGGCGAGAGCTCGCTGTAGATGTCCTTGGTGAGTTGCTGGCTCTTCTTGCTCAGCTGGTCGATCTCTTCGGAGATATCGACCGCGGATTCGGTCTGCACATAGCGCAGTTCTTCGATCTTGCCTTCGAGTTCAGCGATGGGCTGCTCGAAGTCGAGGAAGGTTCGTTTCGCCAACGTCTTCTCCTGTGGGGGTCAATGGGGTCGGGGCCGGACCACGGTGCTGGCGGAAGACCGCGCAGCCCGCATGGCCGGGCCTCCGAGGGGCCGGGCGTGTCGACGCGTCGTGCGCGAGGCCAGGGAGTGTGTCATGTTCAGTACGCGACCGGTACCGGGTCGAGCGATCGCCAAATATACCAAGTCGCGACGCTGCAGTAAGGGGCCCAGGCCACGCCCACCTCGCGCAGGTCGCTGCGGCTCACCGGCTCGCCCGAGAAGTAGTTCTGACTCACGCCGCTGATCAGGCCGGCGTCGTCCAGCGGCATCACGTTGGGGCGCATCAGGTGGAAGATCAGGAACATCTCGGCGGTCCAGCGGCCGATGCCGCGGATCGCGACCAGCTCCGAGATGATCATCTCGTCGGTCATGTCCTTCCAGGCGTCGATGTGGACCGCGCCCGAATCGAAATGGATCGCGAGGTCGACCAGGTACTCGATCTTGCGCGCCGACAGGCCCGCGGCGCGCATGTCGTCGACCTTGAGCTTGAGCACATTGGCCGGCGTCATCTTGCGCGGCAGGGTCTCGAAGCGGTCCCAGACCTGCTGCGCGGCCTTCACCGAGATCTGCTGGCCGACGATGCTGCGCGCCAGCGTGACGAAGGCATCGCCGCGCGACTCGAGGCAGGCGTCGCCGAACTGCGGGATCAGCCGCTTCATCACGCGGTCCTTCTTGGCCAGGTGCCTGCAGGCTTCCTCCCAGTAGTCGGGCGTGATGATCTTGACCGGCGCGGAAATGACGGGAGACATCGCAGTCGAGTCCTTCACTGGGCCGCGGCCCAGGTGGTGCCGGTGGGCGAATCCTTGAGCACGATGCCCTGGCCGAGCAGCGCGTCGCGGATGCGATCGGCCTCGGCGAAATCCCTGGCGGCCTTGGCCGCGGCGCGCTGCGCGATCAGCGCCTGGATCGCCTGGTCGTCGAGCGTGCTGCCGGCCTGCAGGAAGGCTTGCGGATCGCCCTGCAGCAGCCCCAGCGTGCCGGCCAGCGCCTTGAGCAGCCCGGCCGTCTCCGCCGAGCGCGTGCTGTTCACGGCCGTGGCCAGCTCGAACAGCACCGCGATGGCGCCGGGCGTGCCGAAGTCCTCGTCCATCGCGGCCTGGAAGGCGGCGGCCTGCGGATGCGTCCAGTCGATCGCCACCGGCGCGGGCGCGACCAGGTCCAGCGCGGTGTACAGGCGCTTGAGCGCGTTGCGCGCATCGTCCAGATGGGCGTCGCTGTAGTTGAGCGGGCTGCGGTAGTGGGTGCGCACGAGGAAGAAGCGCAGCGTCTCGCGGTCGTACTTCTGCAGCACCTCGCGGATGGTGAAGAAGTTGCCCAGGCTCTTCGACATCTTCTCGTTGTCCACGCGCACGAAGCCGTTGTGCATCCAGAGCTTCGCCAGCGGCTGCCCGCTCGCACCTTCGCTCTGCGCGATCTCGTTCTCGTGGTGCGGGAACTGCAGGTCGGCGCCGCCGCCGTGGATGTCGAAGGTCTCGCCCAGCGTCGCGCAGCTCATGGCCGAGCACTCGATGTGCCAGCCGGGCCGGCCCTTGCCGAAGGCGCTGTCCCATTGCACCTCGGTCGGCTCGGTGGGCTTCGAGGCCTTCCAGAGCACGAAGTCGAGTGGGTCCTGCTTGCCGTCGAGCACCGCTACGCGCTCGCCCGCATGCAGCTCGTCGAGCGACTTGCCCGACAGCTTGCCGTAGCCCGGGAACTTGCGCACCGCGTAGTTCACGTCGCCGGTCGGCGAGCGGTAGGCCAGGCCCTTGCGCTCCAGCGTCTCGATCAGGCCCAGCATCTGCGGCACGTAGTCGGTGGCGCGCGGCTCGACGGCCGGCGGCTCGATGCCCAGCGCCGCGATGTCCTCGTGCATCAGCGCGATCATCTCGTCGGTCAGCGCACGGATCGTGATGCCGCGCTTGACCGCCCGGTCGATGATCTTGTCGTCGATGTCGGTGATGTTGCGCACATAGGTGACCTGCAGGTCGCTCGCGCGCAGCCAGCGTTGCACCACGTCGAAGGCCATCATCATCCGCGCATGGCCGATGTGGCACAGGTCGTAGACCGTCATGCCGCACACGTACATGCGTACGTGGCCGGGTTGCAACGGGGAAAACTCCTCCAGTTCACGCGAGAGCGTGTTGTAGATGCGCAGACTCATGGAATTCGGAAAGCGTCGATGTGCGACCCACCCGCGCAGGCTGACGACGGGTGCGGGCGAACAACGTTTTTAATCAGGGATGGGGGGACTGTGGCACGAGGGGTTGGACGCGGCCCCTCGGCTACAATCGTGCCCAGTATAAACGGCCCCTGCCGGGCATCTTCCGGGTCGATTCTCGAAGCCCGCGCCAGACCTTCTTCCCGAGCCTCATGAAGCACGCCGTACCCCTCCTCTCTCCCGCCCTGTCCTTCCGCCCCGCGTTGCGCCTGCTGGGCGCGCTGCTGATCGCCGCCGCGTCGACCGCCGCGCTGGCCGACGACTACTCGGACGTGAACCAGCTGCTGCGCCAGGGCAAGGCGCCCGAAGCGCTGGCCAAGGCCGACACCTACATCGCCGGCAAGCCGCGCGATCCGCAGATGCGCTTCCTGCGCGGCGTGATCCTCACCGAGCAGGGCAAGACCGCCGAGGCCGTCACTGCGTTCACGCAGCTCACGCAGGACTTCCCGGAACTGCCCGAGCCCTACAACAACCTTGCCGCGCTCTACGCGCAGCAGAGCCAGTTCGACAAGGCGCGCGACGCGCTCGAAACCGCGCTGCGGCTCAACCCGAACTACGCCACCGCGCACGAGAACCTGGGCGACGTCTATGCGCGCCTCGCGGCCCAGTCGTACGGACGCGCGCAGCAGCTGGCATCGACCAACGCCAGCGCGGCGCCCAAGCTGGCGCTGATCCGCCAGATCTTCCTCAACGCACCGGCCGCCGCGGCCCTGCCGCCCGCGCCGGCTCCGCTGCCCGCGCACAAGCCGGCGCGCAGCAAGTAAGCCGCCGGCGGGCGGCATGGCCACCCCGCCCCTTTCCTTTTCAGAAAGCGAGATCTTTTCTTGAAATTCCCATCTTCCTCGCGCCGCATGGCGCTGACCCTCGCGGCCACGCTGCTCGTGACCGGTGCCGCCTGGGCCCAGACGGCCGCCGCGCCGCGCGTCAAGCTGGCCACCTCGGCCGGTGACATCGTGGTCGAACTCGCGCCCGAGAAGGCCCCCAAGACGGTGGCCAACTTCCTGCAGTACGTGAAGGACAAGCACTACGACGGCACGGTGTTCCACCGCGTCATCGACGGCTTCATGATCCAGGGCGGCGGCTTCACCGCCGACATGCGGCAGAAGCCCACGCGCGCGCCCGTGCCGCTCGAAGCCTCCAACGGCCTGAAGAACGCCAAGTACACCATCGCCATGGCCCGCACCGGCGACCCGAACTCCGCCACCGCGCAGTTCTTCATCAACGTGAAGGACAACGCCATGCTCGACGCGCCCAACCCCGACGGCCACGGCTACACCGTGTTCGGCAAGGTCGTCTCGGGCACGGAAACGGTCGACAAGATCCGCGTGGCGCAGACGGGCAACAAGGGCGGCATGCAGAACGTGCCGGTCGAACCCATCACCATCCAGTCCGCCACCGTCGTGGCGAAGTAAAGCGAAAAAGGAGCTTTCCAATGAGCAATCCCCAGGTCGAACTCAGCATCAAGGGCCAAGGCACCATCACCCTCGAACTCGATCGCGCCAAGGCGCCGAAGTCGGTCGAGAACTTCCTCACCTACGTGAAGAAGGGCCACTACGACAACACGGTGTTCCACCGCGTGATCCCGGGCTTCATGGTCCAGGGCGGCGGCTTCGAGCCCGGCATGACGCAGAAGCCCACCGCGGCCGAGATCGAGAACGAGGCCAACAACGGCCTGAAGAACGACAAGTACACGGTCGCCATGGCCCGCACCAGCGCGCCCCACTCGGCCACCGCGCAGTTCTTCATCAACATCGCCGACAACGCCTTCCTGAACCACACCGCACCCTCGGCCCAAGGCTGGGGCTATGCCGTGTTCGGCAAGGTGATCGCGGGCACCGACGTGGTCGACAAGATCAAGGCCGTGAAGACCGGCCGCAAGGGCTTCCACGACGACGTGCCGCTCGAAGACGTGGTCATCGAGAAGGCCACCGTCACGGTCGAATGACGGCCCGGCGCCGCGCGGCATGAGCGACCAGGCGGCCTTCGCCGAACTCGTCGCGCCCGCCGCGTGGCGCACCGTCGACCTGCTGTCCGACCTGCACCTGCAGGCGGACGAGCCCGCCACCTTCGATGCGTGGCGCGGCTACCTCCAGACCACGCCGGCCGACGCGCTGTTCATCCTCGGCGACCTGTTCGAGGTCTGGATCGGCGACGACGCCACCGCCCTGCCCGGCTTCGAGGCGCGATGCGCCGAACTGCTGCGCGAGGCGGCCGCGCGCCGCCCGGTCTTCTTCATGCACGGCAACCGCGACTTCCTGGTCGGCCCGGCCTTTGCCGCGCAGTGCGGCCTGACGCTGCTCGACGATCCGACGGTGCTGGTGCTGCACGGCCAGCGCTGGCTGCTGAGCCATGGCGACCTGCTGTGCCTGGAAGACACCGACTACCTGAAGTTCCGCGCTCAAGTGCGCGATGCGGCCTGGCAGCGATCCTTCCTGGCCCGCCCGATCGAGGAGCGGCGCGCGCTGGCGCGTTCGATGCGCACGCAGAGCGAGGCGCGCAAGGCCACGCCCGGCATGGTCTGGGCCGATGTCGACACCGACGCGGCCCGCGAGTGGCTGCAGCGTGCCGGCGCCCGCACGCTGGTTCACGGCCACACGCACAAACCGGCCGAGCACGCGCTGGGCGATGGGCTGCGGCGCATCGTGCTCAGCGACTGGGATGCGGCCGCCCACCCGCCGCGCGCCCAGGTGCTGTGTCTGTCCACCACCGGCGCCCGGCGCGTCGACGTCCGCTGACGCCGTTCGATGTTCAAGTGGCTCCGCGGCCTGCGTGCCGCCCCCGCCATCCCCGATGCCGCCTGGCAGGCCACGCTGGCGCGCTACCCTTTCCTGGTCCAGCCCGCCGCCGCGGACGCCGCGCGGCTGCGCGCGATGGCCGCCGAGCTCCTGCGCGACAAGGAATTCCACGGCGCGCACGGCTTCGTGATCACCGACGAGGTGGCGCTGGCCGTCGCCGCGCAGGCCGTGCTGCCGGTGCTGCACCTGCGCGGCGGCCTCGACTGGTACGAGGACTTCGTCGGCATCGTGATCCACCCCTCGGAAGTGGTCGCGCAGCGCAAGACCATGGACGAGGCCGGCGTGGTGCACGAGTACGAGGAAGTCGTGGCCGGAGAGGCCATGGAGCGCGGACCGGTGATGCTCAGCTGGCAGGACGTGCTGGCCAGCAGCGTGACGGCCGACCAGGGCTACAACGTGGTGATCCACGAATTCGCCCACAAGATCGACATGCGCGACGGCGGGGCCGACGGCTGCCCCACCCTGCCCGCGGGTTTTGCGGGCACCTCGAGCGCGCGCGAGGCCCATGCGGTTTGGATGAACGCGGTCCAGCCCGCCTACGACAATTTTCGGGAGCAGGTCATCGTGGCCGAACGCTTCGGTGGCGAGCCGACCTGGCTCGACCCCTACGGCGCCACATCGCTCAGCGAATTCTTCGCCGTGGCTTGCGAAGCCTACTTCGTCAACCGCGCCCATTTCGGCCGCGATTTTCCCGAAGTGCTGCAGCTCTTCGATGCGTTCTTTCTGCCTGCACGGCCCTGACCGCACCCCCCAAACAAAAGGCGCCCCGCGGGGCGCCTTTTTCGCAGCGGCCGGCCTCCGGCCAGGGCCTTACTTGCGCAGCAGCGCCTTGAGCGCGTTCTGCAGCCGGCGTGCCGTCGCGGCATCGTGGGCCGAAGCCAGCACCTTGCCGGCGTCCTCGCCCCAGGTCTGCGCCGGGGTCGGATCACCTCGCTTGGTCAGCAGCTTCAGCTGCAGCGCACGGCGCGCGTCGAGCTGATCGGCGGGCGTCGGCACTTCGGCGGCCATTTCGAGGCGCAGCAGCGCTTCGCCGGCGTCGCCCGCGGCGGGCTTGGCGACGGCTTGCGTCCAGGCCGTGCGCACCGTCGGCGTCACCGCGCGACCGAGTTCCTGCACGCTGGGCAGTTCGGCCGCGTCACGCTTTTCCCAGGCACCCAGCAGGTGCGTGAGCGCCTCGCCATGGGCCTGCGCCGCCAGCTTGCGCAGCGCGAGGTCGGCGCGCTCCAGCGCTTCGCGCTGGGCCCGGAAGGCCGCATCGCCCAGGCGCGGGCCGCGGTCTTCGAAGCGCGGGGGACGGTCGCCGAAACGGCCGCCGCCCGGGGCGCCACGGTCACCGCGATCGCCACCCGGCGCACCGGGACGCGGTCCGCGGTCGTTGGGACGGCCACCAGGGCCGCTGCGGCTGTCGCGGCGGTCGCCGAAGCGGCCGGCCGGTGCCGCGGGCTCGGCCTTGCGGCTGCCCGGACGGTCATCGCCGCGGCGCGCAGCCACGACCGGTTTGGGCGCGGGCTTCGGTGCTGCCGCGGGCACGGCGGCGGCGGCGTTGTCGCCTTCGTCGGCCAGCGCGCTGGCATCGGCGCTGCCCACGGGGGCGATCAGGTCGCCGGCCGCGGCGGGGCTGGCCGCCACCTCGGCGGACTCGTCGGCCTCGGTCGATGCGGCAGGCGCGTCGTTCTCGCCCGGCACCGGCTGGATCTGCGCACCTTCGCTGAACTCGGCCGCAGCCTGGCCCGGGGCCACGACTTCGGTCGCACCCACGGCCGGGCCGTCGGCACTGTTCTTCGCCGGCGCCGGCGCGGGCGGCCGTGCCTCGCCGCGGATCGCGGCCTCGAGCTGCGCCACGGCGGCACGGATCTTTTGCACGTCGCCGGTGGCGTTGGCGGCGTCCAGCGCCTTGGACGCGTCGAGCACGTAGCGGTCGTGTTCGCTCATCGCCGCCGACGCCTTTTCGCGCTCGCTGGTCTTGCGGTTGAAGGCTTCGTCGATGGGTGCGCGAAAAGCGTCCCACAGCTTCTGTTCATGGCGGCGGTCGAGCGGCACGCTCTGCGCTTCGGCCTGCCAGCGCTGCTGCAGCGCCTTCACGGCATCGATGCGCAGCATCGGCTGGGCGCCCAGCTCGGCGGCTTCGGCGATCATGGCCTGGCGGCGTTCGACGCTCGCGGCCTGGGCGCTCTCCAGCGGCACGCGGGCGGCGCCGAAGGCTTCGTTCCACAGCGGCTGCAGTTCGGCGAACACCTTCTCGCCCACATGGCCGGCATCGCGCCAGCGGTCGGCGAACTGGTGCAGCGCGCGGCTGTGCGCCTTGAGGTCCTTGCCGGCGGCGTGTTCGACCGCCCAGGCCTTGACCTCCTCGATCAGCGCCACGCGGTGGGCACGGTGTTCGGCCGCATCGGCACGCACCTTCTCGAGCCAGGCCTCGACCACCTTGTGGGCCTCGTTGCAGGCTTCGTCGAAACGCTTCCAGAGCGCGTGGTTCGGCACGCCGCCCTGGTCGGCCTGCTTCCACTGCTCGCGCAGCGTGCGCAGCGATTCCTGCATCTTGCGGCCGCCCAGCGCCTGGCCTTCGGGCCGCTTGAGCAGGCCTTCGGCCTTGGCCACCAGTTCTTCGCGCACCTTGTCGGCGCTCCAGCGCTGCCAGCCTTCGAGCTCGCCGGCGGCCACCAGCGCGGCATGCACGCGGGCTTCGAGCGGTGCCTCGACCAGCTTGCCGTGCTCCTTGAGCACCGCGCGCAGCGCGGCGGCGGCACCGGCGCTGGCCTTGCCATGGCCTTCGGCGGTTTCCTGCTCCAGCTTGACCAGGGCGGCTTCGACCGTGGCCTGGGCCGCGGCGCGCTTCTCGGGATCGACCTTGGGGCCGGCGGGCTTGGCCGGCGCGGCGGCCGCGGCCACCACCGAGGCTTCGGTCGGCAGGCCGCGCGCGGCGCGCAGTTCGTCGGCCCAGACCGGCACCGGCGGCAGCGGCGCGGCCGCATCCGCGGCGGCCGCGGCGGCCTGTGCCAGCGCACCATGGAAGGAGTCGGAGACGACCATCAACTGGGCCTTCGAGGCCTCGAGCTGGGGCGCGAACTTGGCGTCCAGGCTGCTCCAGTTGGCGTCGGCGGTCAGTTCGCTGGCCTGTTGTTGCCAATGCGTGACGTCGGCCTTGAGCGCTTCCTCGGCGGCCTGCGCATCGCGCCAGCCTTTGGTCGAGAGCACTTCGAAGCGCTGCGCGAGCAGCACGGCGGCCTCGCGCTGGACCTGGGCACGGTGCTGCAGGTCCTCGATGCCCTTGACGCGTTCGGCCAGTTGCACCTTGAAGCCGGCCAGCGGCTCGCGCGACAGCGGTGCGCCCGCCTTGGCGGCATCGCGCTGCCAGGCGAGCGCGTCGGCGATGTTGAGCTTGGACTGGGCCAGCAGCGCCTCGGCCTTCTGGGCCCATTCGGCGGCGATCGCTTCCTGGCCCTTGGCGCGCTTGATCTCGTCGAGCTTTTCACGCAGCAGGCGCGCGGCACCCTTGTCGCGGCCGCTCAATTCCTTGAACACCTCCTGCATCTGCTCGGGCGAAGGGCTCGTCGCCAGCCACTCGCGGATGCGCTGCGCGCGCTCTCCGGAGGTGGGCGCGGTGAAGGCGCCGCCGGTGAGCGTATCGAGGGACTGGAGGTCTTGGTGCTTGGAGGAGGTAGAGGTCACTGCGCGCTGATCGTTTTATCGGATAGGAGGAAAGCCAAGGCGCCGGCAAAAGCCGGCGCACCCCGCCATTTTCACAGACCGGCGCTCGATCCGGTCAACGGCTCGCCAGATTCAGTTCGGCGCCGGGTTTCCAGCCGGCATCGGAGGGGTTCGTGCGCACCGCGCCGAGGAACAGGCGTTCACTCGGCAACTGCTTGGCCAGCAGGTAATCGCGGACCACGGCGCCGCGTTCGACGGCGAGCTGACGAATGGTCTCTTCGTTCACGGTGATGCCGGCGAGCAACAGGTCTTCCATTTGCGGCACCGGCAGGTCTTTGGCAAGCCCGATCATATTCCGAGGCTTGGTGATGTCGGCGCGCTTGTAGACCGCGGCGAGCAAAACCGGGTACTCGGCATCGGTCAAGGGCGGCACGTCGGCGGCGTCCTCGCCCGCCCGGGCGGCCGCGCGGCGCTTCTCGGCCTGCAGCATCTGGCGCAGGCGCTGGCGTTTGGCCGCATCGCGCTCCTGCGCGAGGCCGGCGGTGCCGACCACGGTGAGCTGCAGCGCCGGCCGGTCGGTCAGCGCCTTGGCGACCTTGTCCAGGTTTTCCTTGGCCGCGGGCGACAGCGCCGCGCTGCCGGCATCGAAGGCGATGGAGCTGGCTTCGCCGGACCCGCCACCGCCGAAGCCGCCGGTCAGCAGGCCGAAGGGCGCGGTCACGGCCTTGACGATCAGGTTGCCGATGGCCTTGAAGATCAGCGAACCGATGCTGAACTGCGGATCGTTGAGCGAGCCGCTGATCGGCAGGTCGACGTCGATCACGCCGTTGCGGTCGGACAGCAGCGCCACGGCCAGCCGCACCGGCAGGCTGTTGGGCGCGCCCTTCACTTCCTCGCCGAACTGCAGCTGGTTGAGCACCAGCTTGTTGGCGGCCGTGAGGCGGCCCTCGGGCGTGATCTTGTAGTTGACGTCCATGCTCAGCTTGCCGCGCTCGATGCCGTGGCCGGCGTAGCGCACCGAGTACGGGGTCAGCGGCGCCAGGTCGAGGTCGCGCATCTTGGCCGTGATGTCGAGCTCCAGCGGCTTGACAAGCGGGTTGATCTTGCCGGCGATCTCCAGCGCCGCGGTCTGCTGCGCCTTACCGCGCAATTCGAGATCGGCCAGCCCGGCCTTGTCGGAGGCGAAGGCGCTGAGCTTGCCGGTCAGCTCGCTGAGGTCGGCCGAGTAGTTGGGCTTGACGAACAGGTCGGTGAAGTCGATCTTGCCGTTGACCAGGCTCATCGGGCCGAAGCGGATCAGCGGCGCCGGGCCGCCCGCGTCTCCCTCGGCTGTGGGAACGGCCGCCGTCGTGACGGTGACGCCACCGGTCTTGCGCTGCGTCGCGGCCACGGCTTCGGGCGCGGCCGCCACCTTGGCAGCGGCGGCGTCGGCGTCCTGCTGCGACTTCTTCGTCAGGTTCTGCAGGTTCAGCCGGCCCGTGGGATCGACGATCACGCGGGCGAAGAAATCGGTCAGCGTGGTCTCGCGCACGTCGACCGACAGCGGCGCCTTAGGCACCATCGCCACCTGCAGGCCGCGCAGGCTCAGCGCCTTCCAGCTCAGCAGTTGGTTGTTGCTGCGTTCCAGGCCGGGCGAATCGGACTGGGTCAGCGAGGCGCTGTTGGCGCGGAAATCCTCGACCGCGGTGTCGCCCGCCAGCTGCAGGTTCATGCCCGCCGGCTGCGTGGCGTAGCGCACCGTGCCGCGGTAGCTGGCGAAGGCGCGGCGGATGTCGATGTTGAGCGCGTCGGCGTAGTAGGCCTTGAAGGCATGGGCCGGGAAGGCGCTGACCTCGAGCCGGCCTTCGGCCGACAGCGGCTGCAGCACCACGTTGCCTTTGTAGTCGAAGCGACCCGGATCGGCCCGGCCGGCGCCGATGCGGCCCGACAGCTGCACCGGCGAGACGGTCGCGGTGTTGGGCTGGACCTTCTGCACATTGAGCTTCAAGGCCGTGATCTCGACCGCGACCGGCGCCGAGCCGGCCTTGTCGGCGTAAGAGACCGCACCGCCGTCGACGGCCAGCGTGCCGATGCTCAGGCGCCAGGGCTGGGTGTTGGCGCCCGGCTGCGGCGTCGATGCCGCTTCCGGCTTGGGCGCGGCCACGCGGGCGCTGGCCTCCTTCGACCCTGCCGCCGGCGGCGTCTTGAGCCAGCGCTCGAACATCCAGCGCTTCTCGTTGTCGCGTTCGATGCGCAGCTTCGGATTGGTGGCGGTGAAGGAGGCGATGGCCAGCGTGTGCTGGGTCATGTCGGCCTCGGCATCGACCAGCTCGAAGCGGCCCACGCTCACCAGCGCCGTCTTGGCCTGGGTCAGGGCCAGGCCGTCGGCCGCGAGACGCCGGGCCTTGAACTTGAGCGCGGCGGGCGCGGCCCAAGCCACGTCGATCTGGCCGCTGAGCTTGCCGTCGAGCGTCGGTTCCAGGCTCTGCGCCAGGTAGGGTGCGGCCAGCGACAGGGGCAGCGCCGTGACTTCGGTTTGCACGGTCGCGACCTTGTCGGTGGCCTCGCCCGAGAACTTGAGCGCCGCGCCGGCCACCAGCGTCGAGCCGCTGAAACGGGTGGGCTTGTCCATCGGCCAGGCGATGCCGGTGGCCTCGATCGCGAGCTGGCTCACATCGACCGCGGCGGCCGGTTGGGTGGTCTCGTCGCGCCAGCCGATCTGGCCGCCGGTCAGCAGCACCTTGTCGACCTGCACGCGCAAGGGGTTCTTCTCGGCCGCCGGCGCGGCCGCGGCACCGCTGGCCGCGGCCTTGGGCGGCGCCACCTTCTGGGTCGCACCGGTCGCGGGATCGGTCGCCAGCAAATTCAATTGGCCGGCCGCATCGCGCGCCACCACCAGTTGCGGGCCGCTCAGCGCCACCTCGTCCAGGTGGATCACGCCGTCGAGCGGCCGCACGTCGGCCAGCCCCAGCTTGAGCGCATCGAAGCCCAGCAGCTCACGCCCCTTGGCGTCGGCCAGACGCGTCTTGTGGGCCTCGACCGTGCCCGTGATCTTGAGGCCCGTGGCAGCCGCGCGTTCGAAGTCGATCTTCAGGTCGGCGTCGAGGGTGCCGGCCTTGAGCTGCACCGGCAGGCCGGCCGGGATGTAGCCGAGGTACGGCGCAAGGTCCAGGTCCTTGAAGCGCAGCTGCGCATCGGTCTTGCGGCTCTCGGCAAATGGCGTGGAGAAGGCGGCCGAATCGAAGGCGCTGCCGTTGAGCGTGAAGGCCAGCTTGGGCTCGGTCTTGATGTCGCGCTTCGAGTCCAGGTTGCTCAGGAAGGGCACCTTGAGCTCCAGGTCGCGCAGTTCGTGCTTGCGGCCGACGGTGCGGTCGTCGAAGTCCACGCTGCCGCCGGACACGCTGATGTTGTAGACCGCGAAACGCGCCGGATCGCTGGCGGGCTTGGCCGGTTCGCTCGCCAGCTTGGCGAGGATGTCGTCGATGTCGTACTTGCCGTCGGCCAGGTGCGTGAGATGCACTTCCGGCGCTTCGACGCTGACCGCATCGATCACCGGCGCCAGCCGCAGCAGTGACTGCAGTTCGGCATCCGCATAGATGCGGCGGATCGCCAACTGCGGCTGGCTGCCGTCAGCCGAGGCGATGCGCAAATCGTTCAGCGCCAGCTCGAGCGTCCACGGCTTGAAATCGATCTTGCCGACCGTTACCTGGCGTCCCAGTTTCTCGCTCGCGATCTTCTGCAACTGGCTCTTGGCGAGGGGCGGCACCGCCAGCCAGGCCACGGCCCAGAGCACCAACACCGCCAACACCGCGACGCCGAACCGTCGCACCCATTTGTTCTGTTTCAACGAAGCGGCATTGATCATCGCGCGAGTGTGCCGCAATTGATTGGCGGCCGTGACGCACGCACATCCTGAAACAGCGTGTACGAAGCGCCGGCGCGCAGCATGTCGCACTTCGCGCGCCGAATGCGGCGCTCCAAAGAGAAAGCCCGGTGCATGACCGAGTCACGCACCGGGCTCGATGGCGGGCACAAGACCCATGCCATCTGGGCGCTCGGGCGGAAGTTGAATGGTTCCGCCGTCGCTGGCAGCAAGAGATTGCCGCCGTTGTTGCCTTCGTCGCCGGACCGTTGGGCTTGCACCGGATGTCCGGGATGTCGGCGATGCCCGATCACCGATCGGACCGCGTCAGATTAGGCCTTCCCGGCGCGTCAGGCAACACCGTTTGTCCATCGCCTACCACGCGAAATAAGCCGAAAGTCAGCGTTCCTTTCAATCATGAAAGAATAACGATCGATATCTTTATGCTTGACCCGGTATTTGGCCACTCCTAGAATCCGCCGTCGCCCCGCGCCCCCTACCGCCGCGCCGGGCCTTCTCTCTTTCCGCCGCCGAACCTGCTTCGGCTCATCAGGCTGTAGCGCACTTCCCTCCTCGCGCTCACCTGGTACGTACCAATCCAAGCGCTGTCGTTTGAATTCTCCGCCGCCCCCCAGGGCCCAGAGCTTTCAGGCGCCGCACAGAAAGGAAAACGATGAACAAGGCGTTGGAGGCCACAGCCCGCGGGCTACGGACATTCGGGTCCGACGTGGTCGACGGCTTTTTCGAGATCACGCACAACGGCTTCGCCCTGCTGGGCCTGGCCACGGTGTTCGTGGTGCTCGCATTGATGGCCCGGCCGGACTTGCGCGAAAGCGGCGAAGTCCACCTCATGAGCTGGCTGGAGTCGCGCAAGCCGGCACCGGAAGCCACGGCGCTCGAGCCGAACGCGATCGACCGCACGACCGCGGCCAGCCCCAAGGACCTGCCCAAGCAGCAGGCCGCGGTGGCCTTCTGGCTGAGCAAGAAGTACCGCGTCGCGGCCGAGCCGCTGAGCGTGCTGGTGGCCGAGGCCTACCAGCTGGGCCAGCGCACCAAGCTCGATCCCACGCTGATCCTCGCGATCATGGCGGTCGAGTCCAGCTTCAACCCCTTCGCGCAGAGCCAGGTCGGCGCGCAGGGCCTGATGCAGGTCATGACCCGGGTGCACGTCGACAAGTACGAAAGCGCGGGCGGCACGCTCACCGCCTTCGACCCGATCACCAACATGCGCGTCGGCGTCAAGGTGCTGCAGGAATGCATCGCCCGCGCCGGCTCGCTGGAAGCCGGCCTGCGCTACTACGTGGGCGCGGCCAACCTCGACGACGACGGCGGCTACACCGGCAAGGTGATGGCCGAACACGAACGGCTGCGCCTGGTGGCCGACGGCCGCTCGCTGCCGGTGACGCCGCCCGCGGCCACCCGCACCCAGCCGATCCCGATCGTGGCGCCGGCCCCGGCCGCCAAGCCCGAGGTCGCGCCGCCGCAGAAGGTGGCGCTGCTCGCGGCCTCCTGATCGGCCCTGCGCCGACGCGGCCCGGCGACGCTGGGCTACACTCGCGAGGTACGCGACTGGCGATAGGTGCCATCCCTCTTCTTGCTGCGGATGGCGCTGACGTGGAATACCACTGGGAAGCGTGCCGCCCGGCCTCCGGGCGATCAGCCGTTCGCCTGGGCAGCCCTTGTTGTTTCATCTCAGAAGAACAGACAAGGACCACCGTCTTCAAAGGACTGCCATGTACCACCGCGACATCCTGGTCGAACAGACCGACCCCGAAATCTGGGCTGCGATCCAAGCCGAGAACGCACGCCAGGAACACCACATCGAACTGATCGCCAGCGAGAACTACGCCTCGCCGGCCGTGATGCAGGCCCAGGGCTCGCAGCTCACCAACAAATACGCCGAAGGCTACCCGGGCAAGCGCTACTACGGCGGTTGCGAGCATGTGGACGTGGCCGAGCAGCTGGCCATCGACCGCGTCAAGCAGATCTTCGGCGCCGACGCCGCCAACGTGCAGCCCCATTGCGGCGCCTCGGCCAACGAAGCCGTGATGCTGGCCTTCCTCAAGCCCGGCGACACCATCATGGGCATGAGCCTGGCCGAAGGCGGCCACCTGACCCACGGCATGCCGCTGAACATGAGCGGCAAGTGGTTCAACGTGGTGAGCTACGGCCTGGACGCCAACGAAGCCATCGACTACGACGCGATGGAGCGCAAGGCGCACGAGCACAAGCCCAAGCTGATCATCGCGGGCGCCTCGGCCTACTCGCTGCACATCGACTTCGAACGCTTCGCCAAGGTGGCCAAGGACGTCGGCGCGATCTTCATGGTCGACATCGCCCACTACGCCGGCCTGGTGGCCGCGGGCGTGTACCCCAACCCGGTGCCGCATGCCGACATAGTGACCTCGACCACGCACAAGAGCCTGCGCGGCCCGCGCGGCGGCATCATCCTGATGAAGTCGCAGCACGAGAAGGCGATCAACAGCGCGATCTTCCCCGGCCTGCAGGGCGGCCCCCTGATGCACGTGATCGCCGCCAAGGCGGTCGCGTTCAAGGAAGCCATGACGCCCGAGTTCAAGGCCTACCAGCAACAGGTGGTGAAGAACGCCAAGATCGTGGCCGACACGCTGACCGAGCGCGGCCTGCGCATCGTGAGCGGACGCACCGAAAGCCACGTGATGCTGGTCGACCTGCGCGCCAAGGGCATCACCGGCAAGGAAGCCGAAGCGGTGCTGGGCGCGGCCCACATGACGATCAACAAGAACGCGATCCCCAACGATCCCGAGAAGCCGATGGTGACCAGCGGCGTGCGCATCGGCACGCCGGCCATGACCACGCGCGGCTTCAAGGACGAGGAAGCGCGCCTGACGGCCAACCTGGTGGCGGACGTGCTCGAGAACCCGCGCGATGCGGCGAACATCGATGCCGTGCGCGCCAAGGTGCATGCGCTGACGAGCCGGTTCCCGGTCTACCGTTGAGCTGTTCCGCCTAGGCCGCCCGCAGCATGAAGTGTCCGTTCTGCGGCCATGCCGAGACCCAGGTCGTCGAGACCCGGGTCTCGGAAGACGGCGACTTCGTGCGCCGCCGTCGCCAGTGCGGCGACTGCGACAAGCGCTTCACCACCTACGAGCGGCCGGACGTCAACTTCCCGGTCGTGGTCAAGAAGGACGGCAGCCGCGCCGACTTCGACTCCAAGAAGGTGCGCGCCTCGATGATGCTGGCGCTGCGCAAGCGGCCGGTGAGCATCGAGCAGATCGACGGCGCGCTGCTGCGCATCGACCAGCGCCTGCTGTCCAGCGGCCTGCGCGAGATCGACTCGACCAAGGTCGGCGAACTGGTGATGCGCGAACTCAAGAAGCTCGACAAGGTGGCCTACGTGCGCTTCGCCTCGGTCTACCGCAGCTTCGAGGACGTGGACGAGTTCCGGCAACTGCTGCGGGACATCTGAGTCCTCGTTCTCAGCGCTGGCTGCCGCAGCGCCCCAGGCCGCAATCGCCGGCCTTGTCGGGGTCGCACAGCTTGGGCCGGCCCGACGCCGGGATCACGATCGAACGGCGCCGCCCGGTGTCGGCTCGGAGGGTCAGGCAGCCCAGCGCGTTGATGCCCTTGCTGCCGCCGGCGAAGCCGTTGGCGTCGTAGCGGACCGCGCGATCGAAGCCGTTGCCCAGCGTGTCGACCGTCACGCCTTCGCGCAGGGGCTCGAAGCGCCGCAGGCTTGTGGTCTCGCCGCCCTGCAGGACCTGCACCTGCCAGCCGCTGCCCCAGTCGCGCTCCAGCGGCACCACGCTGACGCTCTGCGAGCGCCGGAGCGCTTCGACGCGCGCCAGGCTCAAGGCGGCGAGGAAGTCGCCGGTGCCGGCCGCCAGCCGCTGGTTGAGCAGCAGGCCGCGAAAACCGGGGACGGCCAGCATCGCCAGCACGGCGAGCAGCGCCAGCACCACCAGCAGTTCCACCAGCGTGAAGCCCCCGCCGCCGCGCGCGGACCTCGTCATGGCCAGCACGCCCGTGGCGCTGCCGTGCCGTTGCAGCCCTTCTCGCCCCGGCTGTCCAGCCAGAGCGAGCGGACCTGCGGATCGGAAAAGCCGCTCCGCAGCGAAGCCTGCAGCCGGATGCAGCGTCGTGCATCGGACGCTCCCTCGCAGGCATCGAGCGTCAGCGTGTACCGGCCGGTGCCCGTGCCCAGGCCCGAGTCGCTGGCGAAGACCGTGTCGCGGTAGCGCGCGCGCTGGGTGTAGAAACGTTCCTGCTGCTGCATCTCCTGCATCAGCGCGGCGCGCGCCTCGGCGCGCCAGCCCTTGCGCAACGCGTCGAGGTAGGAGGGATAGGCGATCGCCGCCAAGATGGCGAGGACGACCAGGGCGATCATCAGTTCCATCAGCGTGAAGCCCCGGCTCGGGGCCGAGCTGCAGCGCCTCATGGCTTCAGCTCCTTGAAGTCGAGCACCCGGCGCCAGTTCAGGCGCCCTGCCACGCGGCTGACCTTGTCGCCGGCGAGCGGCCGGTCGATGGACACGCCCGGGCCGTTGCCCGTCCCGGTGCCGATGCTGACGACCTCGAGCTTGCGCGTGTCGGTGCGGCGCCCGAAGGCGTCGGTCCGGCTGAAGGCGCCATCGCCCGCCTGCAGCACCAGCGGCGCGCCGGGCATGCCGACCGTCGAGGGGATGCAGGTCGGGCCCTCCGACAGGCCGGTCATCGCATTCACCGCGCAGCTGTGGCCGCCACCGCCCGTGCCGCAGGCATCGGGGTGCGGGATCAGCGTGTTGAAGAACAGGTAGCCGTCGCTCAGCACCATGCGGGACACCTGGCGCTCGCCGCGCGCCTCGGCGTCCGGCAGGTCGAAGTACCAGCCGCGCCGCGAGCCGCCGCCCGCTGCGTAGGGACCGAAGGCGAAGGCATCGCCCGTGACCGTGAAGCGCGTGCCTTCGGCCGCCACGCGGCGGCCCTGCAGCTGCGTGCGGGCGCCGTCGTCCGGCAGCGGCGACCCGCTGTCGTGCACCGCATAGATGGACTGCACGGCGCGGCTGCCCAGGTCCTCGGGCGCCACGAACTGGCCGGTGCCGAACAGCAGGATCGCCCCGCCGTCGGGCCCTCGGCCGACCTCCGGCGCGACGGTGATGGGCTGGCGCCGGCCCGCCGCGTCCCGCGTGACCATCAGCGGCGCGCCGGCGAAGGCCAGCGCGTTGGCGGCCGTCCAGGGCGCGTCCCGTGTGAAGTCGAACTTCCATACGTTGCCCTGGATGTCGCCGGCGTAGAGCGTCCGGGTGGCGCCGTCCGCGCCCACCTGGTCGCCGACCGGGCCGAGGGCATTGGGCAGCGTGCGCTCGGCCGGCGGCGGCAGCACGATCTTGTGGTAGTTGCGCCCCAGGGCCCAGGACTCGCCGGGCGCCTTGTCGAGCGCCAGCAGGAACAGCGCGCCGGCCCCGCGCGGATGGCCGTTGTTGAAGCCCGAAGGCACCACCGCGAACCATCGGTAGGCGGCCGGGCGGCCCTGCTGCGCCGCCGCTGTGCGCAGGCGCAGCAAGCGCGGCGCCTGGGTCACGTGGCCGATGTCGGCATCGTCCGCGTCGGTGAATTCCCAGCGCACCTGCGACGCGGAGAACTGCTCGGGCCTGCTCACGTCGAGCGCGAACACGCCGCGCGCGCCGCCGCCCAGGCCCGACACCAGCATCGTCCGCCAGGTGCCATCGGCACCCTGGACCTCGCCTGCGGCCGGACTGCCATCGACGAAAGGCTGGTGCACATAGGCGGGCGAGGTGTAGGCCGCGAGCCTGGCCGACACCGCGCGCGGCACATAGGCGAAGAGCTCGCTGCCGTCGTCGGCCGCGAAGGCGTGCAGCATGCCGTCGTTGGCGCCGACGTACACCACGGCCCGGCGCGCCCGGTGCGCGGCCAGGAAGTCCGCATAGCCCGGCCCCTGCAGCGCGGCACTGGGCGGGCCGACCCACAGCGGTGTGGCGTTGACGACGTCGCCCATCACCGAGCCGCGCGTGCGGAAGACGCCGCCAGCGCCCTCGGCCTCGCGGCTGCGCTCGCCGCGCAGGTAGGCGACCCGGGCCTCGCCCAGGCCGTCGGCCTCGCCGTCGGGCGCGAACGGCGCCCGGTCCAGGGCCGCGGCCAGCACGGCGTCGCTGCGCAGTTCGCGCCACAGGAACTCGACGCCCTGCCCGCTGCCGCGCTGGGTGAAGATGCGCCGGCTCGCGGGATCGCGGGGTGCCAGCGGCGGCACCGCGGCCGGATTGCCGCTGAGGCGCTCGCCCGCGTCCCAGAGGGGCGTCGCGCCCCGGCTCACCCCGCCCTGGTCCGCGTCGTAGCGCAAGGGATAGGCCAGCAGCGAGCCCGACCACTGGCTGCTGTCGAGCTGCGGCACGTAGAGCTGCGTGCCGCCGCGCGTCACGCGCTCGCTGGCCGCGGCACCGCCCGCGGTGCTGCCGCTCGCGGCGGCGGCGTCGCGGAAGATCCCGCGGATCGCCGCGATCAAAGCCTGCGGCTGGCTCGCGAGGAAGTAGCTCGCCGGCTTCGGGAAACCGTCGTCGTCCACGCCCGCGGCCCACTCCGCGTTCGACACCACCTCGTCGCCGCCCGCGCCGCGGACCGTGACGAAGGGGTTGCCGTCGTCGTTGCGGTCGTCGAAGCCGCCGTACTTGGCCGCCAGGTAGGCGGCGCTGCCCCGCTGGGCCTGGCGCAGCGTGCCGTCGCCGCGCTCGTCGACGTCGATGGTGTAGGTTTTCACGCGCAGCGCCGGATGGTCGTCGCGGATGCGCTGGGTGCGCGCCCAGTAGGCCAGCCCCGCCCAGGCCAGCGAACCGGCGTCGGCGCCCGTGGCGAGCGTGGCCATGTTGCGCGCGCCGATGGGCGTGCCGCTGCGGAAGGCGAAGGCGCGCGGGCCGCCCGCGTTGCCGCGCGTGCGCAGGCCGGCCTTGCCCGAGGGGTGGGTGTAGGCCAGCGACTCGTCGTTCTCGAAGGCGCCGACGATGCGGCTCCACTGGGCGGCGTCGGGCTCCAGGTGGGCGGGATCGGGGGCGCGGAAGCCGCCCGGCCAACCGTCGAGCCCGTCGTTGCGCAGGCCCGGCAGCGACTGGTCGTGGTGTGTGTAGAGGTCGCCGATGGCCAGCACGTGGTTGCGCTGGCAGCCCTCGACCACCGGATCCCAGCGCGCGCGTTCGCCCAGGCCCCAGTGGCGGGTCTGGTTGTAGACCGGGAAGCCGTCCTTCATGGCCGGCGTCAGGCCCGCCGTGGCCTGGGGCGACGGCGGCCGTCCCTGCAGGTAGCGCAGCGACTCGTAGTACAGCTCGCCGACCGGGTCCAGCCCCTTGTAGCTGCCGGCCACCGGCCCGGTGCGCCCGAACTGGTTGAGGTAGTTCAGCACGCCGCTCAGGCCCTCCTCCGCGGCCAGCGGGTTGCGCACGAGCACGCCGGTCCGGGCATCCCATTCGGCCGCCTCGTTGGCGATATTCTCGAAGCGGGCCCCCTGCCCGCTCGGGCCGGCGAACTTCATCGGCACGCGCAGCACGCCGCCGTAGCGCGCATTGCGGTTGTCCATCAGGTAGCCGAAGGCGGCGAAGCGCATCCGGTCGGCGTACGTCTGGATGGCGCCGACGGGTTTGGCATGGCCGCTGGGATAGGCGAAGCAGAGATCGCTGCGCCTCGCGCCCTCGGCCCCGCCGCAGACCTGCACCCGCGCCAGGTATGGCGCCGGGCCGCCCGGCCCGTAGGCCTGGTTGGCGCCGGGCGCGCCGCACTGGCCGGTGCTCGCGC
Source organism: Variovorax sp. UMC13 (assembly GCF_014170375.1). Taxonomy (GTDB): domain Bacteria; phylum Pseudomonadota; class Gammaproteobacteria; order Burkholderiales; family Burkholderiaceae_C; genus Variovorax. Next base: position 10,038 of record NZ_LZZW01000018.1, on the reverse strand, counting down.
TGCCGACGAACAGCAGGTTGCGGCAACTGGCGATGCGCAGGCTGCCGCCGGCCTTCACCTGGCCGCGCGCCACCAGCGGCGTGAGCCGGTCGAGCTGCCCGCTGAGCGTGCGGGCCGGGAAGTAGCGGGCCGAGTTGTAAAAATCGTCGCGCAGCACGGCCCGCTGCAGCACGGTCGAACTGGCGGTGTCGACCACCCGGTCACCGCCGGTCATCGCATAGCGCAGCATGTCGATGGCCGAGGAGGCGGCCCAGTTGAGCATGTTGCCGCTCCACTGGTCGGCGCAGGCGATGCCTTCGCCGTCCTGGCGTGCGTCGGCGCTGCGCCGGAAATAGCCGTCGGCCACGGCGTAGTCGTAGCAGCCCAGCGGGTCCCAGTAGCCGACGTAGGTGGTGCGGATGTCGAAGGCGCCGCGGTAGGCCGCGCCGGTGGTCGGGAATTCGACCGACAGGTCCAGCACCATGTTCGGCTTCACGCGCGCGGCGCGGGCGAACAAGGGCTCGGCGGCCAGCGCCACCTCGGGCGGGCGCAGCGGCGCCTCGGCCTGCGCGGCGCAGGCCAGGCCCACCCAGCAGGCCGGAAGAAGGTGTCGAAGAAGGCGCATCGGAAGCTCCCTGCTCATGGACAGCCGGGGCTGACCGTGGGTTTGTAGAGGGTGGTCTGCAGCATCACCTGCGTGCGCGGGTCGACGCCGTGGCCCACCGCGGTCACGCGGAACACATGGCCGAGGCTGCCGGCGTCCGCGCCCTGCAGCCGCCGGGGCTCCCAGCCGCCGTTGTGGCGCACCGCCTCGACGATGTAGCGCGGCAGGTGGGCCGGCACCGCGCCCCGGTCGTCGCCTGCCGCATAGGTCTGGCCGGTGAAATGCCCGTAGGGCACGGCGACGGCGCTGGCCGGCGACAGGTCGGCCGCGATCCAGGCGGGCGTCTCGCCCGGCGCGGCCGCGGCGCACAGGCCCAGCGCCCGGCCGCTGCCGCAGCCCGCGGCGAAGGCGGCGACGTCCTGAGGCTGGAACAGGCACAGGCGCGCGGCGGCGTCGGTGTTGGGCCCGAGCACGTCGCGCTCGGCATCGGCCAGCGCGGCCTCGGCGGCCTGCAGCGCGATCTCGGTGTCGCGGTCGCTGCGGACCATCGCCTCCTGGACCAGCGTCAGCCGCGCGGCCGCCACGCCCAGCAGGCTGACCACCCCCAGCAGGAGCAGCACCACGATCAGCGAGAAGCCGTGCGGCAGGCGACGCCGGGGCCGGTTCACGCCGGCGCCCGGATCACGTTGCGCAGCATCAGCGTGAAGGTGGTGCTCGCGCGGATGCGGCCGTCGGCGGGCGAGGCGAAGGACGCCTCGCCCGCGAACGCGGCGCCCAGCGGCATCAGGGCGTCGCGCGCGCCGGCCGTGTTCGCGATGTCGGCATGGACCCGTGCACCGCGCACCACCAGGCCCACGCGCACGGCGACGACCTTGCGCCATTCGACCGTCGACGCCACGCCGGCCGCCCGCGCGAGCTCGTCGATGGCCTGCGCATCGATCCAGCGCTCGGGTACGCTGTCGCCGTCGGCGTCGTGGCCGAACACCACCTTGAAGCGCTCCACGCCGCGCGCGATCGGCTGGGCGTGGAAGCGCTCCGAGGCGCCCGCGTCGACGGCGCGCCGCTTGCAGTACAGCTCGGGCTCGCCGTCGGCCGCGCGTGCCACGTAGAAGAAGCTCCAGGCACGTGCGTTCCCGCTCAGCGGCTGGCCGAGGCAGTCGATGGTGGTGGTGTCGACCGCCTCGCCGCCCGGCAGGTTGCGGCCGAAGAAACGCAGGCGCAGCGAATCGTTGGCGGCCGCGAGGTCGCTGCCATGGACGCCGGCGCTGTCGCCCGTGGCCGGGACGCTCGTGCGGGTGGCGCCGAACACCGGCAGGTCCGCGAGCCCCGCCGACGCCGCGGCCAGGGCCCCATCGCCGACGTCGATGGTGTAGTCGACGTAGCCGGCCTGCCGGACCACGTTCTGCAGCACGTAGCGCGCGTAACGCATCGTGTCTTGCACCTGCTGGACGTCGGCCTGGGTGTCCAACAGCTTGCGGGCCGCGAGAAAGGCCGTGCTCGCGGCGAGCACCAGCACCCCAGCGATGGCCAGCGCGACCATCAGCTCCACCAGCGTGACGCCACGCTGGCGGAAATCAGAAGCCGGCCGGCACATGGCCATCCTCCCCGCGACCGGGAACCACTTGCAGCACCAGCTGCGGCGCCCGCGCGCGGCCCTCGGCCTCTCCGCCGCGGCCGGTGCGCGGCGCCCAGCCCAGCTTCAGCGCGAGGGTGCGGCCGCTGCCGCTGCAGGCCCAGGCGTCTTCATCGCCCGACGCGAAGGCGTCGTCGAAGCAGACCACGAGCCGCGCCTCGGGCAGCGTGGCGCGCACGCGGCCGGCCCATTCGTGAATGTCCCAGGCGGCCAGCTGCGCGGCGGTGCAGGCACTGTCGCCCACGCAGGCCGGCTCGGCGTCGGGAACGGCATCGTCGGCGCCGAGCGCGAGGAGGTAGGGATTCGCCGCATGGTTGCGCGCCGCCAACTGCGGCTGGTTGCGCAGCTTTTCCGACAGGTCGCGCGCCAGGTCGACCGCCGTGCCGAAGGCGGCCGATTCGTTGGCGCTGCGCAGCGAGCCCAGCAACAGGCCCGCCGTGCCCAGCAGCCCCACGCCGAGCACGATCACCGAGACCAGCACCTCGAGCAGGGAAAAGCCCGCGGCCGGACGCCTGGAACACGCCATGTCTTGATGCCTCCCTGAAGGCCTGCGATCGGCGCCGGATGTGCCCCGTGCGTCCGTCGAAGTGCGAGCAGTCTAGGTTTGGCGTCCCGCGCATGGGCCGCCGTCCATCCCTCATGCGCGACCACTCGTATGATTCGCCGGCGCGCCGCGCGCCCTCGCCACACCCTGCCCATGCCCTCCTCCTCCCTCGACGCGCAACACATCGCGCATGCCCAGCGGCTGGCCTCCGACGCCCGCCTGCTGACCGATCCGAATCCGCGCGTCGGCTGCGTGCTGGTCGCGCCTTCCGGCGAAGTGATCGGCAGCGGCCACACCCAGCGCGCCGGCGGCCCGCACGCCGAGGTGATGGCGCTGCGCGACGCCGCGGCACGCGGGCTGTCGGTGGTCGGCGCCACGGCCTATGTGACGCTCGAACCCTGCGCCCACCATGGCCGCACCGGGCCCTGCTGCGATGCGCTGGTCGCGGCCGGCATCGGCCGTGTCGTGGCCTCGATCGCCGACCCGAACCCGCTGGTCGCGGGCCAGGGCTTCGCGCGGCTGCGCGCGGCCGGCGTGGCGGTCGAGGTCGGGCCCGAGGCCGAGGCGACGCGCGAGCTCAACATCGGCTTCTTCAGCCGAATGGTCCGAAAGACGCCCTGGGTCCGGCTCAAGACCGCGGCCTCGCTCGACGGCAAGACCGCCCTGTCGAACGGCGTGAGCCAATGGATCACCTCGGCCGAGGCCCGCGCCGACGGCCATGCCTGGCGGGCCCGCGCCAGCGCCGTGCTGACCGGTGTGGGCACGGTGATCGACGACGACCCGCGCCTCGACGTGCGGCTGGTCGAGACGCCGCGCCAGCCGCATCTGGTGATCGTCGACAGCCGCCTGCAGACCCCGCCCGGCGCCAGGCTGTTCGACGTACCCGAGCGCCAGGTCTGGATCTACGCCGCACAGCCCGATGCCGACCGGGCCGCGGCCTTGACGGCGCGCGGCGCGACCATCGTCTCCTTGCCCAATGCCGACGGCAAGGTCGACCTGGGCGCGATGCTGCACGACCTGGCGCGGCGCGAAGTCAACGAACTGCACGTCGAGGCCGGCCACAAGCTCAACGGCTCGCTGCTGCGCGAAGGCTGGGTCGACGAGCTGCTGGTCTACCTGGCGCCCAAGCTGATCGGCGAGGGCCTCGAGATGGCCAGCCAGCCCTTCGCGGGCGGGCCGCTGACCGCCCTGACCGGCGCCCTGCCGCTCGAATTTCGCTCTGTGGAACGCTTCGGGCCCGACCTGCGCATCCTGGCCCGCGTCGCCGGCCGGGACGCTTTCTGAGGCCGAATCGCCCCGTTGGAGGCGCCCGCCGCCGAAGCCCCGCGTTCTCTGCGAAAATGCGGGGATGTTCACCGGCATCATCACCGGCGTGGGGCGCATCGCCGCCGTACGCAACCTCGGAAGCTCCTCCTCGCACGGCAAGCGCCTCAGCATTGCCACGCCGCCCGGCTACCTCGATGACGTCGGCCTCGGCGACAGCATCGCGCTCAATGGCGCCTGCATGACCGTGACCTCGCTCGATTCGGCCCAGCAACAGTTCACCATCGACATCTCCGTCGAATCGCTGGACAAGACGGCCGGCCTGGCCGAAGAGAACGCGCAGCTTAACCTCGAGAAGGCGCTGCGCGCCAACGACCGCCTGGGCGGCCACATCGTGTCGGGCCATGTCGACGGCATCGGCACGGTGCGCCGCTTCGCGCCGGTCGGCGAGAGCTGGGAGCTGCGCGTGCTCGCGCCGCCGGCGCTGGCCCGCTTCCTGGCCTACAAGGGCTCGATCACCGTGAACGGCGTGAGCCTCACGGTCAACAGCGTGAGCGACGTGGCCGACGGCAGCGAGATCAGCATCAACCTGATCCCGCACACGGTGGAAAACACCTCGCTCGGAACCCTGCGCGAAGGCAGCCGCGTGAACCTCGAAATCGATACCGTCGCTCGCTATGTCGAGCGCATGCTCCAGGCCGGGATGCTTCCGGCCGCAACCTCCTGAACCGCACACGCCATGAACGCATCCGTCACCCCCATCGCGGCCCCTCGCACCGCGCGGGCGCCCGCCCCCATCTCCTCGGTCGAGGAGATCGTCGCCGACATAGCCGCCGGCCGCATGGTCATCCTGGTCGACGAGGAAGACCGTGAGAACGAGGGCGACATCGTGCTCGCGGCCGACCACGTGACGCCCGAAGCCATCAACTTCATGGCGCGCTACGCCCGCGGCCTGATCTGCCTCACGCTGTCGCGCGAGATGTGCGAGCGCCTCAACCTGCCGCCCATGGTGGCGCGCAATGGCGCACAGCACTCGACCGCGTTCACGGTCTCGATCGAAGCCGCCGAAGGCGTGACCACCGGCATCTCGGCGGCCGACCGCTCGCGCACCGTGCAGGCCGCGGTCGCGCGCAACGCCGTGGCGGCCGACCTGGTGCAGCCCGGCCACATCTTCCCGCTGCAGGCGGTCGACGGCGGCGTGCTGATGCGCGCCGGCCACACCGAAGCCGGCTGCGACTTCGCCACCATGGCCGGCTGCTCGCCCGCCTCGGTGATCTGCGAAGTGATGAACGAAGACGGCACGATGGCGCGCCTGCCCGACCTGCAGCTGTTCGCGGCCGAGCACGGCCTGAAGATCGGCACCATCGCCGCGCTGATCGAGCACCGCAGCCGCACCGAGACGCTGGTCCACAAGGTCGGCTGCCGCGAGATCGAGACCACCTGGGGCCGCTTCACCGCCCATGCATTCCAGGACAAGCCGAGCAACGGCGTGCACCTGGCACTGGTGCGCGGCAGTTGGGCCGCCGACGAGACCGTGGCCGTGCGCGTGCACGAGCCGCTGTCGGTGCTCGACGCGCTCGAGATCAACCGCTCGCTGCATTCCTGGAGCCTCGACGCCAGCCTGGCCTACATCGCGAAGCAGGACAAGGGCGTCGCGATCCTGCTGAACTGCGGTGAATCCGCGGCCGAGCTGCTGGCCCAGTTCGACGGCACCGCGCGTCCGGCGCAGGCGCCCGAGCGCGGCCGCATGGACCTGCGCAGCTACGGCGTGGGCGCGCAGATCCTGCGCGAATGCGGCGTGCACAAGATGCAACTGCTGGGCACGCCGCGCCGCATGCCCAGCATGGCCGCCGGCTACGGCATCGAAATCACCGGCTACATCCACAAGGACTGACACGTGCTTCACGCAAACAAGGGCGAGCCCATCGCGCTCGACGGAAAAGGCCTGCGCATCGGCATCGTGCAGGCGCGCTTCAACGAAGACATCACCGACGCACTGGCCGAAGCCTGCCTGGCCGAACTCGCCGCGCTCGGCGTGGCCGATGCCGACATCGACCACGTGCGCGTGCCCGGCGCGCTCGAGGTGCCGGTGGCGCTGCAGGCCATGGCCCGGCGCGGCGGCTACCACGCGCTGGTCGCGCTGGGCTGCATCATCCGCGGCGAGACTTACCACTTCGAACTCGTGGCGAACGAATCCGGCGCGAGCGTGAGCCGCATCGCACTCGACCACCACCTGCCTATCGCCAACGCGATCCTCACCACCGAAAACCTGGAACAAGCCGTGGCCCGCCAGACCGACAAGGGCCGCGATGCGGCACGCGTCGCCGTCGAAATGGCGCAGCTGCTGGCCAGCACCCTCTCATGACCGCAGACCTTCCTCCCGAACAAGACGCCAAGCCGCGCCAGGTGCGCACCGGCCTCACCAGCACGGGCGCACGCAAGGCCTCGGCCAAGTCCAACCGCAGCCGCTCGCGCGAATTCGCGCTGCAGGCGCTCTACCAGCACCTGGTGGGCCGCAACGACGCGACCGAGATCGACCACTTCACGCGCGACCTGGCGGGCTTCCACAAGGCCGACGCCGCGCACTACGACGCGCTGCTGCACGGCACGATCCGCGAGGAAGCCGAACTCGACGCCATGATCCAGCCGCTGCTGGACCGCAAGTTCGGCGAGATCTCGCCGATCGAACATGCGGTGATGTGGATCGGCGTCTACGAATTCCGCCACTGCCTCGACGTGCCATGGCGCGTGGTGCTCAACGAGTGCATCGAGCTGGCCAAGGAATTCGGCGGCACCGACGGCCACAAGTACGTGAACGCGGTGCTCAACGGCCTGGCGCCGACGCTGCGCAGCGTCGAGGTCGAAGCCGACCGCGCATCGGGGAAAGCGCGCGCATGAGGATCTCGAGCCGCGCGGAAAAGATCGAGCCTTTCTATGTGATGGAGGTGGCCAAGGCTGCCAGCGCGCTGGCGCGCGAGGTGGCCCACACCGACCGGCCGATGATCTTCCTGAACATCGGCGAGCCCGACTTCACCGCGCCGCCGCTGGTGCAGGAAGCCGCGGTGCGCGCGGTGCGCGCGGGCGCCACGCAGTACACGCAGGCCACCGGCCTGGAGCTGCTGCGCGAGCGCATCAGCGGCTGGTACCGCCAGCGCTTCGGCGTCGACGTGCCGGCCCGCCGCATCGTGATCACCGCCGGCGCCTCGGCCGCGCTGCAGCTGGCCTGCCTGGCGCTGATCGAGGCCGGCGACGAGATCCTGCTGCCCGACCCCAGCTACCCCTGCAACCGCCATTTCGTCACCGCCGCCGAGGGGCGTGCGGTGCTGGTGCCGACCACCGCGGCCGAGCGCTTCCAGCTCAGCGCGGCCAAGGTCGAGGCCGCCTGGACCGACAGGACGCGCGGCGTGCTGCTGGCCTCGCCCTCGAACCCGACCGGTACATCGATCGCGCCCGACGAGCTGCGCCGCATCCACGAGGTGGTGTCGCGCCGCGGCGGCATCACGCTGATCGACGAGATCTACCTGGGCCTGTCGCACGACGATGCCTTCGGCCAGACCGCACTGGCCATCGACGACCAGGTCATCAGCATCAACAGCTTCAGCAAGTACTTCAACATGACCGGCTGGCGGCTGGGCTGGCTGGTGGTGCCCGATGCGATCGTGCCCGCGGTCGAACGGCTGGCGCAGAACCTGTTCATCTGCGCGAGCACCGTGGCCCAGCACGCGGCCCTGGCCTGCTTCGAGCCCGAGAGCATCGCCGAATACGAACGCCGCCGCGCCGAGTTCAAGGCCCGGCGCGACTGGTTCATCCCGCAGCTCAACGCGCTCGGCCTCACGGTGCCGGTCGAACCCGACGGCGCCTTCTACGCCTGGGCCGACTGCACCGAGTTCGCGCGCAAGCTGGGCATCGAGGGCAGCTGGGACTTCGCCTTCGAGGTGATGAAGCGCGCCCACGTGGCGATCACGCCGGGCCGCGACTTCGGCACCGCCGAGACCGCGCGCTTCGTGCGCTTCTCGACCGCCAGCTCGATGGCGCACCTCGAAGAAGCGATCGCGCGGCTCAAGACGCTGGCCGGATGAGCTTCCAGTTCCCGATCCGAATCTACTGGGAGGACACCGATGCCGGCGGCATCGTGTTCTATGCCAACTACCTGAAGTTCATGGAACGCGCGCGCACCGAGTGGCTGCGCGACCTGGGCATCGAACAGCGCGCGCTGCGCGAACAGAGCGGCGGGATGTTCGTGGTGAGCGAGACCCAGCTCAAGTACCACCGGCCGGCGCGCCTCGACGACGAACTGCTTGTTACGGTCGAACTCCGGCAGACCGGCTCGGCGTCGGCCATAATCGCCCAGCGCGTGCTATCAAAAGAAGAGCAACCCTCTTTGCTGTGCGAAGGCACGATCCGCATCGGCTGGGTCGATGGCCTCACATTGCGCCCGGCACGCATTCCGGCCCATGTTGCGGGAACCCTCGAGCGCCATCGCGGCTCCATGTCTCAACCTCTCACGCCATGAACCAAGACCTCTCGATCCTCACCCTCCTGATCCATGCCAGCCTGCCCGTGCAACTCGTGGTGCTGTTGCTGGCCGGCATCTCGATCGCCAGCTGGGCGGCGATCTTCCGCAAGTTCTTCGCGCTCAAGCGCATGCGCGCCCTCAACGACGAGTTCGAGCGCGACTTCTGGTCGGGCACCAGCCTCAACGAACTCTTCGCCTCCGCGGCCCAGAACGCCAAGCTCGCGGGCCCGATGGAGCGCATCTTCGCCTCCGGCATGCGCGAGTACCAGAAGCTGCGCGAGCGCCATGTGGCCGACGCCGGCACGCTGCTCGACGGCGCGCGCCGCGCGATGCGGGCCAGCTTCCAGCGCGAGCTCGACGTGGCCGAGTCCAACCTGTCCTTCCTGGCCACGGTCGGCTCGGTATCGCCCTATGTGGGCCTGTTCGGCACGGTATGGGGGATCATGCATGCCTTCACCGGCCTGGCCGCGCTGACGCAGGTCACGCTGGCCACCGTCGCGCCCGGCATCGCCGAGGCGCTGGTCGCCACCGCCATCGGCCTGTTCGCCGCCATTCCCGCGGTGGTCGGCTACAACCGCTTCGCCCGCGAGATCGACAAGACCGCGATCGCGCTCGAGACCTTCATCGAAGAGTTCTCGAACATCCTGCAGCGCAACCTGTCGACCCAGCCGGCGCCCGCGAGCGCCGGCCGCTGAGCCCGCCGCCGAAAGGAAGCCGAGCCCATGCCCGCCACCTCCTCCCGCGGCCGCGGCCGCCGCACGATCAACGAGATCAACATGGTCCCGTTCATCGACGTCATGCTGGTGCTGCTGATCATCTTCATGGTGACCGCGCCGCTGATCACGCCGAGCGTGATCAACCTGCCCAGCGTCGATCGCGCCAACAAGCAGCCCGACAAGCCGATCGAGATCGTCATCAAGACCGATGACGAGATCCAGATCAAGAAGGACCCGTCCAGCGGCTCGGGCGGCAGCGCCATCCCGTTCACTCAGATCGGCAACGCCGTGAAGACCGCGCAGGGCGGCGACGCCGAGCGCCCGGTGGTCATCAGCGCCGACAAGTCGGTCAAGTACGAGACCGTGGTCAAGGCCATGAACCTGCTCAAGCGCGCGGGCGTCGAGCGGGTCGGCCTGTCGGTCACGACCACGGGCGCGAAGTAAGGCATGTCGCTCGCCGCTGACCGCCCCGAGTTCGCCCCCCCGCCGCAGCGCGGCACGCCGCGCGCCATCGCCTTCGCGCTGGCCGCGCACGCCGTGCTGATCGCCGCGCTGACCTGGGGCGTGCATTGGAAGCGCGATGCCGAGAGCGATGCCGTCGAGGCCGAGATCTGGTCGACCACGGTGCAGCAGCTGCGGCGGGGGGGCGAACTCGGGGCGGTCAGCGGCGAGCGACATGCCTTACTTCGCGCCCGTGGTCGTGACCGACAGGCCGACCCGCTCGACGCCCGCGCGCTTGAGCAGGTTCATGGCCTTGACCACGGTCTCGTACTTGACCGACTT
>NZ_LZZW01000017.1 GCF_014170375.1 Variovorax sp. UMC13 | reverse complement strand
GCCGCGGGAGCGGTGGCCGCGGCGGTGCTTGCCGTGGCTGCAGCCGCTGGCGCGACGGCCGATGCCGCGTTGCCAGCCGGTGCGGGCGCCGCCGCGCCGCCCTGCAGCTTGTTCAGCTCGCTGATGTTCTTGGAGAGTTCCGCCAAGCGGGCGTTGCTCTCCTGCGCCTGGCGCGCCTGGGCCAGCTTGTCGTCGGCGGCGCGGGCCTGCGCGATGGTCAGCTTGTCGGGCGAGGCCGCGACGGCGTTGCGGTCCTGGACGTTGGCCTGCAGCTTGCCGGTGGCCTGGCGATCGGCGCTCGCGACCTTGGCGCTGGGCGCGTTGTCGGCCAGCCGGCGCCGGTAGTCGCCGAAGTCGCGGCTTTGGGCGATCACGGTGCGGCGTGCTTCGGCGGCGGGCGTGGCCGTGGCCTGTGCGGCGCTCGGCAGGTCGAGCACCGCGCCGGCGCGCACCCGATTCACGTTGCCGTTGATGAAGGCATTGGGGTTGGCGCGCAGCAGCGCCACCAGCATCTGGTCGAGCGAGACCTCGGCCGGCTTGTAGGCGCCGGCGATCTTGCTCGCGGTGTCGCCGGTGCGGACCGTGACCTGGCCACCGGCGCCGCCGCCGCTCGCGGCCGTGCGTGCCGGTTCGACAGGTGCAGCGGGAGGCGATGGAGGGGCGACCACGGCGGCGGTGGCCGGGCGCGGACGCGGCGCCACGGCCTGCGGCGCTGCCGCGGGTGGCGTGATCTGGGCTGGCGTCGGCGCCATGGCGGCCGCGGCAGCGGATGGGCGGCTGCTGGGCGGGTCCAGCAGCACCGTGTAGTCGCGCGTGATCCGGCCCGAGCCCCAGTTGGCTTCGATCACCAGATCGATGAAGGGATCGGAGATCGAGCGGTTGCTGCTCAGGCGCACCACGTAGCGGCCGTCGGCACGCCGCTGCAGCGTGCTGCGCACGTCCGACAGCGCGCTGTTGTAGGGCACGCCGGCGGTGCGGAAGGTCTCCGGCGATCCGACGTTGACCCGCAGGCCCTCGGCCTCGGCGGCGCTGATCTCCGTGACGTCGATCTCCGCGCGCAGCGGTTCACCCAGCGCCGACTGCACCGTGATGCGGCCCAGCGACAAGGCTTGCGCGTCGAGTGCCACGCCGCCCAGGGCCAGCACCATGGCCGCGCCCAGCGCGGACAACGGCGCCCGGCCGGGCAGCATCCGGGGCGGGCGGGTGGCCAGAACGCGGGCCGCAGGCAACGGAAGTCTTGTCATGCTAAGGAGGGCACCGCGGCCCAAAAGTGTAAGGGGACGTTAACACCATCAACAGGCACTGACAAGGCGACAGGCCCGTTCGACCCAGTGCGCACCAACTTCGGTGCCGCCGAGTCGTTGCGATGAAGCAACGTACCCCCATGCGGGCCCACCGGCCCGCGTCGGCGTCATGCCTCCAGCAGGATCCGCAGCATGCGGCGCAGGGGCTCCGCGGCACCCCACAGCAGCTGGTCGCCGATGGTGAAGGCGCCGACGTACTCGGGGCCCATCGCCAGCTTGCGGATGCGGCCGACCGGGATGTCCATGGTGCCGGTCACGGCCACGGGCGTCAGGTCCTTGACGGTCGCTTCGCGGGTGTTCGGAACCACCTTGGCCCAGGCGTTGTCGTTGGCGATCAGCGCCTCGATGTCGGCCAGCGGCACGTTCTTCTTGAGCTTGAAGGTCAGGGCCTGGCTGTGGCAGCGCATGGCGCCGATGCGCACGCAGAAGCCGTCGACCGGCGTCGCCGCAGTGCCGAAGCCCGCGCCCTGGCCGAGGATCTTGTTGGTCTCGGCGCCGCCCTTCCACTCTTCCTTGGACATGCCCCATTCGGCGTCGTCCTGGCGCTTGCCCAGGCCCAGGTCCTTGTCGATCCAGGGAATCAGCGAGCCGCCCAGCGGGGCGCCGAAGTTGGCGGTCTCGGCGGCCGACAGGTTCTGCTGCTTGTGCAGCACCTTGCGGTCGATCTCGAGGATGGCCGACTTGGGGTCGTCGAGCAGCGGGCGCACTTCGGCGTTGAGGGTGCCGAACTGGGTCAGCAGTTCGCGCATGTGCTGCGCGCCGCCGCCCGAAGCCGCCTGGTAGGTCATGCTGGTCATCCACTCGACCAGGCCGGCCTTGTACAGCGCGCCCACGCCCATCAGCATGCAGCTGACGGTGCAGTTGCCGCCGATCCAGTTCCTGCCGCCCTTGGCGAGCGCGTTCTGGATCACGGGCAGGTTGACCGGGTCCAGCACGATGACCGCGTCGTCGTTCATGCGCAGCGTCGAGGCGGCGTCGATCCAGTGGCCGTTCCAGCCGGCGGCGCGCAGCTTGGGGAAAACTTCGCTGGTGTAGTCGCCGCCTTGCGCGGTGATCACGATGTCGCACTTCTTCAGCGCGTCGATGTCGTGCGCGTCCTTGAGCGTGGTCTCGTTCTTGGCCATCGCCGGCGCCTTGCCGCCGGCATTGGAGGTCGAGAAGAAGACCGGCTCGATCAGACCGAAGTCACCCTCGGCCACCATGCGGTCCATCAGGACCGAACCCACCATGCCGCGCCAGCCGACGAGGCCCACCAACTTGCTCATGTCAACGCCCTTCAAAAAGTAAATATTCCCGCGGTCAGCAACGGCTGAGGGGCCCGGCTCGTCAGGGCCGGAGGAGGGCGCACGACGAACCAGGCTGGATCAGCCCTTAATGGTCGTGGTTTTGATGATGATTGCGCGCACGGCCACATCGGCCGGGGCGGCGGATGCTGGGTTCAGGATGAACGGACGGGCGGCAAACATGGCGGGCATTGTAGCGGATGCGCGCCGGATGGTGTATGAATGCCAACCCATCCAGACCCCGCCAGGAGATCCGCCCATGTCCACCGGTACCGTCCGACTGCATCGCATCCTCAAGGCCAGGCCCGAGAAGGTCTACCGCGCCTTCCTCGACGCCGACGCCATGGCCAAGTGGCTGCCGCCCTACGGCTTCGTCTGCAAGGTCCACCACTTCGAGCCGAAGGTGGGCGGCCGCTTCAAGATGTCCTTCCAGAACTTCTCCACCGGCAACGCGCATGGCTTCGGTGGCGAGTACCTGGAACTGGTGCCGAACGAGCGCCTGCGCTACACGGACCGCTTCGACGACCCGAACCTGCCGGGCGAACTGCAGGTGACGGTGACGCTCAAGGCCGTGCTGGGCGGCACCGAGCTGAGCATCGTGCAGGAGGGGATTCCGGAGGTGATTCCGGTGGAGATGTGCTACCTGGGCTGGCAGGAGTCGCTGGCGCAGCTCGCCCAGCTGGTCGAGCCCGAGATTCCGGGCTGAACCGCGGGCCCTGCCACACCGCCCTCGGGCCGCGCGGCAGGGCGCGAGGCGGCTTACAGCGCCTTCAGCACGGCATCGCCCATCTCCACCGTGCCCACCTTGGTGGTGCCGGCGCTGTAGATGTCGGGCGTGCGCAGGCCCTGGGCCAGCACCTTCTTCACGGCCGTCTCGATGCGCTGGGCCGCTTCTTCCTGGTTCAGCGAGTAGCGCAGCATCATCGCGGCGCTCAGGATGGTCGCCAGCGGGTTGGCCACGCCCTTGCCGGCGATGTCCGGCGCGCTGCCGTGGCTGGGTTCGTACAGGCCCTGGTTGCTCGAATTGAGCGAGGCCGAGGGCAGCATGCCGATCGAGCCGGTGAGCATGGCCGCTTCGTCCGACAGGATGTCGCCGAACATGTTGCCGGTGACCACCACGTCGAACTTCTTCGGCGCCTTGACCAACTGCATGGCCGCGTTGTCGACGTACATGTGATCGAGTTCGACGTCCGGATATTCCTTGCCCACTTCCGTGACGATGTCCTTCCAGAACTGGAAGGTCTCGAGCACGTTGGCCTTGTCGACGCTGGTCACGCGCTTGCTGCGCTTGCGTGCGGCCTCGAAGGCGACGCGCGCGATGCGTTCGACCTCGGGGCGCGAGTAGCGCATCGTGTCGAAGGCTTCCTCGGCGCCGGGGAAGTGGCCGTCGACGGCGGTGCGGCGGCCGCGCGGCTGGCCGAAGTAGATGTCGCCGGTCAGCTCTCGGATGATCAGGATGTCCAGGCCGGCGATCAGCTCGGGCTTGAGGCTCGAGGCCGCCACCAGCTGCTCGTAGCAGATGGCCGGACGGAAGTTGGCGAACAGGCCGAGGTTCTTGCGCAGGCCCAGGATCGCCTGCTCGGGGCGGAACTGGCGCTCCAGCGTGTCGTACTTCCAGTCGCCCACGGCGCCGAACAGCACCGCGTCGGATTCCTTGGCCAGCTTGAGCGTGGCGTCGGGCAGCGGATGGCCGTGCGCGTCGTAGGCGGTGCCGCCGACGAGGGCCGTTTCCATCTCGAACTTCAGGTCGAGCGCGTGGAGCACCTTGACGGCTTCCGCCACGATTTCGGTGCCGATGCCGTCACCTGGGAGAACTGCGATTTTCATTTTGTCGTTGCTTGTGGAGAGAGATGAGGAGGGCGACGCTCAGGCGTTGGCCAGCATGGTGTGCGCGAGCCAGGGCTTCTGCGCCAGGCGTTCGGCCTCGAAGGCCTTGATCTTGTCCTTGTGACGCAGCGTGAGGCCGATGTCGTCGAGGCCGTTGATCAGGCAGTACTTGCGGAAGGCCTGCACGTCGAAGGCGAACTCCTGGCCGTCGGGCTTGACCACCACCTGGCGCTCCAGGTCGATGGTCAGCTGGTAGCCGGGGAAGGCAAAGACCTCGTCGAACAGCTGCGCCACCTGGGCTTCGGACAGCACGATCGGCAGCAGGCCGTTCTTGAAGCTGTTGTTGAAGAAGATGTCGGCGTAGCTGGGCGCGATGATCGCGCGAAAGCCGTACTGGTCGAGCGCCCACGGCGCGTGCTCGCGCGACGAGCCGCAGCCGAAGTTCCTGCGTGCCAGCAGCACCGAGGCGCCGGCGTAACGCGGCTGGTTCAGCACGAAGTCGGGGTTGGGCTTGCGGCTGGCCGGGTCCTGGCCCGGGAAGCCGGTGTCGAGGTAGCGCCATTCGTCGAACAGGTTCACGCCGAAGCCGGTCTTCTTGATCGACTTGAGGAACTGCTTGGGAATGATCGCGTCGGTGTCGACGTTCTCGCGGTCCATCGGGGCCACGAGGCCTTGGTGCACGGTGAATTTCTGCATGTCGGTCTCTCTGGTGTTCAGGCGAAGGTGCGCACGTCGACGAAATGCCCGTGCACCGCGGCGGCGGCGGCCATGGCCGGGCTCACGAGGTGGGTGCGGCCACCCGCGCCCTGGCGGCCTTCGAAGTTGCGGTTGCTGGTCGATGCACAGCGCTCGCCGGGCTCGAGCCGGTCGGCGTTCATCGCCAGGCACATCGAGCAGCCGGGCTCGCGCCATTCGAAGCCCGCGGCCTTGAAGATCAGGTCGAGGCCTTCGCGCTCGGCCTGTTCCTTCACCACGCCCGAGCCGGGCACGACCATCGCGAGCTTGACGTTCTTGGCGACCTTCTGGCCCAGCTTCTTCACCACTGCGGCGGCTTCGCGCATGTCCTCGATGCGGCTGTTGGTGCATGAGCCGATGAACACCTTGTCGATGAAGATGTCGTTCATGGCCTTGTTGGGCTCCAGGCCCATGTAGACCAGCGCGCGCTCGATGGCGCCGCGCTTGTTGGCGTCCTTTTCCTTGTCGGGATCGGGCACGCGGCCGGTGATCTCGACCACCATCTCGGGCGAGGTGCCCCAGGTCACTTGCGGCGGGATGGTCGCGGCGTCGAGCTCGACCACGGCGTCGAACTTCGCGCCCGGGTCGGACTGCAGCGTGCGCCAGTAGGCCACCGCATGCTCCCATTCCACGCCCGTGGGCGCGAGCGGGCGGCCCTTGACGTAGGCGATGGTCTTCTCGTCGACCGCCACCAGCCCGGCGCGCGCGCCGGCCTCGATGGCCATGTTGCAGACCGTCATCCGGCCTTCCATGCTCAGATCACGGATGGCCGAGCCCGCGAATTCAATGGTGTAGCCGGTGCCGCCGGCGGTGCCGATCTTGCCGATGATGGCCAGCACGATGTCCTTGGCGGTGCAGCCCAGCGGCAGCTTGCCCTCGACCTTCACCAGCATGTTCTTCGCCTTCTTGCCCAGCAGCGTCTGCGTGGCCATCACGTGCTCGACCTCGCTGGTGCCGATGCCGTGCGCCAGCGCGCCGAAGGCGCCGTGGGTGGAGGTGTGCGAGTCGCCGCAGACCACCGTCATGCCCGGCAGCGTGGCGCCGCTCTCCGGGCCGATCACGTGCACGATGCCCTGGCGCTTGCTCAGGAAGGGGAAGAAGGCGGCGGCGCCGAACTCGGCGATGTTGTGGTCCAGCGTGGTGACCTGCTCCTTGCTGGTCGGGTCGGCGATGCCTTCGTAGCCGCGCTCCCAGCCGGTGGTGGGCGTGTTGTGGTCGGCCGTGGCCACCACCGAGCTGATGCGCCACAGCTTGCGGCCGGCCTCGCGCAGGCCCTCGAAGGCTTGCGGGCTGGTCACTTCGTGCACCAGGTGGCGGTCGATGTAGAGGATCGCGGTGCCGTCGTCCTCGGTGTGGACGACGTGTTCGTCCCAGATCTTGTCGTAGAGCGTGCGTGCCATGGTCGTCTTCTTTCGTGGGGGATGCTGTTGTCTGTGCGTGGGTGGTGTCAGGCCGCAAGCGCGAGGCCTTCGTTGGCGGCGCCCGAGGCCTGCAGGTGCGCGACCAGCGAGCGCGCCGCCACCGGCAGGGTGGAGAAGTCGCGCGCCACCAGCCGGATCTCGCGCCGCGCCCAGGGGTCGCTCAGCGCGATGCTGGTGAGCCGGCGCCCGATGCCGCCGCGCATGAGTTCGAAGGCATGGCCCGGCATCACGCCGATGCCCAGGCCGTTCTCGATCATGCGGCACATGGCGTCGAGGCCGGTCACGTGGATGCGCAGCTTGATGCTGCGGCCCGCGTCCAGCGCGGCCTGCCGCGTCGCGACGTAGATCGAGCTGTTGGTGTGCAGGCCGACGTGGTCGTATTCCAGCGAATCGGCAAAAGCGAGTTCGGCCCGTTCGGCCAGCGCATGGCCCAGCGGCACGATCAGCACCAGGCGGTCGTGGCGGTACGACAGGCTCTGGAGCTCGCTCGCGCCGTCGGACAGGTAGCAGATGCCCAGGTCGGCCGCGCCCTCGTGCACCGCGCGCTGGACCTCTGCGCTCAGGTGCTCCTCGAGGTCGATCTTGATCTCTTCATGGTCGCGCCGGAAGGCGCCCAGGTCCTCGGGCAGGAACTGCACGATGGCCGAGATGTTGGCGTGCACCCGCACATGGCCGCGCACGCCGTCGGCGTATTCGCTGAGCTCGCCCTGCATCTTCTCCAAGCTGTAGAGCACCGAGCGGGCGTGGTGCAGCAGGCTCTCGCCCGCGGGCGTCAGGTCGACGCCGCGCGTGTGGCGGTAGAGCAGCGGCGTGCCCAGCGCCGACTCCAGGTCCGACAGCCGCTTGCTGATGGCCGAGGCCGCGATGAACTCGCGCTCCGCCGCACGGCCGATGCTGCCCAGCTCGCACACCGCCACGAAGAGCTGGAGCGAAGTGAGGTCGATACGGCGGGCAAAGGTGCGTTCGGACGCGGTCACGGCGGGGCATCGTGCTGGAAGATGGTGGGACGGCTATTGTCCTATAGGGAAAATTCCTCCGCCATCGTGATCCGCGATGGCCAGGTTGCCTGCCCACGATGCGCCGCCCATGAAAAAGCGGGCCCAGGGCCCGCTTCGCGTGCTTCGGCCGGGTCGGCTTACTGGCGCTTCTTCGCTGCGTCCTCGAGCTTGTCGCCACCCTTCTGGATGTCCTGGCCTGCGCCCTTGACGGTGTTGCAGCCGGCCAGGGGCACGGCGAATGCGAACGTGACGGCGATCAGTGCGGCTAGTTTCTTCATGACAGAACTCCTTGGAGTGTTGAAAGCAGTTGTTAACGGGATCGAATGTGGAGTCACCCTCCGATGCCCAAGTTAACAATCGCTGGAGAATTTCATGTAAGCCAAGACGCAAAAAAGCTGCCCGCAGGCAGCTTCTTCCAGGTCGCGAGCGCAGGCTCAGCGTTGGGCGATGGGCTTCACGTCGCGCTGGACCGAGCCTTCGAACAGCTGGCGCGGGCGGCCGATCTTGTATTCCGGGTCGCCGATCATCTCGTTGAGCTGGGCGATCCAGCCGACCGTGCGGGCCAGCGCGAACACCGCGGTGAACAGCGGCACCGGGATGCCGATGGCGCGTTGCACGATGCCGGAGTAGAAGTCGACGTTCGGGTAGAGCTTGCGCGACACGAAGTATTCGTCTTCCAGGGCGATCTTCTCGAGCGCCATGGCCAGCTTGAACAGCGGGTCGTTTTCCAGGCCCAGTTCGGCCAGCACTTCCTTGCAGGTTTCCTGCATCAGCTTGGCGCGCGGATCGTAGTTCTTGTAGACACGATGACCGAAGCCCATGAGCTTGACGTTGGAGTTCTTGTCCTTGACCTGCTTGATGAAGTCGCCGATCTTCTCCACGCCGCCAGCCTTCTGGATGTCGTAGAGCATGTTGAGCGCCGCTTCGTTGGCGCCGCCGTGGGCTGGGCCCCAGAGGCAGGCCACGCCGGCCGCGATGGCCGCGAAGGGGTTGGTGCCCGACGAGCCGCACAGGCGCACGGTCGAGGTCGAGGCGTTCTGCTCGTGGTCGGCGTGCAGGATGAAGATCCGGTCGAGCGCGCGCTCGAGCACCGGGTTCACCTTGTACTCTTCGCACGGCGTGGCGAACATCATGTGCAGGAAGTTGCCGGCGTAGCTCAGGTCGTTCTTCGGGTACATGTAGGGCTGGCCCACCGTGTACTTGTACGCCATGGCCACCAGCGTGGGCATCTTCGCAATCAGGCGGATCGCGGCGATCTCGCGGTGCTTCGGATTGTTGATGTCCGTGCTGTCGTGATAGAAGGCCGACAGGGCGCCGACCAGGCCGGTCATGATGGCCATCGGGTGGGCATCACGGCGGAAGCCGCGCAGGAAGAACTGCATCTGCTCGTTGACCATCGTGTGGTTGGTCACGAGCTTGGTGAACTCGTCCTTCTTCGTCGCGTCCGGCAGTTCTCCGTACAGCAGCAGATGGCAGGTTTCCAGGAAGTCGCAGTTGGTCGCGAGCTGCTCGATGGGGTAGCCGCGGTACAGCAGCTCACCCTTGTCGCCGTCGATGTAGGTGATCGAGGACTGGCATGCCGCGGTCGACATGAAGCCCGGGTCGTACGTGAACATGCCGGTCTGTGCGTACAGCTTGCGGATGTCGATCACGTCGGGACCCACGGTGCCCTTGTACACCGGCAGGTCGACGCTGTTGCCGCCGTTGCTGAACGATAGGGTGGCTTTGGTCTCGGAAGCTTTCATTTCGACTTTCTTTCTCAAAAGATGAATGTTCGGGGAAGCATGAACCTGTGGCGCAGCGCTCAGACGCGCAGCAGTCGCAGCAGGTCCACCACGTCGGCGTCGGCCCAGGCCGGGTCGGGCTCGGTGCGCCGCATGAAGAGATCCATCAGATCGTGATCCGACAGATCCATCAAGGTTTCCATGGCCTGCGCCTGGCGCTCGGTCATGCCAGATTCATGCCGCTCGAAGAAGCGCGCGATGAACAGGTCGTTTTCCAGCAGGCCGCGTCGGCAACGCCACTTGAGCTTGCTCAAGTGGCGCTCGCCGAGCGGTGTATCGAGTGCGTCGACCTGTGTCATGGCGGGCGGGGTGTCCAACAGGTCAGATGGCGCGGCGCACCATCAGTTCCTTGATCTTCCCGATGGCCTTGGTGGGGTTCAGGTTCTTCGGGCACACGTCGACGCAGTTCATGATCGTGTGGCAGCGGAACAGGCGGTACGGGTCTTCGAGGTTGTCCAGGCGCTCGGCCGTGGCCTGGTCGCGGCTGTCGGCGATGAAGCGGTAGGCCTGCAGCAGGCCGGCCGGACCGACGAACTTGTCGGGGTTCCACCAGAAGCTGGGGCAGCTGGTCGAGCAGCTCGCGCACAGGATGCACTCGTAGAGGCCGTCGAGCTCTTCGCGCTCTTCGGGGCTCTGCAGGCGTTCCTTCTCGGGCGGCACGTCGTCGTTCTGCAGGTACGGCTTGATCGAGTTGTACTGCTTGAAGAACTGCGTCATGTCCACGATCAGGTCGCGGATCACCGGCAGGCCCGGCAGCGGCTTGAGCACCACGGTGCCCTTGAGCGTGTTCATGTTGGTCAGGCAGGCCAGACCGTTCTTGCCGTTGATGTTCATCGCGTCGGAGCCGCAGACGCCTTCGCGGCACGAGCGGCGGAACGACAGCGTGGGGTCCTGCGCCTTGAGCTTCATCAGCGCGTCGAGCAGCATGCGCTCGTGGCCGTCGAGTTCGACCTCGATGGTCTGCATGTACGGCTTGGCGTCCTTGTCCGGGTCGTAGCGGTAGATCTGGAATGTGCGCTTCATCGTGATGACCTTGTGATGTTCTGTACTTGCACGCTTAGAACGTGCGGACCTTGGGCGGCACGGAGTCGACCGTCAGGGGCTGGAGCCGGACCGGCTTGTAGGTGAGGCTGTTGCTCTCGCTGTGCCACAGCGTGTGCTTCATCCAGTTCTTGTCGTCGCGGCCCAGCGGCGCGACCGGGTCGTCCGCCGGACGCTCGTAGTCCTCGACCGTGTGGGCGCCGCGGCATTCGGTGCGGGCCGCGGCCGAGACCATGGTGGCCTGCGCGACTTCGATCAGGTTGTCGACTTCCAGCGCTTCGATGCGCGCGGTGTTGAACACGCGCGACTTGTCTTTGAGCGTGATGGCCTTGACGCGCTCGCGCACGGCGGCGATCTTGACCACGCCTTCGTCCATCGAGGCCTGCTTGCGGAACACGGCCGCGTGCTGCTGCATCACGGCGCGGATCTCGCCGGCCACGTCCTGGGCGTACTCGCCGCTGGTCGAGGCTTCGAGCTGGTTCAGGCGCTCCAGCGTGCGGTCGGCCGCATCGGCCGGCAGCGGCTTGTGTTCCTTGAGCTTGTCGTTGAACTGCACGATGTGGTTGCCGGCCGCGCGGCCGAACACCAGCAGGTCGAGCAGCGAGTTGGTGCCCAGGCGGTTGGCGCCGTGCACGCTCACGCAGGAGCATTCGCCCACGGCGTAGAGGCCGTTCACCGCGAGGCTGTGTTCCTCGCCGCGCTGGATCACGACCTGGCCGTTGATGTTGGTCGGGATGCCGCCCATCTGGTAGTGGATGGTGGGCACCACGGGAATCGGTTCCTTCGTGACGTCGACGTTCGCGAAGTTGATGCCGATCTCGTAGACCGAAGGCAGGCGCTTGTGGATGGTCTCCGCGCCCAGGTGGTCGAGCTTCATGTGGATGTAGTCCTTGTTGGGACCGCAGCCGCGACCTTCCTTGATTTCCTGGTCCATCGAGCGCGACACGAAGTCGCGCGGTGCCAGGTCCTTCAGCGTGGGCGCATAGCGCTCCATGAAGCGTTCGCCATTGCTGTTCAGCAGGATCGCGCCTTCGCCGCGGCAGCCTTCGGTCAGCAGAACGCCCGCGCCGGCCACGCCGGTCGGGTGGAACTGCCAGAACTCCATGTCCTGCAGCGGGATGCCCGAACGCGCGGCCATGCCCAGGCCGTCACCGGTGTTGATGAAGGCGTTGGTGGAAGCACCGAAGATCCGGCCGGCACCGCCGGTGGCCAGCAGCACGGTCTTGGCCTGCAGGATGTGCAGGTCGCCGGTTTCCATTTCCAGCGCGGTCACGCCGACCACGTCGCCTTCGGCGTCGCGGATCAGGTCCAGCGCCATCCATTCGACGAAGAACTGGGTGCGGGCCTCGACGTTCTTCTGGTAGAGCGTGTGCAGCATCGCGTGGCCGGTGCGGTCGGCCGCGGCGCAGGCGCGCTGTACCGGCTTCTCGCCGTAGTTGGCCGTGTGGCCGCCGAAGGGACGCTGGTAGATCGTGCCGTCAGGGTTGCGGTCGAAGGGCATGCCGAAGTGCTCGAGCTCGTACACCACCTTCGGGGCTTCACGGCACATGAACTCGATCGCGTCCTGGTCGCCGAGCCAGTCGGAACCCTTGATCGTGTCGTAGAAGTGGTAGTGCCAGTTGTCCTCGCTCATGTTGCCGAGCGAGGCACCCACGCCACCTTGTGCGGCGACGGTGTGCGAGCGGGTCGGGAACACCTTCGAGAGCACGGCCACGTTGAGGCCGGCGCGTGCGAGTTGCAGCGAGGCGCGCATGCCGGAGCCGCCGGCGCCCACGATGACGACGTCGAACTTGCGCTTGGTGATTTGGTCTTTGGTGTATGCGGTCATGTTGAGTTCAGAGCCTCCAGAGCACTTGAATGGCCCAACCCGCGCAACCGACAAGCCAGACGATGGTGAAGATTTGAAGGGCGAGGCGGATGGCGACCGGTTGGACGTAGTCCATCCAGATGTCGCGCATGCCGACCCACACGTGGTAGAGGATCGAGGCGATCACGACGAAGGTGAGCACCTTCATCCACTGCGCCGAGAAGATGCCGGCCCAGGTGTCGTAGCCGATCGGGCCGCGCGAGAACAGCACCTGCGCGAGCAGGATGATCGTGAAGAGGGCCATCAGGCCGCCGGTCACGCGCTGGCTGAGCCAGTCGCGAAGTCCGTAGTGCGCGCCGACGACGATGCGCTTGGATCCGTAGTTCACAGACATTTTTGGAGCTCTCTTTTCAATACAGGCCGAACAGCTTGGCGCCGAGCACCAGCGTCAGCGCGATGCTGATCACCAGCGTGCCGATGGCCGAGCTCTTGCCGAATTCCTTGGTCACCGCGGCATGGCTCACGTCCATCCACAGATGGCGCAGGCCGGCGATGAAGTGGTGGAGGTAGGCCCAGATCAGGGCCAGTGCCACCAGCTTGAAGAACCAGCCCGGCGCGAAGCCGACGCCGACGTTGAAGACGGCCTTGAAGCGGGCAAAGGAAATCTCGGAGGACACCGAGGTGTCGAACATCCAGATGATGAAGGGCAGCAGCAGGAACATCAATGCGCCGCTCACGCGGTGCAGGATCGACACGATGCCCGCCGGCGGCAGCCGATAGGTGGTCAGGTCGGTGAAGGCATTGATGTTGCGGAACTGGCGTCGCGGCGGACGGGGTGAGTTAGCAAGCTCGGTCATGGGGGCTTTCGTTGCTTTTTCGAGGGGACGGCTTGTTCTTTGGCGAAATGCAAACAACGCAAAATTCTATTGCAATGCACCATCGGGCCGCAGTCGGCTCCGTGTCATCGCACTGGATTGGTGGGATGCTCGGGCGGCGAAGGGCCGGAAGACCGCGCCGAAAGGCGCTTCCACGGACTGCATGGCGGTTTTTTTCATCCGAGTTCGTTGCGATAGTGGTGCGTATCGGTGCGGTAGAGCCCCCGGCGCAACTCCATCGGGGTGTCGTGGTAGGTGTGGGCCAGGCGTTCGACGCTCAGCAGCGGGATCCCCGCGGCGACGTCCAGCAGCGCGGCCTGTTCGGCGTCGGGCAGCACGGCGCGGATCTTTTCCTCGGCGCGCACCATGCGCACGCCGAATTCGGTCTCGAACATCGCGTACATCGGCCCGCGCGAGGCCCGCAGCCGTTCGGCCGTGAGGCCCTTGAAGGGCAGGCCGGGCAGCCAGAGGTCTTCCAAAATGGTGGGCACGCCGCGGTAGGCCAGCACGCGCCGCACCTGCAGCACGGCATCGCCCGAACGCAGCGCCAGCGCGCGCGCCACGTCGGCCGAGGCGCGCAGCCGGCGGCAATCGACGATGGTACGTTCGGCCGGCCCTTCGGTGTTGATGTCGCCGCTGTCGGGCACCAGCTTCAGGAAGCGGTACTGCACATGCTGTTCGGCATGGGTGGCGACGAAGGTGCCCTTGCCCTGGCGGCGCACCACCAGGTTCTCGGCCGCCAGTTCGTCGATGGCCTTGCGCACCGTGCCCTGGCTCACGCGGAAGCGCGCGGCCAGGTCCATCTCGCTGGGAATCGGCTCGCCCGGCTTCCATTCGCCCGCCTGCAGGCTCTGCAGGATCAGGGTCTTGATCTGCTGGTAGAGCGGACTGAAGGACGGCGTGGCCGTGTCGGTGAGGAGGGGCGTATTCATGGCGTGGGGCGCGCTGCGCGGTCTGCGCAGGGGCCGTATCTTATATAAGACATAAGACGTTCGTGCTCCGAATCTCGATTCGGCTTAAAATGTGCGCCGGTTCCGCCCCCGGCTTTGCCTTCCGCGGGGCCTCGGCAGCCGCCCGAGCTTGCCGCCGCCGTTTTCACCATCTTCTGGAGTCTTTCCCATGAGCAAAAAGCCTGTTCGCGTCGCCGTCACCGGTGCCGCCGGCCAAATCGGTTACGCCCTGTTGTTCCGCATCGCTTCCGGCGAAATGCTCGGCAAGGACCAGCCCGTCATCCTGCAACTGCTCGAGATCCCCGACGAGAAGGCCCAGAAGGCACTCAAGGGCGTGATCATGGAGCTCGAAGACTGCGCCTTCCCGCTGCTGGCCGGCGTGATCCCGACCGGCGACCCGCTGGTGGCCTTCAAGGACGCCGACTACGCACTGCTGGTCGGTTCGCGTCCCCGCGGCCCGGGCATGGAACGTGCCGAGCTGCTGGCCGTCAACGGCGCGATCTTCACCGCCCAGGGCAAGGCGCTCAACGCCGTCGCCAGCCGCAACGTCAAGGTGCTGGTGGTGGGCAACCCCGCGAACACCAACGCCTACATCGCGATGAAGAGCGCACCGGACCTGCCGCGCAAGAACTTCACCGCCATGCTGCGCCTGGACCACAACCGCGCGCTGAGCCAGATCGCCGCCAAGACCGGCACCGCCGTGGCCGACATCGAGAAGCTCACCGTCTGGGGCAACCACTCGCCCACGATGTACGCCGACTACCGCTTCGCCACCGTGGCGGGCAAGAGCGTCAAGGACCTGATCAACGACCAGGTCTGGAACGCCGACACCTTCCTGCCCACCGTGGGCAAGCGCGGTGCCGCGATCATCGAAGCCCGCGGCCTGTCGTCGGCCGCCTCGGCTGCCAACGCCGCCATCGACCACATGCGCGACTGGGCCCTGGGCACCAACGGCAAGTGGGTCACGATGGGCATCCCGTCGGACGGCCAGTACGGCATCCCCAAGGACGTGATGTTCGGCTTCCCGGTCACCACCGAGAACGGCGAATACAAGATCGTCGAAGGCCTGGACATCGACGCCTTCAGCCAGGAACGCATCGACAAGACGCTCAAGGAACTGACCGACGAGCAGGCCGGCGTCGCCCACCTGCTGTAAACCCCCGGCCGTCGGGCACGTCGCGCGCTGTGCGCGCCGTGCTTCGGCGGCGCCAGGAGCCCCATCCCCCATGTCCGACCGTAATCCTCTGCTCGATGACCGTCGCTGCCCGCAGGCTCGCTTCGACGCGAGTGACACCGCGACCTGGGCGCCGCGCAAAGCGCCCGACCTGATCACTGCATGACCGCTGTCTCCCAGCATCCGCGCGACGTGTTGCTCGGCGCCCAGGCCGGCGCGGTGCTGCTGCCGGTCTGCGACCACTACAGCGGCGTCGAAGCACGCATGAAGAAGAGCCTCGTGCTCCAGGCCGAGATGGCCGCGGAGTTCGGGGCCTGCGTGTTCGACGTCACCCTCGACTGCGAAGACGGCGCCCCCGTGGGCGGCGAAGCCGATCACGGGCAGCTCGTCACCGAGCTGGCCCTGGCCTCGGCCCCCGCGATGCGGGTCGGCGTGCGCGTGCACCCGGTCGACCACGCCGCCTTCGAGGCCGACATCGCCACCATCGCCGGCCGCGCGGGCGCGCGCCTGAGCCACCTGATGGTGCCCAAGGTCGAGTCGCTGGCCGACGTGACCCGCGCCGTGGCCGCGCTCGACGCCGCCGGCGCTTCGATGCTGCCGCTGCACGTGCTCATCGAATCGCCGCTGGCGGTGCACAACGCCTTCGCCATCGCGGCCCATCCGCGTGTCCAGTCGCTGAGTTTCGGCCTCATGGATTTCGTCTCGGCCCACGCCGGTGCGATCCCGGCCGAGGGCATGGGCGTCGAAGGGCAGTTCAGCCATCCCCTGGTGGTGCGCGCCAAGCTCGAGATCGCCTCGGCCGCGCACGCCCACGGCAAGGTGCCGTCGCACTGCGTCGTCACCGAATTCAGCCACGTCGAGGCCCTGCGTGCCGCGGCGAAGCGGGCTGCCGCCGAGTTCGGCTACACCCGCATGTGGAGCATCCATCCCAGCCAGATCCGCCCGATCCTCGAGGCCTTCGCGCCCGGGGAAGGCCAGATCGAACAGGCCACGCGCATCGTCGATGCGGCGGTGCGCCAGTCCTGGGCGCCGGTCAGCATCGACGGCGCGCTCCATGATCGTGCGAGCTACCGCCATTTCTGGCAGGTGCTCGAGCGCGCCCATGCCACAGGCCGTGTGCTGCCCCCCGAGGCACAGGTCTGGTTCTCGCCTTCTTCCCCGAACACCTAAGACAACAGCTCCTCCAAGGAACACCCGATGACCAAGACCCTCGCACTGATTGCCGCCGCCATCCTGGCGCTCCCGTTGGCCGCCACCGCCCAGAGCAGCACGGACGCGAAGCCCGCGGCCAAGGCTGCGGCCAAGCCCGCCGCGAAGCCTGCGCCCAAGAAGAAGCCCCAGGTGACCCGCCGCGCCGCCAAGGCCGTCGAGGAAGTCACGCCGATCGACACCAGCACCGACGTCACGCTGAACGAGGCCGACCTGGCCGTCGCCGGTCGCGTGCACACCGGCAAGATCCAGTGCGAACTGGGCGCCGACGTGACCGTGACCGCCGACGAGAGCAAGCCCGGCTTCTTCACCGTCTCGACCAAGGGCGCCAAGTACCGCATGCACCCGGTCGAAAGCCGCACCGGCGCGATCCGCCTCGAAGACCCGCGCGCCGGCGCGATGTGGCTCCAGCTGGGCAACAAGTCGATGCTCATGAACCAGAAGCAGGGCCTGCGTCTGGCCGACGACTGCCAGGCGCCGGCCCAGGTCGCGATGTCCGCGGAGCTCAAGATCAACCCGCCGAAGAGCCTGTTCGAGGGTGCCGACGCGCCGACCAGCGGCGCCGTCAAGAAGTAAGAAGAAGCAAAGGCCAAGGCTGTCCCCCGCAGCCGCCCCCGTCGTACCCGTTTCCGGAGAATCAAGAAGATGTTGCAAGCCTACGTTGACCATGTCGCAGAGCGCGCCGCGCTCGGCATCCCGCCCCTGCCCCTCACCGCCAAGCAGACCGGTGAAGTGATCGAATTGATGAAGTCCGCCACGGCGAACGACGGCGAGTTCCTGCTCAACCTGCTCACGCACCGCGTGCCGGCCGGCGTGGACGATGCCGCCAAGGTCAAGGCCAGCTACCTGGCGGCCGTGGCGCATGGCACCGAGAAGAGCCTGCTGCTGTCGCGTGCGCGCGCCACCGAACTGCTCGGCACCATGCTCGGCGGCTACAACATCAGCCCGATGATCGACCTGCTCGACGATGCCGAAGTCGGCGCCGTCGCGGCCGAAGGCCTGAAGAAGACGCTGCTGATGTTCGACCAGTTCCACGACGTCAAGGAAAAGGCCGACAAGGGCAACGCCAACGCCAAGAGCGTGCTGCAGAGCTGGGCCGATGCCGAGTGGTTCACCAGCCGCCCCGAAGTGCCCCAGAGCATCACGGTCAGCATCTTCAAGGTGGCCGGCGAGATCAACACCGACGACCTGTCGCCCGCGCCCGACGCGACGACCCGTCCCGACATCCCGATGCACGCGCTGGCGATGCACAAGAACGCGCGCCCCGGCATCGTGCCCGAAGAAGACGGCAAGCGCGGCCCGGTGAAGTTCATCGAGGACCTGCGCGCGCGCGGCCACCTCGTGGCCTACGCCGGCGACGTGGTCGGCACGGGTTCGTCGCGCAAGAGCGCGACCAACTCGGTGCTGTGGTTCACCGGCGAAGACATCCCCTTCGTGCCGAACAAGCGCTTCGGCGGCGTCTGCCTGGGCGGCAAGATCGCCCCGATCTTCTACAACACGATGGAAGACTCGGGCGCGCTGCCGATCGAGCTCGACGTGACGCAGATGAACATGGGCGACGTGGTCGAGCTGCGTCCCTACGAAGGCAAGGCCCTCAAGGACGGCCAGGTCATCGCCGAGTTCAGCGTGAAGAGCGACGTGCTGTTCGACGAAGTGCGCGCCGGCGGCCGCATCCCGCTGATCATCGGCCGCGGCCTGACGGCCAAGGCGCGTGAAGCGCTGGGCCTGCCCGTGTCGACGCTGTTCCGCCTGCCGACCAGCCCGGTCGACACCAAGAAGGGCTTCTCGCTCGCGCAGAAGATGGTCGGCCGCGCCTGCGGCCTGCCCGAAGGCCAGGGCGTGCGCCCGGGCACGTACTGCGAACCCAAGATGACCTCGGTCGGCTCGCAGGACACCACCGGCCCGATGACGCGCGACGAACTGAAGGACCTGGCCTGCCTGGGCTTCTCGGCCGACCTCGTCATGCAATCGTTCTGCCACACGGCGGCGTACCCGAAGAAGGTCGACGTCAAGATGCACCACGAGCTGCCGGACTTCATGGCCAACCGCGGCGGCGTCTCGCTGCGCCCGGGCGACGGCGTGATCCACAGCTGGCTCAACCGCCTGCTCACGCCCGACACCGTCGGCACCGGCGGCGACAGCCACACGCGCTTCCCCATCGGCATCAGCTTCCCGGCCGGCTCCGGCCTGGTGGCTTTCGCGGCCGCCACCGGCGTGATGCCGCTGGACATGCCCGAATCGGTGCTGGTGCGCTTCAAGGGCCAGATGCAGCCCGGCGTCACCCTGCGTGACCTGGTCAACGCGATCCCGCTGTACGCCATCAAGGCCGGCCTGCTGACCGTCGCCAAGCAGGGCAAGGTCAACATCTTCTCGGGCCGCATCCTGGAAATCGAAGGCCTGCCCGACCTGAAGGTCGAACAAGCCTTCGAACTGAGCGACGCCTCGGCCGAACGCTCGGCCGCCGGCTGCACGGTGCACCTGAACAAGGAACCGATCATCGAGTACATCAACAGCAACATCACGCTGATGAAGTGGATGATCGCCGAAGGCTACGCCGATGCCCGCACGCTGGCCCGCCGCATCGCCGCACAGGAAGCCTGGCTCAAGGACCCGCAGCTGCTCAAGGGCGACGACGACGCCGACTACGCGGCCGTGATCGAGATCGACCTGGCCGACATCCACGAGCCGATCTGCGCCTGCCCCAACGACCCGGACGACGTGAAGACGCTGTCCGACGTCGCCGGCGCGAAGATCGACGAAGTGTTCATCGGTTCGTGCATGACCAACATCGGCCACTTCCGTGCCGCATCGAAGCTGCTCGAAGGCAAGCGCGACATCCCCGTCAAGCTGTGGATCGCGCCGCCGACCAAGATGGACGCGCAGCAGCTCACCGAGGAAGGCCACTACGGCGTGTTCGGCAATGCCGGCGCCCGCACCGAAATGCCGGGCTGCTCGCTGTGCATGGGCAACCAGGCGCAGGTGCGCGAAGGCGCGACCGTGATGTCGACCAGCACGCGCAACTTCCCCAACCGCCTGGGCAAGAACACCAACGTGTACCTGGGCTCGGCCGAACTGGCCGCGATCTGCTCGCGTCTCGGTCGCATCCCGACGAAGGAAGAGTACATGGCGAGCGTGGGCGTGCTGGACGCGGCCAGCACCCAGATCTACCAGTACCTGAACTTCGACAAGATCGAGGAATACCAGAACGTGGCCGACGGCGTGACCGCCTGATCCCACTGACTGCCAGATCAAGGCCCGCTTCGGCGGGCCTTTTTCATGGGGCCGGCGCTTCGGTGATCAACGGCGGCACCACGGCCGCGGACAGCCCCGCGGCGATGACGGCCAGCAGCGTGTCGCCGAAGCCGCCGCGCGCCCGCGCATCGGCTCGCGCGCTGGTCGACACGCGCGGCGCGGCACTCCAGGCAATGCGCGCGCCCGAGGCCTGCAGCGCCTCGACCAGCGCCACGTCCTCGCTGCAGGCCAGCGCGCGGAAGCCGCCGGCACGCACATAGGCCGCGGCCGAGACGCCCAGGTTCGCGCCGTGGATGTGGCGGTGGCCGTCGGCGTCGGTGTAGGTGCGGGCGAAATGCGCGCGCAGCGATTCGGCATGGTGGCCGTGCACGCTCCAGTCGTCGACGCCGATCGAGCCGCAGACCGCATCGGCACCGAGCTCGAGCTGGCGCACCAGCCAGTCGGGCGAGACGTGGGTGTCGGCGTCGGTGAAGGCCAGCCAGCGCGCGCCTTCGTCGAGCAGTTGCTGGGCGCCGGCGGCACGCGCCTGGCCCACGTTGCGCGCCGACACGGCGATGGTGCGCGCACCCTGCCAGCGCGCGATCGCGCCGGTGGCGTCGCTGCAGCTGTCGAGCACGATCAGCAACTGCACCGCCTCGCCCTGCAGCGCCGGATGGACGCTGGCAGCGCGCAGGCAGGCCACGGTGTCTGCGATGTGCGCTTCCTCGTCGTGCGCGGGAACGACGACGCCGATCACCGGATGCCTTCGCGTTGGGCCACCGAGCGCGGGTCGCGGCACCAGACGTCGAGCACGAAGTCGCTCTCGGTGTGGGCCACGGTGCGCGTGAGGCCGGTGGTGGCGAAGGCGCGGTGCACCGCGTCGGTGGCCAGCACGCGGGCCTCGAAATCGGGACGCCAGTTGCAGGCTACGAGCACGCCGTCCGCGCTCAGCGCATCGGCACAGCAGCGCGCCAGCGTCTGCATCGCGTCTTCGGTGAGAAAGTAGCCCAGCTCGCTGACGACCACCAGGTCGAAAGGTCCTTCGGCGTGCGGAAAATCCTGCGGCAACGCATGGGCCGCGATGCGCACGTTGGGCAGCGCGGCGGTGCACGCCTCTGCGGACGCCCGCGCCTGCGGGCTGAAATCGCTGGCCAGCACCCGGTCGCAGCGTGCGGCCAGCGCCACCGTCAGTTCGCCCGCGCCGCAGCCGGGTTCGTAGACGCTGGCGTAGCGCCGGTGGGGCAGGGCCGCGAGCAGCAACGCACGCTTGCGTTCTTCGTACCAGCGGGTGCGCAGGCCGTAGGGGTCGTCGCTGTCGCCATAGAGGGTCTCGAAGTAGGCAAGACGGTCGTCGGCGCCAGCGGCCTGGCGGGTCGGCGTCCCGGTGCTCATGGGAAGAAGACCTCGAAGGGGCGCTGCGCGCGCTGCACCGTGGTGCCGCGCAGGATCGGGCCCGCGCCGGTCGAAGGGTCGCTCTCCAACTGGCTGGTGAAGGCGTTCACCGCCTCGCGCTTTGCGCGCGCGGCCTCTGCGTCGAGCCCCAGCCGTAGGGCCCGGCCCCAGGGCAGCCGGGTGTCGCCCGGCACCGCCCAGTGCCAGGCCCAGACCGGCACCTCGATCAGGCGGGCGCCGGTGCAGGCTGCGGCCGCGGCGCAGGCTTGGCCCGTGGCCTCGTGGTCGGGGTGGCCGTCGTGCCGCCAAGTGGTGAAGAGCACGTCACGCGGTCGCAGCAGCGCGGCGACCTGGCGGGCCAGCGGTCCGCGCTGGCGCATCAAGCCGCCGTCGTCGAAGCCCAGGCGGCGGACTTCGGTGCTGCGATCGATGTCCAGCCCCAGCGTCTGCCAAGCGCGGCGGCTCTCCAGCGGCCGCTCGGTCGCCAAGCGGTGCGGTGGCCAGAGGATCGAGGCCGGATGGCTGGCCGTGCCGTCGGTGGCCGCGACGATCAGCATCGGGCGCTGCAGCGCGCCCAGCTGCGCGAGCAGGCCGCCCACGGCCAGCACCTCGTCGTCGGGGTGCGGCGCGACGACCACCGCGCGGTGCCCCGGCGGCACGAGCCGTTCGGCATCGACTTCCACCATCGCCTGCTGCGCCAGCCAGGGCAGCCAGTCGATCTCGGGCGTGCCCTGGCCTTCGATGGCCCGTTCGGCTACAGCGACCATGGCGCCTCCGCCGGCGGCAGCAGCGCACCTCCGAGGGCCGCCAGGTCGCGTTCGGCATGGCTCTGGCGCAGGAAGATGGGCAGGTCGACCATGGCCTGCGCGAAACGCGCGTCGCGGCACAGCGGGGCGGCACCGAGGGCACGGCCCGCGTGGACCATGACCTCGGTGGCGGCGGCTTCGACCACCAGGCGCGCACGCTGGGCCGGCACCTGGGCGCTGGCTTGCGGCCAGGCATCGATCCAGGCCGCGGTCTCGCGCAGCACGGCCGCAGCACCGGCCAGGGCCACGTCGATGGCACCGAGGTGCGCCAGCCGATGGGCGTCGGGGCGCGGGCCGCAGCGCTGGCGTGTCATCTCGGCGATGCCCGCGGCGCCGCCGTACCAACAGGCCGCGATGCCGGCCCCGCCGTGCCAGAAGCCGGGCCGTGCGACATAGTCTCCCGGCCGGCCGACCGGCGTTGCGATGGCCGCGTCGAGGTGGACGTCGACAGTGCGCGCAGCGGCCATGCCGGCCGCCTGCCAGCCATGGTCACCGACCGTGACGCGCGCCTGGTCGAGCTCGATGGCCGCCAGGCAGGGTTCGCCGGCCTCGTTCCAGGCGCTGATCACCGCATGCGTGATGCTGTGGGCGCCGGAACACCAGGCCTTGCTGCCGGACAACCGGCAACTGCCGTCGGGCTGCAGGCTCAGCGCGACCCGCGCGTCCGGCGGCTCGGCGCACCAGGTGCCCCAGCGGCTGCCCGGCGGGGCCGGCGGCGCGCCCAATTCGTACATGATGGCGAGGGCATCGGTGTGGCCCTCGAACAGCTTCACCAGCGACAGGTCGTGCGCCGCGACGGCCGCCAGCATCTGCCAGCGCTCGAGCGTGCGGCCCGTGCCGGGCAATGGGAGAGGGTCGAAGCCGCCGTCGACCAGCTCGCCCAGCGTGAGCGGCGTGTCGGCGGCGTCCAGCAGCGAGCGAAGTCGCCGGTCCGCGCGGGGTGCGAGCATGGCGGCGCGGCGATCAGCCGATGTTGAGGCTCTTGTGCTCGCCCAGATTCTTGGGCGTCTCGCCGGTGACGGCGGCCTTCATCATCTTGAAGATCTGCACCATCTTGCTGTCGTCCACGTCCCAGAACTCGGCATGGCCGATGCGCACGGCGAGCAGGCCCAGGTTGGGGTCGGTCACGCCAGCGGGGAACCAGGCCTTGGCCATCGGGTTGAAGAGCTCTTCCTTCTTCGCCGGGTCCTCGAGCAGTGCGGCGTGGCCGGACACCGAGACGTAGCTGTCCTTGTCGGTGTTGGCATAGGCCACGTTCACCGCGTCGTCGGCCGGCAGGTTGCGCGCGATCTCGCCATCCTTGGGCACGAAGAAGTAGAGCGTCGCGCCTTCGTCGAGCTGCTTGTTCTGGGTGGTCAGCGGATGGCTGTGCAGCATGCCGTCGTGGTGGCGGTGCACGAACATGCCGAAGCGGGTGTCCTTGATCAGTTCCCAGAGTTTCTGATGGTCGTTGGTGGTCGTTGTCATGGTGATGCGCCTGAGGAGTTGTCTACAAGCGCCTCAACATACGGAGGCTGTCGATGCCGCGGCCGGGACCAATGCCGCGTGTTGGTGTGGGCCGGCGCCGACGGCCGCTGTCATGCCCCCAGGCGGGCCAGCGCGGCGGCGGTGGCGGCATCGGCCGGGAAGAAGGACTCGACCGCCAGCTCCTGGAGCGTCACGTCGACCGGCGTACCGAAGATGGTGGTGGTGCTGATGAAGCTCAGCAGGCCGGCCGGCGTCGCCAGCTGGAAGGGCACGACCACGCCCGCCAACTCACCGCCGGCGGACGCCGCGGCCTGGCCGGCATCGGCCACCGGGTAGGCGGCCAGCTCGTCGTGCAGCGCCTGCAGGGTGGCGTCGCCGGTGGCCGCGACCTGCTGCTGCAGCCGCTCCAGCAGGTGCTGGCGCCACTGCGCAAGGTTGGCGATGCGCGGCGCCAGACCCTGCGGATGCAGGCTCAAGCGCAGCACGTTGATCGGCGGCTTCAGCAGTTCGGGCGCGGCGCCCGCCATCAGCAGCGGGACGATGCGGTTGGCCGCGACCAGTTGCCAGTGGCGATCGATGGCCAGTGCCGGGTAGGGCTCGTGGCCCTTGAGCACCAGCTCGACCGCCTGGCGCGCGGCGGCCAGCGCGGGGTCGTCGAGCCCGCGCTGGCGGTACATGGGCGCGAAGCCGGCCGCCACCAGCAGTGCATTGCGCTCGCGCAGCGGCACGCCCAGCCGCTCGGCCAGGCGCAGCACCATCTCGCGGCTGGGCGCGGCGCGGCCGGTCTCGACGTAGCTCAGGTGGCGGGTCGAGACCTCGGCTTCGTGCGCCAGGTCGAGCTGGCTCAGGTGCCGGCGCTGGCGCCAGTGGCGCAGGTGGGCGCCGAAGGGCTCGCGGGCGCCCGGGGCGAGGGAAGACGAGGGCTGCGCGGATGGGTTCATGGCATCGATTCTGGCGGCGCCGCGCGCGCCGGCCATGACCTCCCAGGTCATCGACCCGGTGACCTCGGGGCGGAATCATCGACCCGACGCCGCGGGAAGGGCCTGCGGCGTGACTTCTCCTCTCTCTACGCACCGCAAGGAGTTCCGCCATGTCGATCTTCGCTTCCCCCCGTTTCCTGCCCCGCGTGATGGCGGCCGATGCGCTGTCCTGTGCCGCCACCGGCGCGCTGCAGCTCGGCCTGGGCGACACGCTCGCCCGCCTGACCGGCCTGCCCTCGCCGCTGCTCAGCGGCACCGGCGTGTTCCTGCTGGCCTACGCCGCACTCGCGGCCTGGATGGCGCGGCGCCCGGTGCCGCCGCGCCGGCTGATCGGCCTGGTCATCGTTGGCAACCTGGCCTGGGCCGCGGGCTGCGTCGCGCTGCTGCTGGGCGGTGGGTTCACGCCTACGGCCCTGGGGGTGGCCTGGGTGCTGGCCCAGGCCGCGGTCGTGCTGGTGCTGGCGGAACTGCAGTGGCTGGGCTTGCGGGCCTCGGCGCATGGGAATGCCGCCAGGCCCACCGGCCTGCGCCATGTGCCGAACTAGGGCGGCGGCGCGTTCGGCGCCAGGTGCTCCTGCCCCTTGAGCACCATGGCGGCGCCCGCCGGGCCACCCACCGCATGGGGCAGCGAGTTCAGCAGCGAGTCGGCGAGGTTGCCGCGGTAAAGCTTGGCGCCCTGGTGCGAGAGGTTGGAGTTGGCATCGACATGGATCGGCTCGCCCAGCCCCGACCAGAGCCGGCAGAAACCGTAGTCTTCCGAGAGGTAGCGCCGGGTCTGCGGATCGACCATCACGTCGAAGAAGCGGTAGTGCAGGCCTCGGTCGATGTCGCCGATGCCGTCGGGCGCGTAGCGCAGATCGGGGTAGCTCGCCATCAGCCGCTCGAAGACGCCGCGCTTGATCACCATGAAGCCGGTCGGCGCTTCGGTCACCTTCATGAAGCCGTCGGGCTGGATGTCGAGTTCGACCTCCGAACGGCCTTGCGCCGCCTCGGAATTGATGGTGTAGCGCGTGAACAAGGCTTCGAACTGCTGGCGCGTCGTGCCCTGGGCCAGCCCCTCGGCCGGCCAGTCCTCCCGCTTGAGCGGGTACACGCCGGCCGCGATGTCGTGGCCGGACTGCAGCAGCCGGAAGGCGGCCTGCGCCGAAAAACCGATGTCGGCGTCGATCCAGAACAGATGGGTCCATTGCGGATTGGCCAGGAACTGCGCCACGCAATTGTTGCGCGCACGCGTGACCAGGCTTTCGCCCTGGTGGAGCAGGGCCTGCAGGCGCATGCCCGCGCGCTCGGCCTCGACGGTGAAGTTCATCATCGACACGACGTAGTTCTGGAAGAACTTGCCGTCGTGGCTCGGCGTGACGACCAAGGGAAAGAAGGAGCGGAGTTCGGCGGGGTCGAGCATGGGTGGTTTCCGGGAATTGAATTTCGGTTTCTTCTCATTTCGGGCCGGGCCCGCCGATGGATTTCATTTATTTTTTTTGATCTGTCATCAAATGATTTCCATTGGAGAAGACTGTATTCAATACTTCGATTTGGGCTTGTTGAATTCGCGCACCGCAGGCGACTTTGACTGTGAAATTCGTGCACATCCCGCGCACCCCCCGTTGGGTCGCGGGGCCCGTGCCGCCGCCGCGCGGCCGGGCCGCCCCGCCGCTCAAAGGCCGCGGTGGAGAAGACCGACTACAGCCACTGACTTCGTTCCTCGCTATCCTTGAGGTGCTTCCACGAATCACAGGAGTTTTCAATGGCCAAGGTCCCGGCACACCCCTTCGCATCCGCGCTCAAGACATTCAAGACGGCGTCGGGAGGGGCCGGCAAGTACTGGTCACTGAAGGAGCTCGCGAAGCAGTACCCGAACATCGACAAGCTGCCGGTCTCGATCCGGATCGTGCTCGAGTCGGTGCTGCGCAACTGCGACGGCCAGAAGGTCGGCGTGGAGAACGTCGAACAGCTCGCCAACTGGCAGCCCAACGCCGAGCGCACCGAGGAGATCCCCTTCGTCGTCACCCGCGTGGTGCTGCAGGACTTCACCGGCGTGCCCTTGCTGGCCGACCTGGCCGCCATGCGCAGCGTGGCCGCCAAGCTGGGCAAGTCGCCCAAGACCATCGAGCCGCTGGTGCCGGTCGACCTGGTGGTCGACCACTCGGTGATGGTCGACTACTACGGCACGCCCAAGGCCCTCGACCTGAACATGAAGCTGGAGTTCCAGCGCAACAACGAGCGCTACCAGTTCATGAAGTGGGGCATGCAGGCCTTCGACACCTTCGGCGTCGTGCCGCCGGGCTTCGGCATCGTGCACCAGGTGAACCTCGAGTACTTCGCGCGCGGCGTCTACAAGGCGGCCGACGACGATGCCAAGGTGCCGACCTGGTACCCCGACTCGCTGGTCGGCACCGACAGCCACACCACCATGATCAATGGCATCGGCGTGGTCGGCTGGGGCGTGGGCGGCATCGAGGCCGAGGCCGCGATGCTGGGCCAGCCGGTCTACATGCTGACGCCCGACGTGGTGGGCTTCGAGCTCACCGGCAAGCTGCGCGAAGGCGTGACCGCCACCGACCTGGTGCTCTACGTGACCGCCATCCTGCGCACCGAGAAGGTGGTGGGCAAGTTCGTCGAGTTCTTCGGCCCGGGCGCGGCATCGATCGCGGTGCCCGACCGCGCCACCATCGGCAACATGGCGCCCGAGTACGGCGCGACCATGGGCTTCTTCCCGGTCGATGAGATGACGGTCGCCTACTTCAAGGGCACCGGCCGCACCGACAAGGAAATCGAGCGCTTCGAGGCCTACTACAAGGCCCAGGGCCTGTTCGGCATGCCGGCGCCGGGCGAACTCAATTACACCAAGGTCGTGCGCCTGGACCTGGGCACGGTATCGCCCAGCCTGGCCGGCCCCAAGCGCCCGCAGGACCGCATCGACCTGGGCCACCTGTCGACCAAGTTCTCCGAGCTCTACAGCAAGCCCAACGACGCCAACGGCTTCAACCAGCCGGCCGACAAGCTCAAGATCCGCTACCCGCTCGCGAAGAACGGCCAGAGCGACGACAGCGAGGCGCCGGCACCGGCGGCCGGCGCACCGCGCCAGGTGGTCGAGATGGTGGCCAACCGTTCGACCAAGGCCGCCGCGCACGTGAGCGCCACGGCGCCGGTCGCGCCCAAGGGCGCGGTCACCATCGGCAACGGCGACGTGCTGATCGCCGCCATCACCTCCTGCACCAACACGTCGAACCCGAGCGTGATGCTCGCCGCCGGCCTGCTTGCCAAGAAGGCGGTGGAAGCCGGCCTCACGGTCAAGCCGCACGTCAAGACCTCGCTCGCCCCCGGCTCGCGCATCGTGACCGAGTACCTGGAGAAGGCCGGCCTGCTGCCCTACCTGGAGCAGCTGGGCTTCTACCTCGCGGGCTACGGCTGCACCACCTGCATCGGCAACGCCGGTGACCTGACGGCCGAGATCAACGAGGTCATCACCGACAACAACCTGGTGGCGGCCGCGGTGCTGTCGGGCAACCGCAACTTCGAGGCGCGCATCCATCCGAACCTCAAGGCCAACTTCCTGGCCTCGCCGCCGCTGGTGGTGGCTTTCGCGATCGCGGGCAACGTGATGACCGACCTCATGACCGAGCCCGTGGGCAAGGGCAAGCACGGCAAGGACGTCTACCTGGGCGACATCTGGCCCACGCCGCAGGAGATCGACGCCAACCTGCGCTTCGCGATGAACGCCAAGGCCTTCCGCGCGAACTACGACAAGGTCAAGACCGATCCAGGCAAGTTCTGGAGCAGCATCAAGGGCACCACCGGCCAGGTCTACGACTGGCCCACCTCGACCTACATCGCCGAGCCGCCCTTCTTCGAGGGCTTCAAGATGAAGCCTGCGGCCACCAACCCCGGCTTCTCGGGCGCGCGCGTGATGGCGCTGTTCGGCGACTCGATCACCACCGATCACATCTCGCCGGCCGGCTCGATCAAGGAAAGCTCGCCCGCGGGCGTCTGGCTCAAGGCGCACGGCGTGCCCAAGGCCGACTTCAACAGCTACGGCTCGCGCCGCGGCAACCACGAGATCATGATGCGCGGCACTTTTGCCAACGTGCGCATCAAGAACCTGATGCTGCCGCCCGACGAGAAGGGCACGCAGGAAGAGGGCGGCCTCACGCTGTTCCAGCCGGGCAACGAGAAGATGTTCATCTACGACGCCGCGATGAAGTACATCGAACAGGAAGTGCCCACCGTGGTCTTCGGCGGCGAGGAGTACGGCACCGGCTCCTCGCGCGACTGGGCTGCCAAGGGCACGCAGCTGCTGGGCATCAAGGCCGTGGTGGCGCGCAGCTTCGAGCGCATCCACCGCGCCAACCTGGTCGGCATGGGCGTGCTGCCGCTGCAGTTCCGCGGCGCCGATTCGTGGCAGAGCCTGGGCCTGACCGGCCACGAGAAGATCGACGTGGTGATCGAAGGCGACCTCAAGCCCCAGATGGACGTCAAGCTGGTGGTGCACCGCCCCGACGGCACCCACCAGGAAGCCACGGTGCGCCTGCGCATCGACACGCCGATCGAGGTCGACTACTACAAGCACGGGGGCATCCTGCCGTTCGTGCTGCGGCAGCTGCTGGCGGCCTGATCCGGCCACGGCCCCATGCACGGGGCCGCTGAGCTGCAACTGACGCGGTGTGCCCCTCCATTCACCTGGGGCCATTCCGGTCAAATGAGAACTTTTCGTATTTGATCGGCTAAGCTCGGAGGGTGTCCCGCGCTGCGCGCACCGTTCCGGTGCCGGGCGGGGCTCGACTTTTCTCGACCCCGATGCTCATCCCCTTTCTCATCATGTTGCGCGAAGGCATCGAAGCCGCGCTCATCGTCGGCATCGTTGCCAGTTACCTTCAGCAGAGCGGCCGCGGCCGGTTGATGCCGGCTGTCTGGGTCGGGGTGCTGCTTGCCGCCGCCCTGTCGCTGTTCGTGGGCGCCGGCCTGCAGCTGGTGGCGGCCGAGTTCCCGCAGAAGCAGCAGGAGCTGTTCGAAGGCGTGGTCGGGCTGATCGCCGTGGTCATGCTGACCTCGATGGTGTTCTGGATGCGCAAGGCCGCGCGCTCGATCAAGGGGCAGTTGCATGCCTCGATCGACCGCGCGCTGGCGCAGGAGAACGGCGGCCAGGCCTGGGCGCTGATCGGCATGGTCTTCCTGGCCGTGGCGCGCGAAGGGCTGGAGTCGGTGTTCTTCCTGCTCGCGATCTTCCAGCAGAGCAGTGGCTGGGAGGCGCCCGTGGGCGCGCTGGCCGGCATCGCGGTGTCGGTGGTGCTGGGCTACGGGCTCTACGCCGGCGGCGTGCGGCTCGACCTGCGGCGCTTCTTCCGCTACACCGGCGTCTTCATCCTGCTGGTCGCGGCCGGGCTGCTGGCCGGCGTGCTGCGCAAGCTGCACGAAGGCGGCGTCTGGAACCACCTGCAGGCGGTGGTCTTTGACATGAGCGAAGCGCTGCCGATGGACAGCCCGGTCGGTGCCGTGTTGTCGGGCCTGCTGGGCTATCAGGCGGCACCGGTGACGGGCGAGGTGATCGCCTACCTGGCCTTCCTGCTCGTCTCGCTCTTCCTTTTCTTCCGACCGGCGGCCCCGGTGTCGGGCACGGTCGCGGCCCGCTGAGATCACGATGTCTTCCGCCTCTCCCAAAGATCCTTCTTCCTCCTCTTCCTCTTCTTCCACGCTGATGCGTGTCGCCGTCGGCGCCTCGGCGCTGCTGGTGGTCGCCGGCCTTGCGGCCTTCTGGTACGCCTCGGGCGTGGCGCGCCAGGCGCCGCCCAAGGCCTCGGACCATGCGGTCACGGTGACCATCCAGGGCAACGCCTGCGAGCCCAACGACATCACGGTGCCCGCGGGCCGCACCACCTTCACCATCGTCAACCAGTCGAAGCGCGCGCTCGAGTGGGAGATCCTCGATGGCGTGATGGTGGTCGAGGAGCGCGAGAACATCGCGCCCGGCTTCTCGCAGACCATGACGGTCAAGCTGCACCCCGGCACCTACGACATCACCTGCGGCCTGCTGAGCAACCCGCGCGGCAAGCTGCACGTCACGCCCTCGGCCGAGTCCGATGCGGAAGCCGCGCGGCCCTCGCTGGTCAACTACGTGGGCGCGCTGGCCGAGTACCGCGTGTTCCTGGCGCTCGAGTCCGGCACGCTGGAAGACGCCACGCAGGCGCTGGTGGACGCGCTCAAGGCCGGCGACCTGGCCCAGGCGCGCACGCTCTACGCACCCGCGCACCAGGCCTACAAGCGGATCGAGCCGATGGCCGAACTGTTCTCCGACCTCGACACGCG
Organism: Variovorax sp. UMC13; assembly: GCF_014170375.1. Lineage (GTDB taxonomy): Bacteria > Pseudomonadota > Gammaproteobacteria > Burkholderiales > Burkholderiaceae_C > Variovorax. The sequence goes on along the minus strand of NZ_LZZW01000017.1, from coordinate 56,978 downwards.
CCTCAATGCGCGCGCCGACTATTTCGAGCAGCGCGAGGCCGATCCGGGCTTCACCGGTTTCCATCGGATCGAGTACCTGCTGTTCGCGAAGAACGATGCCCAGGCCGCGCTGCCCGTGGCCGCGCAGCTGCAGACCGACGTCGAGACGCTCAAGACCCGGATGCGCGCGCTGGCCATCCCGCCCGAACGCCTGGCCGCCTCGGCCGCCAAGCTGCTGCGGCGGGTGGCCGACAACCTGCCGGCCGGCGGGGAAGACCACTACGGGCACGGCGAACTGGTGAACCTGCAGGGCACGTTCGACGGCACCCGCAAGATCGCCGAGCTGCTGTCCCCGCTGCTGACCAAGGCGGCGCCTGAACTGCAGAAGACCCTCGACCAGCGCTTCGAGGCCTTCGCCACCGCGCTCTCGCCCTACCGCGACGGCGAGGGCTTCAAGCCCGCGCCCCTCGACGAGGCCCAGCGCAAGGCACTGGCCGAACCCGTGCGCGCGCTGGCCGATGCCCTCGGCCAGGTCAATGCGGCCCTCGGACTGGACTGAACGCCCGACGACGACATGAAAGACAAGAACCCTCTCACCCCCGATCCCGTTCAACCCGCCTCGCCCGAACGCCGCCGCATGCTCGGTGGCCTGGGCGCCGCCGGTGCCGCGCTGGCCGGCCTGTCGGCCGCGCGCGCCGCTGCACCTGCCCCGTCCGGCCCGCCCGAGGGCCCCGGTGCCGGCGCCCAGGTGACCGACGCGCCGCAGAGCACCCACACGCAGGACCGCGTGCCCTTCACCGGTCGCCACCAGGCCGGCATCGTCACGCCGCGGCCGACCGCCGGCATGGTCGCGTCCTTCTTCGTGCTGGCCGAGAACCGCGCCGACCTCGAACGCCTGTTCCGCACCTTGACCGCGCGCATCGCCTTCCTGACCCAGGGCGGCGCCCAGCCCGACCTCGACCCCAAGCTGCCGCCCGCGGGCTCGGGCATCCTGGGCCCGGTGGTGCAGCCCGATGCGCTGACCATCACCGTGTCGGTGGGTCATTCCCTGTTCGACGAGCGCTTCGGCCTGGCCAGGCACAAGCCGCTGCGGCTGACCCAGATGCAGCGCCATCCCAACGACGCGCTCGACGCCGCGCTGTGCCACGGCGACCTGTCGCTGCAGTTCTGCGCCAACACGCCCGACACCAACATCCACGCATTGCGCGACATCATCAAGAACACGCCCGACCTGCTGGTGCTGCACTGGAAGCAGGAAGGCTCGGTGCCGCCGATTCCCGCGGTGGCCGGCCAGCCGGCCGAGAGCGCGCGCAACTTCCTGGGCTTTCGCGACGGCTCGGCCAACCCCGACGGAGGCGATGCGCCGCTGATGGACAAGCTGGTGTGGATCGGCTCCGACGACAAGGGCGAGCCGGCCTGGGCCGTCGACGGCACCTACCAGGCGGTGCGCATCATCCGCAACTTCGTCGAGCGCTGGGACCGCACGCCGCTGCAGGAGCAGGAACTGATCATGGGCCGGGTCAAGCCCACCGGCGCGCCGCTCGACGGCGGCCGCACCGAGCACGACGTGCCCGACTACACGAAGGACCCCGAAGGCAAGGTCACGCCGATGGACGCCCACATCCGCCTGGCCAACCCGCGCACGCGCGCCTCGGACGCCAACCTGATGCTGCGCCGCCCCTTCAACTACTCCAACGGCGTCACCAAGTCGGGCCAGCTCGAGATGGGCCTGCTGTTCATCTGCTACCAGGCCGACCTGGAAAAGGGCTTCATCGCGGTGCAGAAGCGCCTCGACGGCGAGCCGCTGGAGGAATACATCAAGCCCATCGGCGGTGGCTTCTTCTTCACGCTGCCCGGCGTGCGCGACGCGCGCGACTGGCTCGGCCGGACCTTGATGCAGGCCTAGGCGGCCGCGTCATCCACTCGTTTTTTTCACGCAGCCATTCTTCAAGGAGACCCATGTCCGTGCACTTCCGTCGTCGCTTCCTCGCCACCCTCGTTGCCGGTGCCGCCGGCCTGTACGCCGCCGGTTCGCTGGCCGCCGTGTCACCGCTCGAACTGGTCGCGCCCATCGCCGACTACAAGATCTACGTGGCCGAGAACGTGCGCAAGCTGGCGACCGACACGCGTGCCTTCACGGCCGCGGTGAAGGCCGGTGACATCGAGAAGGCCAAGAAGCTCTATGCGCCCACGCGCACCAGCTACGAGAAGATCGAGCCCATCGCCGAACTCTTCAGCGACCTCGACAGCGCCATCGACTCGCGCGCCGACGACCACGAGAAGGCCGAGAAGGACCCGGCCTTCGGCGGCTTCCACCGCATCGAGTACGCACTGTGGGTGCAGAAGAGCACCAAGGAGGTCAACAAGACCGCCGACAAGCTGCTGGCCGACGTGCTCGAGCTGCAGAAGCGCCTGGTGGCCCTGACCTTCCCGCCCGAGAAGGTGGTGGGCGGCGCCGCGGTGCTGATGGAAGAAGTGGCCGCGACCAAGATCTCGGGCGAGGAGAACCGCTACAGCCACACCGACCTGTGGGACTTCCAGGCCAACTTCGAAGGCGCCTACAAGATCGTGGAGCTGCTGCGCCCGCTGATCGTCAAGGACAACAAGAGCTTCTCGGACAAGACCGACGCCAACTTCAAGACGGTGTTCGACACGCTGGCCAAGTACCGCAGCGCGGACGGCGGCTTCGAGACCTACTCGAAGCTCACCGAGCGGGACCGCAAGCTGCTGGCCGGGCGTGTGAACACGCTGGCCGAAGACCTGTCGAAGCTGCGCGGCATGCTCGGCTTGAACTAAGCCTTCGCGCAGCTGGCGGCTGCGTTGTTTGACCACGGTCTGTCCGTCGCGAGTGAGAATTGCTAGCATTGAGGCTTCGCTTCATGGCGCGCCCGAGCCTCGGGTGCCTCTCACCGTGCCAAACAACCACATCGACGCTGCGCCGGCCCCGGCCGCGCTGCGTCTGGACCAGCTTCCCGACAACCAATGGGCCACCGTGCTCGACGTGGCCCGGCCCGACAGCGCGGAAGACCGCGAGCTTGTGCTGCGCCTGACCGAGATCGGCTTCGTGCCCGGCGAGGCGGTGCGCATCGTCGCCTCCGGCGTGCCGGGCCGCGAGCCGATCGCGGTGCGGCTGGGCCACACCACCTTCGCGCTGCGCCGCCACGAGGCCGCCTTCATCCACGTGACCCGAGGCGCGGCGAACCATGGTTGAAGCCACCATCGATTTCCGCCCCGGCGCGGCCAAGGCTTCGGCGGCGCCGCCCGAACGCGTCGCGCTGCTGGGCAACCCGAACTGCGGCAAGACCGCGCTGTTCAACCTGCTGACCGGTAGCCGCCAGAAGGTGGCCAACTACGCCGGCGTCACGGTCGAGCGCAAAGAGGGCGTGCTGCTCACCGCCGCCGGCCGCCGGGTCTTTGTGCTCGACCTGCCCGGTGCCTACAGCCTCAACGCGCTGTCGGCCGACGAGGCCGTGACGCGCGACGTCGTGACCGGCCGCAGCAAGGAGCTGCCGCCCGACCTGTTGGTCAGCGTGACCGACGCCACCAATTTGCGCTTGAACCTGCGGCTGGTGCTGGAGGCCAAGAAGCTGGGCCTGCCGATGGTGATGGCGCTCAACATGACCGACATGGCCAGGAAGCAGGGCATCGTGGTCGACGTGGCCGTGCTGTCGCGCGAGCTCGGCATGCCGGTGATCGAGACCGTGGGCGTGCACACCGGCGGCGCGAAAGACCTGCTGGCCGCGCTCGACGCGCCCGTGGTCGCCGCCGCCGTGGCCGCGCCCTGGGTCGCGCCCGCGCTCGACGACGTGCTCGCCACCCAGCGCGAGGTCCGGCGCATCCTCGGCCTGGCTGTGACCGAGCCGGTCGGCAGCCTCGCCACCAGCGACCGCATCGACCGCGTGGTGCTGCATCCGCTGTGGGGCATGGCGGTGCTGGCCGTCACGCTGTTCCTGATGTTCCAGGCGGTGTTCAGCTGGGCCAACGTGCCGATGGACGCGATCAAGGCGGCCACCGAATGGGTGGGCGAGGCGGTCAAGACCGTCGTGCCCGAGGGCCTGCTGCAGAGCCTGCTGGTCGACGGCATCGTGGCCGGCGTGGGCGGCGTGATCGTGTTCCTGCCGCAGATCCTGATCCTGTTCCTGTTCATCCTCGCGCTCGAAGATTCGGGCTACCTGCCGCGCGCTGCCTTCCTGCTCGACCGGGTGATGGGCACGGTCGGCCTGTCGGGTCGCTCCTTCATCCCGCTGCTGTCGAGCTTCGCCTGCGCCATTCCCGGCGTGATGGCCACGCGCACCATCAGCAACTGGCGCGACCGGCTCACCACCATCATGATCGCGCCGCTCATGACCTGCTCGGCGCGGCTGCCGGTGTATGCGCTCTTGATCGCGGCCTTCATCCCGGCGCGCACGGTGGCGGGCGTGTTCAACCTGCAGGGCATCGTGCTGTTCGCGCTCTATGTGTTCGGCATCGTCTCGGCGATGGCCGTGGCCTGGGTGATGAAGCGCTTCCGCGACAACAGCTCGCATTCGCCGCTGCTGATGGAGCTGCCGGCCTACCGCTGGCCCAACCTGCGCAACCTGGCGCTGGGCTTGTACGAGCGCGCCTGGATCTTCATCCAGCGCGTGGGCACCATCATCCTCACGCTGACGATCCTGCTGTGGTTCCTGTCCACTTTCCCTTCGCCGCCCGAGGGCGCGACCGGACCGGCCATCCAGTACAGCCTGGCCGGCATCATCGGCCGCGGGCTGGAGCACATCTTCGCGCCCATCGGCTTCAACTGGCAGATCTCGATCGCGCTGGTGCCCGGCATGGCGGCGCGCGAGGTCGCGGTGGGCGCGCTGGGCACGGTGTACGCGCTGTCGGCCACCGGCGACGCCGCGGCCACGGCGCTCGAGCCGCTGATTACGGGCAGCTGGTCGCTGGCCACCGCGCTGTCGCTGCTGGTCTGGTACGTGTTCGCACCGCAATGCATTTCCACACTGGCCGCGGTGAAACGCGAGACCAATGCCTGGAAGTACGTCTGGATCATGGCAGGCTACCTGTTCGCGCTGGCCTACGCGGCCTGCTTCGTCACCTACCGCATCGCGCTCGCACTGGGCTGGGGTTGAGCACAACATGACACAGAACCTGATCGTTGGATTGATCGTCGCCTTCGCCGCGTTTTACGCGGTCTGGCGCTGGATGCCCGCCGCCTGGCGCCGCGCGGCGGCCACGCGCGTGGCCGCCGGCTCGCACAAGGCCGGGCTGGTCGATGCGCAGCGCGCCGAGGCCTTGGCGGCCTCGCTGGCCAAGAGTTCGGGCTGCGGTTCGTGCGACAGCTGCGGCAGCTGCGCCACCCCCGGCGACAAGTCTTCCCCCTCCGCCCAACGCGCCGCCCCCTGACGGCATGCCCCTGCAGCTCCTGATCGCGGGCGGCGGCATCGGCGGCCTGGCGGGTGCACTGGCGCTGGCGCGCGCCGGCCATCGCATCGAAGTGCTCGAGCAGGCGCCGGCCTTCGGCGAAGTCGGTGCCGGCATCCAGCTCGGACCCAACGCCACCCGCCGGCTGCAGGCCCTGGGCCTGGCCGACGCACTCGACGGCATCGCGGCCCGGCCCGAGGCGCTGGTGGTGCGCGCGGCCGACGACGATGCCGAACTCGCGCGCTTGCCGCTGGGCGAGGCCATGCAGCGGCGCTACGGCGCCCCGTACTGCTGCGTGCACCGGGCCGACCTGCATGCGCTGCTGCAGGCCGCCGCGGGCGCGCACGAGGCGGTGGTGTTGAACACCGACGCGCGCATCACCCAGGTCGAGGTCTGCGACGACGCCGTGGCGGTCGGCACGGCCGACGCGCGCGCCTGGGAGGGCGATGCGCTGGTCGGTGCCGACGGCCTTTGGAGCACGGTGCGGCCCAAGGTGGTGGAGGCCTCGGAGCCGCCGCATGTCACCGGCCACACGGCCTGGCGCACGGTGCTCGAACAGGCCGCGCTGCCGGCCGCGCTGCGCAGCACCCAGGTGCGCGTGTGGCTGGGCGCGCGGCTGCATGCGGTGGCTTACCCGGTGCGCCGCGGCGAGGCGCTCAACCTGGTGGTGCTGGCCGAGTCCGCGCCGGCCGGCGATGCGCGCGACTGGGACCAGGCCACCAGCCTGGCCGCGCTGCAGCGCGCCACGGGCCGCTGCGGCCCCGCGCTGCAGGCCTTGCTCGAAGCCGCGCCCACCTGGCGCGGCTGGACGCTCAGCGACCGCGCGCCCCTGAGCGGTCCGCAGCAGATGGCCGGCGAGCGCATCGCGCTGCTGGGCGACGCCGCCCATCCCATGCTGCCCTACATGGCGCAGGGCGCGGGCATGGCGATCGAGGACGCGCTGGCGCTGGCCGAGGTGCTGGCGGGCGCGCAGAGCGCGCAGGTCCCGGTCGCCTTGGCGCGCTATGCCGAGGCCCGCTGGCAGCGCAATGCGCAGGTGCAGGCCCGGGCGCGGCGCAACGGTGAGGTCTTCCACGCCACCGGGCCGGTGCGCTTCGGCCGCGACATGGCGATGCGGCTGCTGGGGGCGAAGCTGCTCGACCAGCCGTGGCTGTACGGGGGCTGAGCCCGCGGCGCCTCAGAGCCTGAAGCCCTGCAGGCGCTCGATGCGTTGGGCCAAGCCTTCGCGGCCCAGGTAGTGGCCATGGTGGCCGTCGGCCAGCTGCGCGAGCGCGCTCTCGAGTTCTTGCAGCTTGGCAGCGCGGTCGGCGTCGAAGGCCGTCTGCACGTCGATGCCGATGCCGCTGCAGGCCTCCGCGATCAGGTGGGCGCTCGCGGGCGCGCCGCAGGCCGCGCACTGGACGATGGCCTCGACGTCGGGCTCGGCGCCGTTGGCCAGCAGGGCGGCCGTGAGTTCGGGGCCGATCTGGCCGTCGATGTTGCGCAGCGCATCGGCCGCCACCGGGGCGCCCGCGCGCACCAGCGCCGCGGCGGCCACGAAGGCGCCGTGCGCCAGCGCGACGTCGGTCGCCAGCGCGCTGCCCTGCTGCGGTCCTTCGAAGCGCACGCCCGCCGCGGCCAGTTCCACGATCAACGCGGCATCGTCGGTGGCCACCGCATGGCGCAGGGCGGCGCGCGCGAGGGCCGGCTGGTGGCGCAGCGTGCCCTCGGCCAGCGGCGTACGCCAGTCGTGCATGGCCAGTCGGTAGAAGGCCACCAGCTTGTCCATCAAGTCCAGGTCGAGGCCGTGGTCCTGGTGCCGGTCGTCGAGGTAGGCCAGCAGGGTCTGGCCCGAGAAGTAGTCGCTGGTGGGTGCCAGCGGGTCGTCGTCGAGGTGCAGCGCCGCGAAGGCGGCCGGCAGGTCGGCGGCCACCACGCTCAGGCCGTCCTCGTGCAGCGCATGGGTCCACGCCGGCGGCAGGCCCTGCTTCCAGGCCACGATCCGGCCGTAGTCGGCGCCGGGCTCGACCACCGCGTAGATCCGGTCGCAGTACTCGAAGCCGCCGAAGGGCAGCAGCGCGAGCGTGCCCTGCCAGGGCGGGCCGCCGTCCTCGGCCGCTTCCTCGGCCAGTTCCTGCTCGTGCACGATCCAGCCCTGCAGGTCGCGGTAGCCGTCGCTGCCGTTCCAGAACAGCTCGGACCAGCTCACGGCCTCGATGTTGCCGTTCATCTCCAGCGTCAGGTCGTAGTCGAGCCGGCCGCCGGCCGTCTGCTGCCACAGCGCGAGCAGCGCCTCGGGCAGCGGCCCGGCGCACAGCGCCTGCACGGCCGCGATCTGCGAGGCTGGCATCGGCGGCTGCGCGTCGAAGATCACGCGCTCGGCGAACAGCACGATGCCGTGGGCGCGCAGCGCGACGCGCTCGTCGGACGTGAACCGGATGTCGTTCATGGCAGGCACCTCCGTGTGTTGCAAAACTGTAGCGTTTTGTACGGAGGGGGCAATCCATGCCCACCCTATTTCGGAGCGGTCAATAGTTCTCTGCGGCGCTGCGTGGGTGCTTACGCCAGCCCCATGTCTGCCACAGGATCCGGTGTCAATGAACAGCTCAGGACCTCCTTCGCTCACGGATGTGCCCGACGGCTACGCCGAATGGCTCGCTGAGCTGAAGTCGCGTGTCCAGGGCGCCCGGCAGCGTGCGGCAACCGCCGCCAACCGCGAACTGGTCGCGCTGTACTGGCAGATTGGACGGGACATCCTCGCGCAGCAGGCCAGTCAAGGGTGGGGCGCCAAGGTGATCGAGCGGCTGGCCCACGATCTGCGCACGGCCTTTCCCGAGATGAAGGGGTTCTCTCGCGCCAACCTCTTGTACATGCGCGCTTTCGCCGAGGCATGGCCCGATGAGGAAATCGTCCAACAGGCTGTTGGACATTTGCCCTGGGGACACAACCTCGTATTGCTGAGCAAGCTCAAGACGACGCCGCTGCGCCTGGCCTACGCACAGCGAGCGATCGCGCAGGGCTGGTCGCGCAACGCGCTGAATGTCCATATTGAAACGCGGCTTCTGGAGCGGGAAGGGAAGGCCGTGACCAACTTCTCTGAACGCCTGCCAGCACCACGCTCGGACCTCGCGCTGCAGGCGCTCAAGGATCCCTATGTCTTCGATTTTCTGGGCATTGGCCAGGAAGCAGGGGAACGCGAGATCGAGGCCGCGTTGGTCGAACACATCTCCCGTTTTCTGCTGGAGCTGGGCGCTGGTTTTGCATACGTCGGGCGACAGGTTCCCATCGAAGTCGGCGGCGATGATTTCTTCATCGATCTTCTTTTCTATCACCTGAAGCTGCACTGCTACGTGGTCATCGAATTGAAAGCGGGTGCCTTCAAGCCCGAGCATGCCGGCCAACTCGGCTTCTATTTGACAGCGGTCGACGCGCAACTCAAATCGAAGCAGGATGCCGCGACCATCGGCTTGCTCCTGTGCAAGACGAAAAATCGCGTGGTCGCCGAATATGCGCTGCGTGACTCCCACAAGCCCATCGGCATTGCCGAATACCAGCTGGTCGAATCGCTGCCGAAGGAGCTGCAGACGAGCCTGCCGACCATCGAGCAGATCGAGCAGGAACTGGCGCGTTACCAGGACAAGGCGAAGGACGCGTGAGCCGCGATGGCGTTGATCACAGCTCCGTGCGCAGGCGCCAGATCTCCGGAAACAGCACCACGTCGAGCATCTTGCGCAGATAGCTCACGCCACCGGTGCCGCCGGTGCCGCGCTTGAAGCCGATCACGCGCTCGACCGTGGTCACGTGGCGGAAGCGCCAGAGGCGGAAGGCGTCTTCGAGGTCGGTGAGCTTCTCGCCCAGCTGGTAGAGGTCCCAGTGATCGTGCGGTGCGCGGTAGACCGTGAGCCAGGCGGCCTCGACGCCGTCGCTGGCCTCGTAGGGCTGGGTCCAGTCGCGTTCCAGGCGGTCGGCCGGCACCGGCAGGCCGCGCCGCGCCAGCAGGCGCAGCGACTCGTCGTAGAGCGAGGGCGCGCGGTAGGCCGCATCGACCTGGGCCAGCAGGTCGGCGCGGTGGGCGTGCGGCTTGAGCATGGCGGCGTTCTTGTTGCCCAGCGCGAACTCGATGCAGCGGTACTGCGCGCTCTGGAAGCCGCTGGAGTTCGCGAGGTAGGGCCGCATCGCTGTGTACTCGGGCGGCGTCATGGTCGAGAGCACGGTCCAGGCGCTGACCAGCTGCTCCATGATCCGGCTCACGCGCGCCAGCATCTTGAAGGCATCGGCCAGCTGCTCGGTGGCGATGCAGCGGGTGGCGGCGTTGAGCTCGTGCAGCATGAGCTTCATCCACAGCTCGCTGGTCTGGTGCTGCACGATGAACAGCATCTCGTCGTGCGCGGGCGAGAGCGGATGCTGCGCGCCCAGGATCTCGTCGAGGTGCAGGTAGTCGCCGTAGCTCATCGAGGCGCTGAAATCCAGCTGCGCCTTTTCCTCTTGAACGATCTTTTCGGTGCCCTTCGTCATCAGGTCACCGCGTTCTTCTGGTTGAATTCTGGGCGCTGCCACTCGTCCTGCTCGAGCACCTGAACCAGGTGCTCGACCGACTGCCACACGTCCTCGAAGCGCAGGTACAGCGGCGTGAAGCCGAAGCGCAGGATGTCGGGCACCTGGGCGTCGCCGGCGCGGAAGTCGCCGATCACGCCGTGCGCGATCAGGGCCTGCACGATCGCATAGGCGCTGGCGCTGCTGGCGTCCTGCAGCGCCAGGCAGACCTGCGAGCCGCGCTGTGCATGCGCGCGCGGCGTGACCAGCGTGAAGCGGCCGGGGCAGCGCGCCTCGACCAGCGCGATGAAGGCATCGGTCAGCGCCAGCGACTTGCTGCGCAGCGCCGACATCGCGCCCGCCTCGCCGTCGAAGGCTTCGGCGGCCAGCACGGTGTCGAGGCCGCATTCGAGCGCCGAAAGGCTCACGATGGGCTGCGTGCCGCACAGGTAGCGGCCCACGCCCGGCGCGGGCCGGTAGTGGGGCGTGAACTCGAAGGGCGCGGCATGGCCCCACCAGCCCGACAGCGGCTGCTCGAAGCGGCCCGCGTGCCGCGTGTGGACCCACACGAAGGCCGGCGCGCCCGGGCCGCCGTTCAAGTACTTGTAGCCGCAGCCGATCGCGTAGTCGGCATCGCTGTCGTTGAGCGCGACCGGCACCGCGCCCGCGCTGTGCGCCAGGTCCCAGACGGTCAGCGCGCCCACCGCGTGCGCGGCGGCCGTGACGGCCTTCATGTCGTGCATCGCGCCGGTGCGGTAGTTGACGTGCGTGAGCATCAGCACCGCGACCTCGGAGGTCAGCGCGGCGGGCAGCGCATCGACGCTGTCGATCAGGCGCAGCGTGAAGCCGCGTTCGCGGCACAGCGACTCGGCGATGTAGAGGTCGGTCGGGAAGTTGCTGCGTTCGCTGACCACGGTGCGGCGCGCTTCGTCGCCGTACTCGAGCACCTGGCTCATGGCGGCGAACAGCACCTTGTAGAGGTTGATCGAGGTGCTGTCGGTGCACACCGCTTCGCCCGGCGCGGCGCCGATCAGCCGGGCCAGCTTGTCGCCCAGGCGCTGCGGCAGGTCGAACCAGCTGGCGCTGTTCCAGGAGCGGATCAGGCCCTGGCCCCATTCCTCGGCCACCACCGCCGCGATGCGCGCGGGGGCGGCCGCGGGCAGCACGCCCAGCGAGTTGCCGTCGAGGTAGATCACGTCGGCAGGCAGCGTGAATTGGGCGCGCAGGTCGCGCAGCGGGTCGGCGCGGTCGAGGGCGCGGCAGTCGTCGAGGGTCATGGAGGTTTTCATGGGTTCAGAGGCTGCGCAGGACTGCGCGCACGGGAGATGCATCGGCGCTGACCAGCTTGAGCGGCAGCGCGATGAGTTCGTAGTCGCCCTCGGGCACCGCGTCGAGCACGAGGTTCTCGAGCACGCGCAGGTCGAGCCGGCGGATCACCTGGTGGCTGTCGAGCGTCTTGCTGTCGGCCGGGTCGATGCTGGCGGTGTCGATGCCCACCAGCGTCACGCCCAGCGCGGCCAGGCGCTCGATGGTGGCGGGCGCGTAGGCGGCGAGGGCGCCGTCCCAGTGGTCGACCGGTGCGCGCGCATAGGTGCGCACCAGCACGCGCGGCGGCAGGTCGGCCAGCGCGTGTTCGAGATGCGCCCATTCGATCAGCGGGCCCCGGGCGATCGCATGGATCACGCGGCAGCGGCCCAGGTAGGGCGCGAGCTCGACCTCGCCGATGGTGGCGCCCTCGGGGTCGTAGTGCAGCGGGGCGTCGGCATGCGCGCCGACATGCGGCGACAGGCCGATCTCGCTCACGTTGACCGGGCAGCCCGGGCCGATGCGCGCGGCCCAGCGCTGGCGGTAGGGCGTGTCGCCGGGAAAGACCGGCGCGCCCTCGTACACGGGGGGGGAGATATCCCAGATTCTTTGACTCATGGGCGCCAAAGTTAGCGCCGCGCGATGGGTCGTGGTGTCGGTTATTTCCAACGCTGAACGAAAAGCGCCGTGTCAGGGCGTTGCGCTCGGCGCCGGGTACTCGTCGTGCAGCCGCTGCCAGCTGTAGGTCGGGTCCTGGGGCCAGCCGGGCGGCGAGACCTCCCAGCTTTCCTGCCGGCCCCAGGGCGTGAGGTCGAGCAGGTTGAAGGTGTTGCTGGCCTCCTCGACCCCGCGGCCCGAGGTGAACCAGGTCTGGAACACGCGCGGGCCCTGGCGCATGAACACCGACAGGCCGAAGGCCGCGTTGTCCTGCGCGGTCACGAAGTCCTCGTGGAAGGTCGTGCCTTCGCACGACACCCAGGGAAAGGTCCAGCCCAGCCTCGCCTTGACCGCCTCGATGCGCGCCACGCCCGCGCGCGCCACCATCACGAAGTTCGTGTCGCGCGCATGCAGGTGCGAGAAGTCGTTCATCAGGTTGTCGCTGAAGAAGGAGCAGCCCGGGCAGATGTGGCGCTCGGTGAGCATGTTGTGATAGACGATGAGCTGGTCGCGGCCCTCGAACAGGTCGACCAGATGCAGGTCGGAGCGCGTGGTCGAGGCGAACACGTAGTCGCGCGTGATCTCGGTCATCGGCAGGCGCCGTCGTCGCGCGTTGAGCGCATCGTGCGCGCGGGTCAGTTCCTTCTCCGCCTTGAGCAGTTCGTCGCGCGCCGCCTGCCAGGTCGGGCGCGGGACGATGTCCGGGTATGCCATGGTCGTGTCTCCAGGTTTGTGGACACAGTACACATATCGGGGCGGCAGGTAAAGATGCGGGGAAAAACCCTGGTCAGAGGAGCGTCTCGATGTGCTGCGCGCACTGCAGCACGCGTGCGTCCTCGTAGCAGGGCGCGACCACCTGCAGCCCGACCGGCAGGCCGCGCACTTCGCCCGCCGGCACCGAGCAGGCCGGCACGCCGCAGTAGTTGAACAGCGGCGTGAAGGCCGCATGGCCGCGCGGCCCGGCGGGGCGCCCGCCGATGGTGGCCGGGCCCAGCTGGTCGAGCGGCCAAGCCGTGACCGGCGTGGTCGGGCACAGCAGCACATCGAAGGATTCGAAGAAGCGCGCCAGGCTGGCGCCGATGCGCTGCCGCAGGCGCAGCGCGCGCGCCACATCGGCCGGTGTGATCCGGGCGCCGGCCTCGATCTGCTGCACCAGCACCGGGTCGATGCGTTCGCGTTCCTCGGCCAGCCGGTGGCCGTAGAGCGCATGCAGGCCGGCCTGCTGCAGCGCAAGCAGGGGGTACTCGCGCGCCTCGGCGGGCCAGGGCGGGTCGGCATCGGCGATCCGCCAGCCCGCGGCGCGCAGCGCATCGACACGCGATTGCAGCATCGCCAGCACGTCGTCGTCGATCGCGAAGTCGCAGCCCAGTTGCGGGCTCCAGGCGATGCGCAGGTCGCCGGGCAGCGGTGCATCGAGCGATGGCGAGGCATCGAGCCCGACGCCGATCGGCACGCCCGCCGGGTCGCCCGCGTCGTAGGCCAGCAGCTGGTCGTAGAGCCAGGCGCCATCGGCCACGGTACGCGCCATCACGCCGATCACCGACAGACCGTAGTTGGGTTCGGCGAAGCCCCAGGGATGCGGGATGAGCCCGGGGCTGGGCTTGAAACCCACCAGCCCGCAGTGGGCCGCGGGCCGGCGCGTGGAGCCGCCCGCGTCGGTGCCCAGCGCCAGCAGGCCCAGGCCCGCGGCCAGCGCCGACACCGCGCCACCCGAGGAGCCGCCGGGCGTGAGCGTCGGATCGATCGGGTGCCGCGTCGCGCCGTACAGCAGGTTGGACGTCACGCCCTTGCAGGCGAACTCCGAGCAGTTGCTGATGCCCAGCACCACCGCGCCGCGCGCGCGCAGCCGCGCCACGGCCCAGGCATCGCGCGGCGCGATGAAATCCTCGAACAGCCGCGAGCCCTGCGCGATGTGCCGGCCCTCGACCCAGAGGTTGTCCTTGACGGTGAAGGGCACGCCGGCCATCGGCAGCGTCTCGCCGGACGCGAGGCGGCGCTCGACCGCGGCCGCGTCGTCCAGCACCTGCCGAGGATCGAACTGCACGATGGCGTTGAGCGCGGGGTTGAGCCGCTCGACGCGATCGATGAAGTGGCGCGCCACCTCGGTCGCGCGCAACGCGCCCGAGGCCACGCGCACCGCCAGTTCACGCGCGCCCATCTCGTGCAGGGGCGCTTCCATCACGCGGACTCCGCCGGCACGTTCGCGAGCCAATGGCGCGCGATCTGCTCGCGCGTGGCGCACCAGGCGCCGCTGCGTTGCGCGATGTGCGCGAGCAGCGTCGCCAGGCCGTTGATGCGTCCGGGGCGGCCGATGATGCGCGTGTGCAGTCCGATCGACAGCATGCGCGGCGCCTGCCGCGACTCGGCCAGCAAGCAGTCGAAGGCGTCAATCGCGTAGTCGGCGAAGTCGCTGCCACGCACATAGGCGAAGTTGTCGAAGAAGCGCATGTCGTTGGTGTCGAAGGCATAGGGCAGCACCAGGTGCGGCCGGCCGGCGGCCTGCACGTAGTAGGGCAGGTCGTCGTTGTAGGCGTCGCTGTCGTAGAGAAAGCCGCCGTGCTCGGCCAGCAGCCGGCGTGTGTTCACCGAGGCCGAGGACTTGGTGTGCCAGCCCACGGGCGCGCGGCCGTGCAGCCGGCGGATGCTCTCGACGCAGCGCGCGATCAAGGCGCGCTCGTCGGCCTCGGCCATGCCCGCATGCGACTCCCAGCGCCAGCCGTGGCAGCAGATCTCGAAGCCCTGTTGCGCGGCATCGCTCGCGATCCAGGGCGTGGCCTCGAGCGCACGCGCGCAGGCGTTGAGCGTGAGCGGCACGCCGGCCTCCCTCAGCATGCGCGTGATGCGCCCATAGCCCACGCGCGCGCCGTACTCGAACTGGCTTTCCATGCAGAGGTCGGGCGCACCCACCACCTCGTGGTTGACCTCGTGGCGGCTCTCGTTGCGCGCATCGCCCGCGCTCAGCGCGAGCTCGGCGCCTTCCTCGACGTTGAGCACGAAGGACACGGCCAGGCCCGTATCGCCGGGCCAGCGCAGGGCCGGGTAGTTGCCGCGGTAGCCCGCGAAGTCGCGCGGCGTGCTCATGCGAGCCTCGCGGCGAAGGTGTCGGGCGCGATGGCCGTGGCCAGCCCCTCGCGGTGGATGCGCTCCACCGCCGCGAGCACCGGCGCCATCTCAGCCTCGGCCTGTGCGTAGCGCGGCGCCAGGTCCTGGAACTCGCGCTCGATCTCGCGCAGCAGTGCGGCCTCGTCGACGCGCGTGAGCACGCCGCCCTCGATCGCGACCTCGCCCGCGACCATCGAGAAGTCCAGGCCCGCGCCGCGCTCGGCATAGACCAGCTGGCGCACCGGATCGTTGAAGGGCGTGAACGTCACGCTGTCGGTGCGGTAGGCCACCAGGTCGGCGATGGCGCCCACGCGCAGCGAGCCCAGCGCCTCGCCGAAGCCCAGCGCGCGGCCGCCCGCGAGCGTGCCGGCATGCAGCGCCTCGTGCGCCGACAGCCAGCGCCGGTGGTCCTCGCCGCGCAGCTTCGACACCGCGGCCGCGCTGCCCAGCACGTTGAGCATGTTCACCGTCACGGTCGAGCAACTGCCGTCGGAGCCCAGGCTCACGTTGACGCCGGCGTCGAGCAGCTCGCGCACCGGCTGCACGCCCGAGCCCAGCAGCAGGTTGCTCCAGGGGTTGTGCTGCGCGGTGGCGCCGCTGCGCGCCAGTGCGTCGATCTCGCGCGGGTTGAGCCACACCGCGTGGATCAGGCTGGTGGCCGGTTGGAGGAAGCCGATGCGGTCCAGGTACTTGACGATCGGGCAGCCGAAGAAGAGCTGGCCCGTGACCACCTGCAGCCGCGTCTCCTGCACGTGCGTGATGACGGGCAGGGCCAGATCGTCGGCGAGTCCGCGCACGGCACGCAGGAAGCCCTCGGTGCAGCGCTGCGGCGCCGAGGCCGACACCAGCACGCCCACGCGCTTCGACTGCGGATGGCGCGTGCGGGCGAGTTCGCGCACCAGGCCCAATTGGTCCTCGGGTGCAGGGCGCGAGGCCGCGCGCAGCTCGGCCGCCAGCTCGGCGGGAAAGTGCTGCTCGACAAAGGGGAAGTTGTCGACGATGGGCTTGTCCATCATCGCGAAGCCCACCAGCGCGCGGATGCCGGCGTCGTCGTAGGCCTGTAGCGCGGCCTCGATGCGCGCGCGGTCGATCGCGCCGCCCAGGGCGGTGTCGTCGACCAGCGTGGTGCAGCCGGTGCGCAGCGACTCGATCGCGCCGATCATGGTGCGCAGGTAGACCTGGCGCGGCGTCAGCGTGACGGGCGTGCGGGTGCGCACCAGGTGCATCCAGAGTTCGAGCGGCAGGTTCTCGGTGCGCCCGCGCTGGAAGTGCTCGTGCGAATGCTGGTGGCCGTTGACCAGGCCGGGCACCAGCAGGTGGTCGCTCAGGTCGATCGCGTCGTCGGCATCGGCCAGCGTGCCGGCCGGCTCGATCGCGGCGATGCGATCGCCCTCGACCAGCACGTCGCGCGGCTGGCCGTCGAAGGCCAGCGCATCGCCCAGCAGGGCGCGCGCGTTGCGCAGAAGGGTGCGTTTCTTGCTCATGGACAAGCTCCTGGATTTGCTGTGAACGGACGACCGCCATGAACGACACGACGAACGAAGACGATGTGCGCTGGATGCAGCTGGCGCTGGCCGAGGCGCGCGAGGCTTATGCGCGCGGCGATTGGCCCACGGGCGCGGTGCTGGTGAAGGACGGCCGCCTGCTCGGGCGTGGCCAGAACCGGCAGGTCACGCGTGGCGATGTCACGGCCCATGCCGAGCCCGAGGCCCTGCGCGATGCCTTCGCGCAGCACGGCGCCGAGGCGGCGCAGGGCGCCACGCTTTACTGCACGATGGAACCCTGCCCGATGTGCGCGGGCGCGCTCAAGCTCGGCGGCGTGCGCACGCTGGTGCTGGGCCTGCGCCATGCGCGGCTGCGGCGTACCGACCTCGGCGACTACGACATCGAGGCCTTCTGCCGCCTGACCGGCTTCGAACTCGCGCTGCGCGACGGCGTCTGCGAGGCCGAGTACCTGGCGCTGCGGCTGCGCTGGGGCGGCGACCGCGTGCGGCCCTGAAACGGCGCGCATCAGCGGAAGTGGCGCGAGATGCCCGCCACGCGTTCCATCACCACCATCAGCACCAGCGTGGCCGCGATCAGCACGCCCGACACCGCGGCGGCGCGCACGTCGAGGTTGGATTCGATGATGTGCCACATGCGGATCGGCAGCACCTCGCTGCGCGCGTCCGACAGGAACAGCGACACCGCCACGTTGTCGAAGGAGTACATGAAGCCGATGAAGGCGCCGGCCGCGATGCCGCGCGCGATCAGCGGCAGCGTCACGGTGCGGAACACATAGAGCGGCGAGGCGCCCAGCGAATGCGCGCTCTCGAGCAGGCTGCCGTCCATCTGCAGCAGGCTGGCCGAGGTGGTGCGCAGGATGTAGGGTGTGGTGATGGCCACGTGGCCGATCACCAGCGTCCAGAACGAAAGCCCGGTGCCCGCCAGGTTGAACAGCATCAGCAGCGACAGGCCGATGGCCAGCGCGGGCAGCATCAGCGGCGACAGCAGCACCGACTCGGCCACGCGCGCCCAGGCCTCGCGCCGGCGGGCCAATGCCAGCGCCGCGGCCACGGCCAGCATGATCGACACGCCGGTGGCGATGGCCGCGAGCTTGAGCGACAGCACGAAGGCGTCGATCAGCTCGGGCGACTCGTTCCACAGCGCCGCGTACCAGCGGCTGGAATAGCCGGGCGGCGGGAACTTGAGCGAGTAGCCGCTGGTGAAGGAGGTGATCAGCACCACCACCGTGGGCGCCATCAGCAGCACACCCGCGAACAGGCCCAAGAGGCCGAACACCGCCCAGAAGGAGCGCCGCTCGACCAGGCCGCGCAGCGATTCGGCGGCACGCGGGGTGGCGGAAGGCACGCGCGGCGTGCCCGAGACGAAGGCTTCAGCCATGGACGAACCCCTTGCTGCGCCGACCGAGCGCGTTGATGGCGACCACCACGGCCAGCACGCACACCAGCAGCAGCATGGCGATGGCGGCCGCGAACGGATAGTTGTTGGCCTGGATGGCCTGCTGGTACATGTAGTAGGGCATGAACATCTGCTGGCCGCCGCCCACCAGCGTCTGCGTGACGAAGGCGCTCACGCTGGAGGCGAACACCAGCAGCGAGCCCGCGAGCAGGCCCGGCATCGACAGCGGCAGCGTCACCTGCCAGAAGGTGCGCCAGTGGCCCGCGCCCAGCGCGAGCGAGGCCTGGCGCAGGTTGGCGTCGACGTTCATCAGCGCGGTGATCAGCGGCAGCACCATCAGCGGCAGCTCGATCTGCGCCAGCGCGACCGCCACCGCGCCGGGCGTGTAGAGCAGCTTGATCGGTTCGGCGATCAGGCCCAGGTCGAGCAGCGCGGTGTTGAGGATGCCCTGGCGCCCGAGGATCACGACCCAGGCGAAGGTGCGCACCACCGAGCTGGTCAGGAGCGGCAGGATGATCAGCAGCATCAGCGGGCCCTGCCAGCGGCCCGGCGCCTGGGTGTAGAGGTAGGCCAGCGGAAAGCCGATGACGATCGTCAGCAGCGTGACCTCGAGGCCCAGCCACAGCGTGTTGCCCAGCACCGCGAGGTTGAAGCCGTCGGTGAGGAACTTGGCGTACTGGCCGAAGCCGGCCTGCGTCATCTCGGGATCGTTGTGCAGGCTGACCCAGGCCAGCAACAGCATCGGGGCGAGCACGAAGGCGACGAAGAACAGGCCGAGCGGCAGGCTCAGCGGCAGCGCGGAAGCCGAGCGCGTGGTGGCGGCGTTGGCAGCCATCGCGTCAGCCCGCGAAGACGCCGGCGGGCGAGCCCGGGCGCAGGCTCAGGCCCACGCGGTCGCCGGCCGCATAGCGGTGCAGTTCGGCATTGCGCGGCTGCGTGACCTTGACCGTGCGGCCGTTGCCCAGCAGCAGCTCGTAGACCAGCGAGGGGCCCAGCGGCAGCACCATCTCGACCGTGGCCGCCAGCGCGCCATCGGATGGCTCGGCCAGCGCCAGGTGCTCGGGCCGGGCCGCGACCACCACCGCGCCGCTGCGCGAGCAGGGCGCGGCGCGTTCGAGCGCCAGCGCGCCGCCGCCTTCGCAGGCCACCGAGAAGCCGCCCTGTTCGCCCGCGGCCAGGCGGCCCGCCAACAGGTTGGCGGTGCCGATGAAAGTCGCGACGAAGAGCGTGGCGGGCCGGTCGTAGATGGCCTCGGGCGTGTCGAACTGCTCGACGCGCCCGGCGTGCATCACCGCGATGCGGTCGGCCATCGACATCGCTTCGTCCTGGTCGTGCGTGACCAGCAAGGTGGTGATGCCGAGCTCGCGCTGGATGCGCTTGATCTCGATCTGCATGTCCAGCCGCAGGTTCTTGTCGAGCGCGGCGAAGGGCTCGTCGAGCAGCAGCACGCGCGGCCGCACGGCCAGCGTGCGGGCCAGCGCCACGCGCTGCTGCTGGCCGCCCGAGAGCTCGCGCGGGTAGCGCTGGCCGTAGTCGGCCATGCGCACCATCGCCAGCATCTCGCGTGCGGTGGCGCGCGCGGCCGCCGCATCGACGCCGCGTGCGCGCAGGCCGTAGGCCACGTTGGCTTCCACCGTCATGTGCGGGAACAGCGCGTAGTTCTGGAACACGATGCCCGCGCCGCGTTCGTTGGTGGGCAATGCGTCGACGATCTCGGTGCCGATGCGCACCGTGCCGCCGGTCTGGCGCAGCAGGCCGGCCACCACCCGCAGCAGCGTGGTCTTGCCGCAGCCGCTGGGTCCCAGCAGCGCCACCAGTTCGCCCGCGGGAATGGCCAGCGACACCGACTCGACCGCGGTGGCACCGGCGTAGCGGTGATGGATCTGGTCGAGGACGACATCGACGCCGGGCGCGCGAACGGGACTTTGCATGCGGGTGAAGGCCAGCTGGTGCAACGTCGGAATGACGTCGCGATGCGGTTCACGTCTCAAGAAGCGTGCCATGCGATGTCGGCGCAATGGCGGTCGGTGCTGGCCACAAAGACTTTAAAAATTGGCGCCAATGTCGAAAGAACTTGTGCACAGATGGTGCGCTTCGTTCCATGTTGGCGCATGCGGCCGCACCGCCATGGGGGTTGCGCGTGCGGCGCCAGGCGCGGGCCGGGGAGGGCATGGCGTGGCACAAAGATTGCGCTGCAGTGCCGAGCCTGGATCGCAGGCGTTGCCGCACCACCCAAGGAATTCGCACCATGAGCACCTCCAGCACCCCCTTGTCCCGCCGCCAGCTGCTGCAAGGCGCGGCCGGCCTCGGCGCCGCCCACCTGGCCGCCCACACCGGCCTCGTGCATGCGCAATCGCGTTCGATCTCGGCCACCACTTATCCCGGCGCCTGGGAGTCGGCGCACCGCGCGATCCTGCTGCCGGCCTTCGCCAAGGCCACGGGTGCCTCGACCAACCTGGTGTCTTCGCTGGCGGTCGACACGGTGTCGAAGCTCGTGGCCTCCAAGGCCAACCCACCCTACGACGTGATCATCCTGGACGAAGGCCCCTACCTGGCCGCGCTGTCGCAGGACATCTTCGAGAAGGTGCCGGTCGACAAGATGCCCTACTTGAAGGATGTGCCTTCCAAGCTGGTCGACCCGCGCGGCCTGGGCGTGTTCGTGTCGGGCCAGATCATCGGCATCGCCTACAACACCGAGAAGATCAAGAACCCGCCGCGCTCGTGGAACGACCTGCTCAAGCCCGAGTACAAGGGCCGCGTGGGCCTGGCGGGCATGGGCTCGACGCTGATGTCGGCCTGGATGGTGGAGATCGCGCGCCTCAACGGCGGCAGCGAGGAGAACCTCGAACCGGCCTTCGCCTTCGTCAAGAAGCTGATGCCCAACGTGAGCGCGGTGGCCAGCAAC
This sequence comes from Variovorax sp. UMC13, assembly GCF_014170375.1. Taxonomy (GTDB): domain Bacteria; phylum Pseudomonadota; class Gammaproteobacteria; order Burkholderiales; family Burkholderiaceae_C; genus Variovorax. Next base: position 36,217 of record NZ_LZZW01000017.1, on the reverse strand, counting down.
CCGGGCTCGCTCGCCACGCTGTTCCAGCAGGGCCAGATCGACATCTCGGTCCACTACAACAACAACGTGGGCGACCTGCAGGGCAAGGGCGTGCCGGTGGCGCTGGCCAAGCCGGACACCGGCTGGATCCACATCAAGAGCGTGATGCACATCGTGAAGAACACCAAGAACCCCGACCTGGCCGCGGCCTACATCAACGCCGCGCTGAGCCCCGAGGTGCAGACCCGCATGGCGGCCGCGCCGTACTTCGTCGCGCCCGTGAGTTCCAAGGCCGTGTTCAGCGAAGGGCTGCAGGCCTATGCGAAGAACACCGCCGACATCGAAGCGATGAATGGCGTCGACTGGGCCAAGCTCAACCCGCGCCGCGCCGAGTACATCGACCGCTTCAACCGCGAAGTGAAAGTCTGACCGCATGAAGCGTGTACTGCTGGGCATGCTCACGCCCTCGTCCAACACCGCGCTCGAGCCGCTGACCTCGGCCATGGTCGCGGGCCTGCCCGAGGTGTCGGCGCATTTCGCGCGCTTCCGCGTGACCGAGATCTCGCTGCGCAGCCAGGCGCTGGGCCAGTTCGACATCGAGCCGATCCTCGAGGCCGCGCGGCTGCTGGCCGATGCGCGCGTCGACGTGATCGCCTGGAACGGCACCTCCTCGGGCTGGCTCGGCTTCGATACCGACGAGGCGCTGTGCGCGCGCATCACCGCCGAGACGGGCATCCCGGCCTGCACCTCGGTGCTGGCCTTCAACGAGGCGATGGCGATGTCGCGCCGAAAGCGCTTCGCGCTCGCCACGCCCTACCTGGCCGACGTGCAGGAACGCATCGTCGCCAACTACCGCGCCAGCGGCTACGACTGCGTGGCCGAACGCCACCTGGGCCGCCACGTGAACTTCGAGTTCGCCGAGGTCACGACCGACGAGATCCGCGCCATGGTGCGCGAACTCGCGGCCGCGTCGCCGCAGTGCATCTCCACCTTCTGCACCAACCTGCGCGCGGCGCGGCTGGTGCCGGCGCTCGAAGCCGAGCTGGGCATTCCTGTGTACGACACGGTCAGCACCGCGGTGTGGAAGGCGCTGCGGCTGTGCGGCGTCGACACGCGGCGGGTCGAGGGCTGGGGCAGCCTGTTCACCGAACTGCATGGCCTGCACTGAGGCCTGCACGGGGCAGTCCGTCTCTGGGTACCATCCGAGCGTTCCTCGCTTTTCCTTTCGCACGCAAGCCCACACCATGGCCTCTTCCACCCTCCGGCGCGCGGCCCAGCCGGCCGCGAAGGCCGCGTCCAAGGCCGACATCTACGAGCGCATCTACGAGGCCGTGGTCGAGCACCGGCTGCTGCCCGGCACCAAGCTGTCGGAGGAGCGCGTGGCCGAGCTGTTCGCGGTCAGCCGCACGCAGGTGCGCGGCGTGCTGCAGCGGCTGGCGGTCGAGCAGCTGGTCACGCTGATCCCCAACCGCGGCGCCTTCGTCACCACGCCCAGTGTCGACGAGGCGCACGACGTGCTCGAGGTGCGGCGCACGCTCGAGCCGGCGATCGTGCTGCGGCTGATCGACCGTATCGCCGAGGGCAAGGCGCCCACCGCCGTCAAGCAGCTGCGCGCGCTGCTCAAGCGCGAGCAGCAGGCCCACGCCAGCGGCGACCGGCGCGCCGCGGTGCGGCTGTCGGGCGAGTTCCACGTGCAGCTCGCGCAGCTCTCGGGCAGCAGCATCATGGCGCGCATGATGCGCGAGCTCACGCCGCTGACCTGCCTCGCGATCCTGACTTTCGAGGCGCCGACCGTGGCCGCCTGTCCCAACGACGAGCACGCGCTGCTGATCGACGCCATCGAGGCCGGCCAGAAGAAGGCCGCGGTCTCGCTCATGACCGAGCACCTGCACCACATCGAGCGCTCGCTCAACCTGCACGAGCGGGAGGAGCCGGAGATCGACCTGGCGGAGGCGCTGCTCGGATAAAGGTGTAAATGCAATGCTATGGCATTGCATTTGCAAGTGTGCTACCGTGAGGGGATGAAGACTCCCTCCACGTCTGTCTCCGTCGCCAAAGCCGCTCCGGCCCCCATGACCGCGCAACGGCAGGATGCGGCCGTTGTCATGGCGAAGAAGTTCGAGAACGTCTTCGAGCGTGCGTTCACCGCCGCGAAAGTAGCGCCCGGCAGCCGGAAGAGGCGTCTTTTCACGACGCTTCTTCACCATGAGGCGCCCACCCTCAACCGCGACGCAGCCGCCTACTGGGCGTCCAGGAGCCTGCCGGCGACGGCGCTCCAGCAGTGGTTCGAGGCGACCGGCCTGGAAAAGAAGAAGGACCTGTTCATCGCGCTGCAGGTGACGCCGTCGACGCTGTCGCGCGCCAAGCCCCATACGACGCTCGATGCCGCCGTGACCGAGCGCATGCTGCGCCAGAGCGAACTGTTCGTGCGCGCGGCTGAAGTGTTCGGCGAGGACGGCGCGACATGGATGACCAGGCCGCACGACCTGCTCGACGGCAAGGCCCCGGTGGAATACGCGAGCAACGAATTCGGCGGCGCGAAGGTGCGCCAGATCCTCAACGCGATCGAGTACGGCGGCGTCGTCTGATGCCGTCGGTTTGGCGCATCGGCAGCAGCAAGGGGCTGACGCTGCCCATGCTGGCCTTCGGCTCAACGCTCGAATCCGGGCGCTGGCATCGCACCCCGCCGGACGGCCTGCCTGTGGTCTATGCGGGCGCCAGCCGAGCGCTGTGCCAGTTGGAGAAACGCGTTCACTGCAACGGCGTGCAGCCGCGCAACCAGGCGCTGCTTCGGCTGGACTTGCCGGACGATGCGGCGCTGCTCGACGTCCGAACGCTCGAGAGCCTGCCGGCCCACTGGCGCGAGGATGAACCCTGGACCCAGGATGCGGGCGTTCGTTGGCGGGCCTCGGGCGCTTCGCTCGGCTTGTGGGTTCCCTCGGCGGTGGAGCCGGGGGAATCGAACCTCGTGCTCAACCCGGACCATGCAAGGTTCGCCTCGATCGTGCTGACGGTCGAGCGCAACCCGTTCCAGTTCGACGACCGCCTGTTCCATCCTTAGCGCCTGCCGAACGTCACAAGGATTGGATACAAAACACGGCATGCCCATTGCTTCGGCAAGGGCATGGAACACGCCGCACCACCCCTCACGCCCCACTTCTTCGACCTGCTGCTGCTCGACGCCATCGCGTTGACCGCGGACCCGGCCCGCCCCGAGATCCGGGGCAGCGCCATCGGCATCCGCGACGGCTGCATCACCTGGCTCGATGCGCAGCCGCCCGCGCACTACCAGGCCACGCGCACGCTGCGCCTGCCCGGCCACTTCGTCACGCCCGGCTTTGTCAACGTCCACACCCACGGCATCCTGACCATGGTCCGGGGTGTGGCGGCCGACCTGGGCTTCGCGCCCTCGTACACGCCGGGCATTCCCAAGGGCACGCAAGTCGACCCCGCGCAGGCGCGCGCGCTCGCGCGGCTGGGCGCGCTGGAGGCGCTCCTGTTCGGCTCGACCGTGATCGGCGACAACTTCGTGCATGCCGACGTCAGCACCGAGGCCGTGGTCGAGCTCGGCGTGCGGCTGTGCCCGAGCTGGCGCATCCACGACGTGGACTTCGCGCGCGTGGCGCATGGCGACTGGCACCACGACCCGGCCATCGGCCAGCGCACGCTCGAGGCCGGCCTGGCGCTGCACGCACGCTGGGCCGGCCATCCGCGCGTGCGCGTCAACCTGGCGGCACATGCGGTCGACACCTGCTCCGACGGCTTCCTCAAGGAAGTGGCAGCCGCCTCGGCGCAGCACGGCCTCACGGTCAGCACCCACCTGGGCCAGAGCCAGGTCGAGGTCGACCGGGTGCGCGAGCGCAGCGGCCGCACCTCGACCGAGGTGCTGGAAGACGTGGGCCTGCTCAACGAGCGGCTGATGGGCGGGCATTGCATCTACGTCACGCCGTCGGATGCACGGAAGATGGCCGCGGCCGGGGCGCATGCGGTGCACATCCCGAAGTGCAACGCCACTTCGGGCCGCCTCGCGCCCACGCCGATGCTGCAGCGCGCGGGCGTGAACATGGCGCTGGCCACCGACACGCAGCACGGCGACATGGTCGAGCTGATGCGCTGGGCGCTGGTCACGGCGCGGGTGCAGGAGGGCAAGGTCGACGACAGCTGGCAGCCGCACCATGTGTTCCACATGGCCACCATGGGCGGTGCCAAGGCGCTGGGCATGGCCGACACGCTGGGCAGCCTGGCCGTGGGCAAGGCGGCCGACCTGGTGGTGTTCGACGCCAACCGGCCGCACCTGCGCCCGCACGTCAACCCGCTGGGCAACCTGGTCCACACGGGCCAGGGCCGCGACGTGCGCATGGTGGTGGTGGCGGGCGAGGTGCTGGTCGAGGACGGGCGCCCGACGAAGGTCGACATGGAGGCCGTCTGCGCCGAGGCCGAGGCGGCCTCGCGCGCGCTGTGGGGTGGCGAGGGGCGGCGCTACTGGGAGTGAGGACCCGGTGCATCGCGCACCATCGGCGGGAACTTTGTATCCAATCTGTGCGCTGCATTGGCTTCGTTGCCTAGAGGAGATGCCGCTGTCCGCTGCATTCCCAGAGGAGAAGGTCGTCCGGATGGATTGGATACAAAGCTGGCACGTCATTTGCTGAACAAGGGGCAGGCACCGACATCGCGGTGCCATCCACCATCCCGGGGAACCCATGTTCAAGTTCATTGCCCAACTCTTCTTCCTGGCGGCCGCGGTGCTGCCGATGGCCAGCCAGGCCCAGGACGCGATCAAGCTCGGCTATGCCAAGTGCGCGCACTGCACGCCGCTGGCGCTCACGCCCGAGAACGCCACCGGCGTGAAGCTCGAGGCCATCGCCTTCAACACCGGCAACGACGTGCTGACCGCGCTGCTGTCCAAGAGCATCGACGTGGCCCAGGTCACCTACCTGCACTACGCGACCGCGCTCGACAAGGGCTTCGACGTGGTGGCGATCTCGGGCCAGATCAACGGCGGCTCGCAGATCCTGGTGGGCAACGACCTGCCGCTGGCCGAGAACGACTGGGCCGGCCTGAAGAAGCTGATCGCCGACTACAAGGCCCAGGGCAAGCCCTTCCGCGTGGCGGCCTCGCGCGGCAATGCGCAGGACATCCACATGCGCGGCGCCTTCGCCAAGCAGGGCATCGACATCAACAAGGACGTGCAGTTCATCAACATCCCGAACCCCTCGGACCACGTGCAGGCGCTGCGCCGCGGTGAGGTCGAGCTGATCTGCTCGGTCGACCCCTTCGCCACCCAGATCCGCGAAGTGAAGGCCGCCAAGCTCTTCGCCTACCCCTATGACCAGGCCGCGGGCAAGCTCACCAATTTGATCGTGACGCGCTCCGACGTGATCGCCTCGCGCTCCAAGGGCGTGGAGGAGACGGTGCGCTCCATCGTCAAGGTCAACGACCTGATGAGCAGCAACAAGACCCTGTTCGTCGACACCATCCAGAAGGTCACGGGCCTGGACAAGGCCGTCGCCACCGGCGCGGTCGCGAACCTCTACCCCGACTACGAGATGCACCGGGCCTCGGCCGTGGCCATCGCGAAGATGATGCGCGACCTCAAGTACATCAACACCGACGTGAGCGCTGCGGTGGAGAAGAACATGGACTACCGCTTCCTCGAGGCGGTCACGGGCAAGCCCAAGTCCGCCCTGGGGTTCTAGCCCACCCCCGATCGGCTCACTTCGTGTAGCCGCTCCCCCTCAAGGGGGCGCACCCGGCGGCCCGGCTGAGCCGGTTCCTCGGGTGCCCGCGAAGGGGCGGGGAAGGGACGCAGCGCGTGTGCGCTGCGCATTGAAAGAGAAAAGGTTTTGCAGATGACACAGCTATCCACTTCACTCCCCGCGGCGCAGGCCCCGGTGGCCGCCGTTCCGCTCTGGAAGCGGCTCTATGGCCGCATCGAGCGTGCGATCGTGCCGGTCCTGCTGCTCGTGGGCTGGGAGATCTTCTCGCGCTCGGGGGTGTTGCCGCCCGCGCTGCTGCCCGCGCCGTCGCAGGTGCTGGTGGCCTGGGCCGACTGGGTGTTCGCGACCGACGGCAACACGCAGACCTACAGCGGGCACTGGATCCACGACGTGGCGTCGAGTGCGCTGCGGGTGTTCGCGGGCTTCGCGATCTCGACGGTGCTGGGCGTGGGCATCGGCATGGCGATCGGCTGGTCGCGCACGGTGGAGCGGCTGATCGAGCCGGTGCTGCAGATCCTGCGGCCGGTGCCGCCGGTGTCGTGGATTCCGCTGGCCATCATCTGGTTCGGCATCGCCGACAAGCCTGCCATCTTCCTGGTCTTCCTGGGTTCCTTCTTCCCGGTGCTGCTGAGCACCATCCACGGCGTGAAGGGCTGCGACCGCAACCTGCTGCGCGCCGGCGCCATGACCGGCGGCACGCCGGGCAAGCTGCTGCGCTACATCGTGTTCCCGGCCGCGCTGCCGAGCATCTTCTCGGGCCTGCGCATCGCGATCGGCTCGGCCTGGATGCTGACCGTCACCGCCGAGATGGTGGCGGTGAAGAGCGGCGTGGGCTACGTGCTCTGGGATTCGTACTACTTCCTGCGCTACGACATCGTGATCGCCGCGATGGTCAGCATCGGCCTGCTCGGCTTCCTGAGCGACCTGGCGATCAAGCTGATCGCCGCCCGCGTGCTGCGTTGGCAGCGCGGCACCACCAAGGAGGCCTGAGATGAGCCTGATCGAAATCAACAGCGCGACACGCCTGTTCGACGACCCCAAGCGCAAGGGCTCGGTCAAGGCGCTCGACAACGTGAGTCTGCACGTGGCGCGCAACGAGTTCCTGTGCCTGCTGGGCCCGAGCGGCTGCGGCAAGTCGACGCTGCTCAACCTGATCGCGGGCTTCGACAAGCCCAGTTCGGGCACGGTGCGCGTGGGCGGCCAGATCGTGAGCGCGCCCGGCGCCGACCGCGGCGTGGTGTTCCAGCAGCCCACGCTGATGCCCTGGCTCAGCGTCTGGGAGAACGTGGCCTTCCACCTCACGATGCAGGGCGTGGGCAAGGAACTGCGGCGCAAGAAGGCGCAGCACTTCATCGAGATGGTCAACCTCAAGGGCTTCGAGAACCATTTCCCGAGCGAGCTCTCGGGCGGCATGAACCAGCGCGTGGGCATCGCGCGCGCGCTGCTCATGAACCCCGAGGTGATCCTGATGGACGAGCCCTTCGGCGCGCTCGATGAGCAGACCAAGATGGAGATGCATGCCGAGCTGGTGCGCATCTGGCGCGACAGCCAGAGCACCATCGTCTTCGTGACCCACGGCATCGACGAATCGCTGGCGCTGGGCACGCACGTGGCCGTGATGTCGGCACGGCCCGGCCGCATCCGCGAGATGATCACGGTCGACCTGCCGCGCCCGCGCGACCCGACCAGCCCCGAGTTCAACGACGCCAAGCGCCACATCCTGTCGCTGCTGCGCCCCGAGCCCGTGGCCACGGAGGCCTGAGGTGTCGACCTTCGTCACCGGTGCCTGCGGCTTCGTCGGCCTGGCCTTGACCGAGCACCTGCTGTGGCGCGGCGAGAACGTGGTCGGCTTCGACCGCGCCGCGCCGCCGCCGGCCGCGCTGCGGGCCTTCGAGGGCCTGCCCGGCCGCTTCGCGATGGTGCTGGGCGACGTGCGCGATGCCGATGCGCTGCAGCAGGCCATGGCCGCGCACCGGCCGCAGCGGCTGGTGACGCTGGCCGCGATCACCGCCGATGCGCGGCGCGAGCGCGCCACGCCGGGCGCGATCTTCGACGTCAACGTGGGCGGCGTGATCGCGGCGCTCACGGCCGCCGCGGCCTGCGGCGTGACGCGGGTGCTGCATGCGAGCTCGGGCTCGGTCTACGGTGCGAGCGGCGAGAGCGCCGAGGCGCTGAGCGAAGACACGACACCACTGCGGCCCGAAGGCCTCTACGGCATCTCCAAGCAGGCGGCTGAGGGCGCGGCACTGCGGCTGGCGGCGCTGCACGGCCTCGACCTGGTGGTGGGTCGGCTCGGCACCTGCTTCGGCCCCTGGGAGGCCGACACCGGCGTGCGCGACACGCTCAGCGCACCGCTGCAGATCCTGCGCCTGGCCGAGCGCGGAGAGCCGGTCGTGCTGCCGCGTGCGGGCCAGCGCGACTGGCTCTACGTGCGCGACGTGGCGGCCGCGATCAGCGCGCTGCTCGACCGTCCGCACCTGCCCCGCGCCGTCTACAACGTGGCCGCGGGCTTCAGCGGTGCGATGACCGAGTGGTGCGCCGCGGTGGCCGCGCGCCATCCGGGCTTCGACTGGCGGCTGGCGCGCGAGGGCGAGCCGGCCAACGTCGACTACTACGCGCCCTACGACCGCGCACCGATGGCCATCGACCACCTGCGTGCCGACACCGGCTTCTCGCCGCGCTTCGACCTCGCGGCCGCGGCCAAGGACTTTCTCGGCTGGCGTGACGGCCAAGGCCTTTCACCTCGCACGCGGCGCCTGTCGCATCCTGCCCATGCCTGATTCCTCATCCTCCCAACGCATGGCCGGCCAGGTCTGCATCGTCACCGGTGCCGCCTCGGGCATCGGCCGCGCGATCGCGCGCACGCTGGCCGCGCAGGGCGCGACGGTGGTGGTGGCCGACGTCACGACCGAGGTCATCGAAGGCGGCGCGCCGACTGCGGAAGTGATCGCGGCGGAAGGCGGCCGGGCCGTCTTCATCGCGACCGACGTGGCGCGCACCGAGCAGGTCGATGCGCTGGTGGACCAGGCCGTCGCGCGCTTCGGCCGGCTCGACGTGCTGGTCAACAACGCCTGCATCCGCCATGCGCGGCCCTTGCTCGAACTCGAGGAGGCCGACTGGCTGCGCGTGCTCGACGTGAACCTGGGCGGCGTCTACCGCTGCTGCCGCGCGGCGGTGCGCCAGATGCTGCGGCAGGCGCCGGTCGACGAGGTGCGCGGGCGCATCGTGAACCTGTCCTCGCAGCACGGCCTCATCGCCGCGCCCGGCGACCTGGCCTACGGCACCAGCAAGGCCGGCACCGCCTACCTCACGCGCCAGGTCGCGGCCGACTACGCGGCCCAGCAGATCGTCTGCAACGCGGTCGCGCCCGGCAAGATCCAGACCGGCGCCGGCGGCCGCGCCATCGACCCCGTGGTGATGGAACGCGCCGAGCGCCGCACGCCATGGCCCCGGCTGGGCCGGCCCGACGACGTGGCGCGCGCGGTGCTGTTCCTGGCCAGCAGCGAAGCCCGCTTCATCACCGGCACCGAGTTGATGGTCGATGGCGGCTGGATGGCGGCATGACCCACCGTCCAACCCTCTAGGGCGCCCCTTCTTGATTTCTTCACCCCGCACACCTCCCATGTCCGACTTCGACCTCGTCATCCGCAACGCGCGCGCCGTGACCGCTTCCGACACCTTCGACTGCGACATCGGCATCCGCGCCGGCCGCATCGCGCAACTGGGCGCGGGCCTCGGGCCGGGCGCGCGCGAGATCGATGCGGCCGGCCGCACCGTCACGCCCGGCGGCGTCGATGCGCATTGCCACCTCGACCAGCCGATGCCGCCGCCCCAGCGCATGGCCGACGACTTCGACACCGGCACGCGCTCGGCGGCCTGCGGCGGCACCACCACCGTGATCCCCTTCGCGGCGCAGCACAAGGGGCAGTCGCTGCGCGCCGCGGTCGAGGACTACCGCGCGCGCGCCGAGGGCAAGGCGCATGTGGACTACGCCTTCCACCTGATCGTGAGCGATCCCACGCCCGAGGTGCTGAAGGTGGAGCTGCCCGCGCTGATCCGCGAGGGCTTCACCTCCTTCAAGATCTACATGACCTACGACGACATGAAGCTCGACGACGGCCAGATCCTCGACGTGCTCGACGTCGCGCGCCAGGAAGGCGCGATGGCGATGCTGCATGCCGAGAACTCGGACTGCATCGAGTGGCTCACGCGCCGGCTCGAGGCCGCGGGCCGCACCGCGCCGCGCTTCCATGCGCATGCGCGGCCGATGCTGGTCGAGCGCGAGGCCACGCACCGCGCGATCGCGCTGGCCGAGCTGGTCGATGTGCCGATCCTGATCGTGCACGTGTCGGGCCGCGAGGCGGTCGAGCAGATCCGCTGGGCCCGCGCGCATGGCTTGAACGTGTTCGCCGAGACCTGCCCGCAGTACCTGTTCCTCACGGCGGAGGACCTGGGCATCGACGACAGCTACAAGGGCGCCAAGTGCGTCTGCAGCCCGCCGCCGCGCGACAAGGCCAACCAGCAGGTGATCTGGGACGGGCTCAACGACGGGCTGTTCACCGTGTTCTCTTCCGACCACGCGCCCTTCAAGTTCGACGCGCCCGAGGGCAAGAAGCCCGGCGGCGAAGAGGTTTCGTTCCGCCACATCCCCAACGGCATCCCGGGCCTGGAGACGCGCATGGCGCTGCTGTGGTCCGAGGGCGTGCTGGCCGGCCGCATGACGGCCAACCGCTTCGTCGACCTCACCGCCACCGGCCCGGCCAAGGCCTACGGGCTGCATCCGCGCAAGGGCACGATCGCGATCGGCGCCGATGCCGACCTGGTGGTGTGGGACGAGCGCGAGGTGGTGATCGAGAACGCGAAGCTGCACCACGCGGTCGACTACACGCCCTACGAAGGCATGCGCCTGAAGGCCTGGCCGGGGCTCACGATCAGCCGCGGCGAGGTGGTGTGGGACGGGCAGGACTTCCATCCGCGGCGCGGTCGCGGCGAGCTGCTGGCCTGCGGCAGGCCCTCGCTGCTGCCGGCGCGGCGCGCGGGGTGAATGCAATGCGCCTGCTGATCATCAACCCCAACATTTCGGAGAGCGTCACCGCGCTGATCGAGGCCGAGGCGCGCCGCAGCATGGCGAGCGATACCCAGCTCACGATGAAGACCGCGCCCTTCGGCGTGGCCTACATCGAGACCCGCTTCGAGGCGCTGATCGGCGCCTATGCGGTGGCGCAGGTGGCGGCCGAGCAGGCCGAGGGCCACGACGCGGTGATCGTGGCGGCCTTTGGCGACCCGGGCCTGGGCGGCCTGCGCGAGGTGCTGCCGATGCCGGTGCTCGGACTCACCGAATCGGCGCTGGCCAGCGCCTGCCTGCTGGGCCACCGCTTCTCGATCGTCGCGATCTCGCAGCGCATCAGCGCCTGGTACCGCGAGGTGGTCGAGGCCAACGGCCTGGTCGGCCGGCTGGCGAGCATCCGCGCGCTCGACCAGCCGCTGCCCGGCATCGGCAGCGTGCAGACCGACCATGCGCAGGCGCTGCGCGCACTGTGCCTGCGGGCGGTGGAGGAGGACGGTGCCGAGGTCGTCGTGCTGGCCGGCGCACCCCTGGCGGGCCTGGCGCGCACGCTGCGCGGCGACCTGCCGGTGCCGGTGGTGGATGGCGTGTCGAGCGCGGTGCGGCATGCCGAGTCGCTGGTGGCCCTGGCGCCCGGCAAGGCGACCCGGGGCAGCTTCGCGCCGCCGCCGGTCAAGCCCAACGCCGGGCTGCCGCCGGCGATCGAGCGTCTGCTGCTGCAGCGCCGCTGAGCGGGCGCCGCGGCGCTCCGGTCAGGCCGTGAGACGGCCCAGCAGCAGGAACTCCATCAGCGCCTTCTGCATGTGCAGCCGGTTCTCGGCTTCGTCCCAGACCACCGACTGCGGCCCGTCGATCACCTCGGCCTCGACTTCCTCGCCGCGGTGCGCGGGCAGGCAGTGCATGAACAGCGCGTCGGGCTGGGCCACGCGCATCATCTCGGCGTCGACGCACCAGTCGGCGAAGGCGGTGCGGCGCGCGTCGTTCTCGGCCTCGTAGCCCATGCTGGTCCAGACGTCGGTGGTGACCAGGTCGGCGCCGCGGCAGGCTTCCATCGGGTCCTTGAAGACCTTGTAGCTCTCGGCCGAGCGGATGCCCGCGATCGACTGGTCGACCTCGTAGCCGCTGGGCGTGCTCAGGTGCACCTTGAAGCCCAGGATCTCGCTGGCCTGCAGCCAGCTGTTGGCCATGTTGTTGCCGTCGCCAACCCAGGCCACCGTCTTGCCCTTGATCGAGCCGCGGTGCTCGATGAAGGTGAAGATGTCGGCCAGGATCTGGCAGGGATGGAACTCGTTGGTCAGGCCGTTGATGACCGGCACGCGCGAGTTGGCGGCGAAGGCGTCGATCTTGTCCTGGCCGAAGGTGCGGATCATCACGATGTCGACCATGCGGCTGATGACCTTGGCGCTGTCCTCGATGGGTTCGGCGCGGCCCAGCTGGCTGTCGCCGGTGGTGAGGTTCACCACGCTGCCGCCCAGCTGGTACATGCCGGCCTCGAAGCTCACGCGGGTGCGCGTCGAGGCCTTCTCGAAGATCATCGCCAGCGTGCGGTCGACCAGGGGCTGGTGGCGTTCGTAGGCCTTGAACTTCTTCTTGATCAGCGCGGCGCGCTCGAACAGGTAGCCGTACTCCTCGGCCGAGAGGTCGGAGAACTGCAGGTAGTGCCGGATCGGCGCTGCGGCGGGGCTCGAGGTGCTCATGGCTTGGGCTCCGCGAGGAAGGTCTTCACCAGCGGCGCCAGGATGGCGACGATCTCGTCGGCCTCGGCCACGCTGAGGATCAGCGGCGGCACCAGGCGGATCACGCTGTCGGCCGTGACCGAGAGCAGCAGGCCGGCCTCGCAGGCGCGGTTCAGGATCACGCCGCAGGGACGGTCGAGCTCGATGCCCAGCATCAGGCCCTGGCCGCGCACTTCCTTCAGGCCGGCCAGGCCCTCGAACTCGCGCTCCAGCGCGGCCTTGAGGTGGGCGCCGACGTTGGCTGCGTTCTCGAGCAGCTTGTGCTCTTCCATGATGCGGATGGTCTCGACACCGGCGCGCATCGCCAGCGGGTTGCCGCCGAAGGTGGTGCCGTGGTTGCCGGGGCCGAAGATGTTGGCGGCCTTGGGGCCGGCCACGACCGCGCCAATCGGCACGCCCGAGCCCAGGCCCTTGGCCAGGGGCATCACGTCCGGCTTGATGCCGGCCCACTGGTGGGCGAACCACTTGCCGGTGCGGCCCATGCCGCACTGCACCTCGTCGATCATCAGCAGCCAGTCGCGCTCGTCGCACAGCGCGCGCACCTGCTTGAGGTACTCGATGCGCATCGGGTGGATGCCGCCTTCGCCCTGGATGGTCTCGAAGAACACGGCGACCACGTTGGGGTTGCCTTCGGTGGCCTTCTTGATGGCCTCGATGTCGTTGAGCGGCACGCGGATGAAGCCCTCGACCAGCGGGCCGAAACCCTTCTGGACCTTGGGGTTGCCGGTGGCCGACAGCGTGGCGATCGAGCGGCCGTGGAAGGCCGCTTCGTAGACCACGATCTCGGGGCGTTCGATGCCCTTGTCGTGGCCGAACTTGCGCGCCAGCTTGAGCGCCGCTTCGTTGGCCTCGAGGCCGGTGGAACAGAAGAAGGCGTTGGTCAGGCCCGACAGCTCGGTCAGCTTGGCCGCCAGCTGCTCCTGGCCGGGCACATGGTAGTAGTTGGAGCTGTGGATCAGCTTGGCGATCTGGTCCTGCAGCGCGGGCACCAGTTCGGGGTGGTTGTGGCCCAGGGTGTTCACGGCGATGCCGCCCAGCCCGTCGAGGTAGACGCGGCCGTTCGTGTCCCAGACTCGGCAGCCCTGGCCGTGCGACAACGCGATCGGCAGGCGGCCGTAGGTGTTCATGACGTGGGGCGACGTGGGTTCGGCAATGGCGCTCATGCGGTTCTCCGGGAAAGGGAAGGGGATTCTAGGCCGCGGTGTTGACCGGGTTGTTGCTGATTCCGCATCGCAGCAATGTCGTCCCGCATCCGGCGGGCCGGGCCGCCGGATAGAATCGTTGTGCGCTGCAGCACCATTGCCAGCCGCTTTCCTCCCAAGATGATTTCTCCCAACGCCAAAGAAGTTTTCATCCAGGGCATCACGGCCGATGGCCGTACGTTCCGTCCCAGCGACTGGGCCGAGCGCCTGGCCGGGGTGATGAGCCCCTTCCGCCCGGGCGGCGCGACCCCGGGCAGCCACCTGAGCTATTCGCCCTGGTGCGTGCCGACCTCGATCGGCGGCGTCAAGTGCGTGATCGTCCATGCCGACCTACGCGCCCACGACGTGATGGCCTGGGACTTCGTGATGAACTTCGCGCGCGACAACGGCCTGCAGATCGCCGAGGCCTGCCTCGTGCCCGACACGCCGCCGCCGGCCGCCAAGTAGCGGGCCGGAGCGCCGCGGCGCGCACGGCGCCTCAGGGGTGGCGGATGCCGGCCTCAAGGTAGTCCATGAACAGGGCCCGCTCCTGCTGCGCGTTGCCGCGCCGCCCCATCGACAGCGGCCCGAAGGGCGAACGCAGCGCATAGCTGCGGTAGGAAATCCCGTAGTACAGCGAGTTCATGGTGAGCAGCAGCCGGAACTGCAGCACCTCCGTCGGCGTGCCGGGCAGCAGGGCCTGCAGCCGGTGCAATGTCATCTCCAGCACCTCGCGGTGCATCTCGGCGGAGAAGCGCTGCCCCTCCTCACCGAAATCCCAGCCCAGCCGGCCGATGAAGCACACGGCGTCGCGGCCCAGGCCCGGCTCGCCGAGCATGTCGATCATCGGGCCGAAGGCGGCGTCCAGCACGTCGCGCACGCTGTGCTCGCGCTCGCCCAGCGCCTCCAGCCGGGTGCAGCAGCGCGGCACCAGGATGCGCTTGAGCATCTGCGTGACCTCTTCCACCACCCGTGCGCGGTTGCCGAAGTGGTAGTGCAGCGCGGACAGGTTGGCCGCGCCCGCGGCCGCGACGATGCGGCGCAGGGAGACCCCATTCATTCCCTCCTGCGCGAACAGACGCATGGCCTCGAGCAACAGACGCTCGCGGGTGCCTGCGCTGGCGGCCTCGTCGCCTTTGGCGCTCGCGGGAACGGAAGGGGTTCGCATGGGTCGCCGATTGTCTACGCATCGCCAGCCAGGGTTATCTCTAATTCAAGTGAATTAATTCAGTGGAATTATCACGCCGTGCCATCCGCAGGTGGCGCCGGCCGTGCGCGAGCGAGGGCCGCATGAACTGAACAGAACAAGGAGACATCCCATGAACCAGTGCGCGGCCTCGGCCGACCGACGCAATCCCGCCAGTTTCTGGCTCACGGCGCTGGCCAGCGCCGCGATGCTGCTGGGTTGCGGCGGCGGGGGAAGGAGCGGGGTCACGCTGGCCGACCCGCCACCGGAGGTCGCGCCCACGCCGCCGGACACCTCGGCTTCGCTCTCGGGCACCTTCGCCGGCGGCCCGGTGATCGGCCTGGACTACAGCGGTTCGGTGAGCGGCGCGCGCCGGACCGACGGCGAGGGCCGCTACCGCTATGCCGCGGGCGAGACTTTGCGCTTCGCGATCGGCGATCTGCCGCTGGGCTCGGCGCCTGCGGCCGACGCGCTCTCGCCCCTGGTGCTCGGCAAGGCGAGCAACGCGTCGGCGCCCGAGGCGAGCAACCGGCTGGTGCTGCTGCAGACGCTGGACGTCGACGGCGACCTGAACAACGGCATCCAGCTCAGCGATGCGGTGCGGGACATCGTCTCGAAGCACGCGCGGGCGATCGATTTCAGCCAGCCATCGGCGGCATTCCGCGCCAGCCTCGCGCCGCTGCTGGCGGCGCTCGAGGAGGCCAAGGCCTTCACCGACCTGGACCCGCGGCCGCGCACGGCGAAGGGGGCTGCCGCCGCGCAGGAGCATTTCCAGCGAGCCACCAAGCCCCGCCAGGTGGTGATGACCGCCGGGGGCGCCCTGCGTGGTTTCGAAGCCGGTCCCGCGGCATGGCAGTACCTCGGCATCCCTTACGCGCAACCGCCCGTGGGCGACCTGCGCTGGCGGGCGCCGCAGCCCGCGAAAGCCTGGAGTGGGGTGCGCGAAGCGGTGGCATGGCCCGACCAGTCCGCGCAGATCAGCGCGCTCGAGCGTTTCGGCGAAGGGGGCATGAGCGAGGACTCGCTCTATCTGCACGTGACCGTGCCCAAGAGCGCCTCGAAGCTGCCCGTGATGGTGTGGTTCCACGGCGGCGGCTTCACCTCGTTGACTGGCAACACCAAGCCTTTCAACAACCCTGGCGCACTGGTCGGCAAGGGCGTGGTACAGGTGTCGGTCAACCATCGCCTCGGTCCCTTCGGCTACATCGCCCATCCGGCTTTGAGCGCGGAAAGCGGCTATGGCGGATCGGGCAACTATGGCCAGTTGGACCTGGTGATGGCCTTGAAGTGGGTCAAGGCCAACATCGCGGCCTTCGGTGGCGATCCCGACAACGTGACGATCTTTGGCGAGTCGGGCGGCGGCCGCAAGGTGCTGTCGCTCATGGCATCGCCCAGCGCGGCGGGGCTCTTCCACAAGGCGATCAGCCAGAGCGGCACCCTGATCCGCGACACGCGGACCCTGGCCTCGGCCGAGGCCATCGGCCTGGCGCTGCAGAAGCGGCTCGGCGCAGCGTCCATCGAAGAGATGCGCGGGCGGCCCTGGACCGAGATCGTGGCGGCCTCCGCGGCGCTCGTGCCATACACCAACATCGACAACCGGTACCTGCCGCACAGCGAGCGCGTGAGCTTCGAGTCGCGCACGCACAACGACGTCCCGTTCATGCTGGTGGTCAACACCAACGACACGCCCGACCCGATCGAGACGGCCCGGAACGTGCTGCCCTGGATGGCGCAACTCAGCGCCAGCAAGCACTACGCAGCGCTCTTCAGCCAGGTGCCGGGCGGATGGCGTGCCCGGGGCGTGAAGACCAACCATGCGGGCGAACTGCCCTATGTGTTCAATGCGCCGGAAAGCGTCGTCACCCACTATCTGCTGGACCTGGTGACCGACCCGGCCACCGGTTCGAAGCTGGCCATCGGCGACCTGAACGGCAATGGCGTCACCGGCTCCGCGGGCGATACCGAGGACATCCTCACCTCGGCCGGCTTCGACGGCGTCGACGCGCAGGCCATCGAGAACAGCCTGGCGATCTGGACCCAGTTCGCGAGGTCGGGCAGCCCCAGCGTGGCCGGCCTGGTCGACTGGCCCGCCTATGTCCCGTCGACGGACCTCTACGTGGAGCTCGGGGCATCGCCGATCGTCCGCTCGGGCCTGTCCACCGTCTTCCCCTGATTCCCATCCTGAGCCTTGCGGCGAGGCATCGTGCCCCGCCGCGCCACAAAAACGGAGACTTCATGATCGAACGAATGGCTTCAAGCCGGTGCCTTCGCGGCACGACGATGTGCCTTGCTGCTCTGGCCAGTGCGGCGATGCTGCTGGGTTGCGGCGGCGGGGGAAGGAGCGGGGTCACGCTGGCCGACCCACCACCGGAGGTCGCGCCCACGCCGCCGGACACCTCGGCATCGCTCTCGGGGACCTTCGCCGGCGGCCCGGTGATCGGTCTGGACTACAGCGGTTCGGTGAGCGGCGCGCGCCGGACCGATGGCGAGGGCCGCTACCGCTATGCCGCGGGCGAGACCTTGCGCTTCGCGATCGGCGATCTGCCGCTGGGCTCGGCGCCTGCGGCCGATGCGCTCTCGCCCCTGGCGCTTGGCAAGGCGGGCACCGCGTCGGCGCCCGAGGCGAGCAACCGGCTGGTGCTGCTGCAGACGCTGGACGTCGACGGGGATTTGAACAACGGCATCCAGCTCAGCGATGCGGTGCGGGACATCGTCTCGAAGCACGCGCGGGCGATCGATTTCAGCCAGCCGTCGGCGGCATTCCGCGCCAGCCTGGCGCCGCTGCTGGCGGCGCTCGAGGAGGCCAAGGCCTTCACCGACCTGGACCCGCGGCCCCGCACGGCGAAGGGTGCTGCCGCCGCGCAGGAGCACTTCGCGCGTGCCACCGGCGCGCGTCATCAGGTCCAGACCACAGGGGGCGGGCTGCGCGGCTTCGAAGCCTCGCCCACGACCTGGCAGTACCTGGGCATCCCCTACGCGCAACCGCCGGTGGGGGCGCTCCGGTGGCGTCCGCCGCAGGCGGCCGGGACCTGGAACGGCACGCGTGAGGCGACTGCCTGGCCGGACCAGTCGGCCCAGAATCCCACGCTGGAGCCGCTGGGTGAAGGCGGCATGAGCGAGGACTCGCTCTACCTCCATGTGACGGCGCCCAAGAACGCTTCGAAGCTGCCGGTGATGGTCTGGTTCCACGGCGGTTCGTTCGCGATCCTCACCGCGAACTCCAGGCAGTACAACAACCCCGAAGGCCTGCCGTCGAAGGACGTCGTGCTGGTCACCGTCAACCACCGCCTGGGCCCCTTCGGCTACCTCGCGCATCCGCTGCTTTCCGCGGAAAGCGGCCATGGCGGCTCGGGCAACTACGGCCAGATGGACCTGGTGATGGCGCTGCAATGGGTCCAGGCCAACGCCGCGGCCTTCGGCGGCGATCCGGGCAACGTGACGATCTTCGGCCAGTCGGGCGGGGGCGGCAAGGTCTACGCGCTCATGAACGCACCCGAAGCGGCCGGCCTGTTCCACAAGGCGATCGTGCAGAGCGGGGCGAACGCCATCGCGACCTCGGGCACGGCGGCCGCCTCGCTGGCCGGTGGCGAGGCGATCGGCAAGGCGATGTTCGATCGCGTGTCGGTGCGCACGCTGGCCGAGGCCCGTGCGCTGCCCTGGACGGCCTTCACCCAGGCCGACCTCGACGCCGGCATCCCGCGCGAGACCTACCGGCCCAATGTGGACTTCCGCCACCTGGTGAAGACCTACGGCCAGAACATGGTGGACGGCATGCCCAGCGACGTGCCGCTGATGGTCGGCGCCACCTCGGGCGACTACCCCTCGCTGCGCGCCGCGCTGCCGGTCTTCATGGCGCAGCGCACGCCGACCTACCGCTCGCCGCAGTTCGTCTACCGCTTCAGCCGGATCCCGGACGGCTGGGCCGGGATGGGCGTGCAGAGCGGGCACAGCGGCGAGCTGCCCTACCTGTTCAACTATCCGCTGGGCCTGGTGAGCAACTACACGATGGGACTGGTCCTCACGCCCGATGGCCGCAAGCCACCGATCGCCGACCTGAACGGCAATGGGGTCAGCGGCACGGCCGGCGACGCCGCCGACATCGCGGCGTCGATCGGCTGGGGGCCCGACGATGCGGCGGTCAGCGCGGCCACGATGACCCTCTGGACCCACTTCGCGAAGCACGGCGCGCCCGGCACGGCGGCCATCGACTGGCCGGCCTATGCGAGCGGCACCGAGCCGTACCTGGAGATCGGCCCGGGAGGCACGACGACCGTTCGCGGCGGGCTGGCCGGCGCGTTCCCCTGAAGAAGAGGGCGCCCGGCCGGCACGAGAAGGGCGAAGCGCCCGCGCTCACTCCTCCCAGGTGCGCGTCCCGCCCTGCTGGAAGCTGCGCCGGTAGGCCGAGGGCGTCGAGCCCACCATTTGCCGGAAGCGGCGCGCGAAGTGCGCGGGCTCGCCGAAGCCCGTGCTCTCGCCGATCTCCGCGGCCGAGGCGGCCGTGAACACCAGCAGCGTCTTGGCGCGCTCGATGCGGCGTTCGGTCACCAGCTCCAGGAAGGTCTTGCCGGTCTCGCCCTTGAGCAGGTGGGCCAGGTGCGTGGCCGAGACGTGGCTGGCCTGTGCCGCGTCGCCCAGCGTGAGCTCCTGCGCCAGGTTCTGGCTGATGTAGCGGATGCAGCGCAGCACCGCCGGCCGGTACGACTGCAGCGCCATGCCCCGCGCCTCGCAGTCGCGGAAGTCCTCGCCGTAGCGGCGCCACACCATGCCGATCAGGTGCAGCAGGTGGCTGCGGATCAGCAGGTGGCTGGCCGTGTCCTCGCCCGGCGGGCGCTGCGCCTCCTGCGCCATGCGCTCGCACAGATCTTGCAATTGCAGGGTTTCGTGCGCGTCGAAGCGGAAGTCCAGGCAGTGCTGGAAGCGGAAGGGCGCGAGCTCGGGCGCGCGCGACAGCGGCACCTCCGACAGTTCGAACACATCGAGGTCCAGCGCGGGCAGCAGGTAGTCCTTGCTGATGTTGATCACATGAAACACGCCGTCGGCCGCGTTCGGGATGTAGTGCACCAGAAAAGGCAGCACGAAGCTCACCGTGCCCGCGGCGATGGGGCGCTGGCTGCCACCGATGTAGTGCGTGGTCTCGCCGCGCGTGTTGACGTAGATCTGGAAGTACTCGTGCCGGTGCGGCACCGGGTTCGGCAGGCAGTTGCTCTGGTCGTGGATGCCGAAGTAGGCACGCTGCGCCCGCGCCGCCATCGTGTAGTTGCTGATCGCAGCACGCGCCGCACCGGCACGGGGCGGCGTGAGTTCGATGAGGGAAGAGGGCGCTGATTGCATGGAGGGAGCCGGTCGCAAGATCGCAAGGATTGCATAGCTTTGCGCAAGCCTGTGCGTTGAGGCCGGGGGGCCTCGTTCCTAGACTCTAGCAACGCTTCCTCAAACCTTCCAGAGAGACAAACCTGATGTCCGCCGAAACGAAAAATCCCCCCGCACCGATCCCCGAGGCCCTGCAGGTCCAGCCCGTGTCCATCGCCATCGTGGGCAGCGAGCAGCGCTTCCCGGTGCGCCGCGTCTACTGCGTGGGCCGCAACTACCTGGCCCACATCCGCGAGATGAAGGAGGGCGACGAGCGCGACCCGCCCTTCTTCTTCCAGAAGCCCGCCGACTCGGTCGTGACCGACGGCCGCGTGCCCTACCCGGTGCTGACGGACGATTTCCAGTTCGAGTTCGAGCTGGTCGTGGCCATTGGCAGCGAAGCCCAGGACGTGTCGCCCGAGGATTCGCTCGACCACGTGTTCGGCTATGCGGCCGGCCTGGACATGACGCGGCGCGACCGCCAGCGCGAATGCAACAAGCGCGGCCTGCCCTGGGAGCAGGGCAAGTCCTTCGACCACTCTGCGCCCTGCGGTGCCATCCATCCGGTGGCGCAGGTCGGCCACATCCGCTCGGGCGCGCTGAGCCTCACGGTCAACGGCGCTGCGCGGCAGGATTCAGTGCTCGAGAAGATGATCTGGAACGTGCACGAGATCGTCAGCGAGCTGTCCAGACAGTACCGGCTGTTCCCCGGCGACCTGATCTACACCGGCACGCCCGAAGGCGTGGGCCCGGTGCAGCGCGGCGACCGGCTGGTCGGCCGCATCGAGGGCCTCGCGCCCTTGCAGGTCGAGATCGTCTGAGCCCCCGTCACCGCATCGAAAGCAGGAGCAAGCAACCATGAAACCACTCGAACGCATCTCGTATTCGGCGATTTCCGACCGCCCCGCGCTCAAGCTGCCCGGCGGCAAGCGCCTGGCGGTCTGGGTCATCGTCAACGTCGAGGAATGGAACATCGACGAGACCATGCCCCGCACGGTGCTCACGCCGCCGGCCGGCGGCTCGCCGATGCCCGACATCCCGAACTGGGCCTGGCACGAGTACGGCAACCGCGTGGGCTTCTGGCGCATGCTGGAAGTGATCGACCAGCTGGGCATCGGCGCCACGCTGGCCATCAACGGCTCGGCCATCGCGGCCTACGAGCCGATCGCGCGCGCGGCCAAGGAACGCCAGTGGGAGTTCATCGGCCACGGCTTCGGCCAGCGCAACATGCAAAAGGTGCCGGACGAGGTCGAGGACATCGCCAAGACCACCGAGGCCATCCGCGCCTACACCGGCAAGCGCCCGCGCGGCTGGCTGGGCCCAGGCCTGACCGAGACCTGGCACACGCCCGACATCCTGGCCGAGCAGGGCTACGAGTACGTCTGCGACTGGGTGCTCGACGACCAGCCGGTGCAGCTCAAGACGCGCAACGGCGGCACCATCGTCAACGTGCCCTACACGCAGGAGTGCAACGACGTGGCGATGATGCTGATCCAGCACCACAAGGCCAGCGAGTACCGCGACCGCGCGATCGACCAGTTCGAGCAGCTCTACGCCGACGCCAAGGATTCGGCGCGCGTGATGGCGCTGGTGGTGCACCCCTACATCATGGGCGCGCCGCACCGCCTGCGTTACTTCCGCGAGGCGCTGGCCCACATCCAGGCGCATGAGGACGTGGCCTTCCTGACCGGCGAGCAGATCCTCGACTGGTACGGCGCCGCGCGCAACGCGGCCTGAACCCTTCGCCGGCGCGGCGCCGCCGGCGACCTTTCCAGAAGAAGCAACAACAGACAGATTTCTCGCCCGGCGAGAAGGAGACAAACCGTGCAATCCTCAACCTCGGCCCTTCCCTCGGCCGGCGATGCGCGCCGCGAGGCGCCCATCACCGCGCTGGAGATCGGCATGTTCCTGGTGCTGCTGGCCTCGTACGCGCTCAACGCGATGGACCGGCAGATCTTTCCGCTGATCGCGGCCGACGTGCGCCGCGAGTTCGGCTTCGGCCTGGCCGACACCGGCCTGCTGTCGACCATCTTCACGCTGGGCATGGCCGTGGCCGGCGTGCCCACCGGCTACCTGCTGGCGCGGCTGTCGCGCAAGGCGGTGCTGCAGATCGGCATCGCGATCTTCTCGGCCGGCACGCTGCTGACCGCCTACTCGCACGGCTTCGCCGACATGATCCTCTACCGCGCCGCCACCGGCATCGGCGAGGCCATGCAGCTCACGGTGGTGATCGCGATCGCCGCCAGCTACTTCGCGCGCTACCGGGCCACGGCCGTGGGTGCGATCAACTTCTCCTTCGGCATCGGCGCCATCGTCGGGCCGCTGCTGGGCGGCCACCTGATCGGCGCCGAGCGCGACTGGCGGCTGCCGCTGCTGGCCTTCGGCCTCGCGGGCTTCGGCGCCATGGCGCTGATCGCGGTCACCGTGAGCCGGCGCATGACCGAGAAGGTGGCGGCCGCCGGCACGCGCATCGACGAGCGCGGCGCCACGACGATGTGGAACCGCAACACCGTGCTGCTGACCGGCATGAGCGTGATCGGCGGGCTCTGCATCTACGGCTACCTGGGCATGTACCCGACCTTCCTGCGCGAGCACCTGCACTACACGCCGGCCGACACCGGCCGCGTGATGAGCATCTTCGGCTTCGGCGTGTTCGCCTCGATCTTCGGCGGCTGGCTCGGCGACCGCTTCCATCCCAAGCTCGTGCTGTCGCTGAGCTTCGGCGGCACCGGCCTGCTGGGCTTCCTGATGTTCTCGGGCCCGACCGGCATCGGCGTGCAGTCGGTGCTGTCCTTCGCCTGGGGCTTCGTGGTGAGCGGCGTGCTGTACGTGAACCTGGCCGGCTACCACATCAAGGCCGTGCGGGCCGCGCTCACCAACCGCGCCACGGGCGTGTTCGTGACGACGCTCTACGGGGCCGGCGCGTTTGCGGGCTTCCTCATCGGCGGCATCGCGGCGCGCTTCGGCTGGAGCGTGGCGGGCATCGTGCAGATCACGCTGCTGGCGGCGCTCGGCATCGTGCTCACGCTGCTGCTGCGCACCGACCGCATGGCGCTGCCGGCGCGCGCGAAGCAATCGTGATGGTGCTGGATGGGGCGCTTCTCGGCGGCGCCGCGGCCCTGGCGGGCGCGCTCAACGCGGTGGCGGGCGGCGGCAGCTTCCTGACCTTGCCGGCGCTGGCGATGGTCGGCGTGCCGCTGGTGTCGGCCAACGCCACCGGCACCGCCGCACTGCTGCCGGGCTACCTGGCCGGCGCCTGGGCCATGCGGCGCGAGTTGTCGGGGCCGATGTCGCCCTCGCTGCCGCGGCTGGCGGTGCTGTCGGTGCTGGGCGGCGCGGCCGGTGCGGCACTGCTGCTGTCGACCTCGAACCAGGCCTTTGCCCGCATCGTGCCCTGGCTGCTGCTGGCCGCGACCTTGCTGTTCGCGATCGGGCCGGGACTGGTGCGGCGCCGTTCCATCGATGCAAAACCGCGCGGCCCCTGGCTCGCCGACCTGGGGATCGTGGCCGTCGCGGTCTATGGCGGCTATTTCAACGGCGGCCTGGGCATCCTACTGCTCGCGGTGCTGGGCGCGCTCGGCCATACCGACATGGGCCGCATGAACGGCATCAAGAACTTCGTCTCGGCCATCCTGACGCTGATCGCCGTCGGGCTCTATGCGGCCAGCGGCGCGATCGTCTGGTCGCATGCGCTGTGGATGGCGCTGTTCGCCACGCTCGGCGGCTATGCGGGCGGCACGCTCGCACGGCGGCTGCGGCCCGACCTGGTGCGCGGCTTCGTGGTGCTCACTGGCCTCGCGATGACCGCGGCCTTCCTCTACAAGGTCCGCTGAGCGGGCCTCCCTTTTTTTCTTCTTCACCATCACGGGGCTCGGAACATGACAACAAGCAAGAGAGCGTTCATCCGCATGGCCGGCGCGCTGGCGGTCGCGACCACCGGTGCGCCGGCGCTGATCGGCGTGGCCTCGGCGCGCACGGCGCCCGCGGCCGCGCGCCGCGGCAGCTACCTGATCCGAAACGGCGCGGTGATCACGGTCGACCGCGCCACGGGCGTGCTGCCGCGTGCCGACCTGTGGGTGCGCGACGGCGTGATCGAGAAGATCGGGCGCGGCCTGCGCGCGCCGGGCGCCGAGGTCATCGATGCCAGCGACATGATCGTGATGCCGGGCTTCGTCAATTCGCACTACCACATGTGGAGCGCCATCGGCCGCAGCTTCACCGCGCGCGAGGGCGGCTTCTCCTACTACCCGGCCAAGGGCGCGACCTCGGTGCTGTATTCGGCCGAGGACTTCTACAACAGCGTGCTGCTGGGCTGCGCCGAGCTGGCCAACGGCGGCACCACCACCGTGCACAACTGGTCGCACAACACGCGCTCGCCGGCCCATGCCGACGCCGAGCTGCGCGCCCACCGGCAGGCGCTGCTGCGCGCCCGCTACGCCTACGGCCACGTCGACCAGATGCCGGCCGAGGAGGTCAACCGCTACCAGGACCTGCCGCGCGTGCAGCGCGAGTGGTTCGGCGAGCGCTCGCCGCTCGACGGCCTGGTGCACCTGGGGTTGAACCTGCGCGGTCCGCAGCAGAGCACCGATGCGGTGTTCCACGAGGAGATGAAGTTTGCCAAGGCCAGCGGGCTGCCGGTGGCGATCCACGCGCCGCAGGAGTTGCCCAACAACGTCGATGCGGTCGACTACGAGCGGCGCGGCTACCTGGGGCCGGATTTCATGATCGCCCACTACGTGCCGGCCACGCCGGCCGACCTGGCGGCCATGGCGCGCACCCGCACGCCGCTGAGCTTCGCCACGCACTCCGAACTGCGCCTGAGCAGCACCGGCGATGCACGCGCCGCGCTGTTCGCGATGCGCGCGGCCGGGCTGACGATCTCGCTGTCGAGCGACGCCACCTCGATCGCGCCGCCGGACATGTTCGAGATGATGCGCTTCACCTGGAACCTGGGCGTGCCCTGGACCGACACGCCCAGCGAGAAGGCCCAGGCCGTGGGCGTGCAGGAGGTGATCGAGATGGCGACGATCAACGGCGCCAGGGCCATGGGCCTGGCCGAGGTCACCGGTTCGCTCACCGAGGGCAAGCGCGCCGACATCATCCTGGTGCGGACCCGGGACCTGAACATGTGGCCGGTCGGCAACATCGAGACCGCGATCGTGCAGGGCGGGACCGGCAGCAACGTCGACACCGTGCTGGTCGACGGCCGCATCCTCAAGCGCAACGGCCGGCTGACGGCCTACAACCTGGCGCAGATCCGCCAGCGGGCCCAGGCCTCGGCCACCCGAATCCGGGCCGCGGCGGGGGACAAGCTGGTCTTCTGATCGTTTGTCGGGAACGCAGAAATGAAAAAACCGCCCGAAGGCGGTTTTTCACTTTTTGCACTTTGCTGCAGCGCACCCCTGTCAAACGGCGGACTGGAAACCAGTCCGGGCTTGGCCTGACAGGGTCAGGCGGCGGTGGCCGGTGCGGCCAGGGCGAGTGCCTTGACCTTGGCCGACAGGCGGCTCTTGTCGCGAGCAGCCTTGTTCTTGTGGAAGATGCCCTTGTCGGCGACGGTGTCGACGATGCTCTGGGCCTTCGCGAAGAGTTCGGTGGCCTTGGTCTTGTCGCCGGCCAGCACGGCCTTCTCGACGTTCTTGACCGCGGTACGGTATTTGGAGCGCAGCGAGGTGTTCGCGGCGTTGAGCTTGACGTCCTGGCGGACGCGCTTGCGGCCCGACGCCAGGCGCGGGTTCTTCTTTTTGGGTTTTGCGGATGCCATGATTTAGGTTCCTTGTGTCTGGGGATGATGCAGCAAAGCCAAACATTATAGCCCGCCCCCGAGGGCTCGCGCACTTCGTGTCGCTTCGCCTTCCCCCTCCGGGGGCGACACCAGCGGCCCGGCGAAGCCGGTTCCGCGGTGTCCCTGGACTTTCGCTGGGGAAATTTGGGCCGTATCGACGGGTTTGCGCTCCCGGTGCTCCGGTGCCCGGTTTCGCCTTTTCTGGCCTGCGGGCCGGGCGCGGGGTGGGGGGAGCCTACACTTCCGCGCCGTGTCCCTGCTCAAATCCGCCTCCACCGTTTCGCTCCTGACCCTCGCTTCGCGGGTTGCGGGCCTGGTCCGTGATCTGCTGATGGCTTCGGTGTTCGGCGTGAGTGCGCTGACCGATGCCTTCAATGTCGCATTCCGCATTCCCAACCTCTTCCGCCGGGTGCTGGGGGAGGGGGCGTTCAGCCAGGCCTTCGTGCCGGTGCTGGCGGCCACGCGCACCGAGCAGGGCGACGCGGGGGCGCGGGCGCTGGTGGACCATGTGGCGACGCTGCTGACCTGGACGCTGGTGCTGCTGTGCATCGCCGGGGTGCTGGGCGCGCCGCTGATGGTCTGGGGCATGGCCAGCGGGCTGCAGCAGACGGCCCAGGGCTACGAGGCGGCCGTCTTCATGACGCGCTGGATGTTCCCCTACATCGGCTTCATGTCGCTGGTGGCGCTGGCCGGGGGCGTGCTCAACACCTGGCGCAAGTTCGCGGTGCCGGCGGCCTCGCCGGTGCTGCTCAACGTGGCGCTGATCCTGTCGATCCTGATCGGCGCGCCGCTGTTCCGGCGCTGGGGGATCGAGCCGATCTATGCGCAGTGCATCGGCGTGATGGTCGGCGGCCTGCTGCAGTTGGGCATCCAGCTGCCGGCGCTGCGGCGCATCGGCATGCTGCCGCGCGTGGGCGTGCGCTGGCGCGCGGTGCGCGCGGCCTGGGCCGACCCGACCACGCGCAAGATCGTCCGGCTGATGCTGCCGGCGCTGATCGGCGTGAGCGTGGCGCAGATCTCGCTGCTGATCAACACGCAGATCGCCTCGCACCTCGCGCCCGGCAGCGTCACCTGGGTCAGCTACGCCGACCGGCTGATGGAATTCCCGACCGCGATGCTGGGCGTGGCGCTGGGCGTGGTGCTGATGCCCCAGCTGGCCGGGGCCCGCGCGGCCAAGGACGACGCCCGCTATTCCTCGCTGCTCGACTGGGGCCTGCGCCTGGTCGTGCTGCTGTCGGTGCCCTGCGCGGTCGCGCTGCTGGTGTTTTCGGGGCCGCTGGTGGCGGTGCTGTTCCACTACGGTGCCCTCAAGGACGCCGACGTGCCGCGCATCGCGCTGGCGCTGGCGGGCTACGGCGCGGGCCTGGTCGGCATCGTCGCGATCAAGGTGCTGGCGCCCGGCTACTACGCCAAGCACGACATGCGCTCGCCGATGCGGATCGCCGTGGCCGTGCTGGTGCTGACCCAGCTGCTCAACCTGGTGTTGGTGCCGATCCTGCAGCACGCGGCGCTCACGCTCACCATCGCCATCGGCGCCGTGGTCAATGCGCTGTGGCTGCTGTGGGGCCTGATGCGGCGCGGCAGCTACCGGCCCGAGCCGGGGTGGCTGCGCTTCGTGCTCCAGGTGGTGGTGGCCTCGGCGCTGCTGGGCCTGCTGTTGTACTGGGGCGCGCACCATTTCGACTGGGTCGCGCTGCGGGCCCAGAAGCTGCAGCGCATCGGGCTGCTGGCGGCGCTGATCGCCGCCGCGGCCCTGCTGTACTTCTCGGCGCTGGCCCTGCTGGGCATCAAGCTGCGCAGTTTCATCAAGCGATAGCCCGCGCAGCGGGATGCCGTCGCCTTGACGCTCCCCGCGCGCTCCTCTACAAAGCCACATGACGTTCAGCTTCTCGGCGCCGACCGCCCTCGAATACTTCGATTCGCTCGTCAAGAGCGACGATCAGTTCCCGCTGCTCGAAGCCGCGGCCGCACTCGCCCAGGACGAATACCCCGAACTCGACGTGCAGCAGGTGCTGGGCGACATCGACCAGTTGCTGGCCCGTCTCAAGCGCCGGCTGCCGGCCGACGCGGCGCCGCTGGCCCGGCTGCGCGCGCTCAACCAGTTCTTCTTCCACGACCTGAGCTTCGGCGGCAACGTCAACGACTACTACGACCCGGACAACAGCTACCTCAACGCGGTGCTGCGCACCCGGCGCGGCATCCCGATCTCGCTGGCGGTGCTGTGGATGGAGCTGGCCCAGGGCCTGGGCCTGCAGGCGCGCGGCGTGGCTTTTCCCGGCCATTTCATGATCAAGGTCACGCTGCCCAAGGGGCAGGTGGTGATCGACCCCTTCAACGGCAAGTCGCTGTCGCGCGAGGAACTCAGCGAGCGCCTCGAGCCCTACAAGCGCAGCAACGGCCTGGTAGGCGATTTCGACATCCCGCTGGGCCTGTACCTGCAGGCGGCCGAGCCGCGGGAGATCATCGCGCGCATGCTGCGCAACCTCAAGGAAGTGCACCGCGCGCAGGAAGACTGGCAGCGCGTGATCGCGGTGCAGGACCGCCTGGTGGCGCTGCTGCCCGAGGCCTGGGCCGAGCACCGCGACCGCGGCCTGGCCCATGCCGCGCAGGGCCACACGGCGCTGGCGGTGCGCGACCTCGAAACCTACCTCCAGCATGCCGAGGAGGCACTCGACATCGATGCCGTGGCCGAGCAGGTTGCGGCGCTGCGCCGCGCGAGAAGCTGATGGCCGACGACCTCGGCACCCGGCACCAGTTCCATGGCGTGCAGCCGGTGCTGCCGGTGGCCGACGCGGCGCGCGCGGCGCGTTACTTCAGCGAGGTGCTGGGTTTCGAGCTGGACTTCATCGCGGGCGAACCCCCCAGCTACGCGCGGGTCAAGAAGGGCGACCGCAGCTACGGCGACCCGGTCTACATCCGCCTGTGGCAATGCAACACGCGCGAGGCCCGGCCCTGGCGCGGCGAGATCGTGATCCATGTCGGCCATGACCTCGACGGCCTGCATGCGGCCTACGTCAAGCGCGGCGTCGACGTCATCGAGCCGCCCACCTCGCATCCCTGGGGCCTGCGCGAGTTCGCGATCCGCGAGCCCGACGGCCACGTGCTGCGCTTCTGCGGCTACCTCTAGCGGCCGCGCGCCACGGCGCGGCAGGCACGCATCCTGCTGCAGGACACCATGACCGAACACGCCCTCACCCTGTCGCCCCGCCGCTGGCTGTTCGCCGCCGGCGGCCAGCCGCTGCGGGTGCTGCTGGCGCTGGGCAGCCTGATGCTCTTCTGCGTGCTCTCGGGCCTGTCGCATGCACTGATCCCGCTGGCGCTGGGCACCATCGCGAGCGCACTGGCCGAGACCGACGACAGCTGGCAGGGCCGCTGGCGCGCGCAGGCGCTCACGCTGGCCTGCTTCGCCGCCATGGCCTTCACGATCGAGGCGCTGTTCGGCCGGCCCTGGCTGTTCATCATCGGCCTGGCCTTCTCGGCCTTCGCGCTGACCATGCTGGGCGCGATCGAGGCGCGCTTCAAGGCCATCGGCCACGCCACGCTGATCCTGGCGATGTACACCACGCTGAGCCTCGACCACGTGGCCGCCACCGAGCCGCGCTGGCACGAAGTGGCGCTGCTGCTGGCGGGCGCGGCCTGGTACGGCGCCTGGTCGGTGGGCTGGGCCGCGCTGTTCCCGGCCGAGCCGGTGCAGGCGCTGCTGGTGCGGCTGTTCGATGCGCTGGGCGGCTATGTGCGTTTCAAGGCCTCGCTGTTCGAGCCGCTGCGCGGTGTCGATATCGAGCGCAAGCGGCTGTCGCTGGCGCAGCTCAACAGCCGCGTGGTGGCCGAGCTCAACGCGGCCAAGGAGAGCATCTTCCGGCGCGTCGGCAGCCGTGCGCCCACCGGCCGCATCACGCGCTATCGCGGGCTCTACCTGATCGCGCAGGACGTGCACGAGCGCGCCAGCTCCTCGCACGACGACTACAACGCGCTGGCCGACGCCTTCTTCCACAGCGACGTGCTCTACCGCTGCCAGCGCGTGCTGGCGCTGCAGGGCGAGGCCTGCCAGCGGCTGGCGCTGTCGATCGCGCGGCGCGAGCCCTTCGTGGTGGGCGGCGCGACGGTGCAGGCGCTGTCCGACCTGCGCAGCGCCATCGCGCACGAACGCGCGCGCGACGACACGCCGCAGCGGCGCGCGCTGCTGGCCTCGGTCGAG
The DNA here is from genome assembly GCF_014170375.1 of Variovorax sp. UMC13. Lineage (GTDB taxonomy): Bacteria > Pseudomonadota > Gammaproteobacteria > Burkholderiales > Burkholderiaceae_C > Variovorax. Next base: position 6,021 of record NZ_LZZW01000017.1, on the reverse strand, counting down.
GCGCTGGCGCGCAACCTGGCGCTGCTCGACGGCCAGCTCGCGGGCGCGAGCCAGCCCGAGGCCCAGGCCGGGCGCACCGACATGGACCTCTACGACCGCTCGCCGCGCAGCGGACGCGATGCGCTCGAGCGCGTGCGGCGCCAGCTCACGCCGCGCACGCCGCTGTTCCGCCATGCGGTGCGGCTCGCGGTGGCGCTGGTGGCCGGCTACGGCCTGATGCAGTGGATCCACCCGGCGCAGGGCTACTGGATCCTGCTGACCACGCTGTTCGTCTGCCAGCAGACCTATGGCGAGACCATGGCGCGCATGGGCCAGCGTGTGGCGGGCACGGCCCTGGGCGTGGTGCTGGGCTGGGCCGTGCTCACGCTGTTCCCGCTGCCCTGGCTGCAGTCGCTGGTGGCGGTGGCCGCCGGCGTGTTCTTCTTCGCCGCCCGCGCCCGCCGCTACCTGCTCGCGACCGCCGCGATCACGCTGCTGGTGCTGATGTTCTTCAACCAGGTCGGCGACAGCGGCCTGCTGCTGTGGCCGCGGCTGATCGACACCGCCATCGGCAGCGCGCTCGCGGGCCTGGCCATGGTGCTGGTGCTTCCGCACTGGGCCGCGCGCCGCATCAACGCGCTGGCCGCCGACGCGATGCGCGCCCATGCCGCCTACCTGCGGCAGATCGGCGCCCAGTACCGCTCGGGCGCGCGCGACGACCTGGCCTACCGGCTCGCGCGGCGCAACGCCCACAACGCCGATGCGGCGCTGTCCACCGCGGTCAGCGACATGTTCCGTGAGCCCGGCGTGGTGCGTCCGCACGCGGGCGTGGCGCTGCGCTTCCTGATCCGTTCGCACACGCTGCTGAGCTATGTGTCGGCGCTGGGCGCGCACCGCATCGCGCTGGCACAGGCGCAGTCGGCCGCCGCCCTGCAGCAGAGCATCGAGGGCGGCGCGGCGGCGCTCGACGGGCTGGCGTCGGCTTTCGAACGCGGCGCGCCCGAGGCCGGCGGCGGCGCGGCGGGCCAGCCGGTGCGCGAGGCGCTCGCGCTGGCGGTCGCACCCGATGCTGACGAGCCCGTCGCGCTGGTGCGCACGCAGCTGGGCCTGATCGCGCTGCAGATCGATGCGCTGGGCGCACACACCGAGGAATGGCTGCGCGCGGCCGCGGCGCCAGCGCCCGGCCCGGCGCCCATCGCGACCGAAGGCAGCGGCGGCGCGCGCTGAGCCTGCTCCCGCTCAGTGGGTCTGCGTGCCCGCCGTCGACGGCGAGCCGGCCAGGCCGAACTGCCGCCAGGCGCGGCGCAGCTGGGTGTCGGAGCCGAAACCCGAGAGCTCGGCCGCGCGTGTGACGTTGGCCCCGGATTGCAGCGCGAGCTGGGCCGAGGCCAGCCGCAGGCGCCGCAGGTAGACCAGCGGCGCCACGCCCGCATGCGCCATGAAGAGCCGCGTGAGATGGCGCGGCGAGGTGTGGGCCACCTCGGCCATGCGCGGCACGGTCCAGTCGAACTGCGGCTGGGCGCTCACCGCGTCCTGCACCCGATGCAGCGCGGCGTGCAGGTGGTGGCGGTGGGCGAGAAAGGGCGAGAGCTCGGGGTCCTGCGGCCCGCGCCGCAGCGCGACCACCAGGGTCTGCGCGACCTGCGCCGCCAGCGCCTCGCCGCAGAGTTCGCCGATGCGGTGCAGCACCAGGTCGATGCCGGTGGTCACGCCCGCGCTGCTGTAGAGGGGCGGATCGAGCACGAACACGCGGTTGGCCACCACCTCGCAGCGCGGCTCCACGGCCCGCAGCTCGTCGAGGTGCTGGTGGTGCGTGGTGGCGCGCCGGCCCGCGAGCACGCCCGCATGCGCCGCCAGCACGGCGCCGGCGCAGATCGTGACCAGCTCCAGCTTGCCGCGCTCGAAGCGTTGTCCTCGCAGCCAGTGCAGCAGTTCCTGCGCCTCGGGCGTGTCGACCGCCAGCGTGCCGCCGGGCAGGCCGACCAGCACGATCCAGCCCGGGTGCTCGCTGGGCGGCGGCAGCGCGGACAGGCCGGCCAGCGTGATGCCGACCGAGCCCACCGAGGTCGGCCGCGGGCTCGCGAACGCGATCTCGAAGCGCGCCGGCTGGCCCGCGGCGCGCAGCAGCTGGTTGGCGATGCGCAGCGCCTCGGCCGGGCCGGCCCAGTCCAGCACCAGGCTGTCGGGCAGCAGCACGAAGACGACGCGGATCGGGTCCATGGCCAGACCGTGCGTGCCGCGCGCGGCCTCAGGCCACGGCGCGTTCGAGCGCCTGCGCCACGCTGCAGACGTCCGCGAAGCGGTCCTGCAGCACCGTGGCCGTGCGGGCCTTGATGTCGGCGGCGGGCAGCGGCCGGCCGTCCGGCTGGGTCATGTCGAAGGTCAGCGTGGCATCGAGCACATAGTCGATCTTCCAGCCCAGGTCGGAGGCGTGGCGGGCCGTGGTCTCGCAGCATTGCTCGGTGCGGATGCCGCTGACGATGATCCGGCCGATGCCGTTCTGCGTGAGCCAGACGTCGAGCCCGGTGTTGACCAGCGCGCTGTGCCGGTGCTTGGTGAAGCGCGCCGCCGGCTCGAAGTCGGCCAGGCCCTCGAGCGGACGCACATGGCCCGAGGCGAGGGCGAAGGGGTTGTCGCTGCGCTCCGGCCCGTCGACGTGGAACACGCGAAGGATCGGCACGCCGGCCGCGCGGCAGCCGTCGATGAGCGCGTTCTGGGCCGCCAGGTAGGCGCCCATGTCGCGCTCGGTGCTGTAGGGGCGGTGGCGGAACGACTCCTGGGCGTCGATCACTATGAGACAGGTTTTCATGGCAGGGTGCACAAGGCGTGGTGGGATGGTGCGCCCTATTCTTCAGGGCGGCAAGCCCGCCGTCCGTGCCATGCCGGACCTGTGTCGATCAATTCAGGACATCACAGCTCGACCAGCGTCTTGAAGCCGCCGAAGAACATGCGCTGGGCGTCGAAGGGCATGGCTTTCGGGTCCATCATCGATTTCAGGCGCGGATCGGCCATCACCTTGGCGTTGATCGCATCGCGCTGCTTGCGCGAGCTGTAGGCGATCCACGAGAACACCACCACCTCGTCCTCCTGCAGCTTGACGCTCTGCGGGAAGGAGGTGCTCTTGCCCGGCTTCACGTCGTCGGCCACGCACTCGATGTATTCCAGCGCGCCATGCTCGCGCCAGATCTTGCCGGCCTTCTGCGCCATGCGGCGATAGGCCGGCAGCTTGTCCTTGGGGACGGGAACGACGAAACCATCGACATAGCGGGCCATGGGAGTTCTCCTCGTGGTGTGGAAGTGCCAGCGCAGCAGCAGGTGGATCGGCGGCGTCACGCGGGCTTCGACATGCCGGCGTTGACCATCCAGGGCGTGCCGAAGCGGTCCGTGAACATGCCGAAGCGCTCGGCCCAGAAGGTCTTGGCCAGCGGCATCGTGACGGTGCCGCCCTCGGCCAGCGCGTTGAACACGCGCTCGGCCTCGGGCACCTCGTCGTAATTGAGCGTGAGCGAGAAGCCCTTCATCGGGTCGTAGGGCTTGCCCTCCATGTCGTCCGATGCCATCAGCACGCCGTGGTCGAAGCTCAGGCAGGCATGCATCACGCGCGCCGCCGAGGTGGCCGACAGCTTGTCGGCCTCGGCGCCGGGCATCTGAGCGTAGGTCATGACCTCGAGCTTGCCGCCGAGCACCTTCTTGTAGAAGGGCATGGCCTGGGCCGCGGTGCCGTCGAAGAAAAGATAGGCATTGAAGGAAGACATGGAAGCTCCTTGCGAGGGTGGGGCGTGGGATGCGGCGTTATTTGTGTACGCCGTCCACAAAGCGTAGCAAGGCGCCGTGACGGCGTCCAGACAAGACCCGTCCGCCATCGCGGGAACAGGGAGAAGAAAGCGAAGGCTCAGGCCAGCTGCGCGGCCTGAAGCTCCTTCTTGAGGTAGGCGTAGAACAGCGGCGCCGCCACCAGGCCCGCGGGCCCGAACACCGCCTCGGCCACGAACATCACGGCCAGCAGCTCCCACACCGCCATCTGGGTGCGGCTGCCCACCACCTTGGCGTTGATCACGTACTCGGCCTTGTGGATCAGGATCAGGAAGCCCAGGCAGGCCAGCGCCGTGACCGGCGACACCGAGAGCCCGACCACCGTGATCACCACGTTGCACAGCAGGTTGCCCACGATCGGCACCAGGCCGGCGACGAAAGTCAGCGTGATCAGCGCCGGCGTGTAGGGCAGGCGCAGGTCCCACAGCGGCAGCAGGAACAGCAGGAAGATGCCGGTCAGGAAGGTGTTGAAGGCCGCGATCCAGAACTGGGCCGCGACGATCTGGCCGAAGGTCTCGCCGAACAGCGTGATGCGCCGGTGCAGCTGCTGGGCCAGCGGGCGCCGCGTCGTGGCCGCGTGCGCGACGGCGGCGAGCGAGCCCACGATCAGGCCCACGTAGGCGAACAGCAGGCCGCCCAGCCAGGCGCGGCCGGTGAGCGCCAGCGCGCCGGCCTGGGCCCGCAGGTAGCCGGCGATCACGCGCTGGATCTCGGCCGCGCCCTCGGGCAGGTAGATCGCCACTTCGGGCGGCAGCTTGAGCCGCAGCTCGAGCACGGTGCGCGCGATGTAGTCGAGCAGTTCACGGTACTGCTCGGAGGCGTTGAGCACGAAGTCGCGCGCCTCGGAGAAGGCCAGCGCCATCAGCGCGATGGGCGCCAGCATCACCAGCGTGGCCGCGACGGTGCGCGCGGTCGGCGAGGTGGGGGCGCCGATGCGCGGCGGGGTCTTGACGCGCCGGCTGCGCCGCAGGCCGGCATCGATCACGCGCGCGAACCAGCGCGTGGCCAGGAAGCCGATGCAGACGCACAGCAGGCCGGGCAGCAGGCCCTGCCACATGACCAGCAACAGGGCCGCGGCGATCAGCACGTAGCTGGCAATCACCACGGGACGGGATCGGTCGGCGGCGGGGGCTTCGATCACGTGGCGGGGGGGCGTCGGCCGGGGCGGGTCAGGCGACGACGACGGCTGCGCCGGTACCGCGTTCGGCGATGGTGCCGATCTCGTGCACGGTCTCGCCGGCGGCGCGCAGCGTGGCGGCACAGGCGGCGGCCTCGGCCGCGTCGATCACCACCACCATGCCGATGCCGTTGTTGAAGGTGCGGTTCATCTCGATGTCGTCGATGCCGGCCACCTTCTGCAGCCAGGCGAACAGTTCGGTCTGTGGCCAGCTGCCCTTCTTCAGGTGGGCGGCCGTGCCTTCGGGCAGCACGCGCGGGATGTTCTCCAGCAGGCCGCCGCCGGTGATGTGGGCCAGCGCCTTGATCGGGTGCTTGCCCAGCGCCTCGAGCACCGGCTTCACGTAGAGGTGCGTGGGTTCCATGATGGCTTCGCGGAAGGGCTTGCCGTCCAGCGTGGCGGGCAGGTCGGCGCCCGCGCGCTCGATGACCTTGCGCACCAGGCTGAACCCGTTGGAGTGCACGCCGCTGGAGACCAGGCCCAGCACCACGTCGCCGGGCTTGACGTCCTGGCCGGTGAGGATCTTCGATTTCTCGACCGCGCCGACCGCGAAGCCCGCCAGGTCGTACTCGCCGGCCGGGTACATGCCGGGCATCTCGGCGGTCTCGCCGCCGATCAGCGCGCAGCCCGAGAGCTCGCAGCCGCGGGCGATGCCGCCGACCACGGCCGCGGCGGTGTCGACGTCGAGCTTGCCGCAGGCGAAATAGTCGAGGAAGAACAGCGGCTCGGCGCCCTGCACCAGCACGTCGTTGACGCTCATGGCGACCAGGTCGATGCCGACCGTGTCGTGCATCTGCCATTCGAAGGCCAGCTTGAGCTTGGTGCCCACGCCGTCGGTGCCGCTCACCAGCACCGGTTCCTTGTAGTGCTTGGGCACCTCGAACAGCGCGCCGAAACCGCCGATGCCGGCCAGCACGCCTTCGCGCATCGTCTTCTTGGCCAGGGGCTTGATGCGGTCGACCAGCGCGTCGCCTGCGTCGATGTCGACGCCGGCATCCTTGTAGCTGAGCGGGGTGTGGGTGGTGGAGTTCATGGGCAGGCGAGGCTTGACA
>NZ_LZZW01000016.1 GCF_014170375.1 Variovorax sp. UMC13 | reverse complement strand
CCGCCATTCCCATCCAGCATTGGACGCTGCCCAACGGCGCCAAGGTCTACCTGGCCGCGACCGATGCGCTGCCCATCGTCGACGTGCAGGTCGACTTCGATGCCGGCCGCCGCCGCGACCCCGCCGCCCTCGCGAACAAGGCGCAGACCTTCACCCTCGCCAATGGCCTGACGCTGATCGTGCAGCCCGATCGCCGCGCGCCCACCGCGGTCCACATGCTGTGGGTCCGGGTCGGTTCGATGGACGAGGTCGACGGCACGTCCGGTGTCGCACATGCGCTCGAACACATGATGTTCAAGGGCAGCAAGCTGCTCAAGCCGGGCGAGTTCTCGCGCCAGGTGGCGGCGCTGGGCGGGCAGGAGAACGCCTTCACGATGCGCGATGCCACCGGCTACTACCAGCAGATCCCGACCGACAAGCTGGAGCAGGTGATGAAGCTCGAGGCCGATCGATTCGCTAACAACCAGTGGCCCGACATCGAGTTCCAGCGCGAGATCGAGGTGGTCAAGGAAGAGCGCCGCATGCGCACCGAAGACCAGCCGCGCGCGCTGCTGGGCGAGCAGCAGAATGCCGCGGTCTTCGTCGCCTCGCCGTACCGGCGCCCAGTGGTGGGCTGGATGAGCGACCTCGATGCGATGACGCCCGAGGACGTGCGCGCCTTCCACCGCGACTGGTACGTGCCGTCGAACGCCGTGGTGGTGGTGGCCGGCGACGTCGACGTCGCGCGCGTGCGTGCGCTGGCCGAGAAGTACTACGGCCGCATTCCCGCGCGCGCCGTGCCCGTGCGCAAGCCGCGCACCGAGCCCGTGCAGCGCGGCATCCGGCGCGTGGACTTCAAGGCGCCGGCCGAGCAGGCCTACGTCTCGCTGGCCTTCCGCGCACCGCGCCTCGAGAGCCTGGACGGCGACAGCGACGTCTGGCCCCTGGTGGTGCTGTCGGCGCTGCTCGACGGCTACCCCGGCGCGCGCCTGGACCGTGCCCTGACGCAGGGCCCCGACCGCGTGGCCGACAGCGCCGGCTCCTATGCGGGCATCGTCGGTCGCGGCCCGCAGCTGTTCGAACTCGACGGCGTGCCGGCCGCCGGCAAGACGCCCGAGGCGGTCGAGGCCGCGCTGCGTGCCGAAGTGGCCCGCGTGGCGCGCGACGGCGTGGAAGCGGCCGAGCTGGCCCGCGTCAAGACGCAATGGGTCGCGAGCCAGACCTACAAGCTCGACTCGGTGATGGCGCAGGCGCGTGAGCTGGGCAGCAACTGGGTGCAGGGCCTGCCGCTGGACGCCAGCGCGCGCATCGTCGCGCGGCTGCAGGCCGTCACCGCCGAGCAGGTCCAGGCCGTGGCCGGCAAGTACTTCGGCGACGACCAGCTCACCGTCGCCACGCTGCGGCCGCTGCCGCCCGAGAAGAACAGCCGGCCGCGCAATCCCGCCGTGCCCGAGGGCGCTCTGCGCTGAACGAAAGACGCCGCCCCATGCCCAACCTGATGATGATGAAGAAGATCGCCGGCGCCGCCGTGCTCGCGAGCGTCGGCCTGCTGGCTGCGCTCAACGCCCAGGCCGCCATTCCCATCCAGCATTGGACGCTGCCCAACGGCGCCAAGGTCTACCTGGCCGCGACCGATGCGCTGCCCATCGTCGACGTGCAGGTCGACTTCGATGCCGGCAGCCGCCGCGACCCGGCCGCGCAGGCCGGCCTGGCCGCCGCGAGCGCGGGCATGGTGCAGAAGGGCGTGCGTGCCAGCGATGCCGGCCCGGCGCTCGACGAGAACATGCTGGGCGAAGCCTGGGCCGACCTGGGCGCCAACTTCGACGCCGGCGCCGGCGCCGAGCGCACCAGCTTCTCGCTGCGCACGCTGTCCGATCCGGCATTGCTCGACAAGGCGGTGGCGCTGGCCGCGCGCGAGATCGGCGAACCTTCGTTCCCGGCCGACGTCTGGCAGCGCGAGCGCGAGCAGATCGTCGCCGCGCTCAAGGAGGCCAACACCAAGCCCGGCACCGTCACCGCGCGCGCCTTCGCCCAGGCGCTGTACGGCACCCATCCCTACGGCCAGGACACGACCGAGGCCACGCTCGCGACCATCGACGTGGACATGATGCGCACGCGCCAGGCGCAGCTGATCCAGCCCTGCCGCGCCAAGCTCAGCATCGTCGGCGCGGTCACGCGCGCGCAGGCCGATGCGATCGCCACGCGGCTGCTGTCGCGGCTGTCGGTGCAGGACGGCGCCTGCGCCGCGCTGCCGACGGTGCCCGAGGTCGCGGCGCTGAGCGCGCCCGCCGAAGAGCGCATTCCCTTCACCTCGGCCCAGGCCCACGTGATGATCGGCCAGCCCGGCTACCCGCGGCGCGACCCCGATCACTTCGCGCTCACCATCGGCAACTACATCCTGGGCGGCGGCGGCTTCGTCTCGCGCCTGATGAACGAGGTGCGCGAGAAGCGCGGGCTGGTCTACGGCATCTACAGCGGCTTCTCGCCCGGCCTGCACGCGGGCGCCTTCCGCGTCGGCTTCCAGACCCGGCCCGACCAGGCCGACGAGGCCGTGAAGGTGTCGCGCGAGGTGATGGCGAAGTTCGTGGCCGACGGCCCGACCGAGGCCGAGCTCAGGGCGGCCAAGGACAACCTGATCGGCGGCTTCCCGCTGCTGCTCGACAGCAACCGCAAGCTGCTGGGCAACGTGGCCAACATCGCCTGGAACGACCTGCCGCTGGACTACCTCGACACCTGGACCGCGCGCATGAACGCCGTGACCGTGGCCGACGTCAAGGCCGCCTTCGCGCGCAAGCTGCAACCGCAGCGCATGGTGACGGTGGTGGTCGGCGCCAAGCCCTGACGGATCAGTCCAGCGCGTGCGGCCCGCTGCGCGCCGCCTGGAACACCGCCTCGGCCAGCCGCTTGAGCAGCGGCGGCGCGCCGCGCGCCTGCTGCCAGTAGAGCGGCACCGACATCGGCGTGTCGGGCACCAGCTCGACCAGCGTGCCCTCGCGCAGCGCCTGCGCGATCAGGCTGCGCGGGTGCATGCCCCAGCCCATCCCCGCGCAGGCCGCCTCGGCGAAGGCCTGGGGCGAGGGCAGCCAATGGCGCGGCGCCTCGACCCCGCGCGGGCAGAGGCGGCGCATCCAGCGCGACTGCAGCCGGTCCTTGCGGTCGAAGACCAGGCTGGGCGCGCGCGCCAGCGAGCGCGCATGCACGCCGTCCGCGAAGTGCGCCTGCACGAAGGCCGGGCTGGCCGCCGCCACATAGCGCATCGATCCCAGCGCGCTGCTGTTGCAGCCGCTCACGGGCTTGGCCATGGCCGTCACGGCGGCCAGCACGTCGCCGCTGCGCAGCCGTTCGGCCGTGTGATCCTGGTCGTCGACGCCCACGTCGAGCAACACCGGCGTCTGCCCCGCGAAGGCCGCCATCGCGGGCACGAACCAGGTGGCCAGGCTGTCGGCATTGACCGCGATGCGCACCGTCATGCGTTCCGCGTCGACCGAGGGCTGGGCGGGCAGCAGCGCGCCCAGTTCGTGCTCGAGCAGCTGCACGCGCTCGGCATGGCGGCAGAGGTGACGGCCCGCCTCGGTCGCGGTGCAGGGCGTGCCGCGCAGCACCAGCGCGATGCCCAGCCGCTCCTCGAGCGCCTTCAGGCGCTGCGAGACCGCGGAGGGCGTGACGTGGAGCGTGCGCGCCGCGCGTTCGAAGCTGCCTTCGCGCACCACCGCGGCGAGCGCATGCAGGGCGGCGTAGTCGAGCATGGTATTAAGTTTCTCTAATCCAGGTGAAGCCATCTTAGTTTGCCTTCATGCGATGCCATCGAGACACTCGCAGCCCATGTCCTCTTTCGCCCTCTCCGCCCTCCCGCACGGCTTCGCCATGAGCCTGGTGCTGATCGTCGCGATCGGCGCCCAGAACGCCTTCGTGCTGCGCCAGGGCCTGCGCCGCGAGCATGTGACGGCGGTCGTGGTGTTCTGCGCGCTCGGCGACGCGCTGCTGGTCGCGCTCGGTGTGCTGGGCATGGCGCAGCTGCTGCAGGGGCGGCCCGGCCTGGCCGCGGCGATGGCCTTCGCGGGCGCGGCCTTCCTCGCGGCCTATGGCCTGCGCAGCCTGTGGCGCGCGCGCCGGGTGCAGGGCGGCCTGGTCGAGGCGGGCCGCGGCGCCGCCTCGCGCCGCGCGGTGCTGGCCCAGGCCGCTGCCTTCACGCTGCTGAACCCGCATGTCTACCTCGACACCGTGCTCTTCGTCGGCGGCACCGGCGCGCAGTACGCGGGCCCGGCGCGCGCCGGCTTCGTGGCCGGCGCGGCGCTCGCGAGCGCGCTGTGGTTCAGCGCGCTGGGCTTCGGCGCGCGGCTGCTTGCGCCCTGGTTCGAGCGGCCGCGGGCCTGGCAGTGGGTCGATGGGGCGATCGGCTGCGCCATGCTGCTGCTCGCCTGGCTGCTGCTGCGGCACGGTCTGTCGGCCGGCTGAGCGCAGGGTGCCCGGCTGCCGTTAAGCTCGCCGCATGAAGAAGAAGGTTTCCCCAGCGACATCCGCGACCCCCAAGGTCCCCAAACACGACAAGCGCCCGCACGAAGTCCGCATCATCGGCGGCCAGTGGAAGCGCACGCGCCTGGCCGTGGCTGACAAGCCCGGCCTGCGGCCCACGCCCGACCGGGTGCGCGAAACGCTGTTCAACTGGCTCGCGAGCCTGGCCGGTGCGGGCGGCGGCGAGCTGCCGGGCTGGCACTGCCTTGATGCCTTCGCGGGCACCGGCGCGCTGGGCTTCGAGGCGGCCTCGCGCGGCGCGGCCTCGGTGCTGCTGTGCGAGCAGGATCCCGAACTCGTCACCCAGCTGCAGAAGGCCAAGGCCAAGCTCTCGGCCGATGCGGTGCGCATCGAGCGCGGCCACGGCGTGACCGCGCTGGAGCGCGTGCCGGCCGGCAGCCTGACCCTGGTGCTGCTCGATCCGCCCTTCGAGAACCCCGCGCTCTACGAACCGGCGCTGCGCGCGGCCGCGCGCGCGCTGCAGCCCGGCGGCGCGGTCTACCTCGAGGCGCCGCGCCAGTGGCCCGACGAGGAGCTCGCGGCCCTGGGCCTGGCGGGCTTCCGCCATCTCAAGGCCGGGGCGGTGCATGCGCACCTGCTCCGGGCGGCCGAAGCGCCGACTGCATAATCCGCCGATTCATGCGGCAATGGCTGCACAAGGAGTTCGCACGATGTCCAGCGTGATCGCGGTCTACCCCGGCACCTTCGACCCCATGACGCTCGGCCACGAAGACGTGGTTCGGCGGGCCACCCAGCTGTTCTCGCACGTCATCGTGGCGGTGGCGGCGGGTCATCACAAGAAGACGCTGTTCTCCCTGCAGGAGCGCATCGAGATGGCGCAGGAGGCGGTGGCGCCCTACAGCGACCAGGTCAAGGTCGAGAGCTTCGCCGGCCTGCTGCGCGACTTCGTCGTGGCGCGCGGCGGCAAGGCCATGGTGCGCGGCCTGCGTGCCGTGACCGACTTCGACTACGAGTTCCAGCTGGCCGGCATGAACCGTTCGCTGATGCCCGACGTCGAGACCGTCTTCCTGACCCCGAGCGACAAGTACCAGTTCATCTCCAGCACCTTCGTGCGCGAGATCGCGATGCTGGGCGGCGAGGTCGACAAGTTCGTCTCGCCCTTCGTGCAGGACAAGCTGGTTGCCAAGGTGCGCAGTCTCGGCGGGGAATGACGCCGCCGCGGCTTCATCCCCTGGGCGATGCCGCGCTGCTGTGCGAGCTGCCGGCGCCGGCCACGCTGGCGCAGCAGCAGAAGATCTGGGCCCTGGCGCGCGAGGCGATGCAGTGGCCGGCGGTGCACGAGGTGCTGCCCGGCATGAACAACCTCACGCTGCTGTTCGACCCGCTGCAGGTCGACGCGGCCGAGCTCGAGATCCAGGTGCTGGCCGCCTGGCCGCAGCTCGATGCCGCGGCCGTCGACGGCCGCACCGTCGAGATCCCCGTGGCCTACGGCGGCGAGCACGGTCCCGACCTGGGCGAGGTCGCGGCCCACACCGGCCTCACGCCGGCCGAGGTGGTGCGCCGCCACAGCGCCGGCGAGTACGTGGTCTACCTGCTGGGTTTCCTGCCCGGCTTCGCCTTCATGGGCGGGCTGGCGCCCGAGCTCGCGACCCCGCGCCGCGCCGAGCCGCGCACGGCGGTGCCGGCGCGCTCGGTGGGCATCGGCGGCGCGCAGACCGGCATCTACCCGCTGGTGTCGCCCGGCGGCTGGCAGCTGATCGGCCGCACCTCGCTGAGCCTGTTCGATCCCGCGGCCGAGGAGCCGACGCTGCTGCGCGCGGGCGACCGCGTGCGCTTCGTGGTCGAGAGCGTGGAGCTGCCATGATCCTCGTCCTCAAGCCCGGCATGCTGGCCTCGGTGCAGGACCTGGGGCGCCATGGCCACCGCGAGCGCGGCATCTGCCCGGGCGGCGCGCTCGATGCGCTGGGGCTCACCTTGGCCAACCGGCTGGTCGGCAATGCCGACGGCGCTGCGGGCCTGGAACTCACGCTGGGCGCCTGCGAATTCCGCTTCGAGGCCGACACGCGCATCGCGCTGGCCGGCGACGATTTCGACGCCCGGCTCAACGGCCTGCCGCTGCGGCCCGGCTGGAGCACGCCGGTGGCGGCGGGCCAGCGCCTGGTGCTGGGTGGCGCCAATGCCGCCGCGGCCGGCAAGAAGGGCGTGCGCAGCTGGCTGGCCGTGGCCGGCGGCATCGACGTCGCGCCGGTGCTGGGTTCGCGCAGCACCGACCTCAAGGCCGGCTTCGGCGGCCACCAGGGCCGCGCCCTGAAGAAGGGCGACCGGCTGCCGCTGGGCCCGAGTCCGCTCGACGCGGCCCAGCGTGCGCGGCGCGCCTTCGGCGTGCGCACACCCGCCTGGACGCTCGAAGGCCAGGCCGACCTCGGCGACGCGATCGCGCTGCGCGTGATGCCCGGCCCCGAGTGCGAGCTGTTCACCGCCACCTCGGTCGCGGCGCTGTGGCGCGAGCCCTGGCGCCTCACGCCGCAGAGCAACCGCATGGGCAGCCGGCTCGACGGGCCGGTGCTGGCCCGCCGCCGCGCGGGCGACATGCTGTCCTCGGGCGTGGTGCCGGGCACGGTGCAGGTGCCGCCTTCGGGCCAGCCCATCATCCTCATGGGCGACGCCCAGACCACGGGCGGCTACCCGCGCATCGGCGTGGTGATCCGGGCCGACCTCTGGAAGCTCGCGCAGGCGCCGCTGGGCGGCACGCTGCGGCTGGTGCAGACCGACGCGGCGGAGGCGACCCAGGCCTGGGCCGCGCAGCAGCGCTACCTGGCGCAGGTGGCGCAGGGCCTGGCGGCCGGCGGATGGCCCGCAGGCCGACCGCATCCCGGCTGACGCGCGGGCCGGCCGGGCTCGGCGCAGAATCGTTTCGAAGGAGCATCCCATGCAGATCGATCTGAACGCCGACCTCGGCGAAGGCGCCGGCAGTGACGAAGAACTTCTGAAGCTCGTGAGCTCGGCCAACATCGCCTGCGGCTGGCACGCGGGCGATGCGATGACCATGCGCCAGTGCGTGCGCTGGGCCATCGACCACAAGGTGGCGATCGGCGCGCACCCGAGCTTTCCCGACCGCGCCAACTTCGGCCGCAGCGCGATGCAGCTGCCGCCCGAGGAGATCGTGGCCGGCGTGCTCTACCAGATCGGTGCGCTGGCCGCGATCGTCAAGGCCGAAGGCGGCACGCTGGCCCACGTCAAGGCCCATGGCGCGCTCTACAACCAGGCAGTCAAGGAGCCCGCGCTCGCCGACGCGCTGTGCGACGCGGTGCGCCATTTCGATCCGGCCTTGCGCTTCTTCGGCCTGGCCGGCAGCGGCATGATCCAGGCCGCCGAGCGGGCCGGCCTGCGGCCGGTGGAAGAGGTGTTCGCCGACCGCGGCTACATGCCCGACGGCAGCCTGGTGCCGCGCGGCCAGCCCGGCGCGCTGATCGAGGACGAGGCGCAGTCGCTGGCCCAGACCCTGTCGCTGGTGCGCGAACACCAGGTCCGGGCCATCGACGGCAGCCTGGTCGCCGTCAACGCCCAGAGCGTGTGCCTGCACGGCGACGGCGCGCATGCGCTGGCCTTCGCGCGGCGCATCCGCGACGCGCTCGAGCGCGAAGGCATCGCGGTCATGGCCTGCACCTGATCCCGCTCCTTGCGCGCACGGCCCTGCGGGCCCGAAGCGTGAAGGATGACCTTGATGGCGCCGCGCCCAGCGGCTAAAAAGTGCGCCACAAGAATCGACAGGGAGTTGTCAACATGGAACTGCGAGACCTCGCACTGAGCGTGCGCGAGCGGCCGGAGCACCGCTACGGCTGGGTGATCCTCCAGGGCACGGGCGAAAAAAGCGTGTTCGCCCACTACGCGCTGCTGCGCAGTGCCGAACGCGACTACGACAGCTATGGCGATGCGCTGGTGGCCGGCTTCGCGGCCTTGCGTGCGCTGGGCGGGCCCGACGGCCCGCGCGGCGTCAGCGCGGCCATCGGCTGAACGCCGGCCGACGGGGCCCGGTCAGGCGTCCGCGCTCCAGCGGCGCAGCCAGTGGAGCAGTGCCGCGTTGACCTGCGCCGGCTGCTCCATCGTGAGCATGTGGCCGGCCTGGGTGATCCACTGCAGCTCGGCCTGCGGCACCAGCCCCGCGATCTCGCTGCTGCATTCGGGCGGTGTGAGCTTGTCGCCGTCGCCACACAGCACCAGCACCGGGCAGCGCACGGCCGGCAGATGGCGGCGCGCATCGGGCCGCTGCATGGCGGCGCGGTTCTGGCGCACCAGCTGCGTCACGCCGGCGTCGAGCACCATTTCCACGTAGCGGCGCACCAGCGCCTTGTCGGCCACCTGGGCAGGATGCAGCGCGAAGTTGGCGTTGAGTTCGATCAGTTCGCGCGCCTCGCCGCGCTCGAACATCTCGATCGCCGATTCGCGCAGCTGGAACATCTCGGGCGTCTCGGGCCGCGCGCTGGTGCCCAGCAGGGCCAGGCCGACGACGCGCTCGGGCGCCTGCTGCGCGGCGGCCATCGCGACCATGCCGCCCAGCGAGGCGCCGCACAGGATCAGCGGGCCCTCGTTCTCGGCCAGCACGGCCGCGGCCATGTGTTCGATGCGTTCGTGCCGGGTATGCACATCGCTCACGCGGGCATCGAAGCGGGGCGGGAGGGCAGGGCGCTGGGCCTGCCAGAGGCGCTCGTCGCAGGCGAGGCCGGGCAAGAGGACTAGACGGGGCATCGCGCCATTGTCCGCGAAGCCGCGGGGTCTGCATGCGATGCGGAGACAATAGCCCGCAGCCATGACCACATCCACACCGCCTTCCACCCCCACCGACTTCATCCTGATCCGCCACGGCGAGACCGACTGGAACCGCGAACTGCGCTTCCAGGGCCACATCGACATCCCGCTCAACGACACCGGCCACGAGCAGGCGCGCCGGCTCGGCCTGCGGCTGGCGGGCGAGCCGGTCGACCTGCTCTTCTGCAGCGACCTGCTGCGCGCCCAGCAGACCGCCGCGCCCGCCGCGCAGCAGCTGGCGCTGCCGGTGGTGACGCAGGCCGCGCTGCGCGAGCAGCACTTCGGCGTGGTCGAGGGCCTGCGCGCCGAGGACATCCGCGAGCTGCATCCGCGCGCCTGGGAGCAATGGCTGGAGTTCCGCGAGGACCACGCCATGCCCGAGGGCGAATCGCCGCTGCAGTTCCATGCGCGCATCCTGGGCGCGCTGGGCGCGCTCGCGACCGCGCACGCGGGCCGGCGCTTGCTGGTGGTCACGCACGGCGGCGTGCTCGACATGGTGTGGCGCACCGCGCGCGGCCTGGGCCTCAACGGCCCGCGCCAGAGCGACATCCCCAACGCGGGCATCAACCGCATCCGCATCGCCGACGCGGCGAACCCGGCGCAGATCGAGGTGCTGGACTGGGCCGACACCAAGCACCTGGCCGACCTGCCGGCGCAGCCCAACTACGACCAGCGCCGGCACCTCAAGTCGACCTGATCGCGTGCCGGCCTCAGCCGCGCGCGTGATGCCGCGCGTACAGGTCGAGCACGATGTCCTTCACGCCTTCCACATGCGCGGCCACGGCCTGCGCGGCGGCTTCGGCGTCGCCGCTGCGGCAGGCCGCGAGGATCAGCCGGTGGTCCTCGTTCGAGCTGCGGTTGAAGCCCGCGAGCGAGAGCTGCATGAAGGACATGCGCTGGATGTGGCCTTGCAGCATGGCGAGGATCTGCTTGGACAGCGGCTTGTCGGCCGCGCGATAGAGCAGGTCGTGGAAGCGGCCGTTGAGTTCGCTGAAGGCCCAGGCATGGCCCGCGTCGTCCATCGCCGCGACCAGCTGTTCGGCCTCGTCGAGGTCGCCTGCGCTCAGCAGCGGCGCGGCGGTGCGCATCAGGTGCGGCTCGACCATCATGCGCAGCTCGAAGGCGTCGCGCAGCTGGTCGAGCGTGAGCGCCTTGACCACCGCGCCGCGGTTCATCAGCAGCTCGACGAAGCCGTTGGCCTCGAGCGTGCGCAGCGCCTCGCGCACCGGGATCTTGCTGACGTGGCACAGCGCGGCCAGCTCGTCCTGGCGCAGCGCCTGGCCCGGCGCGAACAGGCCGCGCACGATCGCCTCCTGCAGCAGGCGCACGATGGCGTCGGTCGACAGCCGGCCGCCGCCGGCCTCGCGGTGCGCGCGCACCAGCGCCTGCAGCGGCGTGTCGGCGGTGCGGATCGCCTCAGGCGGACGCGGGCTGACGACTGCCATGGCCTTCGTGGATCTTGTCGCGCACGAAGCCGCAGATCTCGTTGAACAGCGGTTCTTCCTGCATCTCGGCGCGGCGCGGCCGCGCGAAGGGCACGCGGATGTCGGCCACGATGCGCGAGGGCCGCGCGTTCATCACCAGCACGCGGTCTGACAGGAACACCGCCTCGCGGATGCTGTGGGTGATGAAGACCGCGGTCTTGTGCACCTGGTCCCAGAGCTGCGCGAGCGCGAGGTTCATGTCGTCGCGCGTGATCGCGTCGAGCGCCGAGAAGGGCTCGTCCATCATCAGCAGCTGCGGGTCGTTGATCAGGCCGCGGCAGATCGCCACCCGCTGGCGCATGCCGCCCGAGAGCTCGGACGGCCGCTTGTCGCGGAAGGCCCAGAGGTCGGTCAGGCGCAGCAGCCGCTCGGCCTCGGCGAGGTAGTCGGCCACCGGGCGCTTCTGCGTGCGGATCGGGAACAGCACGTTGTCGAACACCGTCTTCCAGGGCAGCAGCGTGGCGTCCTGGAACACGTAGCCGAAGTCGCGGCGCGGCGCGGTCACGGGGCTGCCGCCCACGCGGATGTGGCCGGCGCTCGGGGTCTCGAGCCCGCCGATCATCGACATCAGCGTGCTCTTGCCGCAGCCGCTGGGGCCGACCAGGCTCACGAAGTCGCCCTCGTCGATGTCGAAGTCGGCGCGTTCGACCGCGTGGACCTCGCCGTTGCGCGTGGCGTAGGTCTTGCGCGCGCCCTGCACCGAGAGGTAGCTGGCGTCGCGGTCGGCGGCGACGGAGGTGGCCTGCAGCCAGGAGGAGGAGGAAGTCATCGTCGTCATTCGCCGAACACCTTCTGGGTCCAGCGCTCGAGCAGCGCCACCGCGCCATAGAACAGCAGGCCGAAGCCGCACAGCACCACGATGGCCGCGAGGATCAGCGCCGTGTCGGCCTGCGAGGAAGCGAAAAGGATGAGGTAGCCGAGGCCGGCCTGCGAGGTGATGAACTCGCCCACGATCACGCCGATGATGGCGAAGGTGGTCGCGATCTTCATGCCGCTGAACACATAGGGCAGCGCGTGCGGCAGCCGCACCGAGCAGAACACCTGCCAGCTCGAGGCGGTGAGCGCGCGGCACAGCCGCAGCAGCGACTTGTCGACGTTGTCCAGGCCCGCCAGCGCGGCGATCACCACCGGGAAGAAGCTGATGAAGACCGAGAAGGTCAGCCTCGACTGGAAGCCGATGCCCAGCCAGACGATGAACAGCGGCGCCAGCGCGATCTTGGGGATCAGCTGGAACAGCACCACGTTCGGGTACAGCATGCTGCGCATCAGGCCCGAGGCGCTGAGCAGCGCGGCCAGCGCCACGCCCAGCACCGAGGCGATGGCGAAGCCGGCCACGCTTTCCCACACCGTGGGCCAGGCGTGCTGCATCAGCAGCGGGAAGGTCTCGACCAGCCGCGCGCCGATCGCGCTCGGCGTGGGCAGCAGCACCTCGCGGATGGCGAAGAAACGCACCGCGGCCTCCCACAGCGCGAGGGTGCCGAGGGCGAACAGCAGCGGCAGGCCGATGCGGCGGAAGGCGCTGTCTTGCGCGCTCGAATTCACGAGCCCAGCATGGCGTTGTAGGGCGCCACGTTCTTGCGGATCGCGTCCCACTCGGACGTGCTGAGCTTGATCTTGCCGACGAAGCGGTTGGTCGCCAGGTCCTCGGGGCGCAGCGGCTTGGCGTCGGCCGTGAGCGCGCCGGCCTTGGCGGCGAGCGCGATCATGCCGGCCAGCGTCGGGATGCTGCTGTAGCCCATGCCGTTCTGGATCGCCTCGGGCGCGACCATGGTGGCCTGTGCCAGGCCCTGCGCGATGGCGGCGTTCTCCTTGCCACCCTTGGCCATGGCGATCTCGGGCTGTGCCTTGTAGAGGATGTCCAGCGAGGCCTGCGGGTTCTTCAGCGTGTAGACCGCCGACTCGAGGATCGCGTCGACCATGGCCTGGCACAGGCCCGGGTCGGCGTCGATGGTCTCGCGGCGCGCGATGATCTGCGAGGCGTAGAGCTGCACGCCGGCCTTGGCCCAGGGGATGAAGCGGGTCTTCACGCCCAGCGAGTCCAGCACCGGGATGCTCGAGGAGCCGATGGCGGTGATCGCGTCGACCTGTTTCTCCATCAGCGCGCGCTCGATCAGGCGGGCGTCGAGCTGCTGGCGCGTGACCTTGGTGAGGTCGATGCCGGTCTTGGCCGCATAGGCGCTCCAGTAGGGCGATTCGGCCGAGGTGGCGACCGTGCCCACGCGCTTGCCTTCGAAGTCCTTGGGGCCGCGGATCGGCGAATCGGCCAGCACCAGGTTGCCCATCAGCGCGTCGTAACCCACCGTGGCCAGCGCCTGCAGCGGCAGGCCGCGCGCGATGTTGACCAGCGTGCCGCCGAAGAACACCACGCCGAAATCGAACTGCTTGTTGGCCACGGCCTGGGCCGCCGCCACCGAGCCGTTGCCGCGCGAAACCGTCAGGTCGATGCCGCGCTTCTTGAAGTAGCCCAGCTCCTTGCCGACCAGCGGCCAGTAGTTGGAGCCGTTCACCACCCAGGGCAGGGTGATGCTCATGGCCCGGGTCTGGGCGAAGGCCGGCGCGGCCAGCAGGCTGGCGGCCGAAGCGGCGCCCGCGGCCTGGAGCAGGCGGCGGCGCGACAGGGAAGAGGAAGCGAAGGTCGTGGGGATCGAGGACATGGGGACTCCAGAAGGGCTCGGCCACCGCGCGATGTTGCTGCGGCGCACCAAAAATGTATACGAAACGAGATACGCCCCAGGGGGCGTGTTTCGGCAAGCAGGTTGCGTACCACCTGCGCGCGTCGGACGAGGGGCGGCTAGCTGCGCTCGACCCAGCCGTCGGGCACGGCCTGCAGCAGCGGGCTGTCGAACACGCCCACCAGGCGGGCCGCGCGTTCGGGGCCCAGCGTCTGCTGCCAGCGCCGGCCCTGCAGCATGGCCACGCCGCAGGCCAGCACCTCGGCGTCGAGCGACTCGATCAGCCGCCAGGGCGCCTTCAGCGTGCTGCCGCTGCTGACCGCGTCGTCGACCAGCACCACGCGCTTGCCGCGCACCAGCGGCAGCAGGTTGGGGTCGAGGTAGACGCGCTTGCCGGCCGTGGGCGTGGTGATCGACTGCACCTCGCTCGACAGGGCCTCGTCGTACCAGAACTTGCGCGAGTAGCCCATGGGCACGTAGCGCGCATGGCCCAGGTGGCGCGCCACGATGGGCGCGAAGGTCAGGCCCAAGGTCGGGATGCCGATCACCACGTCGGGTTGCAGCGGCGCCAGCTTCTCGGCCAGCATCCGGCCCAGGGTGTCGATGACCTCGAGCGAGGCCTGGTTGCAGATCAGCGAGGCCACGGCCTGGGTCGGGTCAGCCGCCAGCTGGCGGATCGGCAGCATCAGCACGCGGCCGTCGGGCAGGCGCGCCGGGTAGCCGTGCTGCCAGGGGGCCTCGGGCCGGGCGAGCGTGCCGGCGTCGAGGAGCTGTTGCCAGTAGCCGGTGGTGGCTTCGGTGAAATGCGGGGTCATGCGAACGGTGAATGGAAGGCCGAGGGTGGCGCGCGCCAAAAGGCGGGACCCGACTTATAGCTGCTTTGCGGGCCGGATCATGCCGGCAGCGGCAGCCGCAGCCCCGCATACACCTGCGCCAGCTGCCGGCGCAGGCGCAGCGATTCGGGCTGGCCGTTGACCTGCGGCTGCAGCAAGCCCTGTGCCATGGTCAGCGAGCGCTCGCTGCCCTCGCGCATCAGCGCCGCGAGCCAGGCCTGTTCGAACAGGTCGCGCTGGGCGTGGCTGCCGCCGATCTCGATCAGCCGCGGCAGCGCCAAGCCCAGGCCCTCGATGGCGCCGGCCATGTCGCCGCGCGCGTGCGCCAGCAGGCCGCGCGCGGCCGGCACGCAGACGCGCTCCCAGGCGGCGCGCGTGGCGGGCGGTGCGGTGGGCGCGAAGGCCTCGATGCCGCGCAGCAGCGTGTCGGCCTCGGGCCGGCCCGCGCGCGCCAGGCCGTAAAGGTACTGCAGGTCGAGGAAGGGCAGCACATGGTCGTCGAGCCGCGTCTGCAGGTGCGCGGCCACGTCGTGCCAGCGCGCGCCGACGTCGATGCCGGCCAGCTCGAAGCGCGCCAGCAGCGAGACCGCGCCGATCTGGTCCTGCGTGTAGTCCTTGACCACGCCCCAGACCTGCGTGTCGTACACGTCCAGCGCCTCGGCGTCGCGGCCCAGGTCGATCAGGAACAGCGCCACGTGCCACCAGTTGTGCGTGACCATGAAGGAGTTGAGGCCGGTCCAGCTGTCGCTCACGCCGCGCATGAAGTCCAGGCCTTCGGCGAGCCGGCCTTCGGTGAGCATCACATGGCCCAGCGCATGGTGGGCCCAGGGCTCCTTGCGGCACATCGCGATGGCGCGGCGCGCGCTGGCCTCGGCCTCGCGCATCCGGTGGCACTGCTCGTGGCCGAAGGCCAGCATGCCGTGCAGGTAGGGCACGTCGGCGGCGGCCGGCAGCGCCGCCAGCGCGAGCCGCAGCATGCCCGGGCAGTCGCCGAGGTTGAAGCAGTGGTACTGGCCCAGCTTGAGCGACACCAGGTCGCGCGGGTGTTCGCGTGCCTGCTCCTCGTGCAGCGCGATCGCGCGCGCGATGTCGCCGTCGACCCAGGCGGCCACGGCGGCGATGAAGCGCTGTTCGCGCGCGCTGGCGCGCGCGGCGCCGGCCTGTGCACGGTCGAGGAAGGGGCGGGCGTTGGGCACCGCCTCGCGCGACTCGGCGAACATGTGCAGCGCGGCGCAATACGCCTGCACCAGCGGGCTGGCGTCCTGCGCCGCGGCCAGCACGTTGGCGGCGCGGGCCTCGCAGGCGATGAAGCCGCCGACGAAATCGTTCAGCGGCCCGAGGCTGGCGGGATCGTCCAGCGTGAGGGGGTTGCCGAGCAGGTCGATGCCGTGCATGGCTTTTTCCGCCGCTTCAGTCCGCCGGCGGCTGCGGCCAGGGTTTCTGCGCGCCGCGGATCTGCTCGAAAGCGCGCGACACCTGCAGCACGCCCAGGTCGTCGAAGCGCTTGCCCGCGATCTGCAGGCCGATCGGCAGGCCCGCGGCCGAGTAGCCGCAGTTGACCGAGGCGGCCGGCTGCTCCGACATGTTGTAGGGCACGGTGAAGCCGATGTGCTCCAGCGGCCGCAGTGGGTCGTTGGTGGGCGAGGGGTCCTCGGCCGGCGCCGGCATGTTGGGCGAGACCGGCGAGATCACGTAGTCGAAGCGCGCGCAGGCGTCCACCGTGGCCACGCGGGTCGCATGGAACTGGCTGAAGGCGCGGAACACGTGGTCGCCGCTGAAGTCGGAGGCGCTCTCGGCCCAGGCGCGGATGTAGGGCAGCACCTTGGCGCGCTGCGCGCCCGGCAGCGCGTTGAGATCGACGAAGGAACGCATGCGCCACAGGTGGTCCATGCCGTCGAGCATGGCCTGCGACATGAAGGGCTGCATCGGCTCGACCGTGGCACCGGCGCGCTCGAAAAGGCGCGCGGCCTCGTTCACTGCGGCCAGGATCTCCGGGTCGACCGGCAGGCCGCAGCCGGCCTCGAGCAGCAGGCCGATGCGCAGGCCGCGCAGGTGGCCGGGATCGACCTCAAAGGCCGACCAGGCGATGTCCTGCGCGGGAAGGCTCATGCTGTCGCGCGCGTCGGGTCGGGACAGCACCTGCATCATCAGCGCGGCATCGGCCACGGTGCGGGTCATCGGCCCGGCCGCGCGGCCCATGTAGGGTGGGTCGATCGGGATCCGGCCCAGGCTGGGCTTGAGCGTGAAGATGCCGCACCAGCTGGCGGGCAGGCGCAGCGAGCCGCCGATGTCGGTCCCGATGTGCAGCGGGCCGTAGCCCGCGGCGGCGGCCGCGCCCGCGCCGGCGCTCGAGCCGCCGGGCGTCTTGCGCAGGTCCCAGGGGTTGCGCGCCAGCGTGTGGAAGCTCGACAGGCCCGACGACAGCATGCCGTAGTCGGGCATGGTGGTCTTGCTCACGATCACCGCGCCGGCTTCCTTGAGCCGGGCCGCGGGCGGCGCGTCGGCCGCGGCCGGACGCAGCGTGACGGCCGCTGTGCCGGCCGGCAGCGGGTCGCCCTTGGTCGCGATATTTTCCTTGATGGTGGTCGGCACGCCGTCGAGCGGACCGCGCGCTTCGCCGCTGCGCCAGCGTGCCTCGGAGGCGCGCGCCTGCTCGAGCGCGGCGTCGGGCCGCAGCAGCCAGGTCGCGCCCAGCTGCGGCTCCCAGCGCGCCACATGGTCGAGCACCGACTGCGTCACCTCGACCGGCGACAGGCTGCCGTCGCGGTAGGCCGCGCCCAGTTCGGCGGCGCTCAGGTCGTGCAGCGGCCGGCTCATCACCAGGAGAGGGCGGACAGGTCGTTGGCGAAGATCGGCAGTTCCTTCCACAGGCCCTTGACATTCTTCTTCGCGATGGTCGGGAACTGCGGCTGGAACAGGAAGCCGTTGGCCGCGTCGGCCGCGAGCATCTTCTGCGCGTCGCCCAGCAGCTTGTTGCGCTCGCTCACGTTGCCCGTGGTCTTGATCTTGTCGAACAGCGCGACGAAGGGCTTGGACTGGTAGCCCCAGTAGTAGTCCGACTTGGCGTAGTTGCCCAGGTCGAAGGGCTCGACGTGCGAGACGATCGACAGGTCGTAGTTCTTGCTGCCGTAGGTGCCGCTGAGCCATTGCGCCCACTCGACGTTCTGCACCTTGACCACGATGCCGATCTTGGCCAGCTGGGCCACCACCATCTCGCCGCCCTGGCGCGCGTAGGGCGGCGGCGGCAGCGTCATCGTGAGTTCGAGCGGCGTCTTCACGCCGGCTTCGGCCAGCAGCTTCTTGGCCTTCTCGATGTCGAAGGGGTTGACGCCGGTGGTGTCGACATAGCCGGGTGCGCCGGGCACGTAGTGGCTGCCGATGGGCGTGCCGAAGCCGTCGGCCGCGCCTTCGATGATCGCCTTGCGGTCGAGCGCGGCCAGGATGGCGCGGCGCACGCGCACGTCGTCCAGCGGCTTCTTGGCGTTGTTGATCGCCAGAATGGTCTTGGCGCGCGAGCCGGCCAGGATGGTCTGGAACTGCGGGTTGTTCTTGAACTGCGCCACGATGCGGGTGGCCGCGCGCGGGAACGCGTCGACGTCGCCGGCCAGCAGCGACGCGGCCTGCGCGGCCGGGTCGGAGATGAAGCGGAAGGTGATCTTGTTGAGCTTGGCCTGGGCCGGGTTGCGGAAGCCGTCCCACTTGCTGAGCACCAGCGAGGCGCCCTTGTTGTAGGTGTCGAGCTTGTAGGGGCCGGTGCCGATCGGCTTGGCCGCGTTGGTGTCGGCGCTCTTGGGCTCCACGATGATGGAGGTGGCCTGGCCCAGCACGAAGGGGAAGTCGGGATCGATTTCCTTGTTGAGCAGCACCACCGTGTGCTCGTCGATCACCTGCACGCCGATGTTGGCGAAGGTGCGCTTGTCCTTGTTGGTGCTCTTCTCGTTGCCCGCGCGCTCGAAGGCGAACTTCACGGTCTGCGCGTTGAAGGGCTCGCCGTTCTGGAACTTCACGCCCTTGCGCAGGCGGAAGGTGTAGGTCTTGAGGTCGGGCGAGATGTCCCAGCTCTCGGCCAGCAGCGGCGTCACGCTGCCGTCGGGGTTGATCTTGGTCAGCGTCTCGAAGATGTTGTAGAGCACCACTTCAGAGATCGACACGGCCGCGCTGGTCGTCGGATCCAGGCCCGTGGGTTCGAGCGTCATGCCCAGCACCATCGCGTCCTTGCGGTTCTGCGCGAGCGCGAAGGTCGGCAGGGCCGAGGCCACCGCGGTCGCGGCGGAAGCGGTAAGGACGGTACGGCGTTTCAACATGGGCAGGCTCCAGGCAAAGACAGGAAGAAGGAAAGTGCAGACCTTATATCAAGCGGGCTGTGCCCGCGCGCGCACCGGGGGCTCGGCGCGCGGCACGGCCGCCAGCAGCGCCTGCGTGTAGGGGTGCTCGGCGTGGGCGAACAGCCGCAGCGGCTCGCCGCGCTCGACCACCACGCCGCGGTGCAGCACGCAGACCTCGTCGCACAGGTGGTTGACCACCGCGAGGTCGTGGCTGATCAGCAGATAGCTGATGCCGAACTGCTGTTGCAGGTCCTGCATGAGGTTGAGCACCTGCGCCTGCACCGACACGTCGAGCGCGCTCACCGGCTCGTCGGCCACGATCAGCTTGGGCCGCGTGATCAGCGCGCGCGCGATCGCGATGCGCTGGCGCTGGCCGCCGGAGAACTCGTGCGGGTACTTGCCCAGGTCGGTGCTGCGCAGACCCACGGCGGCCAGCGATTCGGCCGCGCGTTCGCGCTGCTCGCTGCGGCTGGTCTCGGCCAGGGCTTCGAGCGGCTCGGCCACGATGCGCGCCACGGTCTGGCGCGGGTCGAGCGAACCATAGGGATCCTGGAACACCATCTGCAGGTCGCGCCGCGCGGTGCGCAGTTCGGCGCGCGGCAGCCGGTGCAGGTCGCGGCCCAGCAGCTTCACGCTGCCGGAGGTGGGCTGGTCGAGTGCCATCACGAGGCGCGCGATGGTCGACTTGCCCGAGCCCGATTCGCCGACGATGCCCAGGCTGCGCCCGGCCTCGACGCGGAAGCTCACGCCGTTGAGCGCCTGCACCAGCGGCGGCGGCGCGAACAGCTTCTCGCGCGGCAGCGCGTAGTGGCGCACCAGGTCGGTGACTTCGAGCAGGGGCGTGGTTGCGGTGGGGGTCGTCATGCCGCGGCCTCCTCGGTGGCCAGCGCCTCGTCGAGCCGCAGGCAGCGCGCCAGGTGGCCGTGCGGCAGCAGCGTGGCGGGCGGGCGCGTGGTGTGGCAGGCGTCGACCGTGAGCCGGCAGCGGCCCGCGAAGGGGCAGCCACGCGGCAGGTCGACCAGTTCGGGCACGCTGCCGCGGATCGTCGCGAGCCGGGTGCCGCGCGGGGCGCCCAGCGCCGGGCGGGCCGCGAACAGGCCCTGGGTGTAGGGATGGGCGCGGGCCGCGAACAGGGTGTCGGTCGGGCCGCTCTCGACGATGCTGCCGCCGTACATCACGGCCATCTTCGAGACGCTCTGCGCGATCACGCCCAGGTCGTGCGAGATCAGGATCAGCGCCATGCCGCGCTCGGCCACCAGGCCCTGGATCAGGTCGAGGATCTGCTTCTGGATCGTCACGTCGAGCGCGGTGGTGGGCTCGTCGGCGATCAGCAGGTCGGGCCCGCAGGCCAGCGCCATCGCGATGCCGATGCGCTGGCGCTGGCCGCCGGAGAACTGGTGCGGATAGGCGTCGAGCCGCGAGGCCGGGTCGGGGATGCCGACGCGTTCGAGCAGCGCCAGCACCTCGGCGCGCGCCGCGGCGCCGGTGAGCCCGCGGTGCAGCCGCAGCGGCTCGCCGATCTGGCGCACGATGGTGTGGACCGGGTTCAGCGCCGTCATCGGCTCCTGGAAGATCATGCCGATGCGGTTGCCGCGGATCCGGCACATGGCCTTCTCGCCCAGGCCCACGAGCTCGGTGCCGTCGAACTTGATGCTGCCCGTGACCTTGGCGCTCGCGGGCAGCAGGCCCATGAGCGACATCACGGTGATCGACTTGCCGCAGCCCGATTCGCCCACGATGCCCAGCGTCTCGCCGCGCTCGAGCGTGAAATCGATGCCGCGCACGGCCTCGGCCGGGCCGCGCTGCGTCTGCAGGCCGATGTGGAGGTCTTTGACTTCGAGGAGGGCCATGGTCAGCGTGCCCGTGCGAGACGCGGGTCGAGCAGATCGCGCAATCCGTCGCCCAGAAGATTGAGGCCGAGCACCGCGAGCGCGATCGCCAGGCCGGGGAACACCGCCAGCAGCGGTGCCTGGAACATCAGGGTCTGGG
This sequence comes from Variovorax sp. UMC13, assembly GCF_014170375.1. Taxonomy (GTDB): domain Bacteria; phylum Pseudomonadota; class Gammaproteobacteria; order Burkholderiales; family Burkholderiaceae_C; genus Variovorax. The sequence goes on along the minus strand of NZ_LZZW01000016.1, from coordinate 201,962 downwards.
CTTCGGCGAGCATGCGGCCCCACGAGGGCTGCGGCGGCTGCGTGCCCAGGCCCAGGTAGGAGAGCGCGGCCTCGGCCAGGATCGCGATCGCGAAGCGGATCGTGATCTGCACGATCAGCACCGCCGAGATGTTGGGCAGCACATGCTGCAGCGTGATCGAGAAGCCGCCCTTGCCGCAGGCGCGCGCCGCCGCGATGTACTCGCGCGACCAGATCGCATTGGCCGAGGCGCGCGTGATGCGCGCGAAGGTCGGGATGTTGTAGATGCCGATGGCGACGATCGCGTTGACGATGCCCGGGCCGAACACCGCCGTCATCATGATGGCCGACAGGATCGCGGGGAAGGCCAGCGAGAAGTCGCTGAAACGCATGATGGCTTCCTCGACCCAGCCGCGCCGCGCGGCCGCGAGCAGGCCCAGCGCCGTGCCCACCACCAGGCCGATGCCGACCGCGATCAGGCCGACCAGGATCGAGGCGCGCGCGCCCACCAGCAGCAGCGAGGCCACGTCGCGGCCGAAGGGGTCGGTGCCCAGCCAGTGCGACAGGCTCGGCCCCTGCAGCTTGCTGGCCATGTCCATCTCGTAGGGCGACCAGGGCGTCCAGACCAGCGACACGGCGGCGGCCAGCAGCAGCAGCAGCGTGAGCACCGCGCCGATGACGAAGCTGCGGTGGTGCAGCGCGCGGCGCCAGAAGCCGGGCACCTTCATGGCGGTGGGCGCCAAGGTGGGGAGGGCGCTCATAGCGGCCGCCGCCGGGCCGCCCCAAGGCGGGCCGCGCCTCCCCCTTGGGGGGTGGAGTTACACGCCGCGAAGCGGTGTGAAAAGCTGGGGGGCGTCATATGTCCGAAGCCTTGATGCGCGGGTCGATCACCGCATACAGCACGTCGACCACGAAATTGACGATCACCACCAGCGCGGCCAGCAGCATCACGCAGTTGCGCACCACGACCAGGTCGCGATTGCTGATGGCCTGGAAGATCAGGCGACCCAGGCCGGGCAGGTAGAACACGTTCTCGACCACGATGGTGCCGGCCAGCAGCTCGGAGAACTGCATGCCCATCACCGTGATCACCGGGATCATGGCGTTGCGCAGCACGTGGGTCCAGAGCACCATGCGCTGCGACACGCCCTTGGCGCGCGCGGTGCGCACGAAGTCCTCCCGCATCACCTCGAGCACGGCCGAGCGCGTGATGCGCGCCAGGATCGCGGCCTGCACCACGGCCAGCGAGAGCGCGGGCAGCAGCAGCGACTTGATGCCGGCGAACACGCCTTCGCCCCAGCCGTCGAAGCCGCCGGCCGAGAACCACTTGAGCTGCACCGAGAACACCAGGATCAGCAGGATCGCGAACCAGAAGTTCGGGATCGCGATGCCGACCTGCGTGAGGCTCATGAGCCCCACGTCGCCCAGCTTGTTGTGGCGCGCGGCCGCGGTCACGCCGACCAGCAGCGCGAGCACGGTGGTCAGCGCCATCGCCATCACCGCCAGCGGCACGGTCAGCGCGAGCCGTTCGAGGATCAGGTCGAGCACCGGCGAGCTGTAGGCGTAGCTGTTGCCGAGGTCGCCGGTCAGCAGGCCGGCGATCCAGTGCCAGTAGCGGGTCCAGGCCGGCTGGTCGAGCCCGAGCTGGGTCGCCAGGGCGGCCACGGCGTCGGGCGGCGCATCAGGGCCCAGGAGCAGCTGCGCGGCATTGCCGGGCAGGATCTCCAGGACCAGGAAGACGATGATGGAAGCACCGATCAGCGTACCGATCAGTGTCGCGAAGCGCTTGAATAGAAACAGACTCATGGGGCGGGGCGCAGCATAACCCGACTCCCGCAACAAGCATGCCCGCAGCGGATAATTCAGCCATGGCTCTGATGATCACCGACGAATGCATCAACTGCGATGTGTGCGAACCGGAGTGCCCCAACGACGCGATCTACATGGGCGAGTCGATCTACGAGATCGACCCGCACAAGTGCACCGAATGCGTGGGCCACTTCGACGAACCGCAATGCGTGCAGGTGTGCCCGGTCGCGTGCATTCCCACGAACCCCGCGCATGTCGAGGCGCGCGACACCCTCTGGATGAAGTTCGAGCGGCTCACGGCCGCCAAGGGCGCGGCCAGCGGCGCGGGCGACGCGCCGGTCGCGGCCTGAACCCGCGCGCCGGCTTCAGCCGGCGGCCTGGGCCTTCGCGGCCTTTTTCTTCCTCGGGGCTTTGGCCGTGCCGGGACCGGCCGCGGTGAAGAGATCGTCGGCCTTGCGCCCCTTGCCCTTGCGGCCCGCGATCCGGTGCGGTTCGACGGGTGCCTTGGCGGCCGAGGGCGCGGGCAGATGGACCAGGGCCGGGCGCTCCTTGTCGCGGCGCAGGCGTTCGGCCTCCATGCGTGCGGCCGCGGCCTGCATCTGGCGCGTCTGCTCGTCGGCGGCGCGCACCCGCTCGGTGCCCGGTGCCGCATCGATGGGCAGGGCCTGGCCGCCTGGGCAGGGCTGGTCGGTGTAGGTGCTGCCGCAGCGCCAGGTGCCGGCTGCTGCATGGGCCGTGGCGGCCATCGCGATGCAGGCGATGGCGATGGGGCGGTGAAGTCTCTGGACTTTCATTTTTTTGTCTCTCCCTTCCTTCTCTGTCGCTCGGTGGCGCCGCGTTCAGGGTGCGGCGGGCTCGCTCGCTCCTTCGCCTGCCGGACCCTCGCCCGGTTCGCGCCGGGGCGGTTTGGGGCGTGGGGGCTTGCTGGTGTGGATCAGCAGCGTGGCCTTCTCCATCTCGCCGGCCAGCAGCGCGGGCACCGCATGCAGCGTGCGGATGAGCGCGTCGTCGATGGCCTCGCGCTGTTCCTTCAGCGGTTTCTTGAGCACCCAGTTCACCACCTCGGACTTCACGCCCGGGTGGCCGATGCCGATGCGCAGCCGCCAGTAGTCGCCGGTGCCCAGCTGCGCATGGATGTCGCGCAGGCCGTTGTGGCCCGCGTGGCTGCCGCCGAACTTGAGCTTGACCTGGCCGGGCACGACGTCGAGTTCGTCGTGCACCACGAGGATCTCCTGGGGCTCGATCTTGAAGAAGCGCGCGAGCGCCGCCACCGACTTGCCCGAGAGGTTCATGAAGGTCTGGGGCTCGAGCAGCCAGACCGGCCGCCCGTTCACCGTCGCGCGCGCCACGAAGCCGTGGTAGCCGCGCTCGGGCACCAGCGTGACTTTCAGATCGCGCGCCAGTGCGTCGATCCACCAGAAGCCCGCGTTGTGCCGCGTGGCTTCGTACTCCGGGCCCGGGTTGCCCAGGCCGACGAACAACTTGATCATGGGGTGATTATCGTGGGCCCCCAAAGAAAACGGCCCGCACGAGGCGGGCCGTTGTCCTGCAGGGCAGAGAAGGCTTACTTCTTCGCCGGTGCCTTGGCAGCGGGGGTCTTGGCCGCGGCCTTGCCACCCTTGCCGGCCGGTGCGGCGGCGGCAGCGGCTTCGGCGCCAGCCACCGGTGCGTCGACTTCTTCGGCCGCCGGTGCGGTGGCCGAGGCCAGCACCAGGTTCGGCTTGCCGTGGCTGACCCACTTCACGCCGCGCGGCAGCTTGATGTCCTTGAGCGTGACGGTGCCGTTCTTCTTGAGGCCCGACAGGTCGACCTCGATGAATTCGGGCAGTTCGGCGGGCAGGCCGTTGACTTCGAGTTCGGTGGTCACGTGGTTGACCAGGTTCAGCTCGATCTTGACGGCTTCGGACTCTTCCTCGCCCTTGAAGTGCAGCGGCACCTTCATGGTCATGCGGGTCTTGGCATCGACGCGTTGGAAGTCGATGTGCTGAACCAGCGGACGGAAGGGGTGGTATTGCACGTCGCGCAACAGCACCTTGCTCACGGCGCCGTCCAGTTCCATCTCGAGGATGGAGGCGTGGAAGGCTTCCTTCTTCAGGGCATGCCACAGCGCGTTGTGATCGATTTCGATCAGCTGGGGCGTGGCTTCACCACCGTAGACGATGCCGGGGGTCTTGCCCGAAACGCGGAGACGGCGGCTCGCACCCGTGCCCTGCTTGGCGCGCTCAAAAGCGACGAATTTCATAGTTAACTCCTTGGAGCGAAGGCGCAATTGCCACTCGCTTCTTGAGCGCCGACCGCGACCAGTGCGGCGCCGGTTTCAAAATGGCCTCCCGAGCGGGAAGCCTGCTTTTTGCTCAGATCAGAACAGGTTGTCCTGGTCCGAGAACAAACTCATCACCGACTCGCCCTTGGAGATGCGCTGGATCGTCTCGGCGATCAGCGGCGCCACGGAGAGCTGACGGATCTTCTTGCAGCCGAGCGCGGTGTCGGAAAGGGGGATGGTGTTGGTCACGACGACTTCGTCGAGCGCCGAGCCCTGGGCGATGCGCTCGATGGCCGGACCCGAGAAGATCGGGTGCGTGCAGTAGGCGTAGACCTTCTTGGCGCCGCGCTCCTTGAGCACCTCGGCGGCTTTGACCAGCGTGCCGGCCGTGTCGATCATGTCGTCCATGATCACGCAGTTGCGGCCGTCGATCTCGCCGATCACGTTCATCACTTCGCTCACGTTCGCCTTGGGGCGACGCTTGTCGATGATGGCCAGGTCGGTGTTCAGCTGCTTGGCCAGTGCCCGTGCACGGACCACGCCGCCCACATCGGGCGAGACCACGATCAGGTCTTCGTAGTTCTTCTGGCGCAGGTCGCCCAGCAGCACCGGCGAAGCGTAGATGTTGTCGACCGGGATGTCGAAGAAGCCCTGGATCTGGTCGGCGTGCAGGTCCATCGTGAGCACGCGGGACACACCCACGGTCTGCAGCAGGTCGGCCACCACCTTGGCCGAGATCGGCACGCGGCTCGAACGCGGACGGCGGTCCTGGCGGGCGTAGCCGTAGTAGGGGATGACGGCGCTGATCCGCTCGGCCGAGGCGCGCTTGAGCGCATCGACCATCATCAGCAGTTCCATCAAGTTTTCGTTGGTCGGCGCGCAGGTCGACTGGACCACGAACACATCGCGGGCGCGGACGTTCTGGTTGATTTCGACGGTGACTTCGCCGTCGGAGAAGCGGCCCACGCGGGCAGCGCCGAGACCGGTGCCGAGATGCTGAGCGATCTCCGCGGCAAGACCCGGATTGGCATTGCCGGTGAAAACCATGAAGTCAGGATGTTGAGCCTGCATGAGCGCGTCCAGCAATGCAAATGGCTCTTCAGGGAGCCGCCAGTGTTCTCGTGGTCTCTGCAGCCGACCGGCTGCAAATCTCGTTGGCCGCGGCGGCGCCGCGGATTTCTTGCATCACGGCCTGTAGGCCGTGATTCATGTCCCACGGCCCAACGGCCGTGAGGTGTGTTTTGGCAGGGGCGGAAGGATTCGAACCTTCGCATGCTGGAATCAAAATCCAGTGCCTTAACCAGCTTGGCGACGCCCCTACACGGGTTGACGACCGAGGCCGTCAACCGATATCTCTCTTTTCAGTCCGCCCAGCCCTGGAGGGGATGAGCGGCCAGATTGTCGCATTGTCGAAGCTGCCAGCCCGAGGGCTCTTGTGGCAAATCCGCTTCATGCGACATCACTGCAAACACCGCGCTTCCGGAGCCTGTCATGCGCGCCTTCAAACCTTGGCGACCGAGCCATTCGATGGCGTCGGTGACCGCGGGACAAAGCCGCTGCGCAACCGGCTGCAAGTCGTTGTGACCGAAACCGTAGGCTTCTGATCCGCTGTGTGCAGCAAAGCCAGAGATTATAGCAACAGGATTTGAGCGATTCAAATCGGGTGCTGCAAAAATTAATGAAGTTTCCAGGCCGGCGTCCGGCTTGAGCACCGCGAAGCGTGCCGCGGGCAGGGTGATGGGGGTGATCTTCTCCCCCACGCCCTCGACCCAGGCGTTGTGGCCGCGCAGGAAGAAAGGCACGTCGGCACCCAGCCGCAGGCCGATGCCTTCGAGCGTGGCCAGCGGCAACCGCAGGTTCCACAGGCGGTTGAGCGCCAGCAGGCAGGTGGCGGCATCCGACGATCCACCGCCCATGCCGGCCTGCGCCGGCACGTGCTTGGCCACGCCGATGTGCGCGCCCTGGCCGGGCCGGGCATGCGCCTGCAGCGCGCGCGCGGCCCGCAGCACCAGGTCGTCGGCGGGCAGGGGCGTGGTCAGGTCCTCGCGGCTCAGCCCGCCGTCGCTGCGCAGCTCGACGTGCAGCGTGTCGCACCAGTCGATCAGCATGAACACCGACTGCAGCAGGTGGTAGCCGTCGTCTCGCCGGCCGGTGATGTGCAGGAAGGTGTTGAGCTTGGCCGGCGCCGGGAGGTCGTAGAGCGCTTTCATTCGCGGGCGAAGGCGATGCGCAGGTCGGCCCGCGGCAGCGGCGCGTCGCGCACGGCCTGCAGGCGGCCCGCGGCTCGTTGCGAGAGGTCGGGGCGCCAGCCGGGCACGGTCTCGTCGCGGCCGGCGAGCCAGCCGAACAGCGCGCCGACCGGGATCGAAGCGCCGGTGGCCGCTTCGATCAGCGCATCGACCGAGGCGTAGCGCCGGGTCTCGTTGCCGTTCTTCAGCAGCGCTTCGCCGGGCGACCACTGGAGCTGGGCCAGGGTGCTGCCGATCGGCGTGGTGAGCGTCAGCGTGCCGCGCTCGGGCCCGCCGCGCAGGTCGAACAGCGCGGAGAAGGTCTGGACCGGCTCGCTGTCGATGCGCAGGGACATGCGGCCGCTCCAGTTCTCGGGGCGATCGCCGTCGGGCGCCGTCGCGGTGGGGCGGCCCGGCGTCGCGCAGCCGGCGAGCAGCACGGCGGCCAGCGCCGCGCCGGTGGCCTTCAACAGGTGGCGACGGGCCTTCACAGCTTGATGCGCAGGCGCTTGAGCGTCTCCTGCAGGGTCTCGTTCTCCGCGTCGGCCTGGGCCGCTTCGCGCCAGATGCGCATCGCGCGTTCGCGCTCGCCGGCGGTCCAGAGCACCTCGCCCAGGTGGGCGCCGATCTCGGGATCGGCACGGCGCGTGTAGGCGGCCTCCAGGATGCGCCGGGACTCGGCGGTGTTGCCGAGCCGGAACTCGACCCAGCCCAGGCTGTCGGCGATGAACGGATCCTGCGGTGCGAGCTGCACCGCCTTGCGGATCAGCGTGCGCGCTTCTTCCAGGCGGATCTTGCGATCGGCGAAGGAGTAGCCCAGCGCGTTGTAGGCGTTCTGGTTGTCGGGACGCAGCTCGATCAGCCGGCGCAGCAGGCGCTCCATCTCGTCGAGCCGGTTGAGCTTCTCGGCCATCATGGCCTGGTCGTAGATCAGGTCGGCGTCCTGGGGCGAGGCGGCGCTGGCCTTGGCCAGCAGGTCGTAGGCCGGCTGGTACTGCTTGGCGTCGCGCAGCAACTGGACTTCGGCCTGCAGCTTCTGCTTGCCCTCGTCCTCGTTGCGCTCGGGCAGCCCGCGCACCAGCTCCCGCGCCTGCTGCACCTTGCCCTGGCGCGCGAGCAGGCCCGCGCGGCGCAGCTGCCAGCCGAGCGCGTCTTCCGCGCTGTCCGAGCGCGAGAGCCAGCGGTCGGCCTCGGCGAAGTCCTTGCGCCGCTCGGCCAGCTGCGACAGCAGCAGGTAGGCCTGCGTCAGGCCGCGCCGGGCCTCGTCCTCGGCCGGCAGCGCGCCGGCCAGCGCGACGTAGCGCTTGAGCGAGGTCTCGGCCGCCGCGTCCTGGCGGGCCTGCGCCTGCAGGCTGCCCAGCAGCACCCAGGGGCCGGGCAGTACGGGCTTCTCGGTGGTCAGGGCCGTGAGCTCGGTGCTCGCATCGGCGTAGCGCCGTGCTTCCATGAGCTCGCGGGCGTAGGCGATGCGCAACTCGGGCAGCGCCTTGGGGCTGGCGAGGTAGCGCTTGACCAGCGGTTCGGCCAGCGGCCGGTCGGGGTCCATCAGGTCGAGCGCCAGCAGCGGCGGGCCGTCGGAGGCCGGATCGGCCGTCTGGCCCTGGATCGCCGCCTCGAGCGCGCCGGTGCTGTCGCCGGCGAGCAGCCGCAGGCGGCCGATGGTGGTCCAGGCCAGGCCGGCCGTGGCGGGGTTCTTCACCTCGTCGACCAGCGCCTGCTCGACCACCGAGGCGGCCAGCTTCTTGTCGGTGGCGCGGCCGTAGTTGCGCGCGATGACGGCCATCAAAAGCGGGTGCTCGGGCAGCGGCGTGGCGGCGATCGCGGCGCGCAGCGGCTCGGCCGTCTCGGCGATGCGGTTGAGCGCGATCAGGATCTGCAGCTCGAAGCGGCGCGCCTCGCGGGAATTCGGCAGCGTTTCCTTCCAGGCCTGGGCCGCGGCCAGCGCGGCGTCGCCCGAGCGCGACTGCAGCGCGATCTCGACCGCGCGCTGGAACAGGGCGCCGTCGCGGGTGCGGCGGGCCGCGTCGAGCACCAGCGCATAGCCGGCCCCGGGATCGCCGCCGCGGGCGGTGATCTCGCCCACCAGCACCTCGTAGAAGAGCTCGGCCGTCAGCGCCGAGGCCTTGGCCCCGCCGTCGGCCGGGGGCTTGGCGTCGGCATCGGTCACGGGCGGGGTCCGCTCGATGATCGGCGCGGGGCTCGTCGGCGCCGCGGCCGGCGGCACGGCAGCGGGGGGCTGCTGTGCCTGGGCGGCCAAGGCGATCGAGACGAGGGAGAGGGCCGCCGCAAGGCGGAGTCGGCGGGGCGATGGGGTCATCGAACTCATAATAATCCAAGGCTTTTCCATCAGAGCGTCGGCGGGTCATCCGGTTCCCTTGGCGCTCATTCCTGTGTCACGCTCGCGCCATGCCCGAACTCCCCGAAGTCGAAGTCACACGCCGCGGTTTCGTCGACCGCATCGCCGGCGCCCGCATCGAGGCGGTGCGCATGGGCAAGCCGCTGCGCTGGGCGCTGGGCATCGACCCGCAGACGCTGGTGGGGCGCGAAGTGCGCACCGTGCGCCGGCGCGGCAAGTACCTGCTGGTCGAGCTCGACACCGGCCTGCTGCTGCTGCACCTGGGCATGTCCGGCAGCCTGCGCTTCGATGCGGTGCTGCCGCCGCCGGGCGCGCACGACCATTTCGACCTGGTCACCAGCCGCGGCATCCTGCGCCTGAACGACCCGCGCCGTTTCGGGGCGGTGGTCCATGTGGAGGGCGAGGACTCGCCGCTGGCGCTCAAGCTGCTGGGCGGTCTGGGCATGGAGCCGCTGGAGGACAGCTTCGACTTCGAGGCCTTCCATGCCGGCCTGCGCAAGCGCCGGGCCCCGATCAAGCTGGTGCTCTTGGCCGGCGACGTGGTGGTGGGTGTGGGCAACATCTATGCGTCGGAGGTGCTGTTCCTGGCGGGCATCCGGCCCACCGTGGCGGCTTCGCGCATCAGCCGGCCGCGCGCGCTGCGGCTGCACGCGGCGGTGCGCCAGGTGCTGGCGCGGGCGGTGGAGCAGGGCGGCACCACGCTGCGCGACTTCTCCAACATCGACGGCCACAGCGGCCATTTCCAGATCGAAGCCACGGTCTACGGCCGGGCCGGCGAGCCTTGCCGCGTCTGCGCCACGCCGGTGCGGCAGATGCGCCAGGGCCAGCGCTCCACCTATTTCTGCCCGAACTGCCAAAAGTACTGAGCCGCCGGCGGGCCTCGGAGGCCCGCCACAGTATCGAATGCTATATTTTGTGAGCCCACTCTCACGCCCCTCTCCTTGACACGTTCCTTCAACCAGCAATTCGACCAGCACGGCGTCTGGCGCCGCAGTTTCGCGAAGCGTCTGCAATGGTTGTCGGGCTGGCTCGCCGAGAACGAGTTGCTCGACCAGGCCGTGGCGGAGCGCCTGCGCGAACTCGAGGCGCAGATGCGCACCAGCAAGGTCATGGTGGCCTTCGTGGCGGAGTTCTCGCGCGGCAAGTCGGAACTGATCAATGCGATCTTCTTCGCCGGCTACGGCCGCCGCATCATGCCGGCCAGCGCGGGCCGCACCACGATGTGCCCGACCGAACTGGGCTACGACGCGGCCCAGCCGCCGAGCCTGCGGCTGCTGCCGATCGAGACGCGCGCCGAACCGCACTCGCTGATGCACTGGCGCGACGAGCCCTCGCACTGGGTCGACGTGCCCATCGATGTCGAGGACGCGGCGCAGCTGTCCGAAGCGATGGCCAAGGTGGCCGAGGTGCGCTGGGTGCCGCTGGCCGAGGCGCGCGCGCTCGGTTTCTGGAGCGACGACACGCCCGAGGACAACCCGCTGCCCGACGACCAGGGCCGGGTCGAGATCCCGCGCTGGCGCCATGCGGTGCTCAACATGCCGCACCCGCTGCTCGAGCAGGGTCTGGTGATCCTCGACACCCCCGGCCTCAACGCCATCGGCGCCGAACCCGAACTCACGGTGAGCCTGATCCCGCGCGCCCATGCGGTGGTGTTCATCCTCGGGGCCGACACCGGCGTGACCCGTTCCGACCTGGCCATCTGGCGCGAGCACCTGGTCACCGAGGGCGATGCGGGCGACACCCGGATCGTGGTGCTCAACAAGATCGACACCCTGTGGGACACGCTGAGCACGCCCGCGCAGATCGATGCGCAGATCGAACGCCAGCGCCAGGGCGCGGCCGAGCTGCTGGGCGTGCCGCTGCCGCAGGTGCTGCCGGTGTCGGCGCAGAAGGGCCTGCAGGCCAAGATCCGCCGCGATGCGCCGCTGCTCCAGGCCAGCCGGCTGCCGGGCCTGGAGGCCGTGCTGGGCGAAGGCCTGCTGGGCAAGCGCGAGACCATGCTGCGCCTGGCCGTCGATGCCGGCATCGTCTCGCTGCGCGCCGAGGCCTCGCGCCTCCTGCATGTGCGCCAGCGCGACCTCTCCGAGCAGGCGCTGGAACTGCAGGGCCTGCGCGGCAAGAACGCCTCGGTGATCCGCCACATGCGCGGGCGCATCGAGCAGGAACAATCCGAATTCGAGTCCAGCAACGTGCGCATCCTGGCCGTGCGCTCGGTGCAGGGCAAGCTGCTGCGCGAGGTCTATGCGGTGCTCGGCAACACGGCGCTCAAGGCCGACATGGGCCGCCTCGCCGCGGCGCTCAAGCGCCCGGGCATCAAGCTCAGCGTGCGTAAGGTGTACGGCGAGACCTTCGATGCGCTGCGCAACAACCTGCGCGAGGTGCAGGCCACGACGGGCGAGATCCAGTCGATGCTGCACGCCACCTTCCGGCAGCTCAATGCCGAGCACGGCTTCACGCTGCAGGCGCCGGCCGAGCCCGACCTCACGAGCTTCGAGCAGCAGCTCACGCAGATCGAGCGCAGCCACCTGCACTATCTCGGCGTGAGCAACCTGATCAAGCTGGCCCAGGCCGACTTCTGCGACAAGCTGGTGCGGGCGCTGGCGAGCCGGCTGCGCGTGGTCAACGAGGCCGCGATGGCCGAGGTGGAGCGCTGGAGCAAGGGCGCGGGCGCCCAGCTCGACGCCCAGCTCAAGGAGCGCCGCCGCAGCTTCGGACGGCGGCTGGAGTCGGTCGAACGCATCCAGGGCGCGGCCGGCAACCTCGAAGAGCGGCTGGCCGAGATCGCGGCGCAGGAAAGCGGTCTGGCCGACCTGCAGGGGCGCCTGGACGAGCTCACCGCGCTGCTGATCAGCAACGAGGCCTCGACGCCCGTGGCCGCCAGCCAGCACGGTACCGTCAGTGCGACGTGAGCCCGGGCCGGAGGGCCGCCCGGTGAAGGCGGAGCCTGCAACGCTCGGCTTCGCCGCGCAGGTGGTTGCCTGGCAGAAGACCCACGGCCGCAGCGAACTGCCCTGGCAGAACACCCGGGATCCCTACCGCGTCTGGCTGTCGGAGGTGATGCTGCAGCAGACCCAAGTCAGCACGGTGCTGGGCTACTTCGCGCGCTTTCTCGAACGCTTTCCCGACGTGGCCGCGCTGGCCGCGGGCAGCGAGGACGAGGTCTTCGGCCTCTGGAGCGGGCTGGGCTACTACAGCCGCGCGCGCAACATGCACCGCTGCGCGCAGGAGGTGGTGGCGCGCTTCGGCGGCGCCTTTCCGCGCAGCGCGGCCGAACTCACGACCCTGCCGGGCATCGGCCGCTCCACCGCCTCGGCCATCGCGGCCTTTTGTTTCGGCGAGCGGGTGGCGATCCTCGACGGCAACGTCAAGCGCGTGCTCACGCGGCTGCTGGGCTTCGGCGGCGACCTGTCCTCCGGCGCCCAGGAGCGCGCGCTGTGGGACCTCGCGACGCAACTGCTGCCGCCGGCCGACCAGCCGGCCGACATCGCGCGCTACACCCAGGGCGTGATGGACCTGGGCGCCACGGTCTGCCTGCCGCGCCGCCCGAGCTGCATGATCTGCCCGGTGGGCGCGCTGTGCGTGGCGCGGCGCGAGGGCGAGCCCGAGCGCTACCCGGTCAAGACGCGCAAGCTGCGCCGGACCTCGCAGTCGCTGTGGATGCTGCAGGCCAACGACGGCGCCGACCGGGTCTGGCTCGAGAAGCGCCCGGCGCGCGGCATCTGGGCCGGCCTCTACAGCCTGCCGGTGTTTGACAGCCGCGAAGCCCTGCTGGCGGCGCTGTCGCCGGCCGAGCGTGCGTCGGTGGTCGATGCGCCGGCCTTCCTCCATGTGCTGACGCACAAGGACCTGCACCTGCACCCGGTGCGGATTGCGAGCGAGGGCCGCTCGCTGGGCGACACCGGCGCCTGGTTCGCCGCCGAGGCGTGGACCGCGCTGGGCCTGCCGGCGCCGGTGCGCAAGCTGCTGGCGCAGCAGCAACCCGTATTCGACGCGAGCTAGCTAGTTCCCGTCCAGCTCGCGGTGCCGCTTGAGCGCGGCCCAGCGTGCGCTGAAGCTTCGCGCCAGCTGCTCGACCAGGAACACCGAGCGGTGTTGGCCGCCGGTGCAGCCGATGGCCACCGTGACATAGCTGCGGTGGTCTTGCGCCAGCGCGTCGAGCCAGCGTTCGAGGAATTGCGTGATGTCGCCGAACATGCGGCCGACGTCGTCGTGCTCGCGCAGCCATTCGATCACCGCGGTGTCGCGGCCGGTCAGTGGTCGCAGCGCGGGCACGTAATGCGGGTTGGGCAGCATGCGCACGTCGAACACGTAGTCGGCGTCCAGCGGCACGCCGCGCTTGAAGGCGAAGGATTCGAACACCAGCGTCAGCGTGCTCTGCGGCGCCGAGATCAGTGCCTTGACGTAGCTCTGCAGCTGGGCCGGCCGGATGATGCTGGTGTCGATCACGTCGGCGCCGTCGCGCAGGTCGGCCAGCAGCTCGCGCTCGAGGTCGATGGCCTGCACCAGCACGCGCTGCTGCTCGGGCGCGTCGCCGCGTTCCTCCTGGCGCGACAGCGGATGGCGCCGGCGCGTCTCGGAATAGCGGCGCACCAGCGCGTCGGTGGTGGCGTCGAGGAACAGCGAACGCAGGGCCACGCCGTCGTGACGCAGCCGTTCGAGCTGCTGAGGCACCTGCGGCAGCGAGACGCCGCTGCGCACGTCCATCGCGATCGCGACGTGCGTCGCGCGCTGCTGGCGCTGCAGCGCGATGAAGGGCGCCATCAGTTCCGGCGGCAGGTTGTCGACGCAGTAATAGCCCGCGTCTTCCAGCGCATGCAGCGCCACCGACTTGCCCGAGCCGGACATGCCGGTGATCAGCACCAGGTTGAATTCGGCGTCGGTGGTGTCGTCGGTCATGGAAATGGGTGTTGCCGTGCTGTCGTTCATGCCGCCCCCACGCTCTGTCGCTCGAGCATCTCGCGCGCATGGGCCAGCGAGGTCGCCGAGCTGCGTTCGCCGCCCAGCATGCGTGCGATCTCGCGCGTGCGCGCTTCGGCGGCCAGCGTGCTGACGCCGCTCTCGGTGCGCGGGCCGCCCGCGCCGTCGGCCGGGGCTGCGCGCTTGGCCACCAGCAGGTGGTGGTCGGCGCAGGCCGCGACCTGCGGCAGGTGCGTCACGGCCAGCACCTGCCGGTCGCGTCCCAGCTGCTGCATCAGGCGGCCGACCGTTTCGGCCACCGCGCCGCCAACGCCGGCATCGACCTCGTCGAAGATCAGCGTCTGCGCGGTGCCGAGCTCGCTGGTCGTGACCGCGATGGCCAGCGCCACGCGCGAGAGTTCGCCGCCCGAGGCCACCTTGCCGATCGGGCGGGGCGTGCTGCCCGGATGGCCGGCGACCAGGAAGGCCACTTCCTCGAGCCCGGCGCGGCCCGGTTGCGCGAGCGGCTGCAAGGTGACGTCGAAGCGCCCGCCCTGCATGCCCAGGCCCTGCATCGCCTGCGTCACGGCCTGCGCCAGTTTCGGCGCGGCCTGCTTGCGCGCCTTGCCCAGGGCCTTGGCTTCCTTCATGTAGACCTGCTGCGCGGCCTGCTCGGCGCGCTCGAGGCCCTCGAGGTCGCTCTGCGCGTCCAGCGCCTTCAGCTCGGTCTGCCAGCTCGCGAGCAGCCCGGGCAGTTCGACCGGCGTGCGCTTGTAGCGGCGCGCCAGCGACATCCACAGGCCCATGCGCTCGTCGAGGTCGGCCAGGTGCCGCGGGTCGGTGTCGGTGTGGCGCAGGTAGCCGTGCAGCGAATGGGCCGCGTCCGCGGCCTGGGCCACGCTCGAGGCCAGCACTTCCGCCAGGGCCTTGAATTCGGGTTCGATGTGTTCGCAGTCCTGCAGCAATGTCAGCGCGCGGTTCAGCGCCACCAGCGCGCCCTGGTCCTCGTCCTCGAGGGCCGCGCGCGCGCCGCCGGCGGCATCGATCAAGGCCTGGGCGTTCGAGGCGCGGCTGTGGCTGGCCGACAGCTCGTCCCATTCGTCGGCGCCGGGCGCCAGCTTCTGCACTTCGGCGATCTGCCATTGCAGCCGCTCGCGTTCGCGCTGCAGCGAGTCCTGCGCCGAACGGGCCGTGGCCAGCGTGCCCAGCGCCTGGCGCCAGCTTTGCCAGGCGGCGTCGAGCGCGTCGGCGCGCACGCCGGCGTAGGCGTCGAGCAGGCCGCGCACCGCGTCGGGTCGGGTCAGGCTCTGCCAGGCGTGCTGGCCGTGGATGTCGAGCAGGTGGTCGCCGAGTTCGCGCAACTGGGTCGCAGTGGCCGGGCTGCCGTTGATCCAGCCGCGGCTGCGGCCCTGCAGGTCGACCGTGCGGCGCAGCAGCAGCGCGTCGCCGGCCTCGAAGCCGCCTTCGTCGAGCCAATCGGCGAGGGCCGGGTCGGCATCGAATTCGGCGCTGACGTCGAGGCGCTCGGCGCCTTCGCGCACCGCGCCGGCATCGGCACGGTTGCCCAGCGCCAGTTGCAGCGCGTCGATCAGGATGGATTTGCCGGCGCCGGTCTCGCCGGTCAGCACGGTGAAGCCCGAGGACAGGTCGATCTCGAGGGCGCGCACGATCACGAAGTCGCGCAGCGCGATGCGTCGCAGAGCCATCAGCGGTCCAGGTGAAGCGGCGCGCGGGCGCGCGGGGTGGCGGGGGTCATCAGGAACCTCCTTCGTTCCAGTGCAGTTTCTTGCGCAGCGTGTCGAAATAGCTCCAGCCCCGGGGGTGCAGGAAGCGCACGTGGTAGTCGGAACGGCGCACCACGACCCGGTCGCCGATCTCGACCGAGGCCAGCGACTGCATGTCGAAATTGGCGCTGGCGTCGCGGCCCGAGACGAGCTCGATCGAGATCTCGTCGGCGTCGGGCAGCAGGATCGGCCGGTTCGACAGCGTGTGCGGCGCGATCGGCACCAGCACCCAGCCCGGGATCGAGGGGTGCAGCAGCGGGCCGCCGGCCGAGAGCGAGTAGGCGGTCGAGCCGGTGGGCGACGCGATGATCAGGCCGTCCGCGCGCTGGTTGGCCACGAAATGGTTGCCCACCGAGACCCGCAGCTCGACCATGCCGGAGGTGGCGCCGCGGTTGACCACCACGTCGTTCATCGCGAGCGCGTCGAACACGCAGGCGCCTTCGCGGATCACCTGGGCATGCAGCAGGCTGCGGTGGTCTTCCTCGTACTCGCCGGCCAGCATGGGCACCAGCGTGTCGCGGTAGTTGTCGAGCGGGATGTCGGTGATGAAGCCCAGCCGGCCGCGGTTGATGCCGATCAGCGGCACGCCGTAGGGCGCCAGCTGCCGCGCGATGCCGAGCATGGTGCCGTCGCCGCCGACCACCAGGCCCAGGTCGCACTGCTCGCCGATCTCCTCGACGCTCAGGGCGCTGTAGCGGCCGTGCGTGATCTCGCCGGCCGTGCAGCGCTCGACCGACACCCGGCAACCCTGCGATTCGAGGAAGGCGCCGATGTCTTCCATCACGTCGTCCGGTGCGCCGGCCGGCGTCCCGCGGCCGGGCGCCTGGTATTTGCCAATGAGGGCGACATGCCGGAAACGGGAGGTCATCAACAAATTACAACACTAAAATCAGACGATGCTGGACGACCGCGCCAAGTTGCTTCTCAAGACGCTTGTCGAGCGCTATATCTCCGACGGGCAACCCGTCGGCTCGCGCACGCTCTCGCACGCCTCGGGGCTGGAGCTGTCGCCCGCGACCATCCGCAACGTGATGTCCGACCTCGAGATGCTCGGCCTCATCACAAGCCCCCACACGTCGGCCGGTCGTATTCCCACGGCGCGTGGCTACCGGCTGTTCGTCGACACCATGCTGACCGCGCAGCGCGAGCAGCTGCCCGCCCAGAGCCTGGCGCCCGACCAGCCGCAGAAGGTGATCGCCAACGCGGCCCACCTGCTGTCGAGCCTGTCGCAGTTCGTCGGCGTGGTGCTGGCGCCGCGCCGGACCTCGGTGTTCAAGCAGATCGAATTCCTGCGCCTGTCCGACAAGCGGCTGCTGGTGATCATCGTCTCGCCCGACGGCGACGTGCAGAACCGGGTGATCTTCCCCGACACCGAGTACTCGCAGTCGCAGCTGGTCGAGGCCGCGAACTACATCAACGCGCACTATGCGGGCCTGACGATCGAGCAGGTGCGCGACCGGCTGCAGTCCGAGGTCGAGAAGCTGCGCGGCGAGATCGCCTCGCTGATGCAGGCCGCGATGCAGGCCAGTTCCGAGGTCATGACCGAGTCGCAGGACGACGTGGTGGTGTCCGGCGAGCGCAACCTGCTGGCCGTGACCGATTTCTCCAGCGATATGGGCCAGCTGCGGCGCGCCTTCGACCTGTTCGAGCAGAAGGCGCAGCTGATGCGGCTGCTCGACGTCTCGAGCAAGGCCGAGGGGGTGCGCATCTTCATCGGCGGCGAGAGCCAGGTCGTGCCCTTCGAGGAGCTGTCGGTGGTGAGCGCCAATTACGAGGTCGACGGGCAGGTGGTCGGCACGCTGGGCGTGATCGGCCCGACCCGCATGCACTACGACCGGATGATCCAGATCGTCGACATCACCTCGCGGCTGGTGAGCAATGCGCTGAGCCACCGCAAACCCTGAGCCCCGCTCCACTAGAATTCGCCCCGCGTGGGCCGTTAGCTCAGTTGGTTAGAGCAGCGGACTCATAATCCGTTGGTCGAGTGTTCAAGCCACTCACGGCCTACCATTTCTCCGCGCAGCTGTTGAACCGCGCGCTATCGAATGCGAAGCGCGCCGTGCCGCTCAGCCGGCCGGGGATTCGCCCCGGACCGCGGGCGGCACCGCACCCGCTTCCTCGTCATGGATCGGCGCATAGCCCGGCCCGAAGGACACATCGCCCAGCCGCCAGCCGGCCGGCCGGCGGAACGCCCCCCAGAAGCGCTTGAGCGTGTGCCACTGCATCGCCACCAGGCCACGCTCGTTGTCGGCGTCCACCACCGGGTCGCTCACGCCCGTGGGCCGCAGCGGCGCGCCGTAGAGGGCGGTGCCGAAGAGGCGGTCCCAGACCGACAGCACCTGGCCGAAGTTGCAGTTGTGCAGCGTCGGGCGCTCGGGGTCGCGCAGCATGTGGTGCAGCCGGTGGAAGCGCGGGCCGACCAGCAGGCGTTCGCCCAGCCAGCCGACACGGCCCAGCCGCAGGCGCACGTTGGCATGGGAGAAGTTCTGGACCAGTTCGCTCAGCAGCCCCAGCAAGGCGAACTCGGAGGGCTCCACGCCCAGCGCCAGGCCCACCGTGGCCAGCAGCACCGACTGCAGCATGCCGTCGAGGTAGCTGCCGCGGTCGTTGCTCCAGCAGCTCATCTGGCGCTGGCTGTGGTGCATGCTGTGCAGCGCCCACCACCAGGGAATGGCGTGCTGGGCCCGGTGCATCCAGTAGTAGAAGCCGTCGTAGACCACGTAGTAGACGAGGAACATCGCGATCGGATGGTCCGCGAACCACGGGAACCAGTGCTTGAGCCCGCTAGCCTCGGCCGTGGCGGGGCCGCCGCCCAGCAAGTGGGCGAAGGGCATCAGCACCAGGAAGCTGAACAGCGGGAACAGGCCCAGCAGCATCAGCAGCGTGTAGTGGCGGTCGACTGTGGTCAGGCGACGGTCCTGCCAGCGCTCGGCCGGCAGCAGGCTCTCCAGCGGACGGAAGATGCCGGCGATGATGAAGAGCTGCAGCGCCGCGATCAGCAGGGCCGCGGCGATCTCTCGCGGGTCGCCCGCCTTCTCGCCGATGTGCAGCAGCGTCAGCGCGGGGGCGACCAGATGGCTGCTGGTCCAGGAAACGGCATCCGACCAAAGCAGGGGCAGGGACAGCATGGTGGTGGAAAGACGGGACGAGCCCACCATTCTGTCACCGCCCCTGGAAATTCGAAGCAGGGCGCGGCCATTCCCGCTGCCGCCCTCCGCTCGCTCAGTTCGCCTTGGGCAGGGCGTAGGCGACGATGTAGTCGCCGCGGTCCGGCGAGCCGCGCGTGCCGCCCACCGACACCACCACGAACTGGCGCTTGCTGGCCGGCGACACGTAGGTCAGCGGCGTGGCTTGGGCACCCACGGGCAGGCGCGCCTTCCAGAGTTCGTCGCCGTTCGATGCGTCCAGCGCGCGCAGGAAGTAGTCCTGGGTGCCGGCGAAGAACACCAGGCCGCCCTCCGTGGTGGTCGGGCCGCCCAGCGTGGGCATGCCGATCGGCATCGACAGGCCGGTGCGCAGGCCCAGCGGGCCGGTGTCCTTCACCGTGCCCATGGGCACCTGCCAGACGATCTGGCGCGTGTTGAGGTCGATGGCGGTCATCGCGCCGTAGGGCGGCATGTGGCAGGGCACGCCGAGCACCGACATGAACATGTTCTTGTCGGCGCCGTAGGGCGTGCCCGTCTGGGTCGCGAGGCCGGCATGGCCGTCGGCGCCGCCCTTGCGCGCGGCGATGCGGCGCTCGGTCTCGTCGCGCGGGATCAGCTGCACCACCTGCGGCACGCGCATGTCGTTCACGATCAGCAGGCCGTTGCGTTCGTCGATGGACGAGCTGCCCCAGTTCATGCCGCCGTAGAAGCCGGGGTACTGCAGGCTCTTGGTCAGGCCGGGCGGGGTGAACTCGCCTTCGTAGCGCAGCTGCTTGAACGCGATGCGGCACAGCAGCTGGTCGAAGGGCGTGGTGCCCCACATGTCGGCTTCGGTGAGCTTGTTGGCGCCGATGGTGGGCATGCCGACCGAGTAGGGCTGCGTGGGCGACAGGTGGTCACCCTCGGCCGCGCCCTGGGGCACGGGCTTTTCCTGCACCTCGGCGATGGGCGTGCCGTCGCGGCGGTCGAGCATGAAGATCTGGCCGCGCTTGGTGGTCTGGATCAGTGCGGGCACCGTGCCGCCGTCCTTGCCGCGCACGTCGTAGAGCGCGGGTTGCGAGGGCACGTCGTAGTCCCAGAGGTCGTGGTGCGCGGTCTGGAATTTCCAGCGTTCGCGGCCGGTGCGGATGTCGAGCGCGACCACGGCCGCCGAATACTCTTCGGCGGCCTTGCTGCGCGTGCCGCCCCAGAAGTCGGGCGTGGCGTTGCCGGTGGGCAGGTAGACCAGGCCCAGCTTGTCGTCGAAGGCCGGGGTGGACCAGACGTTCGGCGTGCCGCGGGTGTAGCTCTCGCCGGCCGGCGGTTCACCGGTGAGGGCCGGGTTGCCCATGTCCCAGGCCCAAACCAATGCGCCGGTGTGGGCGCTGAAGGCGCGCACCACACCCGAGGGCTCGCCGAGCGCGACGTTGTCCCAGACCCAGCCGCCGACGATCACCAGGTCGCGCATCACGGTGGGCGCGGAGGTCTGGAAGTAGAAGCCCGGATCGACCTGGCCCATGCCGGCCTTGAGGTCGACCGAGCCGTTGGTGCCGAAGCCCGCGCAGGGCGTGCCGGTCTTGGCATCGACCTGCATCAGCCGGCTGTCGATGGTGGTCATCACGATGCGCTGGGCGCAGCTGCCGTCGGCCGGTGGCGCGACAGGCGCGGGCGCGGTGTTGCCGGCCGCGGGCACGGCCGTCGCGGGCGTGGCGGCGGCATCGAAGTAGCTCACGCCGCGGCAGCGCTGCCACAGCGGCGACTTGGCCTGCGGGTCGAACTTCCAGCGCTGCGCGCCGGTGTCGGCGTCGAGCGCGAACACCACGTTGTGCGGCGTGCAGGCGTAGACCGTGTCGCCGATCTGGATCGGCGTGTTCTGGTCTTCGCTCGAGCCCTTGGTGTCGCGGCCGGTGCGGAAGGTCCAGGCGACCTGCAGTTGCTGCACGTTGCTCTTGTTGATCTGGTCGAAGGGCGCGAAGCGGGTGCCGTTGGGCGTGCGGCCGTAGTACTGCCAGTCCGCCACGGGCGCGGCGTCGGTGGCCGCGGCGGGCGCCGCTGCCGCGATGCCGCTCGAAGGCCGCGTCACGCCATGCGGCACGAAGGCCAGGCCCAGCGTGCCCAGCAGCGCCACGAACAGCAGGCCGGCCGCGCCGTAGGCGGGCTTGGCGCCGAGCGCGCCGATGCGCGGCGCCAGCAGCAGGCCGAACATGGTCAGCGCGGCGATCACCACCAGGCGCGGGAACAGCTGCCAGTAGTCGAAGCCGACTTCCGCCAGTGCCCAGATCACCGTGGCGATGAACACCAGGCCCAGCCAGGCCAGCGCGGAAGGGCGGCGGCGCGCGTACTGCACACCCGCGAGCAGCAGCAGCACGCCGGCGCCCAGGTAGTACCACGAGCCGCCCAGCGAGGCCAGGCGCGCACCGCCGGCTGCAAAGGCGGCGCCGCACAGCAGCAGCGCGATCCCGAATAGCACGAGCAGCCATCGCGGGCTGCCGGTACGGCGTGAGACAGGGTCATTCATGTTGTTTTCCTATTCGGATGGCAAGAAGCGGCGGCTCTTGCGGGCCACCGCACGGCAGGCAGTCGTCGTTGTGGGGCATGACGCTGCCTTTTGTCCGTGCCGGCACGCAAGGGGCCGGCACGCGGTTTTCGGGTCGACCGTGGAAGGCCCGCATTCAGCCCACAGGGTCCTGCGCCGATGGCGCGCGCATGCCGTTGCGCAGCAGCTGCAGTGAACGGCGCGCGAGCGAGCGGCGTTCGGCCGGCGTGCCGCCACGCAAGCTGGCACCCAGCATCTGGGTGATCAGCTGGATGTCCTGCGGCCGGAAGTCCGCGCGGCACAGGCCGCTGTCGATGGCCCGCTGCAGCGGTGCCTTGAAGATCTGCGCGATGCGCTTGCGGGCCACCAGCACGACTTCGTCGTCGCGGTCCACCACGCGCCAGAAGTCGACCAGCGGCGCCGAGTCCGCGATGTCCATGCCGAAGCGTTCGAGCAGCAGGTACAGCGCGTCGTCCTCGTGCGTCACCGTGGCGGCATGCGCTTCGAGCATGGCCAGCGCCCGGTCGAGCAGCGCGGCCATCAGGGCCGTGCGGTTGGCGAAGTTGCGGTAGAGCGTGGCGCGGCCCAGGCCCGCGCGGGCCACGACTAGATCGAGGGAGGCCGTGACGCCGTGCTCGGAGAACACGGCATCGGCCGCGCTAAGAAGGAGATGCCGGTGCGTGGATGCATCGGCGCGGGGCTTTCGCATGAAGCCCATTATCGGACAGAAGCGTCCGTTTATCTGCTGCGTGGGGGACAGCGATCGATGGGGTGGCGGCCCGTTGCCGGGGCGGGACCTTCGGCGCGCACCGACGGTCCCGGGCCCCGGTCTTCATTCAGTGCGTCGCCGCTTCGACGATGAGTTTCGCGACCGCGTCGGGCTGCGACACCATCACGACGTGCGACGCGCCCTTGATCGCCACCGTCTTCAACGACCCGGCACGTTGGGCCATGAAGGCCTGGGCCGCGGGCGGAATGTTCTTGTCCTGGTCGCCATAGATGAACCACGACGGCACCGACTTCCAGGCTGGCGTGCCCGCGGCTTCGCCCAAGGCGGCCTCGGCGATCGGCCGCTGCGTGGCGGCCATCACCCGGGCCGTGGCGGCGGGCACGTCGGCGGCGAACTGCGTGCGGAACTTGTCCTGCCGGATGTAGAGGTCCTTGCCGCCATCCGCCAGTTCCACCGGCGCTGCCAGCGTCGGGCCGAGCGTGCTGCCGGGGAAGCGACCCGAGAGTTCGATCGGGGTCTCGCCGACGTCGGGAGCGAAGGCCGCGACGAAGACCAGCGCCTTCACGTTGGCCTTGCCATTCGCCGAGGCGGAAATCACGGCGCCCCCGTACGAGTGGCCGACCAGGACCACGGGCCCCTTCACGGCATCCACGATGCCGGCGACGTAGTTCGCGTCGAAGGTCACGCCACGCAGCGGATTGGCGGCGGCGATGACCGGGTAGTGCTGGGCCTGCAGCTTGCGGGTCACGCCGTCCCAGCTTGCCGATTCGGCGAAGGCGCCGTGCACGAGCACGATCGTGGGCTTGGCGGTGGCGGACGCCGGCTGTGCGACCGCGGGGAGGGCGGTCGCCGTCAGTGCGACGATGCCGAGGGCCATGGCGGTGCTGGCGACGCGGCGAGTGAAGGGTCTGATCATGTCGAAATCCTGGGTCGATGAGGGAGGGGGCGCCTTGCCGGGCATGGGCACATGCGCGACGCGACCGGTGGGTTATAGGTTTGCGACACGGCACGTCGCGGGCGCGTGTACATGCGTGTATCCGGCGCTGCCTGGAACACACTAAATTTCATGCGATGCGCGGACGCATCCGCGCCGCCGCGCTCGGCTTCGGCACCGAGCGCAAGAAAAAGTTGATGAGCCGAGGCCCGCCGCCCGAATCGGGCCTGTTTTGCCCCGATAATTCACGCTGTCGTTGGTTGAGTCGTTCAGACGCTTTCAACGATTTCTTGCAAGGTGTCCGGGAGAGAGCAAAAACGGATGCTATAATTGCAAGCTGTGCGGCTGTAGCTCAGTTGGATAGAGTACTTGGCTACGAACCAAGGGGTCGTGGGTTCAATTCCTGCCAGCCGCACCACTCTTCATGATGGCCTAGAAGGTTTTCCTTCTAGGCCATTTTCTTTTGGCGGATCCAGCGCCGCTCCGCTTCCCCCTCGATACCGTTCAGCGCACCGTCGGCGCCAGCACATAGCTGCCGCGGCCGTTCTGCTTGGCCTGGTACATCGCCTTGTCGGCCGCGGCCAGCAGGTCTTCGGGCGTGGCGCCGCCATCGGTGAGCACGATGCCAATCGACACGCCCATGGCCATGTCGGCGTGCCGCAACTGCAGCGGCAGTGCCACCGCATCGATGCATTGCTGGGCCAGCGCGAGCACGGCGTGCTCGGCCGGCTCCGCGAAGTTGGCCGCGATCAGCACGAACTCGTCGCCGCCGATGCGGGCCACCGTGTCGTTGTTCCGCACCAGGCCCATGAGACGGCGCGCCGTCTCGCGCAGCGCCTTGTCGCCGGCCTCGTGGCCGAAGGTGTCGTTGAGCCGCTTGAAGCCGTCGAGGTCGAGGTAGAGCACGGCCACGAGATTGGCCTCGCGTTTCGCGCGGGCCAGCATCTGGTGCAGCCGGTCGTCGAGCAGCTTGCGGTTGGGCAGGCCGGTGAGGGTGTCGTGGTGGGCCAGGCGCCTGAGTTCGGCCTGGTGCTCGACCAGCTTGGCGAGCAAGCGGTTGAAGGCGGTCGTGAGATGGCCGATCTCGTCGTTGCGCACCACCCGCAGCGGTGCCAGTTCGATCTCGCCGCGGGTCATTCGGTCGGCCTGGTGGGCGGCACGCATCAGCGGGCGCAGCAGCCAGGCCATCGCCAGGCCGATGAGCACCAGCACGGTCGCCACCGCCGGCGTGCGCTGTTCGAGGATGAAGCGCTGCATGCGCGCCACCGGTGCCAGCGCCTCGGCCACGGGCAGGCGCGCCACGATGAACCAGCCGCTGCTGGGCACGGACGCGATGGCCGAGAACTCCTCGATGCCCTTGGCGTTGATGGTCCGGCCGCTGCCGCGAAAGCCGTTCATGGCCCGGTCGTGCAGCAGGTTCACGCCCATGGGCGGCGTCGGCGTGAGCGACATGGCGGCATCGGTCGACGCGACGAAGAGCCGCTCGTCCGGCGCGACCACGAGGATGCCGCCGGTCTTGCCCACGCGCCCGGACTGCAGGTGGTCCAGCAGCCCATCGGCCGACATGTCGGCCGTGCCGCGCAGCACGGCCACCACCTGGCCCGCGCGGTCGCGGACGGGCGTGGCCATGGGCAGCGCCGAATGCCGGGTGGCCGGCACCGACCGGGCCCGCCCCAGGGTGGTCTTGCCGGCGCTCGCGCCCTTGAATTCCGCGTCGTCGATGGCGGCCCGGCCGCTCTCGTCGAGCGGCTCGCCCGCCAGGTCGCTGACCGTCAGGCCCAGCGAGAACACCGGGTTGAGGCTGCCGCGCTCGTCGAGCCAGGCGCGCAATTGCCGGGGCTGCGCCAGCAGTTCCGGCGGCACGCTGGCCGCCAGGCGTTCCAGGAAGGACAGCCGTTCGCGCAGGTAGTTGTCGACGTCGCGCGCCACGTAGTCGGCCAGTGCGGTCTGCTGGATCGCGATCGATTCCGCCAGATCCTTGCGCAGGAAGCGGCTGAGCTGGAAGTAGCTGGCGGCGGTGCCCACGGTGGCCATCAGCAGGCCCATCACGACCAGGCGGGTGATCAGGCTGCTGGTTATCTGTTGGAGTTTCACTCGGGCGGCGCGTCGGGGGAACGGGTGAAGGAGGAGCAGGGGCTGTGCGGCGCCCCCTTCCCGAGGCGTCGCGGGTCAGGTCAGGGGGGCGGGTGAAGATACCCCGAAGACGCAAAGATTGCTTGCAGTTTCGGCGCGATCGCGAACGAAGTCCGGCGGCCCGCGACCGGGAGCGCCGGCGAAAGGCGGCACAATCATCGAAACCGCCGCCCGGGGGCGCCCTCCCGGAAGGCGCGGGCCGCTCCGGGCCCGGCGCCACAGCAGCAAGCAAGAAAAGCCCGCAGCGCGCGTTGCGGGCTTTGTCATCTGGAAGCTTCTTCATCGATGAGCAAGGCATTCACCAAGGAATCGGAGTCCGAGGACGACGACGCGGGCGAGACCGGCGGCGTCGCGCCGTTGCCGGCCGGGTCCAAGAACTACATGACGCCTGGCGGCTATGCCCGGTTGCGGGACGAACTGCTGGCGCTGATGGACGTCGAGCGACCCAAGGTGGTGGAGGCCGTGCATTGGGCGGCCAAGAACGGCGACCGGTCCGAGAACGGCGACTACCTCTACGGCAAGAAGCGCCTGCGCGAGATCGACCGCCGGATCCGTTTCCTGACCAAGCGCCTCGAGGTGGCGGAGGTCACCGAACCTTCGGTGCACCATGGCAGCGACCAGGTCTTCTTCGGCGCCACCGTGCGCTACGCCGACGAGGCCTCGGGCGAGGAGCACCGCGTGACCATCCTGGGCATCGACGAGGCCGACAGCGCGCAGTCGCAGGTGAGCTGGATCTCGCCGATCGCGCGCGCGCTGCTGCGCTCGCGCGAGGGCGACGTGGTCAAGCTGGCCACGCCGGGCGGGATGCGGGAACTGGAGATCCTCAGCGTGAGCTACCCGCCGCCGCCCGCCCCGGCGGCCTGAGCAGGCCGCGCCTGACTCAGGTCGCGGGGACCGTGCGCTCGGCGCTCAGCACCGAGGCGCCGCGCCGGACGGTGCGCAGCACCGCCTCGAGGTGCATGCGGTCGCGCACCGAGATCACGAAACGCAGGTCGGTCGAGTCCTGCGGGGTCTCGTCGGCCATCTCGACGTGGGTGATGTCGGCTTCGGCATCGGCCAGCGTGGAGGCCACGCGTGCCAGCACGCCCTTGTCGTTGCGCACGGTGATCACCACGCCGGTCTCGAAGGTGCGCACCGGTTCGTCGGCCCACTCGACCGCGAAGAAGCGCTCGCTGTCCTTGTAGTGCAGGCGCTGGCCGACGCCGCAGTTCTCGGTGTGCACCACCAGCCCTTCGCCATGGCCCAGGTAGCCGACGATCGGGTCGCCCGGGATCGGCCGGCAGCACAGCGCGAAGCGCACCGAGGAGTTCTCGCTGCCGTCGAGCGTGACCGCACCCTGCGACACGCTCTCGTGCGCGGTGAAGCGCTCGCGGCTCAGCATCAGCGCATCGGGTTTCTCGCCGCGCTCGGCCATCAGCGCCATCAGCCGCTTGGCGACGATGCTGGCGATGCGCTTGCCCAGGCCGATGTCGGTCAGCAGTTCGGCGCGGCTGCGGTTGCCGGTGAAGCGCAGCAGCCGCTCCCACAGCGCCTGGTGCTCCGTATCGTCCGCGGGCATCTTGCCCAGGCCCTCGGCGCGCAGCGCCTGCGCCAGCAGTTTCTCGCCCAGGCCCTCGGACTCGGCATGCGCCAGCGTCTTGAGGTAGTGCCGGATCTTCGAGCGCGCGCGCCCGGTGCGCACGAAGCCCAGCCAGGCCGGATTGGGCGTGGAGACCGGTGCCGTGATGACTTCCACCACGTCGCCGTTCTTCAATTCGGTGCGCAGCGGCACCTGGTCGCCGTTGATGCGCGCGGCCGAGGTGTGGTCGCCGATGTTGCTGTGGATCGCATAGGCGAAGTCCACCACCGTGGCGCCGCGCGGCAGCGCCATGATCTGGCTCTTGGGCGTGAACACGTAGACCGCGTCGGGGAACAGGTCGACCTTGACGTGGTCCCAGAACTCGGCCGCGTCGCGGGTCTCGTCCTGGATGTCGAGCAGCGACTGCAGCCACTTGGCGCCGAGCCGGTCGCTGGGCGCGGTGCTGGGTTCGGCCGCCTTGTAGAGCCAGTGCGCGGCCACGCCGGACTCGGCCACCACGTTCATGGCCTCGGTGCGCAGCTGGAACTCGACGTTGACGCTGGCCGGGCCCACCAGCGTGGTGTGCAGCGACTGGTAGCCGTTGAGCTTGGCGATCGCGATGTGATCCTTGAACTTGCCCGGCAGCGGCTTGTACATCTGGTGCAGGATGCCCAGGCCGGTGTAGCAGGCGATCACGTTCGGCAAAATCAGCCGGAAGCCGTAGATGTCGGTGACCTGGGCGAAGCTCAGGTGCTTGTCTTCCATCTTGCGGTAGATGGAATAGAGCGTCTTCTCGCGGCCCGCGAGGCGCAGGCTCATCCCGGCTTCGCCGAAGGCCGCCTCGACCTCCTTCTGCACCTTCTGGATCAGGTCGCGCCGTCGGCCGCGGGCCTTGGCCACCGCCTTGGACAGGATCGCGTAGCGCCACGGCCGCAGGTGGCGGAAGGACAGTTCCTGCAACTCGCGATAGGTCTGGTTCAGGCCCAGCCGGTAGGCGATGGGCGCGTAGATCTCCAGCGTCTCGTTGGAGATGCGGGCCCACTTCTCGCGCGGCGCATCGTCCAGCGTGCGCATGTTGTGCGTGCGGTCGGCCAGCTTGACGAGGATGACGCGCACGTCGCGCGCCATCGCCAGCAGCATCTTGCGGAAGGACTCGGCCTGGTTCTCTTCGCGGGTGTTGAACTGCAGCTTGTCGAGCTTGGTCAGGCCGTCGACCAGTTCGGCCACCGGCGCGCCGAAGCGCTCGATCAGCTCGGACTTGGTGACGCCGCAGTCCTCGATCGCGTCGTGCAGCAGCGCGGCCATGAGCGCCTGGGCGTCGAGCTTCCACTCGGCGCACTGCGCGGCCACCGCGATGGGGTGCGTGATGTAGGGCTCGCCGCTGTTGCGCAGCTGGCCCAGGTGGGCCTCGTCGGCGAAACGGTAGGCGCGCCGGACCAGGTCCGTGTCTTCGGCGTTCAGGTAGTCGAGCCGTGCCGTCAGGGCGGCAAAGCTGGCGGCGGCTGCGTTCAGCGCAGCCGGACTCGGCCGCGGTGTGCTCCGAGGTGCATTGGGTTGGGGCTTGACGACCGCGCTCATTGACAACACTGTAGCGCGCGGTCTGTAACGGCGCGCCCGGGCATAAAAAAAGCACCGCGCGGCGGTGCTTTTCTGTTGCAGGACGGCGTCAAGCTCAGCCCGGCACCTTCTTGAGCATTTCGATACCGATCTTGCCTTCGGCGATCTCGCGCAGCGCGGTCACGGCCGGCTTGTTCTTGCTCTCGATCTTCGGGGCATGGCCCTGGCTCAGCATGCGCGCGCGGTAGGTCGCGGCGAGCACGAGCTGGAAACGGTTGGGGATCTGCAGCAGGCAGTCTTCGACGGTGATGCGGGCCATGAGGATCTTTCGTTGCGGACGGTGGTCGAGATTCAGGGAATGTTGAGCGCGGAAAAGGTGTCTGCACGGGCACGGCGCTGGGCGGAGTAGCGCAGCCGCTGCGCGTGGACGATGGCTTTCAGGTCGAAAAGCGCGCGCTCAAATAACTCGTTGATTATAACGAAATCGAATTCCCGGGTGCGCGCCATCTCTTCGGCGGCGTTCTTCAGCCGCAGTTCGATGACCTCGGCGCTGTCCTCGCCGCGGCGTTCGAGCCGCGAGCGCAGCTCTTCCCAGCTCGGCGGCAGGATGAAGATCAGCACCGCGTTGGCGAAGGTCTTGCGGATCTGCAGCGCGCCCTGGAAGTCGATTTCGAGGATCACGTCGGCCCCTTGGGCGACGCGGTCTTCGATCGCCTTTTTCGAGGTGCCGTAGCGCTGGCCGTGCACGTGGGCCCACTCGACGAAGCCATCGCTCTCGACCATCGCGTCGAATTCCGAGGGCGAGGCGAAGAAGTATTCGCGGCCGTGCTTTTCCTGCCCGCGCGGCGGCCGCGTGGTGTGCGAGACCGACGGTTGCACCGCCGAGTCGAGTTCCATCAGGGCCTTGACCAGGCTCGATTTGCCTGCGCCGCTCGGCGCGGCCACGACGAAGATATTGCCGGGGTAATCCATAAAGTCGTCTGCTTATTCGATGTTCTGAACCTGCTCGCGCATCTGCTCGATCAGCACCTTCATGTCGACGCCGATGCGCGTCAGTTCGAGCGCGGCCGACTTGGAGCCCAGGGTGTTGGCCTCGCGGTGCAGTTCCTGGATCAGGAAGTCCAGCCGCTTGCCGACCTCGCCACCCTTCTTGAGCAGGCGCTCGATCTCGTCGAGGTGCGAGCTCAGCCGGGTGAGTTCCTCGGCCACGTCGATGCGGATGGCGAAGGCGGTGGCCTCGGTCAGCGCGCGGTCCTGGGCGGCTTCGGGCAGGGTGCCGCCCGTGAGGCCCATGGCGTCCTGCCAGCGCTCGAGGAAGCGCGCGCGCTGCTGCTCGACCAGTTGCGGAATCAGCGGCACCGCCTGGGCCGCCAGCTTGCGCAGCTGGCCCAGGTGGTCCTTGAGCATCGCGGCCAGGCGGGCGCCTTCGCGTTCGCGGGCGGCCATCAGGCTCTCGAGCGCCTTCTGCGTGACCTCGAGCAGGTCGGGGCCCCAGTCGCCGCGGGCTGCGGAGTCGCCCGAGGCGAGCCGGATCACATCGGCCACGCTGAGCTCGCGCGCGCTCGGCAGCCAGGCGCGGATGCCGTCCTGCACGCCGTTGAGGCGCTGCAGCAGGCGGGTGGAGGGTTCGGCGATGCCGGCCTGGGCGGTGCTTTCGACCGCGGCGCGCACTTCGACCTTGCCGCGCTTGAGCTTGCCCGTGAGCAGCTCGCGCAGCGCGGTTTCATGCTGGCGCAGCTCTTCCGGCAGCTTGAAGCTGAGGTCCAGGAAACGGCTGTTGACCGAGCGGATTTCGACCCCGAGCCGACCCGCGGCCGGGGGGCGCGCGTCGGTTTCGGGCTGGGTGCCTACCGGGCCGTTCTGGCCGTTGGCATAGCCGGTCATGCTGTAAACTGACATTGCGCCTCACTGTGTTTGTTGCTTGCTCCGAGGCGACGGCATCGCGTTCGCTTGCCGCACCATTGCCTTCGGGCGAAACTCCCGGATTATGTCAAAGGTCAAACCTTCGCCGCTGTTGCCGGACACCGTCATCGGAGGCTATCGCGTCGTGCGCCGTCTTTCGGCCGGCGGTTTCGGGGTGGTTTACCTGGCGGTCGATACCAGCGGCCAGCAGGTGGCGATCAAGGAATACCTGCCCTCGTCCCTGGCCACGCGCGGCACCGGCGAGCTCGCGCCCCAGGTGGCGCCCGACAAGCTCTCGCTCTACCGGCTCGGCCTCAAGAGCTTCTTCGAGGAAGGCCGCTCGCTGGCGCAGATCTCGCACGCCTCGGTGGTGAGCGTGCTCAATTTCTTCCGCGAGAACGAGACCGTCTACATGGTGATGAACTACCTGGAGGGCGCGACCCTGCAGGACTTCATCGTCACGGCGCGCGACCTGAAGAAGCAGAAGGTGTTCCGCGAATCCACGATCCGCTCGCTGTTCGACGAGATCCTGCGCGGCCTGCGCATCGTGCACCAGCACAAGATGCTGCACCTGGACATCAAGCCCGCCAACATCTTCGTGACCGACGACGACCGCGCCGTGATGATCGACTTCGGCGCCGCGCGCGAGGTGCTGTCCAAGGAAGGCAACTTCATCCGCCCGATGTACACGCCCGGCTTCGCGGCGCCCGAGATGTACCGCCGCGATTCGTCGATGGGCCCCTGGACCGACATCTACGCCATCGGCGCCTGCATCTACGCCTGCATGCAGGGCTACCCGCCCAACGACGCGCCGCAGCGCATCGAGAAGGACCGCCTGGGCCTGTCGCTGTCGCGGCTGCGCGGCATCTATTCCGACAACCTGATCGAGGTGGTCGAATGGTGCATGTCGCTCGACCCGCTGTCGCGCCCGCAGTCGGTGTTCGCGCTGCAGAAGGAGCTCAGCCGCGAGGGCGAGCGCCGCTACACCAAGCTCACGGTCAGCGAGAAGGTGCGGCTGTCGATCGACAACATGCGTTCCTCCGACAAGAAGTCGCTGCCCAAGGCCGCGGCACCCACCACGCGGCCGGCATGACGCACACCACGGCATCGCGGGCATGAAGTTCTCCGTCTTCCAGGTCAGCCGCAAGGGCGGCCGCCTCAAGAACGAAGACCGCATGGGCTATTGCTACACGCGCGAATCGGGCCTGTTCGTGCTGGCCGACGGCATGGGCGGCCATCCCGAGGGCGAAGTGGCGGCGCAGATGGCGCTGCAGACCATCGCCGCGCTCTACCAGCGCGAGGCACGGCCGCTGCTCAAGGACGTCAAGGCCTTCCTCAACGCCTCGGTCATGGCCGCGCACCGGCAGATCATGCGTTACGCCGGCACCAAGGCCATGCTCGACACGCCGCGCACGACCGTCGTCGCGGCGGTGCTCCAGGGCAGCACCGCCCATTGGGTGCATTGCGGCGATTCGCGGCTTTATGTGGTGCGCGACGGCATGCTGCTGACCCGCACCCGCGACCATTCGCATGCCGAGCGCCCGCGCCCGGGCGGCGGCCCCGAGCCTGCCAACCGCAACCTGCTGCTGACCTGCCTGGGCTCGCCCACGCCGCCGCTGATCGACGCGGCGCCGCCGCTGCAGCTGCGGCGCGGCGACCGCATCATGCTGTGCTCCGACGGCGTCTGGGGCGTGCTCGACGATGCGACCATCGTGCACATCCTGTCCTCGGGCCGGCCGGTGTCCGATGCCGCCCCCGACCTGGCCGAGATGGCCTTGCGCAAGGGCGGCTCCCACAGCGACAACGTGACGCTGATCGCGCTCGAATGGGAGACCCCGGATTCGCCCGGTGGCGAGCGCGGCGTGTCGACCGACAGCATCAGCGACGGCGTCTTCGCCTCCACCATCCAGGCGGGCATGCCGTCGGACAACGAACTCGACGATCTCGACGAAGACGCGATCGAGCGTTCGATCGCCGAGATCAACGAAGCCATCCGCCGCTCGGCTGCACGAAAGAGCTGATCCGGCGGGCCGACATGAATCCGCCGCGGCCTGCGGCGTCCTTATTTTTTCTTTTTCTTCCGAGTTGAACCACCCATGACTGCTTTCACACGAAGCGGCGGCCGTGCCGCCGACCAGCTGCGCCCGGTGCGCATCACCCGCGGCTTCACCATCCATGCCGAAGGCTCGGTGCTGATCGAGTTCGGCCAGACGCGCGTGCTGTGCACCGCCTCGGTCGAAGAGAAGGTGCCGCCGCACAAGAAGGGCAGCGGCGAAGGCTGGGTCACGGCCGAATACGGCATGCTGCCGCGCGCCACCCACACCCGCAGCAGCCGCGAAGCCGCCAAGGGCAAGCAGACCGGCCGCACGCAGGAGATCCAGCGCCTCATCGGCCGCTCGATGCGCGCGGTGTTCGACCTGGCCGCGCTGGGCGAACGCACCATCCACCTCGACTGCGACGTGCTGCAGGCCGACGGCGGCACCCGCACTGCGGCCATCACCGGCGCCTTCGTGGCCGCGCAGGATGCGGTCAACCAGCTGCTGGCCGCGGGCAAGATCGCCGCCTCGCCGATCCGCGGCCACGTGGCCGCCATCTCGGTGGGCATCGTGCAGGGCACGCCGCTGCTCGACCTCGAGTACACCGAGGACTCGGCCTGCGACACCGACATGAACGTCGTGATGACCGGCGCCGGCCACTTCGTCGAAGTGCAGGGCACGGCCGAGGGCGCGGCCTTCTCGCGCGCCGAGATGGGCCAGCTGCTCGACCTGGCCGAGAAGGGCATCACCGAGCTGGTGGCGCTGCAGCAGCAGGCGCTGGCCACCGCGGCCTGATGCCGTCGACGGTCGCCCCCTCATGAAACTCGTCCTGGCATCGAACAACGCGGGCAAGCTGGCCGAACTGCAGCAGCTGTTCGCACCCCTGAGCGTGCAGCTGGTGCGCCAGTCGGAACTCGGCGTGAGCGAGGCCGAGGAGCCCTTCCGCACCTTCGTCGAGAACGCGCTGGCCAAGGCACGCCATGCGGCGGCCGCCACCGGCCTGCCCGCGATCGCCGACGACGCCGGCCTGTGCGTCAACGCCTTCGGCGGCCTGCCGGGCGTGGACACCGCCTACTACGCGACGCAATTCGGCTACGCCAAGGGCGATGCGAACAACGTGCGCGCGCTGCTCGAGCAGATGGCCACGGTCGACGATCGCCGCGCCGCGCTGGTCAGCACCCTGGTGGCGCTGCGCAGCGCCGACGACCCCGAGCCGCTGATCGCCGTCGGCCGCGCGCCCGGCGAGATCACGCGCGAGCCCATCGGCGACAACGGCTTCGGCTTCGACCCCGTGATGTTCCTGCCGGCCTTCGGCAAGACCTTCGCCCAGCTCACGCCCGAACTCAAGAACGCCAACAGCCACCGCGGCCAGGCCGCGCGCGCGATGCTGGCGCTGATGCGCGAGCGCTGGTCGTGAGCATCCACCTGCCCATCGGCATCGCGACCGAGGACGGCGCGCCGCATGCCAACGACGTGCTGCACCTGATGCGGCCCGGCACGCTGCAGCTGGCCGCGCTGCCGCCGCTGTCGCTGTACGTGCACCTGCCCTGGTGCCTGCGCAAATGCCCTTATTGCGACTTCAACTCGCACGAATGGCGCGCCGGCGGCGAGGCGCTGCCCGAGCTGCGCTACATCGATGCGGTGGTGGCCGACCTCGACGCGGCGCTGCCCCTGATCTGGGGCCGCACGGTCCACACCATCTTCATCGGCGGCGGCACGCCCAGCCTGTTCTCGCCCGAGGCCGTCGACCGGCTGATCGGCGACCTGCGCGCGCGCCTCAAGCTCGCCCCCGATTGCGAGATCACGCTCGAGGCCAACCCCGGCACCTTCGAGCGCGACCGCTTCCGCGCCTACCGCGCGGCCGGCGTCACGCGCCTGTCGGTCGGCGTGCAGAGCTTCAACGACCAGCACCTGCAGGCGCTGGGCCGCGTGCACGACGCGGCCCAGGCCATCGCCGCGGTCGAGGAGGCCGCGAGCGCCTTCGACACCTTCAACCTCGACCTGATGTACGCGCTGCCCGGCCAGAGCCCGGCGCAGTTCGAGGCCGACCTCGAGCAGGCGCTGGCGCTGAACCCGCCGCACCTGTCGGTCTACCACCTGACCATCGAACCCAACACCTACTTCGCGAAGTTCCCGCCGGTGGTGCCCGAGGACGACGCGGCCTACGCGATGCTCGACCGCATCACCGAACGCACCGGCGCGCAGGGCATGACGCGCTACGAGGTCTCGGCCTATGCGCGCGACGGCCACCGTTGCGCGCACAACCTCAACTACTGGCAGTTCGGCGACTACCTGGGCATCGGCGCCGGCGCTCACAGCAAGCTGAGCTTCGCGCACCGTTTGGTGCGCCAGGTGCGCTACCGCGAGCCGCAGCGCTACATGAACCAGGCCCTGGCCGGCGCGGCCGTGGCGCAGAGCGAAGAGGTCGCGATCGCCGACCTGCCCTTCGAGTTCATGCTCAACGCCTTCCGGCTGAAGGAAGGCTTCACGCTGGCGCAGTTCGGCGAACGCACAGGGCTGTCGATCACCAGCATCCAGAAGGGGCTGGAGGAGGCCGAGAAGAAGGGGCTGCTGCAGCGTGACCTGTGGCATGTCTGGCCGACGGAGCGCGGGCTCGATTTCCTCAGCGACCTGCAGAGCATCTTCCTGCCCGACGCCTAGATTTCCGCCGAGTGCCCGGGGCGGGCTTCACGTCAGCATAAAATCGCGGCCTGCCTTCGCCACCCGGAGGCGGCTTCGGAGAGTTGGGTGAGTGGTTTAAACCAGCAGTCTTGAAAACTGCCGACGTGAAAGCGTCCGTGAGTTCGAATCTCACACTCTCCGCCGGAACGGCATCTTTTACGGTCCGTTCTCGTCCTCTAGAAGGTTCTTTTCAGAGGAGAAACCCTTCAAACGTTGTCTTCAGCCGTCGGTTACCATCTGTCTAAGTCGCGCAGTTTTTGGCGGCAAGGATGATGGAAAGCACAGCATGCCCAAAAAAGCAGCAGAGCTCGGACCGCTTCAGGTCAGCAGGCTCACGAAGCCCGGCGCGCATGCTGTCGGCGGCGTTGCCGGCCTGCAGCTCAAGATCAACGATGCCGGCGCCCGTTCGTGGGTGCTTCGCACGATGGTGGCCGGCAAGCGCCGTGACATGGGCCTGGGTGGCTTCCCTGACGTGACGCTCGCGCAGGCCCGGGAGAAGGCTCGTGCAGCACGCGCACAGGTAGGTGAGGGCGTTGACCCCATCCAGGCACGCCAGGCCGCCCGTAGCGCCTCTGCGGCGGCGCTTGCCAAGGCCAAGACGTTCGACCAGTGCGCGGCCGCCTTCATCAAAGCGAAGTCGGGCGAATGGGCGAACGCGAAGCACCGCGCGCAATGGGATTCGACGCTCGAGACTTTCGCGTCTCCGGTGATCGGTGGCTTGCTGGTGCAGGACGTGGCGGTGTCCAACGTGCTCGACGTGCTGGAGCCGATCTGGAAGACCAAGACCGAGACGGCATCGCGGCTGCGCGGTCGCATCGAGACGATCCTCGACTGGGCCACGGCGCGCGGCTACCGCACCGGAGAGAACCCGGCGCGCTGGCGCGGGCACCTGGATCAGCTGCTGGCCAGGCCTAAGAAGATCGCGAAGACCAAGCACCACGAGGCGCTGCCCTTCGACGCCGTCGGTGCCTTTATGGTCGACCTGCGTGCGGTGGAAGGGTCGAGCGCGCGGGCACTGGAGTTCGTTGTGCTGACAGCTGGCCGTTCGGGCGAGATCCGCGGCGCGCGCTGGTCGGAGATCGACGTGCACGGCAAGGTGTGGACGGTGCCGGCCGAGCGCATGAAAGGGAAGAAGGAGCATCGCGTGCCGCTGTCGAGTCAGGCGCTACGGCTGCTGGCGGCGCTGCCGCTCTTCGAGGACCACGACCTGCTCTTTCCAGGCCGAAGCAACGCGCCGCTTTCCGATATGTCGCTCACTGCGTGCATGCGGCGCATGAAGCTGACGGCGGTGCCGCATGGCTTCCGGTCGACCTTCCGGGACTGGGCCGCGGAGCGAACGAACTTCCCGCGCGACCTGGCCGAGATGGC
Source organism: Variovorax sp. UMC13 (assembly GCF_014170375.1). Taxonomy (GTDB): domain Bacteria; phylum Pseudomonadota; class Gammaproteobacteria; order Burkholderiales; family Burkholderiaceae_C; genus Variovorax. The sequence continues at coordinate 166,087 of NZ_LZZW01000016.1, read as the reverse complement.
GCTGGCTCACGCGATCGAGAGCGACGTGGAGGCCGCTTACCGCCGCGGCGACATGCTGGCCAAGCGCGCCAAGATGATGCAGGCTTGGGCGGATTTCTGCGGCAAGCCCGCTATCGTGCCAGCACGATAACCCTGCGCCCGACAGAGCACACGCTACATTTAGCAATGAACAACGAAACTGGCTCAGTCGAGGTCGCTGTCGAATTTGTCGACGGGAGCCGCAGGGACTTCACCCAGCCGGTAGGCATCCTGGCGACCCATGAGCGCCTGGCGCACCGAGGCCTCCAAGGCAAGGCACTCGTTGATTGCCTGTTCGGCGATGACTGGGGGCCGGCGCCGGTCCGCGTCACCTTCACCTACCAGGGCGATGGCGAAACGCATTCCTTCGATATCCGGTATGAATGACTGTTGGGCGATGAGTCAAGCTCGCATAGATGGGGTCGTCCGGGGCCAAGGATGAAGAAGTTTCTCCTAGGCCTTGCGTCGGTGGGCGTTCTGCTGATCGCAGCTATTTATGGGGTGCTCTCTGAGTTCCCAGCCGTCAGGCTGAAGGCTGCGGCAGTTGGGCGATACCTCTACCAAAATCCCGTGATCATCGGCGCACTGGTGGGTGGCGTGATCGCTGTCACAGTAGCTGCTATGACGTTGTTCGGCGTCTGGCTAACGCTCAGGGCCGCAGAGGCGCGAATGAAGGTCGAGTTAGGGCATTCAGCGGGTCAGGGATCGCGGGAACGCGATCACCGGGCGACTCAGGCGCATATCGATCGGCAGCATGCTGCAGACGAAGCGCAGCGCGAACGCCTTGCGGCCATTCGCCGCGAGGTTTATGTGAAGGCAATCGCAGAGCTTGTAGGGGTGCAGCTCTTCATTGGCAGCTTGCCTAAGCAGGACATTCAGACCCTCGACACCTCGAAGGCTCTCGGCGACATGGCCACCGCAGTCAGCAGGGTTGCAGTCGTTGGCGAGACCGGGACTGCCCTCATCGCGCGGGAGATCGGCGCGTTCTATAACGCGTTGATTTTGAGGCACTTGCCACGTCTCATGGAACTGAGCGCGCTCCGTGCGGCGGCGAAGGAAGCCAATGAATCTTTCGCGAAGGCGCGCGCCGACATCGCCTCACTGTCTGAGACAGCGCCTGCGGATCGATCCCCACAGCAAAGGGCGCAGCTGTCTGAAGCGCACAGCGCGGCCGTTGAGCACTCGACAAAGGCTGCTGCAATCATGAAATCCGTTGCCTTTGCCGAGCTCCATTTTGCCGAGGCTCATCGTGCGGAAACGCGGCCGGCAATCGATCGCCTGGACGACCTAGCAATCGCCGTGAGGGCCGAGCTTGGACTGCCGAGCGACGTTGAGAGTCTGAGGGCGCAGACCGATGAAATACAGCGTCGGCTCTCCCTGTTGTTCGACGATCTTCGTGCGCAGCTTGTCGAAATGCTTGGAGCGGAGGAATGAGCGCAGGTTGCCCTAAGGCAGAAGTCACTTTACCCTTTCTTCGGTTTACGCCCTCCCGGGCGAGAACGACTGTCGACGCATTTCGTCGGCAGTAACGCGTGACTCACGCATTAGTCGCGTGTGACAGACGCGGGACAGACCGCTGGTGTCCCGCGGGACAACCAGGGGACAGCGACCGGCTGTCCGGCGGACAAGTCGCGGACAGCCGCCGACCGTAAGGGTGAAGTGGCTTCACCCTTACCGCTGGTTTACACCCTCGTGGGTGAGAACCCAATCGAACGATAGCCGTCCGAAGGCCGCCGACCGAGGAACTCACCCAAACGGGTGACCAGCCCGACGAAATTCGTCGTCTTGCCATCACCCGGTCGGGAGGCATCGCCCTGCAGCCGCTGCTCCTAGAGCGAGTCCGGGAAAGACGCGAGCACCTTGTATCTGATTCGAGTATTGGTGGCCTCGATGACCTGGATCCGCACGCTCTTGAAGCCAATCGTCTGTTCAGCAGTCAAATCGTACTGAGCTTCCTGGGTGAATCCTGGTCTGATGAGATCGCCTGCAAACTCGCGATACGTGACCTTGATCTGGTTGCCAATTCGCCCGCCATACAGCAGTTCCTGCCTGAAGTTCGGCTGGGTCTTGTCGATGATCTTGCCGACGCGGTGCCGTGGCGCCGCCGGGGTGATCTGGCCGGCCCCTGTCATGTCGTAAGAGCCGACCAGCTGCAATGTGCCGTTCCTCTTTTTTGTGAGGTAGCCACCGAAAGGTTCAGCGCGGCGACGTGTGTACTTGTCGTTGATCCAGTAGGCGCCCGGTGACGCGAAAAAAAACTGAGTTCCTTCTGCGTCTTCCCTCTCAAGTCGCATTGCGTTCGGCTCCACGATGTACTCGCGCATGATGCCGTTGTCAGTGATGCGCTCCTGGAGCTCCAAGCCATCGAAGACGTAGAGCTTGCCCTTCGCCACCAACGTCTCGCCAATGTCCGCAGTCGACTCGACACTAAGCGGCGGGATGTTTGTGATCTGAATTTCCGGAGGCTTGATGGGCGGCGCTGTGACGCATCCAGCAAGCAGCAACGCCATGACGATGGCGGCAGTCTTCTTCATCTCGGTCTCTCCTCGTTGTGGACCGCAGATCGTAGCGGTTGCCAATCCGACGGGCTCACTTTCGAGCCTGTCCAGAAAGCGCCCTAGCTTTCACCAGCCGCTTCACGATCGCCTGATAGGTCGGCCCAGCGCGCACGTCGGCCATGCTGACAGTTCCGTGCACGGCGTAGAAGCGCTCGACGGCGGCAATGTAGGCTTCGCAGGTCAGCACCTCGCGGCGGTAGTCCTTCGCCCGCCTGAGAAGGATGGCCACCCGCTCGAACCAGTGCGGCGCCGGCACCCACTGCCTGGTCTCGGCCTCCGCCAGTTCCTCTCGGCACCCGGCGCACCATGGCCTCGAGGCACTGTTCGTCCATAGGGTTTTCAACCACAAAATAAATTGCGCATCGCTCGATTAATGTTTACATTACTCCCATGGCACCACAGAAACCAGCAGCGAAAAAGAAGCCCGGGAGGCCGGCGATTGATCCCGGCCAGGCAACACAGGTTATGGCGATTCGCCTGACGAAGGGCCAGAAGGACAAGCTGGATAAATTGGGCGGCCCGCCATGGGTGCGAGATCGCATCGACAAGGCGAAGCTGCCGAAGGAATGACGCCGCGCCTCAGGGTGCAAGGTGGACCCGGGGTCCACCTTAGATCTGAGGCAAATCTAGGCGGCCGGAAGGGTGGTGGAACACCCAACCGGCCTAACCACAACGTGCATACCAGCAAGGAGCGCACATCATGGCTACCGCTATTCTCGCCCGCACTCGGGCAACTGCTCAACCCACGCCCATGCAGGGCATCACGAAGCCCCGCCTGACCCTGGTCAGCGATGTCCGGCAGTTCGCCGGTGTCGAGGGGCCTTTCTCGCCTCTGGCCGGCGGCGACAGCCTCACGTTTTGCGGCGGGCGCAAGGCGCTGGCCGACTCGCACGCCGTCGACGTGCCGACGCTCGACGCGCTGGCGGAGGATCGCGTCACCGAGGCCACCGACGCGGCTGGGCACACCTGGTTCCTGCGCCTGTCCGGGACGTGGCTGATCGTTGCCTTTCGGGAGCGCACCGCGGCCGAGCTGGTTGAGGAAAACGACCGCGCCGACGACATGCGCCTAACCGCCATCCCTAGCAACCGGGTGCAGGCCTGCCGTCGGATTGCTTTCGAGCTCGGACGCATGGCCGGGGCAATGGCACCAGACCGCTGCCCGCCGCGCAGCCGCCGCCGCGCCCTGCAGCGACGGATTGCCGACCTTGCCGCGCTGCAGGCCGATTTGCTCTACGGCCGCTCGACACCCATGTCGGAGGTTCGTCGGCGGATGGGGGCGCTCGGGCTCTGACGGTTCCTCGTTGGTCGCCACGAACGACCGCCGAGGAAGATCACTCTTCAGGCGACCGCTCTACCATGGCGCGAATGCGTGCCATGCGATCGACAAGGTCCGCGCTCTGCTCGGCAAACTGGGCTCGAGCGTGCTGAACCTTCGCGAGCTCCGCGCGCAACTCGTTGGCCTGCTGGGTCAGCTCCGCAGCGAGTGCGGCCGTGGGGGCTTGCTCGATTCGTGACTGCAGGCGATCCAGACGCGAGTGCAGCAGTTCAGCCCGGAGGTCGAGCATCTCGCCGCGGGCCGCGACTTCGGAGACGCCGAGCTCGATCTCGCGCGCCCTGGCCGCGATCCGGTCGCGCGGAGCTTGGTAGCTCGCCTCGATCCTGGCCACTACCTCGGCATTGAGCGTGCGGTTGTTCTCCTCAGCCGACGCCTTCAGCCGATCACGCATGCCGTCGGGCAGCCGCAGCATGAATTTGTCCGAGTCACGTCCGGTCTTCGCGGTTTCAGTTGCCATCCCACAAGCATACGGCACGGTGACACGTTTTTACTTGCCGACTGAAAGTCACGGTGACATACTCAAGTCTTTAAGTCACGGTGACATATGAGGTAACTATGGAAATTGCACCAGTCGCACCGCCGAACCCGAAGGCGGCCAAATTCATGCTCCGATTCGAGGACGATGCCCAGCACGTCCGATTGAAGGCCACGGCGCGCAAGGAAAAGCGCAGCCTTAACAAGCAGATCCTGCTGCTGCTCGAGGCTGGCGAGGCCGCGCTGCGCCAGGTCCCAGGGGCGAGCAAATGAGCGCGGCCGCTGCCCCTACGCCGGATCGGCTGCTGCGCCTGCCCGATGTCCTCCAGCGCATCCCGATCGCGAAGTCGGAGTGGTGGAAGGGCGTGAAGTCGGGCAAGTACCCGGCTCCCGTGAAACTCGGTCCCCGCACCACCTGCTGGCGCGCGTCGGAGATCGACAAGCTGATCGCATCGCTATGAACGCGGTCGATCACGAAAAGGCGTTCGCCACGTTGCAGGCGAAAGCTGCACTCGTCGGGCTTGAATGCCGGGAGCGCAAGGCGCGGCAGAACGCCATCGTCCTCTTCCGCCGTCGCGCGCTGATCGACCGCCACGGCCGGCCGATAGGGTGGATCTCGCGCGCCTCGGAGTACTGGCTGTTCCCTGACGTGGCCTGCGCCGATCTCTGGCTGCGCAACCGTGAGGCCGCCGGGGACAAGCCGAGGGTGGGCGAATGAATGGCGGGCAAGTACAAGAAAGGCGCGCTTTCCTTCGAGTTCGTGCCGATTCCGAAGGAGATCCTGTTGTCCGCGGAGTGGCAGTCGCTGCCCCCCAACACGGTTTGCCTGGTCATGGACCTGACGGCGCAGTACACCGGCAAGAACAACGGCCGGCTGAACCCGTCGTTCACCGCGATGGAGAAGCACGGATGGAAGTCCGAGACGACGCTTATCAAGGCCAAGCGTGCCTTGCTGGAGTGCTCGTTCGTCGTGCACACCCGGCAGGGACACGCGCCGCATACGTCGGACTGGATCGCCTTCACATGGTGGAAGTTGGACTGGGAAAAGACGATGGACATCGAGCCTCGAGGATTCCCGTACCTCAATTTCATCAAGCTGCAGCCGCCGACAAAAACAATTCCTGCCCTCCAGAAACTGCAGGACAAACTTCCAAACAGACAAACCAGACCTACAGAAACTGCAGGGCTGGTGCCCCCATGAGAACCGTCAGTCCTCTAATTTCTACAGGTCTGTCATTGGAGAACATCGATTTCTTCAGACCTGCAGTTTCTGTAGGAGTTCTAGAGTTGCCATCTCTGCGGTGTGCTGGAGCAGCGCGTGTGCCCTTTGGGCTTTCACCATGAGAGCCCGAATGACTCGGGTCCGCGGAGCTGAATTTCTGCGGGAGCAGATCAGTGAGAACCGGTGCGTGCCTCGCTACAAGCAGCTCCAAGTGGCGCGTGCCGACGGGTGCTACGGGCTGCCCGGCCTGAACATGCGCCGCCTCTTCGATCAACCAGCCTACAAGCAGCGCCGTCTGCTGCACGACCACATCGCGATGCGCGCGTGGAGCTTTCGCGACCCAGTGGAATACCACCTGCCGGGCCAAGCCCGACCCACCATCCACAAGGAACCCCCATCATGGCTAAGAACAACTTGGACGAAGCCGCGGTCCAGTCGGTAATCGCCCTGGCTCAGGAGCTGAAGCCGTGGGGCGCTGAGTTCACGAAACAGTCCGCCCACGTGCTGGCCGGGTATGCGGACCAAGCCCATCCGGCGGTCGACACGCTCGAACTGCTGCTCACTGTTTACCTGCGAGTGCTGTCGGCCCGGCAAGGCCCTCAACGAGCCGCTGCAGCCCGTGCAGCAATCCTGCTGGCATCGATGTCGAAAGGTGATGTCGATGAATGAAAGCGCCTCGTCGCCGGGGACCTCGCACGTTCGTTGTGCCGTGACAGGCGTTGCAGGTGCCGTTGCAGATCGTGAGCAGCTCCCCCTTTTGGGTGAGCAGCTATCGTTCGGAACGCGGGATGGTGACCGCGGGGGCCTCTTCGAATGACTCCCGCCCAGCTCGTCGACAAGCTGCGCCTGGTGCAGTCACTCCTGCATGAGTTGCTGCCGGCCGCGCTGGCGCTGCAGGGCGAGCCGGTAGACAGCGTGCCCCGCAAGTACAGCGCGGCCGATCGCGCGCGGTGGCGAGAGATGGCCACGAAGCCCGACCTGATGATGCTCTCGGCCAGGGGCAAGGCCAGGCTGATCGCCTTGCGCGAGGGTCTGCCGCAGGGCGCCGCCGAGACGATCCGGCGAGAGCTGAGGATTCTGGGTAACGGGCGCTGATACCCACCTTACCCAGCTCACAGTGGAGTCATTCCAAGGGACTGATTCCATGACCACGAAACCGCGAACGCCGACCACTGCCGAGCTCGAACTCGTGAAGGCGCGCGCTGAGATCCGCAGCCTGCTGGGCGAGATCGAGCAATCGTTCGCCGTGATCCGCAAGGCCGCCGGCTTGCCTGCCCGCACCACTGCGACCACTCGGGGCAAGACACCCGTCGAGATGAAGCGCATCGAGGCCATGGAGCTCATGAAGAGCATGGGCTGCCGCATTGATCACAGCGACATCAAGCACGGCGCTGTGCGAATCGTCGGCCCCAGCTTCTCTGCCGAGTTCTTCGACATCGCCGACTTTGACGGCACCACCCGCAACGCAATCAACTAAGGGCAACACATGTTCTTCAAACCCAAATCCGCCCAGGCCGCCAGTGACTTCATCGCGCGCCTGAAGACCACGCCTGTTGTGCAGGAAGCACTGCGAGAGATCGAGGCCGGAGAGCTGGTCGAACGTCAGGCGTTGATCGCCGAAAGGGATGCGCTGCTCGCGACGCTGGGCACCTTCATGGGTAAGCGCACCAAGCGTCAGGCTGAGATCAATGCCGAGATCCTCGCTATTGAACAGCGGCGCACTGACCTCGGCAATGAGCTGCTGGCGCTGGACTGCACTGGCTCGAGCTTCCGGAGCACCACCGGTCGCGATCTCGATGCGCTGGCTTCGCAGATCAAGGCAGGTGCTGACCCGCGCATCAACAACTTCGTGGTCTGGGCGCAATTCGCACATGCACAAGCGGTGGAGCACACCTGGCGCCAAAGCGGTCAGAGCAAGCTCTACGCTGTCGAAAGAGGAAGCGAGGCCCGCGTTGCGCTCGATGCCCGCCTTGGCATCGAGTCGGTGGCGCGCCTCGCCCGCCTCGTGGGCGAGAGCCTTGAACGCGCGGAAGCCATGCGCATGGAGGCCGCGATGCCCGACGACGTGCTGCTCGAGCTGCAATCGATGGCCGCCGCGATCCATGCCGAGTACACCAGCCAACCGCGCAGCCCGCAGCTGTCGCCCAACTTCTTGGCGCGCATCCCGGGCTTCGTTGTCCTGCAGGTCAACGAATTCAACGAGGCGGTCGAGGGATGACCGCCGCTGAATGGCGCCGGCGCGTGACCGCTGAGCTGCACCTTGCGGGCGTCGCGGTGGAGAAGCTGCCCAGCGGCGTCTACCGGCTGTCGAACACCCACGGGCACATCCTCACCGCTGACATCCAAAACCTCACAGAGTCGGACCTCAAGACCTTCCGCGGTGGGAACCAGCATCGTGGCCGCGCCAAGGCTCTCCCGGCCGCCTCGACGCAGTAGGCCGAAGACCCACCCATACGAGACCCACCATGGCAGACACCGTCATCCTTGCACCTGGCCTGACCGCGGCCGATAGCGCCGAGTTCGTGATTCCCTGGACCCTGAACCGCCAGAACACCCGGGCATACCTGTTCGTGGCCAGCGGCACCCTGTCCCCGCTCGCACGCGTCGGCCGCTTCAGAAAGACGCTACGGCGCGTCAACCCGACCGACGCTGAGCCCACCGTCGCGCAGTACGAATCCCTTGATGGCTTGGACGCCTGGCATGCGCCCCAGCTGTGGTTCTGCGAGCACGGCACCTGGATCTTTCGTCGGCCCGACCTGACCGGCTCGGGCATGACGCCCTTCGGCGTGGCCATCGGCGAGATCGGCCAGGGGTGACAGGGCGATCGGCGACCACGCACGCGTTTCGACCGTCTAAATGCGACTTTCTCTCATTTATCTCGTCAGATGCGAAATATTCTCATTTGGACGGGGTAGGGGGTAAAAAAGTCGGTTTTCGAGCCTTTGGAAACCAGGCGTCCAGTCGTTTTTTTGTGTCCACAAAACCAGAAACATCATGTCCCGACCTCGCACCCCTACCAACGTCCTTGAGCTGAGGGGCTCCTTCAAGCGGAACCCTCAGCGCGGACGAGCTCGCGCGAACGAGCCTGAGCCGGCTGGCGACATCGGCGACCCGCCGGCGCACCTGACAGCCGTAGAGCGCGACTGCTGGGTCGAATTGGTCGGGCTCTGTCATGAGGGCGTGCTCTGCGCTGCCGATCGGCCCTTCGTGGAATACGGGGCGCGCGTGTTTGCGCAGCTACGCAGCGATCCGTTCATCGACACCAAGCTCGCCACCCGATTCGAGGCGATATGCGGTCGGCTTGGCATGACGCCGGCAGACCGGTCCAAGGTGCAGATCTCAAGATCCGCACGCGCAAAAGACCCCTACAGCGAGTTCGGCTCTACACAAGGATGACGCCATGACCATCGGAACAATCACAGTTGATCTTCTTGCCAAGACGGGTAGTTTCGAGACGGACATCAATCGATCGGCGAAGCTCGCAGCGAAGCGTGCCAAGGAGATCGACGATGCCGTATCGAAGGCGGGTGAGCGCGTAGGCGCATCCCTGGGCGCCGCGGGTGTTGCCGCGGTCTACTTCGGCAAGAGGTTGATCGACGGCTTGGACGCCCTCAACGACTACAAGGACGCGACCGGCGCGAGCATCGAGAAGCTGAGCGCGCTCGAGGACGTGGCCGGCCGGACCGGCGCAGGCATGGACACGGTCTCGAGCATCCTGACCAAGTTCAATAGCGTCCTCAAGGAGGCTGACGGCAAGAATGGCGCCTCAATGGCCCTCAAGGCCATCGGTCTCAGCGCCGAGGAGCTCAAGCGCCTGGATCCGGCTGAGGCGTTGCGAGTCACGGCCGTTGCCCTGTCGGGCTTTGCTGACGATGGCAATAAGGCGCGCCTGGTGCAGGAACTCTTCGGCAAGTCGGTCAAGGAGGCAGCGCCGTTCCTGAACGATCTGGCGCAGCAAACCGCGTTGGTGGGCAAGGTGACTGCCGAGCAGACCCAGGCCGCAGAGGACTTCAACAAGCAACTTTTTGCCATCCAGAAGAATGCGACTGACGCGGGCCGCTCGCTGCTGAACGACCTGCTTCCTTCGATGAATCTTTTTCTACAGAACGCGCGCGAGATCGGCAAGTTGGGCGGCTTCGGGTTGATCGTGAAGGATGCTGCAAAGGACCTCGTGGGCCTGGGCAAGATGACAGGCGACAACGGGGCCGACATCAAGCAGTTCATGCGCGAGCGCGATCGCCTGCAGAAAGACCTGGACTTTGCATCGCGCAAGGGTCTTCCCACACGAGACCTGCAGAGCGATCTGGCAGAGAACGCGCGTTACCTCGAGATCCTGAGGGCGAAGCAGCTCAACGAGGTAGCTGCCCGGTACGCCGGCGACAACGACGACGCGACGCTGCGCAAGTTCTCGCCCCAAGTGCGCTCCGTCGGCGATGTGCCAAAGCCAGCGAAGGCTGGAGCGGCACAGAAGGAATCCGAGTTCCAGAAGTACCTCGAGAACCTCGGCAAGCAGCTCGACAAGACCAAGGAGCTGACCGTCGCCGAGATGGTGCTTGCCGACATCGCCGGCGGCCGGCTCAAGTTGGCCAAGGGCGAGAGCGCGGAAGCGTTGCTGATCGTCGCTCGCCAGGTTGACGCGGCCAAGGCCATGGAAGAGTACAAGAAGCTCAGCGTCGCGGGCGAGGATGCGCGCGCTGCGGCGCTTCTCAAGGCGACTGTCGAGCAAGAGAACCAGGCGCTTAGTCTGGTCGAGGGGAACAAGTCCCTTATCGAAGAAATCCAGCTGATCGGAAAGAGTGCTGAGGCCCAGGCCGTCATTGAGCAGGCGCGCATCACAAGCTCGATCGCGATCAAGGAGGAAGAGCTCGCCAGGCGCGAGAACGCCGACGCGCTTATCCGCGAGACCGATGCGATCCGCGCGCAGATCACAGCCCTCAACGAGCGGAAGGACCTTGTCGGCCTGAAGGGAATGGCCGAGAAGCTGAAGACTGACGCCGACGAAGCGAAGGCTTTCGCAACGCAGATCGGCGCCGCGTTCGAGAGCTCGTTCGAAAAGGCCATTCTCGAGGGCGGCAAGCTGAGTGATGTGCTCACCGGCTTGGCAAAGGATGTGGCCGCGCTCTACATCCGCAACTCGATCACCGGGCCGATGGCCAAGTCGATCGGCGAAGCGGCCGGGGGCTTCGACTTCGGCAAGATCCTCAAGGGTGTGGCGGGCGTGTTTGGCATTGAGGGCTTCGCAGACGGGGGTAACCCGCCCGTCGGTCGCGTGAGCCTCGTGGGCGAGAACGGCCCGGAGCTATTCGTACCTCGCACGGCCGGCACCATCATCCCAAACCATGCACTCGGCGGAGGTGGTGCTCCCGTCAATGTCACGATCAACAACACTGTCGGCGACGTTGCCACCCTGTCGATGCTGAAAGAGGCTCAGGCAGGCACGGAGCGCCGCATTCAGGGCGCGCTCGGCCGCAGCCAGCGGTATGGTGGCGCGCTGGCTTAAGCGCTCCAGGCTCGCGTCACTGCTCTATCAACCGGATGTGTTCGCCCGACGGCGGGCGAGGTGGTCGAGCGCATACCTGGGCCCACATTTGCCTGAGGTCCTCATTGACATAGCCATCACGCACGTAGTGGATGTGTGGACCGCCTTGCTTCCAGTGATTGCCGTACCGAGAACGGTCACGCTGATCGAAGTAGAGCAAGTGCCAATGCTCGCCTCCTGGAACGTAGAACAAGTGAGCGGCGAAGAGCCGCCGCTCGATCATGGCCTGGTCAACCTTGCGGATGACTTTCCGAAGTGCTGGCGATGCGACGCCTACCTTTGCATCGCTCAAGTTCTGCAGATCCGCGTCCGTGAGATGCCGCGTTGCAGGCACGAGCTGGTCGAAGTGACAGGCGTAGCGGTAAGGCTCCAGCACTCCCGCTCGCCCTCCCAAGATCAGACTGTAGAGATCGTCTCGGGTGATGGTCAGTTGTCGACAGAACTTGGACACCTCGTTTTTCTTCGAGAGGTTGAACAGCTCCAGAAGTTGGTCGAAGCCCGGGCCCATCACGTGCCTTCCAAGTGAGGCCCCATCCTAGCGCCCTACCCGATTTCGCCCAGGTGACTTCGGACGAAATTCGTCGTCAGTGGCGGGGCCAAGGATGGGGATAGCGATCTGGTCGAAGGACATGGGGGATTGTGGTGGTGGGTAGCGCCGGGCGTGATACCAAGGCGACGAATTTCGTCGGGTTGCCCCGGGCGTGGTGCGCGAACGAATTTCGTCCGCGCTCATCGGGAGCCCCCTGCGCGGGACTCCTTTGCGACCCGCTATCTGCGGTGTGCAAAACCTGCACCTCGCCGGTTCTGAGATCTCCTTGAAATTCAGGACATCCCCGACGAGATCGGGGAGGTCGAACATGCGGGATTTCCCCTGATGTTCCAGCACGCGCCCACGCCTAGTTCCGACGCATTTCGTCGGAACAACCTGGGCGATGCACAGCGGCGTGCATCGATCGACTGGCGACGAAATTCGTCGACGGTCCATCGAACGAATTTCGTCCGAAGGGAGCCCCCAGCCCAGGGGCTCCTTTGCGACCCGATAACGTCGGGGCGCAAACCTGCATCGGGTCGGTCCGAATGGGGGTGCAGCTTTTGCACCCCCTTGCACTGCCCCGCTGATAGCGGGGTAGTGACCGGCACAGGGGTCAGATCAGTCCTGACCCCTTCATCGGACCGGCGCGCAGCCGTTGAGCGAGGGCCGGGACGCTCGCGCGCGGCGCCAGCGCGAGGCAACTGCCGCTCTACCCCGGCGCGCGAGCGGGGTGCCTGCCGCCTTGTTCCGGCGCAGCAACGGGGGGTTCGCCAGATCTGGCCGGCGCGAGCCGCCCCGAAGTGCAGGCGATGCAGGTCGAGCACAAGACAGCAGGTGGTGCACGCGGTGCGCCGTCACATCGCAGGCGTAGACTGCCGCCATGACCTACACCGTCACCCTTGTGGACTTCCCAGCTGCGCCGCCGGATGTGATCCATGCGGCTGAGGCCCGGTTCCGGGCCGCCTTGGATAAGGCGCTGGCCGACCAGGTCGCGCCGACGCTTCGGGCCTTCCAGAGCGCCAGCGAATCGAGTGCCAATGAGCTCACCAAGGACGAGGTGAAGCTGGCGGGGGACTGGGCCGCCGCCTACGCCAAGGCGAAGGAAGCCGGGTTCCGCGGCCTGGGCGATGCCGACGAGCCCTACTTCGAGGTTCGTCTCCAAGAAGGGCTTGAGCGATGAAGCGAGACTGGGACCTGATACGCCGCCTTCTTACTGACATTGAAGAGGGTCGCGATTTTCTTGCGGACGCACCGGCTGAACCGAAGTGGCTCGACCAATCGGAAGAAGCCTTCGCCAAAGAGATGCGGGCCTATCGTTCGGCGGATGAACGCCTATTCGGACATCTGGAATTGCTCCGCGAAGCGGGTTACACAGACGGCTATGAAGTCTTGCGGGGTGCCGATGGCACCATCAGCTTCGGTCTGGCCTCACCACGATTAACGATGGCCGGCCACGATCTGCTTGATACCGTGCGGTCGTCGAAGGTCTGGGCTTGGATCAAGTCGACCGCTAGCGCAAAGGGCCTCGAGCTGACCGTGGATGCCGTGAAGGCACTTGGTCCACTTGCGCTCAAACACATTCTCAGCTGACCCTTGACTACGCGGCTGGTGCCCGGTCGGGTTGGAGTTGGCTCTATTGAAGCGTGAACGTTTCGCGGCCGAGCAGCATGCGGTCGTTTCGCACGATGCCCAGCAGCAGGCTCACTTCGGCGTCTCGCCGCTCGAGAGCGCGTCGAGTTTTCGCAAGCAGCCCTGCGAACAGCGGCGGAGCCGATGAAGCTGCAGCGCGCTTGCCGCAAACGTGGCACGGGGCTCGTGGCATGAATCTCTGATGATGGACCGTATGATGGAAGAGCTTGCGAGGACGAGCCACAGCCCGCATGAACTGGTGAAACTATGCGGACACACTCTCCGCCAACTTTTCCCGAGCCCCCCAATGAAAACGGCCACGGCAGTGCCGTGGCGCCGGAGCAGGGGGGGGGCGCAAGCACACGCGACGCCTGCGGACTCCGCCGCCGCCCGATCCCCGCTTTCAAGCCCCCGCCGCCGCGTCCCGCAAGGGCACCGGCGACGCCGATGCGAAGGTGTCGCCCAAAATCTGATTGCGCCCGCTCGACTTGCTCAGGTAGAGCTGGCGATCGGCATTGGCGATCCAGAGTTCGGCCGCCATGCCGGGCAGGCAGCGCGCGGTGGCGATGCCGATGCTGACGGTGACGTACGAGCTGACGGTCGACGACGTGTGCGGGATGCCCAGTGAATGCACCTGCGCATGTATTTCCCTGGCCACCGCCATGGCGGTGTCGAGGTCGGAGCCTGGCAGGACACAGGCGAATTCCTCGCCGCCGTAGCGTGCCGTCAGGTCGGAGGCGCGGCGCACCGCGCGGTTGAGCGCTGAGGCGACCATCGCGATGCAGCGATCACCGGCCGGGTGCCCATAGGTGTCGTTGAACAGCTTGAAGAAATCGATGTCGAGCATGATCACCGAGAGCCAGTCGGACGTGCGCGCGAGCCGCGCCGTCTCCACGGCCAGGGTCTGTTCCAGCCGCCTGCGATTGCTCAATCCCGTCAGCGCATCGGTCACGGCCATCTGGGCCAACTGGTCGCGCAGCCGCTTGAGCTCGATGTGGTTGCGCACCCGTGCCCGCAGCACGACGGGCTGGATGGGCTTGGTGACATAGTCGATCGCGCCGAGCAGCAGCCCTTTCGCTTCCGCCTCCTGGTCGCTCAGGCCGGTGGTGAAGATGATCGGAACGTCGGCGAGCAGCATGTCGCCCTTCAGCATTCGGCAGACTTCGTAGCCGTCGATGCCCGGCATCAGCACGTCGAGGAGGATCAGGTCGGGCAGCACGGACCGCGCGACTTCGAGGGCCTGCTCGCCCGAGGTCGCGAAGCAGATCTCGTAGTCGTCCTCCAGCGCTGCATTCATGATCTCGATGTTCGAGATCTCGTCGTCGACGACCAAAATCACGGCCCGCTCATTCATGGGTGCGTCCTGGGTGGGGGAGGGAATCACCGGGGAGGGCGCTCGCGCCGGTTCCCTGGTCCAGCAGCGCGAGGGCGCCGGCGTAGTCGAGCCGGTCCAGTGCGATCTTCACCGGATGCGCGAGCGCTGCTTCGGCCGACAGGCCCAGCGCCTGCGCGAGCTTGTCGAAGGACGCGCGCGCGCCCAGGCTGCGGCGCTTGAGCGCCGTCCGCAGCGCCTCGCCCGCGCCTTCGACGGCCGCGCTGTCCGCTGCGGGCGCGGCGGCCGGCACCATGGCGGTTTGGGTGGATGGCGTCAGGCCGGCAGCCGCTGCGAGCGCGGGCGACAGCAGCCGTTCGAGTGCGTCGAGGCGCTCCCCGATGTCCTGCGGAGGGCTGCCGTCCGCCAGCAGAGTCTCGATGGCCGCGGCCGCGTCCGCCACGGTGCCGATCTCCAGCGATGCCGCCACGCCCTTGAGCGTGTGGGCCAGGCGCCTCGCCTCGACCAGGGCGCCTTCCGCGATCTGGCGGCGCAGCGTGGGCACGGCATCGGCGAAGCCGTCGGCGAAACCGACGATCAGCTTGCGCAGCAGGGGGCGCTTGCCGTTGACGCGCTTGAGCGCCGCGGGAATGTCGAACGGCGGCAGGCTGTCCGGCAGCGCGTCCACCGGGGCCGCGGCCGCGGGGGGCGCCGGTGCCGTCGACGGCGGTGCCGCGCCCTGTGTTGCAGGCGCCTTCAGCCAGCGGTCGAGCGTGCGGACCAGGAGCGCCGGATCGACCGGCTTGGCGATGTGATCGTTCATGCCCGCCGCGAAGCAGCGATCGCGTTCCGCGGCATAGGCGTGGGCTGTCATGGCGATGATCGGCAGGCGCTCCGAGGTCCAGCGCTGGCGGATGCGGGTGGTGGCCTCGATGCCGTCCATCTCGGGCATTTGGACGTCCATCAGGATCGCGGCATAGCCCGCACTGTCCTGTGCTTCCACGCGCTCGCAGGCGATGCGCCCGTTCTCCGCGATGTCGACCGCCAGGCCGGCATCGCTCAGCAGCTCGATCGCGATTTCCCGGTTGATGTCGTTGTCCTCGACCAGCAGCACGCGCAGGCCGCGCAGGGCCGCGCTCACCATGGGCACCGTGGGGGCCTCGTCCTGGCCGGCAGCCTTCGGGGCGCCGCCCGGGGCAAACAGCCCGGTGATGGTTTCGAGCAGCACGTGCGGATCGACCGGCTTGACCAGAAACGCCGCGATGTCACTGGCTTCGGCCTCGCTGCGGAATTCCTCGTGCCGGTAGGCCGTGACCAGCAGCACCACCGGCAGCCGGGTCAGCGTCTTGCTCGCGCGCATGGCCTTGACGGTTTCGATGCCGTCGAGCCCCGGCATCTTCCAGTCGATCAGGGCCAGGTCGTAGGGCTGGCCCTGGGCGCTCGCCATTTCGACGGCGCCCAGCACTTCCTCGCCGGAGGCGACCAGGTCCACCGCCATCGACCACGAGGCGAACACGCTCTGCAGGATCTCGCGCGAGGCCGGGTTGTCGTCGGCGACCAGCACGCGCAGCTTCAGGATCTCCGGCGACGGCTGCGCGAAGGCCGACAGGGCGGCCTCGTCGCTGATGCCCATGACCACGGTGAAGGAGAAGGTGCTGCCGGTGCCGGGATGGCTCTCGACCCGGATCGATCCGCCCATCAGCTCGACGATCTGCTTGCTGATCGCCAGACCCAGCCCGGTGCCGCCGAAGCGCCGGGTCGTGGAGCTGTCGGCCTGGGTGAAGGAGTTGAACAGCGAGGCCTGTTGCGCCGCCGTCATGCCGATGCCCGTGTCCTGGACGGACACGTTCAGGGTGACGTCCTTGTCGTTGCGCTCCAGCAGGTTGACCGACACCGTGACGGCGCCGCTGTCGGTGAACTTGACGGCGTTGCTGACGAGGTTCAGCACGACCTGGTTGAAGCGGAACTCGTCGCCGATCAGCGTGGCGGGCACGTCCTTGCCCACCACCGACCGGATCACCACGCCCTTGGCTTCCGCATCGACCGCGGCCAGGTGCAGCTGGTTGTCGAGCGAGGCCCGCAGCGTGAACGACCGGTGCTCCAGCGACAGCTTGCCCGCCTCGTTCTTGGAGAAGTCCAGGATGTCGTTGATCAGGCGCAGCAGCGCGATGCCCGCATCGTTGATCTTGGAGACATAGGCCTGCTGCCTCGGCGTCATGTCGGTGCGCAGCGCCAGATGGCAAAAGCCCAGGATCGCGTTCATCGGCGTGCGGATCTCGTGGCTCATGTTGGCGAGGAACATGCTCTTGGCCCGGTTGGCTTCCTCGGCCTCCTGCGTGCGCGCCTCGAGCGCGTCGTTCTTGGCCATGATCTCCGCGCTCATCGTGCCGATGCGGCCGAAGGTCTCGACCAGCATGTCGCTCAGCCAGACCAGCACCGCGGTCTGGAAGGCCACGATGCCCGCGTGAAGCAGGACCCGCATCAGGTTACTGCCGCCCGGGAACACCGCATAGGGCAGCACGAAGTCCAGCAGCAGATGGTGCAGGGCGATGGCGGACGCCGCGACGATGATCGCCCGCCGGTCGCACCAGGCGATCGTGAGCGCCAGCGTGGCGAAGAAATACATGTGCATGTCGATCTGCCAGGACGAGCCCGACATCAGCGCCACCAGCAGCGCGGGCTCCCCCATCAGCGCCACCGCCGACAGGTAGCGCGTGGCCGGTGCGATGCCCTTGCGCCACCAGCTCAGGTGGTAGGCGCCGGCGAGCAGCGCGCCCGCCAGCGCGGCCCCGATGGCGGATTGCCCCGCGGCCATGGCCACGAACACCAGGATCGGCACATGCAGCCAGAACAGAAGCAGCAGGAAGCGCCCGAAGCGTTCGCGCACCTTGTCGAGTTCGATCGTCATTTCGAGAGTTCCAGGGCTGTGGGTTGGAAGCCGAGGCAGCCCCGCAGCCGCAGCGGATCGAGCACGAGCCATGCGCCCGCGCCATAGAGCGCGCGGACCGCATCGGGCCGCGTCGATTGGATGATCAGCAGGTTCGACGAGGCGCCGAAATCCATCACGCGGCCGTCGACCGATTGCACGAGCGCCACGCTCTGGTCCACGCTGTACCCGGCCGGGGCGACGACGGCGAACTGGCCGTCCTTGCCGGAAGGGTGGAGCGTGGCAACGGCCAGTCCGATGAGCAAGGCGAACAGCAGGCCCGCGGCCTGCCAGAGATCACTCAGCTTGAAACCCGGGTCGACCGCGCAAATGCCGAATTGCATGGGGGGTCGCGGCGTGCTTTGGGGCATCAGTGAATCTGGCACAGTCATGCAATACAAAAGAATTAATTTTCATTCTGTTCGCTGGATGGCGAGGCATGAAATTTTAATCGATCGTGAACTGGGACGGCCCCGATCTTGAATCGATTCCAAGTGCGAAATCGATTCATCGACTCGGAATGAGCGAACTGTGATCGCCTGTCGCGGCGCCGGGAAATTCCGCGAGTAACGACGCTGTTGTCGAATTCCCGTGTTTCCGATGGGTTGGGGGCAGGTCGCGAGCGACTGTCTTGCGAGACAGATCGGTACGCCTGGCTATACGGCGGATGGACATCTGCCCATGCCAAGCCAACGTCGATGACCGTCAATGGCGCCACGTCTTTCACGCCCAGGATCCGCGGATTCAAAATGGGCCGGATTGCGCTTCACATGGGGCGGTATGGGGCAGAAATCACCGCGCTGAAGGAGAAATTCTTGTCGGAGATAAAAATTCTGCGGGTCAAGTCACGGCGGAAATTTCGGACTTGGAAAATAAAAAGTCCAATTTTTTGCGCGGATTCGCCAGGGTCGGAGATCGCGAAATTCGACAGCCGGCCCCGCAAACATCCAATTGCGGGAGGTGGGGCGAAGGCCAGTGGCTGGTTTGTTTTGACCCCAGCGCCTGGGTACGGCATGGGCCGTCGAACCCAGGCGTTCAAACGCATCCATCGAGCCGCAGGATGAACCGTGCCTGAGGAGGCGGCCGCAGTCCCGAGAATCCCGCGATCTCGGCCCGGTGCTGCGCCATCAGGTACTGCACCGCCGACTTCGCCTGCATCGGTGTGGGCTCGTCCTCGGGCGCCTGTGCCAGGCGCATGTACGCGGTGAATGTGGGCCGGACCTGCGCGGCGCCTCCCAGTTCCGCTTCGAGGGTCAGGCCGTAGCGTTGCTCGGCGTTCCTTCGCTCGGCGCTCGGCAGGTCCGGGAAATCGATCAAGGCAACGGTGTAAGTCATGCACCGCGAACCGACGCCATGTCGATGTCGGCACTCGCCATCTGCCCCAGAACTTCCATCGCGTCGAGCCGGGCGACCTCCTCGCTGTCGAACGCGAGGGTGCTCTGTGCGAGAGGCGTCGCGTCGTCCGCCTCGAATCGCCAGGACCACATCGCCAGGCCGGTGCTGAAAACTTCGATCACGTGTGAATCAGGCGCCCGGCGTACTCACTTGGTGGTGTAGCCGCCATTGATCAGGATGGTCTGGCCGGTGATCCACCAGCCGTCGCTGACCAGGTGGCGGATGAACGGAACCACGTCTTCGATGTCGGTCAGGCCGGTCTTGCTGAAGGGCGAGAGCGCGGCTGCGGTCTTGTGATACGCCACCGCCTCCGGGCCTTCGGCCGGATAGAAGAAGGGCGTGTCCATCGGACCCGGCCCCACGGCCGTGACCGAGATCCCGCGGGCGCCGAACTCCTTGGCAGCCGCCCGGGTGTAGTGTTCGACGGGCGCCTTGGTGCCGGCATAGGCGGCATAGAAGGGCGTGAAGGCGCCGAGCAGCGAGGTCACCAGCGTGCAGACCTTGCCGTTGTCGTTGACGTGCTGGCCCGCTTCCTTGAGGAAGAAGAAGGCCGCCTTCGAGTTCACCGCCGTCATCTCGTCGTACTCCGCCTCGCTGATCTCGGCCAGCGGCTTCTTGAGCACCTTGCCGACGGTGTTGATGGCGATGTCCGGCCGGCCCACCGCGGCGATGGCGTCGGCAAAAAGCTTTTCGACCGCGCCGGCCGTGCCCAGGTCGGCCTGGAGGGCGACCGCCTGCGCGCCCGCGGCCTTCACCGCGGCAACGGTGGCGTCGGCATCCGCCTGGCTGCTGGTGCTGTTGTAGTGAATCGCCACAGCCCTGGCGCCGTGCCGGGCCAGGTCGCGGGCGATCAGTCCGCCCAGGTTCTTGGCGCCGCCTGCGATGAGCACGACTTTGCCTTGGATGGCATGGTCCGCCATGGGATCTCCTTCGATGGATTGAGCAGCCTTCAGTCTAGGCAGCAACGCAGCGGCGGATCAGCCCGGAGAAGCTGGATAGATTGTCCAGAAAATCGCGCCAATCGCATCGACCCGCCGATGAACCGCCGCTGCGTTCCGGCCATTCCCCTGGGCACCGGCAGTTGCCCGGGCCATGGGCGCCCCTACACTGTCGCCCGCCGGAATCAGGGACAACACCGTCGAACGAAGAGCAGAAGGACAGCACAAGGATATGGACAAGCTCGACCAGTACCGCGTCTTCGTCCAGGTGGCCGAGATGGGCAGTTTCATCAAGGCGGCGCACACGCTGGCCTTGCCCCGTGCCTCGGTCTCCGCGGCCGTGCAGCAACTGGAGTCGCAGGCCGGCACCCGCCTGCTGCATCGCACGACACGGCGGGTTCACCTGACCAGCGATGGGTCGCAGCTGCTGGAGCGCGTGCGCCAGTTGCTGGCCGATGCCGAAGACATCGGTGGGCTGTTCCGGGCCAGCCAGCACAAGGTCAGCGGGCGCCTCACCGTGGACGTCCCCAGCCGCATTGCGCGCCGCCTGATCGCGCCCGCGCTGCCCGGGTTGCTGCGGCGCCATCCCAGGCTGCTGCTCACGCTCGGGTCGACCGACCGGTCCATCGACCTGGTGCAGGAGGGCGTGGATTGCGCGGTGCGGATCGGCACGCTGCACGACAGCAGCCTGGCGGTGCGTCCGCTGGGGCACATCGCCTTGATCAACTGCGCCGCCCCGAGCTACCTGCACGAGCACGGCGTGCCGGAGAAGCCCGAGGACCTGGCATCCGGTCACTGGGCGGTGGGCTATGCGTCACCGACAACGGGCCGGGAACTGCCTTGGGAGTACCTGTCGGAGGGTGGGCAGGAGCAGACGAGCAGGGTTGCCAGCCGCGTGATCGTCAACAACGCCGAAAGCTATATCGCGTGCTGCCGCGCAGGGGGCGGCCTGATCCAGATCCCGCGCTTCGACGTCCAGTACCTGCTGGACAGTGGCGAACTGGTCGAGGTGATGCCAGCCTTCCGTCCGGCGCCGATGCCGGTGTCCCTGCTGTACCCGCACCGGCGCCAGCGATCGAACCGGCTGGCGTTGTTCGTCGAATGGTTCGGGGACCTGATTCGACCGCACCTCGAACGCTGATGCCTGCGATGCGCTTGAGCGTCAAGCCGACGAAGCTGAGGGTTGAGACGCTCAAGGCCCGCAACCGGGCCTTGCTTGGGGTGGCGTGAGCGAAGCGACAGCACCGCTATCGAATCACCCCCCACTGCTTCGCCCCCCAGGGCGCGCTCAGATGGCTGCCGACGAAGCAGCATAGAAAGGCCAGCGGAACCGTCACGAGGGCCGGCGGGTCGAGCGTCACGACAGGCGCCGCATGGCCGAGCACCTTGACCCAGACCGACGGCCCCAGCACGGTGAGGACGAGCGAGCCGACGATGCCCGCGCTGCCGCCCAGCACCGCACCGAAGGCCGTGAGCTTCTGCCAGTAGATGGCCAGCAGCAGCACCGGGAAGGTCGAGGAACAGGCGATGGAGAAGGCCAGGCTGATCATGTAGGCCACGTTCTGCCCCTTGAACGCGATGCCCAGCGCCACCGCGAGCAGGCCGAGCGCCACCGTGGCGATCCGGATGATCCGGAACTCCTCCTGCTCCGACGCGACGCGCTTCTTGAAGATGGCGCCGTAGATGTCGTGGCTCACGGCCGAGGCGCCGGACAGGGTCAGGCCCGCGACCACCGCGAGGATGGTGGCGAAGGCCACCGCTGCCACCACGCCGAACATCGCGTCGCCGCCCAGCAGGCGCGACAGGTGCAGCGCCGCGGTGTTGCCGCCGCCGATCAATGCACCGCTGGCGTCCAGGTAGGTCTTGTCCGAGCGGACCAGTGCCAGGGCGCCGAAGCCGATGATGAAGAGCAGGGCGTAGAAGCCGTTCATGAACACCGTCGCCCACAGCACCGAGCTGCGCGCGGCCCTGGCGTCCGGCACGGTGAAGAAGCGCATCAGCACATGCGGCAGGCCGGCGGTCCCGAACATGACGGCCAGGCCGAGCGAGAACGCCGACCACGGGTCTCTCGCCATCGTGGCGGTGCCGAGGATGGCGCCGCCCCGCGGATGGACCTCGACGGCGCTCGACAGCAAAGCCGCGAAGCTGAAGTCGAAGCGGGCCAGCACCAGGACCGAGATCACGCAGCCCACGCACAGCATCAGGACCGCCTTCACGATCTGCACCCAGGTCGTGGCCAGCATGCCGCCGAAGGCCACGTACAGGATCATCAACACGCCGACCAGCATGATGGCGATGCTGTAGTCGATGCCGAACAGCAGTTGCACCAGCTGGCCGGCCCCGACCATCTGGGCCACCAGGTAGAACGCCACGATGGTCAGGGAGGCGCAGGCGGAGAAGATGCGGATGCCGTTGCCGCCGAGCCGGGAGCAGACCACGTCCGTGAAGGTGTACTTCCCCATCTTGCGCAGCTTGCCCGCCATCAGGAAGACCACGACCGGCAGGCCGGTGGTGTAGCCGATGGCATAGAACAGGCCATCGAAGCCGCTGCTGAAGACCAGCGCCGACAGGCCCAGGAACGCGCCGGCCGAGAGCGCATCTCCGGTGATCGCCAGGCCGTTCTGGAAGCCGGAGATGTTGCCGCCCGCGGCATAGAAGTCGCTGGTCGAGGAGGTGCGCCTGGCCGCCCACCAGGTGATGAACAGGGTGCTGCCGATGACCAGGGCAAACAGGGACAGCGCGATGGCACTGGGGGCGGGCGCGCCGCTCCCCTGCGCCGCGGCGTGGCTGCATGCCAGGAGCATGGCGAACGCAAGGGCCAGGGTTTTCATCGCGCGCCCTCCCGGTTTGTGACGGCGACGTAGACGATGGTCAGCACCACGCCCAGCGCGATCACGCCCAGGCCTAGCGAGAAGGACACGGGGATGCCGCTCGAGAAGCGCCGGCCCGTGATGAAGGCCGGGGCGAAGCAGCAGGCGGCAACGAAGGAGAAGTACGACAGGACCTGCAGCGCCGTGAGCGCCAGGCCCAGGGCGACGTTGTCGCCCTCGTGGGGTTGAACTCGATGCATGTAAACCTCTTGGGAATGAAGAAAAAAAACAGGCGCAGGCCGGCCCACGCGGCGCTGGTGCAGCGCCGCTGGACGGAAGAGCGTTGGGTGTCGGACCCGGCTCAGAGCTCGCCGGTCAGGAACTGGGCGCGGCCCTTGCCGAACGACCAGTCCGCGTCGGCGTTCTCCACCACCGAGACCACCAGGTCGCCGGGCGCGAGGCCGCACTGCTCCCACAGATGGCGGCTGAGCAGCGCATAGAAGCGCAGCTTCGCCGCCTCGGGCCGCGGGCGCGTGACCACGGTGACCAGCACCGCATCGGGCGTGCGCGACATGCCGAGCCCGGTGTCGTCGAGCACCAGTTCGCCCGCGCGATGCCGCGTGACGGTCTGGTAGCGGTCGGTGGATGGAACGTCGAAGGCCTCGACCATGGCGCGGTGCGCGGCATCGAGCAGCGCACGGACGGCGGCGGCGTCGCGTCCTTCACCGATGTGGAAGTTCAGCAGGGGCATGGCTTGTTCCTCAGCCGCGGGTGCGCAGCAGGCGTGCGGCCTGCTCGGCGATGCCTTGCACGACCAGCGCCGCGGGCGGGATGTCGGCGATCAAACCGATGGCCTGGCCCACCGTGACATTCGCACAGTCGCAGTCGCCCGCGTCGTAGGCGCTCTCGACGCGGACTTTCTCTTCATCGCGCACGGCCTTCAGGGCCTCTTCCTGGCCATGCCATTGGCGGATGAAGTCGTTGACCATGAGGCGGCCGGTGTACTCCGCCGGCCAGTCGCGTCCGCGCGCGATGTCGTAGACCGAGGTGCGCACGGTCTGGCCGCCCTTCGCGCCGACCACGAGCTGCTTGGCCTTCGGGTGGATCAGCGCTTCCTGCGTGGCCCAGAAGCGCGTGCCGATCAGCACGCCGTCGGCCCCCAGCATGAGCGCCGCCGCCAGGCCGCGGCCGTCGGCGATGCCGCCGGCGCTCAGCAGCAGGGTGTCGGGCGACTTGCCCGCCAGGTAGTCGGCCGTTTCGGGTGTGAAGGTCATGGTGGTCTGGCGGTCGAAGCCGTGGCCGCCGGCTTCCGTTCCCTGCGCGACGATCACCGATGCGCCGCAGTCAATGGCGCGCTGCACATGCGCGAGCGTCTGCACCTGGCAGATCAGCGGCACGCCCGCATCGGTGACCTTGCGGGCATACGGCTCGGGGTCGGAGAAGGAGAGCATCAAGGCCTTGGGGCGGCGCTCGAGGGCCTTGTCCAGCAGCGACACGTCGTGGCCCATGGACCAGGTGATGAAGCCGCAGCCGATGGCGGCGTCCCCGGCCAGGTCGAACTCGCGTTGCAGCGTGTCGTGGCTGCCGTAGCCGCCGCCGAGCAAGCCCAGCGCGCCCGCGTTGGACACCGCGGCCGCGAGCCGTCCGCCGGAGGCGGGGTCCATGGGGGCGAGGGCGATGGGGTGGTTGAGGCCGAAGCGTCGTGTGAACCGGGTGTCGAGCATGGAGGCGTCTCCGCAGGTGGTTGAACTCGGCCGGATGCTAGGGAGTAGACGCCATCGTGAGAAACGATTTATTAAGATTCAAACCATGCTCAGAATGGATGGGTGAAAGCGGTGCTGCGCAGGCGTCGGCGTGCACCATGGCCGTGCCACGATGCGCCCGAGAGGGAAATCCCTAGCAGGCAGGGTCGGCATGCATCGTGCATCATCGATTTTTCAGATGGATGTGTTCAATGACCATCGTGAAGGGGAATTGAATGGAAGTGGCTGACCTGACGACCTTTGCCGCCGTGGCGCGCTGCGAGGGGATCACGCGCGCGGCGAAGGAACTGCACACGGTGCAGTCCAACGTGACCAACCGGATCCGCGCCCTGGAGGAAGAGGTGGGCGTGCGCCTGTTCGAGCGGCACAGCCGGGGCGTCGTGCTGACCAGCGCCGGGGTGCGCCTGCTGCCCTACGCCGCGCGTGCCGCGGCCCTGCTGCAGGAAGCGACGGCCATGGCCCGTGACGATGGCGAGGCCAACGGCACGCTGACCATCGGCACCATGGAAACGACCGTGGCGGTGCGCCTGCCGCCCGTGCTGGCGCGTTTCAGCGCGCTGTGCCCGGCGGTCGAGCTGGTTGTGCGGTCGGGGCCGACGGCCGAGCTGGTCGAGAAGGTCCTGGACGGAGAGATCGACGGGGCGTTCGTCGCCGGCCCCATCGACCATCCCTCGCTGCGGGTGGAGCGTGCGTTCGAGGAAGAGCTGGTGCTGGTGACTTCGCGCCGCTGGCCGGACCTCGCGGCGCTGCGCAACGACCGGGGCCCGATCGCGGCCCTGATGTTCCGCACGGGCTGCTCCTACCGGCAAAAGCTCGAGCAGCTGCTCGTGCAGCTGGGCAAGCCGGCGTTCAGGCGCCTGGAGTTCGGTTCGCTGGATGGCATCCTGGGCTGCGTCGCGGCCGACGTGGGCATCACGCTGCTGCCGCAGCAGGTGGTCGACCGCAGCCCCTCCGCGTCCGACCTGTTCGTGCACCAGGTTGATGTGAGCATCGCCCGCGCGCCGACGGTCTTCATCCAGCGCCGGGAAGCCTACGAGACGAGCGCGATGAAGGCCTTCGGGAAGTGTTTCGCATCGGCATCGGGTTTTGCCGCATCGCCCTATCCGGTGGCCGGGCGGGACGCGGCCATGGGCCTGGCGGCGGGCGCGCTCCTGCAGTCCTGAAGCGCCTCGCGGTGGGCGGCGCAACGGTCCGGCGGGGGCCGGGCGATGGCCGAGCCGTCCGCATGGCTGGCGATGGCCGTGGACTCGACAAGGACCGCATATCGACATGCGGTTTTCTTTCTTGCTCCATCGCCGGGAGATCCCGACGATCGACCTTTCGCCATCCCTCTCTCGCGACCCCATGTCTTTTCAGCAACAGCGCCGGCCAGGACGTTTCCTCCCCATTCTTCTCCTGACGGTCGCCTCGCTCGCAGGTGCCGTGCATGCCCAGCAGGGCGGCACCCTGAACCTCATCGTCCAGCCCGAGCCGATCTCCATCAATCCCGGTGTCAATCGCCTGGGACCCGCGACCTTCGTCGGCAGCAAGATCTACGACTCCCTGCTGGGCTACACGCAGAAGGACGTCGCACCGGTCCCGCGCCTGGCGCAAAGCTGGAGCATTTCACCGGACGGGCTGACCTACACCTTCAAGCTGCGCCCCAACGTGGTCTGGCACGACGGCAAGCCCTTCACCTCCAAGGACGTGGCCTTCAGCATCGGCGACTTCCTGCCGGCGATGTATGCCAACTCCCGCCACCTGCGCGAAGAGATCGCGCGCATCGAGACGCCCGACAGCCTGACGGTCACGGTCGTGCTCAAGGCGCCGTCGCCGGCCTACATCCGCACCTTCAACCTGCCGATCCTGCCCGCCCACAAGTACGTGGGCGTCACGGATTTCCGCAATGCGCCCGCCAACGCCGAGTTCGTCGGCACCGGGCCCTTCAAGTTCGCCGAGTGGAAGAAGGGCAGCTTCATCCGCCTGGTGCGCAACGAGAACTACTGGGACAAGGGCAAGCCGCACCTGGATGCCGTGCTGTTCCAGATCATCCCCGACGCGAACTCGCGCGCCATCGCCTTCGAGACGGGCAAGGTGGACGTGCTGCGCGCGGGCGACGTGGAGAACTTCGACATCAAGCGCCTGGCCGCGCTGCCCGGCGTGAGCCTGCGCGAGGACGGCTGGGAGTACCTGCAGCCCGTCGGCTATGTGCACCTGAACAACCGCATTCCGCAACTCTCCAATCTCAAGGTGCGGCAGGCGATCGTGCACGCGATCGACCGGGACTTCATCATCAACACGATCTTCTCGGGCTTCGGCAAGCCGATCAACGGGCCGCTGTCGCGCCTGTCGCCCTACAAGGATGCCAGCGTGGAGACCCAATACCGGTTCGATCCCAAGCTGGCCGCCAGGCTGCTGGACGAGGCGGGCTATCCGGTCGGCGCCAACGGCGTGCGCTTCGAACTGCGTCTGGTGCCCTTACCCTACGGCGAGCTGTGGTCGCGCCAGGCGGAGTACCTGCGCGAGGCCCTCGGGGCCGTGGGCATCAAGGTCAACATCGTGTCCACCGACGTGGCGGGCTGGTACAAGCGGCTGGTCAGCTTCGACTACGACATCGCGCAGAACTTCGTCTACACCACACCGGACCCGGACATCACGCCGACCTTCACCTACAAGACCCTCAAGGGCAACGACACCGGCTCGACGGGCGGCAACGTCAACGGCTACTCCAATGCCGAAGTGGACGCGTTGCTGGAGAAGGGCGCGCACGAGCGGGACGAGGCCAAGCGCCGGCAGATCTATTCCAAGGTGCAGCAGATCGTCTCCCGTGAAGTGCCCATGGTCTGGACGCACGACATCGTGTTTCCCACGCTCTACCGCAGCAAGGTCAAGAACCTGATCACCTCGGCCCTGGGCACCGACGACAACTTCGCGACGGTCGAGCTCGGCAAATGAACGCCATGGCGGCCGTGGCGGCACGGCTGGGCAAGGCGGCCCTGACCCTGTTGGCCGTGATCGTCGTCAGCTTCCTGCTGATCCGGCTGGCGCCTGGCGATCCGGCGCAGATGCTGGCCGGCGACTCCGGCTCGGCGGATGCCGCCTTCGTGGCGGAGATACGCCGCGACCTGGGCCTGGACCAGGGGCTGGACGTGCAACTGAGCCGCTACCTGAAGGCGGTGCTGCGCCTGGACTTCGGCGTGTCCTATCGCGAGAAGCGGCCCGTCGCCGACATGGTGCTGGAGCGCCTGCCCTCGACCCTGCTGCTCACGACCTCCGCGCTCGTCTTCTCGATCGTGGCGGGCATCGCCCTGGGGGCCCTGGCGGCCCGAAGGCCCGGCTCGCTGCTCGACGGCGCCATCACGGCCGTGTCCGTCACCTTCTTCGCCATGCCCATGTTCTGGGTCGGGCTCATGTTCATCATCGTCTTCGCGGTGCGCCTGGGGTGGCTCCCCTCCTATGGGATGCTGGATGCCAGCGCCGAGGCGCAGGGCGAATGGACTGCCCTTGCAGACCTGCTCAAGCACATGGTGCTGCCCGTGCTGACCCTGGGGCTCTACTACATGTCCATCCTTGCGCGGGTCAGCCGGGCCGCCTTGCTGCAGGTGGCCGGGGCCGACTTCATCCGAACCGCCCGGGCCAAGGGGCTGTCGCCGGGCCTGATCTGGCGCGACCACCTGTTTCGCAACGCCTTGCTGCCCATCCTCACCGTGGTCGCATTGCAGGCGGCCCAGCTGGTCGGCGGCTCGGTGCTGGTGGAAACCGTGTTCGCGTGGCCGGGCATCGGGCGCTTCGCCTTCGAGGCTTTGATGACACGCGACTACAACGTGCTGCTGGCCGTGTTCATCCTCACGTCCTTCGGCGTCATCGTCGTCAACCTGCTGGCGGACATGCTCTACCAGGCCATCGACCCGCGCATCGACCGGGCCAGCGCGACATGAGCCGGCATTCACGACACCCCCTGCGGCGGCCGCTGGTGCTGTTCGGCTTCGCGGTGCTCGCGCTGCTCCTGTGTTGCGTGGTGTTCGCGGACTGGCTGTACCCCGGCAACCCCTGGCGCATGGTTGCGCAGCCCAACCTTCCGCCGCTGTCGCCGGGCTTCCCCGCGGGCACCGACATGCTGGGCCGCGACCTGGCGGCCGGGCTGGTGCATGGCTCGCGCGCCACGCTGGCGGTGGCCTTCAGCGTGGTCGCCATCGCGATCGGCGTGGGCGTGCTGCTGGGCCTGGCGGCGGGCTACCTGGGCGGGCGCGTGGACGCTTCGATCATGCTCGCCACCGAATTCTTCCAGTCGATTCCCGGCCTGCTGCTGACCATCATCATCGTCGCCATCCTGTCCGCGACGCCCGCGCACATCGTCTTCTCCATCGCGTTGATCGCATGGCCGCCGATCGTGCGCGTGGTGCGGGCCGAGGTGCTGACGCTGCGCGCGCTGGACTGGGTGCGTGCCGCGCGCGTCAGCGGCCTGTCGCCGGCGCGCATCGCGCTCCTGCATGTGCTGCCCAACGTGCTGCCGCAGGTCATGGTGCAGGCCTCGCTGATGCTGGCGGGCGCCATCATGATCGAGTCCGCGATCAGCTTCCTCGGCCTGGGCAGCCGCGATTTCATCTCCTGGGGCTTCCTGCTGGGCTCCGGGCGCACGTCCTTCCAGGTGAACTGGTGGCTGTCCACCTTGCCCGGCCTGGCCATCTTCTTCACCGTGCTGGCCTTCAACCTGATCGGCGATGGCCTGGAACGCTGGCTGCATCCGAAGTCGGCCCGGGGGCACGCATGACCCGGCAGCCGCCGCCGATCGAGCGCGTGAACGCGCCCCTGGTGCAGATCCATGACCTGGACATCGCGCTGCCGGCCGATGCCGACCGGGCCCTGGCCGTGGAAGCCGCATCGCTGACCATCGCGCGCGGCGAAGTGCTGTGCATCGTCGGCGAGAGCGGCTCCGGCAAATCGGTGCTCGCATCGGCCATCGCCGGACTGCTGCCCGGCGACACCCTGCGCGTCGCGCGCGGCAGCCTTCACTTCGACGGGCAGGACGTGCTCGCCATGCGCGAGCCCGCGCTGCGCCGCCTGCGCGGCGCGCGCATCGGCTACGTCTTCCAGGAGCCCATGACAGCGCTCAATCCGCTGCTGACGGTGGGCCGCCAGATCGCCGAGGCCCTGGCGGCGCACGGGCTGCCGGCCGCGCCGGACCAGATCGCCGAACTGCTGGCGGCCATGCAGCTGCCCGAGCCGCGGACCCTGGCCAGGCGCTATCCGCACGAGCTGTCCGGCGGCCAGCGGCAGCGCGTGGCCATCGCCATCGCGGTGGCCTGCGGGCCGGAACTGCTGATCGCCGACGAGCCCACCACCGCGCTGGACGTGACGACGCAGGCCGAGATCCTGAAGCTGATCCTGGACCTGCGTGCGCAACGTGGGCTCAGCGTGCTGTTCATCACGCACGACTTCGGCGTGGTGCGGGACATCGCCGACCGCGTCGCGGTCATGCAGCACGGCCGCATCGTCGAGCAGGGGCCCGCCGCCGCGCTGCTGGGCCAGCCGCGGCACGACTACACGCGGCGCCTGCTGGCCGCGGTTCCCAAACTGCAGGCCGACCGACCCGCGCCCGCGCCGGGCCGTCCGGTGGTCCTGGCCCTGGACGGCATCGAGAAGCACTATGCGGGCCGGCGCCATGTCCTGAGCCGGCAACGCAAGATCACGCATGCATTGCACGGTGTCGACCTGAACCTGCGCGCGGGCGAGACCGTAGCACTGGTCGGGGAGAGCGGTTCCGGCAAGTCCACGCTGGGGCAGATCATCGTCGGCCTGCTGGACCGGAATGCCGGCAGCTTCGCCCTGGAAGGGGAGCCCATCCACAAGGCCCGCGACCTGTTCACGCCCCGATGGCGCCCCGCGGTGCAGATGGTGTTCCAGGACCCGCAGTCTTCGCTCAACCCGCGCCACACCATCCGCCGCATCCTGACCGAGCCGGTGCTGCTGCAGGGCGTCCCGCGCGCGGAGGCCGAGGCCCGCATGGCGGACCTGCTGGTGCGCGTGGGCCTGGAGCCTTCCGTGGCCGACCGGCGTCCGCATGCCTTCTCCGGCGGACAGCGGCAACGCATCGGTCTGGCGCGCGCGCTCATGATGCGCCCGCGCCTGCTGGTCGCCGACGAGCCCGTCTCGGCGCTGGACGTCTCGGTGCAGGCCCAGGTGCTGCAACTGCTCGACGAGCTGCAGCGCGAACTCGGGCTGGCCATGCTGTTCATCACCCACGACCTGCGCGTGGCCGCCCAGGTGGCCGACCGCATCGCCGTCATGCAGCACGGCCGCATCGTCGAAGAGGCCGCCACGGCCGCGCTGTTGCGCGCACCGCGGTCGGACTACACCCGGGCCCTGCTGGCGGCCATCCCCGGCGAGCGCGCGCACGCGCCTGCGCACGACCTTGCGCGCCCGCCGGCCAGCACTTCCGCGTCGTCCCTCCGGATCCCCGACGCATCCACCGTCTGAAGGAAAGAACCATGAACACTGCAGTGAAGGCCCACGCTTCGCTGACCTACCTGCGCGCCGCGACCGCGCAGGAAGAGGCCCTCGTCGCGCGCTTCCAGCCGATCTTCGACCGCATCGCCGAGGGCAACGTCGAGCGCGAACGCCACCGCACCTTCCCCTACGAGCAGGTGCAGTGGCTCAAGGACGCCGACTTCGCGCTGCTGCGCATCCCCGAGGCGTTCGGCGGCTGGGGGGCGTCGCTGGAGCAGACCTTCTACCTGCTGGCCTTGCTGGCCGAGGCGGATGCCAACGTGGCCCATGTCTGGCGCAACCACCTGGCCTTCATCGAGGACCGCCTCAACGCCGCGCCGTCGCCGACCAACGAACGCTGGCTTCAGCGTTTCAAGGACCGCGAGTTCGTCGGTGGCGGATGGACGGAAGCCAACAACGGCACCTACGCCAACATCCAGACGAGGGTGACGCAGGAAGAGGGCCTCTACAAGGTCACGGGCGCCAAGTTCTATGCCACCGGCAGCCTCTACGCCGACTGGCTCGACGTGATCGGCAAGGGCGAGGACGGTTCGCTCATCACCACGCTGGTCAGCCGCCACCAGCCCGGCGTGGTGCTGAGCGACGACTGGCCGGGCTTCGGCCAGCGCACCACGGCCAGCGGCAGCGTCACCTACCAGGAGGCCGTGGCGCACGAGGGCGATGTGTTTCCGGCCAGCGAGCGCGTGGTCTACCAGGGCCACTTCTATCAGACGGCACTGCTGGCCGTGCTCACCGGCATCACCCGAGCCATCCAGCGCGACGGCATCGCCTCGCTCCGGTCGCGGGGGCGCAACTATCCGCAGGGCCTGGACCCGGTGCCCGCGCTGGACGCGCAGCTGCTGCAGGTGATCGGCGAAGTGTCGGCGCGCGTGTTCTCGACCGAAGCCGCCTTGCGCCAGGCCGCGCGCTCGCTCGACCGCATCGCCGCCGCCCATGCCGCGGGCGACCTCGCGCTGCGCGACCAGCGTGCCATTGCCGGGGAAGTTTCCGTCGCGCAGGCGCAGCTCGCGATCGTGGACGGCGTGCTGTACGCGGCCACGCATGTCTTCGGTGCGCTGGGCGCGTCCGCCACCTCCGAGCTCAGCGCGCTCGACCGCCACTGGCGCAATGCGCGCACGCTCGCATCGCACAACCCGGTCGCCTACAAGGCGCGCATCCTCGGCGACTATCTGGTCAACGGCAAGTCGCCGGTGTCGAGCATCGCCCGGCTCGGCCGCGGCGGCCAGGGAAACTGAGGGGCCCGCGAGATGACCCGTCCCTACCTTGCGCTCGGGCTCGCCGGGCCGCACCTGATCGAACTGACCGCCAGCCGCGCCTTGCTCGCGCGCTGGGACGCCTTGCCGCTGGCCTTCAGCGTGCTGGGCATCGACCGCGTGGACGGCAGCGCGCCGGCCGCCACCACGCTGGCGAGCAGTGCCGTGGGCGCCACCCTCGCGGGCGCGACGCAGCGGGGGCGCTTCTTCGTCACCGCCACGCCGCAGCGCGACCATCCCTACAACATCGCACGCCGCGTCGCTTCGCTGGCCCATCTGTCGCGGGGCCGCAGCGGCCTGCTGATCGGTGTGCGCGATGCCTATGCGCCCGCAGGCCCGAAGGAGGCGCCGGCCTGGGGCGGCGCGGGGCTGGGCGGCGGCACCGCGCTCGACGCGCAGACGGCCTTCGACGCGGCCCGTGCGGTGCGCGCCCTGGAACAGAGCTGGCCCTACGACACCATCGTCGGCAACCGCGAGAAGGGGGTGCTGGTGGAGGCCCACCGCATCGTGCACGTCGATCTGGCGAACCGCTTCTCGATCGCGGGGCCCCTGAACGCGCCCGAGCCCGCGACGGGCGCCTCGGTGATCGCGTGGTACGCGGCCACCCCGGCGGACCGGGCCCCGACAGCCGACGACGACCCCATCGAACTGGTGCTGGGCGGTGCCGGCACGGTGCCGGTGCTGCCGCTGGGCCAGGAGCCGCCGCCCGGGCCCTGGCCCGGCCTGGTGCTGCGGGCCGGCCTCGAGCAGTCGGTGGATGCGCTGCTCGACACGGCCGAACGCTGGCTGGCCGACGGCCTTGTCGTGCCCGTGGCGGCCGGCGGGTCGCTGCGCGCCGCGCTCCGGCTGCCCGCACCCGCGCCGCTCGCTGTCACCGCGCGCGCGGCCTTCCCGGTGCCCCAGCCCCATGTTCCTCCTTCGCACCCCGCGGTACGGCACCCATGACGAACAAACGATCCGGCCATGTCCTCCTGGGCATCAACGTGCTGGTGCTGGGCTACCTGCCCGCCGCATGGAAGACGCCGCTGCTGAAGAAGGACGCCTTCATCGACCCCGACTACTGGGCGAGCCTGGGGCGGACCGCCGAACGCGGCACCCTCGATGCCCTGTTCCTGGCGGATGGACCGCTGCTGGGCAATCCCGCCCACGACGCCAACCCGATCCGGCTCGAACCGACGGTGAACTGGGGCCAGGTGGCCGCGGCCACCTCGCATGTGGGCCTGGTGGCCACCGCCTCGTCGACCTTCAACGACCCCTTCGAGCTGGCCGAACGCGTGCTGTCGTGGGACCACCAGACGGGCGGGCGCGCAGCGGTCAATGTTGTCACCACCCGGGGCGTGCCCGCCGCGCGCAACTTCGGCCTGCCGGACATCCCGCAGCGCGACGACCGC
Organism: Variovorax sp. UMC13; assembly: GCF_014170375.1. Taxonomy (GTDB): domain Bacteria; phylum Pseudomonadota; class Gammaproteobacteria; order Burkholderiales; family Burkholderiaceae_C; genus Variovorax. Next base: position 132,505 of record NZ_LZZW01000016.1, on the reverse strand, counting down.
TACGAGCGTGCCAGCGAATTCGTGGACGTGGTGCGGGCGCTGTGGGCGTCGGCCGCCACGGGGCAGGACGTGCATCACCACGGCGCCTTCTTCGACATCGAGGGTCGATTGCGCGTCCCGCCGTCACGGCAGGGCCAGCCCGTCATCTTCCAGGCCGGCGGCTCGCCACAGGGGCGTGCACTGGCCGGGCGGGTGGCCGAGGGCGTCTTCGCGGCCGAACTGACGAAGGAACAGGCCATCGCGCACTACAAGATGGTCAAGGGCCTGGCCCGCGACCATGGCCGTTCGCCCGACGACATCAAGATCCTTCCCGGCCTGCTGCTGAGCCTGGGCAGCACCGAGGAAGAGGCGCGTCGTCGCTGCGACGAGATCCACGATGCCGGGCCGGCGTCGTATTCGATCGGCTGGCTGTCGCAGGCGATCGGTTACGACGCCTCGACCCTCGAACTCGATGCGCCGTTTCCCGAGGAGGTGCTGGGCCCGCTGAAGAACAGCCAGACCTTCCTGGGCAGCATCGGTTTTCGCGAGTCGATCGTCGCGCAGATCCGCAAGACCCGGCCCACGGTGCGGGAGTACCTGCAGCAGACGCGCTACACCGGCTCAGGCCACGCCGGCTTCGTCGGCACGCCCGAACAGCTGGCCGACCACATCGAGGACTGGTTCCGTGCCGGCGCCATCGACGGCTTCAACCTGCAGCCGGATCGGCTGATCGACGGGCTCGACGTGATCGTCGACGAGCTGGTGCCGATCCTGCGCAAGCGCGGCCTGTACCGCCACGCCTACGAGACGCAGACCTTGCGCGAGCATTTCCGGGCGAGCGCACCGACGGCTGCGCTGTGAAGAGGGATCGCCCGGCACGCGCGCCGACGCGCTGGCCGCCTCAAGCGGTGCCGCGGCGCAGGAACATGTGCGTGGCGCGCTCGCCGGCCACCTGCCGTTCGCAGCGGTAGCCCAGCGCCGGCAGATCGAGGCCCGAGAACAGCGCCTCGCCGCGGCCCAGCAGCACGGGGCGCACGGCCAGGTGCAGTTCGTCGATCAGCCCGGCCTGCAGGTACGCGCGCACGGTGGCCACGCCGCCGCCCACGCGGACATCGCGCCCACCCGCGGCGGCCCGCGCCTGCGCCAGCGCATCGTGGATGCCGCCGGTGACGAAGTGGAAGGTGGTGCCGCCCCGCATCTTCAGGGGCGCGCGGGCATGGTGGGTCAGCACGAAGACCGGCACATGGTAGGGCGGCTCGTCGCCCCACCAGCCTTTCCACTGCGCGTCGGGCCAGGGGCCGCGCACCGGCCCGAACATGTTGCGCCCGAGGATCCAGGCGCCCATCTCGGCGAAGCCTTGCTCGGCGATCTCGTTGTCGATGCCGGTCTCGCCGTCGGCCTCGCTCCCCTGCTGCATCCGCTGCCAGACGCGCGTGGGAAAGAACCAGTCCATGAGTTCGGGGCCACGAACACCCAGCGGGTGCGCCAGGCTCTGGTCGGGGCCGGCGGCAAAGCCGTCGAGCGAAAGGCCGAAGCTGCGCACGAGCAATCGGGTCATGGCGTCGTCTCCTGCAGGAAGGGGATGGCAGTCTAGCGCCGGTGCGCGCCCACGCTGCGGTCGGCGCGAGCAGGCGCTGTATCCGACCGTCGAATGGCTCGGGTACGCTTGCCGCCATGCTCAGCATTCACGCCGACACCTCCCATGTCATTCAGCTGGCCGTGGGGCCCTCCTTCATGCTGGCTGCCATCGGCGGCACCCTGACCGTGCTCACGAACCGCCTGGCGCGCGTCAATGACCGCATGCACAAGTGCCGCGACGAGCGCGACGATGCCGATCCGGTCCGCTGCGGCGAGATCGACGGCGAAATGGCGACGCTCAACCGCCGGGCGAAGATCCTCAATGCCGCGGTCTCCACCGGCGCGCTGTGCGGCGTCATCGTCTGCCTGCTCATCGGCTCGCTGTTCGTGGCGAACGAACTCGCGTTGGCCTTCGACCGGCCGGTCGCCGTCCTCTTCGTGGTCGCCATGCTCGCGCTGATCGCCACCTATGCGCTGCTGCTGGTCGAGGTGTTCGTGACCCAGCGCAGCATCCATCCGACCTAGCGCACGGCGGCACGCGGAGCGGCCATCGCCTCGCCCCGATCCTGGCAGGCGGCAACGAACGAAAGCCGATTGACAGGTCCCCGCGCGATACTCCGCAGCCCCTCAGCCTGCGCGAAAGAGCAATGAAAGAAGCCACCGCCTCGATCCCTTCCGTCTCACGCCGCGGCCTGCTGCGCCTGTCGCTGGGCGGCACCGTCATGGCCGCCATGCCCGGCCTCGGCTGGGCCGCCACCGGCGCCGCCGCGCCGGCCTTCACCGATGGCCTGCCGCGCAGCCGGCCCGAGGCGCAGGGCATCTCGCCCGCCGCGATCCTCGCCTTCCTCGACGACGCGGAGCGCAGCGCGTTCGAGCTGCACGGCTTCATGCTGTGGCGCAACGGCCATGTGGTGGCCGAAGGCTGGTGGGACCCGTACCGGGCCGAGCGCCGCCACATGACGCACTCGCTCACCAAGAGCGTGACCGTGTGCGCCGTCGGCATGGCCATCGCGGATGGCCGGTTCGGGCTCGACGACGAGGTGGTGTCCTTCTTCCCCGAGCACCTGCCGCCGGAGGTCAGCCCCCATCTCGCGGCCATGACCGTGCGCGACCTGCTGAGCATGCGCACCGGCCACGAGGCCATGGTGTCGGGCTCGGTGTGGCGGCAGATCCGCACCAGCTGGATCGCCGAGTTCTTCAAGATCCCGGTGGTCTACACCCCGGGCAGCAAGTTCGTCTACACCAGCGCGGCCACCTACATGCTGTCGGCCATCGTCACGAAGACCACCGGGCAGTCGGTGGCCGACTACCTCAAGCCCCGCTTCTTCGAACCGCTGGGCATCACCGGCTACGAATGGGACGTGGGCCCCGAGGGCATCTCGCCCGGCGCCAACGGCCTGAGCTGGAAGACCGTCGACTCGCTCAAGCTGGGCATCCTGCATGCCCAGAACGGCGTGTGGAACGGTCGGCAGATCCTGACGCGGGAGTGGGTCGACGCCGTGCATGCGCCGCACACCAAGGACAGGTACGGCTACCAGTGGTGGCTGGGCCCGCGCGGCGCCTACAACGCCGACGGCCTGTTCGGCCAGTACGCGGTGGTGTTCCCCGAGCAGAACGCGGTGCTCGCGCTCAACAGCGCGCTGCCGCCCAAGGCCGGCTTCAACGCGGGCCTGCTGTACAAGCACTTTCCCGACGCGTTCGGCGACCGCGTGCCCGCGAGCGACCGGGACAACGCCGCGCTCAGGGCCCGCACGCGCACGCTGCAACTGCTGCCGCCGGTCAAGCCCGGCAGTTCGCCCGTGGCCGCGGCCGTCTCGGGCCGGCGCTACGACTTTCCCGAGAACGCCGAGAAGATCAAGTCGGCGCAGCTCGACTTCGGCGCCGACACCTGCACCTTCACGCTGGACGACGAGCGCGGCACGCACACGGTGCGCGTCGGTCTGCGCCAACCTGTGGAGGGCGACACCACCGTCACCGGCAACAAGCTGCACCACGAGTACCAGCCCGAGGTGATGCGCGTGGTGGCCAGCGGCGAGTGGCGCGATGCGCGCACCTTCGTCATGACCTGGACCTTCGTCGAGTCGGCCTTCCGCGACACGGTGGTGTGCCGTTTCGCGGGGCCCTACCTGCGCTTCGACCGCAGCGTGAACGTCAACTCGAGCGCGACCGAGATGCCGACGCTGACCGGGACGCGGGCGAAGGCCTAAGGCGTTCGCGGGCGCCGCGGCTGCGCGCCGGGCGGGCACGGCGCGGCGCGCCGTGTCATCGCGCTCGATGCACCATCACCGCCGCGCCGCCGGCCGACCATGCCCTGTTGCGGCCGCGCGCGGTGGCCGATCGACAGAGCCTCTTCCACCCTCTCGAACGCGAGGCGCGAGCCGTCGCCAAAGTCATTGCGTTGGCGCGCACGGGATAGCGACGCCCGCAGCTGCGTTCTTAGAATTTTTTGGGTTCGACGCGCTGCAGGGCGGCATCGAACGCCGATACCCAAAAAAAGGGGTCGACCACGCGCGCTGGCAGCAGCGCCGGTGCGCGTTCCTCAACAAGAACGGAGACAAGAATGAAGGCTTCCAAGCCTCTGAAACGATGGCAGTTCGCGGCCTCGCTGGCCGCAATGTCGACGCTCGCCGTGGGCCTCGCCGCCTGCGGTGGTGGTTCGTCCGGTGGCGCATCGGCCCCGACCCCCACGGTGCCGCCAGTGGCCACGGGGCCCGACACGCCATCGGTGAAGCCGCCCACGCCCCAGCCCGAAGAGCCGGTCGTGACACCCGAGACCGAGCCGGTCCGCAAGTGGGGCTACATCACGCTGCCCGACGGCAACAAGATGCGCTATTCGCTGCTCCTGCCGCCCGGCCCCGGCCCCTTCCCCGTGCTGGTGGAGTACGACGGCTACATCGCGGGCTCCACGCCCGGGCTCAGCCAGCGTTGGGTGGCCGAAGGCTATGCCGCGATGGGCATCAACGTGCCGGGCACCGGTTGCTCCACCGGCGATGACCATGTGTTCGACGCCTCGACCGGCGCGGCCGGCGCCTTCGCCGTCGAATGGGCCGGCAAGCAGCCGTGGTCGAACGGCCGGATCGGCATGATCGGTGCGTCCTACTCGGGCTACAACCAGCTGTGGGTGGCGGCGCAACGTCCCAAGGGCCTGCTCGCGATCACGCCGGCCAAGAACGTGGCCGATCCGTACCGCGACGTCGGCTATCCGGGCGGCATCAAGAACATCGGCTTCCCGGCCGCCTGGTGGGGGAACTTCCCGCCGATCTGGAGCCAGGCGGCAGCGGTCGCGGCGCAGCTCGACGGCGACACCGAGTGCGCCCAGACCGTGGCCGACAACATCGAGAAGATCAAGCGGCCCGAGCTGGACCTGACGCAGTGGCTCCAGAACCCCTATGCCGACGGCCTCTACGTGCAGCGCAGCGCGTACCTGGAGACCCCCAAGATCGACATTCCGGTGCTGACCAACGTGTCCTGGCAGGACGAGCAGGTGGGGCCGCGCGCCGGCTACTACGAGGACACCATCGCACGGGACAAGATGTGGTTCCTCGGCTCCAACGGCGAGCACGGCACCAATATCACCGACGACACGTACAAGCGCTTCCTCGACCATTTCGTGAAGGGCCACGACAACGGCTTCGAGAAGGAGCCGCACGTGCGCCTGCTGCAGGAGATGCAGAAAACGGGCGTGCCGAACGCGGTGGCGACCTTCGATCGCCTGCCGCTGCCGGTCAAGCCGATGCGCCTGTGGATGCAGGCGGGGGGTGGCCTCGGCGACATCGCGCCGGTCAATGCCTCCCTGCCGTCGACCTACCGCTATCCGGTCAGCAGCCCGGCCGTCAACAACCCGGCGGACGAGGGGTGGCAATCGGTGGCGGCCGCTGACGGCCAGCTGAGCTTCACCACGCCCAAGCTGCCGGAAGACCTGAGCTTCTTCGGCGAAGGCTCGGCCGACGTGTGGATCAGTGCCACCGCGGACGACACCGACCTGCAGGTCACTGTGTCCGAAGTGCGGCCCGATGGCAAGGAGATGTTCGTGCAGCGCGGATGGCTGCGGGCCTCCAAGCGCGCCCTGGACCCGACCCGGACGACCGAACTGCGGCCCTGGCAGATCTTCACGGCCGACGCGCTGCGCCCGCTGACGGCAAACGTGCCGGTGCTGGCGCGGGTGGAGATCCAGCGCTTCGCCCACGTGTTCCGCGCGGGCTCGGCGATCCGGGTGACCATCGATTCGCCCTCGCAGACCGGTTTCTGGGTCTTCGGCCACAACCCCACGCCCTCGACCAACAGCATCTGGCACAACAGCCAGTTCCCTTCGAGCGTCGTGCTGGGACACCTGCGCTACCCGCATGCCGCCGCACTCCCGAGTTGCGACAAGACGCTGCGCCAGCCCTGCCGCGACAGCGTAACCGCGGTGCCGGCCGGCGTGGGGCCGCGCCCGCCGGCCTGAGCTGGGGCCTACCGCCGCGGGCGAGCGGCATGCGCGTCATGCACCTGCATCACATGCTGCAGCGTCAAGGCTGGACCGAGGTGCGACAGCTGGACGGCCGCGGCATCGGCCGATCCCTGCGCGGCCTCGGTGACGCGTTCGAACATCTCCGCTTCGTAGGACGCCACGGCGGCGTCCCAGTCGCCGCCGCCCGCCAGCCGCGCCGCCAGTTCGACCGCATCGCGCATGGCCGTGTTGACGCCTTCGCCGCCGAAGGGCGACATCACATGGGCCGCATCGCCGAGCAGCGTGAGGCCGCGCCGGTGGGCCCAGCAATGGCCCACGGGCAAGGCGTGGATCGGGCGTGCCTCGAAGCGGTCGTTGGCGGCGCGGAAGAGGTCGGTGACGCTCTCGTCGAAGCCCTGGAATTCCTCGAGCAGGCCGCTGCGCACGGCCGCCGGTGAAGCGAAGTCGAAGCGTTGCGCGGCCCAGTCCGCCGGCACGCGGAAGATCGCATAGCCGCGGATGTGGGCGTTGCCGTTGCGTTGCGCGATGATCTCCTTGCTCCGACCCTCCACCCCGACCTTGCCCCGTCCCACGAGCTTCGAGATCGCCGGATGGCTGGCATCGACGTCGTCGATGCCGAATTCGACGAAGGTCAGGCCGCTGTACTGCGGCTTGTAGGGCGAGAGCAGCGGCCGCACGCGCGACCAGGCGCCGTCCGCGCCCACCACCAGGTCGAAGGGCCCGGCCGGGCCGTTGGCCAGGTCCAGCTGCCAGCGCCCGTCCGCCAGCGGCTGCAGTGCGCGCAGGCTGCTGCCCCAGCGCACGCAGCCCGTTGGCAGCGCATCCAGCAGCATCTCGCGCAGCGCGGTGCGGTCGATCTCGGGGCGGTCGCCGGCCGCCGCATCGGGTTGTTCGAACAGCAGCCGGCCCGACATGTCGAGCAGGCGCGAGCCCTGGTCGTCGTAGCGTGCCAGACGCAGGAAGGCGGCCTCGAGTCCGGCGCGGCGCACGGCCAGCAGGCCCGAGTCTTCGTGCAGGTCGAGCGTGCCGCCCTGGGGGCGCTCGAGCGGATGGGCGTCGCGTTCGAACACCGTGGCCTCGATGCCCGACAGGTGGAGCAGACGTGCCAGCGTGAGCCCGCCGGGGCCGCCGCCGACGATGGCGATGCGTGGATGCTTGTGCATTTCGGATCCTTCTCAAAAACGATAGGTGCCTATTTATGTATCAATAGGCTCCTATGAAGATAGAATGACCCCATGAACGATGCAGAGACATTCAATCCCCTGAGGCTCCTCGGCCGCGTGACGCGCGGCTTCACGCGCCTGGCCGACGACGGGCTGCGCGAGTTCGGATTCGCTGTGGGTCAGCTGCCGGTGCTGGTCTCGCTCAAGCAGCAGAAGGCGCTGTCGCAGGCCGAGCTGGCGCGCATCGCCCAGGTCGAGCAGCCGAGCATGGCGCAGCTGCTGGCCCGCATGGAGCGCGACGGCCTGGTCGAACGCGTGCCCGACCCCGACGACAAACGCAGCCGCCTGATCTCGCTGACCCCGCTGGCCACGCGCCGCCTGCCCAAGGCCAAGGCGGTCATGGATGCGCATGCGCAGCAGGTGCTGGAAGGCTTCTCGGCCGAGGACCTTGCGCAGCTGACGGCGCTGCTGACGCGGCTCAACGCCAACGTCGAGCACATGGGCGGGATGTAGCCGGTCGCCGGGGCGCTTTGCTCGACGAATCGGCAGGGTCTTGCGCTGCGATGGTCTCCGGGCGCCTTTAAGCTGGGGCCCATGAACCTGTCCTTCCGACGCGCCCTTGCCCTGTTCCTGACCGTCGTCGTGCTGCTGGGCGCGTGGACCACCTCCTTCAACGCGCCCGCCCGCGAGGGCCTGCAGGCTGGCATGAAGCGCGCGCTGGTGGCCTTCGCGGCCGCGCGCACGCTGGGCGCGGTGATCTCCGTGGCGCAGGGCACGCAGATCGACATCAAGCCCGGCGGCGTGGGCGTGGGCACCACGCCGGGCCAGGTGCTGCAGCCGTTGAACCAGCTGGTGGACCATTTCGCGAGTGCGATGCTGGCGGCCAGCGTGGCCTTCGGCGTGCAGCTGGTGCTGCTTGACTTCGGCGGCAGCCAGGCCGTGGCCGTGCTGCTGAGCATCGCGGTCGTGGGCTGGCTCGCGCTCACCTTTTTACAACAAGGCCGCTACGCGCGCTGGCTGCAGCCGGTGCTGGTGGTGCTGCTGCTGGCCCGCTTCGCGGTGCCGCTGACGGCGGTGGCCAACGAGGCGCTGTACGAGCGCTACATGAAGGGCAAGCACGACCAGGCGCTGACGCTGGTGGAGCGCACGCCGCAGGAGGTGGCGTCGGCCACGCCGGCCGTGCCTTCCAAGGAAACGATGCGTGAGCGCTTCGAGCGCTGGTGGAGCGGCCTGCCGGACCTCAAGGCCGGCTACCAGCTGCTGCTGGATTCCGCGAGCGGCTGGGCCGACAAGATCGTCGACCTGATGGTGGTCTTCCTGGTCCAGACCCTGATCGTGCCGGTGGGCATGCTGTGGCTCACCTGGCGGGCGGCGCGGCTGGCGACGGCATCGCCGTGGCGGGGCGAGCGTGCGGCAGTCTAGAAGTCTGCCGGGACGAACCGGCGCTCGCGCATCCACTTCGTCATGACCCACTTCTCGCCGCCGGTCACGGGCGCGCTGGCGTGCAGGCAGCGCGCATCGACCCGGCCGTGGCCGTCGCCGTACTCGAAGTAGCAGGCATTGCCGCGGATCGGCGAGAAGGCCAGGCCCAGCTGCGGGAAGACGGTCCGGCCGCCCTCGGGCACGTCGTTCAGATAGGTGACCAGCGTGCTCACGCGCTGGCCGCTGCGCGCGATGGACGCGCGGTTGGCGGCATTGGTGGGCGCCAGGTAGTCGTGGTGCGGCTCGCTGCCCGCGCCGGTGGGGTAGTACAGCAGCTGCAGCCCCTCGCCGTTCTCCAGCGGCAGGTTCATCAGCGCCGACAGGCGCCGGTCGAGCCGGGCCACCAGCTCGTTCTCGCCCAGGCGGAAGAACATGCCCCAGCTGGCGCGCCGGTCGCTGACCACGTCGCGGCCGCTGGTCGGATCGACCAGCGTGGAAGGCGTCAGGCGCGGCCGCGCCATGGCGATCAGGGCCTGGCATTCGCCCGCATCGACGACGTTGCCGAGCGCAGCGAAGACCGGGTCCTCGCCGCGCGCATGCACGGCGATGTCGCGGTCGGCGGCGTGGAGGCGCGTGCCCGGCGCGAGGCGCGCCGCGGGTCGCGCAGGGGCCTCGTCCGGCAGCTCGATGGCGTCGACCGGCATCGCCGCACCGTTCTGCCGCGCCGCCACATGGGCCGCGACGATGGCCTGCGCGGCGCGCTCGTTCATGCCCTGTTTCAGCATCGTCGCCACCAGCGCCTGCGGCATCTGGCCGGCACCGAGGTGATGCGCGAGCCAGCGGCCCAGCTCGGGCGAGAAGCGGACGACGGTGCCCATCTCAGGCAGGACCCATGTGCGCGACCCAGCCCTTGTCGCCCAGCGTGAAGCCCTGGCGCAGCTGCAGCGCGCCGCCCGCGCCCTTCATGATGCGCGCGATCATCGGGAACACGCGTTGCGCGTCGGCGTCCTGCATCCAGGGCGCCGGATCGATCTGGTAGGTGTAGCTCACCACCGCCAGCGAATGTCGCGTGTCGGCGGCCTCGAGCTTCACGTCGACGATCTTCTCGCGCTTGAGGTGGGCCACGCAGAGGTCCTTGGCGTGTTCGGTGCCGCGGGCCGCGTAGGGGTGCGGCTTGTAGAAGGCGCGGCCCGCCTCGGTGAGCTCGAAGCGTTTGACCGCGCCGTCCGGGTTCTCGGCGCTCTTGGGCACCGGGACGATGCTGCTGTGCACCAGGCCCAGCTGTTCCATCACCGGGAACTGCACCGCATGGCGCGCGCCGGCACCGGCCTCGGCTTCGCTCAGGTCGATCGGCCAGTCGAACATGGCCAGGCAGAGGTCGCCGCGCTCCGCCAGGTAGTCGTCGAGCGGGCCGGCGAGGTTCTCGGCGGTGGGGGCCTTGGCATCGTGGCCGAGGCCGCAGGCGGCCAGCGCGCAGACCAGGGCGAGGCCTGTCAGCGCCTTGAGCGAGGTGTCGATGCGCGGGCGCGGGAGGAGGGAGCGGAGATTCATGAGGTTTCGGTTGGAGGGGTGGGGAGCCGCCGTGGCGGCTGCAATGCACGGATGCACAGCTTCAATGCAGATCGAGTTCGTCCGCGACCCAGCCGCGGCGTGTCAGGTGCGCGCCCAGGCGCACCTGCATCGTGCCCTCGCGCTGGATGGCGCGCGCGAGCAACGGAAAGGCCTGCTGCACTTCGGGGGCGGTGGCCCAGGCGTCGGTCGCGATGCGGTAGGTGAAGAGCAGCGAGGTCGCGGTGCGGCCGTCGCGCGTCTGTGGCGGGTCCCAGCCGATCAGGCGGTCCAGGCTCAGCGTGGCGGCGCAGAGGTCGGCCGGGTGCGTGAGCGTCTGCGTGGTGGTGCGCACCACCACCGGCACCTGCAGGTAGTGCTGGCGCCCTGCGTCGGTCAGCGCATATTCGCGCGCCGCAGCCAGGTCCTTGCCGCGCACCAGCCCCAGCTGCTCGAGCACCGGCATCTGCTGTGCGTCGGGTTCATGGGAGCCGGCCGGCACGGTGATCGGCCAGCTGTACTTGGCCAGGCACACATGGCCGCGTTGCGCGAGGTAGTCGTTGACCGTCGCGGTGAAATTCTCGTGGCTGGGAAAGCGCGCGGCCTCGTTGACGCAGCCCGCGAGCGAGACCAGCGCAGCCAGCAGCAGCAGGGAGGCGCCGACGCGTCGCATCGGGATCGAGCGGATGTTCGTCTTCATTTCACGCACCGGCCGGTGGTCGGCGCCTTGGCGGGCGGCTGGTAGCCGTCGCTCAGCACGCCCAGGAAGCAGACCAGGTCGGCGATCTGCTCCGGCGTCATGACGGGCGTGGCGCCGGGTGCGCGCGGCTGCGTGCCGCTGGCCAGCGTCTTGTCGCCGCCTTCGCCGGTGCCCAGCGGTACTTCCTCGTCGACGTTGCCCTGCTGCGCGCGCGGCAGGTCGTTGTACTTGCGCACCGTGGCGCCCGGCACATGGGTGGGCTGCAGCGCCCAGCCCGGGTTGGCCCGCGGCGCGCCGTTGCCGTCCGGGTCGGCGGGGTACCAGTACTCGGGGTTCGTGTCGCGGGTGTTGTAGAAGTTGACGACCTGGTCCAGCGAATGGAGCACGCCGTTGTGAAAGAAGGCGCCGCGCGTCGCCACGTTGCGCAGCGCCGGGACCTTGAACATGCCGCAGTAGGGGTTGGCCGTGCCCGGCGTGGCGGGCAGGTGGTCGGTGCGGTAGGGGCCGCACAGCCCCATGTCGAAGTAGGCCGGGTCGTCGTTGGCCGGGATCGGGTCCGGGTTGTTCGGGATCGACCGGTCGTTGCGCGGCGCGCCCAGGGCCTGGTAGGTGAAGTCGGTCATCAGGCCCGAGTTGCCGTTGAAGTTGGCGCCCGTGTAGTGGCAGCCCGAGCAGTTGGTCACGCCGGTGCTGTGGAACAGCACCTCGCCGCGCCGCTCGGCCGGGGTCAGCGTGCCGCCGGCCTTGTTGAAGACATAGAGGTCGTACTTGCTGCTGTAGGGATGGAAGCTCAGGTCTTCCGTCTCCAGCGCCTGGATCGCGCTGCCCACGGCGTCGAAGGCCTTGTCGGTATCGTCGAACACGTCGGCACCGTAGGCCTTCTTGAACAGCTCGGCGTAGCTGCTGCGCTGCACCGCCTTCACCACCGCTTCCTTCGAGGGATTGTTCATCTCGAGCGGGTTGAGCAGCGGCAGCGCGACCTGCGCGGCCATCGTCGCCGCGCGGCCGTCCGCCATGAAGCCGCCACCGGGCGAGTTGCTGGTCACGCCGTCGGGGTTCGGCGCGTCGTCGTCGAAGGCCGGCGTCGATTCGCGGTAGCGCAGCGAGGGCACGGCGCGCACGCCGTACAGCGTGGGGTCCGAACCCAGCTGCACCGACACGCTGTTCGGCGGCCCGTAGGCGTATTGCGGGTCATGGCAGCTCGCGCACGACATGTTGCCGCCGCCCGAGAGGTTCTTGTCGAAGAACACCATCTGCCCGACCTGGGCGGCCGGGCTCAGCGCCGGGGCACGCGGGCCGGCGCCGGCGGCACTGGCGGGGATGGCCGCCGTCGCCACGCTCCTGTCGTCGCAGCCCGCCAGGGCCAGCAGCGCCACCGAGAGCGCCAGGGCCGGCAGGGCCGTCTTTTGCATTCGCAGATTCATCATTCACCGTTGCATCGCGCGAGCGCTGCCTCACGAAAAAAAGTTCCAGGCGGCGCCGCGCGGGCGCCTGCCTGGAACATCACCGCCCCGAAGGGCGGCGTTCGGCTCAGTGCGTTGCCCAGACGTTGGTCTGGCTCGCGTCGGGTCCCACCTGCGGCGTGATCTGGCCCTGGAGCTTGCCCGTGAGGGTGTCGATCTGGCCCACGATGTCGGCGGCGTAGAGCTTCTGCGTGTAGTTGCCCGGGATCACGTAGGCATGGTTGATCGGCCGCACCGAGTCGAAGTGCGTGTCCGCGCTGCCCGCGAATTCCGGCAGGGCCGTGATGTTGGCCGTGATGAAGGCTTCGGTGTACTTGGCGCGGTTCAGGTAGCTCGCGTCGACCGCCGGGTCGGCGATCTGGAACATGTCCTGCAGCGTGCGCACGAAGGAGAAGTGGCTGTAGGCGTCGCTGTCGGCCACGTTCTTCTTGGCGGTGCCCACGTCCTGCTGGTTGGAGATGATGCCGAAGATCGAGTTGCCGTGGCCGAAGTTGCCCGCGGCGTAGTTGCTCGGCGCGGCGGTGGCCGTGGCCTTGCCGTTCGCATCCACCGTCACGGGTGCGGCGCCGGAGTTCTTGCCGCCCGCGTTCCAGCCGCAGCAGGAGCCGTTGCTGCCGCCTTCGCCTTCGTCGTACATCACGACGATCGCGACGCGCTTGTTCGGGTTCTTCCACAGCGCCGAGCTCTGGATCTTCTTGACCACCATGCCCAGGTAGATGTCGGCGCGCATCACGCCGTTGGCCTGGCCGTTGTTGTTGCTCACGCAGCTCGTGTCGCTGCCCACGCCGTGCATGTCGTCGCACTGGTCGGGCACGATGAAGTTGATGTTGCCCACGTCGCCCGTGGCCAGGTCCTTGCTGAACTGGTCGTAGACCCAGCCGCTGGGCACCGGGTAGGCCGTGGCCTTGAGCCAGTCCGCTTCCTGGTATTGCGTGCCGAAGATGGTGCGGTTGGTGGCCGCGAACTCGGGCAGGTTGCGCGCGCTCTGGTAGGCGATCGAGGGGCCGTGCTTGACCTTGTAGAGCCCGTTCACCACGCCGAAGTTGGGGGTGCCGGCGAGGTTGGGCGTCGAGCCGTCGAGGTTGGTGAAACCGTTGAGGCGATTGGTTGCGTCGTAGGTGGCGGTGACGGCCGCATCGGCGATGCTGTCGGCGCGCACGTCCTGGCCGGGGTTCATCGACTCGCTGTAGGTGCGGATGGTGCGGCCCGTCTTCGACATCAGCGTGAACAGGTTGTCGCCCGGGATGTTGTGCACGGTGCCACCGGTCGGGTTGTCGCCGCAGGTGGTGCTGGCCGCGCTGTAGCCGGCGCGGCTGGCGCTGGTCGCGGGCGGCAGCTTGCCCTGGGCGGGCAGGGGCTGGCCGTCGGAGGCCGTGCCGCCGGTGAAGGCGACGTCGGTCACGGCATAGGGGGTGCCGGCGACCGCGCCGCAGCCGAACCAGTTGTCGTCGGTGATGCCGAAGTCGTCGCCACCGCCCAGCGCGGTGTAGTTGGGCTCGGACGGGTTGCCGGTCGAGTAGTAGGTGCTGAGCTGGTTGTACTTGTTCAGGATGTAGTTGATGTTCACGGCCCGCGAGTTGCCGACGATCACGTCGGTCGACTTGTTTTCCTCGATGACCACGAAGATGTTGTCGTAGGCCGGCACGCCTTCCACGTTGAAGGCCGCCTGCTGGGCCTGCGCGAAGGTGATGGGCGCCTGCTTCTGCGTCGGCACCGAGGGCGTGGCGTTGCTGCCGTCGCGGTTGGTGAGGGTCACGCCCGTGAGGCCGACCAGGCGCGGGTCGCCGCCGGCGACCGCCAGGTTGTCGGGGAACATGTCCTTGCGGTCGAGCTTGGTCGTCGCATAGGTGTAGCGGTTGGTCAGCTCGTTGTCCTGGTACAGCGCCGCGTACTGGGTGGCGCCGCTCAGGGTGTTGACGTCGGCCAGCGGGTCGGTGACCGCGGCCGTGCCCAGATTGAAGGCCGGGCCGTTGAGGCGGGCGGCGAGGTTGGCCTTCTCGGCCGCGTAGCTGCTGCCGTTGGCTTCCACCAGGCGCTGTGCTTCGCTCGACAGCGGGCTGATCACGACCTGGCCCACGCCCTGGTCGGCGATCTGCTCGGCCGATGCGCGCAGGATCAGGTGGCTGGCCACCGGCGCGCCGGTGGCGGTGTTGGTCGCGGCGGTGCCGATGTCGGCCACCAGCGGGCCGGTGCTCGTAGTCGTCAGCGTGAACTTGCCGCTGGCGTCGGTGACCGCGGACGCTTCGCCGCTGTCGAGCACGCCGTTGCCGTTGCTGTCGACGAAGACCGTGGCCTTCTGGTAGTAGCCGGCCTTGAGCGTCGGATTGCCCGTGCTGCTGCCCGGCACGAAGCCGCTGGCGGCCACCACGCCGCTGTAGGTCGTGCTGCTGCTCGTGTTGGTGGGCGGAGGCGTGACCGGGACGGAGCCGCTGCTCCCGTCATTCCCGCCGCCGCAAGCGGCGAGCACGCAAGCCGCAATGGTCGTCAATGACGTAAGCCAGACTCTTTTTTCGAGAATCAACATATGGATCTTGGGGGTGTGGGTAATTGGAGGGTTGGGGCTGGCCGCGCGGGAATTCGGGCGTCGTTTTCTTTTCTGAATACGAGGCGCCACGTCGAGGGGCAATGTAGAAATGGCGGGTGACAGTTCTGTGTCAACGGCTCGCCAGTGGCGTCGCAAATTCAGCGGGAACTGGCGGCCAATTGCGCGCCCTATTCCAGTCGTCTGAACCATGCCTGACCTGCAGGCTCAATTAACTGACCGGAAGCTGACTTATTCGGCCTATTGGCTGACCCACGCCTGACGCAATTGAATGGCGCCCAATTTGCGTTGAATTGGAAACAATTTGCAAAATCCGATCCGCGCGCCAATGACGGCCGGTGCGCAGTCCCAGCCTGTTCCGGCAGCGTGTGCCCGTCCTGCCTCCGGCGCCGCATCGGCGCGCCGGCTCAGCCCGCCATCGACAGCGCCCCGGTCTGCTGCGCGATGGTCTTGCGCAGGCAGTCGCGCAGCAGCTTGGCGCTGGGCGACAGCGGCCGGCCGACGCTCCACAGCAGCCCCACCGGCCGCACCAGCGAGGGCAGCGGCAGGGGCAGCACCTCGATCACGCGGGCCTTGTCGAACTCCTTCGAGATCGAGGCCGGCAGCGTGGCGATCGCGTCGCTGTGCGCGAGGTAGCTGCGGATGAAGGACACCGACAGCGTCTCGATCGCGTTGGCCGGCTCGGGCAGGCCGCTGTCGCGGAACCACTGCGACAGCGGCTCGCGCAGCAGCGAGCCCTCGGGCGGCAGGATCCAGGCGTAGGGCGCGAGGTCCACCCACTCGAGGCTGCTCTGGCGCGCCAGCGGATGGCCCGCGCGCACCACCACCGTGGTCTGGTCCTCGAACAGCACCTCTTCCTCGACGCCGGTGTCGGCCTTCTGCACCGGCAGCGTGCCGAGGATCAGCTCGATGGCGCCCGAGCGCATCTCGTGCAGCAGCGCGTCCATCGTCGCCTCGCGCACGATCACCGGCGTGGCCGGCGAGAGCTTCTTGAGCTTGAGCAGGCTCGCGGGCAGCAGCGAGATGGCGGAGGAGGGCAGCACGCCGATGCGGATCTTGCCGGTGACGCCGTGCGACAGCGCATGCAGCTCGTCGCCCACCTCGGCCAGCCCGCGCATCATCATCTTCGCGCCGCGGATCATGCATTCGCCAAAAGGCGTGGGCGTGACGCCGCGCACGCTGCGGTCGAACAGCTTCATCTCCAGGCCTTCTTCCAGCTCGGTCAGGGCCTTGGAAACGGCGGGCGTGGTGACGTTCATCAGGGCCGCGACCTTGCCGATCTGCCGGTAGTCGTCCAGCGCCACCAGCAGCTGGAAGTGGCGCGGCTTGAGGCCGGCGCGGATGTACCAATCGAGCTTCGCCATGGACGGTGTTCCTTCTCGGGTCTGCACCTGGATGGTGCGTCTCCATTTACCAATTGGTTGGGTCTGGCGCGGCTGGCGGCTGCCCATCGCGCAGGAGAGAAGCGTAGCAACTCTCGGGTCAGCCTGTGGTGAGCCGCCGTGGTGCATGCGCTTGCCGCTTTTTCGGGCCTTAACCAGACGGTAAAGGGAAGCGGCTCAATATTCAATTGTCATAAATCGCAAGGCTTCTACGATCCGTCCCCGATCAAGCAGTGTTTTTTCTCATGGACCAGAGGAGCGAGTCGATGGAAGTGATTGTCGTCGGGGGTGGAATCGGAGGCATGTCTGCGGCATTGAGCCTGCATGCCGCGGGCATCGGGGCGCAGGTGTACGAAGCGGCGCCGCAGATCGCCGCCATGGGGCTGGGCATCCACCTGCAGCCGAACGCGGTGCGCGAACTGAGCGAACTGGGGCTGGCCGAGGCGCTCGACAGCCAGGCCGTCGCGATCCAGGAGCTGGCCTTCTACAGCAAGCGCGGCCAGCGCATCTGGAGCGAGCCGCGCGGCCGCGAGGCCGGCTACCACTGGCCGCAGTACGCGATCAACCGCGGCACGCTGCAGGTGATCCTGCTCGAGGCCGCGCGCGCGCGCCTGGGCGCCGGGCGCATCCACACCGGCCACCGGCTGGCGTCCTTCGAACAGGACGAAACCGGCGTCACGGCCCACTTCGTGGACAGCGTCACCGGCGCGGCGCTGCCCCCGGTGCGCGGCGACGTGCTGGTGGCGGCCGACGGCCTGCATTCCGTGGTGCGCAAGCATTTCTACCCCGACCAGCCGCTGCGCTACGGCGGCCAGCTGATGTGGCGCAGCGCGGTCAGCGCCGCGCCCTTCCTGGGCGGCAGCACCATGATCATCGCGGGCCACCGCAACCAGAAGCTGGTGTGCTACCCGATGCGCAACCAGGCCGACGGCACGGTGATCCTCAACTGGATCGCCGAGCTGGGCCAGAGCGGCGACGGCCCGCCGCGCGAGGAATGGAACCAGAAGGTCGACCGCAGCAAGTTCTCCGGCGCCTTCGACGCCTGGACCTTCGACTGGCTCGACGTGCCTGCGCTGATGAAGGCCGGCGCCGAGGTGTTCGAGTTCCCCAAGGTCGACCGCGATCCGGTGCCGCAATGGACCTTCGGCCGCGTCACGCTGCTGGGCGACGCGGCGCACCCGATGCACCCGGTGGGTTCGCAGGCCGGCTCGCAGGCGGTGGTCGACGGCCGCGTGCTGGCGCACCACCTGGCCGCCACGCGCGACAGGCCGCAGGAAGGCCTGCTGCGCTACGAGGCCGAGCGCCTGCCGCCGATGCGCGACATCGCGCTGCAGAACCGCACCCTGGGCCCGGAGCTGGTCATGGAGATCGTCGAGGAGCGCGCGCCCAACGGCTTCGCCCACATCCACGACGTGCTGAGCGCCGAAGACCTGCAGGAGCGTGCCGATGCCTTCAAGCGGCTCGCGGGCTTCGCGGTCGAGAGCCTCAACAACCGGCCTTCCTACAGCGTCGCGCGGCCCTGAGATCGCGCAGCTGTTCCTTCACTTTCCGTTACCACACCTCAGAAAGCCAGCCATGCCTCCACGCTTCAAGCCGATCCGCTCGCTGACCGCCGCGCTGTTTCTCGCAGCCTGCGCGGTGTCGGGCTTCGCGCAGCCACAACCACCCGCAGCCCAACCCGCGAGCACGATCGAATCGCGCCTGAAGACCGAGCTGCTCGCGCTCGGCTTCGCCGACGGCCAGCTGCCAGTGCTCAAGCCGGCCTTCGGCAACTACGTCGATGCGGTCAAGGTCGGCAACATGCTCTACCTGTCGAGCGCCGCGCCGCAGCGCCCCGACGGCCAGTTCGTCAAGGGCCGGGTGCCCGACCAGGTCGGCGTGGCCGACGCGATGGTCGCGGCGAAGCTGGCCTGCGTGCGGCAGATCGCGCGCCTGAAGCTGGTGCTGGGCGACCTGAACCAGGTCCAGCGCATCGTCTACGTGCGCGGCAAGGTCTATTCGCAGCCCGACTTCACCGACCAGACCAAGGTGACCGACGCCTGCTCGGCGCTCTACGTGTCGGTCTTCGGCGATGCCGGCCGCCATGCGCGCACCACCGAGGGCATCGTGGCCGGCCCCTTCGGCGTGGCGGTGGAGATGGAGACCTTCGTTGAACTGAAACCGACGGCGACGCTGGTGTCCGCCGCACCCGAGGAGAAGAAGTGAGCCCGCGTTCCACCCCCCGATTCGTCCGCCTCGCGGCCGGCCTGCTGTGCGGCCTCGCGCTGGTCGGCGGCGCCCTGGCCCAGACCACCACCAAGATCGGCTTCCAGGCCGGCCTCACCGGCCCCGCCGCGGCCGACGGCAATGCCGGGCTGGCCGCGGCCAAGCTCGCGGTCGAGCAGATCAACGGTGCCGGCGGTTTGAACGGCAAGACGCTCGAACTGGTGGTCTACGACGACCAGGGCAAGCCCGAGCAGGCCGTGCCCATCGCCAACCGCATGGTGGGTGACGGCGTGCGCGCCGTGGTGTCGGCCGGCTTCTCCGGCCCCTCGCGCGCGGCCGCGCCGGTGTTCCAGAAGGCCAAGATCCCCTACATCGCCTCGATCGCCTTCGCGCCCGAGATCACGCGCACCGGCAACTACATGTTCCGCGTGACCAGCGTGGGCGAGGTGCAGGGCCGGGCCGCGGCCAAGCTGGTGGGCGAGGTGCTGCGCAAGAAGCGCACCGTGCTGCTGACCATCAAGACCGACTTCGGCAAGACCCTGGCCGCGGGCTTCAAGGAGGCCGCGCCCAAGTTCGGCGTGCAGCTGTTGAAGGAGTATGAGTACGCGCCCAGCGACCGCCAGTTTGGCCCGCTGATCGCGAGCATCAAGGCCGACAACCCCGAGGTGATCTACGCCACCGGCTTCTACTTCACCGCCGGCCCGCTGGTCGCGCAGCTGCGCAGCGCGGGCATCACGGCCGACGTGGTGGGCGCCGAGTCGCTGAGCTCGCAGCAGTACATCGACATCGCGGGCCAGGCCGCCGAAGGCACGGTCATCACCAACGTGATCGACTGGGGCTCGCAGCTGCCCGAGATCGCCGACTTCCTCAAGGCCTACGAGAAGGCGACCAACAGCAAGGCCGAGGCCGCCGCCACCTCGACCCACGCGGCCGTGACCACGCTGGCCGCCGCGATCCGCAAGGCCAAATCGGACGAGCCCGAGAAGATCCGCGCCGCGCTGGAAAGCACCGAGGTGATGACCGCCATCGGCCGCATCAGCTTCAACAAGCTGCACGAAGTGAAGAAGAGCTTCCCGCTGAGCATCGTGCGCAACGGCAAGTGGGAACGCTTCGGCGTGATCGACGACGCCGCGCTGCTGGCGCCGCCCGAGCAATGAGCCTGTTCCTCAACCTCTCCTCGCAGGGGCTGATCAACGGCGCGGTCTACGCGCTGATCGCGATCGGCCTGGCGATGGTGTTCGGGCTGCTGCGCATCCTGCACATCGCGCATGCGGGGCTGTTCGCGCTCGGCGGCTACCTGGGGCTGGTGATCACCAACGCCACCGGCAGCTTCGCGCTCGGGCTGGTGCTGTCGATGGCGCTGGTCGCCGTCTGCGGCGTGCTGATGTACCGCCTGTGCTACGAGCCCATCCTCGACCAGCCGCCCTACGTGCCGCTGATCGCCTCGGTCGGCATGTTCCTCGCGATCGAGGAGCTGCTGCGGCTGGTGTTCGGCGACCACGGCCTGTCGTACCACGTGCCGCCGCTGGCCGGCGCCATCGAGGTGGGCAGCATGCGCATCAAGTACGCCGAGATCGCGGTGGTGGTGATGGCCTGCGTGCTGCTGGGCGGGCTGGCGCTGTTCGCCACCCGCACCCGCATCGGCATGGCCTGGCGCGCGACCGTGAGCGAGCCGCGCATGGCGGCCTCGTGCGGCGTGAGCCTGCGCCAGGTGCGCTACCTGAACTTCGCCATCGGCTCGGCCTTCGCCGCCGCCGCGGGCGTGATGGTGGGCGTGCTCAACAACCTGGTCGAGCCCTCGATGGGCGCGGTGCCCAGCTACAAGGCGCTGGCCATCATCGTGCTGGGCGGCCTGGGCAACATGGGCGGCACCCTGGTCGCGGCGCTGCTGCTGGGCCTGGTCGAAGCCTTCGGCGCGACCTACCTCTCGAACTACCTCGACCGCGACAGCATCGCGTTCGCGGCCATGCTGTGCGTGCTGCTGATCAGGCCCGAAGGCCTGTTCTCGGGGCCCGCGCGCGCCACCGGCGGGCTCGCCAAGACACTGCAACTGAAGGGAGCGGCCAAGTGGGTGCTTACGAAACGTCCATCCTGACCTTGGTGGCGATCAACGTGATCCTCGCGCTGAGCCTGAACCTGATCTCCGGCCTCTGCGGCCAAGTCAGCCTGGGCCACGCCGCCTTCTTCGGCGTCGGTGCCTACGCCACGGCCCTGCTGGCCAAGGCCGGCTTCGGCCTCGGGTTCACGCTGCCGCTGGCGCTGCTGGCGGCCGGCGCCTTCGGGCTGGTGGTGGGCTTCTGCAGCCTGCGGGTGCGCGACGACTTCCTGGCCATCGCGACCATGGCGGCGGGCTTCCTGTTCCTCGGCGTGGTGCGCACCAGCGACGCGCTGGGCGGCGAGCTCGGCATCTCGCAGATCCCCGAGACCGCGCTGGGCGACTTCTTCCCCTACTTCGTGGTGCTGTGCGCCGTGGCCGCGGCCCTGTTCTGCGCCTGGGTCAAGAAGAGCTGGCTGGGCTATGCCTTCGAGGCCGTGGCGGCCGACGAGATCGCCGCGCGTAGCCTGGGCATCGACACGCCGCGCTTCAAGCTGGCGGCCTTCGCGCTCGGCACCGCGCTGGCCGGCGTGGCCGGTTGCCTCTATGCCTACTACCTGGGCACGGTGGGCGCCGAGGCCTTCGGCTTCCCGGTGTCGGTGATGATCCTCGCGATGGTGGTGATCGGCGGCATGGGCTCGATCTGGGGTTGCGTGATCGCCGCCACCCTGCTGACGCTGATGCCCGAATGGTTCCGCTTCATCAACGACTACAAGCTGCTGGTCTTCGGCCTGCTGCTGTTCATGATGATGCGCTTCGTGCCCGGCGGCCTGTTCCCGCTGGTGCTGCGCCAGGCCGCGCGGTTGCGCGGAGGGAGGACGGCATGAGCGCAAAGCTGCAAGCCAAGGCCGGCGGCGAACTGCTGGTGATCGACGACGTGGGCGTGCGCTTCGGCGGCATCGTCGCGGTCGACGGCGTGTCCTTCGCGGTGCGCGACGGCGAACTGCTGGGCCTGCTCGGCCCCAACGGCGCGGGCAAGACCACGCTGCTGCGGCTGATCTCCGGCGTGGTCGATCCGACCGCGGGCGCGGTGCGCTTTCGCGGCGAGACGCTCAACGGCCTCAATGCCGCCAGGCGCGCGCAGCGCGGCATCGCGCTGTCGCACCAGATCGTGCGGCCCTTCCGCAGCATGACGCTGCTGGAGAACGTGGTGCTCGCGGCCGGTTCGGCCATCACCCGCACGCCCTGGCGCGCGCTGGCCACCGTGGACCGCCGCCCGCTGCGCGACGAAGCCATGCGCTGCCTGGAGATGGTGGGCATCGCCGCGCTGGCCGACAAGCTGCCCACGGCGCAGCCGCTGGGCGTGCTCAAGCGGCTCGAGGTGGCGCGCGCGCTGGCCACGCGGCCACAACTGCTGCTGCTGGACGAGCCGCTGGCCGGGCTGGGCCACGGCGAGGCGCTGCGCCTGGCCGACCTGATCCGCTCGCTCAACCAGGGCGGCGTGACCATCGTGCTGATCGAGCACAACCTGGCCGAGGTGATGCGGATCTGTCCGCGCATCGTGGTGCTGAACAACGGCCGGAAGATGGCCGACGGGCCCGCCGCCGAGGTCATGGCCGACCCGGCCGTGATCGAGGCCTACCTGGGCGAAGGAGCCGCACTTGCTGAACATTGACAACCTCTCCTGCGGCTACGGCTCGGCCGTGGTGCTGCACGGGCTGAACCTGCAGGTCAACGCGGCCGAGGTGGTCGCGCTGATCGGCCCCAACGGCGCGGGCAAGACCTCGACGCTGCAGTGCATCGCGGGCCATGTGCGCGCGCAGTCGGGCACGGTGCACTTCAACGGCAAGGACCTGGCGCCGCTGCCGCCGCAGAAGCGCGTGCTCGAAGGCATCGCGCTGTCGCCCGAGGGCCGCAAGCTGTTCGGCGACATGACGGTGCGCGAGAACCTGGTGGTGGGCGGCTACAGCCGGCCGCGCGAGGCCACGGCGCGCAACATCGAACGCGTGCTCGACCTGTTCCCCCGCCTGGCCGAGCGCTTCGACTCGCTGGGCCGCACGCTGTCGGGCGGCGAGCAGCAGATGGTGGCGATCGGCCGCGCGCTGATGGCCGAGCCCAGGCTGCTCTTGATCGACGAACTGTCGCTGGGCCTGATGCCCAAGAACGTCGACATCTGCTACCAGGCGCTGCAGAAGCTGCGCGGCGAGGGCATCGCGGTGCTGCTGGTCGAGCAGAACCTGTCGAAGGCGCTGGCCTTCTCCGACCGCGCCTATGTGCTGGATTCGGGCCGGCTGGTCTGGTCGGGCACCTCGGAGGCCGCGCGCGCGCGGCGCGACCTGGTCGAGTCCATCCTGGGCCACGCCGCCAGCGCGGACGCCGCCCCTGCATCCCACGAGGAACTGACTTCATGACGACCCACCACGCCATCGATGCGCTCTACGTGCGCTACCAGGTCCGCGACCTGGCCGTGATGGAAAGCTTCCTGCGCGACTTCGGCATGGTGCCGGCCACGGCCAGCGACGGCCATCGCCTGTTCATGCGCGGCACCGGCGAGGCGCCCTTCGTCTACGAGGCGGTGCGGGGAGACGACAACCGCTTCCTGGGCGCGGGCTTCAGCGTGGCCGATGCCGCCACGCTCGAGCGGCTCGCGGCCCTGCCGGGCTCGGGCCCGGTCGAGCCCGCGACCGGCGTGCCCGGCGGCGGCCAGCGGGTGCGCATGCGCATGCCCGACGGCTTCGAGATCGATGCGGTGCACGGCGCCGCGCCCGCCGCGCCGCTGCCGGTGCGCGACGCGATCCCGCTCAACACGGCGCAGGCCAAGCCGCGGGTCAACACCGCCGTGCGCATCGCGCGCCAGGCCTCGCCGGTCAAGCGCCTGGGGCACTTCGTGCTGCACGTGAGCGACCACCAGGCCTCGGTCGCCTGGCTGCAGCAGCGCTTCGGGCTGATCGCCTCGGACTACCTGGCGATTCCCGACGCCCCGACGCAACCCATCGGCACCTTCCTGCGCGTGGACCACGGCGACGCGCTGGTCGACCACCACTGCATGCTGGTGCTGGGCACCGACCGGCCCGGCGTGCACCACTGCTCCTTCGAAGTGAGCGACCTCGATGCGGTGATGTCCGCGCACGACTTCCTGCTGGAGCGCGGCCACACGCTGGACTGCGGCGTGGGCCGGCACCTGCTGGGCAGCCAGATCTTCGACTACTGGCGCGACCCCTTCGGTTTCCGCATCGAGCACTACACCGACGGCGACGTGGTCAACGGCACGCACGTGCCCACCATCTTCGCCGGCACCGCCGACCAGACCACGCAGTGGGGCGCCAAGCCGCCCGCCGATTTCTTCGAGTGATCCGCCCGGATCCTTTCGCAACCGAGCCACACACAACACACACATGGCCATTCAACACATCATCAGCCCCGAGGTCACGGAGCCCGCACCGGGCACCTGGTCGAACTGCCTGCGCGTGGGCGACACGGTCTACATCGCGGGCCTCACCGCGCGCGACAAGCAGCTCGCGCCCGCGGGCGGCGGCGAGTACGCGCAGGCCAGGCTGATCTTCGAACGCATCCAGCACCTGGTCACCGCCGCCGGCGGGTCCATGCAGGACGTGGTCAAGATCAACATGTACCTGACCCGCATCGAACACCGCGAAGAGGTCTGGCGCGCGCGCCGCGAGTTCTTCCAGGGCGCGTTCCCGGTCGCCACGCTGGTCGAGGTGAGTTCGCTGGCACAGCCCGAGATCCTGGTCGAGATCGAGGCGGTCGCGGTGCTCAATCAAGGCGGCCGCCCGGCCCAGCAGGTGGGAGGTGGCGCATGACCGGCTTCGTCCTGCCCGCACCCGCGGTCACCTCGGTGCCGGTGGCCGGCGGCCGCGGCGCCTTCCCGGTGCGGCGCGTCTACTGCGTCGGGCGCAACTACGCGGACCACGCGCTCGAGATGGGCGTGGACCCGCGCGCCGAGCCGCCCTTCTTCTTCTGCAAGCCGACCGACACGGTGGTGTCGAACCCCACGGGCGCGGTGCCCGTGCCGTACCCGCCCCAGACGCAGAACCTGCACCACGAGGTCGAGCTGGTGGTGGCCATCGGCAAGGGCGGCGCGAACATCGCCGTCGAGGATGCGGCCTCGCACATCTGCGGCCATGCGATCGGCATCGACATGACCCGGCGCGACCTGCAGCTGGCCATGCGCAAGAGCGGCAAGTCCTGGGAGATCGGCAAGACTTTCGAGCGCTGCGCGCCGGTCGGCCCGATCGTGCCGCTGGACCAGACCGGCGAGCTCACGCAGGGTGCGATCGCGCTCACCGTGAACGGCGCGCCGCGCCAGGCCAGCGACCTGTCGAAGCTGATCTGGTCGACGCGCGAGATCATCGCCGCGCTGTCGCGCTATTTCACGCTCGCGCCCGGCGACCTGATCTTCACCGGCACGCCCGAAGGCGTGGGTGCGGTGGTCGAGGGCGACCTGCTGGAAGCCAGCGTCGCGGGCCTGGGCACGCTGCAGGTGCGCATCACGCCGCCGTCCGAAGGGACGCAGCCATGAGCACGTCCGAGTACACCCTGAGCGCCGACACCCGGGCCAAGCTGGTGCAGGTCGGCAGCGCCAACGTGGCGAACGCTCTGCTCAAGCGGGGCTTTCGCAACGTCTACCTGCTGGGCCTGCAGCCGCTCTCGCCCGAGCAGCCGCAGCTGGTGGGCCCGGCCTACACGCTGCGCTTCATGCCGGCGCGCGAGGACATCGACACCATGGCCAACTACGGCCGCAACGACAACCTGCACCGGCGCGCGGTGGAGGAGTGCCCGGTCGACCATGTGCTGGTGATCGACACCGGCGGCTGCGTGCGCTCGGCCGCGGCCGGCGACCTGATGGCCGCGCGCATGCGCCAGCGCGGTGTGGCCGGCGTGGTCACCGACGGCGGCTACCGCGACACGCCCGCGATCCGCAAGACCGGCCTGCCGGCCTACCAACGCCAGTCGGCGCCGCCGGCCACGCCCATCGCGATGCACCCGGTCGAGCTCAACGGCCCGGTGGGCTGCGCGGGCGTGGCCATCTACCCCGGCGACGTGCTGGTGGGCGACGGCGAAGGCGTGGTGGTGATCCCGCAGCACCTGGTCGAGGAAGTCGCGGCCGAGGCGCTGGACGCGGTCGAGTACGAGGCCTTCGCCGAGCAGCAGATCGCCGGCGGCCGCTCGATCTTCGGACTGTTTCCGGCGACCCCGGAAAGCCGCAAGGAATACGACGGCTGGGTCGCGGCCGGCCGTCCCCCCCTGGAGCACACACCATGAACCCGGTCCCGAACGAAGCCCTGATGAAGACGCTGGAGGTGCTGATCCGCACGCAGGATCTGGACGCCGCGCAATGGATCGACTTCCCCGAGTACGGCTTTCGCCAGTACTTCCTGTGGAAGAACGCCGAGACCGGCGCCAGCATCGCGCTGCTCGAATACGAGAAGGGCGGGCGCATCCCGGTCAAGCACTCGCATGCTTCCAACCAGTTCATGTACTGCCTCGAAGGCCGCTACGAGTACACCGACAGCCAGCTCACGCTGACCGCGGGCTCCTTCTACATGAACCCCAAGGACCATCCCCATGGCCCGACGCTGGCGCACGAGCGCAGCGTGCTGATCGAGATCTACGACGGGCCGCACTACCACGAGAAGCCCGTGTTCCACACCGATGAAAGCATCGGCGGTTTCCTGTCCAAGTCCTGAGTCTTCGCATCCAGAGTCCTCCCATGTTCGACACCCAAGAAGTCCTTTCCGAATTTCACATCCAGCCGGTCCACGGCGGCGCCTGCACCGGCACCGGCGGCTGGAGCGCTACCGAGGGCCGCGCGGCCTTCGAGGCGGTCAACCCCGCCGACGGCACCGTCACGGCCCGCGTGGCCGGCGCCACCGCGCAGGACTACGAGGCCGTGATGGCCGCGGCCGTGGCCACGCACCAGCGCTGGCGCATGGTGCCGGCACCGCGGCGCGGCGAATTGGTCGCGCGCATCGGCGAACTCGCGGCCCAGCACCACGAGGGCCTGGCGGCGGTGGTGGCGCTCGACACCGGCAAGTCGCTGATGGAAGCCCGCAGCGAAGTGCGCGAACTGATCGACATGGCGGCGCTTGCGGCCGGCCAGTCGCGCATGCTCTACGGCTTCACGCAGCAGTCGCAGCGCGCCAAGCACCGCATGTACGACCAGTGGCTGCCGCTGGGCGTGGTGGGCGTGATCTCGGCCTACAACTTCCCGGCCGCGGTCTGGGCGCAGAACGGTTTCCTCGCGGCCATCGGCGGCAACACCGTGGTCTGGAAGCCCAGCCCCAAGGTGCCGCTGACCGCGCTGGCGCTGCAGCACCTCTCGAACCAGGCGATGCAGGAGCTGGGCTTCGAGGGCGTGTTCACGCTCTTCATCCCCGACGACAACGCCGTGGCCGAGCGCCTGGTGGCCGACCCGCGCGTGGCGCTGGTCTCCTTCACCGGCTCGAGCGGCGTGGGCCGCAAGGTGGCGAACATCGTGGGCGCGGCGCTGGGCCGGCGCTACATGCTCGAGTGCTCGGGCAACAACGGCTGCATCGTCGACGAGACAGCCGACCTCAAGCTGGCCGCGCGCAGCATCACCTTCGGCGCGGTCGGCACCACCGGCCAGCGCTGCACCAGCACGCGCCGCGTGATCGTGCAGCGCACGGTGGCCGACGCGCTGGTGCAGCTGCTCAAGCAGTCCTTCGCGCAGATCAAGGTCGGCGACCCGCGCGAGCCCGGCACCGTGATCGGCCCGCTGGTCGACGCACCGGCCATCGGCCACTACGAGGACGCCATCGCGCAGGCGGTGGCCCTGGGCGGCAAGGTGGTCTACGGCGGCAGGCGCATCGACCGGCCGGGCCACTACGTCGAGCCCACGCTGATCACGCAGACGCAGCCCGAGTGGCCCTGCGTGCAGCACGAGACCTTCGCGCCCATCGTCTACGTGATGACCTACGACACGCTCGAGGAAGCCATCGCGATCCACAACGGCGTGCCGCAGGGCCTGGCCTCGGGCATCCACAGCTCGAACCTGGGCAACATCGAGCTGTTCCTCTCCGCGCAGGGCAGCGACTGCGGCATCGCCAAGGTCAACATGGGCACCACCGGCGCCGACATCGGCGCGGCCTTCGGCGGCGAGAAGGAAACCGGCGGCGGCCGCACCGCGGGCTCCGACGCCTGGAAGGGCTACATGCGGCGCCAGAGCGTGTGCATCAACTGGGGCGGCGAATCGCCCTGGGACCAGCGCATCGCGCTGTAGCGGAAACCCACCCGGCGCGCGTCCATGCGCCGGGTGCGTCTCGCGGCATCCAAGGGTTTTCACTGAGTCTTGCCGTGTTGGACGATTGTTGACAATCGGGAATCGCCAATTGAATAATGGCGCATGGCCACACCGATTCCTCTTCGATCCCTCAACCGCCGCAGCCTGGAAGACCGCGCCGCGGACGAACTGCGGCAGGCGCTCGTCTCGCGCCAGTACCCGCCCGGCGCGCGGCTGACCGAGATGCGTCTTTCGGCCGAGATGGCGGTGTCGCGCGGCACGGTCCGCTCCGCGCTGCAGAAGCTGCTGACCGAGGGCCTGGTGGCCCAGCGCCCCTATGCCTCGTGGGAGGTGGTGGGCCTGACCGAGGAAGACGCCTGGGAGCTGTTCACGCTGCGCGCGGCGCTCGAGGGCCTGGGCGCCGAAGTCGTGACCACCGGCGTGATGGAGGGCCGCATCGACCCCGCGCCGATCCGGCAGGCCTTCTCCCTGCTCGACCAGGCCTGCGCGTCCGGCGCCGCGGACGAACAGGTCGACGCGGCCGACTTCCACTTCCACAAGGCCGTGATCGCCGCGGCCGGCCACCGTCGCCTGCTCACGCAGTACGAGCGCGTCGCTGCGCAGCTGCAGATGCTGATCGTGGCGGCCAACAACGAGCCGCGGGCCTCGACGCGCCTGGTCGAGGCGCACCGTCCCATGCTCGACGTGCTGCTCGCGGGTGAGCCCGAGCGCGCCGGCGCGCTGTTCCGCCGGCACGCGTGGGATGCCTACCTCGACGTCAAGGCGCAGGGCATCGACGGCGCCGGCGCCGCCGCCTCTCGCTGAGCGGGACCGCAGCCGGCAGAAGCACCCCTTCCACCCCCTTCATCGACATCCTTCGGGCGCGAAAGACCGCCCGCTGAAATCATGCACCCTGCGTTTTCCTCCTCTCCCCCGAAAGTCATCAGCTTCGACTGCTACGGCACCCTCGTGCAGTGGTATGAAGTGCTGAGCGCGCAGGTCGCCGACGTGCTGGCCCGCCGCGATGCGGCGCACCTCGAGCCGATGGAATTGCTGACGACCTTCTCGCGCCACTCGCGTCGGCTCGAGACGCAGAAGGACCACCTGCTCTACAAGTCGATCCTGCGCCAGGGCTTCGCCGCGGCCTTCCAGGAACATGGCGTGGCGGCCAGCGCCGACGACGTCGAGCAGGTGGCCGAGTCGATCAAGACCATGGGCCCCCATCCGGACACGGTGGCGGCGCTCACGCGGCTGAAGGCGCGCTATCGGCTCGCGATCTTCACCAACTCCGACAACGACCTGATCGCCCACAACCTGCGCCTGCTGGGCGTGCCCTTCGACCATGTGATCACGGCCGAACAGGCGCGCGCCTACAAGCCCAGCCATCGCCTGTTCGAGCACGCGTACCACGCGATGGGCGTGGACAGGAGCGAGACCGTGCACGTCGCGATGGGCATGGACCTGGACATGCAGGCCTGCCACGGCCTCGGCGTGCGCGCGGTGTGGATCAACCGGCGCGGCATGCAGGCCGTGGCCGCGTGGAAGCCCTACGAAGAGCTGCCCGACCTGCGTGCGCTGCCGGAGTTGCTGGGCGCATGAACCCGACGACGCTGCACATGCCGCCGTCGGCCTGGGCTGCCTCGGCGCCGCCTGCGCCCGTCGGCACGCCGCTGGACACGCAGGCGCAGGCCGACGTGGTGGTCGTCGGCGGCGGCTTCACCGGGCTGTCGACCGCGCTGCACGCGGCCGAGGCCGGCGCCCGCGTGGTGCTGCTGGAGGCGGCCGAGGTCGGCTGGGGCGCCTCGGGCCGCAACGGCGGCCAGGTCAACCCGGGCTTCGCCTTCGACCCGCCGCGCACGCGGCAGAAGTACCCGGCCGAGGTGGCCGATCGCATGATCCGCTTCGTCGGCAGCGCGCCCGACCTGGTGTTCGATCTGGTGCGCAAGCATGCGCTCGACTGCGAGGCCCTGCGGCCCGGCTGGCTGCAGCCCGCGCACCGCGACACCGCGCTGCCCGATCTGGAAGCCCGCTGCGACGCATGGCGCGCGCTGGGCGTGGACATGCGCATGCTCGACGGCGCGCAGACCCGCGCGCTGATCGGCTCGGCGCGCTACACCGGCGCGCTGCTCGATCCGCGCGGCGGCTCGGTGCATCCGCTGGCCTATGCGCGTGAACTGGCGCGCGTGGCCACGGCGCTGGGCGTGCGCATCCATGCGCGATCGCCCGCCACGGCGCTCGAGCGCGAAGGCGGCGGGTGGACCGTCCGCACGCCGGCGGGTGCCGTGCGTGCGCCGCGCGTCGTGATCGCCACCAACGGCTACACCGACGGGCTCATTCCGGACCTGAAGCAATCGGTGGTCGCGGCCAACAGCTTCCAGGTCGCGACCGCGCCGCTGTCGCCCGCGCTGTCGCAGCAGATCCTGCCGGGCCGGCATGCGGTGTCCGACACGCGCCGGCTGGTGCTGTATTACCGCAAGGATGCGCAGGACCGGCTGATCCTCGGCGGCCGCGGCCAGTTCGGTGAGCCCACGGCGGCGGCGGACTATGCGCACCTGCACAAGGCCGTGGCGGCGCTGTTCCCCGCGCTGGCGGCGCAGCCCATCGACTACCGCTGGAGCGGTCGCGTGGCGATGACGGTCGACCGCACGCCGCACCTGCACGAGCCCGCGTCCGGCCTGCTGGTCGCGCTGGGCTACAACGGCCGCGGCATCGCCATGGCCACCGCGATGGGGCGCGCGATCGCGGCCCACCTCGGCGGCGCGGCCGATGCCCTGCCGTTCCCCGTCACGTCCGTGAGGACGATTCCCTTTCATGGGCTGCGGCGCGCGTACGTCGGCGCAGCCACGGCCTGGTACATGCTCCGCGATGAACTCTGAAGCCCATTTCCTGCAGGTGCGGGACCCCGAAGACCGCAGCCTCATCGCCGAGCTGCCGGTGGCCGATGCCGACGCCGTCGAGCGCGCGCTGGCCGATGCGCACCGGGCCCGCGGCGATGCGCGCTCGATGACGCCGCACGCCCGGGCCGCGATCCTGCGCCGCGCGGCGCAGCTGGTGGCCGAGCGTACCGAGGCCTTCGCCCTGCGCATCGCGCGGGAAGGCATCAAGACCCTGCGCGAGGCGCGGCTGGAAGTCGCGCGCTGCGGCGCCACGCTGCTGCTGGCCGCCGAGGAGGCGCGGCGCCTGGGCATCGAGACCGTGCCGCTGGACGGCGAGGCCGGCGGTGCCGGCCGCATGGGCTGGTCGCGCCGCGTGCCGCTGGGCATCGTGGTCGCGATCACGCCCTACAACGATCCGCTGAACCTGGTGGCCCACAAGATCGCGCCCGCCATCGCGGCCGGCAACACCGTGCTGCTCAAGCCGCATCCGGCCACGCCGCTGTCGGCGCTGGCGCTGGCCGCCGTGCTCGAGGAGGCCGGCCTGCCGCCGCGGATCCTGCAGGTGCTGGTGGGCGGCACCGAGGTCGGCCGCGCGCTGGTGGCCGATGCGCGGGTGCAGATGGTGTCGCTGACCGGCGGGCGTGCCGCGGGCCAGGCGGTGGCGGCCGCGGCCGGCGTCAAGCGCCTGGCCATGGAGCTGGGCGGCAACTGCCCGACCATCGTGATGCCCGATGCCCACTTCGACGACGCCGTGCAGCGCTGCGCCTCCGGCGCGCTGTGGGCCGCGGGGCAGAACTGCCTGCACGTGCAGCGCGTGCTGGTGCACCGGGACATCTACCCGCGCTTTCGCGATGCCTTCGTGGCCGCGACCGAGTCGCTTCGACCCGGGCCGAAGCAGGACGAGGCCTCCGACTACGGCTGCATGATCCACGACGCGCATGCCGATGCGGTGATGGCGACCATCGCGCATGCCACGCGCGACGGCCGCCTGCTCGCGGGCGGGCAGCGCGACGGCCGGCAGATCCGCTCGGCCGTGTTCGAGGGCCTGGCGCCCGAGCACCCCGCGGTGGCCGAAGAGGTGTTCGGCCCCGTCAGCTTCCTGCTGCCCTTCGCCGACCTCGGCGAAGCGGTGGCCATCGCCAACGCGCAGCCCTACGGCCTGCAGGCCGCCATCTTCACGCAGGACATCGACGTCGCGCTGGACGCGGCCGATGCGCTCGAGGTGGGTGCGGTGCTGCTCAACGACGCCACCGACTGGCGCGTCGACAGCATGCCCTTCGGTGGCATCAAGGGCACCGGGATCGGCCGCGAAGGCGTGGGCGAATCCGTGCTGGCAATGACCGACATCAAGTTCACCGCCATCCGCCGCCGGGCCGTGCTGCCGGCGAGCGCCTGACCCGCATCGTTCCCACCCCGTTCCAACCTTCTTCCACAGGAGACAACCATGTTCCACGAATCGCTCAGAAAAAATGCGGCCGCGCTGGCCCTGCTCGGCCTGGCCACGCTCGCGTCGGTTCCGGCGCACGCGGGCAAGACCATCGACGCCATCAAGGCGCGCGGCCACCTCAACTGCGGCGTCGCGCCCAACGTGCCGGGCTTCGCCGCCGCCGACAGCCAGGGCGTCTGGGCCGGGATGGACGTCGACGTGTGCCGCTCGGTGGCCGCCGCGCTGCTGGGCGACGCCACCAAGGTCAAGTGGGTGCCGCTCAACGCCTCGCAGCGCTTCGCGGTGCTGCAGTCGGGCGAGATCGACGTGCTGTCGCGCAACACCACCTGGACGCTGGCGCGCGATGCCTCGCTGGGCATCACCTTCACCGGCATCACCTACTTCGACGGCCAGGGCTTCATGGTGCCGAAGAAGAGCAAGATCACCAGCGCCAAGCAGCTGAAGGGCGCCACCGTGTGCGTGCAGGGCGGCACCACCACCGAGAAGAACCTCAGCGACTACTCCAAGGCATCGGGCAGCGCGCTGAAGTCGGTGGTCTTCGACACGCGCGAGGCGGCGAACAAGGCCTATTTCTCCGGCCGATGCCAGGCCTACACGCACGAGATCTCCGGCCTGGCCGGCGTGCGCAACGGCGAGGCCAGCAACCCCGACGACCATGTGATCCTGCCGGAGCTGATCAGCAAGGAGCCGCTGGGCCCGGCCGTGCGGCGCGGCGACGAGGAGTTCGCGGCCATCGTCAAGTGGGTCGGCTTCGCGCTGATCGAAGCGGAAGAGGCGGGCATCACGCGCGCCAACGCGGCGCAGCTCAAGACCACCAGCGCCGAACCGGTGGTGCAGCGCATCCTCGGCACCTCCGAAGACACGGGCAAGCTGCTGGGCCTCGACAAGGAGTGGGCTCTTCGTGCGATCGAGGCCGTGGGCAACTACGGCGAGATGTACGAGCGCAACATGGGGCCGAACAGCGTGCTGAAGCTGCCGCGCGGCGCCAACAACCTGTGGAGCAAGGGCGGCCTGGTCTATGCGCCGCCGGTGCGCTGACTGACAGCCGATCGGGAATCGCTCCATGCGTCCACCTTCTCCTCCCTTCCGCTGGCGCTGGCGCAACCCGTCGTTCCGCGCGCTGGCCTACCAGCTGCTGACCCTGCTGGTGCTGCTCGCCGCCGGCGCCTACCTGCTGCACAACACGCTGGAGAACCTGCGCGCGCGCGGCGTGCAGAGTGGCTTCGACTTCATCCTGCAGCCGGCGGGCTTCGCGATCGGCGAAAGCATCCTGCCCTTCGACGCCGCCGACAGCTACGGCAGGGCCTACCTCGTGGGCCTGACCAATACGCTGCGCGTGGCCCTGGTCGGGATCGCCCTGGCGACCGTGATCGGCACGCTGGTCGGCATCGGGCGCCTGTCGCACAACCTGCTGGTGCGCGGCGCCTGCGCCAGCTACGTCGAGGTGATGCGCAGCGTGCCGGTGCTGCTGCAATTGTTGATGTGGTACTTCGCGCTGACCGAGTTCCTGCCCAGCATCGAGGGCGCGGTGAACCCGGTGGCCGGTTTCTTCCTGAGCAAGAACGGCCTGCAGTTCCCGCTGCCGGTGTGGCACGCCGGGCACCTGGGCACGCTGGCCGGCCTGGCGCTGGGCGCGCTCGCGGCACGGGCCTGGGCGCGCCGGGCGCGGCAACACCGCGAGGCGACCGGGCGCGCCTGGCCCGTGGCCTTGCCCTCGCTGCTGCTGATGGCCGGCCTGGCCGCGGCGGGCTGGCTGGCCGGTGGGTCGCCCGCGGGGCTCGATGTGCCCACGCGCACCGAGGTCAGCGTGATCGGCGGCGGCGCGGTGACGCCCGAGTACCTCACGATCCTGCTGGGCCTGAGCTTCTACACGGCGAGCTACATCGCGGAGATCGTGCGCGCCGGCATCCAGTCGGTGCCGCGCGGCCAGAGCGAGGCCAGCGCGGCCATCGGCCTGTCGCGCGGCAAGGCGCTGCGGCTGGTGCTGCTGCCGCAGGCCCTGCGCGTGGTCATCCCGCCGCTCACGAGCCAGTACCTGAACCTCACCAAGGCCTCCTCGCTGGGCGTCGCCGTGGGCTACCCGGACCTGGTGTCGATCAGCGCCACCTCGCTGAACCAGACCGGCCGCGCGATCGAATGCATCGCCTTGATGATGGCCTGCTTCCTCGCGATGTCGCTGCTGACCTCGGCCTTCATGAGCACCTACAACCGGCGTGCGAAGTTCAGGGGCGGCCATGACTGAGCGCGGCGTCTTCATCGCGGCGCGGCCCGCGCCGCGCTCGCAATCGGGTGCCGTGCACTGGCTGCGGCGCCACCTGTTCCGCAGCTGGCTCGGCGGCCTGATGACCCTGGCCCTGCTCGCGCTGCTGGTGCGGATCGTGCCGCCGCTCTTCGACTGGGCCGTGCTGCATGCGGTGTTCAAGGCCGACCTCGCGGCCTGCCGCGCCGCCGAGGGCGTGGGCGCGTGCTGGGGCGTGGTGGCGGAGAAGGGGCGGCTGATCCTCTTCGGCCGCTATCCCTTCGACGAGCAGTGGCGGCCGCTGGTGGCCTGCGCGCTGCTGGTGTCGCTGCTGGTGGCGAGCTGCCTGCGCGCCTGCTGGCGCCCGGCGCTGGTCGTGGTCTGGGTGCTGAGCCTGGCGGTGCTCTACGTGCTGATGCGCGGCGGCGTGCTGGGCCTGACATCGGTGGAGACCGCGCTGTGGGGCGGCCTGCCGCTCACGCTGCTGCTGTCCACCGTGAGCCTGGTGGTGGCCTTCCCGCTCGCCATCCTGCTGGCGCTGGGCCGGCAGTCGAAGCTGTCGGCCATCCGCACGCTGTGCGTGCTGTTCATCGAGATCGTGCGCGGCGTGCCGTTGATCAGCGTGCTCTTCATGGCCTCCTTCGTGCTGCCGCTGTTCATGCCGGGCGGCGGCACCATCGACGTGCTGCTGCGGGTGCTGGTGGGCATGACGCTGTTCACTGCGGCCTACCTGGCCGAAGTGATCCGCGGCGGCCTGCAGGCGCTGCCTGCCGGGCAGGTGGAGGCCGCGCATTCGCTGGGGCTGTCGTACTGGAAGACGCAACGCAAGATCGTCATGCCCCAGGCGTTGCGGCTGGTGGTGCCGGCCATCGTCAACACCTTCATCGGCGCCTTCAAGGACACCTCGCTGGTCACCATCGTGAGCCTCTACGACCTCACGGGCGCGGTGCAGCTGGCGCTGGGCGACCCGCAATGGCGCCGCTTCTTCCTCGAGGGTGAACTGTTCGTCGCGGCGATCTACCTGGTGGCCTGCCTGGCGATGTCCCACTACAGCCGTTGGATCGAACGGCACCTCAACGCCGGAGTGCAGAGAACATGAGCGAAACGAAACCCCTGATCGAGTTTGTGGCCGTCAACAAGTGGTACGGCGAATTCCATGTGCTGCGCGACATCGACCTGGCCGTGGCCAAGGGCGAGCGCATCGTGATCTGCGGGCCCTCGGGTTCCGGCAAGAGCACGCTGGTGCGCTGCATCAACAGCCTGGAGAAGCACCACCAGGGCCGGCTGGTGGTCGACGGCATCGAGCTCAGCGAGGACCTGAAGTCCATCGAGGCGGTGCGCCGCAACGTGGGCATGGTGTTCCAGCAGTTCAACCTGTTCCCGCACCTGAGCGTGCTGGAGAACCTCACGCTCGCGCCGATGTGGGTGGGCAAGGTGCCGAAGAAGGAGGCCGAGGAGCGCGCGATGCAGCAGCTGCAGCGCGTGCGCATCGCCGAGCAGGCGCACAAGTACCCGCTGCAGCTCTCGGGCGGCCAGCAGCAGCGCGTGGCCATCGCGCGCGCGCTGTGCCTGCGGCCCAAGATCATGCTGTTCGACGAGCCCACCTCGGCGCTCGACCCCGAGATGATCAACGAGGTGCTCGAGGTCATGACCGAACTCGCGGGCCAGGGCATCACCATGCTCTGCGTGACGCACGAGATGAGCTTCGCCAAGGCGGTGGCCGACCGCGTGATCTTCATGGACCAGGGGCAGATCGTCGAGATGAACACGCCGCAGGAGTTCTTCTGCCGCCCGAAGACCGACCGCGCCAAGGACTTCCTGTCGAAGATCCTGGTGCACTGACCCCTTTCATCCACTCCAGAGACGCTTCTTCATGCTTCAACGAATCAATCTCTCCGACCGCCCCGCGCCCGCCCAGTTCGCGGAGGCCACGCTCGTGCCTGCCGGTGCGGCGCTGCTCGTCACCGGCGGGCAGGTCGGCGTCGACCGCCACGGCGTGCTCGCGACGGACATCGAGACCCAGACCGCCGTCGTCTGGCAGAACATCCTGCTGCTGCTGGAGGCCGCCGGCACCACGGTCGAGCAGGTCGTGCAGGCCACGGCCTACCTGACCGACGCGGCCCACATCGCGGCCTACCGCAAGGTGCGGGCGCAACTGGTGCCGGGGCTGAGCGCGCCCTCGACGCTGCTCGTCGTGTCGGGCCTGGCCAACCCGGGCTACCTGGTCGAGGTCGAGGTCAGCGCGACGGTGCCGGCAGGCGCCTGATCCCGCCGGCGCCGGCTCAGGCCGCCGTGCGCGGCGCGCCCAGGATGGCCGAGACCTTGTCGGCGGCGCTCTTCAAGGCGTCGACCGTCGCAGGGTTGGCCTGGGCCGGCAGGAAATGGATCGAGCCCACGATGGCCAGCGCGCCGAAGAGCTCGCCGCCGCTGTGGAAGATCGGCGCCGCCAGCGCGTTCACGCCCATGAACACCTCCTCGGGTGCCTCGGCCCAGCGGCGCTTGCGCACGATGTCGATCTCGGCGCGCAGGCGGTCCGCGTCGACGATCGTGTGCGGCGTGGCGGCCGCCAGCGGATGGGTCAGCAGGCGCTCCAGCAGCGCCGGGGCGCCGAAGGCCAACACGATCTTGCCCTGCGCCACGGTGTGCAGCTTGTACTCGGTGCCCGAGCTCAGCAGGATCTCGAGCTGGCTGTGCCCGCGCACCAGGTCGAGCACGACCACGTGGTTGTCGGTGAAGGTGGTGATGACGATGGTCTGCCCCACCTGGTCGCGCAGCTCCTCCATGACCGGGCGTGCCAGGCTGACCACGTCGAACTGCCGCACCAGCTTCTGGCCCAGCAGGAACAGCCGCCAGCCCACGCTGTAGCGGCTGCTGCGGGCGTTCTGGATCACATAGCCCTCCTGGCGCAGCGAGCTCAGGTGCCGGTGCACCCGCGCCTTGGGCATGCCGAGCCGCTCGGCCAGCTGCGTCACGCCCAGTTCGGCATTGGCCTCGGCCATCACCTCGAGGATGCGCAGCGAGATGACGGAGGTCGACGAGCTGGTGTTGTCCTGCGGCCCTTCCTCCCGGGTCCCTTCGTCCGTTCCGGTGAGGGGGGCGGGGAGGGCGGCGGGCAGGGAAGAGGGGTTCGATGGCATAGGAGAGGTCAGTCGTGTCGTGGGGCGCCGGGGCGCTCGAGCCGCAGGAAGCGCTCTGCGTACACATGGTACTTCTGGGTGTTGGGCTGGACGGCGTCCTCCGGCCGCACGAAGCGGATCGAGCTGCGCCCGCGGCAGGCCTGCGGGAGGATAAAGCAGCGGATGAAGGTGGTCGCGCTGGCCCGGGTGGTGGGCGCCAGCACCGGGGCATGGCCCAGCTCGAACCAGGCGTCGCCTGGCCCGTGGACCTGCGTCGTGCCCTGGGTCTCGATGGTGATCTCGCCGTCGAGGCAGCAGCGGATGCCCGGCCCCTGGTGGACGTGGGTCAGCGCCACGCCGCCGGGCGGAAAGGCCACGCGGTCGCAGCGCATGAGCCAGTCGAAGCCGCTGTCCAGTTCGATCGCCTGCTCCAGCTTGCAGACCGAGCGCGTGGCCGGTGCGGAGCGCAGGGTGCCCGGCTGCGCCGTGTCGTGCGGCACCAGCTCCCAGCGCCAGAGCACCACCTCCGAATCGCCGGCCAGCAGCGCGAGCGCGTCGTCGCCGACCCAGGCCGTGTCGTGCACCACGTGCTGCGCGCCGGTGGCGAACTCGATGGCGAGCTGGCCCTCGACCACATAGATCGCCCGCGAGAGGGCGGGCAGGTAGACCGGGGCGTGGTGGGCGGGGATGCGGTCTTCCAGAAGGCGCAGCTTGAATCGATGCATGGGAACTCCAAGGTTTGAAGCTTGAAGTATCGATAAACGAGACACGTATGTCTATTAATGGTTAATACTGAGATGAAATCTCTTGGATCTTTCTAAGATTCGTTCTTCGATACGAATGTATCTTTCATGAAGACGCGTGGCTGCAGCGTTTGCGGCCCTCCAGGAGACTTCCCATGAGCATGGCGACCGCCGGTACCGACCCGGCAACGACGACAACCCCGAACGCGCGCTGGTACGTGGGGCGCAGCAAGGCGCAGTGGCAGACCTTCGGCTCCGCCTATGTGGGCTGGATGCTGGACATCATGGATCTGATGCTGTTCGCGATGATGATCAAGTACATCAGCGCCGACCTGGCCTTCGACAAGGGCGTGGCGGGGCTGATCGCCTCGATGACGCTGCTGGCGACCGCGGTCGGCGGCCTGGTCTTCGGCTTCCTGGCGGACCGCCTGGGCCGCACCCGCTCGATGGTGCTGAGCATCCTGTGCTATTCGCTCGGCACCGCGCTGTGCGGCTTCTCGCAGACCGTGACGCAGCTGCTGATCTTCCGTTTCATCCTCGGCCTGGGGGTGGGCGGCGAGTGGTCGGCGGGCGCGACGCTGATCACCGAGACCTGGCCGGCCGAGCACCGCGGCAAGGTGATGGCCTGGGTGCAGAGCGCGTTCGCGCTGGGCTACGCGCTGGCGGCGCTGGTCGCGGCGCTGGTGCTGCCGTACTTCGGCTGGCGCTGGGCCTTCGCGGTCGGCCTGCTGCCGGCGCTGTTCGCGTTCTGGGTGCGGCGCCACACGCCGGAATCCTCGATCTGGCTGGAGCAGAAGCGGCGCCTGTCGGTGGGCGAGACCTTCGCGGTGCTGTTCGGGAACCACCTGCGGCCCACGCTGGTGTGCCTGGCGTTCACCTCGGCGGCGATGTGCGGCTACTGGGGGCTGTTCACCTGGGTGCCGACCTACCTCGCGACGCCGGTGGCGCAGGGCGGGCCGGGCTTCGACCTGCTCAAGTCGACCACCTGGATCGTCGTGATGCAGGCCGGCGCGGCCCTGGGCTTCATCGTCTTCGGCTACTTCGCCGACGCCATCGGCCGCCGGCGCTCCTTCATCCTGTTCTTCCTGGCCTCGGCGGTGGCGGTGCCGCTCTACGTGGCGATCACCTCGCCGACGCTGCTGCTGCTGTTCGGCCCGGTCGTGGCCTTCTTCGGCACCGGCTTCTACAGCGGCTTCGCGCCGACCTTCGCCGAGCTGTTCCCGACGCAGGTCCGCGCCACGGCGCAGGGCTTCATCTACAACACCGGCCGTGCCACCAGCGCGCTGGCACCGGCCGCGGTCGGCTTCCTCTCGCAGGGCAACGGCGTGAGCAGCGCGCTGGCCGCCACCGCCGGCTTCTTCGCCCTCGCCGCGGTGATCGTGTTCTTCTTCGTGCCCGAGACGAAGAGCGAGGCGCTGCGCTGAGGCGCCGGCCCTGGACCGAAGGCCGGCGCGGTCTCAGGCCAGGGAGGCGAAGGTGGCCTCGATCGCCGTCAGCAGGCGGTCGGCATTCGCTTCGGAAAAAACCAGCGGCGGGCGGATCTTGAGCGTGTTCGCATGGAAGCCGGTGGCCGAGATCAGCACCCGGCGCTCGCGCAAGCCGTTCACCACCGCCGCCGCGGCCGCCGCATCGGGCGCCTTGGTCGCGCGGTCCTTCACCAGTTCCACGCCGATGTAGAGGCCCGCGCCGCGCACGTCGCCGATCACTTCAAAGCGCTGCGCCAGTTCGCGCAGGCCCGACTGGATCAGCTGGCCGACCTGGCGCGCGTTCTCGACCAGCCGCTCGTCGCGAATCACGTCCAGCGTCGCCTGCGCGGCGGCGATGGCCACGGTGTTGCCGCCGAAGGTGTTGAAGTAGCGCATGTCGCTGCCGAAGCCCTGCACCACCTCGGGCGCGACCGCGATGCCCGCCACCGGGAAGCCGTTGCCCATGGGCTTGCCCATGGTCACGATGTCGGGGTCGATGCCGTGGCGCTGGTAGCCCCAGAGCGAATCGCCCATGCGGCCGAAGCCCGACTGCACCTCGTCGGCGATGAACAGGCCGCCGGCCTTTCGAACCACTTCCGCGACGGGGGCCAGCAGGTCGGTCGGGTGCGCATAGATGCCGTCGGAGGAGAAGGCCGAGTCGACGATGAAGGCGGCCACGCCGTCGCCATGGCGTTCCAGGTCCTTGATCTGCAGCGCCACCTGGTCGGCGAACCAGCGGCCCATGTTCTCGTGCGGGATGCGGTAGGAGTCGGGTGCGGGCACCTGGCGCACCCACGTGCCCAGCGGCGAGTTGTCGCCCAGCGAGGGCGAGAAGCCGGCCGTGAGGTGCGAATTGCCGTGGTAGGCCTCGGCCGTGATGATGATGCCGCGCTTGCCGGTGTGGTGCTGCGCGATGCGCAGCGCGAGGTCGTTGGCCTCGGAGCCGGTGCAGGTGAACATCGCATGGCCTTCGCTGCCGAGCCGGCCGCCGAAGGTGCCGAGCAGCTGGTCGGCGTAGTCGAGGATGCCTTCCTGGATGTAGCGTGTGTGGGTGCAGAGCGTCTGCGACTGGCGATGGATGGCGTCGACCACGCGCGGGTGGCAATGGCCGACCGACACCACGTTGTTGTAGGCGTCGAGGTATTCGTTGCCGTCGCGGTCGTAGAGCAGCACGCCCTGGCCGCGCGCGATCTGCACCGGGTTGCGATAGAACAGGCGGTAGGCCGGGCCCAGCAGGCGGATCCGGCGTTCGACCAGGCCGCGCGTGGAGGCGTCGAGTTCGGCCAGGCTCGAGGGATTGAAGGCGTTGACCATCTTGCCGCCGGGCGAGGCGGTACGGGCGTTGGGTGATGTCATGGCGGGCTCTCTGGAGGGGATGGAAGGACGTTGCACGCTTCAGCGCAGCGCGGCGGGCAGCGTGTCGGAAAGGTCGGCCTCGGTGCGCGCGAGGAACCAGTCGAGCTGGGCCCAGCCGGGTTCGGTGTTGCGCAGCAGGTAGGTGGCGTTCTCGGGGAAGCGCTTGGCGCGCCACAGGCTGAGCAGGGCGCGCGCCACGGCCCGGGCCATCGTCAGGTGGGGGATGAGCGCCAGTTCCTCCGGCGTCAGGTCCGCCACGGCGAGGTAGCCGCGCAGCAGGTCGCGGCCGTCGGCGAACAGGTCGGTGTGCACGTGCACGCCCTGGCGCGGCAGCTGGTTGAGCAGGGCGGTCGACACGTCGACCGCCACCGCGGTGCGCACCGCATCGCCGAAGTCGATGATGCCGGTGACGAAGCCCGGCTGGCCCGCGTCGACCACGATGTTCGACTGGCTGAAGTCGTTGTGCAGCACCTGCGTGCGCAGGCGCGCGATGCGCGGCGCCAGGTCCGCCAGCCGCGCCAGGCCGGCCGCCACGCGGCGGTGCTGGTGCGGATCGTCGATGTCGTCGAGCAGCGGGCGCAGGCGTTGCAGGTGGCGCACGTCCCAGGCCAGCACGCGGTCCTGTGCGGGATGCGAGAAGCCGGCGGTGGCATGCCGCAACCGGCCCAGCATGCGGCCCACCTGCGCGCGGTCGGCGGCGCACGAGGCCACGCTGTCGAGCGGCGTGCCCGCCACATAGGACATCAGCCGCACCACGCGCTGCTGGCCGGCCGCGTCGACGAAGGGCGCATGGGGGCGGTGCGCGAGGTCCCGGATCACGCGCGGCACCGGGATGTGCGGATCGGCTCCTTCGATGTGTTCGAGCAGCCGGACCTGGAAGTCGATCTCCGGCACCTCCTCCAGCGGATTGGCGACCTTGAGCACGAAGCGCTCGCCGCCGGGCAGTTCGAGCCTGAAGGTGTCGTCCTTCTCGGTGGCGAAACGGGTCACCTGGCCCTCGAGGCCGTAGCGCTCGCGTGCCAGCGCGATGGCTTCGTCCTCGCGCAGGGCGGTGTAGCTGGCCGCGAGCCCCGCGTCATGGATGGCCGATGCCTCGGCGGCCGGCACGTCGTCCGGCGTGCCCTGACTGAAAGACATGAAGGGTCCTTGGAGAGTGGGAAACGCGCTCGACTATAGCTAAATGGACGATTGTCGACAATAAGGTTAATGTGAGTTTCGCGCCGACAGAAGGCGCTGGAACGCGTGTGTTTGGTGATTTATGAGAGCAGAGATCGCCG
The DNA here is from genome assembly GCF_014170375.1 of Variovorax sp. UMC13. Taxonomy (GTDB): domain Bacteria; phylum Pseudomonadota; class Gammaproteobacteria; order Burkholderiales; family Burkholderiaceae_C; genus Variovorax. Next base: position 90,257 of record NZ_LZZW01000016.1, on the reverse strand, counting down.
ATGTGATGACTTTTCACATCCGCATCTTAGGGTTTGTACTGGCATTCAAATCCATCTATTTAGATAGATTGTCGACAATCGTCCTATCACATTCAGCCCACCCATGAGCTCAGACCCCAGACCGACCTTGCATAGAGACACCCGTATCGTTCATGACGACATCGCGGTGCCCGAGGGCTTCGCCTCGCTGTCGCGCCCCACGCACCGGGCCTCGACCATCCTGTCGCCGAACGCGGAAGCCTTCTCGCGCCGGCGCGAGGACTTCTTCCACGGCTACTGGTACGGCCTGTCGGGCACGCCCACCCACTACGCGCTGATGGGCCGGCTGGCCGAACTGGAAGGCGCTTCGCATTGCATGCTGGCGCCCTCGGGGCTGGGGGCGATCAACCTGGTCAACCAGGCCTTCCTGCGCGCCGGCGACCACGTGCTGGTCACCGACTCGGCCTACGGGCCGACGCGCAGCAACCTGGTCGCGCTGATGGGGCGCTACGGCATCGAGGCCGAGTTCTACGACCCCGGGATCGGCGCCGGCATCGCCGCGCTGCTGCGGCCCGCAACCCGGCTCGTCTGGCTGGAGTCGCCCGGCTCGCTGACGATGGAGGTGCAGGACCTGCCCGCGATCGCCGCCGCGGCCCATGCGCACGGCGCGCTGGTCGCCATCGACAACACCTGGGCCACGCCGGTGCATTGCGCGGCGCTGGCACTCGGCGCCGACTTCTCGGTGCAGGCGCTGACCAAGTACATCGGTGGCCATGCGGACCTGCTGATGGGCTCGGTCTGCGTGCGCGACGTGGCGCTCTACGAACAGCTCAAGCTCAGTGCCGACTGGCTGGGCAACAACGTCTCGCCCGACGACTGCAGCCAGGTGCTCAAGGGCCTGCTCACGCTGGGCGTCCGCCTGGAACGCCACGAACGCAACGCCCTGCGCGTCGCGCAGTGGCTGCAGCAGCAGCCGGCCGTGGCCGAGGTGCTCTACCCGGCGCTGCCGGGCAGCGCCGGGCATGCGCTCTGGCAACGCGACTTCACGGGGTCGAGCGGGCTGCTGTCGATCGTGCTCCGGACCGAATCCTGGGCGCAGACCTGCGCCTTCGTCGACCGCTTGCAGTGCTTCGCGATCGGTGCGAGCTGGGGCGGTCCGCAGAGCCTGGTCGGCGTGTACCGCAACGCGGGCGAACGCGCGGTGCCGGGCCGGCACGCGGCGCGGCCGCTGGTGCGCCTGAGCATCGGCCTCGAGTCGGCGGACGACCTGATCGACGACCTGGCGCGCGCCCTGTCGGTCCTTGCACCGTGAGCGCCTCGGGCTCGCATTCCTTCTTTTTCATCTCCTCCCCATTGGCCAGACCATGAACGCAAAGAACCTCGCCGGCACCGTGCTCCTCGCGTGCGCCGCCACGCTGCTGACGCCCGTGCAAGCCCAACCCCTGGGCGGCACGCTGAAGAAGGTCCAGGACCTCGGCACCGTCACGCTGGGCACGCGCAGCGCCTTCGTGCCCTTCAACTACCTCGACGACGACAACAAGCAGGCGGGCTATGCCTGGGAGATCTCGCTGCGCGTGGTCGAGAAGCTCAAGGAGCGGGTCGGCCGCGCCGACCTCAAGGTGCGCCCGATGGAGATGACGCCGCAGACGCGCATTCCCCTGGTCGCGAACCAGACCATCGACCTCGAGTGCAGCGCCACCACGCACAACGCGGAGCGCGAGACGCAGGTGAACTTCTCGACCACCTTCTTCGTGGTCGGCACGCGCATGCTGACGCGCGCCGACGCGGCCATCGCGGACTGGAAGGACCTGGCGAAGAAGAACGTCGCGGTGGGCGCAGGCACCACCAACGAGCGGGTGCTGCGCCAGCTCAACGAAAAGGAAAATCTCGGCATTAACATCGTGCTCGCGCCGGACGTCAACGAAGGCTCCATGAGCGTGGAATCGGGCCGGGCCGTGGCCTACGTGCTCGACGACATCGGCCTGTTCGCAAGCGCGGCGCGTGCGCGCAACCCCGCGAAGTGGAAGATCGTCGGCGAGCCGCTGGGCCGCGAGGCCTACGGCTGCATGATGCGCAAGGGCGATGCCGAGTTCAAGCAGTTCGTCGACGGCGTGATCGTCGGCATGATGAAGAACGGCGAGATGGCCGCGCTGTACGAGAAGTACTTCAACCGGCCGCTGAACGTGCGCAACGGCTTCAGCATGCAGATGCCGATGCAGCCGCTGATCCGCGACGTGTTCGAAAACCCCAGCGACAAAGCGCTCTGAGCATGTTGCAGTACCACTGGGACCTGGGGGTCCTGTTCAAGCCCGCCGTGACCGGCGAGGGCTACTACTGGCAGATGATGGTCAGCGGCCTGGGCTGGACGGTGCTGCTGTCGCTCGCCGCCTGGTCGTTCGCGCTGCTGCTGGGCGCGGCCCTGGGCGTGGCGCGCACGCTGCCCGCGCGCCCGGTGCGCTGGGCCGCCGCCACCTTCGTGCACTGCTTTCGCAACGTGCCGCTGCTGGTGCAGGTCTTCCTCTGGTTCTTCGTGGTGCCCGAGCTGCTGCCCGAGCGGCTGGGCATGGCGATCAAGCAGATCGACCCGACGCTCAACCAGTTCCTCACCCTGCTGGTCGCGCTGTCGCTGTTCACCGCAGCCAAGGCGGCCGAGCTGATCCGCGCCGGCATCGAGTCGACCGCCCGGGGGCAGCAGCAGGCTGCGTTCTCGCTGGGCTTTCCGCTGGGCCTGACCTACCGCGAGATCATCCTGCCGCAGGTGTTCCGCGTGATCCTGCCGCCCCTGACCTCGGACTTCCTCAGCGTGTTCAAGAACTCGGCCGTCGCGCTGACGATCGGGCTCATGGAACTCACCGGCCGGGCTCGGCAGGTCAGCGAGTTCAGCTCGCAGCCCTTCGAGGTCTTCATCGCCGCCACGCTGCTCTACGTGCTGATCTCGCTGGCCGTGATCGCCTTCATGCGCTGGGTCGAACGCCGCGTGCGCGTGCCCGGCTTCCTGGGGACCTGAAACCATGTCATCGATGAACTGGGGCGCGCTCGCCCACGCCTGGCCCTACCTGCTGAACGGCATGGCGACCACCCTCATGCTGACCGCCGTGACCATCGTGCTCGGCATCGCCTTCGGCGCGCTGCTGGCGGTGGCGCGCATGTTCGGCCCGCCGTGGCTGTCGGGCCTGTCGCGGCTCTACGTCGACACGCTGCGCTCGATCCCGCTGCTGCTGACCATCTTCTGGGTCTTCTTCCTGGTGCCGCCGCTGCTGCGCAGCCTCACGGGCAACGACCATCTGGACGTGGGGCCGGTGTATGCCGCCGTCACGGCCTTCGTGCTGGCCGAGGCCGCGTACTTCGCCGAGATCATCCGCGGCGGCATCCGCTCGGTGCGCACCGGCCAGATGGCCGCGGCCACGGCGCTGGGCATGCGCCAGTCGACGGCGCTGCGGCTGATCGTGCTGCCACAGGCCTTCCGCAACATGATGCCGTCGCTGGTCAACCAGTGCATCACGCTGTTCATGGACACCTCGCTGGTGTATGTGATCAGCCTCAACGACTTCCTGGGCGCGGCCTCGAAGGTGGCGCAGCGCGATGGCACGCTGACCGAGGTCTACCTCTTCGTGGCGCTGGTGTACCTCGCGATGTGCTCGCTCGGGGCGGCGCTGGTGCACCTGCTCCAGCGCCGGAACACGGGGCGCGCCTGAGCACTCTCCAAGAAAGGAATCCTTCCATGACAACATCGATGATCGACGCCAGGGCCGTCTCCAAGTGGTACGGCGAATTCCAGGTGCTGGGCGACTGCAGCCTGCAGGTGCAGCTCGGCGAGGTGGTGGTGGTCTGCGGGCCCTCGGGCTCGGGAAAGTCCACCTTGATCAAGACCTTCAACGGGCTCGAGGCCATCCAGCGCGGCCAGATCTTCGTCGGCGGCAAGCCGCTGCACGGCGCGCCGAAGAACCTCGCGGCGGTGCGGGCCGAGGTCGGCATGGTGTTCCAGCATTTCGAGCTCTTTCCCCATCTCAGCGTGCTCGAGAACCTGACCATCGCCCAGGTCAAGGTGCTGCAGCGCCAGCCGGACGACGCGGCCCGCAGCGCCCGCGGCCTGCTCGAGCGCGTGGGCATGCTGAAGTTCGCCCACAAGTATCCAGGCCAGCTCTCGGGCGGCCAGCAGCAGCGCGTGGCGATCGCGCGGGCACTGGCCATGAACCCCAAGGTCATGCTGTTCGACGAGCCCACCTCCGCGCTCGACCCCGAGATGGTCGGCGAGGTGCTCGAGGTCATGATCGACCTGGCGAAGGAAGGCATGACCATGGTCTGCGTGACGCACGAGATGGGCTTCGCGCGCAAGGTCAGCAGCCGCGTGGTCTTCATGGACCAGGGCCGGATCCTGGAAGACTGCCCGACCGACCGCTTCTTCGGCGCCCCCGAGAAGCTGGGGCCGAGAGCGCGTGATTTCCTGGCCAAGGTCCTCCCGCACTGAGCCACCGATTCCATCCACCACACAAGGACAAGCACATGAACCATCTGCAGAATTTCGGTGAACGCCCCCAGTGGCTCACCTTCGATTGCTACGGCACCCTGATCCAGTGGGACGAGGGCCTGGTCGCCGCCGTGCAGCGCATCCTCTCGACCAAGGCCGGCGGGCACGCCGTGTCGACGGCCGAGCTCATCTCGGTGTTCGACCGCCACGAGCACCGGCTGGAAGAGGAGCGCCCACACCGGTCCTTCCGCGAAGTGGCCGGCATGGCGCTGGCGCTGGCGATGGAGGAGCTGGGCCTGCCCTACAGCGCGGCCGACATCGAGGTGCTGACCCGCAGCATCTCGGCGATGCCGCCGTTTCCCGAGGTCGTGCCGGCGCTGCGGCAATTGAAGAATATGGGCTTCAAGCTGTGCATCGTCTCCAACACCGACGACGACATCATCGCGGCAACGTGGCGCAGCTGGGCGGTGCGATCGACCGCGTGATCAGCGCCGAACAGGCCCAGGCCTACAAGCCCAGCCGCCAGATCTTCGAACACGCGCATGCGCAACTGGGCATTCGCAAGGAGGAGGCGCTGCACATCTGCGCCAGCCCGCACCTCGATCTGTGCGCCGCGCGCGACATCGGTTTCAGGTGCGTGTGGATCGACCGGGACACGGCCCGCAGACCGCTCGATGACTATACTCCCGACGCCATCCTGCCCAAGCTGGACCGAGTGCCAGTGCTGTTCAAGCAGCTGGGATGGTGAGTTCCTCTTTCCTGGCTTCGAAGGCCCCATGACGCTCAGCACACTCCGGCCGGTCGCCAAACAGTCGGCCGAAAACCAGGCCACCGACAGCCTGCGCAACTACATCCTCTCGGGCGCGGTCGCACCCGGCGCGCGCCTGACGGAAATCGCGCTGGCCGAACAGATGGGTGTCGCGCGCGCCACGCTGCGCACCGGCCTGCACCGGCTCGCGAGCGAAGGCATCCTGGTGCAGATCCCCTACACCGGATGGCAGGTGGCCGAACTCACGGCGAACGACGTGTGGGAGCTCTGGACCCTGCGCGGCAGCCTCGAGAGCCTGGCCGCCAAGCTGGCCGCGGAGAGCGAGGAGCCCACCGTGCGCGACAGCATCGCGCGCGCCTACGCCCACCTGCTGGCCGCCTGCGCCGAGGGCGACATGCGCAAGATCAGCGAGCAGGACATCGCGCTGCACCGCGCGATCATCGACGGCGCGCGGCACACGCGCCTGCAGCGCCAGTACCAGCTGGTCGAGCAGCAGGTGCGCCTCTACATCATCACCTGCAACACCCAGGTGGCCGACGGCCCGCTCGACATCATCGAGCAGCACCGCCCGCTGGCCGATGCGCTGCTGGCCGGCGACGGCGAGAAGGCCGCGCGCGAGGCCTGGCGGCACAACGAGCAGGAAGGCGAGCGCTTTGCGGCCTGGCTGCGGCAGGCCGCGCCGGCCGACGGGACGGTGCCGGGCTGACCTGACCCGGTCGTTCCTGCACGGGGCGTGCCGGAGAACACCCTGGGGTGTCGCCAATTCGACGGCGCGAACGGGTGTGGGATATATGATGTTCCGTTGCCCCCCGGAGGGGGCGTGAGGTTCCATCCGTGTCCGTCCTGCCCCAGCTCTCCAGCGAAAACCTTTCCTCCCGTGTCTATGGCCGCATCCGCACCGCGCTGATGGACGGCGAGTTCTCGCCCGGCGAGCGACTGCGCATCAAGGACCTGTCGACCCAGCTCGGCACCAGCATCACGCCGGTGCGCGAGGCGATCTTCAAGCTGGTGAGCGAACGCGCGCTGGAGATGCGCGCCGCCACCGCGATCCACGTGCCCACGCTGGGCCCCGATGACCTGCGCCAGATCCAGCTGATGCGCATGGCGCTCGAAGGCGCCGCGGCGGAGCGGGCCTGCATGCTGATGACGGCCGAGGAGCTGGACCGGCTGAGCAAGATCCAGGACGCCTTCGTGGTCGCGGCCTCGACCGATGCGGCGCTGGCCTCCAAGCTCAACACCGACTTCCATTTCGGCCTGCTGCGGGCCGCGCAGATGCCGCTGGTCACCGCGACCGTCGAGAACTTCTGGGTCATGATGGGTCCGCTGCTGCGCACCTTCCACACCGAGATCCCGCGGCGCGAGATCAGCAGCCGCAACCACAAGCACTACCAGGTGCTGCGCGCGCTGCGCAAGCGCGACCCCGAGGCGGCGCGCATCGCCATCCAGGCCGACATCCGCTGGAGCGACGTGATCATCGCCTGGCTCGAAAAACAGAACGCCAGCTGAACGCGGCCGCCCGCACCCTCGTGCGGGCGTGTTTCGCCGCGACGGGCTTCCGTCGGTCGAATTGAAGATATATCATGCATCCTGAGGGCGTCGCTCGACGACGCGCCCTTGCGCGCCGTCACGTCGGCGGCCCGCCTACCCACAGGAGATAAGCATGAATACATCGCAACGCCCCGCGACCGAGGCGCCCCGGCTGGCTGTCGTGACGGGCGGCGGCACGGGCATCGGCCTGGCGTGCGCCCGCCATTTCGCCGGCATGGGATGGCGCGTGATCGCGCTGGGCATGGACCGCGAGGACACCGACGCCCCGGGCGTCGCGTTCTCGAAGCTCGACGTGACCGACGAGGCCGCCGTGAAGCAGGCGGTGCAGGGCCTGGACGGCATCGACGCGCTGGTCAACGCGGCCGGCCTGATCCGGCACGAAGGGCGTGAATGGGAGCCCGAAGGCTTCCGCCAGGTGCTGGAAGTGAACCTCGTGGGCACCCAGCTCATGACCATGGCCTGCAAGGACGCGCTGGCGAAGCGCCAGGGCGCGGTGGTGAACTTCGCCTCGATGTTCAGCTGGTTCGGCTCGCGCAACAACCCCTCGTACGCGGCCAGCAAGGGCGCGGTGGTGGCGCTCACGCGCTCGCATGCGATGGCCTTCGCCGAGCTCGGCATCCGCGTGAACGCGGTGGCGCCTGGCTGGATCGACACCCGGCTGGCCAGCGGCGCCATCCACAACCCCGACCGCGCGCCGGGCATCCTCGCACGCATCCCCGCCAAGCGCTGGGGCGCTGCCGAAGAGGTGGCCGACGTGGTGGGCTTCCTCAGCACCGCGGCGTCTCGCTATGTGACCGGCGCGCTGCTGCCGGTCGACGGCGGCTTCCACATCGGTTGACGAAAAAAAGGCCGAGGCCGGCGCGCATGCGCCGCCTCGGCCTTCTTCGGGCCTCAGACCTCGAGCAGGATCTTCCCGATGTGCTCCGAGGACTCCATCAGCGCGTGGGCCTCGGCCGCCCGGGCGATCGGGAACACGCGGTGCACCACGGGCGCGATCTGCTGGCTGCTCAGCAGGGGCCAGACCCGCTCCTGCAGCTCGTCGGCGATGCGCGCCTTGTCCGCCAGGCTGCGCGGCCGCAGCGTGGAGCCGGTGAAGTGCAGGCGCTTGACCATCAGCGGGGTCCAGTCGAGCTCGACCTTCGAAGCCTCGAGGAAGGAGATCTGGACCAGCCGGCCCTCGACCGCCAGCGCCTGGAGGTTGCGCGCGATGTAGCGGCCGCCGACCATGTCCAGCACCACGTTCACGCCCTGGCCGCCCGTGGCCTCGAGCGCGACGGCGACGAAGTCCTGCTCGCGGTAGTTGATCGCGAAGCTGGCGCCGGCGTCGCGGCAGGCCGCTGCCTTGGCCGCGCTGCCCGCGGTGCTCAGCACCGTGGCGCCGAAGGCCCTGGCCAACTGGATGGCCGTGAGCCCGATGCCCGAGGAGCCGCCGTGGACCAGCACGCTCTCGCCGGCGCGCAGGCCGGCGCGCTGGAACAGGTTGGTCCAGACGGTGAAGTAGTTCTCCGGCAGCGCCGCGGCCTGCAGCAGCGACAGGCCCTGCGGCACGGGCAGCACCTGCCCCTGCGGCGCGACCACGTACTGCGCATAGCCGCCGCCGTTGGTCAGCGCGCAGACCGCGTCGCCGACCTTCCAGCGCTCCACGCCTTCGCCCAGCGCGACCACCTCGCCCGACACCTCGAGGCCGAGGATCTGCGAAGCGCCGGGCGGCGGCGCATAGAGGCCGGCGCGCTGCAGCGCCTCGGGGCGGTTGACGCCCGCGTACGCGACGCGGATCAGCACCTCGCCCGGCGCGGGCACGGGCCGCGGGCCGCTGGCGATCTTCAGCACCTCCGGACCGCCGCCCGCGCCGTGGTCGACGTAGTCCATCAGCGACAGCGTGCTCATGCCGCGGCTCCGCTGCGCACCGAGTCGGTGGTGCCGCCGGCCAGCGCCGCGCGCGCCACGGCCTCGATGCCCGGGCCGTCGAGCCGGTAGTGCGCATAGAGGTGCGTGGGCGGCGCGATCAGGCTGTACTCGTCGTGGATGCCGTGGCGCACCAGGCGCGCGCCCGTGCCCTCGTCGGCCAGCACCTCGGCAACCGCGGCGCCGAGGCCGCCCAGCACGTTGTGCTCCTCGACGGTCACCAGCAGCTTCGAGCGGGCCGCGGCCTTCAGCACGGCCTCGCGGTCCAGCGGCTTGATCGTCGCCATGTCCAGCACGCCGACCGAATGGCCCGCGGCGCGCAGCGCCTGGGCCGCGTCGAGCGCACCCTTGACGGCCATGCCGCAGGCGATCAGTGTGAGGTCCGTGCCCTGGCCGTGCTCGATGGCCTTGCCGATGACGAAGGGCGTGCCCTTTTCGTAGACTTCGGGCTCGCGGCCGCGGCCGATGCGGAAGTAGATCGGCTCGGGCCAGTGCACCGAGGCCTTGATGGCGGCCGCGAACTGCGGGCCGTCCGCGGGCGAGATCACCGTCAGGCCCGCGATCGCGCGCGTGGTCGAGATGTCCTCGGTCGCGTGGTGCGAGGTGCCGTAGAAGCCCAGCGAGATGCCGGTGTGGTGGCCGATCAGGCGCACCGGTAGCTTGCTGTAGGCCACGTCCATGCGGATCTGCTCGCAGCACAGCAGGCCCAGGAAGGACGCGAAGGTCGCGACGAAGGGCATGTAGCCTGTGGTCGCGAGCCCGGCGGCGGCCGTCACCATGTTCTGTTCCGAGATGCCGAACTGCGTGAAGCGCTCGGGGAAGCGGGTGGCGAACTTGTTGAGGCCGTTCGAGTACTGCAGGTCGGCCGAGCCGGCCACCACCGGATGGCCTTGCTCGGCCAGTTCGATGAGCGCGTCGGAGAAGTAGTTGAGGCCCGGCGTGATGGCGTTGAGGGCGCGGTATTGCCAGGATTCGGTGCTGAGAAGCTTGCTCATTTTCAGATGTCCTTGTTCATGATCTCGGCCACGGCGGCCTCTGCGTCGGCGGGGGCGAGGTAGCCCAGGTGCCAGCCCGGCTCGGTCTCCATGTAGGAGACGCCGCGGCCCTTGATGGTCTTGGCGATCACGCAGGCGGGGCGGTCGCGCGTCGTGTCGGCGCGCAGGCGGCGCAGCAGGGCGGTGAGCGCGCCCAGGTCGTGGCCGTCGACCTCGTGCGTCTCCCAGCCGAAGGCGCGCCACTTCTCGGCCAGCGACTCGACGCCGATCACGTCGTCCACCTTGCCGTCGAGCTGGTAGCCGTTGCGGTCCACGATGCCGATCAGGCGCGACAGCTTGTGGTGCGCGGCGAACAGGGCCGCCTCCCAGACCTGGCCCTCCTGCATCTCGCCGTCGCCCACCATCGCGAACACCGCGAAGTCCTTGCCCTGCATGCGGCCGCCCAGCGCCATGCCGGCACCGGCCGACATCGCATGGCCGATCGAACCCGAGCTGAAATCGATGCCCGGCACCTTGGTCATGTCGGGGTGGTCGCCCAGCGGGCTGCCCAGGCGGGTGTAGTCGTCCAGCGAGGCCTTCGGGATGAAGCCCTTCTCCGCCAGGATCGGGAACAGGCCGACGGCCGCGTGGCCCTTGCCCATCAGGAAGCGGTCGCGGTCGGCCCATTGCGGCTCACCCTCGCGCAGCTGCATCACGTCGTAGTAGAGCGAAGAGAAGATTTCGGCGCAAGAGAACACCGAGCTGTAGTGCCCGACCTTCGCGATCTCGATCAGGCGGATGGTCTCGAGGCGCACGAAGCGGGCCTTCTCCCGCAGCAGCGCGATCTGCTCGGGGGAGGGCGTGAAGTCCGCGCTCGGCGCGGCGGTGGAGGGGGTTGGGGTCATGGGTCTTCCTTTTTTGGACTTAAATATATGATATATCTTCTTTTGGGGCAAAGGCGGGCGCCTTCTTTTCGTCCCCGCTCAGAGCCCCAGATAGCTGGCGCGCAGGTGCGGGTTGTGCAGCAGTTCCGCGCCGGTGCCGGTGAGCGCGACGGCGCCGTTCTCGAGCACGTAGCCGCGGTCCGCGATCTTCAGCACCATCTGCACGTTCTGCTCGATCACCAGCACCGCCAGGCCGCGGTCGCGGATGCGCACGATGCTGTCGAACAGCCGCTGCACCATGATCGGCGCCAGGCCCAGCGAGGGCTCGTCGAGTGCCAGCACCTTGGGCAGCGCCATCAGCGCGCGGCCCACCGCCACCATCTGCTGCTGGCCGCCCGACATGGTGCCGGCCAGCTGGCCGCGCCGCTCGGCGAGGATCGGGAACAGCTCGAACACTTCCTCCAGCGTGCGCTGGCGCACCGCCTTGGCGTGCGCGCTGCTGGCGCCCACGAGCAGGTTCTCCAGCACCGACATCTCGGTGAACAGCTGCTTGCCCTCGGGCGACTGGACGAAGCCCTGGGTCACGATGTCGTGCGGCTTGCGCCCGACCAGCGATTCGCCCGCGAGCTGGATCTCGCCGCGCGTGGCGCGCAGCAGCCCCGACACGGTGCGCAGGAAGGTGGTCTTGCCGGCCCCGTTGGCGCCGATCAGCGCGGTGATGCTGCCGGGCGCGAGTTCCAGGTCGACGCCGCGCAGCACCTGCTGCTCGCCGTAGCCGGACCAGACGTTCCGGGCGCTAAATATCGTTGCCGGCATAGCCTTCTCCAAAGTAAGCGGTGAGCACGCGCGGATCGTTGACCACGTCGGCGGGCTTGCCGTCCGCGATCAGCGTGCCCTGGTCCATCACGATCACGCGGTCGGACAGACCCATGATCACCTTCATCACGTGTTCGACGATCAGCACCGAGATGCCCTGGTCGCGCACCTTGTGAACCAGCCGCACCATCTCGCCGGCCTCGCTCGGCGTGGCGCCAGCCACGACCTCGTCCATCAGCAGCAGGCGCGGCCCGGTGGCCAGCGCGCGGCCCAGTTCGAGCTTGCGCTTGTCGAAGGCCGTGAGGTCGCCCGCGTCGTGGTCGGCCCGGGCGGACATGCCGAGGAAATCGAGCATGCGCTCGGCCTCGGCGCGCGCCTTCGAGCGCGTGGGGTGGCGCGCGAAGGCTCCCACCATCACGTTCTCCAGCGCCGTCAGGCCGCCGAAGGGCCGCGAGATCTGGAAGGTGCGGGCGATGCCCGCATGGCAGATCTGGTTGGGGTTCATGCCGGCGATGTTGCGGCCCTCGAAGCGCACCTGGCCTTCGTCCAGCGGGTGGAAACCCGCGATCAGGTTGAAGGCCGTGGTCTTGCCGGCGCCGTTGGGGCCCAGCAGGCCGAGGATCTCGCCCTGCCGCAGGCTGAACGAGACGTCGCGCACCGCGTGCACCCCGCCGAAGCGCTTCTGCAGGCCCTGGACCTCGAGCATGGCGTTGCCGATGGCGCTCATGGGCGCACCTCCTGGACGTCGATGGCGGGGGCCGGATCGGGCTTGCGCAGGCCGCGGCGCGTGAGCCATTGCTGCAGCGGCGCGATCACGCCCTTGGGGAAATAGAGCACCGCCACCATCAGGATGGCGCCGTAGATCACCAGGTGCAGGCCGGGAAAGCGGCCGCCGAACCAGGCGCGGGTGATCTCCGCGATCGGATGCAGCAGCAGCGCGCCCAGCACCGGCCCGAGCACGGTGCCCTGGCCGCCGACGATGGCCATCAGCGCGGTGTCGATCGAGAACTCCATGCCCAGGTTGCGCTCGGGATTGATGTAGCGGAAGAACTGCGCGTAGAACGCGCCGCCCAGGCCGGTCATGAAGGCGCTGATCGCCAGCGCGGTCAGCGAGCAGCGGGTGCCGTTGACGCCCAGCGCGGCCGCGCCGTTGGGATCGCCGCGCACCGCCTTGAGGTAGTAGCCCAGGCGCGAGCGCTCGAGCACGATGGTGGCCAGCAGCATGACCACCAGCATCGCCAGCGCGATGTAGTAGTAGGGCACCTTGCCCTCGAACTGGAACACCTGCCAGCCGAGGTCGCTGGGTGGCACCACCAGGCCCTGCGCGCCCTTGAGCGGGATGCCCATGAACTCGTCGGTGTTCTCCAGCCAGATGCGCACGATCTCCGCGAAGGCGATGGTGGTGAGCGTGAAGTAGGGGCCGCGCAGCTTGAAGTTCGGGTAGCCGAGGATCACGGCCAGGATGGCCGCGAGCAGCCCTCCGGCCAGCATGCCGAACCAGGGCGACCAGCCGAGCTGGGTGTAGAGCAGCACGGTTGCGTAGCCGGCCAGGCCGGCGAAGACGGCATGGCCCAGCGAGAGCTGGCCGACGTAACCGCAGACGAAGTTCCAGGCCGACGCCATGTAGGCGAAGTACAGGATCATGGTCAGCGAGTGCAGCAGGTAGGCCTCCTGCACGAAGAAGGGCAGCACCAGCGCGATCGCCAGCAGGGGCAGGCCCAGGACCGCATTGATGGAGCGGCGGGAAGTAGACATGGGATTCCTTCAGATCTTGCGGCCGAGCAGGCCGTTGGGCCTGAACAGCAGCACGGCGATGAACAGGCCGAACGAGAAGATGGCGGCCGAGGTCGCGGTCACGTATTGCGAGGCCACCGACTCGAACACGCCGAGCAGCAGTCCGCCGAGGATCGAGCCCGGGATCGAGCCGATGCCGCCCAGCACCACGACCAGGAAGGACTTGACGCCGAACATCTGGCCGACGGTGGGCGTGATCGACAGGAAGGGCGTGAGCAGTGCGCCGAACAGTCCCAGGATCGCGGCGCCGATGCCGAAGGTGTGGTTGTAGACGCGCTGGATGTCGACGCCGCTCAGCGCGGCCGCCTCGCGGTTCTGCGCGGTGGCGCGGATCGCGCGGCCGCTGTCGGTGTGGCGCAAGGCCCACCACAGCGCCGCCGCCACCAGCACGCCGGCAGCGCAGCCGATCAGCCGCGGGATGTTGACCGGCAGGCCGGCGACCAGCAGCGAACCGCTGGCGAACTCGACGTTGGCCGAGCGCACGTCCGGGCCGAAGCCCATCAGCACCAGGTTGTCGAGCACCAGGTAGAGGCCGGTGGTCAGCAGCAGCGCGCCGAGCGGCTCGACCACCAGCGTGGACTCGCGCCGGATCAGCGGGGCGATCACCACGGACTGCGTGAAGTAGCCCAGCAGGTAGAGGAAGGGCACGGTGACCACGACCGAGGCATAGGGATGCCAGCCGAACGCGGCCCAGAGGCCCCAGCTCGCGTACATGGCGACCATGAGGAAGGAGCCGTGCGCGAAGTTGATCACGCGCAGCACGCCGAAGATCAGGCTGAGCCCGAGCGCGATGCCACCGTAGATGCCGCCCAGCAGCAGGCCGTTGACGACGGCGTAGAGAAGAATCAGGGGATCCATAAAGGCTTTCGAAGCCCGCCGGGCCGTGGCCCGGAGAGCGAGGGGGTGCGAAACGCGAAGCCGCCCGGCACCGGGCCGAGCGGACGAACAGGCGCGTCGGTTCGCGCGGGACTCAGCGACGTTCGGGCAGCGGCCAGACCGGGGTCACGCCGGCCAGCCGGTTCGCGGCGGGCCAGACGGTGCGGCGCTCGCCGCCATGGTTCTGCGAGATCACGCCGTGGGCGAAGGTGTTCTGGCCGTTCTCGTCGAACTTGATGCGCTCGTAGCCGGTGATCAGCGCCGGGCCGCTGGTGATGTCGGTCGCGGCCAGCGCGGCACGCAGCTTCTCGCGGTCCGCGGTGCCGGCGCGCTCGAGCGCGTCCTTGACGATGTAGACGTTCGACACGCCCTGGCCGCCATAGGCGTTGATGCTGTAGCCGATCGCGGCCGTGAAGCGCTTGTCGGCGTCGATCGACGCGGCGTCCTTGGTGGCCCGCATGATGTCGATCTGGAAGTCCTCCTGCACGAACATGTTCTCCACCGTCTTGGGCGACACGGCCTTGTAGAAGTTCGGGTCCTCCGAACCGCCGCCGACCGAATGCACGCCGTAGGGCACGTAGACGCCGGCCTCGTTGAACTGGCGCGTGAACAGGATGTGGTCGGGCGTGTAGGCCACCACGATCAGCGCCTCGGGCTTGGTGGCGCGGATCTTCAGCAGCTGGGCCGAGAAGTCCGACTGGTTGGGCGGATAGGACTCGTCGAGCGAGATCTGGTAGCCGCGTTCCTTGGCCAGCTTCTTGACGTTGGCCGAATGCGAGCGGCCCCAGTCGGTGCCCTCGTAGAACAGGCCGATGGTCTTCGGTCCCTTGCCGGTTTCCTTCTTGAGCATGTCGATGGCGTCGAGCTGCTCGCGGGCGTCGTAGGTGGCCTTGTTGTTCGGCCGGAACACGTACTTGAAGTTGCGCTCGGTGATCTCGTCCTTGACCGCGCCCGTGACCAGCCAGGGCGTCTTGTAGCGCTCGGCGAGCTCGGTCGCGGGGAAGGTCACGCCGCTGTTGTAGGCACCCACCACCATCGCGACGTTCTCGCGCGTGATCAGGCGCTCGGTCTCGGCCACCCCGACGTCGGGCTTGGACTGGCTGTCGGCGAAGAGGGGCACCAGCTTCGCGCCGCCCATGGACTTGATGCCGCCGGCCGCGTTGATCTGCGCGACCGCGACTTCGGCGCCGACCTTGGTCTGGTTGCCGATGGTGGCCGCGCCGCCGGACAGCGGCAGCACGAAGCCGATCTTCACGTCCTTGGCCTGGGCCGAGGCGAGGGCGCAGAGGCCGCCCAGGGCCATGGCGGTCGCCGCCATGGCCAGTGCGCGGAACGCGCCCGGTTTCGTAGATTGCATGGAGTGTCTCCTGGTGGATGGGGGAATGGGGTGGAAGCGAACGGGACTCAGCCCCGCGGCCCGAGGACGAACTCGGCCAGCAGCTGGACCTGGGTCTGGACCATGTGGACGCCGCGGTGCACGCGCAGTCCCAGGTCCGATGCGCGCTGCAGCAGCGCGGTGGTGTCGGGTTGCATCACGACCTCGGCGACCACGGTCGCCGGGCCGAGCGTGGCCGGGTCGAAGGGCAGGGCGTCGCCCGGGTGCAGGCCCAGGGCGGTGCCGTTGATTGCGAGGTCGAGCGCCGAGGGGTCGGCGAGCGTGGCGTGCACCGTGACCTCCGGATAGAGCGCCGCCAGCTCGCGCGCCAGCGCCTCGGCCTTCGCGGGGGTCCGGTTGATCAGGTGCAGGTGGGCCAGGCCCTGGTGGCACAGCGCGTGCGCGATCGCGGTGCCGGCCCCGCCGGCGCCGAACAGGGCCGCGCGCCGTCCGCGGATGTCGATGCCCTGCGAGACGAGGCCGGCGACGAAGCCGATGCCGTCGTACATGCGGCCGACGAAGCGACCGTCGGCGCCACGCCGCGCGACGTTGCACACGCCCATGTGGAGCGCCGCGCCTTCCAGCGAATCCACCAGCGTGGCAACCGGCGCCTTGTGCGGGATGGTGACCACCACACCGGCGAGGTTCTCGATGTGCCGAAGGCTCTGCCAGGTCGACTGCAGGTGCGCGGGCGGTACCTTGAGCGCGAACATCACCGCGTTGAGGCCGCGGGCCGCGCAGTAGCTGTTGAACAGCGCCGGCGTGCGCACATGCTCCGAGGGATAGGCCAGCAGCGGCACCAGGCGGGTGTGGCCATCGATGGTCGGATGGGCAGCGGAGGAAAGAGGGACGGGGGCTTGCACGGATGTCTTTCGAGTGTTGAGATGTATGATATATCCTGCGTCATGCGCCATATCTGGGGTTTACCCAGGCCCTCGTTACTTCAGGAGACAACTCGATGACCCCATCCCCCGCCGCCGCTTCTGCCGGTGCTCCGCGTCCGCGCGTGTTCGGTGCGCCACTGCGCTACATCCAGGGACCCGGCGCGCTCGACGCCGTGGGCGCGCAGGCCGCGCTGACCGGAACGATCGCCCTGCTGGTGGCGGATCGCGTGGTGCTGCAACTGGTGGAACCCAAGGTGCGCGCCGCCTGCGCGGCCGCCGGCGTGCGGCTGGAGGTCGCGCTGTTCTCGGGCGAGGTGACGCCGCCGGAAATCGAACGGCTGTGCGCCCAGGTCCGCGCGCTCGCGCCCACCGCCGTCATCGCCGCGGGCGGCGGCAAGGGCATCGACATCGGCAAGGCCGTGGCCCACGCGCTGGGCGCCGAAGTGATCAGCGTGCCGACGGTGGCCTCCAACGATGCGCCGACCAGCAAGATCTACGTGGTCTACGACGAATCGCACCGCCTGCTCGCGGTCGAGCACATGGACCGCAACCCCAGTGCCGTGATCGTCGACACCGAACTGATCGCACGCGCGCCGGCGCGCCTGCTGCTGGCCGGCATCGGCGACGCGATCTCGAAGACCTTCGAGGTGGCCCAATGCCAGCGCGCGGGCGGCGCCAACATCTACGGCGGCGCCGGCACGCTGGCCGCGATCGCGCTGGCGGCGTTGTGCTACGACATGCTGCGTGCGCACGCACCCGCTGCGCTGCGTGCGGTCGAGCGCCAGCAGCCCAATGCCGCGCTGGAGAACTGCGTGGAGGCGGCGGTGCTGCTGTCGGGCATGTGCTTCGAGAACGGCGGCCTGTCGATCGCCCATGCGATGACGCGCGGCCTGACCGCCGTGCGCGGCGCGCGCGATGCGCTGCACGGTCTGCAGGTGGCTTACGGCCTGTTGGTCCAGCTGGTGCTGGAGGAGCGCGACACGGCCTTCGTGCAGGAACTGGTGGACTTCTACCGCGGCATCGGGCTGCCGACGTCGCTGGGCGACCTCGGCGTGAGCGCGCCGACCGCGGCCGAGATCCAGCAGATCGCCGAACTCACCATGACCGCGCCGCATGTGCGCAATTTCCAGCGTCCGCTCGACGCGGCGCAGATCGCCGCCGCAATCCACGGCATCGAGGCGGAGCGGGCGGTGGCGGCCTGAGGCGCGCGCGGGCGGGCGGCCGTTCACCCTGGTGCTTCGGTGCGGCCGTCGGCGGTGATGCGCTGCCGCACCGCGTCGGGCCAGGGCACCGGGCGGTGCGTGCGGTCGTCGCACAGCACCGTCGTCACGCGGGCCTCGAACAGCGCCTGCGCCGGGCCCTCTAGCCGGCAGAGCACCTCGGCGCTGGTGCGGCCCAGGCGCAGCACCCGCATGCACATCTGCAGTTCGGCGTCGCGCGGCGCCGGCCGAAGGTAGTGCACGTCGAGGCGCAGGATCACCTGCGAGCAGGCGCCGGTGCCCGGCGCGGGCAACCCGACGGCCACCGCATGCTCGTTGCGCACGTCCTCGCACCAGCGCAGGTAGGCCAGGTGGTGCACGTGGCCCAGCGCGTCGAGGTCGCTCCAGCGCACCTGCACGCGCAGGTGCCAGTCCCAGGGGGGCGGAGCATCCTCAGGCGACGCCCATGCAGACATACTTGAGTTCCATGTAGTCGTCGATGCCGTGGCGCGAGCCTTCGCGCCCCAGGCCCGACTGCTTGATGCCGCCGAAGGGCGCCTCGGCGGTCGAGATCAGGCCGGTGTTCACGCCCACCATGCCGAACTCCAGTCGTTCGGCGATGCGCCAGCTCCGGCGCAGGCTGCGCGTGTAGATGTACGAGGCCAGCCCGAACTCGGTGTCGTTCGCGATCCGGACCGCCTCGTCCTCGTCGGCGAAGCGGATCAGCGGCGCGAGCGGGCCGAAGGTCTCCTCGCGCGCCACGAGCATTGCGGAGGTGACGCCGGTCATCACGGCCGGCTCGAAGAAGTTGCCCTCCAGCCGCCGCCCGCCGACCGCCAGGGTCGCACCGCCGGCCAGCGCATCGGCGATGTGCTCCTCGACCTTCTGCACCGCCTTGGCGTCGATCAGCGGCCCGACCTGCACGCCGGCCGCGACGCCGTTGCCGACCCGCAGCGCCGCGACCCGCGCCACCAGCCTGGCGGCGAAGGCCTCGTAGACCGCGTCGTGCACGAGGATGCGGTTCGCGCACACGCAGGTCTGGCCGTTGTTGCGGAACTTGGCGACCATTGCGCCCTCGACGGCCGCGTCCAGGTCGGCGTCGTCGAAGACGATGAATGGCGCGTTGCCGCCGAGTTCCAGCGACAGCTTCTTGATGGTGGGCGCGCTCTGCTGCATCAGCTGGCGGCCGACTTCGGTCGAACCGGTGAAGCTGATCTTGCGCACCCGCGGGTTGGCCGTGAGTTCGCCCGCGATCTCGCTTGCGCTGCCGGTCACGATGTTGATCACGCCCGGCGGAATGCCCGCCTGCTCGGCCAGCACCGCCATGGCGAGCGCGGAGAAGGGCGTCTGCGAAGCGGGCTTGACCACCATGGTGCAGCCGGCGGCCAGCGCCGGGCCCAGCTTGCGCGCCAGCATGGCGTTGGGAAAGTTCCAGGGCGTGATGGCGGCGCAGACGCCGATGGGCTGGCGCAGCGCGACCAGGCGGGTGTCGGCGTTGGCGGAAGGAATCACCTCGCCGTAGGTTCGGCGTGCTTCCTCGGCGAACCACTCGATGAAGCTCGCGCCGTAGGCGACCTCGCCGCGCGCCTCCGCCAGCGGCTTACCCTGCTCGGTGGTCAGGATCAGCGCCAGGTCGTCCTGCGCGGCCATCAGGCGTTCGAACCAGTTTCGCAGCAGCACCGAGCGCTGCTTGGCGGTCAGCGCGGCCCAGGCCGGCAGCGCGGCTTCGGCGGCCTCGATGGCCTGCCGCGTGGCGGCACCGGACATGCGCGGCACCTGGCCGATGGTCTCCCCGGTGGCGGGGTTGCGCACCGTGAGGGTCTCCGGGGCGTCGAGCCAGGCGCCGCCGATCAGTGCCTGTTGACGGAACAGCGTGGGGTCCTTGAGGCCTTGCATGATGGAAATGTCTCCTTTGAATGAATGATGATGCATGATATATCTTTTGACTCCAAAGTCGTCCCATGAAGCTGTTTCACTCCCCCGCATCACCCTTCGTGCGCAAGGTCACGGTGACCGCGATCGAGCTCGGACTGGCGGCCAGCATCGAGCCGCTGCCGGCCGCCGCGAGCCCTGTCCGGCCCGACCTCGCGGTGGCCGCGCACAACCCGAGCGGCCGCGTGCCGACCCTGCTCACCGACGAGGGCATTGCGCTCTACGACTCGGCCGTGATCTGCGAGTACCTCGATGCGCTCGACGGCCGGCAGCGCGTCTTTCCCGCGTCGGGTCCGCTGCGCTGGCGGGCGCTGCAGGCGCAGGCGCTGGGAGACGGCCTGCTCGAGGCCGCCCTGCTCGCACGCTATGAAGGCACGCTGCGGCCCGAGTCCTGCCGCTGGCCCGCGTGGACCGAAGGCCAGCTGCGCAAGGTGAGCGCCTCGCTGGACGCGGCGTCAGCCCATGTCGCGGACGCCGACGATGCCTTCGACATCGGCCACATCACGATCGCCTGCGCGCTGGGCTACCTGGACTTCCGCTTCCCGGACCTGGCCTGGCGCGAAGGCCGCTCGGAGGTGGCGGCCTGGTTCGAGGCGGTGCGGCAGCGTCCTTCGATGGTGGCGACGCAGCCCGCCTGAGGCGGCATCAAAGACTGGCCAGCAACACCGCGCGGCTCACATCCAGCGTGACGTCCTGCCGCTCGCCCAGTTGCGTCATGCCGTGCGCCGCCAGCTGGGCAACGACTTTCTCGATCTCCTCGGCACCGAGGCCGTAGGCCGACAGGCGCGTCGGGATGCCCAGTTGTTCGAAGAAGGCGCGCGTATGGGCGATGGCCTGGTCGATGCGTTGATCCTCGGTGCCGCCGGCCAGGCCCCAGACGCGTTCGGCGTACTGCAGCAGCTTGGCGCGCTTGGCCTCGCGGCGCACCTGCAGCATCGAGGGCAGGACGATCGCCAGCGTGCGGGCGTGGTCGATGCCATGCAGCGCGGTCAGCTCGTGGCCCACGACGTGCGTGGCCCAGTCCTGCGGCACACCTGCGCCGATCAGGCCGTTGAGGGCCAACGTGGCCGACCACATGAGGTTGGCGCGCAGCGTCTCGTTCTCGGGCTCGGCCAGCGTGCGCGGGCCGATCTCGATCAGGAGCTGCAGCAGGC
Organism: Variovorax sp. UMC13; assembly: GCF_014170375.1. GTDB lineage: Bacteria > Pseudomonadota > Gammaproteobacteria > Burkholderiales > Burkholderiaceae_C > Variovorax. The sequence continues at coordinate 69,700 of NZ_LZZW01000016.1, read as the reverse complement.
CCTCGGCCAGGCGGTCCTGCACCAGGCCGCCCGCGGGATGGGTCAGGTACTGCTCCATCACGTGCGTGAACGCATCGGCCACGCCGTTCGCCACCTGCCGTGCCGGCAGCGTGAAGGTCTTGGTCGGGTCCAGGATCGAGAAGGCCGGAAACACGTGCGGGCTCATGAAGACCAGCTTGGTCTGCGTGGCCTGGCGCGTCACCACCGCCGCGTTGTTCATCTCCGAGCCGGTCGCGGGCAACGTCAGCACGCAGCCCAGCGGCAGGGCACGGTGCACGCTGCGGCCTTCGCTCTCGAGGATCTGCCAGGGGTCGCCCTCGAAGTCCGCGGCCGCGGCCACGAACTTGCTGCCGTCGATGATCGATCCGCCGCCGACCGCGAGCAGGAAGTCGCGCCGCTCCGCGCGCACCAGCGCGACGGCGCGCATCAGGGTCTCGTAGGTGGGGTTGGGCTCGATGCCGCCGAACTCCTGCACGTCGCGTTGGCCGAGGGCGCGCCGGACCTCGTCCAGCGTGCCGTTCGTCTGCGCGCTCGCGCCGCCGTAGAGCAGCAGCACCCGTGCGTTGGCGGGGACCCGCCGGTCCAGCTGCGCGATGGTGCCGGGGCCGAAGACGATGCGTGTGGGGTTGTGGAAATCGAAGTTCATCATGGTGATTTCTGTCCTGGTGAAGGCGGTCTTCAGCGGGTCGATGCCTTGCGGGCGCCGAGCGGCAGCCGCCACAGCTCGTAGCGTTCTGCGCCGCTCTTGACGGCGCCCGCGAAATGGTCGTTCAGCGCGCTGGAGGTGAAGACCAGGTCGCCGCCCGGCAAGAGGGCCGGCGTGTCCGGCCAGTGCACGCCGTCGTCGGAAGCGATCAGCGCCATGGTGTTCGTGCGCGGGTCGTACTTCACGATGCCGTTGCGCGTGACGTCGGTGATGTAGAGCGCACCCTTCGCGTCGGTGACGATGCCGTCGGTGTTGCCGCCCACCGGGCCCAGGTCGCGGACGGCCGCATCGACCTGCGCCGCGCTCGCATCGGCCTGGCGCAGGATCGCGGTCGGGATTGCATGGGCGCGGGTGCCCGTGGTCACGGTCCAGTACAGCGTGCGGCCGTCGGGCGACAGCGCGATGCCGTTGATGCCGATCAGCAGCGGGTTGCCGGCCCAGACCTCGGCGCCGTGCGAGACCACCTTCACCTCGCGCTCGATCTGCAGCGCCGGATGCCGGTCCAGCACGCGCCGGGCCTGGCCCGAGGCGAAGTCCAGCACGATCACGCCGACCATGTTGTCCGGTGCGCTGCGCATGCCGCTGTCGGAGATGTAGGCCACGCGGCGGCGCTCGTCGACCGCGATGTCGTTGAGGAAGCTGCCCTTGCGGTCGGCCACGCCGTCGAGGGGGATGCGCTTGACCGTGCGGCCCGTCTTGAGGTCGAGCACCAGCACCTTCTGGGCGCCGGCCGGGGCCTCGGATTCACCGGCGATGAAGCCCATGTCGAGCGCCCAGAGCCAGCCGTTGCGGCGGTCGACGTGGAAGCCGAGCACGTTGCGCAGGGTCTGCTCCGGTGCCGCGGTCGTGGCGTTGCCCGTGAGCGAAGGGAAGGCGCTGAGCCGCGCCGGGCCGCTGCGAACGCTCAGGTCCAGCCGGCTGAGCGTGGCCGGTGCGGCGGTCGAGATCAGGCGTGGCGTGCTCACATAGGCCTGGCCCTGGGCGTCGAAGTGGATGCCGGCGATCGGCGCGCCGACCGAGCCCGCGAAGGGGGCCGGATCCGCGCCGCCTTGCGCGGGCTCCCAGCTGACGCCGGCATAGCTGCGCCAGCGTTCGAGCGGCAGGCCTTCGGCCGCGTGGGCGGCGTGCGTGCCGGTGACGAGGGCCGCCAGTGCGAAGGCGGCGATGCGGAAGGAGCGAGTGAACATGGTGTGCTCTGTGGGGAGGGAAAAGGAAGGAGAAGAGACGGTGCCCTCAGGCGACCTGCTTCAGGTGCAGCAGCTCGAAGGCGCCGATCAGCGGGCCGGCGGTGGCGCGGAAGTCGTCCATGTGCGGGCCGCGCATGTGGCGTTCCCAGGACGCGCGGTCGCGCCAGCGTTCGAAGAACACGACCCGGCCGGGCTGCGCCAGGGATTCGTGCAGTTCGTAGCTGATGCAGCCGACCTGCGCGCGTGCCAGCGGCGCGAGCGCGGCCTGCGCCTTCACGAGGCTGGCTTCATGGCCTGGTTTGGCCTGGACCAGGGCGACGATGACGAGGTCGGACATGGGGTGCCCCGCTCAGAGGATCGAGCGGAAGGTGCCGCCCTCGACGCGCACGGCCGCGCCGTTGGAGGCCGCGCCCTTCGGGCTGGCCAGCAGCGCCACCATGGCCGCGACCTCGTCGGCTTCGATCATCCGGGCGATCAGCGAGCTGGGGCGGTGGGTCTTGAAGAAGTGGGCCTCGATCTCCGCGTCGCTCATGCCGGCGCGCGGCGCGGTCTGGCGCAGGTAGTCGACGATGCCCTCGGAGCGGGTGGCGGCCGGCAGCACGCTGTTGACCGTCACGCCCGTGCCTTGGGTCAGCTCGGCCAGCCCGCGCGAGACCGCGAGCTGGGCCGACTTGCTCACGCCGTAGTGCACCATGTCCGGCGGCGTGAACGCACCGACCTCGCTCGAGATGAAGATCACCCGGCCCCAGTTCTTCCGCAGCATGCGCGGGAAGTAGTGGCGCGACAGCCGCACGCCCGACATCACGTTGACCTCGAGCATGCGCAGCCAGTCTTCGTCGCTGATCTCGGCGAAGGGCTTGGCTTCGTAGTAGCCCAGGTTGTTGACGAGGATGTCGGTGTCGGGTTGCGCCGCGATCAGCGCGGCGGCGCCGTCGGCGGTGCTCTGGTCGGACACGATGGCCGTGAGCCTCGCGCCCGGCGCGGCCGCGGCGATCTGGGCCACGGCGGCGTCGAGCTTGTCGCGGCTGCGCCCGGTGAGCGTGACCGCCACGCCTTCGGCGGCCAGCGTGCGGGCGATGGCCAGTCCGATGCCGGCGGTGGCGCCGGTGACGATGGCGGTCTTGTCCTGGAGTTGCAGGTCCATGGTGGATTCCTTGGGGGCTTATTTCAGTCGTTGGAGCATTTCGTGGGCGACACCGAGCGCCGACGCGGGGTTCTGGCCGGTGATCAGCTCGCGGTCCGTCACCACGTTCACGGTGAAGGGCACCTGATTGCTGCGGTAGCTGCCGCCGGCCTGCTGCAGCGCGGTCTGCGGGTAGAACTTCATGACGCCGCCCTGGAGCAGAGCCTTGGCCAGCGCTTCCTCCTGGTTGCTGATCACGGTCATGCGGTAGCCGGCGTAGAGCCAGTCCGGCCGCGGCGCGACCGTGCCCTTCGCCGCCAGCTGGCGCGTGAAGGCCGGGGCATCGGGCAAGGTCGACAGCAGCGCGATCGGTCCGTGGCACACCAGGGCCGTGGTCTTGCCGCGTGCGTGGAAGTCCGCCAGCAGGCGGCCGAGCGCGGGGCTGGTCAGCAGGTCCTGCATGGGCGCGTGGCCGCCGGGCACGTAGACCGCGTCGAAGTGCGCGTAGCCGATCTGCTCCACGCGCGAGAGGCTGATCACCGGCGAGTCCGTGCGCGAGGTGAGCTTGAGCTGGTCCAGCAGCGCCTGGTGTTCACGCAGCGCGGCTTCGTCGCCGTCGAAGTGCGCCTTGTCGGCCGAGGACGCGTCCAGCGTGGGCGCATCGCCCCTGGGCGTGGCGAAGGTCAGCTGGTGGCCGGCCTCGCGCAGCAGCTTCACCGGTTGCATCAGTTCGTTGAGGTAGAAGCCGGTGGAGAAGACCTTGCCGTCTTTGAGGTCCAGGCGGTCGGCATCCGACAGCACGACCAGCACGTTGGCGGCCTGGGCGCCGAGGGCGGACAGGCCGAGCAGGGCCGCGGCGGCGAGTCGGCGAAGGGGGATGTGTTTCATGGGGGCTCCGATGGCGTGGTGTTCAGTCCTGGCGCAGCAGCAGCTCGCGCATCGCCGCGCCCACGCCCGCGGCCGACTGCGGGTTCTGGCCGGTGACGAGCCGGCCGTCGACCACGACCTTGGCGCTCCAGTCGGGTGCCGGATGGTGGTGCGCGCCGCGCTGCGTGAGCGTGGAGGCGAGCAGGAAGGGCACGACCTGATCGAGCTTCACCGCGCGCTCCTCGTCGTCGGTGAAGGCGCTGAGGTTCTTGCCCGCCACCAGGTAGGCGCCGTTGCCCAGCGTCACGTCGACCAGCGCCGCGGGGCCGTGGCACACCGCGCCGACCACGCCGCCGGCTTCGTAGATCTCGCGCGTCACGCGGGCCACGTCGGGGTTGCCGGGGAAGTCCCACATCGCGCCGTGGCCGCCGGCGAAGAAGATCGCGGCGTAGCGCGAGGCGTCGACCGCGCCCAGGCGCTGCGTCCGGCGCAGCGCGGCGCGGAAGGCGCCGTCGTTCCAGTAGCGCGCGTTGACCGCGTCGCCCAGGTCCAGGCCGTCGACCGGCGGTTCGCCGCCCTGGATCGAGGCGAGTTCGTACCCGATGCCCGCGGCCTCGAGCTCGGCCAGCGGATGGGTCAGCTCGCCGAGGTAGAAGCCGGTGGCCTCGCCGGTCGCGCCCTTGGTGCCATGGCTGGTGAGCACCATCAGCACGGGACGCGCGGGGGTGCGGGGGGTGGTGGAGGACGTCATCGTTTGCTGCGCCAGACAAAAAGAGGAAGACAGGGGCCGGAACCCGATGCCATGACTCTATTGAGAGCGATGGCGGCGATAAACTGCCGCCCAGGGAAAGCATCTGTTCTTCAGGAGTCAAGATGAGTCGACGCTTCGATCACCTCGGGGATGTGGAGACCTTCGTCACGGTGGTCGACAAGGGTTCGATGACGGCCGCCGCGGTGGCGCTGGCGACCACGCCCTCGGTGCTGAGCCGCGCGATCACGCGGCTGGAGGCGCGGCTGGGCGTGCAGCTGCTGCGGCGCACCACCCGGCGCCTCAGCCTCACGGAGCCGGGGCAGCGCTACCTCGAGCAGGCGCGCGCGGCCTTCACGCTGATCGACGACGCGGAGCGGTCAGTGCAGGGCGCGGGCGACGGCGAGCTCAGCGGCCGGGTGCGGCTCAGCGTGCCCACCACCTATGGCCACCACCGGTTGCCCGCCGCGCTGCAGCGCTTCAGGCAGCAGTACCCGAAGGTGCGCATCGAGCTGGGCATCACCAACCGCAACGTGGACCTGGTGGCCGAGGGCTACGACCTCGCGATCCGCCTCGGGCCGCTGCCCGACAGCGGGCTGGTCGCGCGCCAGCTCGAGGACGCGCCGCTGTGCCTGGTCGCGGCACCGGACTACCTCGCGCGCGCGGGCACGCCGCAGACGATCGGCGCGCTGGCCCGGCACGCGTGCATTCCCTTCGTCATGCCCAGCACCGGGCGCGTCGCGCCCTGGGTCTTCATGGAGGACGGGCGCGAAGTGGACTGGACCCCGCCCGCCGACCTGCAGGTGGCGGAAGACGTGCTGGGCGTGGTGTCGCTGGCCGCGCACGGCATGGGCATCTGTCAGACCTACGACTTCATCGCGCAGGATCTGCTGCGACAGGGCCGCCTGGTCGAGGTGCTGGCGCACGCGCGCGGGCGCTCGCGGCCCTTCTCGCTGATCTTCGCGCCGCACCGCAGCCTGTCGGCCGCGTCGCGGGCGCTGATCGACTTCCTGGCCTGAGGCTTCAAGAAAAGAAGCCCGGGCTCAACCTTCCTCTTCGTACCAGCGGTCCTTGCCCAGCATCACGCGGTGGTGGCCCTGGCCGGCCGGCATCATCGGAAAGCAGTTCTCCTGCGCCGCCACCTGCACGTCGAGGAAGAAGGGGCCGTCGTGGGCCATGCATTCGGCCAGCGCCGCCTCGAGCTCGGCCGGGTCGGCGACCCGCCGCGCGCCCCAGCCGAAGGCGCGCGCCAGCGCCACGAAATCGGGCAGCGCCTCGTTCCAGCTGTGGCTCAGCCGGTTGCCGTGGTTGAGCTCCTGCCACTGGCGCACCATGCCCATGTAGCCGTTGTTCGACAGCACCAGCTTGACCGGCGCGCGGTGCTGCATCGCGGTCGACAGCTCCTGGATGTTCATCAGCACCGAGGCGTCGCCGCTCACGCAGACCGCGAGCGCCGCGGGGTGCGCGACCTGCGCGCCGATGATCGCCGGCAGGCCGTAGCCCATGGTGCCGGCGCCGCCCGAGGTGAGCCAGCGGCGTGGGCGGTCGAAGCGCAGGTACTGCGCGGCCCACATCTGGTGCTGGCCCACGTCGGTCGAGACGATCGCGTCGCGCCCGCCCACGGCCTGCTGCAGCGAACGCATGAGCTGCTGCGGCAGGATCACGTCGGTGCGCGGCGCGAAGTCCAGGCAGCGCTTCGCGCGCCAGCGCTCGACGCGCTGCCACCACGGCGCGAGCCGCTCGGCCGGCAGCCCCTGCAGCGCGGGCAGGACCCGCAGCGCCTCGAGCACCGCGGCGCAGTCGCCCACCATCGCCACGTCGACCTTCACCACCTTGTTGATGCTGGCCGGGTCGATGTCGATGTGGATCTTGCGTGCGTGCGGGCAGAACTCGTCGAGCTTGCCGGTCACGCGGTCGTCGAAGCGCGCGCCCACGCAGACCACGAGGTCGGCGTCGTGCATGGTCAGGTTGGCTTCCAGCGTGCCATGCATGCCCAGCATGCCGACGAAGCGCGGGTCGGACGCGGGAAAGGCGCCCAGGCCCATCAGCGTCAGCGTGCAGGGCGCATTGAGCTGTCGCACCAGCCGGGTGAAGGCCTCGCAGGCCGCGGGCCCGGAGTTGATGAGCCCGCCGCCGCCGTAGAACACCGGCCGGCGCGCGCCGGCCAGCAGCTCGGCCGCGCGCTGCAGGCTGCCGGGTGGCGGTGTCGAAGGGGCCGCACGCGACAGGCGGCGCGGGATGGCTTCGGGCTCGCCGCCGCGCAGGCGCGCGGACTGCACGTCCTTGGGCACGTCGAGCAGCACCGGGCCGGGCCGGCCGCCGGTCGCGACTGCGAAGGCGCGCCGCACCGCTGCAGGGATGGCGTCGGCCGAGCGCGGCTGGAAGTTCCACTTGGTCACGGGCCGGGTCATGCCCAGCGCATCGCTTTCCTGGAAGGCGTCGGTGCCGATCGACGCGGTCGCGACCTGGCCGCTGATGCACAGCACCGGCACCGAATCGCTCATCGCATCGAGCAGGCCGCTGATGGTGTTGGCCACGCCCGGGCCCGAGGTGACCAGCACCACGCCCACGCGGCCGGTGGTGCGGGCATAGCCCTCGGCCGCATGCACCGCCGCCTGCTCGTGGCGCACCAGCACATGGCGCAGCCGCGGCTCGCCGTGCAGCGCGTCGTAGAGCGGCAGCGCGGCGCCGCCGGGGTAGCCGAAGATCGTGTCCACACCGCATTCGATCAGCGTGGCCAGCAGGGCCTGCGCGCCGTTGCGCACGATGGCCTGCGCTTCGGCGGCAACTGCGTCAGCGGCGGGCTGCGGGGGCAGGGTGGCGGGATCGCGTTCGAGGGCTGTGGTGTTCATGCCTCGATTCTTCGGCCAATAGCGCAGAATGTGCTTCTTGTTTTCGCCTTTTAAGGTGGCCAACTTGAAGAATCAACGCTCAAAAGAGAAATCTGCCGAAGGATCTTTCGACAAGATCGACATGGCGATCCTGCGCATCCTGCTGCAGGACTCGCGCCGCACCTTGCAGGAGATCGGCACCGAGGTCGGGTTGTCGGCCACCAGCTGCTGGAGCCGGATCAAGCGGCTGGAGAGCGAGGGCGTGATCAAGCGCTACACCATCGACGTCGACCCGGGCAGCCTGGGCTACCACGACTCGGTGATCGTGCAGGTCACGCTCGAGAGCCACACCGACGAGATGCTCTACGAGTTCGGCCGGGTGCTGGCCACCATCCCCGAGATCCAGGAGGCCTACCTGGTCTCGGGCGACTACGACTACTACGTGCGCATCGCGGTGCGCGACACGCGCGACTACGAGCGGCTGCTGCGCGAGAAGCTCTACAAGATCCCCGGCATCCGCCACAGCAAGTCGAGCTTCGTGCTGCGCGTGCTCAAGGAGGCGACGGTGCCGCTGGCGGGGTTGTGATCAGGGGCCCTTGGCCGCGATGCACTCGACCTCGATGCGCGCGTTGAACGCGAGCGCCGTGGCGCCGAAGGCACTGCGTGCCGGGTAGCGGCCGGCGGAGAAGTAGGTCTGGTAGACCGCGTTGAAGGCCGACCATTCCGACATGTCGGCCAGCATGGCGGTGCACTTGACGACGTCGGCCAGCGCGTAGCCGTGGGCCTCGAGCGAGGTCTTGATGTTGTCCATGACCTGCTTCGACTCCGGTGTGATGCCACCCGGTGCGAGCTTGAGCCCGCCGGGGAGGTTGCCGATCTGGCCCGACAGGTAGAGCGTGGGGCCGACCTTCACGGCCTCGGAGAAGGGCAGGGTCGAGGGCAGGACCTTGCCCGAGTTCAGGTAGGTGGGGGCGGTGGTGCAGGCGGCGGTCGACAGGGCCAGGCAGGCGGTGGCGACGAGGCAGAGGGTGCGGTGGCGCATGGGGGGGCCTTGGATGAGGGAAGGGGCTGGCTCAGGGCGTGCCGATGGCGGCCAGGAATTTCTCGATGTCGCCGAGGTCGTTGAAGACCGAGGGCGAGATGCGCGCGTGGTTGGCGCGCAGGGTGATCTCGATCCTGGCCGGTGCCAGGCGCGCGGACAGCTGCGCCGCGTTCGCATAGGCGAAGGTGACGATCGGCGCGCGGGTCTCGGGCGGCGTCACGACCTGGAAGCCCTTGCCGCGCAGGCCGGCCTGCAGCGCATCGAGCATCGGCTGCTTGTACTGCTGGATCGCCTCCACGCCGACGCTGCGGAGCCAGTCGATCGACGCGGCGCAGGCCACCTCCACCGCCGTCGCCGGGAAGGAGCCGGCGAAGTAGCCCGAGACCGAATCGATCTGCACGCTCTCGTAGGGCACGCTGCCCGGCGGGTCGAGCGGGTAGACGTGCAGGATCGGCGCCGCGAAGTTGCGCGTCTGCCGATAGCCGTACCAGGGGCGCTGCAGCTGCGGCAGCAGGGCCTTGCGCACATAGAGGAAGGCGAAGCCGAAGTCGCCCATGAGCCATTTGTAGGTGCCGCAGGCCGCGAAGTCCACGCCCATCGCCTTGACGTCGACCGGTATCGCGCCCGCCGACTGGATCAGGTCCACATAGACCAGCGCGCCGCGCGCATGCGCGAGGTCGCAGACGGCCTTCACGTCGTGCGTGAAGCCGTTGTAGAGCGAGACATGCGAGATCGCCACCAGCCTGGTGCCGGGGACGATCGCGCGGTCCAGGTCGGCCAGCGAGATGCGGTAGCCCGCATCCATGGCGACCGTCACCACGTCGACGCCGCGGGCCCTGTATTGCTCGTACATGTAGAACGAACCCGTGAAATGCAGCGCGTCCGTCACCACCCGCCCGCCGCTTTCGGGCAGGCCCAGCGCCTGCGTGACCAGGTATTCGCCCATCGAGGTGCTGGGCACGTAGGCGATCTCGTCGGCATCGGCGTTGATCAGCGCGGCGAACTTGGCGCTGGCCGTGGCGTTGGTGCCGTTGAGTCCGAGCTTGCCCTTGGCGTAGGCCGTCGAGGCATCGGCGGCGAGCTGGCTCCAGGGGTGGTCGGCGGCCGAGTTGAGGAAGATCCGGTCGGCCACGCCCGGGAACAGCGCCTTGGCGGGCAGCGCGCCGGTGACGGGCGCCGGGTCGGTGGTGGCGGCCGAGGCCGTCGGCAGGAAGGAGCCGCCGGAGCCGCCACCGCAGCCGGCGAGCTGCGCGCCGAAGGCCGTGGCGACCGAGGCGCCGCCCAGTGATTTGAGCCAGTGCCGGCGCGAACTGGGACGCGCTGCGATGTCGGTCATGGGTGTCATGGTCAATCCTGTTGAAGGTTCTACGAAATGTTGAAGAATGGTGCGGCATCCCGCCCTGGTGCACCGGCCTGCGCCGGTGCGGTGCGGCGGATGCAGCGCTGCCCCGCTGCGCGTTGCCGCCTCGGCCCGGTCGCAAGTCCCGTGCCGATTTCAACAACATATCAAGTATTCAACAAAATGTTGAATTCGATCTCAGGGTTTGTGCGATAACTGCAGCCCTATGTGCGCCAAGAAAACCTCCGCTCCCCCTGCTGCAACTGCCGCGTCCGCCCGTCCCCGCGCGGCGCGTGCATCCGCCCGCAAGCCGGCACCGGCGCCCCCGGTCAAGGCGCAGCTCGCGGCCGAGCGCCGGCAGGTGCTGGAGGTGCTCAAGCCCATCGTCGCGATGATGGAAAGCATCCTCGGGCCCAACGTCGAGCTGGCGCTGCACGACCTGACGCAGCCCGAGCGTTCGGTGCTCGCGATCGCCAACGGCCATGTCTCGGGCCGCCAGGTGGGCAGTTCGATCCTGAGCGGGCCCAAGGAGGACCGGGCCTTCGCCGCGGCCTGGAACGCCACGCTGGACCAGAGCCAGCGCGGCCATTCGGTGGTGGCCGACTACCCGACCGCCTCGCCGGGTGGCACGCCCTTGAAGTCGGCCACCGTGGTCTACCGCGACGCCGAGGGCACGCCCTTCGCGGCGCTGTGCATGAACGCCGACCTTTCGATGCTCCAGCTCGCCCATGCCTGGCTCGAGCAGGCGCTGGCCGGCAAGCCGCGCGCGGCCGAGCCCGCCGCCCCCCCGGCCGAGGCGCCGGAGATGGATGTGCTGATGGACGACATCATCGCCTCGGCCATCCGCACGCTCGGCAAGCCCGTGCGGCTGATGAACAAGCAGGAGAAGGTCGCGGCCGTCGAGCAGATGCTGCGCCGCGGGCTGTTCATCGTGAAGGGCAGCGTGGGCAGCGCGGCCACGGCGCTGGGCGTGTCGCGCTTCTCGATCTACAACTACCTCGACGAGATCCGCAGCCGCGACGCGCTGGCGCAGGGCTGAGCGCCAGCCGGCCGGGCCCTCGGTTCACAGGCCTTGCGGCCGCCCCATGTCCGGCTGCGCGTAGTCGCACACGCCCTGCGGGAAGATGCGCGCCAGCCATGCCTTTTCTTCGGCGCTGAAGGGATCGGCCGCGCCGCCCGTGCCGCGGGCGTAGGTGCCGTCGGCCAGCGCGGCGGCGATCGGCTTGGGCCGGCACTTGAACATGTCGCCGCGGTACGAGTCGCCGGCCACCATGCGCGGGCTGGTGTTGACCTTGAAGCTCTGGGTGCAGGCGCCGGGGCGCGCCGAGTCCAGGATGCCGCTCCAGACCTGCGCGCCGGCCGCGATGGTCTGGCCGCTCGCGTTGAAGCACTGGTCGACGAAGCGCGAGGGCCGGGTGCCGCCCGTGAGGTAGTCGTCGAGCACCTTGAGCGCGTCGGTCGCGCGCGTCGCCACGCCGGCGGTGCTGGTCTCGCCGGTGAACCAGATCACCTGGTTGGCGGCGTTGCCGCCGCCGGCCTGCAGGCGCGCGCGGGCCGAGAAGGACTGGCGCGAGTTGTGCATGTCCAGCACGTCTTCCTTCCAGGGCCGCAGGTCGATCAGCGGAATCGCCAGCGACTTGCCGGTGAACACCTGGCCCGCCGAGTAGGCCAGGTTCATCGCGCGCAGGTCGCCGCTGCGACGCGGCGCGGGCGTGCCGGCGGCGGTGCGGCAGTCGGCGCTGCGTTTCATGTTGCGGCTGTCGAAGGGGTCGGCCGGCGGCATCAGCCAGGTGACGAACTCGTCCTGCTCCTTCCAGCTGCCCACGCAGGCGTTGATGCGCAGGAACTCCTGCGTGTCGATGTCGCCGGTCTTCAACGCCTGCAGACCGTACTGCACGCCCACGTTGTCGATCGGGATCGGCGCGAAGCCGCGTTCGTCGGTGCCGTAGATGTTGGCCAGGTCGTTCCAGTGCGTCCACTTCACGTTGGCGAAGGCGTCGGGCCAGCCCACGGCCGCGGCCGTGCTGAGGTAGGCCGGGTCGGTGAAGACCGGGTTGAACACGCCAGGCCCGGCCTTGCCCCAGCCCTCGATGCATTCGGAAGAGCCGGTGCCGCCGGTGAAGCTGTTGCGCCGTGTGTCGCTGGTGGCCAGGCCCTCGATCAGCGTGCGGTCGCTCCACTTGGCCCAGCGCGAGCCGGGGTCGAGCGTGAGCTCGTCCTTGAAGTACTGCTCGAGCAGCGAGCAGTCGGACACGTAGGGCACCTGCGTCACCATGTCGGGATAGGACTGGATCGGCACGCCCGCGTCGAACAGGCCCTGCGGCCGGTTCTGCGCGAACATGTACTGCTGCACCGCGCCGCCCGAGATGCCCATCGCGACGGTGTACCGGGGCTTGCCGTAGGTCTGGACGAAATGCTCCTTGACCATGACCGCGGTCTCCTCGGCCAGCCGCAGGTTGTAGTGCACGCCGGTCTCGTTGCCCGACGAGGAGACGATCGCATAGCCCTGCTCCAGCAGGCGCGGCATCACCGGCCGCTCCTCGCCCCAGAGGCCGCCGAACCACATGGCCTTGCCCTGCTGGTGGCCCACGCCCACGCCGCCGCGCATCCAGTAGACGAGCTTCTGGTTCCAGGCCGTGTTGTTCAGTTCCTCCGGCCGCGCGCTGCTCTCCGCGAAGGGCGCGAGCATGGCCGTGCTGTAGGCGAAGCGGTTGATGGTGCCGGCCTCGACGCGCACCACGAAGGGCAGGTCGGCGCCGTTGAGGCGCACGCGCTGCAGGTTGGCCGGCGGATTGGCGAACTGCGTGGCCGGGTCGAAGGGCGCGAAGTCGCTGCCCGTGTAGTAGAAGTAGCGCAGCTGCGTCTTCACGCCGCATTGCCTGCTGTAGCCCAGCAGCGGGCTGCTGGTGTTGCCCGGGACCTGGTAGACCGGCTGGCCGATGCCCTCGTGGTTGTCGACCTCGGGCGCGCCCAGGTTCGAGAGCTGCGTGAGGCACAGGAAGGCGGGCTGCTGCGGCCCGCTGAAGGCGGTCTCGCCCGAAGGGCCGATGTCGCCGACCCAGAACTTCAGGCCGGCCAGCGAGACCTCGGGCTTGGGCGTGCCCGGGTCCACCGGCGTGCCGCCGTCGCCACTGCCGCCGCCCGCGGTGGGCGGGGTGGTGGTCGGTGGCGTGGTCGTGCCCTGCGTGCTGTTGCCGCTCCCGCCGCCGCATGCGGCCAGCAGGGCCGTCGCCAGCGCCATGCCGATCCAGGCCGAGGCCTTCTTGTGTCTCTCGTTCATGTGTGTCTCCTGCTCGCGGATGTGCGCCGGTGGCGCGCCGCCTGTTGATGCGCGTGCCGCACGACGGTCGCGCGCGCGGGTCGTGGGCGTCAGGATGGTAGGAAGACCGGACGGCGCCGAACAGTCAGATCACCGGGCGACGGCTGTCAGATAAACGGGCCTCGAAGGCGGCGGAATGCACGTCGGTCGCATGGGTGACAGCGCCGCGCTTTTCTAGCGTAAACCACTATCCACCGCGTTTCTTTCCGGCAAGACAACTGTCTACACTTTCATCGACAGGCCGGGAGTGCACTCTGAAGAGGCTTCCCGGCCTGTCGGTGTCGAACACGCCCGGCGCGATCAGCGGCCTTGTGCAAGGCCGGTCGAAACCATCCGAAGAGGCGTGCGCATCGCAGTTCCCATCTATTCACAGAAGGAGCGAGACAAGATGTTTTTCCACTTCGGTCAGGAAGCGGGCGGCGTCCCGGTGCGCAGCCGGCGCAAGGTGCTCGGCGGCTCGGCGCTGGTGCTGGCGGCGGGCCTGCTGGCCGGCGCACCGGCGCAGGCCCAGGACAAGCCCGTGAAGATCGGCGTGACCACGCCCATCCAGCTGCAGGTGGGCCGCGACACGCAGGAGGCGATCAAGATCGCGATGGACGAGATCAACGCCAAGGGGGGCGTGCGCGGGCGCAAGCTCGAGATGACGGTGGCCGACGAGACCGAGAACCCCGAGGCCGGCATCAACGCGATCAAGAAGCTCACGGCCGACGAGAAGGTCGACGTGCTGATCGGCGGCTACACCAGCGGCGTCACGCTGGCCCAGCTGCCGCACATCTCGGCCGCCAAGACCATCTACCTGGGCGTGGGCGCGGCCTCGCCGGCCATCACGGCCGCGGTCAAGAAGGACTACGAGCGCAACAAGTACATCTTCCGCACCGGCCCGATCAACGCCGCGCACCAGGCGCGCGGGCTGGTCGACTTCATCTCGGGCCTGGTGATCGGCGAGCTCGGCCTGAAGAAGATCGCGATCGTGGGCGAGAACGCCAAGTGGGTGCAGGACCTGGTGCCCATCCTCAAGAAGGGCGCGGGCGACGTGGGCGCCGACGTGCGCATCACCGAGCTGTTCGATGCCAGCACCTCCGACTTCTCGCCGCTGCTGTCGAAGGTCAAGAGCAGCGAGGCGCAGTACATGATCGTGATCCTCTCGCACGGCTCGAGCGACACCTTCGCCAAGCAGTGGCACGACGCGCGCTTCCCCATTCCCTACGGCGGCATCGACGTCAAGAGCATGGACGGCGACTTCTTCGACCGCGTGGGCGGCAAGTCGATCAGCCAGATCGCGGCCAACTTCGCGGTGCGCGCGCCGCTCACGCCCAAGACCATCCCCTTCTTCGACGAGTTCAAGAAGCGAACCGGCCGCGTGCCGGTCTATACGGCCTACGGCGCCTACGACTCGGTCTATGCCTACGCGGCGGCGGTGGAGCGCGCCAACGGCTTCGACACCGACGCGGTCATCAAGGGCCTGGAGAAGACCTCGATGCCCGGCATCGCGGGCAAGCTGGAGTTCGACGATTCGCACGACGTCAAGGCCGGCGGCGAGTTCAACAACCTGCTGTTCGCCCAGTGGCAGGAGAAGGGCAACCGCGCCGTGGTGTGGCCCAAGGCGCTGCGCACCGGGCCGGTGATCTCGCCGCCCTGGCTGGCCGGCAAGTAGGCCGCGCCCGCACCGGGTGCCCCGCGCCGCGGGGCGCCTCCCTTCCCAGTTCCGATCACCCCGTCGCGCCCCACCGTGGGCGCAGCCCTGGAGACGCACGTGGCAGAGATCCTCATCTTCGGCACCATCACCGGCTCGATCTACGCGATGCTGGCGGTGGGCTTCACGCTGATCTTCGGCGTGGCGCGCATCCTGAACCTGGCGCACGGTTCCTTCTATGCGCTGGGGGCCTATGGCGCCTACACGCTGACCTCGGTGGTGGGCCTGCCGCTGTGGCTGGCCGCGATCCTGTCGGTGCTGTTCGTGGCGGCCTTCGGCATGCTGGTGGAGCGGGTGCTGATCCGGCCTATGCGCGCCTCGCAGATCGCGGTGCTGATGATGTCGCTGGCCATCGCACTGGTGGTCGAGCAGGCGCTGTTCCTGATCTTCGGCTCGGAGTACCGCAACGTGCCGGCCTTCTCCGATGCCAAGTTCACCATCGCCGGCGCCGACGTGGCGGGCCAGCGGCTGCTGGCGCTGGCGGTCGGCGTGGTGGCGATCGTCGCGGTCTACGTGTTCATCCGCACCACGCGGCTGGGCAGCGCGATTCTCGCGATCTCGCAGGACCCCGAGGCCGCGCAGTACATGGGCATCCCCAGCGACCGCATCTTCTCGGTCGTGATGGGCATCTCGGCCGCGCTCGCGGGGCTGGCCGGCGTGATGGCCGGGCCCTTCCTGTCGGTCAACCCCTCGATGCACCTGCTGCCGCTGGTCAAGGCCTTCGCGATCGTGGTGCTGGGCGGGCTGGGCTCGATCCCCGGCAGCATCGTCGCGGCCTTCATGCTGGGCTATGCCGAGACCATCGTGAGCTACACGGTCTCGACCGCCTGGACCGAGATCCTCTCGGTGCTGGTCACGCTGGTGGTGCTGGTGGTCCGGCCGGCCGGCCTGTTCGGCCGCCGCGCGGCCTTCTGATCGGAGCCGCACGATGATCCAACGCTTCAAGAAGATCGACCTGGTGGCTGCCGTGGGCGTGCTCGCGGTGTTCGTCGGCCTGCCGATGGTGGTCAGCAGCAGCTACCTGATCGGCGTGCTCACCGTGGCCGCCATCTACGGCCTCTGGGCCGTGAGCTGGGACTTCATGTCGGGCCTGACCGGGCGCGAGAACTTCGGCCACTCGCTGTTCATCGGCGTGGGCGCCTACGCGGCCGGCTTCCTCAACACCCACCTGGGCCTCGGGCCCTGGTGGGGCCTGCCCGCGGGCATGGCGGTGGCGGTGGTGTTCTCGCTGATCATGGGCTTCCCGACCCTGCGGCTCAAGGGCCCGTATTTCGCGCTCGCGATGCTGTCGGGCGCGGTGATCATGCAGCGGCTGATGCTGATCTTCTGGGAACACACGGGCGGCGAGGAGGGCATCCAGGGCATCGCTCCGCTGATGGACAACCCGCTGCACTTCTACTGGTTCGTGGTCGCGGTGCTGGCCGCCACGACCGCGCTGCTGACCTGGGTCGCGCATTCGAACTGGGGCCTGATCCTGCGCGCGATCCGCGGCGACGAGGCGACCTGCATGGCCGCCGGCATCAACGTCACCTTCTACAAGATCGCCTCGCTGGCCATCAGCGCGGCCTTCGCCGGGCTGGGCGGCGCGCTGTACGCGCACTACCAGCTGCAGGTCAGCCCGCAGCTGTTCGCGGTCGTGACCTCGGTCACCATCATCACCATGGTCTACGTGGGCGGCATGACCACCATCTACGGCGCGGTCGGCGGCGCGCTGCTGCTCACGCTCATGACCGAGCTGTTGCGTGACTTCGGCGAGTGGCGGCTGATGGTCTACAGCGTGGTGCTGATCCTGATCCTGTTCTTCCTGCCCAAGGGCCTGGTGGCGCCGGCCTGGCAGTGGCTGCGGGCCCGCCTCTCGGGCGGGCGCACCGACACACCGCCGCCCGATGCGGCCGCGGCGGACAAGCTGAAAGGACGGGTGTCGGCATGAGCTTGCTCAGCGTACGCAACCTCGACAAGCGCTTCGGCGGCCTGCATGCGGTCAAGGGCGTGACCCTGGACATCGCCAAGGGCGAGATCGTCGGCATCCTCGGCCCCAACGGCGCGGGCAAGACCACGCTCTACAACCTGCTGACCGGCTTCATCCCGGCCGACGGCGGCGAGATCGTGTTCCAGGGCCGGTCGATCCGCGGCATGAAGCCCTACCGCATCGTCGGCCTGGGCATCGCGCGCACCTTCCAGCTGTGCCGACCCTTCGTCGGCATGTCGGTGCTCGAGAACGTGCTGGTCGGCAGCCTGGGGCCGCGCGTGCCGGCCGGCGACCGCGAGGCGCGCGCGCGCCGGCTGCTGGCCGACGCGGGGCTGGCGGCCAAGGCCGACTACCCCTCGGAGCAGCTCTCGTACGGCGACCTGCGCCGGCTCGAGATCGCCCGCGCGCTCGCCACCGAGCCCGACCTGCTGCTGCTCGACGAACCCTTCGCCGGCCTGGGCTCGGGCGAGATCGAGGAGGTGTCGGTGCTGATCCGGCAGCTGCACCGCGAGAAGGGCCTGACCATCATCCTGATCGAGCACAAGCTGCGCGAGTTCATGAAGCTGGTCTCGCGCGTGGTGGCGATCGACTTCGGCGAGGTCATCGGCATCGGCTCGCCCGAGGAGATCGTCCAGAACCCCCGCGTGATCGAGGCCTACATCGGCCGCCAGGAGGCCACCCATGCTGCTTGAGATCGACCACCTGCAGGCCTTCTACGGCAAGGCGATGGCGCTGGAGGACATCAGCCTGGGCGTCGGGCGCGGCGAGCTGGTGGCGGTGCTGGGGCCCAACGGCGCGGGCAAGACCACGCTGCTCAAGGCCATCTCGCGCACGGTGACATCGCGCGGCATGCTGAACTTCGACGGCGCGTCGCTGCACGACCTGCCCGCGCACGCGGTGGTGGGCCGCGGCGTCTGTCACTGCCCCGAAGGGCGGCGCCTGTTCGCCGAACTCACGGTGCGTAAGAACCTGATGCTGGGCGCCTACCTGCGCAAGGACCGCGAGGCGATCGAGCGCGACTACCAGTGGGTGCTCAAGCTGTTCCCGGTGCTGCACGAGCGTGGCAGCCAGATCGTGAGCACGCTGTCGGGTGGCCAGCAGCAGATGGTCGCGATCGGCCGCGCGCTGATGGGCGCGCCCCAGCTGCTGCTGCTCGACGAGCCCTCGGTGGGCATCGCGCACAAGCTCAAGATCGAGATCTTCGACGCCATCTGTGCGATCCGCGACCGCGGCGTAGCAATCCTCATGGCCGAGCAGGACGCGCTGTCGGCGCTGCGCGTGGCCGACCGCGTCTATGTGCTGGAGCACGGCAAGGTGGCGCAGAGCGGCAGCTCGGCGGAGCTGGCGGCCGACAACCGCATCCAGCAGATCTACCTGGGCGTGGAGTAGGGGCCCGGGCGCGGCGGCCTTCGCGGGCCGCCGCGCCGCGCTCGCTCACTGCAGCTTGAGCCCGATCTTCGCGATCAGCTTCTTGTAGAAGTCGCTGTCGCTGACCATCTGCGCCTTGAAGGCCGTGTTGTCGGCGTAGGAGTAGCCGAGGTTGAGCTTCTGCAGGCTCTCGATGAAGGCCGGGTCCTTGGCGGTCTTCTCGGCCGCGACCTTGAGGATCTCGATCACCTCGGGTGGCGTGCCCTTGGGCGCGGCCAGCCCGCGCCAGGCGCCCAGCGACACGTCGATGCCGCGCTCCTTGAGCGTGGGCGTGCTCTCGAAGCCCTTGAGGCGCTGGTCCGACATCACGGCCAGCATCTTGAGCTTGCCCGCGGCCAGGTGCACGCCGACCTCGGCCGGGCTCACGGCCACCGCGTCGATGTGGCCGCCCAGCAGCGCGAGCACCGCGGGTGCCGCGCCCTGGTAGGGCACCTGGTTGAACTTGACCTGCGCTTGGTCCTCCAGCGCCGAGGCCGTGAGGTTCCAGATCGAGCCGTTGCCCGCGTTGCCCATGCGCATCTCGCCGGGCGTCTTCTTCGAGGCCGCGAGGAATTCCTCGATGGTGTTCCAGGGCGCGTCGGCGCGCACTGTGATCGCCGACGGGTCGAAGTTCAGCCGCGCGATGGGCGTCAGCGCATCGTGGGTGAACTTCACCAGGCCCAGGCTGTTCAGGAAGGTGAGTTCCACCGTCACCAGCGCGAGCTTGTAGCCGTCGGGCTTGCTGTTGATCACGTCGGTCCAGCCGATCGATCCGCTGGCGCCGGGCTTGTTGTTCACCACGATGCTCTGCCTGAGGTACTTGCGCGAGACCTCGGCGAAGGCGCGGGCCAGCGCGTCGGTGCCGCCGCCGGCCGCATAGGGCACGACCAGCTCGATGCTGCGGTCGGGGTAGGCGGCGGCCGGCTGGGCTTGCGCCAGTCCGGTCAGGCCGATGCCGGCCAGCGCCATCAGCGCCATGCGCCGGGTGTTCTTCGAAACCATCGTCGTCTCCTCGGGTTGTTGTCGGTTCAGCGGGAAAAGGGAGCGCTCAGGCGGCGCGCTGCAGCGGGATCACGCGGCGCTCGAGCGCGGCCAGCAGCTCCTGCTCGCGCGCCTGCACCGCGACCAGGCTCTTGGCGCGTACATGGCCGTAGCCGCGGATGTCCTCGGGCAGCGAGGCCAGCGCCACGGCGGCGGCATGGTGGGCCGGGTCCGAGGACGACTGCAGCGTGCCGAGCACGCGCTCGAGAGTCTGCTCGTAGCGCGCGAGCACGGCGCGCTCGCCGCGGCGTTCCTCGCTGCGGCCGAACAGGTCGAAGCGCGTGCCGCGCAGCGTGCGCAGCTTGGCGAGCACCCGGAACAGCGGCAGCACCCAGGCGCCGAACTCGCGCTTGCGCAGTTCGCCGGTGGCCGGGTCGCGGCGCGACAGCAGCGGCGGCGCGAGGTTGAACACCAGCCGGTAGTCGCCCTCGAACTGCTGCCCGAGCTTGGCCAGGAAGCCGCTGTGCGCATGCAGGCGCGCGACCTCGTACTCGTCCTTGATCGCCATCAGCTTGAAGTGGTAGCGGGCCACGGCCTCGGTCAGCGCGCTGCTCTGGCCGAAGCGGCCGGCCTCGGCCGCGCGCACGCGCTCGACCAGCGCGGTGTAGCGCGCCGCGTAGGCCGCGTCCTGGTAGTCGGTGAGGAAGCGGGTGCGCAGCGCGATGGTCTCGTCGAGGTTCTTCGCGCGCGGTGGCGACACGGCCGCGCCTTCACTGCCGCGCTTGAGCGCCAGCAGGCGCTCGACCGCCTGCGGGTCGACCGCGGTGCGGCGGCCCCAGAGGAAGGCGTCGGCGTTCATGCGCTGGCCGGTGCCGTTGAGGTCGATCGCGGCCTCGATGGCCGCGGCGCCGATCGGGATCAGTCCTCGCTGGTAGGCGAAGCCCAGCATGAACATGTTGGCCGCGATGCTGTCGCCGAGCAGCGCGGTCGCGATGCGGCCCGCGTCGACGAACTCGGCCGCATCCTCGCCCACCGCGTCGATCACGTTGCCGCGCAGGCCGTCGCGCGGGAACTGCATGTCGGCGTTGCGCGAGAACTCGCCCGGCATGAACTCCTTGGTGTTCACCAGCACCCGCGTGCGGCCGCGCCGGGTCGCGGCCAGGGTCTTGGAGTTGCCGGCCACGATCACGTCGCAGCCCAGCACCAGGTCGGCGCCGCCGGCGGCGATGCGGATGGTCTTGATGGCCTCGGGCGAGGCGCCGAAGCGCAGGTGGCTCCAGACCGAGCCGCCTTTCTGCGCCAGGCCCGCCATGTCGAGCAGGCCGCAGCCCCGGCCTTCGAGGTGCGCCGCCATGCCCAGGATGGCGCCGATGGTGACCACGCCCGTGCCGCCCATGCCGGTCACGAGGATGCTGTAGACGCGCCCGTCGAGCGAGGGCAGCACCGGCTCGGGCAGCACCGGGAACAGCGTGGTCTCGGCCATCGGCTCAGGCTTGCGCAGCGCGCCGCCCAGCACCGTGACGAAGCTGGGGCAGAAGCCCTTGACGCAGGAGTAATCCTTGTTGCACGAGGACTGGTCGATCTGCCGCTTGCGGCCGAACTCGGTCTCCAGCGGCTGCACCGAGACGCAGTTGGATTTCACGCCGCAGTCGCCGCAGCCCTCGCACACCAGGTCGTTGATCACCAGCCGCTTGGCCGGGTCGGGGAAGGTGCCGCGCTTGCGCCGGCGCCGCTTCTCGGCCGCGCAGGTCTGGTCGTAGATCAGGGCCGTGGTGCCGGGGATCTCGCGCAGCTCGCGCTGCACCGCGTCGATGTCGTCGCGGTGGTGCACCGTCACGCCCTCGGGCCAGCGCACGTCGGCCGCGTACTTGTCGGGCTCGTCGCTCACGATCACGATGCGGCCCACGCCCTCGGCGCGCACCTGGTGCGCGATCATCGGCACGTCGAGCGGGCCGTCGTGGCGCTGGCCGCCGGTCATGGCGACCGCGTCGTTGAACAGGATCTTGTAGGTGATGTTGGTGCGCGCGGCCACCGCGGCGCGGATCGCGAGCAGGCCCGAATGGAAGTAGGTGCCGTCGCCGATGTTCTGGAACATGTGGGCGCGCCTGGAGAAGGGCGCCTCGCCGACCCACGACATGCCCTCGGCGCCCATCTGCGTGTAGCCCAGGGTCGAGCGGTCCATGCTCTGCGCCATCCAGCTGCAGCCGATGCCCGCGTAACCCTTGCTGCCGGCGGGCAGCACGGTCGAGGAGCTGTGCGGGCAGCCGCTGCAGAAGTAGAAGCTGCGCGACAGGATGTCGACCACGCCGCGCGGCGCGCGCCAGGCCTTGATCTCCTCCACTCGGCGGCGCAGGGCCGGGTCGTCTTCCAGTTCGAGCAGCCGCTCGCCGATGGCGATCGCGATCTGGTTCGAGTCCAGCGCCATCTCCGACTGGAACATCACCGCGCCCTGCTCGTCGCGCTTGCCGACGATGGCCGGCGTGTGGGCGCGGCCGTAGAGCTGCTCCTTGAGCTGGAACTCGATCAGGCTGCGCTTCTCCTCGACCACCAGGATCTTCTGCAGCCCGTCGGCGAAGGCCACCGCGCCCTGGGGCTCGAGCGGCCAGGGCATGCCCACCTTGTAGAGCCGCAGGCCCTTGGCCACGGCCGCTGCCTCCGACAGGTCCAGGTCGTCGAGCGCCTGCAGCACGTCGAGGTAGCTCTTGCCGTGCGAGACCACGCCCAGCCGCGCCGCGGCGCTGTCGAGCACCATGCGGTCGATGCCGTTGGCGCGCGCGAAGGCGGTCACGGCGCCGAGCTTGTGGCGGTGCAGCCGCGCTTCCTGTGCATGCGGCGTGTCGGGCTGGCGGATGTTCACGCCGTCGGCGGGCAGGTCCACGCCCTGTGGCGCGACGATCTTCACGCGCTCGATGTCGACGTCGATCGACGCGGTGGCCTCGACCGTGTCCTTGACGCACTTGATGCCGACCCAGCAGCCGCTGTAGCGCGACATGGCCCAGCCGATCACGCCGTAGTCGAGGATCTCCTGCACGCCGGCCGGGCTCAGCACCGGGATCATCGCGTCGACCATCGCGAACTCGCTCTGGTGGCAGGTGGTCGACGATTCGCAGGTGTGGTCGTCGCCCATCAGCACCAGCACGCCGCCGTGGCGGGACGAGCCCGCGAGGTTGCCGTGGCGGAAGGCGTCGCCGGTGCGGTCCACGCCCGGGCCCTTGCCGTACCACATGGCGAACACGCCGTCGTGCTTGCCCTCGCCGCCGATCTCGGCCTGCTGCGAGCCCCAGACGGCGGTGGCCGCGAGGTCTTCGTTCACGCCCGGCACGAACACCACGTTGCGCGCGCCCAGGTGCTTGCTGGCCTTGGCGATCTGTTCGTCGAGCCCGCCCAGCGGCGAGCCGCGGTAGCCGCTGATGTAGCCCGCGGTGTCGAGGCCCGCGCGGCGGTCGCGCTCGTGCTGGGTGAGCGGCAGCCGCACCAGCGCCTGGGTGCCGGTGATGAAGATGCGGCCGCTGGTCAGCGTGTACTTGTCGTCGAGCGTGACGGCTTTCAAGGTCATGGCGTGCCTCGGGCGTGGGGTGTCTGTGGGGTTGGCGCGCGGGTTGCGCCTGCGGTCCGGCATCCTCGGAAGGTGCCGCTGCAAGTGTCGACACTTTTGGCCGCGGCCCTTACTAGGGAAACTCCGCGATCGGACCGGCCCCGGCATTGCTCGCTACACTGAGGCGTGGCCTGTCGCCTGAGCGACTGCGACCTTCGGCCCCCAGGCGCCATCGCCACGATCCCTTTCCAACTCGCCGCATGCCCCGAACGCCTCGCCGAACCAGCCCCCGACCGCCGCGCGAGGCCCGCGAGGAGAGCAGCGTGGAGCGGCTCTACCTGGAGCTGCGCGAGCGCTGCATGCGCTACGACTTCAAGCCCGGCGCGCGCATCAACGAACAGGCGCTGGGGCGCGAGCTCGGCGTGAGCCGCGCGCCGCTGCGCGAGGCGCTGAACCGGCTGGCCGCCGAGGGCCTGCTCGACTTCGTGATGAACAAGGGCTTCCTGCGCAAGGCGATCAGCGTCGACGAGGTGTTCGATCTCTACCAGGTGCGCATCGCGCTGGAGCGCCGGGCGGTGCTGCTCGCGGTGCAGCGGGCCGGCGACGAGGAGATCGCGGTGCTGGGCAGCTATTGGCAGCTGGTGATGGCCGCCTCCGACGACCTGGCGACCGCCGACATGGTGCTGGCCGACGAGGAGTTCCATCGCCGGCTGGTGGCGCTGTCGCACAACAAGGAGCTGGCGGCCTTCATGGACGTGGTCACGCGCCGCATCCACGTCGCGCGGCACGTCGACATCGAGCAGTCGGACTGGAACGACCGCGCCTTCAACGCCCACGCCGAGATCGTGGCGCTGATCGCGCGGCGCGACACGCCGCGCGCGCTGGACGTGCTCACCGCCCACATCGACATGAGCCTGCACCGCGCGGTGCAGATCACGCGCGAGATGGTGGCGCGCTTCTCGCTGGGCGAGGCCGGGATGCCACGCCGGTGAGACCGTCGGGGCCGCGGTCGCGGCGGAACGTTAGAGTTCAGCCCTTTCCTTTTCGCGCGCGACCACCCCGTCATGCACACGCCCTCTCTCTCCGAACCTGAACACGCAAGACAGGACCTTCGATTGCAAAGCTATCGCATCGCCGTCGGCACCAGCCTGCTGGTCATCCTGCTGCTGGTGGTGTGGCACGGGCTGGGCATGCTGCACCTGCAGCCCCTGCTGCTGATCCTGGGCGTCATCCTCGGCTGGGTGGGGGTCTTCTACCTGGCCTTCCGCAGCGCATGGAACCGCACGCTCGTCGATCCGAGCATGACCGTGGCGCAGATGAGCGCCGCGGCCCTCACGCTGCTGGGCGGTGCCTTTGCGGCGGACGGTGGCCGCGCGATGTTCCTGGTGCTGCTGGCGATGGTCAGCCTGTTCGGCGCGCTGCGCCTGCGCACGCCCGCGCTCATGACCTATGCCCTGGGCAGCGTCGTCGGCTATGCGGCGGTGCTGGGGCTGCTGAAGCTGTTCAAGCCGCAGGCCCTCGACATGCAGCTCGAGTGGCTGCAGCTGCTGGTGTTCGCGGTCGTCATGCCCTGGTTCGCGATGATGGGCGGCCACATCAGCGCGCTGCGCGAGCAGCTCAAGGCGGCCTTCCGCGCCGTCTCGGAAAGTGAGCGCATGCTGGCCGAGGCGCAGCGCCTGGCCCACTTCGGCAGCTGGAGCTTCGACCCCGTGACCCGCGAGGCCGCCTGGTCGAAGGAGACCTTCCGCATCTTCGGGCTCGACCCCCTCGACCGCGGCATGGCCGGCGCGGACTTCCGCTCGCTGGTGCACGAGGAAGACCGCGAGCGCTACATGCGCCTGATCGACCGCGCGCTGGGCGAGGGCAAGGAATTCGATACCGAGTACCGCATCTCGCTCCCCTCGGGCGCGGTGCGCTGGGTGCACGCACTGGCGCAGCCGGCCGCCCATGCGGAAGGCGGCGGCCAGCTGCTGCGCGGCACGGTGATGGACATCACGCAGCGCAAGGCCTCCGAGGACCAGATCCGGCAGCTGGCGCACTTCGATGTGCTGACCGGCCTGCCCAACCGCAACCTGCTGATGCAGCTGCTGCGCCATGCGGTCGGCAAGGCGCAGCGCGGGTCGCCGCTGGCGCTGTTGTTCATCGACCTCGACGGTTTCAAGGCGGTCAACGATTCGCTGGGCCACGAGGTGGGCGACGCGCTGCTGGCGGCCTTCGCGCAGCGGCTGGGCCGCAGCCTGCGCATGTCCGACACGGCCGCGCGCCTGGGCGGCGACGAGTTCGTGGTGATCGTCGACGACTTCGCCGGCCGGGGCGACATCGAGACCGTCGCGCAGCGCATCCTGCTGGCCGCCGCAACGCCCTTCAAGGTGCTCGAGCACGACTGCGCGATCTCGGCCAGCATCGGCATCGCGATGTACGGACCGGACTGCGCGGACGTGAACGCGCTGATCAAGAACGCCGACCTGACGATGTACGCGGCCAAGCGCGCGGGCCGCAACGTCTACCGCTTCTGGTCGGACGAGACGGCGGCGGTCGACTGAGCCCCGGCCCGCCGGCGGCTCAGTTGATGTTGCTGCCGCTGATGGCGAAGGGTCGGCCGGGCAGGGTGTAGCCGCCGTCGTACTCGAAGGGCTGCCCCTGCTGCAGCGCGCAGCCCAAGGGTCGCGGACAGGCCGCGGTGGCCGGATCGTAGGTCCACATCACGACCGGCCCGTAGGCGTAGTTGCGCACCGTGCGGCCGCTGTAGTCGGCGACCGTGAGCAGGTAGCTCTCGGTGCCGTGGTTGTCCACGTCCTCGATCGCGATCGCGTCGCCCATGCGGCTGTCCTGCAGCGTGAGCAAGGGCCGGGCGGTGGTCCGGGCGGCGTCGAACTGCAGCAGCGTGGCCTTGCGTTCGGCGCGCGACAGCACCCACAGATGGTCCTCGGGCTGGCGGTCGCCGTAGAGCGCGCTGCGCCCGTGCGTGGCCTTCTCCTTCAGGTAGGCGATGCTGGTCGGGTTGGCGCCGACCGCGACGCTGAAGCGCTCGCGGATGTCCTCGGGTGCGCCCCGTGCGCTGCCGCGCGGGTCGAGATAGCGGTCGCCCAGCGTGAACACGCGCAGCAGGCCTTCCTCTGTCGCGATGTAGGCGCGATGCGGCGCCTGCAGCGAGAGCTTGACGGCGGTTGGCGGCTGCGGCAGGTCGACCACCTTCACCACCACCGGCCGCTGCGCGGGCGCCTGCGCGAAGACTGGCGGGAACTGGGCCGGGCCGTCGCCGCGTTGGCGCAGCAGCGCGTCGAAGTCGGCCTGGGTCCCGGCGAAGTACTGCTGGCGGTAGAAGCGCAGCAGCGGGCCGAGGTCGATGAAGGCGGCCTTGCGTTCCGATCTGGAGATCACCACCGCCATGCCGGTGCGCGCGATGGCGTCGGCCAAGTCGCCGTCGAGGTAGCGCCGGCGTTGCGCCGCGGTCTGGATGTGCTCGGTGAAGAAGTTGCGCACGCGCTGGTAGTCGGCGTCGGGCTTGCCGGTGCTCGCGCTGATCTCGGTCGGCGCCTTCATGCCCGCGGGCAGGTCGACGAAGCCCAGCAGCTTGGCCCCCAGGTAGTTGCCCAGGCCGGGCAGGCCCGGGTAGCGGTCGCGGTGGCTGCCCCAGTTCGCTTCCCACTGCGCGGCCGGCAGGGTTTCGCAGCCCTGGCATCCGTCGGTCAGCGCGATCACCGCGACCTGGCCCTTGAGCGCGGCCGTGTCCCAGACGGCCACCAGCGCGAACTCGCCGCTGTTGGTGATCGCCAGCGCGGTCGGCGTCTTGCCGGCCGGCAGCTTGAGCTTGACGAAGTTGTGCGAGGTGTTCGAGCCGGCGCTGAGGATCCAGCCGTTGGCGAAGACGGTGAGCGTGTTGTTCACCCAGCCGCCGCGGCCGTAGCCGCGCGCCGCCGCGACCGGGCGCTGGTCCATCGGCACGGTGCCGATCGGCGAGCCGCGCTGGTCGCCGGAGAAGCGCTTGGTGTTCTCGTCGTTCCAGCCGCTGTCGGCGCCGGTGTAGGTGGTCCAGCTGACCTCGGGCTTCCAGCTGACCACGTTGTGCGCGATGCCGTTGACCTGCAGGCTGGCGAGGCCGTAGGCCTTCTGCCGGCCCGCGGGCGCGGGGTCGGGCAGGTAGGCGACGTTGGCGATGCTGGAGGCGTAGTCGCCCGCTGCCCCGGTCAGCCGCTTGCCGATCTGGTACTCGCCGCACCAGCCCTCGGCGCCGCAGCCGCGGTCGCCCTTCAGGCCGTCGACCTGGACTTCAGCGCGCTGGATCGACAGCGTGCGGTAGCTCCTGCTGGGCCGCGGACCGGGGTGGGTGGTGCCAGTGACCGGCGCGGTCGAAGGCAGGCCGTAGCGGAAGACGATGCCGTCGTCGGTGCCCATGCGGGCCGCCATCGCGCGGTAGGCGGCCGGGTCGGCCAGTGCGTCCGCGGGCGCCGCCGGCGCGGCCTGCACTCCCCAGGCCAGCAGAAGCGGGAGGGCGCGTGAGGCCGAACGCAAAAGCGTGTGCATTGCACAGTTTCCCGGGTTTGTTCTGTGAAACAAAGGTACTAGTGTTAATACAATAGCTTACATGAATACCGAGCGTGACAACTTCTACGACTGGGCCAAGGAAAAGCCCGACACCCGCTTTGCCAGCCTGAGCCCGTCGACCCCCATCCAGCGCGCGCGCCCGAGCGGTTCGCCGTGGGTGCGCCTGGCGGTGTTCGCCGCCGTGGTCATCGGCCTCAGCGCCGCCTATCACTTCTTCCTGAGCTAGCGCGCGCTCACTGTCACTTGCGAGAGAACTGCTGTCGCGCCGCGCGCGTGATGGCCGCCACGCAGGGGTGCGTGATCCGGCGCTCGACCGAGATGCCGAAGAACTCTTCGACCAGTTCCGAGGCCCGCCCCAGCACCTTCACCCCGTATTGCGCACAGGTCTCGTCCTCGAGCACCGTGGGTGACATGAACACGCCGCGCCCTTCGCCGCCGAAGGCCTTGAGCAGCGCGGCATCGTCGAACTCCCCGATCAGCCGCGGCCGCAGCGCATGCTCGGCCAGCCAGAGGTCGAGCCGCTGGCGCATGGCCGAGGCCGAGCCCGGAATCAGCATCGGCGCGCCGTCCAGGCACTGCGGAAAACCGCCTTCCAGCGCAGCGTGCAGGGCCGGCGTGGCGAAGAAGGTCATGGCCGTGGTGCCCAGCGTGTGGTTGAAGGCCTTGACGCTGGTCTGCTTGCCCATCGCCTCGTTCGCGATCACCAGGTCGAGCCGCTGCACCGACAGCTGGCCCAGCAGGTCGCGGAAATGCCCCTCGTGGCAGATCAGCCGCACCTGTTCCGGGATCGCCAGGGCCGGCTCGAGCAGCCGGTAGGCGATGGCCTTGGGCACCGCGTCCGCAATGCCGACGCGGAAATTGAGCGTGCGCACCCCCGATCGCCGGTTGCCCACGGCCGCCTCGAGTTCTGCGCCCAACGAGAAGATTTGGTCGGCATAACTGAGCGCCGTGCGTCCTTCTGGCGTTAATTCGACGCCGCGGCCACTTTTCTGGAACAAATGGCAGCCCAGCGACTCTTCCAGTAACTTGATCTGCGTGGACAGGGTTTGCGGCGTGATGTGCAGCTGCTCCCCGGCCCGCACGATGCCGCCGGCCTTGGCGGCCGCCCAGAAGTAATAGAGGTGCTTGAAATTCATGGCGTCGCTTCCATAGTAAACAAATAACGAAGGGACGATGCCGAAAATACGACTTTTCTCGAAGGCTTGAAGGCCCTAGAGTGCAAAGCGACGCTTCCCCCTTTTTCGCCCGCGTGCTTTCAACCAGGACATCCACATGAACGAGACGATCTCCCGCTACGGCGCTTACGGCGCGCCGACCACCTCCGCGCAGCGCAACCAGGTGCTGCGCAACACCTACTGGCTGCTGGCCCTGTCGATGGTGCCCACGGTGCTGGGCGCCTGGCTGGGCGTGGCCACCGGCATCACGCGCGCCATGTCCCCGGGCATCGGCATGATCGTGTTCCTGGGCGGCGCCTTCGGCTTCATGTTCGCGATCGAGAAGACCAAGAACTCGGCCGCCGGCGTGCCGGTGCTGCTGGCCTTCACCTTCTTCATGGGCCTGATGCTCTCGCGCCTGGTCGGCACGGTGCTGGGCCTGTCCAACGGCGCCAGCCTGGTGATGACGGCCTTCGCCGGCACCGGCGCGGTCTTCCTGGGCATGGCGACGCTGTCGTCGGTGATCCAGCGCGACCTGTCGGCCATGGGCAAGTGGCTCTTCATCGGCGTGATCCTGCTGCTGGTGGCCGGCATCGCCAATTTCTTCATCCAGTCGAGCGCGCTGATGATCACGCTGTCGGTGCTGGCCATCGGCATCTTCTCGGCCTTCATCCTGCACGACCTCAAGCGCGTGAAGGACGGCTACGAGACCAACTACATCTCGGCCACGCTGGGCGTCTACCTCAGCATCTACAACGTCTTCCAGTCGCTGCTGGCCCTGCTCGGCCTGGCCGGCGGCCGCGACGAGTGAACGTTCCAGCCATTCGAGTTCATTGAGCAGAACCACGACAACTAAACCTAGGAGAACACCATGCGCCTCAGCACCAAAGGACGTCTCGCCGTCGTCGCCATGATCGACGTGGCACTGCACCGCAAGGTCGGCCCCATCTCGCTGGCCGTGCTCAGCCGCCGGCAGCGCATTTCGCTGTCCTACCTCGAGCAGATGTTCGCCGACCTGCGCCGGCACGGCCTGGTGGCTTCCACCCGCGGGCCGGGCGGCGGCTACGGCCTGGGCCGCGAGGCGGCGTCGATCACCGTGGCCGACATCCTGTTCGCGGTCGACGGCCCGTCGGTCGAGAGCCGCGCGGCCGCCGCGCCGGGCGAGGACGTGCAGCGCTGCGCCACGCCGGAGCTGTGGGATTCGCTGAGCCGCAAGGTGGTGGAGTTCCTCGACTCGGTGCATCTGCAGAAGCTGGTCGACGACCAGATCGCGCTGGGCGTGCAGCTGCACACCGAGCCGCTCAAGCGGCCCGAGCCGGTACGTGCGGTGGTCAAGCCCTCGCGCCCCAACGCGCCCAACTCGGTGTTCGAGCTGGCGCGCTTCGGCATCGCCAGCTGACGGTGTCCGCGGGGCCGAGGCCCCGCGCCTTCTTCTCTTTTTCCTAGAACTCGTAGGTCGCCGACACCCACAGCCGGCGGCCTTCGTCGTTGTTGACGTAGGGGATGCCATAGGTCGGCGCGGCCTGACCCGGCACCGCGTAGGCGCGGTAGTCGATGAAGTTCTTGTTCAGCAGGTTGTAGACCGCCGCGCTGATCGTCCACTGCTTGTTGACCTGGTAGGCGCCGCCGAGGTGCAGCAGGCCATAGCCCTTGTAGTCGCCCAGCGCGTTCTTCGCCGCGATGGTGGCGGCCGTGGTGCCCGGGTCGCGGAAGCGGTCGCTGCGCACCTCGGCCCGCACCCAGCCCGACAAGGCGCCGCCCGGCTGCCAGTGCAGGCTGGCGTTGAAGGCGTGCTTGGGCGTGTCGGTCAGGGGCTTGCCAAGGTTCGGGCCGCTTTTCTGCTTGCTGTGGGTGTAGGTGTAGTTCAGCCGCGTCGACCAGGCCGCGTCGAGCGGGATCCGGGTGGCGAATTCCAGGCCCTGTGTCACGGCCTCGTCCACGTTGATGCTCTGGCCGAAGGTGTCGACTGCCGGCCAGTTGCCGAAGCTCACGCAGCCGGGACGGTTGGGCGACGGCCGGTAGCCGCAGTTCGGCAGGCCCGGGCCGCTGGTGATCTTGTCCTTGAACTGGTTGTGGAACAGCGCGGCGCTGGCGGTGAAGCCGGCCAGGTTGTCGTAGTAGGTGCCGATCTCGGTCGTGGTGCTGGTCTCGGGCTTGAGGTTGGGCGAGCCGATCAGCGGCGTGCGGCCCTGGTTGCCGAAGCCGTTGATGCCGGGCGCGAGCTGTTCCACGCGCGGTGTCTTGTAGCCGTTGCTCACGCCGCCCTTCAGGGTCCAGTTGGGCGTGGCGTTCCACACGCCGTAGATGCGCGGGCTGAGCTTGCCGCCGAACAGGCTGTGCTCGTCGTAGCGCGCGCCGAAGGTCAGGCCGAAGCTGTCGACGATGCGCCATTCGTCCTCGAGGAACAGCGCCTTCTGCGTGAAGCTGAAGCTCTGCGGCGCGACGCCGTCCTTCATCTCGGCTTCCCACCACTGGCCGCCCACGGTGACCAGATGTCGACCCAGCGCGGTGACCAGCTTGCTGTCGAGCACGCGGCTCTCGACCTCCAGCGTGCGCGGCGAACCGGCGACGGCGCCCGGCGTGCCGGGCGGGATCGTGCGGCCGACGGTCTCGGTGCGGTTGACCATGTAGCTGGTGTCCCAGCGGCCGAAGCTGTAGCGGCCGGTGTGGGCCAGCGTGAGCTGGTCGCGGTCGTACTTCTGCTCGGGCGCATAGCCGCCGGTGCCCAGCGTGCCGAGCTGGCCGCGCGCGTTGTCGTAGGTCTGGCGGCCGGCGTCGAGGTCCAGGCTCAGGTCGTGGTCGCGCGTGGGCGTGAGCGTCAGGCGCGCGCCGAAGTTGGCGATGTCCGACTTGACCGGGTTGGCGCCCATCACCGGTGCGACCTCGGCACCCAGCTGGTTGAGGTAACTGATGTCCGAAGCCTGGCGCTTGAACTTGGCGCCGCGTACTGCGAGGCCCAGCAGGTCCTGCTGGATCGGGCCGCTCAGGTAGAACTTGCCCGAACGGGTGTCGCCGAAGTCCGAGCTTTCCTGCAGCGTGTAGTCGGCCGAGACCGAGCCGCCCCATTCCTTGCCGACCTTGCGCGTGATGATGTTGATCACGCCACCCATCGCGTCGGAACCGTAGAGCGTGGACATCGGACCGCGGATGACCTCGATGCGCTCGATCGCCGACACCGGCGGCATGAAGCTGGTCTGGGTCTCGGTGAAGCCATTGGGTGTGACGTTGCCCGCGGCGTTCTGGCGCCGGCCGTCGATCAGCACCAGCGTGTAGTCGCTGGGCATGCCGCGGATGCTGATGTTGAGGCCGCCGGTCTTGCCGGCCGCCGCGCCCACGTCCACGCCCTCGACGTCCTGCAGCGCCTCGGCCAGGCTGTTGAAGCGCTTCTGCTGCAGCTCGGCGCGGTTGATCACGGTGATGGAGGCGGGCGCGTCCTTGATGTCCTGCTCCGAACCGGAGGCGGTGACCACGACCTCACGGAGATCGGCGGTGCCCGATTGGGCGAAGGCGGGGGAGGCGAAGAGGCTGGCGGCGCACAGGGCGACGGCGGACAGGCGCGGCAAGGCTGCGCCGGGATGGACTTGAGGCATCCGGGGAAACTCCAGAAAAACGACGGGAAAAACCGGGAACGTCGCTTCTGGAGAATGTTTTTGTGCTGCGCGCTGACCGAACTTGCAACAAGTGTATTGCAAATGCGAACCAGTTTTGTTTGCGTTGTGACGGCGCGTGTGACACTGTTGCTGCCAGGCCGCACTGAACTTCCGGCCGGCGCAGGCCTCAGACTCGGCCGTCGCTCTTCACGCTGGACCTTTCCCTTGGCTGTTCTTCCCTTCCCCGCGCGCGGCCTCCTGGCCGCCGCCGTGCTGCTCGGCGCCAGCGTTGTCGCGTCGGCCCAGTCCCTGCCCGAGGGCGTGCGCCTGGGCATGTCTGCCGATGCGCTGCGCGATGCCGTGCCCGATGCACAACGTGTCGCGCGCCCCCAGCGTTTGCCGGGCGGCCTGGCCGGCCTCTGGCGCGGCGCGCCCCGCCTGATCGAGGGCCTGGCCTTCGACCCGACCTTCTTCTTTGCCGCGGGGGCGCTGCAGCGCGTCGAATGGCTGGCCGCAGCCGACAGCCTGCCCGACCGGGGCGATGCCGCCTTCGGCGCCCTGCTGGACTGGGGTCGGGCCCGCTTCGGCGCCGAGACCGCGGCGCGCGACCCCGGCAGCCGCTACGCGAGCTGGGCGACCGAGGACGCCGACGTCTACCTGCAGCGCGTCGACGGGGTCGGGCACGCCACCGTGCGGCTGGTCTACAAGACGCGCGTGCTCAAGGACGCGAGCGAACTCTGAGGCGGCGCCTCAGCCCTCGTTCAGCATGCCGCGTTCCTCGATGAACGCCACCACCTCGGCCACGCCGGTGTGCGTCTTGAGGTTGGTCATCACATAGGGCCGCTGCTTGCGCATGCGCTGCGTGTCGGCCTCCATCACGCCCAGGTCGGCGCCCACGTAGGGCGCGAGGTCGGTCTTGTTGATCACGAACAGGTCGCTCTTCGTGATGCCCGGCCCGCCCTTGCGCGGAATCTTCTCGCCGGCCGCGACGTCGATCACGTAGATCGTGAGGTCGCTGAGCTCGGGGCTGAAGGTCGCGGCCAGGTTGTCGCCGCCGCTCTCGACGAAGACCACGTCGGCATCGGGAAAGTCGGCCAGCATGCGGTCGATGGCCTCGAGGTTGATCGAGGCGTCCTCGCGGATCGCGGTGTGCGGGCAGCCGCCGGTCTCCACGCCCATGATGCGTTCGGCCGGCAGCGCGCCCGACACCGTCAGCAGGCGCTGGTCTTCCTTGGTGTAGATGTCGTTGGTGATCGCGATCAGGTCGTACTTGTCGCGCATCGCCTTGCAGAGCATCTCGAGCAGCGTGGTCTTGCCGGAGCCGACCGGGCCGCCGATGCCCACGCGCAGCGGCGGCAGTTTCTTGGTGCGGTGGGCGATGTGATGGAGGGCGGAGGACATGGCGGGTCTCGTGGTCTGGAAGTCAGCTTCTGAAAAGGCGGGAGTATTGGTTTTCGTGGCGGGCGGAATAGACCGCCAGCATCGGCGAAAAAGCCTGGCGCGCGTCGTCGTCGAGCGCGATGGCATGGTCGACGGCAGTGGGAATCTCCTGTGCCAGCCGCCCCAGCATGCGCTGGCCCGCGCTCTGGCCCAGCGGCACCGACTTCACGGCGGCGCCGATCATGTTCTCGGCCCAGCCGAAGGCGAAGGCCAGGCAGCCGTCGCGCAGGCTGGCCTGCGTGCGCGCCGCCGCGAAGGCAAAGGCGACGGGGTAGGTGATCGCCAGGCCCTCGAAACGCGCCGCCACGTCGCCGTGGTGCAGCTTGAGCCACTCGACGAAGGAGCGGCCCATCTGCTCGGTCTGCAGCAGGAACTCGGTCGACTCGCGCGTCTGCAGCACCCAGGCGTTGAGCGCCGCGATGCGCGCCGCGTCGGCGCCGCGCCAGGCTGCGATCGATTGCGCCACCACCGGCAGGTCGCCGCGCGCGAGGCCCAGGTGCAGCTGGTCGACGATCCAGTCGGAGGCGCGCGCCTCGCTGTCCAGCCCGGCCCATTCCACGCCGGCCTCCAGCCCCTCGGAATAGGAGAAGCCGCCGATCGGCAGGGCCGGCGAGGCCAGCCAGATCAGCTGCAGGAGGCTGGCGGCGGGCATCGCGCCCGCGGCGTCGGTCATCAGTGCGTGTGGTCGTGGTCGTGGCCGTGCGAATGGCCATGGTCGTGCTCGTGCCCGCCCGCATAGGCGTCCGGATGCAGCACCGGCCCCACGGGCGCCTTGCCGTGGGCATGCGCGTGGCCGTGGTCGTGGCTGCCGCCATGCGCGCCGCCGTGGGCGCCATAGGCGCCGCCCTCGGGCTCGAAGGCCTGCTCGGCCTCGCGCACGATCAGGTGCATCGAGCGCAGCATCGCGGCCAGCACATGGTCGGGCTCGATTTTCAGGTGGTCGGGCCGCAGCTCGATCGGCACATGCCGGTTGCCCAGGTGGTAGGCCGCGCGCGTCAGGTCGAAGGGGGTGCCGTGCTGCGTGCAGTGCGTGATGACCAGCACCGCCTGCGGCGCGGCGATCACCTTGATCAGCGAACCGTCTTCCGCCACCAGCACGTCGCCCCCGCGCACGGCCGTGCCGCGCGGCAGGAACACGCCGATGCGGCGGCCCTGCGAATCGACGGTGTCGAAGCGGCTCTTCTGGCGCACGTCCCAGTCGAGTTCGATGGTGGCGGCGCGCTTGAGCAGCACGGCGGCGAGGCCGCCGCCCTGGGGCATGAGTTTGTTGGCGTTGAGCATGGCTGGCTGACGCGGAGCGCGTCCGTGAAAAGAAAGGAGTTCTTGAAGAATACCCAGCCTGTCAAGCCCGCGTGCGTTGTGCGCTCAGAACAGGAAATACCGCTGCGTCATCGGCAGCGAAGTCGCCGGCTCGCACACCAGCAGCTGGCCGTCGGCGCGCACCGCGTAGGTCTGCGCATCGATCTCCATCTTGGGCGTGTAGCCGTTGTGCACCATGTGCTGCTTGCGCACGCCGCGCACGTTCTTCACCGCGCAGAGCGTCTTCTGCAGGCCGAAGCGCTCGCCGATGCCGGCCGCGAGCCCGGCCTGCGAGACGAAGGTGAGCGAGCTCTGGTGCAGCGAGCGGCCGTAGGCGCCGAACATCGGGCGGTAGTGCACCGGCTGCGGCGTCGGGATCGAGGCGCTGGGGTCGCCCATCGCGGCCATGGCGATGCTGCCGCCCTTGATGAGGGTGAAGGGCTTGACGCCGAAGAAGGCAGGCTTCCACACCACCAGGTCGGCCCACTTGCCGACCTCGATGCTGCCGACCTCGTGCGCGATGCCGTGCGCGAGCGCCGGGTTGATCGTGTACTTGGCGATGTAGCGGCGGGCGCGGAAGTTGTCGTTGCGTGCGTTGTCCTCGGGCAGCGAGCCACGCTGCTGCTTCATCTTGTGCGCCGTCTGCCAGGTGCGGATGATCACCTCGCCCACCCGGCCCATGGCCTGGCTGTCGGAGCTGAACATGCTGATCGCGCCCAGGTCGTGCAGGATGTCCTCGGCCGCGATGGTCTCCTTGCGGATGCGCGACTCGGCAAAGGCCAGGTCCTCGGCGATGCCCGCATCGAGGTGGTGGCACACCATGAGCATGTCGACGTGCTCGTCGAGCGTGTTCACCGTGTAGGGCATGGTCGGGTTGGTGGAGGAGGGCAGGAAGTTGTCCTCGCCCACCACGCGCAGGATGTCGGGCGCATGGCCGCCGCCTGCGCCTTCGGTGTGGAAGGCGCAGATGCCGCGGCCCTTCACGGCCGCGATGGTGTTCTCGACGAAGCCCGATTCGTTCAGCGTGTCGGAGTGGATCGCCACCTGCGTGTCGGTGGCGTCGGCCACGTCCAGGCAGTTGCTGATGGCCGCGGGCGTGGTGCCCCAGTCCTCGTGCAGCTTGAGGCCGATCACGCCGGCGTCGATCTGCTCGTGCAGCGCGGCCGGCAGGCTGGCGTTGCCCTTGCCCAGGAAGCCCAGGTTCATCGGGAAGGCATCGGCCGCCTGCAGCATGCGCTCGATGTGCCAGGGACCGGGCGTGGAGGTGGTGGCGAAGGTGCCGGTGGCCGGGCCGGTGCCGCCGCCGAGCATGGTGGTCACGCCGGAGCTCAGCGCTTCCTCGATCTGCTGCGGGCAGATGAAGTGGATGTGGCTGTCGATGCCGCCCGCGGTGACGATGTTGCCTTCGCAGCTGATCACCTCGGTGCCCGGGCCGATCACGATGTCGACGCCCGGCTGCACGTCGGGGTTGCCGGCCTTGCCGATCGCCACGATGCGCCCGCCCTTCAGGCCGATGTCGGCCTTCACGATGCCCCAATGGTCGAGGATCAGCGCGTTGGTCATCACCGTGTCGACGGCGCCTTCGGCGCGCATCCGCTGCGACTGCGCCATGCCGTCGCGGATCGTCTTGCCGCCGCCGAACTTCACCTCCTCGCCGTAGCCGCCGGCGCGCAGCGTGTAGTCGGCCTCGACCTCGATCACGAGGTCGGTGTCGGCCAGCCGCACGCGGTCGCCCACGGTGGGGCCGAAGATTTCCGCGTAAGCACGCCTTCCTATGGTCGCCATTTCAGCGTTCCTTTTTTCGTGAGATGCCGCGGAACCGGCTTTGCCGGGCCGCTGGCATCGCCCCCTGGAAGGGGGGTGGCGAAGCGACACGAAGTGCGCGAAGACTGGGGGTCATGCCAATTTCCCTTGCACCAGGCCGCGAAAGCCGTAGACGATGCGGTCGCCCGCGAGATCGCAAAGCTCGACCGTGCGTTGCTGGCCGGGCTCGAAGCGCACGGCCGTGCCCGAGGCGATGTTCAGCCGCATGCCGCGCGCGGCCGTGCGGTCGAAGCCCAGCGCGCCGTTGACCTCGGCGAAGTGGTAGTGCGAGCCGACCTGGATCGGCCGGTCGGCGGTGTTCTGCACCACCATCGTGAGCGTGCGCCGGCCGGGGTTGAGCACATGCTCGCCCTCGTCGGTGAAGAGTTCGCCGGGGATCACGGGCCGGGCCTCAGGCGAGCTGCGCCAGCAGCGCGGCACCGAACAGCGCGACGGCCGCGCCGGCCACGCGGGGCAGCCAGGCGCCGCGCTGGCGCAGGGTCCAGCCGATGGCGATGCCGGCCGTGTGCAGCAGCGCGGTGGCCAGCACCATGCCGGCGATCGCGAAGCCGGCACCGTGGTCGCCCGCCAGTTCGTAGCCGTGGGCCACGCCATGGAACACCGCGAACACGCCGACCACCGCCGCGGCTACTGGCCCGGGCAGGCGCAGCCGCGTGGCCACCAGCAGGCCGATCACCAGCAGCGAGGCCGCGATCATCGGCTCGACCGCCGGCACCTGCACGCCCGCAAGGCCGAGCAGCGCACCGGCCAGCAGCATGCCGGCGAAGCCCAGCGGGGCCCAGAGCAGGTCGCGTCCCGTGCGGGCGATCAGCGCGCTCCAGAGGCCGACCGCGACCATCGCCGCCAGGTGGTCCAGGCCGGTGAAGGGGTGCACGAAGCCCTGCACGAAACCGATGTCGTGGTGGGCCGCGCCGTCGACGCCGACGTGGGCCGAGGCCAGCAGCGGCAGCAGGCCGAGCGCGGCGGCGGCCAGGGAAGGGACACAGGAAGAACGCGTCAGGCGCATGGGAGGTCTCCGCTCGGGAATGGGAAAGAGAGAAAGGAGGAAAAGGGGGGAGGTCAGACGATCGGCTGGTGGACGGTGACCAGCTTGGTGCCGTCGGGGAAGGTGGCCTCGACCTGGATGTCCGGGATCATCTCGGCCACGCCGTCCATCACGTCGGCGCGGGTGAGCACGCTGCGGCCTTCGCTCATCAAGGCGGCCACGCTCTTGCCGTCGCGCGCGCCTTCCATGACCGCGGCCGAGATCAGCGCGACGGCCTCGGGATAGTTGAGCTTGAGCCCGCGGGCCTGGCGGCGCTCGGCGAGCAGTGCGGCCGTGAAGATCAGCAGCTTGTCTTTTTCGCGTGGCGTGAGTTCCATGGGACAGAAAAGGATGCGTGGAGGCCCGGGGGCCTGAAGAGGGGAATATGCAACAGTCGTGCCGTGGCACGGAAGATGCACCGAAAAGGGGTGATCGACGCCACCCCGCCACCGACGCCTCCCTCGCCCGACGACGCGCCGCAGCGCATCGTCAAGGTCCGGCGCGACTACAACAGCTGGGTGGCCAGTGAAACGCTCGAGGACTATGCGCTGCGCTACACGCCGCAGCGCTTTCGCAAGATGTCCGAATGGCGGGTGGCGAACACCGCCTTCGGCGGCGCCGCTTCGTTCCTGATCCTGGAAGCGGTCGGCGCCACGCTGCTGGTGCAGTACGGCTTTCTCAACGCCTTCTGGGCGGTGCTGGCGACCGGGCTGATCATCTTCCTGGCCGGCCTGCCGATCAGTGTGTACGCCGCGCGCTACGGCGTCGACATGGACCTGCTCACGCGCGGCGCGGGCTTCGGCTACATCGGCTCGACGCTCACCTCGCTGATCTACGCCTCCTTCACCTTCATCTTCTTCGCGCTCGAGGCGGCCGTGATGGCCTACGCGCTCGAGCTGGCGCTGGGCATCCCGCCGGCCTGGGGCTACCTGGTCTGCGCGCTGGTCGTGATCCCGCTGGTGACACACGGCGTGTCGGCCATCAGCCGGCTCCAGGTCTGGACGCAGCCGCTGTGGCTGCTGATGCTGGTGGTGCCCTTCGCCTATGTGATCGTGCGCGACCCTGGTGCGTTTTCGGGTCTGATGCACTACAACGGCGCCTCTGGCCGCGCGGGCGGCTTCAACCTGCACCTCTTCGGTGCCGCGCTCACGGTGGGCATCGCGCTGATCACGCAACTGGGCGAGCAGGCCGACTACCTGCGCTTCATGCCCGTGCGCACGGCGGCCAACCGGGCCCGCTGGTGGGGCGGCGTGCTGATGGGCGGGCCGGGCTGGGTGGTGATGGGCGTGCTCAAGATGCTGGGCGGGATGATGCTGGCGTATCTCGCCATCGGCCACATGGTGCCGCCCGAGCGCGCGGTCGATCCCAACCAGATGTACCTCGCGGCCTTCGAGTACGTGTTGCCGAACTACGGCTGGGCCGTGGCGGCGACCGCGCTGTTCGTGGTGGTGTCGCAGCTCAAGATCAACGTCACCAACGCCTATGCGGGCTCGCTGGCCTGGAGCAACTTCTTCTCGCGCGTCACGCACAGCCATCCGGGCCGGGTGGTGTGGGTGGTGTTCAACGCGCTGATCGCCTTCATGCTGATGGAGATGAACGTGTTCGAGGCGCTGGGCGACGTGCTGGGCCTCTACGCCAACATCGCCATCGCCTGGATGATGGCGGTGGTGGCCGACCTGGTGATCAACAAGCCGCTGGGCCTGTCGCCGCCGGGCATCGAGTTCAAGCGCGCCCACCTCTGGGACATCAACCCGGTGGGCGTGGGCGCGATGGCGCTGGCCTCGGCGCTGTCCATCGCCGCGCACCTGGGCGCCTTCGGCCCGCTGGCGCAGGCCTTCTCGGCCGTGATCGCGATGGGCACGGCACTGGTCACGGCACCGCTGATCGCCTGGGCCACGCAGGGCCGCTACTACCTGGCGCGCGGGCCGGCCTTCGACGCCCGCACGCAGGTGCGCTGGGCCCGCGTCGAGACCTCGCCCGCCGCCGCGGCCGACAACGCCTACCAGCGGCTGCGCACCCAGCGCTGCGTGATCTGCGAGCGCGAATACGAGGCGCCCGACATGGCGCACTGCCCGGCCTACCAGGGCGCGATCTGCTCGCTGTGCTGCACCCTCGACGCGCGCTGCGGCGACCTCTGCAAGCCGCGGGCGAGCCTGTCGACGCAGTGGTCGGGGGCGCTGCGCTGGCTGCTGCCGCGGCGCGTCTGGCCCTACCTCGACACCGGCCTGGGCCATTTCCTGCTGCTCACGCTGATCATCGTGCCGCTGCTGGCCACGGTCTTTGGCGTGCTCTACCAGCAGGAGCTGCGCGCGCTGGGCGAGAGCGCGCTGGGCATGCTGCCGCCGGGCGAGGCGGCCAGCGCCATCCTCAAGGCGCAGCAGGCCTCGCTGCGCTCGGGCTTCCTCAAGAGCTACATGGCGCTGCTGCTGATCGCCGGCATCGTGGCCTGGTGGCTGGTGCTGGCGCACCAGAGCCGCAAGGTGGCGCAGGAGGAATCCAACCGCCAGACTCACCTGCTGATGCACGAGATCGAGCGGCACAAGGAGACCGACCGCGCGCTGCAGGCCGCCAAGCAGAGCGCCGACGATGCGCGCGAGCAGGCCGACCACGCCAACCAGGCCAAGAGCCGCTACATCAGCGCCATCAGCCACGAACTGCGCACCCCGCTCAATTCCATCCTCGGCTATGCCCAGCTGATGGGCGAGGACGCCACCGTGCCGCCGCACCGGCAGCAGGCCGTGGCCGTGATCCAGCGCGGCGGCGAGCACCTGCTGTCGCTGATCGAGGGCACGCTGGACATCGCCCACATCGAGGCCGGCAAGCTCACGCTGCAGGCCCGGCCCATGCCCTTCGCCGCCGCCATGCGCGAGCTGGCCGACATGTTCGAGCTGCAGGCCTCGGAGAAGGGCCTGGCCTTCCGCTTCGAGCCAGCGGGCGACGTGCCCGAGGTGGTGCGCGCCGACGAGCGCCGGGTGCGCCAGATCCTGATCAACCTGCTGGGCAACGCGATCAAGTTCACCGCCCGCGGCGAGGTCGTGCTGCGGCTGCGCTATGCGCGCGAGTTCGCGGCGCTGGAGATCGAGGACACCGGGCCCGGCATGTCGGCCGCCGAGATCGAGCGCATCTTCGAGCCCTTCGCGCGCGGCGATGCGGGCGGCACGGCCACGCGCACCGGCGCGCCCGGCGCGGGCCTGGGCCTGACCATCGCCAAGATGCTGACCGACCTGATGGGCGGCGAGATGTCGGTGCAGAGCACGCCCGGCCAGGGCTCGGTGTTCCGCGTGCGGCTGTTCCTGCCGCGCGTGCATGCGGCGCCGGTCGCCGCGGGGCGCATGGCCGCGCCCTTGCCCGGCCCGGCGCGGCCGCGGCGCGGCTACCTCGGCGCGCGCCGGCGCGTGCTGGTGGTCGACAACGAGGAGGCCGACCGCGAACTGCTGGTACAGGTCCTGGGGCCGCTGGGCTTCGAGCTGCGCACCGCGGCCAGCGGCCACGACGCGCTCGACCTGGTGGCGGCCGGCTTCCGGCCCGACGCGATGTTCGTCGACCTCGCGATGCCCGGCATCGACGGCTGGGAAACCATCCGCCGCAGCCGCCAGTTCGAAGCGCCGCTGGCGCCGCGCTGCGTGGCCATCGTCTCGGCCAACGCCTTCGACAAGCGGCTGGACAACGACGTGGGCATCGTGCCCGAGGACTTCTTCGTCAAGCCGGTGCGCCACAGCGAGCTGCTCGACTGGCTCGAGCGCAAGCTGGGGCTCGAGTGGACGGCGGTGGCCGCGGCGCGCGAGGCGCCGGTCGCCGCCGCCCCGGCGCAGGTGCGGCCCGCGGCCGAACGGCTGCACGCACTTCAGGATGCCATCGGACTGGGTTATTTTCGGGGGATCATGAACCAGCTCGACGAGATCGACGCCGCGCAGCCCGAGTGCGCCGCCTGGACCGCGGCCCAGCGGGCCCTGGCGCGCCAGTTCCGCTTCGACGCGATGGACGGCGGCGCGCCGCCGCAGCCGGAGGGCGCGCGATGAACGACCCCAAGGCGCGCGACTTCGCCGGCAACAGCGACCTGGTGCTGATCGTCGACGACGTGCCCGACAACCTCGCCGTGCTGCACGACGCGCTCGACGAATCGGGATACACCGTGCTGGTCGCGACCAGCGGCGAGCAGGCGCTGCAGCGCGCGGCGCAGGCCCGCCCCGACATCGTGCTGCTCGACGCGATGATGCCGGGCATGGACGGCTTCGAGGTCGCGCGCCGGCTCAAGGCCGATGCGGCCACGGCCCACATCCCGATCGTCTTCATGACCGGGCTCACCGAGACCGAGCACCTGGTGGCGGCGCTCGAGGCCGGCGGCGTC
The DNA here is from genome assembly GCF_014170375.1 of Variovorax sp. UMC13. Lineage (GTDB taxonomy): Bacteria > Pseudomonadota > Gammaproteobacteria > Burkholderiales > Burkholderiaceae_C > Variovorax. The sequence goes on along the minus strand of NZ_LZZW01000016.1, from coordinate 27,729 downwards.
GACTACGTGACCAAGCCGATCAAGCCCAAGGAAGTGCTGGCGCGCATGAACGTGCACCTGCAGGGCGCGCGCCGCGCGCGGCAGGAGGCGCAGCAGGCCGGCCAGGCGCGCAACGCGCTCGACGCCTTCGGCTACGCCAGCCTCACGGTGCGGCTGCCCGAGGGCCGCGTGATCTGGCAGACCGCGCTGGCGCGCGACCTGCTGCTGCGCTACTGCGGCACCAGCGCGCCGCAGGCACCGCCGGCCGTGCTCGACTGGCTGGCGCGCCACCTGCCCGATGCGCAGCAGCGGCAGATCGAGCCGCCCGCGCTGTCGATCGCGCTCGGTCCCTCGGCGCTGAGCCTGCGGCTGCACCAGCAGACCGGCCACGACGACGACGGCGACGACTGGCTGATCATCATGCGCGAGCTGTCCGACACCACGGTGATCGAGGCCATGAGCCTGAGCCTCAAGCTCACGGCGCGCGAGGCCGAGGTGCTGTACTGGGTGGTCAAGGGCAAGACCAACCGCGACATCGGCGAGATCGTGGGCAGCAGCCCGGCCACAGTGAAGAAGCACCTGGAGCGGGTCTACGTGAAGCTGGGCGTGGAAACGCGCACGGCGGCCGCGGGCGTGGCGATCAAGCGGCTGCGCGAATTGCAGCCGCAATTCGAGATCTGAATCCGTGCGCGCGCTGCGCTGGGCCTCGGTGCTGGGCCTGTTCGCCTCCGGCGGCGCCTGGGCCGGCGGTCATTTCGACGTGGACGATGCCGGCACGCTGGCGCCGGGCCGATGCCAGTACGAGGCCTGGCTGAGCCGCAGCCCGGGCGATGCCTCGGCCGCCGACAACAACCTGCATCTGGGGCCGGCATGCCGGGTCGGCCCGGTGGAGCTGGGCTTCAACATCGACCGCTTCGCGCTGCGCGGCGAGCGGGCCGCGCTGCTGCTCGGGCCGCAACTCAAGTGGACTTTCCTCGGCGACGACCCGCAGGCCCGCTGGAGCGCGGCGCTGTCGGTGACGCTCGGCGTCGATGCGGTGCATGGCGGCCGGGCCGGCGGCCAGTTCGTGCTGCCCGTGACCTGGGCGCTCAGCCAGCGCCTGCAGGTCCATGCCAACCTGGGCGCGGACTGGGGCACGGGCGACGGCGAGCGCACGGTGCGCAAGGGCCTGGCCCTGGAATGGGCGCTGGGCGATGCGCTGTCGCTGATCGCGGAGCGCAACCGGGCCAGCGGCCTGTGGGCCTCGCGCCTGGGCGCGCGCATCAACCTCACGCCGACGACCAGCGTCGACCTGGGCTTCATGCGCCTGGGGCCCGAGCGGCTACGCACGCTCACGCTGGGACTGAACCAGGAGTTCAGCCGCCACTGACCGACGCGCGGCGTGCGCGTCGAGCAGGAAGGATCAGGACGTGACGGGCGAAGCAGCCACCAGGTGCTCGGTCAGGAACCAGACCTGCAGCTCGTTGGTGCGCAGCACGTTGCTCACGAACACGTCGTTGCTGCCGTCGTCGCCGGCCTCGTCGACCTTCTTGGCCGCCTTGCGGGCCTCGACGATGATCAGCTCGTGCGCTTCGGCCAGCCGGCGGATCTGCACCGCGGCGGGCTCGCGGCCGCGCGGCGGGCGCGGGATCTTGGTGGTCTCGGCGATGTCCGGTGCCATGGCCAGCGCGATGCCGCCCAGCAGCTGGATGCGCTCGGCCAGGATGTCGACCAGCAGCACCTGGGCCTCGAAATGCTGGTCGTACATCAGGTGCAGCTGGTTGAAGGTCGGGCCGACGACCTGCCAGTGGTGCTTCTTGTACATGTCGCGCAGCGTGATCGTGTCCGCCAGGCACTGGTTGAGCAGCGCCACGCTCTCCTTGCAGACCTTTTCCGAAAGGCCGTTGGGCAGCTTGACGATCTCGCCGAACTTCTGCGTCTCGTGGCTCTGCTGGTCGAGGTCGGGTTGCACCGCCTTCTGCTTGGCGGTCATGGGGGCGGTCTTGTCGTTGTCTTGGGTGGCCATCACTGAACTCCGTGATTGAAAGAAAGAGGAGGGAGGGGAAAGCCTCTTTCTATCGATCGCGGAGGTCCGGCCGCGTAGGCCGGCGTGCCATTTCCGTGCAGAAGATCGGCCGGCATCCTGCCGGCCCCGGGCGCTCACTCGATCTTCACGCCCGCGTCGTTGACCACCTTGGTCCACTTGGGGATTTCCTTCTGCAGCAGCTGGCCGAAGGCCTCCGGGGTGCTGGCCACCACCTCCACGCCCTGGTCGCGGAACTGCTTGACCACCTCGGGGTCCTTGAGGATCGCGACGATGTCCTTGTTGGCCCGGTCGACCATGGCCTTGGGCACGCCGGCCGGCATCTGCATGCCGAACCAGACGATCACCTCGTAGCCCGGCACGCCGGCGGCCTGCACCGTGGGCGTGTCGGGCAGCAGCGCGGCGCGCTCGGTGCCGGTCACCGCGATCGGCTTGAGCTTGCCGGCCTTGATCTGCTGCATCAGGTTGGGCACGTTGTCGAACAGCACGTCGATCTCGCCGCCCAGCATGGCCATCACCGCGGGCGCGCTACCCTTGTAGGGCACGTGGGTCATCTTGGTGCCGGTCATGCTCATGAACAGCTCCATCGACAGGTGGTTCGACGAGCCCGAACCGGTCGAGCCGTAGTTGAGCTTGCCCGGGTTCTTCTTCGCGAAGTCGATCAGTTCCTTGAGGTTGCTCACGCCCGGCAGGTCGGGGCGGATCACCAGCGCGTTCTGCGTGTAGCCGGCCCACACCAGCGGCTGGAAGTCGGCCGTCGCGTTGTAGGGCAGCTTGGCGCCGTAGAGCGCGGGCAGGGCCGAGAAGGGCAGCGGCGTGATCAGCATGGTGTAGCCGTCGGCCGGTGCCTTGGCCGCCAGGTTGTTGCCCAGCACCGTGTTGCCGCCGGGGCGGTTGTCCACCACCACCGACTGCTTCCACACCTTCGACAGGCGGTCGCCGACGGTGCGCGCCAGCGTGTCGTTGAAGCCGCCGGGCGTGTAGGGGACGATGATGCGCGCGGGCTTGCTCGGGTAGTCGTCGGCGCTTGCGATGCCGCCGAGCGTGAGGCCCGTCAGGCCCAGGCACAGCGGTGCCAGCAGGCGCAGCAGGGTTCGTTTCGCGATGGTCATGGCTTGTCTCCGTTTTCTTTTCTATGGGTGGGGCCGTCTCAGAACTTCACGACGTAGCCGGGTCCGTCGACCATCGGGTACTTGTCGAAGAGGCTCTCGTCCACTTCGATGCCCAGGCCATGGCCCTTGGGCGGCTCGACGCAGCCGTCGGCACCGATCGCGAAGGTGCTGCCGAACATGTCGCGGAAGGGGTTGAACTTCGACACGCAGGCCTCGAAGTAGCCCGCGTTCTCGGTCGCCGCGAGGAAGTGCAGCGTGGCCGCGTGGTTGAGGCCGGTGGCCGAGCTGTGGGCATGCACCGGGATGCGGAAGGCCGAGGCCATGGCCGCGATGCGCACACCCTCGGTGATGCCGCCGCTCTTGGACAGGTCGGGCTGCCAGACCTGCACCGCGCCCGCGTCCAGCATCTGGCCGAACTCGAAGCGGGTGAAGTGGTTCTCGCCGGCCGCGATCGGCACCAGCGGCGTGATCTTCGCGGCCTCGCGGTAGGACGCGAAGTCGTTGCAGGCGAAGGGCTCCTCGAGCCAGCCGGCCTGGATGTCGGCCAGCGCCGGCAGCACGCGGCGCACGTCGGCGATGGTGTAGGCGGTGTTGGCGTCGGTCAGGATGTCGATGTCCTCGCCCAGCACCTCGCGCACCTTGCGCACGCGGGCGATGTCGTTCTTCACCGTGTCGCCGATGCGCAGCTTGACGGCCTTGTAGCCCTGCTCGACGTACGACTGCGCCTCCTCGGCCATGGCCTCGGCCGGCTGGTAGCCCAGCGCGATGCCGCCCGCATAGGCCGGGATGCGACGGTGCGAGCCGCCCAGCAGTTCGTACAGCGGCATCTTGGCGGCCTTGCCGCGGATGTCCCACAGCGCCATGTCGATGCCCGACAGCGCCAGGCAGGTGCCCGCGCCCAGGCCGTGGCTCGACAGCTGCATGCGGTGCACGCGCTGCCAGGCGCCCACCACGTCGGTCGCGTTCATGCCGACCAAGAGCGGCTGCAGCGTGTTGTGGACCAGCGCCACGATCGCGCCGGGGCTGCGGCCCGGGTGCGCCTCGCCGTAGCCGGTGATGCCTTCGGAGGTCTCGACGCGGATGATGATGCAGTCGCGCTTGAGCGTGCTGCCGATGCCCATGGTCACGGTCTTGCCTTCGGGCAGGCGGTAGGACAGCGGCACGGCGGTGATGCGGGTGATCTTCAAGGGAGGTCTCCTGGGGTGCGTGGAAGGGTGGGGAAGGATGCGGTCAGGCGCCGGCTGTGGACGGCCGGGCGAAGACCTCGGGATTGACGATGTGGGGCGGCTGCTCGCCGCGCAGCAGCACGGCCGCCAGCGTGTCGACGGCCATCAGGCCCATCGCGCGCTCGGCCTCCTGCGTGAGGCCCGCGAGGTGCGGCGTGAGCAGCACGCCCGGGTGGCGGCGCAGCGCGCTGTCGGCGGGCAGCGGCTGGGTCTGGAACACGTCGAGCACCGCGCCCGCGAGCCTGCCTTCGGCCAGCGCCGCGGCCAGGTCGTCCTCGCGCAGCACCGGCCCGCGGCCCACGTTGACCAGTACCGCGCCGGGCTTCGCATGGGCCAGCACCGCCGCGTTGACCAGGCCGCGCGTTTGCGGCGTGAGCGGGCAGGCGATCACCACCACGTCGCTGGCCGCGAACAGGGCCTCGATCGTGAGCGTGGCGATACCGGCCGGCACCTTCGACGGCGTGCCGGTGCAGACCGCGAGCGCCATGCCGAAGCCCTGCATGGCGATGGCGCCGATGCGCTGGCCGATCGCGCCGTAGCCGATCAGCCCCAGCGTGCGGCCCCGCAGTTCATAGGTGCGCGCGCCGGCCTGCGCGCGGGCCGCCCAGTCGCCGGCCCGCACGCTGGCGTCGAAGGCCGCGAGCTGCCGGCTGTGCGCCAGCAGCGCCGCGAACACGTACTCGGCCACCGCGTTGGCATTGACGGCCGGCGTGTTGCCCACCGGGATGCCCTTCGCCGTGGCGCGCTCGACCGGGATGAAGTCCAGCCCCACGCCCTGGCGCATCACGCAGCGCAGCGCGTTCGGGCCGTCGAACAGGTCGGTGGGCAGCAGGCGGCGCACCACCAGGCCTTCGGCCTGCCGCACCGCTTCGCGCAATGCCGCATCGCTCTGTGCGCGCGAGAGGCCGTCGGGCAGTTGCGCGATCTCGGCCCAGGTGGCCAGGCGTGCCCGCGCATCGGGATGCAGCGGATCGGTCAGCAGAACGCGGGGAAGGGTCATGGCGCGGCGATCGTTGACGGTCGAAACCTCGACGCGAGCACCCGCCCCGGCCGCAGCGTGCCGGTGCCTGTCTCAGTCGTTCAAGGTACGTTGCCGTTGAAGTTGTGTGATGAATCTATCACACAACTTTGCGCCGGAGGACCGGGTTTCTGCGGAGAGTCTCTGCGGAGGTTCAGCGCGGGAGCGAACCGCCGCGCGGGCCCTCGCCCAGCTTGACGCGCGCCACGCGCTGGGCGGCGGCACGGCTGTCGCCGGTCCAGAAATCCTTGCCGGCCTGCTCGATGCGCTCGCCGGTGTTGCGCATGTGCAGGAAGGCCGCGGTGCGCGCCGCCGCCGGGTCGCGTGCCTTGATCGCAGCGCAGATCGCCTCGTGTTCGGCCAGCACCTGGGCCGCGAGTTCGGGCCGCCGCGCCTCGTTGGTGCGGGTCAGGCGAATGGCGTCGTGCAGCGCGCGTGTGAGCATGCCCAGCAGCTCGGTGTAGTGCGGGTTGTGCGCGGCGTGCGAGATCGCGATGTGGAAGGCCAGGTCTTCCGCCACGCCGTCGCCGCCGTCCTTGACCGCGCGGGCGATGGCACGCAGCGCCTGCTGGATCAGCGTCATCTCGGCGCCGCTGCGGCGCTCGGCCGCCAGCGCCGCCATCTCGGCCTCGATGCCGCGGCGCAGCTCGAGGATGCGCAGCACGCCCTCGGCCGGGTTCTCGCTGGGCTGGCCCAGGCGGAAGGCGTCCGACACCTTGGGATCGCGCACCACCGTGCCGCTGCCCTGGCGCGTCTCGACCAGGCCTTCGGACTTGAGGCGCGAGATCGCCTCGCGCACCACGGTGCGGCTCACACCGTACTGCTCGGTCATCGACAGCTCGGTCGGCAGCCGGGTGTTGACCGGGTACACGCGGGCGCGGATGTCGGCGGCGATGAGCCCCGTGACGCGGTCGGCCAGCGTGCCCTCCGCTGCGGGGCGTGCGCTCGGATCGTCGGTTTGGGAGAAGGCCATGTGTGCTTGGAATATGGGCGTTTCTGAAGCTGCGAAGAATATCACTTCAGTCTCTTCTCTTGACAAAGTGATATGACGTATTTGTAATACGACTGGAGACAACACGCTGCATCGCAACGATGCATGAAAACCCTGAGAGCCCATGACCCCTGCCGACCGTCCCCGTGCCTTCCTCTGCCGCCGCTTCACACCCGCCGTCGAGACCGCGCTGCACGCGCGCTTCGCACTGCAGCTGAACGAGGACGACAGCATCCTTGCCTCCGCCGAGATCGCGCGCCGCGCGCACGGCAGCGAAGTGCTGTTCGTCAGCGCCACCGAAGCGGTCGACGCGGCCACCATCGCGCAGTTGGCGCCCACGCTGCGCACCATCGCCACGCTCTCGGTCGGCCACGACCACATCGACCTGGCGGCCGCGCGCGCGGCCGGCGTGCGGGTGCTGCACACGCCCGACGTGCTCAGCGACGCCTGCGCCGAGATCGCGCTGATGCTGCTGCTCAACGCCTGCCGTCGCGGCTTCGAGGCCGACCGCCTGGTGCGCAGCGGCGCCTGGGCCGGCTGGGCGCCCACCCAGCTGCTGGGCATGGGCCTGGTCGGGCGCCGGCTGGGCATCTTTGGCATGGGCCGCATCGGCCGCGCGATCGCGGTGCGCGCGCGCGCCTTCGGCCTGCAGATCCACTACCACAACCGCAGCCGGCTCGACGCCGCGCAGGAAGAGGGCGCGACCTATCACGCCACGCTCGACTGCCTGCTCGCGGCCAGCGACATCCTGATGGTCGCGGCACCCGGTGCGCCGTCCCTGCGCGGCACCTTCGATGCGCAACGGCTGGCCCTGCTGCCCGAGGGCGCGGTGGTGGTCAACATCTCGCGCGGCGACCTGATCGACGACGCGGCCCTGATCGCCGCGCTGCAGAGCGGCCGTGTGCGCGGCGCCGGCCTCGACGTGTTCGCCAACGAGCCGAACGTGCATCCGGGCTACCGCGCGTTGGACAACGTGTTCCTCTCGCCACACATTGGCAGCGCCACGCACGAGACGCGCGACGCCATGGGTTGGCTCTTGATCCGCGGCATCGAAGCCCTGGCGCGCGGCGAGACCCCCGACAACCTGCTTTCCTGACCCCCACCCTCACACCCATCACCATGAAACTCCAGCACCCCGAACTGTTCCGCCAGCAATGCCACATCGGCGGCCGCTGGGTCGATGCCGCAGACGGCGCCACCCTGCAGGTCACCAACCCGGCCGACGACAGCGTGCTCGGCAGCGTGCCGCGCCTGACCGCGGCCGACGTGCGCGGCGCCATCGATGCGGCCAACGCCGCGCTGCCCGGCTGGCGCGAGACCAGCGCCAAGGAGCGCTCGCGGCTCATGCGCCGCTGGTTCGACCTGTGCATGGCGCACCAGGACGACCTCGCGATGCTGCTTACGCTCGAGCAGGGCAAGCCGCTGGCCGAGGCCAAGGGCGAGATCGCCTACGGCTCGAGCTTCATCGAGTGGTTCGCCGAAGAGGCCAAGCGGGTCTACGGCGACATCATCCCGGCCGCTTCGCTCGACCGCCGCATCGTGGTGCTCAAGCAGCCCGTGGGCGTGGTGGCGGCCATCACGCCCTGGAATTTCCCCAACGCGATGATCACCCGCAAGGCCGGCGCCGCGCTCGCGGCCGGCTGCACCATCGTGATCAAGCCGGCCTCGGCCACGCCGTACTCGGCGCTGGCGCTGGCGCAACTGGCGGCCGAGGCGGGCATCCCGGCCGGCGTGCTCAATGTGGTGACCGGCTCGGCCGCCACCGTGGGCGGTGAGCTCACCGGCTCTTCGGTGGTGCGCAAGCTCTCGTTCACCGGCTCGACCGAGGTCGGCAAGCAGCTGATGGCGCAGTGCGCGGCCACGGTCAAGAAGGTGTCGATGGAACTCGGCGGCAACGCGCCCTTCATCGTGTTCGACGACGCCGACCTCGACGCGGCCGTGGCCGGCGTGATGGCCTCGAAGTTCCGCAACGCGGGCCAGACCTGCGTGTGCGCCAACCGCATCTTCGTGCAGGCCGGCATCTACGACCGTTTCACCGAGAAGCTGCGCCAGACGGTCGAGGCCCAGGTGGTCGGCAACGGCCTCCAGCCCGGCGTGAACCTCGGCCCGCTGATCGACGACGCGGCCGTGGCCAAGGTGCGCGAGCACATCGCCGACGCGGTGGCGCTGGGCGCGCGCATCGTCACCGGCGGCCAGGCGCACGCGCTGGGCGGCCGCTTCTTCACGCCGACCATCCTGTCGGACGTGTCGCCCAAATCGAAGCTGATGCAGGAAGAGACCTTCGGCCCGGTGGCGCCGCTGATCCGCTTCGAGACCGACGACCAGGCCGTGGCCATGGCCAACGACACGCCCTTCGGCCTGGCCGCGTATTTCTACACCCAGGACTATGCGCGCGCCTGGCAGGTGGCCGAGGCGCTGGAGGTTGGTATCGTCGGGCTCAACGAAGGGCTGATCTCGACCGAGCTCGCGCCCTTCGGCGGCATCAAGGAATCGGGCGTCGGGCGCGAAGGCTCCAAGTACGGCGTCGACGACTATGTCGAAATCAAGTACGTGTGCGCGGGCGGCCTCGGCCGGCCGGCGCGCGCCAAGGCATGAACACAGCACTGAATTTTTCGCAGGAGAAGATGCAATGAGCAACAACAAGAAGATCGGCCTGATCGGCGTCGGCATGATGGGCCACGGGATCGCCAGCAACATCGTCAAGCACGGCCATGCGCTGGCGGTGCTCGAGCACGCGGGCAACCAGCCGCTCGACACCCTCAAGGCCGCGGGCGTCACCACCTTCCAGACCGCGCGCGAACTGGCCGCGGCGGTCGACGTGCTGCTGCTGTGTGTCACCGGCTCGCCCCAGGTCGAGGCGGTGCTGCTGGGCGAGGGCGGCGTGCTCCAGGGCCTGCGCAAGGGCACGGTGATCATCGACTGCTCGACCGCCATCCCGGCCTCGACCGAGCGGCTGGCCCAGGTGGTGGCCGAAGCCGGCGGCCGCTTCATGGATTCGGCCATGACGCGCACGCCCAAGGAAGCCGCCGAAGGCCGGCTCAACCTGCTGGTGGGCGCCGACGACGCGCTGTTTGCCGAATGCCGGCCGCTGCTGGCCTGCTTCGCCGAGAACATCACGCACGCGGGCGGCGTCGGTGCCGGCCACCGCATGAAGCTGCTGCACAACTACGTGTCGCTGGGCTCGGTCGCGCTGATCGCCGAGGCCGCGGCCTGCGCTGAACGCGCGGGCGTGGCGCCCGAGGTCTTCGTCGACGTGCTGAGCAAGGGCGGCGGCGGCGGCACCGCGCTGGAGCGCCTCAAGCCCTTCCTGCTGGCCAAGGACCCCAACGGCCTGCGCTTCGCGATGTCGAACGCGCTCAAGGACCTGGGCTACTACACCACCATGGCCAGCGACAGCCACTCGGCCCGCGCGATTGCCGAAGGCGTGCGCCAGACCTTCGAGGGCGCGGTGAACGGCAGCGATCCGCAGACGCTGGTGCCCGAACTGGTGGCACTGCTTGCCAAGCGCGGCGACGGCAGCTGATTCAGTCCTCACCCCCCAAAGCAGAAAGCCGCCCCGAGGGGCGGCTTTCTTGTTGGTGAGGCACCGCAGGCGCCTCGGAGGTGGTCCTAGTCCTCGACGAAAGCTTCCTCGCGCTTGGCCTTCACGGCCGGCAGCAACACCACCACCAGCAGCAGCAGCGCGGCCGCCAGCAGACCCGCGGAGATCGGCCGCATCACGAACACGCTCCAGTCGCCGCGCGACAGCAGCAGCGCGCGGCGCAGGTTCTCTTCCATCATCGGGCCCAGGATGAAGCCCAGCAGCAGCGGCGCGGGTTCGCACTTCAGCTTGAGGAAGGCGTAGCCCACGATGCCGAAGATCGCGACCATCCAGACGTCGAAGGTGTTGTTGTTCTCCGAGTACACGCCCACCGCGCAGAACAGCACGATCGCCGGGAACAGCCACTTGTAGGGAATGGTCAGCAGCTTGATCCAGATGCCGATCATCGGCAGGTTCAGCACGATCAGCATCAGGTTGCCGATCCACATCGAGGCGATCAGGCCCCAGAACAGTTCGGGGTTGCTGGTCATGACCTGCGGGCCCGGCTGGATGTTGTGGATGGTCATGGCACCGACCATCAGCGCCATCACGGCATTGGGCGGGATGCCCAGGGTCAGCAGCGGGATGAAGGAGGTCTGCGCGCCAGCGTTGTTGGCCGACTCGGGGCCCGCCACGCCGCGGATGTTGCCCTTGCCGAAGGGCACTTCGCCCGCCTTGAGCTTCATCTTCTTCTCGATGGTGTAGGCCGCGAAGGCCGACAGCAGGGCGCCGCCGCCCGGCAGGATGCCCAGGGCAGAACCCAGCGCCGTGCCGCGCAGCACCGCGGGCGTCATGTCCTTGAAGTCCTGCTTGGTGGGCCACAGGCCCTTGACCTTGGCGGTGAACACTTCGCGCTCGTGCTCGGGCACGGCCAGGTTGGCGATGATTTCGCCGTAGCCGAACACGCCCATGGCGATGGCGATGAAGCCGATGCCGTCGGTCAGTTCGGGGATGTCGAAGCTGTAGCGCGCCACGCCCGAGTTCACGTCGGTGCCGACCAGGCCCAGCGCCAGGCCGAACAGGATCATCGTGATGGCCTTGAGCAGCGAGCCCGACGCCAGCACCACGGCGCCGATCAGGCCCAGGATCATCAGCGAGAAGTACTCGGCCGGGCCGAACTTGAAGGCCAGCTCGGTCAGCGGCGGCGCGAAGGCGGCCAGGATCAGGGTGCCCACGCAACCGGCGAAGAAGGAGCCCAGGCCGGCCGCAGCGAGCGCGGGCCCGGCCCTGCCTTTTCTGGCCATCTGGTAGCCGTCGATCACGGTCACCACCGAGGAGGATTCGCCCGGCAGGTTGACCAGGATGGCGGTGGTCGAGCCACCGTATTGGGCGCCGTAGTAGATGCCGGCCAGCATGATCAGCGCGGCCACCGGAGGCAGCGCGTAGGTGGCGGGCAGCAGCATCGCGATGGTCGCGACCGGGCCGATGCCGGGGAGCACGCCGATCAGCGTGCCCAGCAGGCAGCCGACGAAGGCGTAGACGAGGTTCTGCGCCGTGAAGGCGACGCCGAAACCAATCGAGAGATTCGTGATCAGGTCCATGAGTGCTTGTGTCTCGTTGTGGTGTGCGTGCTCAGCCGATGAACGTGGGCCAGACCGGGAACTGCAGCTTCAGCGCGACCACGAAGGCGAGGTAGCTGCCGAGCGCGAGGATGGTCGCCAGCACGGCGACACCCTTGAAGCTGAACTGGTCGCCGGCGAGGCTGGCGATGAAGGTCAGCGCGTAGATCGCGACGATCAGGCCCATCGGCGGCAGGCCGATGCTCGGCAGGCCGCCCAGCAGGACGCCGAAGATCAGGTTGGCGCCGATCACGAAGCCCAGCGGGCGCCAGGCGATGCTGCCGATCGGTTCACCGTCCTCGGTCTCGAGGATCAGCGCCTTGAGCGCGATCAGCGAACCCATGATGGCCATGAGGATGCCGACGATCAGCGGGAAGTAGCCCGGGCCCATGCGGGCGCCGCTGCCCACGTTGTACGTGGTGGCGCCCCAGGCGAAAGCCACGCCGAAGGCGCTGAAAAGCACGCCCGAGTAGAAGTCTCTCTGACTTTTGATTTTCAACCTTTGTCTCCTGTAGATGCAATGAATCGCGACGGCGCGCGCGAGCGCCGCGACGGGCACGGGAAGTGCGCAGGCGATGGTAGGAAGACAGAGGCCGCGCGTGCATGACGAACACATTGCCGTTTGGCAATGTGGGCGGTCGGCGGGGGCGCCCAAAAAAAAAGACCGGCACGGCGGAGGCCGTGCCGGTCGCGCGGAAGGCGCCGGTGCTTATTCGCTCAGCGAGGTGCTGCGCAGTGCCGCGTCGCCCGCGATCTCGGCTTCGGAGAAGGGCACCTTGAGCCACTGGCCCGCGCTGTAGGCCCGGGTGTAGTCGCCGTTGTGCGCCGAGGCCGGGTCGTCCGACAGCGAGAAGGTCAGGAAGGTGCGGGCGTCCACACCGCCTTCGGGGAAGCGCACCACCTGCATGTAGCTGTTGCCGTTGGGGTTGGCGTCCATGCTGTAGCCGCCCTTGTCGAGCCGGTTCTCCGAGCAGGCGATGGTGAAGTAGCCCGGGCCGCCGCAGCCGCCGTACAGCGGGATCTTCTGGCCGCCGCGGGTGGCGAACAGCACCTCGCCGCGGGGCGCGTCCAGGGCGTAGCCGCTGGCCTCGATGCGCGCGATGGCGGCGCCGAAGGCCTGCTGCAGGCCGGCTGCGGCCGTGGCCTTGAGATCGCGCGGCGTGTTGACCGCATCCTTGGCATCGAAGGGCACGTTGTAGAGCGTGGCGGCCGGCATCAGCGCGGCGCGATTCCAGAACTCGTCCCACACATGGGCGCCGCGCGAAGCGACGGTGCCGGTGTTGTCCCAGTTGCGCAGCGCGGCGCAGGCCGGGCCGGTGTCGACGTCGCGGCCGATGGCCTCCTTGGTCTGCGGGTCCGTCGCGACCGTGATCTTCGGCGTGGCGCACACCAGGTCCAGCGCGTCGTTCTTGAACAGCTCGGCCGTCAGCACGCGGCTGTTGAGCACCATGCGCTGCACGATGTCGCTGGTGGCCCGGTTGCCGCCGTAGCGGTCGGTGCCCGCCAGGCGCTCCTGCGCCAGCCGGTTGCCCATGCGGGTGCGGAAGCTCACGGCCTCGGTGCCGGCCGGGCCCATGATGTCGGGGTAGTCGGTCAGCGGGGCCTTGGGCTGCGTCAGCCAGTAGCTGTCGTTCATGTTCGCCACATAGTCCTCGCGCTGCAGGCTGGGCATGCGCGAGGCGCCGATCGCGCCCTTCTGCGCCGAGTCGGCGTCGGTCTGCCAGTCGCAGTAGCCGCGCGAGCCGTCGAAGATCGGCACCCGCGGCAGGCTGGCGCGCAGCGACAGGCCGGTGGGCGTGGTGCAGCTCGTGGTCTGGGCCGGCGACACGTTGGGCACCGCGCCGATGTCGGCGTACCAGGCCTTGGCCGTGCCCCGGCCCACGGCCACGGTGTTGACCCAGGGAATGGCCGCTTCCTCGCGCTGGATGGCGATGAACTCGTCGAGCGACTTCGCCTGGTTCCAGCGCAGCCAGTTGCGGAAGGTGCGGTAGTTCTCGCCGTTGATGTCGCGCATCGCGAAGGCCGTAGTCTGGTTCCAGGCCAGCGCCGGGTTCAGCAGGCCGAGGTTGACCATCGGGCCGTACTCCGACTTGTAGAGCGTGCGCGTCACGGGCGACACGCCGCCGTCGCTCTGCTTCACCTTCACGGTGATGGCGGTGGCCTGCATCTTCACGGTCACGCCGTCACGCAGGTAGCTGGTCGGGTTGCCGGACGCCAGCTTCAGTTCGAAGAAGCCGAAGCGGCGCGCGGTCGACACCGTGTGGCTCCAGGCCACGTTGTCGTTGAAGCCGATCAGCATCACCGGGATGCCGAGGAAGGAGGTGCCGCTCACGTTGAGCTGGCCCGGGATGGTGAGCTGCGCCTGGTAGAAGCGGTCGGGCCCGCGCCAGTACCAGTGCGGGTTGCCGAACAGCAGCGGGCTGCCGTCGCCGGTGGCGGCGGTGCCGAAGCCGATCATGTTGCTGCCCACGCCCTCGTGGCCGCCCACCTGCAGTTCGGGCAGCTGCATCGTCGCGGACGCGAACTGCGCTGCCGCCTTGCGCGCGCTCAGCTGGGTGGGGCCGCTTGCCGCGGGCGCGAGCGCGCCGGCGATGTGGGGCAGGAAGTTGCTGTAGCCGCCCGCGAGGTTGGCCGCGTACATGCGGCGGTAGATGTCGTCGGTGCTCACCGGCCGCACCCAGGCCTCGCTGGCGCAGGCCGCGTTGGCGCCGGCCTTGGCCTTGACGTCGCGCACATAGCGGTTGTAGCCGGCGGCGAAGCCGGTCACCAGCTGCTTGAGGTTGTCGGGCTGGGCTGCGATCATCTTCTGCACCACGTCGTCGGAGATCACGTGGCGATGGAAGAAATCGGACTCGATGTTCTTCGGCCGGCCGATGGTGCTGCTGGCCAGCAATTGCGCATCGGCGCCGAGGAACTGCGAGCGCTCGCCGCGGTAGGTGAGGAAGGAATCGGCCATGGTGCAGAGGTTGTCCTCGGCCTGTGCATAACCGTAGCCGTAGCCCGCGCCGGCCCAGGTGTCGGCCTTGATGTGCGGCACGCCCATGGCGGTGCGGCGGATCTCGGCCTTGTAGGTGGCGGTGGGCGGCGTTCCGGGGTCGGGCGGCGGCGAGATGTCGCCGCCGCTGCCGCCGCCGCAGGCGCTGAGCAATGCGGCTGCCGCGAGCGCGACGATGGAAAGCGGCAGGGCGCCGCGCGAGGCTTGGACTCGTCTCATGATCTTGTGTCTCCGGTGATGGCCCTGTCGTCAGGGCCATGCGCAGCTTAGGGAGACAAGGCGGCGCCGACTTGTACGGAGCCGCTGATGTGCGGGTCCGTGCCTCGACTAGGCGCAGGCGGCGGTGCGCCCCCAGGCGTGCGAGGCATGGGCGTCGGCCGTCACCTGCACCTGGTTGGCGAGGAAGGAGGGCGCGAGGCCGAAGTAGCGCTGGAAGGTGCGGCTCATGTGGGCCGCGTCGGTGAAGCCGCTGTTGAGCGCCACGTCGGTGAGCTTGCGCGGGCGGGTGAACTGCTGCACCGTGAGGCGAACCTTGGTCCACAGCGCATAGCGCTTGATCGACACGCCCACCTGCGCCGCGAACAGGTGCGTGAGCCGGTCGGGCGACAGGCAGGCCAGGGCCGACAGCTCGCGCAGTTGGATCTGGCCCGCGTGGCTGCGGATGGCTTCGATCACGCGCGTCACGCGCGGGTCGATGTGCGCGGCGAGCAGCGGGCTTTCGGTGATCGACGCGATCATGCCGTTGCTCAGCGCCTGCACCCGCTCATCGGGCAGGGCGCCGTACTGCACCGGTTCGAAGTCGTCGCGCAGGCGGCCGAAGCGGCGCGCATCCAGCGGCTGGATGCCCTGGCCGCCCATGCGCGTGGCGAGCATGCGGTAGGCGTTGCCGGCCGGGTCGAGGTTGAGCGACAGCAGGCCGCAGCCTTCGACGTCGAGCCGGCGCGAGACGTGCGGCGCGATCAGCGCGGCGGTGCAGCGCACGCGCGTGCCGTCGATGCCTTCCAGCGTGAAGGGGTGTCCGCTCACCGAGGCCAGCAGGGTGGCCGACGAGCGCGCCGTCAGGCCCGAATGGATGGCCGGCGTGACGTAGAGAAAGCTGTCGTCCCACAGGTGCAGGAAGTTCGGGGGTGTGCCCATCCTCGTGACTCTTGTCTTGTTGTGTTGTCTCCAGCGGCGATCGTAGGGCAAGGCTGCCCGGTCGCTCAGAGGGATTCCACGCAGGCCGCCAGCGCTGCGGCTACTCGATGTGCGCGGGCAGCTCGACCGTGGCGCGCAGCCCCGGCGCGGCGTCGGCCAGGTCGAGCCGGCCGCCGTGCAGCGCGATCACGGCCTGCACGCTGGCCAGGCCCAGGCCGTGGCCGGGCAGCCGGCGGTCCAGCCGATGGAAGCGCTGGCCGATGCGCGGCAGCTCGGCCGCGGGGATGCCGGGGCCGTCGTCCTGCACCGTGAGCAGCGCCAGGCCGTGCGCGGTGCGGGTGCCGATGCGCACGGTGGCGCCGGTGCCTGCGTACTTGAGCGCGTTGTCCATCAGATTCGCGACCGCGCCGGCCAGCAGGTCGCGGTCGCCCAGCACCGTGGCCGGGTCGGCGGGCTCGCGCTGCAGCGTCGCGCCCTGCGCCTCGGCCACCGCGTCGTAGAGCTCCATCACGTCGTCGGCGATGCGCTGCAGGTCGACCGGGCCGAAGTGCTGGCGCCGCGCGCCGGCCTCGGCCTCGGCGATCTGCAGCAGCTTCTCGAACACCAGCGTGAGCTCTTCCACCTCCTGCATCGCCGCGGCGATGGCCAGCGAGCGCTCCTGCGGCGAGGCCTGGTCGCGCTGGGCCGCATGCAGCCGCGCGAGGATGCGCATCAGCGGAGTGCGCAGGTTGTGCGCGATGGTGTTCGACACATGGCGCACGCCGTCCATCAGCGACTGGATGCGGTCGAGCATGGCGTTGATGTCGCGGCTCAGCAGCGCGAACTCGTCGTCCTCGGGGCCGATCGCCACGCGCTCCTCCAGTTCGCCCGCGGCGATGCGCGCGGCCGTGCGGCGCACGTTGCCCACGCTGCGCTCGAGCTCCTGGCGGAACACGAAGGTGCCGCCGATCAGCAGCAGCACCGCCACGATGCCGGCCGCCGCGCTGGCGCTGGCGATCAGCGATTCGATGGCTTCCTGGTCGCGCAGGTCGTGGCCCACCACCAGCATGCCGCCGTCGGGCAGCTCGCGGGCCAGCAGGTAGCCGGTCACCAGCCGGTCCGCGCGCCGCACGCGCCGCTGCGAGGGGCCGCCGACGAAGGGCGCACCCTCGGGCGCGGCATCGAGGTTGCCGGCCATCACGCGGCCTTCGGGGTCGGCCAGCAGGTAGATCTCGTTGTCCGAATCGCGGCCGTCGCCCAGCGAGCGGGAAATCTCCGCGGCCACGGCCGCGTAGCCGCCATCGGCGAAGCGGGCTTCGAGTTGCTGCGTGGCGCCCGTGACCTGGCGCGCCATGCGCTGGTGCAGCACGCCCACGGTCTGCAGGTAGACGATGGCCAGCGCGGCCAGCATGGTGATGGCCACCAGCAGGCCGTAGTAGAAGGCCAGACGGAAGCCGACCGAACGCCACAGCCGCTGCAGGCCCACGGTCATGCGCCGGCGGTGTCGGACGGTGCGGCGTCCAGGCCCATGCGGTAGCCGATGCCGCGCACGGTGTGGATCAGCGCGGCCGCGCCTGGCGTGTCGAGCTTGCCGCGCAGCCGGCTGACCTGCACGTCGATCACGTTGGTCTGGGGGTCGAACTGGTAGTCCCACACCGCCTCGAGCAGCATGGTGCGCGTGAGCACCTGGCCCGGATGCATCATCAGGAAGGCCAGCAGGCGGAACTCGCGCGGCTGCAGCGCGATGGGCCGGCCCGCGCGCTCGACGTGGCGGGTGGTGAAGTCCAGCTTCACGTCGGCCAGCTGCAGCGTGCGGATCTCGGGCGCGGTGCGCGAGCGCCGCACCAGCGCCTCGGCGCGCGCCGAGAGTTCGGAAAAGGCGAAGGGCTTGGCCAGGTAGTCGTCGCTGCCGGCCTTGAGGCCGCGCACCCGTTCGTCGAGCGCGCTCAGCGCACTCAACACCAGCACCGGCGTCTTCTTGCCCAGGCCGCGCAAGGTGGCCAGGATCGACAGGCCGTCGACCTCGTTGGGCAGCATGCGGTCGAGGATCACCAGGTCCCAGCTCTCGCCGGTGACGCGCATCAGGGCCTCGCCGCCGTCGCGCGCGATCACCGCCACATGGCCCAGCGCGCGGAAGCCGTCGGCGATGTAGCGGGCGTTGTCGGCGTCATCCTCGACGATGAGGCAGCGCCACATGGGCGTGGCGGTGCTCATCGAACGCGCTCCGTGCGAACCGCCTCGCTCATGCCGTCTCGGCCCCTTCGATCAGGAAGCGCACGCGGCGCACGCCCTGCCATTCGTCGGCGTCGAGCCGGAAGGCCAGCAGCACCCTGGGCGGCAGCGGCTCGGTGTGGCCGAACCAGATGCCGTCGATCGGCTTGCCCTGGTGCTTGAGCCGCACCGCCAGGTGCTTCTCGGCCACCAGGCGCTGCGAGATCACCTCGACCTCCTCGCTGAAGGTCGGCGGCGCGAAGCCCTGGCCCCAGACCTCGCGGTGCAGCGTGTCGACCAGGTCGACGCGCATGTACTCGGCCGCGATCGGGCCGTCGGTGTCGAGCCGGCGCGTAAGCGAGGCCGCATCGAGCCATTCGAGCGCGACCTGGGCCAGCGCGCGCTCGAACACCGCGAACTGCGTGCGCTCGACCGTGCAGCCCGCGGCCATCGCATGGCCGCCGAAGCGCAGCAGCACGCCCGGGTGCCGCTTGGCCACCAGGTCGAGCGCGTCGCGCAGATGGAAGCCGGGGATCGAGCGGCCCGAGCCCTTGAGCTCATGTTCCTTGCCCGGCGCGCCGCTGGCCGCGAACACGAAGGTGGGCCGGTGGAAGCGGTCCTTGATGCGCGAGGCCACGATGCCGACCACGCCTTCGTGGAACTCGGCGTCGAACACGCTGATGGCGGCCGGCATGGCCTCCTGGCCTTCGGCGTCGGTGTCGAACAGCGACTCTGCCAAGAGCAGCGCCTGGTCGCGCATGCCGCCCTCGATGTCGCGCCGCTCGCGGTTGATGCCGTCGAGCATGCGCGCGAGTTCGTCGGCGCGGCCCGCGTCATCGGTCAGCAGGCACTCGATGCCCAGCGTCATGTCGGCCAGCCGGCCCGCGGCATTGATGCGCGGGCCGAGCGCGAAGCCGAAGTCGAAGGTGGTCGCGACCGGCGCCTTGCGGCCGGCGGCGGTGAACAGCGCGGCGATGCCCGCGGGCAAGGCGCCCGCGCGGATGCGGCGCAGGCCCTGCGCCACCAGCCGGCGGTTGTTGGCGTCGAGCTTCACCACGTCGGCCACGGTGCCCAGCGCGACCAAGGGAAGCAAGACATCGAGCTTCGGCTGGCTGGCCGCATCGAAGACACCGCGGTTGCGCAGCTCGGAGCGCAGCGCCATCAGCACATAGAACATCACGCCGACCCCGGCGATGCTCTTGCTCTCGAAGTCGCAGCCGGGCTGGTTCGGGTTGACCAGCACGTCGGCCTCGGGCAGCACCGGGCCGGGCAGGTGGTGGTCGGTCACCAGCACGGCCAGGCCGCGCGCCTTGGCGGTGGCCACGCCCTCGACGCTGGCGATGCCGTTGTCGACGGTGATCAGCATGTCGGCGCCGCTGGCGGCCACGCGCTCGGCGATCGGCGGCGTCAGGCCGTAGCCGTCGACCACGCGGTCGGGCACCAGGTAGCTCACCTGCTTCGCGCCCAGCAGCCGGAGGCCGCGCACGGCCACGGCGCAGGCGGTGGCGCCGTCGCAGTCGTAGTCGGCCACGATGCACAGGCGCTTGTCGTCGCGGATGGCGTCGGCCAGCAGCACGGCCGCTTCGTGCGTGCCCTTGAGCGTGGCCGGCGGCAGCAGCCGCGCCAGGCCGTCGTCGAGCTCTTCCTTGCCGAGCACGCCGCGGGCCGCGTAGAGGCGGGCCAGCAGCGGGTGCACGCCGGCCTGCTCGAGCGCCCAGACGCTGCGTGGCGGGATGTCGCGCGCGATGATCTTCATCACAGCGAGGCGAGCACGGTGGTGGCCTGGGTGCGGTTGAGCAGGTTCTTGACCCAGCCCAGCGGGCCGCGGGGCTGCACGCCGAACTGCCGCGCGCTGCGGTCGCCGCACAGCGTGAGCTGCACCGCCGTGCCCTGGCGGTAGGCGGCCAGCAGCTCGGCGACGGGGCCGGCGTCGAGCGCCTGCCAGGCCGCGGTCCAGGCCAGCGCGTCGTCGCGCAGCGCCGGGGTGCGCAGGGAGGTGTCGACCGTCGGCCCTTCGGCGGCCGAAGGGGCCGTGCCCAGCACGCCGGTGCCGCTGAGCCAGAAGGAGTTGATCGGCGGCACGCCGCGCGCGATGCGCTCGTCGTTCACGCGCTGGGTGTAGAGCAGCATCTGCATCTCGTTCTGCAGCTTGCGCAGTGGCTTGAGCGCATCGGTCAGCGGCGCCCATTCCGAGATCGGCCGGCCGGCCGCGCGGTCCACCGAGGCGCTGGGCAGGCTGCGGAACATCTCGCCGCGGGCCAGCCAGCGGCCGGGCGCCCCCGAGCGGCGCAGCACGATGCCGTCTTCCTGGAAGAAGGGCCGGGCCGCTTCGAGCAGCGCCTGCGATTCGGCCTCGTCGATCGCCATGTCGGCCGGGTCGTCGAGCACCACCTCGTCGATCGCGACCTCCCAGTGGCACAGCGTGAACACGCCCCAGGGCTCGTTCGAGCCGGCGCGCGACAGGCCGGTCCGCTGCGCCTCGCGCGCGGCCCAGGGGATCAGGCCGTCCGCCCCCTCGAGGCCGAACGCGCGCGCCAGCGCCCGTTCGTGCGGCGGCGAGAGCGTGGTGTCGGGCTGGGTGTCGTCGTGCAGCACCGCGAGCCGGGTCAGCAGCGCGTCGAGGTTGGGCAGCTGCAGACGGGAGAGCACCGCCTGGCAGGCCGGGGTGCGGCGGCCGGCGAAGGGGATCAGCAGATGCATCGGGGAAGAGGGGTGGGCCATGGGGGCATATTGTCGCGGTGCGGCCGCCAGGTCGGGACGGGATGCCACAATTCCGCCATGTCGCACCCCCTCGCCCCGCACGCCGTGCCGACGCCGCTCCTCACGGCAGCCCGGCCCCACGCCTGATATGCCCCTTCCCTACGAACTGCAACTCGGCTGGCGCTACACCCGCGCCGGCCGCGCGACCCGGCGCAACGGCTTCATCTCCTTCATCTCCGGTGTCTCGATGCTCGGCATCGGCCTGGGCGTGGCGGCGCTGATCATCGTGCTGTCGGTGATGAACGGCTTCCAGAAGGAGGTGCGCGACCGCATGCTGGGCGTGGTCTCGCACATCGAGATCTTCTCGCGCGACGGCCAGGCGCTGCAGGACATCGGGCCGATCATGGCCGAGGCGCGCAAGAACCCGCAGGTGATCGGCGTGGCGCCCTTCATCGCGACCCAGGCGCTGATCGCGCGCGGCGAGGACATGAAGGGCGCGCTGGTGCGCGGCATCGAACCCAAGCTCGAGCCCGAGGTGACCGACATCGCGACCACCGCCCAGAAGGGCGCGCTCGAGAAGCTGGTGCCGGGCGAGTTCGGCATCGTGCTGGGCGGCGAGCTGGCGCGCTCGCTGTTCGTGCACCCGGGCGACCAGGTCACGCTGGTGGCGCCGGGCGGCCAGGTCACGCCGGCCGGCGTGGTGCCGCGGCTCAAGCAGTTCACCGTGGTCGGCACCTTCGATTCGGGCCACTACGAATACGACTCGGCGCTGGCCATGATCCACGAGCAGGACGCGGCGCGCGTGTTCCGGCTCGAAGGCCCGAGCGGCGTGCGCCTGAAGCTCAAGGACCTGAACCAGGCGCGCGAGGTGGCCGACCAGCTGGCCGCGACCTTGCCCGGCAGCTTCCTGATCCGCGACTGGACGCGCCAGAACAAGACCTGGTTCGCCGCGGTGCAGGTCGAGAAACGCATGATGTTCATCATCCTCACGCTGATCGTGGCGGTGGCCGCGTTCAACCTGGTGTCGACGCTGGTCATGACCGTGACCGACAAGCGCGCCGACATCGCGATCCTGCGCACGCTGGGCGCGAGCCCGAAAAGCATCATGGGCATCTTCGTGGTGCAGGGCGCGATGGTGGGCGTGATGGGCACGCTCGGCGGCCTGCTGCTGGGCCTGGGCATCGCCTACAACATCGACGTCATCGTGCCGGCGCTGGAGCGGCTGTTCCACGCCAGCTTCCTGCCCAAGGACATCTACCTGATCAGCCGCATGCCCAGCGACCCGCAGCAGTCGGACATCCTGCCGATCACGCTGATCTCCCTCGCGCTCGCCTTCGTGGCGACGCTGTACCCGAGCTGGCGCGCCAGCCGGGTGAACCCGGCCGAAGCCTTGCGCTATGAATAAGACCCCCACGCTCGACACTGCCGTGTCATCGCTGCCCCCCGAGGGGGCGCGTTCCGCCTTGGGGCGGCCCGGCGGCGGAACCATGACCACGCCCCTCGACGGCCTGTCCCCGCAGAGCCGCACCGCCGCCAAGGTCGTGCTCAAGGTGCGCGGCCTGACCAAGCGCTTCCAGGAAGGCCGGATCGACCTCACGGTGCTGCACGGCGTCGACCTCGACGTGCATGCGGGCGAGACGCTGGCCATCGTCGGCGCCTCGGGCTCGGGCAAGAGCACGATGCTGCACCTGATGGGCGGCCTCGATGCGCCGAGCGCGGGCAGCGTCGAGCTGCACGGCCAGAACATCGCGCATGCCGACGCGGCCGCGCAGGGCCGGCTGCGCAACAAGCACCTGGGCTTCGTCTACCAGTTCCACCACCTGCTGCCGGAATTCAGCGCGCTCGACAACGTCGGCATGCCGCTGCGCATCCGCCGCGCGCCGCCGGCCGAGACGGTCGAGACCGCGACCCGCATGCTGAGCGCCGTCGGCCTGGGCGAACGGCTGCACCACCGGCCGGCCGAGCTGTCGGGCGGCGAACGCCAGCGCGTGGCGATCGCGCGCGCGCTGGTCACCCAGCCCGACTGCGTGCTGGCCGACGAACCCACCGGCAACCTCGACCGCGCCACCGCCGACGGCGTGTTCGCGCTGATGATCGAGCTGGCCCGCAAGAACGGCACCGCCTTCGTGATGGTCACGCACGACGAGGCCCTGGCCCGGCGCTGCGACCGCGTGCTGCGGCTGGTGGCGGGTCGGCTGGCCTGAGCCGGCGACCCGGGCCCGGTCAGGCCTTGGGCTTGTAGGCCACCACGTCGATCTCGACCTTGGCGTCGACCATCAGGCGCGCCTCGGTGGTCGAGCGCGCCGGGCGGTCGGCACCGAAGTAGCACATGTAGACGCGGTTGAACGCACCGAAGTCGCGCGCGTCGTGCAGCCAGCAGGTGGTCTTGCAGACGTCGTCGAGCGTCGCGCCGGCCAGCGCGAGCACGGTCTTGAGGTTCTCCATCACCTGGCGGGTCTGCGCCTCGATGCCGCCGGCCACGATCTCGCCCTCGGCATTGACCGGCACCTGGCCCGACACATAGATGAAGTCGCCCGCGCGCACGGCCGGGGAAAAGGGGCGGATCTGGCGGTCCGAGGCGTTGGGCGGACCGCCCAGAAATTCGAGAGGCATGGAGGCTCCTGGTGGGTTGTGATTGAAATTCTATTTCAATGAATCGCGCGGCATATGGGGTAAATACGCGTGATTTGGCATGAAGAATGCTTCAAAGTGGCTTCGATCTGAAAGTGTTTTTCAAAACCATCGCCCACGAAGGAGTCTCTCCATGCTCGCTGTCACTTCCAGGCGCGCCCTGTTCGGCGCCTCCCTGCTTGCCGCGCTCTGCCTCGCCGCACCGGCCCAGGCCCAGGCCCCGCGCAACCACGCCACGCTGGCGATGGTGGCCGAGCCGCAGACGCTCGACCCGATGGCGTCGACCGCCGACCTGGTCGGAACCATCATGCAGCACGTCTACGAGACGCTCTACACCTTCGACGCCAAGTGGAACGTGGTGCCGATGCTGGCCGAGTCGATGCCCAAGGTCTCGGCCGACGGCAAGACCTATGCGATCGCCCTGCGCCGCGGCGTGATGCTGCACAGCGGGCGCGAGCTCACGGCCGACGACGTGGTGGCCAGCCTGCAGCGCTGGATGGCGCAGTCGCCGCGCGGCAAGGCGCTGGGCAACGTGGTCGACAGCCTGGTGGCCAAGGGGCCGCAGGCGATCGAGATCGTGCTGAAGGAGCCCTATGCGCCGCTGCTGTCGCAGCTCGCGCTGCCCAGCGGCATGGCGGCGATCATGGCCAAGGAGTCGATCGCCTCCCCGCTCAAGGACTTCGTCGGCACCGGCCCCTACAAGTTCAAGGAGCGCAAGCCCGACCAGTACGTGCTGCTCACGCGCTTCGAGCAGTACAGCGCGCGCAAGGAGCCGGCGAACGGCTACGGCGGCAAGCGCGAGGCGCTGATCGAGGAACTGCGCTTCGTGCCCGTGCCCAACGCCAGCACCCGCGTCGAGGGTTCGCTGGCCGGCCAGTACGACTTCGCCGACCTGCTGCCCACCGAGGCCCTGCCGCGGCTGGAGAAGGCCGCGGGCAAGACGGTGCCGGTCATGACGCCGGCCTTCGGTTTCCCCTACCTGGTGTTCAACACCAAGGAAGGCGTGGCCGCCAGCCAGCCCGTTCGCCAGGCGATCCAGATCGCGCTGGGCGAGGGCGAGATGCTGGCCGCGGGCTTCGGCGACACGCGCTTCTTCGTGGCCGAGGGCAACCACTTCCCCAAGGGCTCGCCTTTCTATGCGACCGGCGGCACCGAGCAGTACAACCAGCGCAATGCGCCCAAGGCCAAGGAAGCCGCCGCCAAGGCCGGCTACAAGGGCGAGCCGATCCGGGTGCTGACCAGCCGCCAGTACGACTTCCACTACAACATGGCGCTGCTGATGGCCGAGCAGCTCAAGCGCGCCGGCTTCAAGGTCGAGCTCAACGTGGTCGACTGGGCCACGCTGGTGCAGCGCCGCAACGACGCCAAGCTGTGGGACATCTACGTCACGCATTCGGGCCAGTTCCCCGAGCCGATGCTCTCGCCGCCGCAGCTGGGCGACGGCGCGCCGGGCTGGTGGGACACGCCGGCCAAGAAGGCCGCGCTGCAGGCCTTCAACACCGCCAGCGACCCCGCCAGGCGCGGCGCGCTGTGGGGCAAGGTGCAGGAGGTCGTCTACACCGAGGTGCCTTACGTGAACGTGGGCAAGTTCAACGGGCTGTCGGCGAAGAGCCCGGCGCTCGACAACTACCAGCCGGCCACCTGGCCCTACTTCTGGAACGCGAAGATCAAGTAGGCGGTACCAGCCATGTTGCGTTTTCTGGCGACCCGCTTCGCGGGCATGCTGGTGGTGCTGGCCATCGTCGCGGTGCTGGTCTTCGTGCTCACGCGCGCGGCGTCCGGCGACCCGGTGTCGGTGCTGCTGGGCGACCAGGCGACCGCGGCCGACATCGCCCGCGTGCAGAAGGAGTACGGCCTCGACAAGCCGCTGCCGGTGCAGTTCGGCTACTGGCTGCGCGAGGTGCTGCAGGGCAACCTGGGCCAGTCGATCTTCCTGCAGCGGCCGGTGGCGCAGGCGCTGCTCGAGCGGGCCGAGCCGACCACGCTGCTGTCGCTGATGGCGGTGGCCATCGCGGCGCTGATCGGGCTGCCCTGCGGCATCGTCTCGGCGGTGCTGCGCGGCAGCTGGATCGACCAGCTCTTCACCGGCGTCGCGATGCTGGGCGCCAGCATCCCGAGCTTCTGGTTCGGCATCGTGCTGATCCAGCTCTTCGCAGTGTCGCTGGGCTGGTTCCCGGTCTCGGGCTACGGCGCGCCGGACGCGGCCTTCGGCGAGCGCCTGCATGCGCTGATGCTGCCGGCCACCGTGCTGGGCATCCTGAACTCCGCGCTGATCATCCGCTTCACCCGCGCCTCGATGCTCGACGTGCTGGGTGAAGACTACGTGCGCACCGCGCGCTCCAAGGGCCTGTCGGAGACCGTGGTGGTGCTCAAGCATGCGCTGCGCAATGCACTGGTGCCGATCGTCACGGTGCTGGGCCTCACGGCGGCGCTGATGATCGGCGGCGCGGTGGTGACCGAGACGGTGTTCGGCCTGCCGGGCGTGGGCAGCCTGGTGGTGAACGCGGTGCTGCGGCGCGACTACCCTGTGATCCAGGGCGCGCTGCTGGTGATCGCCGGCATCTACGTGCTCATCAACTTTTCGATCGACCTGCTGTACGCGGTGGTCGACCCGCGGGTGAAGGTATGACGACGATCCGTCTTCCCCGGATGCTGCGGCAGCTGATGCACCGCCGCATCGTGATGGTCTCGGCGCTGGTGCTGCTGGTGATCGCGGTGCTGGCCATCGGCGCGCCGCTGTTCGCCGGCGCCGATCCCAACGACACCGCCGTGCTCGAGCGCCTGAAGCCGCCCAGCGCCCAGCACCTGCTGGGCACCGACGAGCTGGGCCGCGACATGTACGCGCGCATCGTGCACGGCGCGCGCTATTCGCTGTCGATCGCGGCGCTCACCGCGCTGGGCTCGGTGCTGTTCGGCACGCTGATCGGGCTGGTGGCCGGCTTCTTCCGCCGGCTCGACGCGCCGCTGATGCGCGTGGTCGACGCCATGATGTCCTTCCCGGACATCCTGCTGGCCATCGCGCTGGTGGCGATCCTCGGCGCCTCGCTGGCCAACGTGGTGCTGGCGCTGGTGCTGGTCTACACGCCGCGCGTGGCGCGGGTGGTGCGGGCCTCGACGCTGGTGGTGCGCGAGCTGCTGTTCATCGAGGCGGTGCGCGCGCTGGGCGTGCGCACCTCGCGCATCCTGTGGCGGCACGTGCTGCCCAACCTGCTGTCGCCGATCCTGGTGCAGGTGTCCTTCATCTTCGCCTACGCGATCCTGGCGGAAGCGGGCCTGTCCTTCCTGGGCGTCGGCATGCCGCCCGAGATCCCGACCTGGGGCACGATGGTCGCGGGCAGCCAGCAGTACGCCGACCGCGCCTTCTGGGTCGTGCTGTTCCCGGGGCTGGCGATCATCCTCACGGCGCTCTCGCTGCAGGTGCTGGGCGACGGCGTGCGCGACCTGCTCGACCCCAAACTCAAGAAGGCGGCATGAGCATGACGATCACCCCCCGCCTCACGGTCAAGCACCTGAGCACCAGCTTCCCCACCGAAGACGGACTGGTCCGCTCGGTGGCCGACGTGAGCTTCTCGATCCTGCCCGGCCAGACCACGGCGCTGGCCGGCGAGTCGGGCTCGGGCAAGTCGGTCACCAGCCTCACGCTGATGCGCCTGCTGCCCAAGACCGCCAACGCGCAGGTCGATGGCCAGACCGCCTTCGTCACGCGCGAAGGCAGGACCGTCGACCTGCTGGCGCTCGGCGAACGCGAGATGCGCTCGCTGCGCGGCAACCAGCTGTCGATGATCTTCCAGGAGCCGATGACCAGCCTGAACCCGGTGTTCCGCATCGGCGAGCAGATCGCCGAGAGCGTGCGGCTGCACAAGGGCCTGGACCGCAAGGCCGCGCTGGCCCATGCCCTGCGCATGCTCGACCTGGTCGAGATCCCGGCCGCGGCGCAGCGCCTGCACGAGTACCCGCACCAGCTCTCGGGCGGCATGCGGCAGCGCGTGATGATCGCGCTGGCCATGGCCTGCGACCCGACGCTGCTGATCGCGGACGAGCCCACCACCGCGCTCGACGTGACCATCCAGGCGCAGATCCTCGCGCTGATGCGCCGGCTGCAGGCCGAGACCGGCATGAGCATCCTGTTCATCACGCACAACCTCGGCGTGGTCGCGCACCATGCCGACGACGTGGTCGTGATGTACGCGGGCCGGGTGGTCGAGCATGCGCCCGTGCGGCCGCTGTTCGCGCAGCCCGCGCACCCCTACACCCAGGGCCTGCTGGCCTGCCTGCCCGGCAAGGCCGCGGCGGCCGGGCAGCCGCGGCCCAAGCGGCTGTTCGCGATCCGCGGCCAGGTCTCGAGCCCGCTGGCGCCGCCGCCGGGCTGCGCCTTCGAACCGCGCTGCGACCAGGCGATTCCCGCCTGCAGCGCCGCGATGCCGCCGCTGCGCGAGACACAGCAGGACCGCGAGGCCCGCTGCATCCGCGTGCAGCCGGTGCCAACCTTGGTGAGGGCCGCATGAGCCGCGCGCTGCCGTTCGCTTCGGCGCGCAAGGCGGCCTGACTTTTTTCTTTCTCCCTCCCCTCCCGGGGGAGGGTTGGGGTG
>NZ_LZZW01000015.1 GCF_014170375.1 Variovorax sp. UMC13 | reverse complement strand
GCCATAACACCACTCAAAATCCCGAGTTCAACGATCTGATCGCAGCGCGCCTGAGCCGTCGCAAACTTTTCGGCCTGCAGGGCGGCGCCGGCCGTGCCCACGCCCAGGCCGAAAAGTTTGCGACGGCTCAGGCGCGCTGCGATCAGATCGTTGAACTCGGGATTTTGAGTGGTGTTATGGCCGATGTCGTCTGGATCGATCGAAGGCGCCGCAGTCAGGGTCTTGGCATTCATGTGCACTGTCTTTCGTGGGTTGAGCGGATCAGCCCGCGACCATAGGCAGCCGCGATGACAGGGCAGAGAAAGTCATGTGTCAGTTCGATGAAAGCCGGATCACGGCACTGTGACCATGACATCCATGTCACGGCCAGGAACGCCGCGGCATCGGCGCCACTGTGCCGCTGGCGTCGCTCATTCAGGGGGAAGCGCCGCAGGCGCATCGGGGGTGGTCCAGCGACACCGCGGAACCGGCTGGGGCCGGGCCGCCGGTGTCGCCCCGCGAGGGGGAGGCGCCGAAGGCGCATCGAGAGTGGGCCAGAGACACCGCAGAACCGGCTTCGCCGGGCTGCAGGTGTCGCCCCCTTGAGGGGGAGGGCAAGCGGACACGAAGTGCCGCGCCGCCTTCGGGGGTGGGGCTACTTCGGCCAGAGCGCCCAGAGGCGCAGCGGCTGGTTCACCGTCGCCGCCAGCTTGCCGGCCTCGAGCCCGGTGCCCGCGAAATAGTCGGCGCGCACGGCGCCCAGGATCGCGCTGCCCGTGTCCTGTGCCACCACCAGCTTCTGCAGCTGCACCGACGGGCCCGGCGAGGTCAGCCAGACTGGCGTGCCGTAGGGGATGCTGTCGCGGTCGACCGCGATCGAGCGGCCGGCCGTCAGCGGCACGCCTTGCGCGCCGCGCGGGCCGAAGGCCGCATCGACATCGCTCAGCGTCTCCTCGCGGAAGAACACATAGCGCGGGTTGCTCCACATCAGCTGCGAGACGCGCTGCGGGTTCTGCGCGACCCAGGCCTTGGTGTCGTCGGGCCAGCGGCTCACGCGGCCCGCGCCCTGGTTGATCAGCCATTGCTGGATGCTGCGGTAGGGCTGCTCGTTGGTGGCGGCGAAGGCCACGCGCACCGTGTGCTGTCGGCCGTCGGGCTCGGTCAGGCGCAGCCGGCCCGAGCCCTGGATGTGCAGCATCATCGCGTCGACCGGATCGGCCATCCAGGCGATCACGCGGCCGCGCAGCGCGGCCTGCGCCTCGGGCAGGGTCTCGATCTGCTCGCGCGTGAACCAGGGCCGCTTGGGCACCAGGCCGACCGGCGTGGCGTGGATCGGCACGTTGAACTGTGCGGTCGGCTGGCGCGAAGCCTCGTAGACCGGTTCGTAATAGCTGGTGAGCTGGCCTTCGCTCTGGCCCGCGAGCGATTCCACGCGGTAGGGCTGCAGGCGCTCGGTCATCCACTGGCGCTGCGCGTCGGCGTCCGCGATCGCGAGCCGGCGCACGTCTTGGCACAGCGGAGCGAAGGCTGCGTTGGGGCGCGCGCAGTTCGACACCATCGCGTCCCAGCCTTCGTGGGTGGCGTCGTCGTTGAAGCCGGGCAGTTCGGACCAGGCCACGGGCACCCAGCGGCTCTTGGGGTGCGCCAGCGATCCGGTGAGCGGACCCAGCACCGGCGGCGGGCTGCCGGCAATGGGCGGGGAAGTCGTGGGGGGGATGCGCGTGCCGGTCGAGCAGGCTGCGAGCATTGTTACGATGGCCGTCACCACCAGCCACCGGAGTCCTTTTGTCATGGGTCTGATTTTGCTTGAAGCGCTCGGCGCCCTCGTGCTGCTCGTCTTCATCGTGTGGTGGACCATGTTCTCGGGCCGCAAGGGCGGCGAAATCGACCCGGCGCACAAGGCCGAGGCCCCGGAAGACACGCCGCCACGCGGCTGAATGTCACGCTTTCCCTGTCGGGCGAGGCCGCATCGTATCGTGAGGTAACTGCGGAGTTGCTATTGATTTTGTAGCTGAAAAGCCTTTGTTTTCAGGGCTTTCAGGAGGATCGAACCCCCGGATGGTTACATGCCGAGACGCCCGCCGCGGCCATCGGCCCCTGCTTTCATCGGGATAATTGACCGACATCCCGCGGCAGATCATGCTGCGGCGTCTCTCAACTTCGATCGAAGGAAACCGCCATGAAGAAACTCGTACTCGCCACTGCCGCATTCGCCGTCGTCCTGACCGGCTGCGCCGGCATGAGTGACACGCAACGCAACACCGGCATCGGCGCCGGCGTGGGCGCGCTGGGCGGCGCCGCCATCGGTTCGGTCACCGGCGGTCGTGCCGGCACCGGCGCGGCCATCGGCGCGGGCGTGGGCGCACTGGGCGGCTACCTCTGGTCGCAGCGCATGGAGAACCAGAAGCGCGAGATGGAAGCCGCCACCCGCGGCACCGGCATCGGCGTGACGCAGACCGCCAACAACGAGCTCAAGCTCGCGATCCCGAGCGACGTGTCCTTCGACACCGGCCGCTCGGCCATCAAGGCCAACTTCGCCCCGGTGCTCAACCAGTTCGCCAACGGCCTGCGCAACAACCCGAACGCCGAAGTGCGCATCATCGGCCACACCGACAGCACCGGCAGCGACGCCATCAACAACCCGCTGTCGGTCGACCGTGCCGCCAGCACGCGCGACTACCTGATCGCCCGCGGCGTGCCGTCGAACGCCTTCCGCATCGAAGGCCGCGGCTCGCGTGAACCGATCGCCGACAACAACAGCGACGCCGGCCGCGCGCAGAACCGCCGCGTCGAGATCTACGTCGGCGAGCGTTCGCCCCAAGGCTGATCCGGCGGCTCTCAGAGGCCCCGCAGCAGGTTGGCCAGTTCCACGGCCGACCTGACGTCCATCTTCTCGAACAGCCGCGCGCGGTGGACCTCCACCGTTCGCACGCTGATCGACAGCTGATCGGCGATCAGCTTGTTGGGCAATCCCTCGACCACCAGCTGCATTACGTCGCGCTCGCGGTCGGTGAGTTCGCCGATGCGCCCGCGCAGGGCCTGGCGCGCGGCCTGGGCGTGGACCGCCACCAGCGAGGCCGCCAGCGCCTTCTCGATCCGGTCCACCAGCGCGTTGTCCGAGAAGGGCTTCTCGCAGAAGTCGAAGGCGCCGCGCTTGACCAGGTCGACCGCGGTCGGCACATCGGCATGGCCGGTGAGGAAGATCACCGGCATCGAGTCCAGCAGGCCGCGCTCGGCCAGTCGGTCGAACAGCACCAGTCCGCTGGTGCCCGGCATGCGCACATCCAGCAGCAGGCAGTGCGGCTGCGGCAACGGCGGCATGCTCGTGATGTAGGCCTCGAAGGCATCGGCCGAGGCAAAGGGCTCGCTCGCCAGCCGGCGCGAACGCAGCAGCCAGGCCAGCGCATCGCGCACGCTCGCATCGTCGTCGACGATGAAGACCAGTCCATCGATCAGGGGTTGCATTTCAATTCTCTCCAGGCCGAACGGCAAGCGAAATCCATACCATGAACCCTAGGCCAGGACACCGCGGAACCGGCTTCGCCGGGCCGCCGGTGTCGCCCCCTTGAGGGGGAAGGCAAGCGGACACGAAGTGCCGCGCCGCCTTCGGGGGTGGGCCAGGGACACCGCGGAACCGGCTTCGCCGGGCCGCCGGTGTCGCCCCCTTGAGGGGGAAGGCAAGCGGACACGAAGTGCCGCGCCGCCTTCGGGGGTGGGCCAGGGACACCGCGGAACCGGCTTTGCCGGGCCGCCGGTGTCGCCCCCTTGAGGGGGAGGGGCGCAGCCACACAAAGTGGGCCAGCCCTTCGGGGGTGGGAGCTCCTCATGCCATGGGCAGCGTGAAGCGGAAGATTGTCCCGCGCGGCCGGTTCGGCTCGTACATCAGCACGCCGCCGTGCTGCTCGACCACCGTGCGGCACAGGCTCAGGCCCAGCCCCATGCCGTCGGGGCGGGTGGTGAAGAAGGGCGTGAACAGGCGCTTGGCCACCTCGTCGCTGATGCCGCTGCCGACATCGGCCACCGTGAACAGCAGCCAATGGCGCATGTCGGCCGGCGCGCCCTCCACCCGCAGGCTGCCGGCACGGGCGACGCGCAGCAGCAGCACGCGTTCGCGCAGCTCCGGCATGTCCATGGCCTGCATCGCGTTGCGCGCGAGGTTCAGCAGCACCTGCTCGACCAGCGTGCGGTCGCACTGCGCCGGCGGCAAGCCGTCCTCGAGCACCATCTCGACGCGCACGTCGAGCTTGCGCGCCTGCAGCCGCACCAGCGGCAGCACCGCGTCGAGCAGGGCCTGCGGCGCCACCGGCTCGCGCGTGCGGTCGCGCCGGCGCACGAAGTCGTGCACGCTGCGGATCACCTGGCCCGCGCGGTCGGCCTGTTCGGCGATGCGGCGCACCGCCATCGCGACCTCGGCGTTCTCGCCCTCGGCGCCCTGCAGCAGGTTGAGCGAGCCGGTCGCATAGCTGGCGATGGCGGCAAGCGGCTGGGTCAGCTCGTGGCTCAGCAGCGAGGCCATCTCGCCCACGGTCGCGAGCCGGGCGCTGGCCTGCAGCCGCTCCTGGCTGGCGCGCGAGAGTTCCTCCACGCGGCGCTGTTCGCTGACGTCGATGAAGGCGCTCATCCAGCCGGTCTGCACGCCGTGGGCGTTGATCAGCGGGGCCTCGAAGATCAGCACCGGGAAGCGGGTGCCGTTCTTGCGCATGAACACCGATTCGAAGCCCTCGCGCGGCGGCAGGCCGCCGGCCAGCCGCAGGGTC
This sequence comes from Variovorax sp. UMC13, assembly GCF_014170375.1. Classification (GTDB taxonomy): domain Bacteria; phylum Pseudomonadota; class Gammaproteobacteria; order Burkholderiales; family Burkholderiaceae_C; genus Variovorax. The sequence continues at coordinate 231,593 of NZ_LZZW01000015.1, read as the reverse complement.
TGGCGCTTCTGGTATTCGTGCGCCAGTTCGGTCGGCCAGTAGGGCGCTTCGCCGAAGCCCGCGGCGACCAGCTCCTCGGCGCTGAAGCCCACCATCTCGCAGAAGGCCGGGTTGACGTAGGTGATGCGGCCCTGCAGGTCGCGCGCGCGCAGGCCGGTGACGACCGAGTCCTCCATGGCCTTGCGGAAGGCCAGCGTGTCGGCCAGGTCGCTCTCGGCGCGCAGCCGGCGCCGCGTGTCGCGCGCCAGCAGCACCAGCACCGAGACCAGCGCGATCGAGATGGCCGTGACCAGCGCGGTCAGCAGGTTGGGAAACACGTCGGGCGCGGCGCGCCAGCCGTCGACCCGCAGCACCAGCGCGGTGCCGGGCAGGTCGATCAGCTGCTGGGTGCTGAACACGCGGCTGCCGATGCGCCGCGCCGTGCCGACCGACGCGAGCCGCGTGCCGTCGGGTTCGGTCAGCGAGACCTCCTGGCCGCGCCGCAGCGTGGGGGCGACCAGCTCGATCAGCATGTCGCGCAGCGCGTAGGTGGCGATCAGGTAGCCGCCGGCCTCGAGCGGCACGCACAGTTCCATCACCTCGAGGCCGCCGCTCTCGGGCAGCGCGACGTAGTGGCTGGGCGAGTAGGCCGCGCCCTCGAGCTTGTGGGCCGAGGTGCAGGCCAGCGAGACGTCGGCCTGCGCCGACTGGCGGCCGGCCTCGTCGAACAGCGTGATGCGGTAGGGCGTGTCGGCCGCGGCCAGCGTGCGCAGCGCGCCGTCGCGCCATTCGAGCCGCAGCCACTCGCGGTGCCCGCGCATCAGGGCGGCCGACTCGGCGTTCCAGCGCGCGCGGTCGAGTCCGCCGGTGGCGAGCGCATGCAGGCCCTGCACGTTGCGCTGCAGGCCGGCGCGCAGGTCCGCCGCCGCATCGGCGGTGTCGCGGTCAAGCGCCGCCTGCACCTGCTCGGCCTCGTGCCGGCCGGCCAGCCAGACCACGGTGCCCAGCAGCGCCAGCACCAGCAGCGCCAGCAGCACCCAGAGGAACCACCGCTGCCAGACCGAGCGCAGGCTCAGGAAGGCCTGGCCGCCGATGCGGATCGCCAGGCGCGTGGCGAGGTTCTCGCGCGGCACCGGGGGCAGCGTCTCAAGCGGCGGGGAGGACACGGTGCGAGAGGGCGGGGAGTTGCGCGCGTGCCGCGGCGGTGCGCGTGGCGTCGAGTTCGAACAGCACCAGGCCTTCGTCCTGCGCGCGCTGCGCCACCACCGTGCCCCAGGGGTCGACGATCATCGACTGGCCCCAGGTCTGGCGGCCGTTCTCGTGCGTGCCGCCCTGCGCGGGCGCCACGACCCAGGCCAGGTTCTCGATGGCGCGGGCGCGCAGCAGCACTTCCCAGTGGGCCGCGCCGGTGGTGTGGGTGAAGGCGCTGGGCACCAGCAGCAGTTCGGCGCCGCCCTGCGACAGCGCGCGGTAGAGCTCGGGAAAGCGCAGGTCGTAGCAGACCGACAGGCCGATGCGCCAGCGGTGCCCGTCGCGCGAGGGCAGCTCGAAGCTGACGGGCTCGCTTCCGCGGGCGACCACGCGTCGCTCGTCGTAGTGCTCGCGCCCGTTGTCGAAGAAGAACAGGTGGATCTTGTCGTAGCGCGCCACGCAGCTGCCGTCGGGCGCATAGGCGAGCGAGCTGTTGAACACATGGCCGTCGTCGGCGGTCTCGATCGGCAGCGTGCCGCCCACGATCCACAGGCCGAACTCGCGTGCCGCGTCGGCCAGGAAGCCCTGCACCGCGCCGTCGCCGGGCCGTTCGCGCAGCGCGAGCTTGTCGGTGTCCTTGGCGCCCATCACGCAGAAGTACTCGGGCAGCACGGCCAGTTCGGCGCCGGCGGCCGCGGCTTCGGCCAGCAGGTCGTGGGCGCGGGCCAGGTTGGCTTCGCGGGCGATGGCCGACACCATCTGGATGGCTGCGACTTTCATGGCCGGTTCTCCTTCTGTGCTTCGTTCACGGGCGTGCTGCGGCGGGGCACCTTGGTGATCTTCGGGTCGGCCCAGGTGCCTTCGATCTCGAACTCCTGCGTCGCGGCGGCGGCCAGCGGCTTGCTCAACAGCATCTGCGCGAGGAAGGTGCTCAGGCCGATCACCGGGTTGATCGCGGTCGCGACCAGCGAGGCGGTGCCGGCGTTGATCTCGGGCACCACCACCACGCGCAGGCTCTGCGTCTCGCGCGCCAGGTCGGCCGAGCCGTCCATCAGCGCGGCGGCGTTCACGCCCTTCATCTGCAGGTTGTTGGTGCTGGCCACGCCGCGCGCGATCTTCGCATCGCCGCGCACGAAGTCGAAGGCGAAGCCGTCGCTGAACACGTCGCGGAAGTCGAGCGTGAGCCGGCGCGGCAGCGCCTGCAGGCTCAGCACGCCCAGCAGCTTGGCGAGGCCCGGATCGGCCTTGAGGAACTGGCCGCTGCCCACGTCGATGTGCAGCTGGCCGTTGAGGCTGGGGTAGTCGAGCGACAGCGGCGAGCCCTGCCAGTCGACCTCGCCCTCGAGCCGGCCGCGGCCGTGCCGGATCACGTCCTTCATGTTGAAGCGCGCGAGCAGCGCGCCCGCGTCGGCCATCTCGAGCTTGAAGTTCATCGCGGTGCGGCGCCGCGCCGCGTCGTTGCCGGCCCAGGTGCCCTGCGCCGTGAAGCTGGCCTCGGGCATGGTGAAGGCCAGCTTGTTGAGCCGCCACTCGCGCCGCGCGCCGCCGCGGTTGACGGCGTCGATCTCGGCCCGGCCCAGGTGCCGGCCCAGCAGCTCGAAGTCGTCGACCACGATGTCCAGCGCCGGCAGCGCATCGGGTTGCTCGTCGAGCAGCGACTCGACGTCCTTGGCCTCGCTGGCCGCGATCTTCAGGCGCGACAGCCGTGCGTAGATGCGGCCGTCCTGCGATTGGCGGTACTCCGCATAGCCGCTGAGTTCGGTGGCGTCGATGTTGGCCCGCCACAGCGTGCCCTCGCGCGAGCCGCCCAGCACCACGTCGTGCAGCGTGCGGCCGCCGCCGATGCCCAGCGCCTGGGCGCGCACCGCGAGGGAGGTCGGCAGGTAGGCCGAGGGGTCGCCGCCGCTGGCGCCGGTGTCGACCGCGTTGCCGGTGGCTTCGCCGAACAGGGCCTGCCAGGCCGGCAGGTCGAACTGCGCGAGGTGCAGCGTGGCCAGCACGCCGCGCTCGGGCGCGGTGGCGGTCTCGCCCTCGGGCAGCCCGACGCCGATCGCGCCCTGCAGCACGCGCGGCTCGGCGCCCGAGATGTCGCGCACGTAGTAGGCCGAGGCGACGCGGCCCAGGCCCAGCGCGATGCGGTCGTGCAGCAGCGGCGCGGCGCCCGCCCGGGCCTCGCGCAGCACCACCTTCTTCTCGATCTGCAGCGGCATCGCCTCGTCGGCGCTCTTGGCCAGCGGGGCGGGCAGGGCCAGGGCCAGGCCCTGCAGGCTGCTGTTGACCGAGAACTCCGGCGTGCCGTCGCGCACCGACAGCGTGGCGCCGTAGCTGGTGCCGCCACTGGCCTTGGCCGCCACCCGCGGCAGCCACTCGAGCTCGTGCACGGCGCGCAGGCCTTCGGCCGTCACGCTGCCCTGCGCCCTGAAATTCATCTCCGGGCTGGCGCCCGCGTAGCGGCCACGGCCTTCGACGCGCGTCTCGCCGCCGGCCAGGCGGCCCTGCACCCCGCTCAAGGTAAAGCCGGTCTCGGTGAAGCCCAGCGTGCCGCGGACCTGCGACACGGTCGGCGCTTCGGGCGCGAGCTGCAGCTCGTTGCCGGCCAGCACCACGGTGGACTGCACCTTGGCCTTGTCCATGTTCTCCAGCGGCAGGTCGAGCTTGAGCCGGTAGTCGGCGTTGCCGGTGGCGCGCACCCGGGCGATGGCCTCGGCCGCCTCGCCGGTCAGCGGCGCGCCGACCTTGAGCAGTTCGGCCAGCGGACCCCGGGCCTGGGCATCGACCTCCAGCAGCGGCGCGTGGTGCGCCATGTCGGCGATCTGCACGTCGGCCTGGGTCACCTCGATGCCCGGCGCGCCGACGATGCGCCCGCGCGCATTGCGCACCCGCATGCCGGAGCGCTCGAAGATCAGGTCGCCGGCCACGCCGGTGAGCGCGGGCCAGGGCAGCGCCTTGACCGTGGTGCTGGGGGTGGCAGCGGCCGGCACATAGGCGTAGTCGACGCCCGACACCTTGGCCGCGATGCGGAACTCGCCGTCGCGCGGGTCGTTGAAGGGCACGTCCCAGAGGTCGCCGCGGACCTTGAAGTCGACCGTGCTGGCGCGGCCCTTGGTCACGCTCTGCTGCACGTAGTCGCGCGTGTGCTTGGGGATCTCCAGCGGCAGGTAGCGGAACACCCGCGTGCCGTCGGCGTTGGTCAGCTGGCCCTGCAGGTCGAGCACGCCGGGATAGCGCGAACGCGCGTGCGAAACCGCCGGGTCGCTGGTGCGCCAGCTGGCGCGCGCCTCGCCGGTGGCGTCGGCGTTGGCGAAGCGCAGGTCGTTCACCTGCAGCTGCGCCTTGGCGCCGTCGAGCTTCCATTGCAACTGGGCCGAGAGCCGGTCGATCGGGATCAGCGGCTCCTCGAACACGCCGGGGAATTCGAGGCTGCCCTGCGCGATCGAGAGCGTGGCCTTGCCGCCGTCCTGGGTGGCATCGAACTCGATGCGGGCGCCGCTCAGGCCGGGCGTGCCCGGATGCGGCATCGCGGCGGCGGCCTGCGGCTTGGCATCGGAGGGCGGCTTGGCCGGCTGCGAGGCCAGGCCCAGTCCGCGCACGCTGCCGGTGGCGCGGTAGTGGTGCGGCGCGTCGAGCGCGCCCTGCCAGCCGAGGTCGAGGCGCTCCACCACGCCGCGCGGCGCATAGGTGGCCAGCGCCTGGTGCGTGGCCTCGCCCAGCGGCAGGCGGCCGGCGATCAGCGCCAGCGCGGCCAGGTCGAGCGCATCGGCCTTGAAGGCGCCGCGCTCGGGGCTGCGGCCCTGGGTGGGCGTGTGCTGGAACCACAGGTTGCCGCCGGGCCAGCGCAGGCCGTCGGCGGCGGTGAACTGGAGGGCCGTGGTGGAGAACTCGAGCGTCTTGTCGTTGAGCCGGCCCGCGAGCCGGCCGGTCACGCCGCGCAGCACCAGCGGCTCCAGGCCGGTGTCGAGCGAGGCGTCGATCTGGTCGAGCGCCAGGTCGGTGGCGCCGCCGACGATCTGGCCGTTGCGCACGTCGGCCCAGGCGCGCAGGCCGCCGCTGCCTTCGCGGATGCGGGCGTCGAGTGCCACGTAGCGGCCGAGCCGGCGCACGTCGATGTGCGGCAGCTCGGCGTACATCTGGCCGGTCCAGCTGTGCCAGTTGCCGCGGCGCACCGACAGCAGCGGCTGGCGGAACTGGCCGCGCAGCGTGAAGCGCTCGCCCCAGCCCTCGGGCGGCGTGGCGTCCAGGCGCAGCGCATGGCGGCGCCCGGCGTTGCGCGCGACGAAGCGCACGTCGGTCAGCATCAGGGGTTCGGCCTGGCGGCGTTCGTCGGTCCAGCGCACCGTACCGCCCTCGATCACGAACTCGCGCTGGGCGAAAAACCAGTCGGCGCCGCGGGTCTCTCCGCTGGTGTCGGTCGACATGTCGAGCCCGGCCACGTGCAGCTTGCCGAGCGCGTCCAGCCGCACCTCGAGCTGGGGTTTCTCGATGTAGAGCTGCTCGAAGTTGAGGTGCCACAGCGAGCGTGGCGAGACGCTGGCCACCACCCGCACCAGCCGCAGCGCTTCGCGCTGCTGGGCATCGAGCAGCACCACGTCGCGCAGCTCGAGCACCGGAAACAGGGTGCCGGAGCGCGCGCGGATGTCGCCGATGCGCACCGGTACCCCGACGGCACGGGAGGCCTGCGCCTCGATGGCCTCACGGTAGTCCCCGATTCGCGGCACAATCCAGCCGTGTAGGACAACGACCGCCAAGGCGAACAACGACCACGCGGCAATCAACAGACCCAGCAGCCATCGCGCCATGACAGCGGTGAACTTGAGCAGCTTGGAAGGATGGGACGCCGTGTCGTTCATTGAGGATCGCGCTGTGCAGGAATTATGACCCCCAGCCTCTCGACGGGTTCCGCTCCCACCGATGCCATCGTGCATCCCTCCCCCACGACGGCCTCGGTGCCGTTGTCCGCCCATTCGCGCTTCGTCCAGCGGCTGCGCCGCCGCTATGCCGGCGAGCTGGCGCTGCTGCCCGCGGGCGAGCCCCTGCGCCCGCAGATGCAGCAGGCTTACACACAGTTGCGCGCCCGCGGCGACAGCGCCGCCGATGCGCTGCGCATCGTGCGCCAGCTGGTCATGGAACGGCTGGTCACGCTCGACTGCGACCGCCAGGCCCCGCTGGCCGTGGTCACCACCGCCGTCACCCAATTGGCCGAGTTCGCGCTCGACGTCGCCTGCGCCGAGAGCGCGGCCGAGCTCGACGCCCGCCACGGCGCCCCCCTGGGCCCCGACGGCCGGCGCGCCCAGTTCTGGGTGGTGGGCATGGGCAAGCTGGGCGCGCGCGAGCTCAACGTGTCGAGCGACATCGACCTGATCTACCTCTACGACCAGGACGGCGACACCGCGGGCGACGCCGACGGCCGCGGCCGGATCTCCAACCACGAGTACTTCGCGCTGGCCGTCAAGCGCATCTATGCGCTGGTGGGCGACACCACCGAGCACGGCTTCGTGTTCCGGGTCGACCTGGCGCTGCGGCCCAACGGCAACTCCGGCCCGCCGGTGGTCTCGCTCGATGCGCTGGAGGAGTACCTGCAGGTGCAGGGCCGCGAGTGGGAGCGCTTCGCCTGGATGAAGAGCCGGGTGGTGGCGCCCGCTTCGGTGGTGGCCGACGGCTCGGCCCAGGCGCTGCGCGGCGTGGTGCTGCCCTTCGTGTTCCGCCGCTACCTCGACTACAGCGTCTTCGATTCGCTGCGCACGCTGCACCGGCAGATCCGCGAGCAGGCGGCGCGCCGCAGCGCCGGCCGGCCCGAGCGCGCCAACGACGTCAAGCTGTCGCGCGGCGGCATCCGCGAGATCGAATTCACCGTGCAGCTGCTGCAGGTGGTGCGCGGCGGCCAGTTCCCCGAGCTGCGCACCCGGCCCACGCTCGATGCGCTGCAGCGGCTGGCGCGCGCCGGCCTGATGCCGCAGGACACGGCCGATGCGCTGGCCGTGGCCTACGAGTTCCTGCGCCGCGTCGAGCACCGCATCCAGTACCTGGACGACCAGCAGACCCATGTGCTGCCGGTCAACGACGAGGACGTGCGCTGGATCGCGCAGTCGATGGGCCTGCCCGACTGCTGCGCCTTCCTGGCCGAGCTCGACACCCACCGCGAGTTCGTGGCGCAGGAGTTCGACAAGCTGCTGGGCGGCGAGAAGCAATGCACCGGCTGCAACGGCAAGGCCAAGGCCGAGCCGCCGGCCGACCTCCACGACCTGATCGCGCAACTGCCCGCGGCCTTTGCCGCGCGCGTCGAGCGCTGGCGCGAGAGCCCGCGCATCCTGGCGCTGCGCGACGAGACGCGCGCGCGCCTGCGCCAGCTGGTGCGCCGCACCGGCCAGTGGATCGACGGCGTGGCCGAGGACGCCTCCGAGGAGGTCAAGGCGCAGCGCACCGAGGCGGCCTTGCGCTGGGCCGACTGGATCGAGCCGCTGCTGCGGCGCGAGAGCTACCTGGCGCTGCTGGTCGAGCGGCCGGCGGTGCAGGAGCGGCTGCTGCGGCTGTTCGGTTCGGCCCGCTGGCCGGCGCGCTACCTGATGCAGCACCCGGGCGTGATCGACGAACTGGCCAGCGACGAGATGCTGGGCGGGCGCTTTGTCGCCGCCGAGTTCGAGCGCGAGCTCGAGTCGCGGCTGGTGTCGCTGCGCCGCACCGGTGAAGACGATGAAGAGCGCCTGTTGAACCTGCTGCGCCACGCGCACCATGCCGAGGTGTTCCGCACGCTGGCGCGCGACGTCGAAGGCCGGATCACGGTCGAGCAGGTCGCCGACGACCTGAGCGCCATGGCCGACACCGTGCTGCGCATCACCGCGCGCTGGTGCTGGCAGCATGTGCGCAACACCCATCGCGAAGCGCCGCAGTTCGCGGTCATCGGCTACGGCAAGCTGGGCGGCAAGGAACTGGGCTACGGCAGCGACCTCGACATCGTGTTCGTCTACGAGGACGAGGACGAGCGCGCGGGCGAGGTCTACGCGGCCTACATCCGCCGGCTCATCAACTGGCTCACGACCAAGACGCGCGAGGGCGACCTGTTCGAGATCGACACCGCGCTGCGGCCCAACGGCAACTCCGGCCTGCTCATCACCACCTTCGCGGCCTACGAGAAGTACCAGCTGGGCCGCGGCAGCAACACCGCCTGGACCTGGGAACACCAGGCCATGACGCGGGCGCGCTTCGTGCTGGGCGACCCGGCGCTGGGCGAGCGCTTCGAGGGCATCCGCAACGCCGTGATCTGCGCCCCACGCGACCACGAGGCGCTGCGCGCCGAGATCTTCGCGATGCGCAACAAGGTCCGCGCCGCGCACCCGGTCAAGGCCAGGCGCTTCGACGTCAAGCACAGCCCCGGCGGCATGGTCGACGCCGAGTTCGCGGTGCAGTTCCTGGTGCTGTCGCAGGCCTGCGGGCACCGCGAGCTGGTGCCCAACCTGGGCAACATCGCGCTGCTGCAGCGCGCCGAGGCCGCCGGGCTGCTGCCCGAGGGCGTGGGCCAGCGGGCCGCGGCGGCCTACCGCGAGCTGCGCCGCGTGCAGCACCGCGCGCGGCTCAACGAAGAACCCACGCAGGTGCCGCTGCCGGCCCTGGCGGCCGAACGCGAAGCCATGCTGGCGCTGTGGCATGCGGTCTTTGGCTGAGCGCTTCGCAGTCCCGCGCGCCGCGGCCTGGTCGACCCTCGCGGCGGCGCTGGTGCTGGCGGGCTGCGCCAGCGGCCCCAAGGGCGGCGAGGGTCGCAGCGGGCGCGACGGCCCGGGCGCCAATCCGCCGGCCAACCTGGGCAGCGTGCCCGACGCCGAGCCGCGCATCGAGTCGATCCGCAGCAGCGGCGGCACCAGCAAGCCCTACACCGTGCTGGGCCGCGCCTATGTGCCGATCACCGACGACCGGCCGCTGCGCGAGAGCGGCATCGCCTCCTGGTACGGCAACAAGTTCCATGGCCAGTCCACGGCCAGCGGCGAACCCTACGACATGTACGCCATGACGGCGGCGCACAAGACGCTGCCGCTGCCCAGCTATGTGCGGGTGCGCAATCCGGCCAATGGCCGCGAGGTGGTGGTGCGGGTCAACGACCGTGGCCCCTTCCACGACGGCCGCATCATCGACCTGAGCTACACCGCCGCGCTCAAGCTCGACCTGCTGCGCGGCGTGGGGCCGGTGGAGATCGAGCGCATTACCAACGAGGAAATCCGCACCGGGGCCTGGCGTCGCGGCGGCGAGACGATGCTGGCGGCGGCTGCACCGCCTCCGCCGCCTCCGCCTCCTGCTTCCAGGACCGTGGCCCCGGCACCCGTCCCCGTGCCCGCAGCCTGGACCGCGAACGCCGCGGCGTCGCCAGCCGACAGCGTGGCGCTGCCCGCGCAGCCTTCCGCGGCACCCGCGCCCTCGGCGATGGTCGTGACCGAGCTGCCGCCCTTGACGCCCGCCGCGGCGCCAACGCCGTCGCCACTGCAGCCGTCGAATGCCGACGCACCGTCCGCGGGCTTCTGGCTGCAGCTGGGTGCCTTCCGCGAGCGCGACGGCGCGGAGGGCCTGCGCAGCCGGGCCGCGCGCGGCCTGCCCGCGCTGGCGCCGCAGCTGCGGGTGTTCAGCGAGGACGGCACGCACCGGCTCCAGGCCGGGCCCTTCGCCACCCGCGACGCGGCCGCCGCGACCGTGTCGCAGGTGCGCGAGGAACTGCGCATCGCACCGATCGTGGTCGAGCGGCGCTGAGCCGCTTTGCTCAGGCGATGGTCTTCTCGGCCACCGGCAGGCGCATGCCCACGCCCAGCCGGTTCCAGGCGTTGATCTGCGCGATCGCCACCGTCAGGTCGACGATCTCGGCGTCGCTGAACACCGCCTGCAGCTGCGCGAAGTCGGCATCGCGGTCGCCGTGGTGCTCGACCAGGCGGGTCAGGCTCTCGGCCCAGTGGAGCGCGGCGCGTTCGCGCGCGTCGTAGAAGCCGACTTCGCGCCAGGTCGCGATGCTGTTGATGTGCTGCCAGTCGACTTCGAGCTTGCGCAGGTCGCGCACGTGCATGTCGAGGCAGAAGGCGCAGCCGTTGAGCTGCGAGACGCGGGCCTGGACGATCTCGAACAGGCGCTGGCCCAGCGTGTGGCCGGCCAGCGCGCCGTTGACGCCGAGCATGGCCTGGTAGGCCTTGGGCGCGATCTTGAACCAGGAAAGGCGGGGGGTGTTCATGACAGGGTTCCTTGGATGAAAGTCACTGGATACCCCCTGAAGACGCGCCAGCCTGGGCGCCTGTGACGCTCAAGGCCCGAAATTCGCGGCGACGTGCGCCAGTTTGTCGGGATTGCGCTGCGCATGGATGCGCACGATGCGTTCGCCGTCCCACTCGATGCCCTGCACCGACTCGAGCACGCCGTCGACGTAGCGCAGCATCCCCGGCGCGCCGTTGACCTCGGCGATCTCGATGCGCACCAGGCCGGGGTAGCGGCGCGCGAGCGCGAAGTAGATCTGGGCCACGCGCTGGGCGCCGACGATGGGCTTGCCGAAGGACGGCACCTTGCCGCCGCCGTCGCCGAGGATCGCCACGTCTTCGGCCAGCAGCGCCTTGAGGCCATGCAGGTCGCCCTTCTGCGCCGCCTCGGCGAAACCGCGCAGGAGCCGCAGGTGGGTGTCGCGCGTCACGGCCTGGCGCGGCCGCTCGCCCTCGCGCACCTGGGTCCGGGCCCGGTGCACCAGCTGCCGGCAGGCGGCCTCGCTCTTGCCCAGCGTGTGGGCGATCTCGCCGTACTCGGCATCGAACACTTCACGCAACAGGAAGGCGGCCCGGGCCTCGGGCGCCAGCCGCTCGAGCAGCGTGAGGAAGGCCATCGAGAGGTCGTCGGCGCGCTCGAGCAGCTGTTCGGGCGTGCGCGGGCCGTCGTCGATCAGCGGTTCGGGCAGCCAGGTGCCCACATACTGGGTGCGCTGCAGCTTGGCCGCGCGCAGCCGGTCGATGGCCAGCCGGGTGGTCACGGTGACCAGCCAGGCCTCGGCGCTGTCGAGGGTGTGGTGCGCCGCGGCGTGCCAGCGCAGCCAGGCGTCCTGCACCACGTCCTCGGCCTCGGCCAGCGAGCCCAGCATGCGGTAGGCGATGCCCTGCAGCCGGGGGCGCAGGCGGTCGAAGGTGAGGGTGGGGTCGTCCATGCCGCTCAGACGAAGGGGCGCGGGCCGTTGTGACAGCCCGCGCGGCGCAGGGGCCTCAGGCGCCCTGGTATTCCGGCTTCGGGCCGAGCGAGGCCGACAGTTCCTTGCGGTAGCGGTTGAGCTCCTGCACCGACTTGAAGCTTCGGTTCATCAAGAGACTCAGGTTGTGCAGGATGCGCTCGCCCACCTTGTTCTCCCAGACCGCGTCGAACTTGATCTGGTTGTCCAGCCAGTGCTCGAGCCAGTCCGGGTCGGGCATGCGGCTCTGGATGGTGTCGTTGGGGAACAGTGCCTTGCTCACGTGCAGGTTGGTCGGGTGCAGCGCCTGGGCGGTGCGGCGCGCGCTGGCCATCAGCACGCCGACCTTGGTGAAGGCCGCGCGGGCCTCGTCGCCGAACTTCTCCATCGCGCGCTTCATGTAGCGCAGGTAGGCGCCGCCGTGGCGCGCCTCGTCCTGGCTCAGCGTGGTGTAGATGTGCTTAATCACCGGCTCGGTGTGCCACTCGGCCGCGCGGCGGTACCAGTGGTTGAGCCGGATCTCGCCGCAGAAATGGAGCATCAGCGTCTCCAGCGGCGGCGCCGGATCGAAGTCGAAGCGGATGTCGTGCAGCTCCTGCTCGGTCGGCGCGTGCTGGGGGCTGAAGCGCTTGAGGTATTCCATCAGCACCAGCGAATGCTTCTGTTCCTCGAAGAACCAGATCGACATGAAGGCGGAGAAATCGCTGTCGTGCCGGTTGTCGCGCAGGAACATCTCGGTGGCCGGCAGCGCCGCCCACTCGGTGATGGCGTTCATCTTGATGGTCTGCGCCTGCTCCTCGGACAGTTTGGTGCCCTCGAAGGCTTGCCACGGGATGTCGCGGTCCATGTCCCAGCGGACGGATTCGAGTTGTCTGAACAGTTCGGGGTAGAGCATGTGCGTCCTTCGTGGGCCGGCGGATTCTAGGTGGCGGAGGGAGGGCCGCGATCCGCGCGGGCGGCTTGCCGCGGCGGGTGCCGCCAGCCTAAGCGGCTTTGGCGCCCGGCACGCGCATCCACCCTCCGCGTTGCAGGGTCGGACGTGGCGCTGCCTTGCGGATGCATTTGGTGACAATCTGGGGCCCTGGCACGGGGAACCGGGCCCCCGCCGGCCCGCTCATAAATCCATCGCATCGTGATCGAACGATGACAAATGTTTTTATGTTGCGAGGCCTTCCAGGCATCTGCCTGGACTGAAATCCCGGGGCGACCCTCCTCCTCCTCCCTCCCTCCTCCTTCGCGTCGGGGCGCCTCGCAACATTTTTGTATTTCCCCCTTCTAGGCCGTACGCCGCGGGCTGTGTCCCGCGGGGCCGCCGGCCGCGCGCGCCCCCGCCAAGACCCCGATCCCGCGCCGGATAACGCGCGACCCCTCGGGCCGGCGCGCCGAATACAATGCCGGGTGCTGCGCGGCCCCTGCCGCGCCCCATGGCCGCAATCCGCGGCCACGGCAGCGCCGCCCCCGCGGCGCGCTCCCACCCGCTCTTCTGCTGGAGACTCTCTTGTTCATTTCCTCTGCTTTCGCCCAGACCGCACCCGCAGCCGCGGGCGGCGACATGTTGTCATCGCTCGGCAGCATGCTGCCGTTGGTGCTGATGTTCGTGGTGCTGTATTTCGTCATGATCCGGCCCCAGATGAAGCGTCAGAAGGAAGCCCGCGCCATGATCGAGGCGCTGGCCAAGGGCGACGAAGTCGCCACCGCGGGCGGCGTGCTCGGCCGCATCACCTCGCTCGGCGAGCAGTACCTCGGCCTCGAGATCGCCAACGGCGTCGAGATCAAGGTCCAGCGCTCGGCGGTGGTCCAGGTGCTGCCCAAGGGCGCGATCAAGTAATCGGGGCCGGGCACCGATCGCCCGCCGAGCGGTGCTCCCCTCTCTCCGGCCCGTCCGGTTCGCGCGCAACGCCCAACGCTGAATTTCTTCTCATATGAACCGTTACCCGGTCTGGAAGTACGCGATCCTGGTGGTCGTGCTGCTGGTGGGGCTGATCTACGCCCTGCCCAATTTCTTCGGCGAGGCGCCGGCCGTGCAGGTGTCTGCCGCCAAGGCCACCGTCAAGGTCGACGCGGCCACGCAGACCCGCGTGACCGAGGCCCTCCAGGCCGGCGGGCTCACACCCGACGTGCTGACGCTGGACGCCACCTCGGTGCGCGCCCGTTTCCTCAGCACCGACGACCAGCTCAAGGCACGTGACGTGCTCCAGCGCGCGCTGGTGCCCGATCCGGCCGATCCGTCCTATGTGGTCGCGCTGAACCTGGTCTCGCGCTCGCCGACCTGGCTCACCGCGCTGCACGCCTTCCCGATGTACCTGGGCCTCGACCTGCGCGGCGGCGTCGACTTCCTGCTGCAGGTCGACATGAAGGGCGCGATCGACAAGAAGGCCGAGTCCTTCGCCGGCGACCTGCGCACCGCCCTGCGCGACAAGGGCATCCGCGGCAGCGCGGTCAGCCGCAACGGCCAGTCGGTCGAAGTGCGTTTCCGCGACGCTGCCAGCCTCGAGGCGGCCAAGCGCCTGGTGCAGGACCAGTTCGCCGACCTCTCGACGGTCGACAGCCAGGACGGCGCCGAGTGGAAGCTCACCGCCTCCATCAAGCCCGAGGCCGCGCGCCGGCTGCAGGACGCGGCGCTCAAGCAGAACATCACCACGCTGCACAACCGGATCAACGAACTCGGCGTGGCCGAGCCGGTGATCCAGCAGCAGGGCCTGGACCGCATCGTGGTCCAGCTGCCGGGCGTGCAGGACACGGCCAAGGCCAAGGACATCCTGGGCCGCACCGCGACGCTCGAGATGCGCATGGTCGACGAGTCGACCGAAGGCCGCGCCGCCGAACTCGGCACCGGCCCGGTGCCCTTCGGCTCCGAGCGCTTCCTCGACCGTGAAGGCCGCCCTGTCATCGTCAAGAAGCAGGTGCTGGTCACCGGCGAGAACCTGACCGACGCCCAGCCCGGCTTCGACTCGCAGACGCAGCAGCCCAAGGTCGACCTGACGATGGACGCCAAGGGCGGCCGGATCATGCGCGACGTGAGCCGCGACAACTACCGCAAGCGCATGGCGATGCTGATCTTCGAGAAGGGCAAGGGCGAAGTGCTCACCGCCCCGTCGATCAACGGCGAGCTGGGCAACCGCTTCCAGATCTCCGGCTCGATGAACGTGGTCGAGGCCAACGACCTCGCGCTGCTGCTGCGCGCCGGCTCGCTGGCTGCGCCCATGGAGATCATCCAGGAACGCACCATCGGCCCCAGCCTGGGCGCCGACAACATCGACAAGGGCTTCAAGAGCGTGATGTACGGCTTCATCGCCATCATGGTCTTCATGTGCCTGTACTACGCGCTGTTCGGCGTGTTTTCGTCGATCGCGCTGGCGGTCAACCTGCTGCTGCTGATCTCGATCCTGTCGATGCTGCAGGCCACGCTCACGCTGCCGGGCATCGCCGCCATGGCGCTGGCCATCGGCGTGGCGATCGACTCCAACGTGCTGATCAACGAGCGCATCCGCGAGGAACTGCGCGCCGGCGCCTCGCCGCAGGCCGCGATCCACGCCGGCTACGACCGCGCCTGGGGCACCATCCTGGACTCCAACGTGACCACGCTGATCGCGGGCATCGCGCTGCTGGCCTTCGGCTCGGGCCCGGTGCGCGGCTTCGCGGTGGTGCACTGCATCGGCATCGTCACCTCGATGTTCTCGGCCGTGTTCTTCTCGCGCGGCCTGGTGAACTTCTGGTACGGCGGCAAGAAGAAGCTCAAGAGCGTCTCGATCGGCACCGTCTGGCGCCCGAAGACCGACGGCACGACCCCGGCCGAAGCCAACTAAAGGATCGATGCCATGGAGTTCTTCCGCATCCACAAGACCATCCCGTTCATGCGCCATGCCAAGGTGCTGAACCTGATTTCCATCGCGACCTTCCTGCTGGCGGTGTTCTTCCTGTTCCACCGCGGGCTGCACCTGT
Organism: Variovorax sp. UMC13; assembly: GCF_014170375.1. GTDB lineage: Bacteria > Pseudomonadota > Gammaproteobacteria > Burkholderiales > Burkholderiaceae_C > Variovorax. The sequence goes on along the minus strand of NZ_LZZW01000015.1, from coordinate 216,316 downwards.
CGGTGGAATTCACCGGCGGCACCGTGATGGAGGTCGCCTACCAGCAGTCGGTCGACGTCGGCAAGGTCCGCGACACCATCGGCAAGCTGGGCTATGCCGACGTGCAGGTGCAGAACTACGGCACCTCGCGCGACGTGCAGATCCGCCTGCCGGTGCAGAAGGGCCAGACTTCGGCGCAGCAGAGCGCCCAGGTGATGGAGGCGCTCAAGGCGGTCGAGCCGACCGCCACCCTGCGCGGCAACGAGTTCGTCGGCCCGCAGGTCGGCGAGGAACTCACCACCAACGGCCTCAAGGCGCTGGGCATGGTGGTGATCGGCATCATGATCTACCTGGCCTTCCGCTTCGAGTGGAAGTTCGCGCTGTCGACCGTGCTGGCCAACCTGCACGACGTGGTGATCATCCTGGGCTTCTTCGCCTTCTTCCAGTGGGAATTCTCGCTGGCGGTGCTGGCGGCGGTGCTGGCGGTGCTGGGCTACTCGGTCAACGAATCGGTCGTGATCTTCGACCGGATCCGCGAGAACTTCCGGCGCTACCGCAAGCTGAGCACGGTCGAGACCATCGACAACGCGATCACCTCGACCATCAGCCGGACCATCATCACCCACGGCTCGACGCAGCTGGTGGTGCTCTCGATGTTCTTCTTCGGCGGCCCGACGCTGCACTACTTCGCGCTGGCGCTGACCATCGGCATCTGCTTCGGCATCTACTCCTCGTGTTTCGTGGCCGCGGCCATCGCCATGTGGCTGGGCATCAAGCGCGAAGACCTGGTCAAGACCCCCGTCAAGCACGAAGGCGATCCGGACGATCCGAATGCCGGCGCCACGGTGTGAGCCTTCGGGCCCGATGACATGATGCAGGACCCGGCGGCTTCGGGTTGGGGAGCATCGGATGCCCTTGTGCGTCCGCCCCGACCCGGGCAAGCTCGCAGGGTCCGATGATGTTCTTCCGCCGTCCTGAAACCCTCCCATGAGCACCGCGCGTCCCCAGGTCCTGTCCCAGCAACTCGCACGCGAGACGCGACAGCGCTTCATCGCGGCGACGCAGGCGCTGATCGAGCCCCTGGCGCAGGCGATCCGCGACCGGCTCTCGGCCTCGGCGGCCCAGATGGGCAATGCGCGCGACATGCAGGACTGGCGCGACGACTTCCTGGCCTTCCAGTCGCTGGGCGGCCGCTGGGTGGCCCAGACCCAGGAGGCCTGGCGCAAGGCGCAGGAGGTCACGGCCGTCGGCGTGGACACCCATTCGCTGTCGAACCTGGCGCTGATGGACGACGACGTGGTCGAGACCCAGATCCTCTCGTCCCGGCTGGGCCAGGCGGTGCAGGGCAAGTCCAATTTCGAGATCAACGACCTGCGCCTGCGCATCCAGCACCTGGAGGGCACCGAAGAGCTCGGCGCCAAGGACGTGCTCAAGCCCGAGGCCCTGGCCCGCACCATGGTCGAACAGTGGCTGGCCGTGGGGCTCTCGCGCGTGCTCTGGACCCGCGTGCAGGACGTGATCGAGCGCGGCGTGCTCGAGGCCACCGCCAAGGCCTATGCCGATGCGAACAGGCACCTGGTCCAGCAGGGCGTGATGCCGGAGATCGACCTTAAGAGCTTCGTGCGCCGCACCGCTTCCGGCCATTCCGGCGTGATGCCCCTGGGCGGCGGCAACGCCCCCTCCGGCGCGGGGCGGCCGATGGCGCCGGAGAGCATGGGCTTCCAGGCCGGTGCAATGGGCGCCATGCATGCCATGGGCATGGCGGGCGACACCCTGGTCGCGACCGGTGGCTCCCCGCTGTCCATGGCGCGCCAGCGCGCCCAGGGCGTGCTGCTCAACCTCAAGCGCTTCGTCACGGCGCGCATCGGCGGCGACATGGCCCCTCGCGGTGCCGGCGGCACCGGTGAAGGCGGACTCCCGCGCGGCGGCGCGGGCCCCGGCGCCGGCATGCCGGGCGGCTTTGCCGCGGCGATCTCCGATGCCGGCGCGGCCTACCAGCTGGCCTCGTCGCAGTACGTGGTCGGCGACGAGGTCGCGGCCCTGCAGCACAGCGCGGCCGAGCTGCGCCGGCGCGCCACCGATCTCAAGCGCCGGGCGCCGACCACCGCCGACAAGGCCACGGTGGAGATCGTCGCGCTGATGTTCCAGGCCATCCTGGCCGAGGAGCGCATCCCCTTCTCGGCCCGCGTCTGGTTCGCGCGCCTGCAGATGCCGGTGCTGCGCGTGGCGATCGCCGAGCCGGAGTTCTTCGGCACCCTGCAGCATCCGGCGCGCATGCTGATCGACCGCATGGGCTCGGTGGTGATGGGCTTCGACGCCGCCGCCATCTCCGGCAGCGCGCTCGAGGGCGAGATCCGCCGCGTGGTGCAGGTCATCGAGCAATACCCCGAGACCGGCCAGCGCGTGTTCAAGCTGGTGTTCGACGAATTCGTCGCCTTCCTCAACAAGTACCTGACGCAGAGCGACAGCACGCAGCGCGTGATGAGCGTGGCGCAGCAGGTCGAGCAGAAGGAGACGATGGCGATCCAGTACACCATCGAGTTGCGCAAGATGCTCAACGACATGCCGGTGCGCGAGGAGATCCGCGAGTTCCTGTTCAAGATCTGGGCCGAGGTGCTGGCCATCGCCGCGCTCAAGTACGGCGCGCAGGACGAGCAGACCGTCACGCTCAAGCGCGCGGCCTCCGAGCTGGTCTGGGCCGCCAGTGCCAAGCCCAACCGCAACGACCGCACCCGCGTGATCCAGGACCTGCCCAAGCTGCTGCAGCGGCTGCGCTCGGGCATGGCGCTGCTGGGCATCGTGGGCGAGCCGCAGGAAGCGCAGATCAAGACCATCGGCGTGACGCTGTCCGACGCCTTCCTGTCGAAGACCGAGGCCATTCCCCAGGCCAAGATCGAGGCCATGGCCTCCAGGCTGGCCAACCTCGAGGACTTCGTGAGCGACGAGGGCACGGCCGAACTGGCGCTGGATGCCGCCAGCATCGAGCTGCTGCTGGGCGTGGACGCCGCCTCGATCGAGGTCGTGCCCGACACCCGCGGCGCGAAGATCGACGAGGACATGCTGCAGTGGGCGCGCGAACTCCAGGTCGGCAACTGGTTCATGCTCGACCACAACAACCGGGCCAGCCAGGTGCAGTTCGTCTGGCGCAGCGAGCGCAAGCAGCTGCATCTGTTCGCCTCGGCCGACGGCCGCAGCTTCCTGATCCAGGCCGGGCGGCTGGCCTCCTACCTGCAGGCCGGCCTGCTGGTGCCGGCCGAGGAAGAGACGCTCACCGTGCGCGCCACGCGCGAGGCGCTGGCCAAGCTGGACGCGAACCCCGAGCGCCTGCTCAACTGAGGGCGGCGCCGCGGCGCCTCAATGCGCGATGCGGTCCCGGCGGCCGTCGCACAGCTCGTCGAGCACCAGGGCGTCGGGTTCGATGCCGGTGCTCCAGTGCACCATCAGCACGATGATCTTGAGCTCGTCGAGCGCCACCGGCTGGCCCGCGGTCGCCATGGCGCGCTCGATCACGATCTCGCGCAGGCCGCCGTTGAGCACGCCGGCCGCTTCCAGGAAGTGCACGAAGCCCAGGCATTCCGCGCCCAGGTGATCCTGTTCGGCCGCGGAGTAGATGCGCATCGAATCGGCCGCCGGCGCCAGCGCCGCCTCGCCGGGCGTGCGCGCCAGCACCGTCGCGCTCGAGGCATCGGCCTGCTGCTGCAGCGGGACGCCCTGGGTCGCGAAGCTCAGCTCGTCGAGCCATTGCAGTGCGGCGCGGATCTCCTCGTCCTCGAAGCCCTGGGCGCTGAGCTTGCGGCCCAGTTGCTCGGGTTCGGGGCACGCGTTGCCGCGCCAGTAGTTTTCGTAGACGAACACAAGCACTTCAAACATGGGCTCAATATAGCCCACGCGCCGCCTGCCGGCGGGCCCGTTTCTTCGTCCCTGGCTCAGCCCTGCGCGACGCGCTGGAACAGCCCGCCCGGCAGGCGCGCCACGCGCCCCTCGAGTTCGAGTTCCAGCAGCAGGCCCTGCAGCGCGGCGGCGCCATGGCCGGTGCGCGCGCACAGGGCGTCGAGGCCGACCGGATCGAAGCCGATCGCCTGCAGCAATGCGAGGTCGGCGTGGTCCGGGGTTTCTTCGGCATCCGCGTGGGATGTGGCCGTGGCGGCACTGTCGAAACGCAGCTCCTCGAGCACGTCCTGCACCGACTCGACCAGCTTGGCGCCCTGGCGGATCAGCGCATGGCAGCCGCGCGACTGCGGCGAATGGATCGAGCCGGGGATCGCGAACACCTCGCGGCCCTGCTCCACCGCCAGCCGGGCGGTGATCAGCGAGCCGGACTGCAGCGCGGCCTCGATCACCAGCGTGCCGCGCGCGAGCCCGGCGATGATCCGGTTGCGCCGGGGGAAGTTCGGGTGCAGCGGCGGCGTGCCGAGCGCGAACTCGCTGACGATCAGGCCATTCGACGCGATGCGGTGGGCCAGCGCGCGGTGCCGGGCCGGGTAGACGCGGTCGAGGCCGGTGCCGACCACCGCCACCGTCGCGAGCCGGGGGCCGCGCTGGGCCGCCTCCACCGCGTCCAGCGCGCCCTGGTGGGCCGCGCCGTCGACGCCCAGCGCCAGGCCCGACACCACCACGACATCGGCCTCGCCCAGCGCGCGGGCGAAGGCCCGGGCATTGAGCTCGCCCTGCGGCGTGGGGTTGCGGCTGCCGACGATGGCCACGCTGCGTGCCAGCTGCGTCAGGTCGAATTCGGCGGCGCCCAGCAGGTAGAGCATCAGCGGCGGATCGGCGGTCTCGAGCAAGGCGGCGGGATAGCCCGGATCGCCCAGCGTCACCAGTCGCCGCACTGCGCCGTCGGGCTCGACGGTCTGCAGCCAGTCCCAGGTCTTGGCGTGCTGTGCGTCGAGATCCGCGGGCGGCCGTTGCAGCGCGGCCGCCTGCGCCGGCGTGACGACGTCGCGCAGGGCCGCAGGCGGTTGCGTGAACACGGCCCCGGGCAAGCCGAAGGCGGTGAGCAGCCGGCGCGCCGTGCCGTCGCCGATGCCCGGCGTCAGCGCGAGCCGCAGCCAGTCGGCGAGTTCGTCACGTTCCACGTCGACGAACCCGCGCCGGCCTCAGGGGTTGACCAGCAGGTCGCCCACGCGCGGCGTGTCGTTGATCTCGAGCACCAGCGCGTACGAGACCCGCTCGAAGGGCCGGAACACCATCAGCAGGCCGATGCGTTCGTTGGGCAGCTTGAGGGTTTCCTTGCTGCCGCCGGTGCGGTCGACGATGGTCTCGCCGTTCTTGAGGATGGCCAGCACATGGCCGTTCTCGATGCCGTCGCGCAGGCCCTTGTTGATCGCGACCACCTGGTTCTGGGCCGCGAACTGCACCGCGTTGCCGTAGACCGAGACGATGCGGCCGTTGAAGGGCTGTGCGGGTGCGCGCGGCACGTAGCTCAGCAGCTGGCGCGCCGGCTCGGGCAGCAGCCGGTCGCCGGCGCGGATCTCCTCGCGGGCCGCCACGATGTCGACGGTGGCCGGCACCACGGTCGAGACCGCCTTGCCGTCCTCCAGCACCTGGGCCACGGACTCGCCGCGCTGCAGCAGGGCCTTGCCCAGGTACTGCGCCTCGTAGCCCAGGATCTCGCCGGTGCCCGGGTCCTTGAGCGGCGTGGCGTTGCGGAACACGCGGAAGGTCTTCTGCGGTCCGCCCGCGTCGATCAGCGGCGCATTCGGCTCGCCACGCGCATAGGCCCGGTCGCCGCGCGCCAGCAGCACGCGGCTGTCGTTGCCCGCGACGATGCGCGGCGCGGCCAGCAGCGTGCCTTCGTCGACCACGATCGGTTCGCTGAGGAAGGGTTCGATCAGGCTGGGGTTGAGGGTGGGCAGGGCCAGGCCGGACAGCGATTCGGAGCGGGTGCGCGGCGAGAGCTTGATCGTGCCGCCATCGCCGCTGCCGCCGGCGCCGCGCCGGGTGCTCAGCCGCGCGCGGCCGCCGCTCTTGTCGAGGTACAGCACCTGGCCCGGGTAGATCCGGTGCGGGTTGGCGATGTCGTCGAGGTTCATGCCCCAGAGCTCGGGCCAGCGCCAGGGGCTGCGCAGGTAGAGCCGCGAGATGGCCCAGAGCGTGTCGCCGGACTTGACGGTGTATTCGTCGGGCGCGCCGGGCGCCAGTTCGCCGAGCGGCACGCCGGTCTGCGCGGCCTGCTGGGCCGTGGCGCGCTGCTGGGAGGTGACGGGATAGTTCTGCGCTGCGGCACCCATGCCCAAGCCAAGTGCGGCCACGGTCGCCAGCGCGGTGAGGACGGTCGAACGCTGGCGAGGGAGGCAGGTTTTTTTCATGATTGAATCGATGTCCACGCAGAGGCCGCACCGGGCGTACGAATCCTCACAATTTGCTACGAATTTTGCGCTGAAGCCCTTGATAGGGCAACGCTTATCGCGCCAGGGGCCGCCGGGCGCCTTTGGAATTGGCGAAAATAGCCACAATTTCCCCCCGACTTCATGGCCAAAAGAACCATCCTGAGTTTCCCCGATCCGCGCCTGCACACGGTCGCCAAACCGGTGCAGGGCATCGACGCGCAGACCCGCACGCTGGTCGCCGACATGCTCGAGACCATGTACGACGCGAAGGGCATCGGTCTGGCCGCGACCCAGGTCGACGTGCACCAGCGTGTGGTGGTGATCGACGTGTCCGAGGAGCGCGATGCGCCCCTGGTGCTGATCAACCCCGAGATCGTCTGGGCCAGCGACGAGAAGGTGCTCAACGAAGAGGGCTGCCTCTCGGTGCCCGGCATTTACGACGGCGTGATGCGCTCGACCTCGGTGCGCGTGAACGCCCTCGATGCCGACGGCAAGCCGCACACGATCGAGGCCGACGGCCTGCTGGCCGTGTGCATCCAGCACGAGCTCGATCACCTGCTGGGCAAGGTCTTCGTCGAGTACCTGTCGCCGCTCAAGCGCAACCGGATCAAGAGCAAGCTGCTCAAGCAGCAGCGCGAAGAAGAGCGCGACGCCGCGCAGGACGCCCGGCGGTGACCGCCGGCTGGCGCCCGTCCCTGGCCTGTGCCGCGCTGGCGGCCCTGGTCCTGGCCGGCTGCGCCAGCGAGCCCACGCGCCTGGCACTGGGCGTCACGCGCGCCGAGGCGCTGCAGCGGCTGGGCATGCCGACCGCGGTCTATCCGCTGCCCGGCGGCGGCGAGCGTTTGCAGTACTCGCGCGGCCCGATGGGCTACGAAGTGAACAACGTCGACGTCGACGCGCAGGGCCGGGTGGTGTCGACCCGCCAGGAACTGCAGGAGTCGCTGTTCGACCGCACCATCCAGCCGGGCCGCTGGCGCGAGGCCGATGTGCTGCGCACCTACGGCCGGCCCTACGAGACCGCGCGCGTGGGCTCCTTCGACGGCGTGGTCTGGACCTGGCGCTTCAAGTCGATGAATGCGCCGCGCCTGCTGCACATCTACATCGACCCGACCGGCGAGGTGGCGCGCTACCACACCGCCGATGACGTGATGCGCGACGACGTGCGCTGGTGAGAGGTTTTCCTTGAGTCTGAAGATCGGCTTTGCCGGCACCCCCGAGTTCGCCCGTGTCGCCCTGGAAACCCTGCAGGGTGCCGGTTTCGACATCCGCCTGGTGTTGAGCCAGCCCGACCGCCCGGCCGGCCGCGGCATGAAGCTGCAGGCCTCGCCGGTCAAGCAGTTCGCGCTGCAGCACGGCTGGCCCGTGGCGCAGCCGCGCAGCCTGCGGCTCGACGGCAAGGTCCCCGACGAGGCCGCCGCGGCGCGCGACACGATCCTGGCCGCCGGACTCGACGTGCTGGTGGTCGCGGCCTACGGCCTGATCCTGCCGCAGTGGGTGCTCGACGCGCCCCGGCTGGGCTGCCTCAACATCCATGCGAGCCTGCTGCCGCGCTGGCGCGGCGCCGCGCCGATCCACCGCGCCATCGAGGCCGGCGACACCGAGACCGGCGTCACCATCATGCAGATGGACGCGGGCCTGGACACCGGCGCGATGCTGCTGCGCGAGTCGCTGCCCATCGGCGACGACAGCACCGCGCGCCTGCACGACAGGCTGGCGGCCATGGGCGGCCGGCTGATCGTCGAGGCGCTGCACCAGGCCGAGGCCGGCACGCTGCAGCCGGTGCCGCAGCCCGCCGAAGGCGTGAACTACGCCCACAAGATCGAGAAGCACGAAGCCGCCATCGACTGGCGGCAGGATGCTGCGACGCTGGTGCGCCGCGTGCGCGCCTTCGACCCCTTCCCCGGCGCCAGCAGCGTGCTTGACGGCGTGGCCGTCAAGTGCTGGTCGGCCGAGGTGCACAGCGGCGGCGCGGCCGAGGCCCCCGGCACGGTGCTGGCCGTGTCGCCCGCGGGCATCGACGTGGCCGTGCACGGCGGATCGGTCCGCCTGACCGAGCTGCAGCGCCCCGGCGGCAAGCGCCTGGCCGCGGCCGACTTCCTGCACGGCTTCGACGTCAAGCCCGGCCAGGTGTTCGGCTGATGTTCCTGAGCGCAGCGGTTCGCCGGCGACCCACTTTCCGCGAAGGCGTCGTCACCATGGCGCCGATGGCGCTGGGCATCGGCGCCTGGGGCCTGATGACCGGCGTGGCGATGGTCAAGTCGGGCATGAGCGTGTTCGAGGCGGTGGCGATGACGCTGCTGGTCTATGCCGGCAGTTCGCAGCTGGCGGCGATCCCGCTGCTGGTGGCCGGCGCGCCGGCCTGGGTGGTGCTGGCCACGGGCTTCTGCGTGAACCTGCGCTTCGTGGTGTTCAGCCTGCACCTGCGGCCCTACCTGATGCACATGCCGCGCTGGCGCCGCATGCTGCACGGCTACCTCACGGCCGACCTGAGCTACGCGGTCTTCACCACCCGCTACCCGGTGCCGCCGACCGACGAGGCTGAGCAGCAGGCGCAGGAGGCCTACCTGACCGGCGGCTACTTCATCACCTGGTGCGCCTGGATGGGCATGAGCGCGGTCGGCATCGCGCTGGCCAACTTCATCCCGCAGGCCTGGGGCCTGGGCTTCGCGGGCGTGCTGAGCCTGGTCGGCATCCTGTGTTCGATGGCCACCACGCGGCTGCGCGTGCTGTCGGGGCTGATCGCGGGCGCCACCGCCGTGGCGGCCTATGCGCTGCCGCTCAAGCTCAACATCGTGACCGGCATCGGGGTCGCGGTGCTGCTGTGCTTCTGGCTCGAGAAGCAGTTCGTTCGCAACCCCACGGAGGCCGATCGATGAACGGCGACACCGATCCCTGGACCCTGGTGGTGATTCTGGGCCTGGCCGGCGTGACGGTGCTCACGCGCTGCTTCTTCTTCATCCTCGACCGCCCCTGGGGCCTGCCCGAATGGGCGCACCGGGCGCTGCACTATGCGCCGATCGCCGCGCTGTCGGCGGTGGTCATCCCCGAGATCGTGATGAGCCAGGGCCACCTGGTGAGCACCTGGCAGGAAGCGCGCCTCTACGCGGCGCTGGCCGGCGCCGGCTACTACTTCTGGCGCGGCGGCGTGCTGGGCACGATGGTGGTCGGCATGGCCGTCTACCTGCCGCTGCACCTGGGCCTGGGCTGGTAGGCGCGCGCGGGGTGCCAGCCCGCGCCAGGCCCAAAACTACAATGGCCCCAGCCCCCGTCTTCCCTCTTTCCTCACTTCCTCTCCCGCCATGAACGTCATCCGCTTCACCGATCTCTGTGCGCAAGGCAAGGCCGCCGGCCAGCGCGTCTTCATCCGTGCCGACCTCAACGTGCCGCAGGACGACGCCGGCCGCATCACCGAAGACACGCGGGTGCGCGCCTCGGTGCCCTGCATCCAGCTGGCGCTCGACGCCGGCGCCGCGGTGATGGTGACCTCGCACCTGGGCCGCCCGACCGAGGGCGCGTTCAAGCCCGAGGACTCGCTCGCCCCCGTGGCCGAGCGCCTGGCCGAACTGCTGGGCCGCGAAGTGCGCCTGGTGGCCGACTGGGTCGACGGCGTCGAGGTGCAGCCCGGCCAGGTCGTGCTGCTCGAGAACTGCCGCGTCAACAAGGGCGAGAAGAAGAACGACGAGGCGCTCGCGAAGAAGATGGCCGCCCTGTGCGACATCTACGTGAACGACGCCTTCGGCACCGCCCACCGCGCCGAAGCCACCACCTACGGCATCGCCCAGTTCGCCAAGATCGCCTCGGCCGGCCCGCTGCTGGCGGCCGAGATCGACGCCATCACCAAGGCGCTGGCCCAGCCCGCGCGCCCGCTGGTGGCCATCGTGGCCGGCTCCAAGGTCAGCACCAAGCTCACCATCCTCAAGAGCCTGGCCGAGAAGGTCGACCAGCTGATCGTCGGCGGCGGCATCGCCAACACCTTCATGCTGGCCGCGGGCCTGTCGATCGGCAAGTCGCTGGCCGAGCCCGACCTGCTGGACCAGGCCACGGCCGTGATCGAGGCCATGCGCGCGCGCGGCGCCGCGGTGCCGATCCCGGTCGACGTGGTGACGGCCAAGACCTTCGCGGCCGATGCGCCGGCCACCGTCAAGGCCGCCGATGCGGTGGCCGAGGACGACCTGATCCTGGACATCGGCCCCAAGACCGCCGAACTGCTGGCCGCGCAGCTGCGCGAGGCCGGCACCATCGTCTGGAACGGCCCGGTGGGCGTGTTCGAGTTCGAGGCCTTCTCGCACGGCACCGAGGCCATCGCCCGTGCCATCGCCGAGAGCAAGGCCTTCTCGATCGCCGGCGGCGGCGACACGCTGGCCGCGATCGCCAAGTACGGCATCGAGAAGGACGTGGGCTACATCTCCACCGGCGGCGGCGCCTTCCTCGAGATCCTCGAGGGCAAAACCCTGCCGGCCTTCGAGATTCTCACCAAGCGCGCGGCCGGCTGATCGACCCCGGCGCCAACGAAAAAGCCCGCGGATGCGGGCTTTTTCAATGGCGATGCGAGCGGATCACGCCGCGGTCGGCACCGGCGCACGCATCGCGCTGGTGGCGCGGCCCTGGAAGTCGGTCCAGCACTGGCGCGAGAAGTCGTAGAGCTTGCAGGCGCGCGCGGTCGAGAAGTACCACTTCCAGGAGAAGGGCTGGACGATGATGCGCTCGGGCAGCAGGTGCTCGAGCATCTTCTGCGCTTCCTTGAGCTTGTACAGCGGGATGCTCATGTCCACGTGGTGCGCGGTGTGCTCCATGATGTGGTGCATCAGCGCGCCGACCTGCATCGGGAAGGTCAGGTGCACGGTGGTCGAGACGAAGGGCTGGGCGCGCTGCCATGCGGCCTTCTCGTCGTGCCACTGCACCTTGACGTGCGTGTGGTGGCCGTAGATCACGAAGCCCATCATGTTGAACCAGAAGGCCATCGGCACCACGAAGCCGATCAGCAGCGCCAGCGGCACCGACTGGCCGGTGGCCAGCGCGGCGGCCGCGAGGGCCGCGATCCAGAGCGCGGCGAAGCCGGTGACCAGCGCGCAGTCCTTGCCGAAGATCGGGCGGTAGCTGTTGCCCATCACCGAGCGGCGGGGGAACATCATCTTCTTCCACCAGATTTCGATCATGTAGTAGAGGCCCGGGCCCCAGCCGCTGCGGTAGATGCGCTCGAGCCCGCGGCGCACCGGCGACAGCGCGCGGTACTCGTCCTGCGTGAGCGGCGCCCAGACGAAGTCCACGCCCTTGAGGTTGGTGAAACCGTGGTGCACCACGTTGTGGCCCATGTCCCAGAGGCTGTAGGCGGTGAGCGAGGGCAGGAAGGCGATCCGGCCCAGCCACTTGTTCAGGCGCCGGTGCGGCGTCAGGCTCTGGTGGCAGCCGTCGTGGCCGATGATGAACAGCCGGCCGATCACGAAGCCCGCCAGCAGCGCCGCCAGCAGCTTGAGCCAGACCGACTTCAGCAGCACCGTGCCGGTCAGCAGCGCGCCGAACAGCAGGTAGTCGATGGCCAGCATCACCAGCGCGCGCACGGTGGTGCGCTGCGAGATCGGGATCAGCCAGGAGCGGATGATCTTGCGGTGCGGCAGCGGCGCTTCCGGCGGCAAGGGCGTGACAACGGGATCAGATGGGCTCTGCATAAGACGGGCAAAAGGAGGAAGGACGACGGCGCAAGGCTGCACCGTAGCGTATTCATCGGAAGGGGATATGACGGAGATCAAGGACCTCCAGGGTTGTCTGGGCAACCGTGTCATATCGCGCGAGGTCATCCCCGCATGTGAGAATTGTGCCAAAAGCCCGAATACCCCCAGGAGACGCAACCCCGTGGACACCACCCGCCTTCCCCGCCATGCCACCAAGATCGTCGCGACCCTCGGTCCGGCCTCGAACACGCTCGAGCTGATCGAGCAGCTGATCCATTACAAGGTCAGCGTGGTGCGCCTGAACTTCAGCCATGGCATCGCCCAGGACCACATCGACCGTGCCGCCATGGTGCGCGAGGCCGCGCGCCGCGCCGGCCGCGAGGTCGCGATCATGGCCGACCTGCAGGGTCCGAAGATCCGCGTGGGCAAGTTCGCCCAGGGCAAGATCTGGCTCGAGCCCGACGCCAAGTTCGTGCTCGATGCCTCGCGCACCGAGCTGGGCGACGTCGACGCCGTGGGCCTCGACTACAAGGACCTGCCGCGCGACGTGAAGGCCGGCGACCGCCTGCTGCTCAACGACGGGCTGATCGTGCTCAAGGTCGACCTGGTCCGCGGCCAGGCGGTGCACACCACCGTGGTGCTGGGCGGCGAGCTGTCGAACAACAAGGGCATCAACAAGCAGGGCGGCGGCCTCACGGCCCCGGCGCTGACCGCCAAGGACATGGAGGACATCAAGACCGCGATGAGCTTCCAGGCCGACTACGTGGCCGTGAGCTTCCCCAAGAACGCGACCGACATGGAAATGGCGCGCCAGCTGTGCAACGTGGCGGCGGCCGAGTTCGGCCACCGGCCGGGCATGATCGCCAAGATCGAGCGCGTCGAGGCGATCCCCAACCTGGAAGAGATCCTGCGCGCCAGCGACGGCATCATGGTAGCCCGCGGCGACCTGGCGGTGGAAGTGGGCAACGCGGCGGTGCCGGCGCTGCAGAAGAAGATGATCCGCATGGCGCGCGAGATGGACCGCGTGGTCATCACCGCGACCCAGATGATGGAATCGATGATCACCAACCCGGTGCCCACGCGCGCCGAGGTGAGCGACGTCGCCAACGCGGTGCTCGACGGCACCGACGCCGTGATGCTGAGCGCCGAGACCGCCTCGGGCCGCTACCCGCTGGCCACCGTGCAGGAGATGAGCCGCATCTGCGAAGCCGCCGAGCAGGCCGAGGACACGGCGCGCGACACCGACTTCAGCGGTCACACCTACGCCCGCATCGACCAGGCCATCGCCATGGGCGCGCTGTTCACCGCCCACCACCTGGGCGCCAAGGCCATCGTGGCGCTGACCGAGTCGGGCTCGACGCCGCTGTGGATGAGCCGCCATTCGGCCCACATCCCGGTCTATGCGCTGACCTCGCGGCTGTCGACCCAGCGCAAGATGGCGCTGTTCCGCAACGTGCGCCCGCTCTTGATGGACTCGCAGACCGACCGCGACACCGCGCTCGAGCAGGCCGAGGCCCACCTGAAGAAGCGCGGCATCGTGCAGAGCGGCGACGTCTACGCCATCACCTGCGGCGAGCCCATGGGCGCGCCGGGCGGCACCAACATGCTGAAGATCTGCCGGGCGAGCTGAGCGGCGCCCCGGCCGCGTAGGCCGGGGCCGTGTCCTGCCGGCCGGGGCAAAACCAAATGCGTCTGGGCTGCGTACAGCCGGGATGCCCTTCTCCCACTTCCTCCGCCGCCGCCGCAGCGCGCTGCTGGCCGCCGGCGCGTTGGCCCTGTCCGCCTGTTCTCCGATCAAGCTGCTCGACCGGCTCACGCCGAGCGACACCTACCAGGCCGAGACCGGCATCGCCTACGGCAGCGCGCCGCGCCAGCAGCTCGACGTCTACCGGCCGCTGCCGGCCACCTCGCCGCCCGAAGGCCGGCGCCCGCTGATCGTCTTCTTCTACGGCGGCACCTGGACCACCGGCGAGCGCGCCAGCTTCCGCTTCGTCGGCGAGGCGCTGGCGGCGCGCGGCGCCGTGGTGGTGATCCCCGACTACCGGCTGGCGCCGGGCGTGACCTACCCGGTGTTCGTGCAGGACAGCGCGCTGGCCCTGAAATGGGGCCTGGACCACGCGGCCCGGCTGGGCGCCGACCCGCAGCAGGTCTATGTGATGGGCCACAGCTCGGGCGGCTACAACGCCGCCATGCTGGCGCTCGACGCGCGCTGGCTGGGCGCGGTGGGCGCGAGCCCGAAGCAGCTGGCCGGCTGGATCGGCTTGGCCGGACCCTACGATTTCCTGCCCATGGGCGACCCCGATGCGCAGCGCGCCTTCGACTGGCCGAACACGCCGCGCAGCTCGCAGCCCATCGCCCATGTCTCGGCCGCCTCGCCGCGCGCGCTGCTCATGGCAGCCAGCAAGGACACCCTGGTCGACCCGGTGCGCAACACCGGCCAGATGGCGCAGAAGCTGCGCGCCGACGGCGTCGCGGTGCAGACCGAATCCTTCGACAACCTGAGCCATGTGACGCTGATCGGGGCCCTTGCCACCCCGATCCGCTGGATCGGCGGGCCGGTGCTGCCGCCGATCCTCGACTTCGTAGGGTTGCCGTCGGACCTGTCCGACAAGGTCGCTCGGTAGAATCGAGACAGTTTTTCTACAGTCTTCCCACCAATCTTCCCGCGAGGTATTTCCCATGGCTCTCGTCTCGATGCGCGAACTGCTGGATCACGCAGCCGCCAACGGCTACGGCATTCCGGCCTTCAACGTCAACAACCTCGAACAGGTCCAGGCCGTGATGGAAGCGGCCAAGGAAACCGGCGCGCCGGTGATCCTGCAGGCCAGCGCCGGCGCCCGCAAGTACGCGGGTGAAGGCTTCATCAAGCACCTGATCCAGGCCGCGCTCGAAAGCTACCCGAACATTCCGCTGGTGATGCACCAGGACCACGGCCAGAACCCGGACGTGTGCCAGGGCGCGATCGACCTGGGCTTCTCCTCGGTGATGATGGACGGCTCGCTCGAGGCCGACGGCAAGACCATCGCCAGCTACGAGTACAACGTCGAAGTGACGAAGAAGGTCGCGCAGCTGGCGCACCGCGTCGGCGTCACGGTCGAGGGCGAACTGGGCTGCCTGGGCTCGCTCGAGACCATGAAGGGCGACAAGGAAGACGGCCACGGCACCGACGCGACCATGACCCGCGAACAGCTGCTGACCGACCCCGAGCAGGCCGCCGACTTCGTCAAGCAGACCCAGATCGACGCCCTGGCCATCGCCATCGGCACCAGCCACGGCCCGTTCAAGTTCACGCGCAAGCCCACCGGCGACATCCTGGCGATCGACCGCATCAAGGAAATCCACCAGCGCATTCCCAACACCCACCTGGTGATGCACGGCTCCTCGTCGGTGCCGCAGGAGCTGCTGGCGATCATTCGCCAGTACGGCGGCCAGATCAAGGAAACCTACGGCGTGCCGGTCGAGGAGATCCAGGAAGCCATCAAGCACGGCGTGCGCAAGATCAACATCGACACCGACATCCGCCTGGCCATGACCGGCGCGGTGCGCAAGTTCCTGTTCGAGAACCCCGAGAAGTTCGACGCCCGCGAGTGGCTCAAGCCGGCGCGCGAGGCCGCCAAGCTGGTCTGCAAGCAGCGCTACATCGAGTTCGGCTGCGAAGGCCAGGCTGCGAAGATCAAGGGCGACACGCTGCAGGTCGTGGCCGCCAAGTACGCGAACGGCGAACTCGCTCAACAAGTCCGCTGAGCGAAAGCGGCGGACAACGAGCCACCGTTCGCGGTGGCTTTTTTCTGCGCGCACAATCCGCTTTCCCTTCCCCTGTTTCCATCACGCCCCGCCATGACGACCGTCCACACTTCCTCCATCCAAAGCCTGCCCCTGCTCGCGCGCGGGAAGGTGCGCGACAACTATGCGGTCGGCACCGACCGCATCCTGATGGTCGCGAGCGACCGGCTCTCGGCCTTCGACGTGATCATGGGCGAACCCATCCCGGGCAAGGGCGTGCTGCTCACGCAGATGGCGCTGTGGTGGTTCGAGCGCCTGGGCCACCTGTGCCCCAACCACCTGACGGGCGAGGCGCCCGAGAGCGTGGTGACCGAGGCCGAGGTGCCGCAGGTCAAGGACCGCTCGATGCTGGTCAAGCGCCTGAAGCCGATCCCGGTCGAGGCGGTGGTGCGCGGCTACCTGGCCGGCAGCGGCTGGAAGGAATACCAGGAATCGCGCTCGGTCTGCGGCGTGCCGCTGCCCGAGGGCCTGCGCAACGCCAGCAAGCTGGCGCGCCCGATCTTCACGCCCGCGGCCAAGGCCGCAATGGGCGAGCACGACGAGAACATCAGCTACGACCGCGTGGTCGAGATCGTCGGCCCCACGCTGGCCCAGCAGATCCGCGACACCAGCATCGCGATCTATGAGGCCGCGGCCCAGATCGCGCTGGCCAAGGGGATGATCATTGCCGACACCAAGTTCGAGTTCGGCCTCGACGAGGCCGGCACGCTGGTGCTGATGGACGAGGTGCTCACGCCCGACAGCTCGCGCTACTGGCCGGTCGAGGGCTACGACGAGGCGCTGGCCAACGGCACCAACCCGCCGAGCTACGACAAGCAGTTCGTGCGCGACTGGCTGGAGTCGACCAAGGTCAACGGCAAGCCCTGGGACAAGACCCCGCCGGCGCCGCGCCTGCCGGCCGAGATCACCGAGAAGACCGCGGCCAAGTACCGCGAAGCGCTGGACCGGCTGACCGCCGGCTGAGGGGGTTCGAGGCGGGCCGCGCTCAGCGGCTCTCGAGCACCGCGGTCGTGCGACCGCTGCCGTCCAGCAGCGTGAGCCGGTTGCCGCCGGCCAGGCTGTACTGGGTGGTGGCCTTGATGGCGGCCAGGAAGTCGGTCTCGATGATGCTGCGCGTGTTGTCCAGGCAGGCCATGCGCGTGGCGGCCAGCTGCTCGATCTTCAGCGCGTGGCCGGTGCGCTGGTAGCTGCCGGTCAGGCGGTTGCAGCCGCCCGAACCCGTGACCCGCGCGCCGTCGAACTGCAGCTGCGCGCCGCGCTGCGGATCGGGGTCGACCGGCAGCGGCTGGCCGCCGATGCTCACCAGGCGCCAGGTGCGCGACTCGATCGGCTCGTCCAGGCTCACCGTGGTGCCGCAGGCCGCCAGCAGGGCGGCACCGGACAGGAGCAGTGCGGTCAGGGCGGTGGGCCGGACGAAGGGGCGCATGGGAGAGGTCCTTTCAGGAACAACGAGGGGGCGGGAGGGCGTCAGCTCAGCACGACGCTGCTCAGGCGCCGGCGGTAGGTCGCCACCGTCGGATCGTCGGGCGGGATCTGTCCGTCGGCCACCTTGGGCTTGGGCGGCTCGATGAGTTCGAGCACCGCAATGTACGTCTTGCGCGCCAGATCCTCGTTCCAGGCCTTGTCGCGCATCAGGATTTCCAGCAGCTCGTCCATCGCGTCGGTCCAGCGCTGGCCGGCGATCAGCAGCTGCGCGCGGCCGAAGCGGGCCTCGAAGTCGCGCTTGCCGGCCGCGATGCGGGCGTCGAAGTCGGCCAGCGCCGGCGCCGGGCCGTTCACCGGCGTAGCGAAGTCGATCGCGTTCATCCAGCGCTGCAGCGCGTCGAAGCGGCGCACCGCAGGCGCCTTGGCGATCACCGGCGCGAAAGCCACCTTGGCGTCGTCGCCACGGCCGCCCTGCAGCAGCAGCTTGACGTAGTCGAAGCGCGCGTCGTCGTTGGCCGGGTCGGTGGCCACGGCGTGCTGCAGTTTTTCGAGCGCGCCCTCGGTGTCGCCCTCGGCCAGTGCTTCCTGCGCGGCTTCCTCCTGGGCGGCGGCCTCGAGTTCCTCGGCGGCCGGCACGTGCTTGTCGAGGAATTCGCGGATCTTCTCGGCGGGGATGGCGCCGACGAAGCCGTCGACCGGCTGGCCGCCCACGAACATCACGCAGAAGGGGATGCTGCGCACGCCGAACATCTGCGACAGCTGGGTCGAGATCTGCGGCACCTTGTCGGCGTCGAGCTTGGCCAGCGTGAAGCGGCCGGCGTACTCGGTCTCGAGCTGTTCGAGCACCGGGCCCAGCTGTTTGCAGGGTCCGCACCATTCGGCCCAGATGTCGAGCAGCACCGGCGTGGTGGCCGAACCTTCGATCAGCGCGGTCTGGAAGTTTTCGAGGGTGATATCGATCATCGGATGCAGATGGAGGCAAAACGTAAAATTGCGACCATGAACCAAACTATTCAGGTCGGCGTGGTGATGGGATCGAACTCCGACTGGGAGACGATGCGTCACGCGGTCGAGATTCTCCAGCAATTCGGCATCGCCCACGAAGCACGGGTGGTCTCGGCCCACCGCATGCCGGACGAACTCTTCGCCTACGCCGAGAGCGCGGCCCCGCGCGGGCTGGCCGCGATCATCGCCGGCGCCGGCGGCGCGGCCCACCTGCCGGGCATGCTGGCGGCCAAGACCACGGTGCCGGTGCTGGGCGTGCCGGTGGCCAGCCGCCACCTGCAGGGCGTCGATTCGCTCTACAGCATCGTGCAGATGCCCAAGGGCGTGCCGGTCGCGACCTTCGCCATCGGCAACGCCGGCGCGGCCAACGCGGCGCTGTTCGCGATCGCCATGCTGGCGGTGGGCAATCCGCGGCTGCGCACCCAGCTCGACACCTTCCGCACGGCCCAGACCGCGGCCGCCCAGGCCATGACGCTGCCGCCGCCCGAGGCCGGCGCGCCCGTGGCGCCGGCCGTGTCGCCCTTCTCGCCCCAGGGCGGGGGCGCGCTGTGAGCGACGCCGTCACGCCCTACCTGCGGCCCGGCAGCACGCTGGGCGTGCTCGGCGGCGGCCAGCTCGGCCGCATGTTCGCCCAGACGGCCCAGCGCATGGGCTACTTCACGGCGGTGCTCGACCCCGATGCCGACAGCCCGGCCGGCCGCGTGAGCCACCACCACGTCCACGCCGACTACACCGACGTCGCGGGCCTGGCCCGGCTGGCCGGCCTGGCCGAGGCCATCACCACCGAATTCGAGAACGTGCCCGCGCCCTCGCTCGAGCACCTGGCCGCGGCCCGGCCAGTGGCGCCCGGCGCCGCCGCCGTGGCGATCGCGCAGGACCGCATCCGCGAGAAGGCGCACTTCATCCGCTGCGGCGTGGCCTGCGCGCCGCACGCGGTGATCGAGACCGCAGCCCAGCTGGACGCGGTCGCCGACGAACTTCTGCCCGGCATCCTCAAGACCGCGCGCCTGGGCTACGACGGCAAGGGCCAGCAGCGCGTCGCCACGCGCGCGCAGCTGGCCGCCGCCTGGGAAGCCACCGGCGGCGTGCCCTGCGTGCTCGAGAAGCTGCTGCCGCTGGACTTCGAGTGCTCGGTGATCGTGGCGCGCGGCCATGACGGCCAGATGGTCCACCTGCCGCCCCAGCGCAACCTGCACCGTGACGGCATCCTGGCCGTGACCGAGGTGCACCCGGACAACATGCCGGCCGCGCTGGCCGAGCGCGCGATCGCCTCGACCCGCTCGATCGCCGAGGGCCTGGCCTACGTGGGCGTGCTGTGCGTCGAGTACTTCGTGCTGGCCGACGGCGCGATGGTGGTCAACGAGATGGCGCCGCGCCCGCACAACAGCGGCCACTGGTCGATGGACGCCAGCGACGTGTCGCAGTTCGAGCTCCAGGTGCGCACCCTGGCCGGCCTGCCGCTGACCGCGCCGCGCCAGCACAGCCCGGCACTGATGCTCAACCTGCTGGGCGACCTCTGGTTCGAGGACGGCGACGACGCCATGCCGACCGAGCCGCCCTGGGCCGACGTGCTGGCGCTGCCCGGCACCCACCTGCACCTCTACGGCAAGACCGCGGCGCGGCGTGGGCGCAAGATGGGCCACCTGAACATCACCGGCGCCGACATCGCCACGGTGCGCGCCACCGCCGACTTCGCCGCCGCGGTGCTGGGCCTGCCCATCCCGCTTTCGGAATGAACCCATGATCGTCGACGGCCATTCCCCCGACGCCATCGCCGCCGCGGCGGTGCAATTGCGCGCGGGCGGCCTGGTGGCCTTCCCGACCGAGACCGTCTACGGCCTGGGCGCCGACGCCGGCAGCGACGCGGCCGTGACCGGCATCTTCCGCGCCAAGGGCCGCCCGGCGGACCATCCGCTGATCGTCCACGTGCCGGCAGGCCCCAAGGGCACCGAGGCGCTGTCGTACTTCGCGCAGCCGCTGCCGGCCTTTGCCGAGAAGCTGGTGCTGGCCTTCTGGCCCGGCCCGCTGACCCTGATCGTCACGCGCCAGCCCGGCGTCGCCACGGCCTCGGCCGGCGGGCAGGACACCATCGGCCTGCGCTGCCCCGCGCACCCGGTGGCGCAGGCGCTGCTCGAGGCCTGCGCCGCGCAGGGCGTGCTCGGCCTGTCCGGCCCCAGCGCCAACCGCTTCGGCCGCGTGAGCCCGACCACCGCCCAGCATGTGCACGCCGAGTTCGGCGAGACGCTGATGGTGGTCGACGGCGGCCCCTGCGCGGTGGGCATCGAGTCGACCATCGTCGACTGCAGCCGCGGCGCCCCGGTGCTGCTGCGGCCCGGCGCGATCACCCGCGACCAGATCGAGGCCGCCTGCGGCGAAGCCCTGCGCGACAAGCACGACCTGGCCGCGCCCGACCCGCGCGCCTCGGGCACGCTGGCCGCGCACTACGCGCCCGAGGCCAAGCTGCGGCTGATGGACGCGCGCGCCCTGCAGGCCGCGCTCGACGTGCTCGGCGCCCAGGCCGCGCACATCGCCGTCTGGTCGCGCACGCCGCTCAAGCACCGCTCGCAGCGGGTGGTGCAGCGGCGCATGCCCGACGACGCGGCGGCCGCGGCCCAGCAGCTGTTCGCGGTGCTGCGCGAGTTCGACACCGAGGGCGTCAAGCTGATCTGGGTCGAGACCCCGCCCGACACGCCCGAGTGGGAAGGCGTGAAGGACCGGCTGCAGCGCGCCGCAGCCGCCTGACGCTCAACTGCCCGCAGCCAGCACGCCCTGGAAGAAGCCGCGGGCCGTGGCCAGGCAGAAGGGCGGCACCAGCGAGCCGTGGTAGGCCAGCGTGACCGCCTGGGCCTTCTCGCTCGGCGTGCCCACGGTGTTCGCCGCCAGCGAGGCCTTGGCCTGCGCGAAGCCGGCGCGCGCGGGCGCGTAGGCGTCGCTCGCGGCCGATTCCTCCAGGTCCACCATCGTCAGCGCAGCGGACGGCACGCCCTTGGCGAGGAAATAGCCGAGCGTCGCGCGGGTGCTCACGAAGTTCACCGTCGGGTCGTTGGCGCCGCCGCACATCAGCACCGGCCGGGTCGGCGTCCAGTTGCGCAGGTCGTTCGCCACCGCCGCCTTGCGGAAGCCCGTGGACGGCGTGCAGCCCAGCGGCGTCGCCGTGCCCAGCGACACCAGCGTGGGCGGCAGCGCATTGCCGGGGCAGGGGTTGGCCTGGATGTCGCCGGCCGCCTGCGTCAGGTAGCTCTGGCGCACCAGGTTGTTGGCGCCGTAGAAGATCGACAACGAGGGGTCGACCGGTCCCGGCGAGGCGCCGGCCGGGAACAGCGCCAGCTGCGGCAGCTTGCCCGAGCTGAACAGCGTGTTGGGCGACAGGCTGGGCAGCAGGGTGTCGATGCCGGTGGCGTAGGCCGCTTCGTAGACGTCGGCGGGGGTGGCGTAGACGTTGCCGAACTGCTGCTGCCAGCTGGTCGACAGCAGCGGCACGAACAGCGTCGCACCCAGCGCCGGCCAGCCCTGGAAGGTGTAGTCGGTCAGCAGGCTGATGGCCGAGGGCGCCGACAGCGGTGCCGAGGCCGTCACCGCCTGGCCCGTGGCCTGCAGCTCGCGGTGGGCCGCCATGGCCACGTAGCCGCCCTGCGAGTAGCCGCTGACGAACAGCGTGCCGGCATCGCTGGCGCCGATGGTGGCGAAGGTCTTGCGGGCGGCGGTGAGCGCATCCACCATGTCCTTGCCCTGCTGGTCGCCGTTGAGGTAGGGGTGGTAGGGCAGCGTCGACTTGTCGTAGCCCGCGTAGTTGGGCGCCACCACGATGAAGCCCTGGGCCGCGAAGGTGGCCGCGACCAGCAGGCCTTCGCCGGCCGCCGCCTGGGTGCTGTCGGTCCACTTGGCGAGGTTGTAGCTGCGGTCCGCCGTGGTGCCGTGCGCATAGAGCAGCACCGGCCGCTTGCCGCTGCAGGCCGCGTCGGTGCCCGTGGGCACCATCACTGCGGCGGTGGCGTTGGTGGCTTCGTTCTTGGCACCGATGGTGCGGTACTCGAGGTAGCGCGTGTCGACGCCGCACTTGG
Source organism: Variovorax sp. UMC13 (assembly GCF_014170375.1). GTDB lineage: Bacteria > Pseudomonadota > Gammaproteobacteria > Burkholderiales > Burkholderiaceae_C > Variovorax. Next base: position 194,065 of record NZ_LZZW01000015.1, on the reverse strand, counting down.
GCGTGCCCGCCACCTGCAGCACCGCGCCGCCCTGGGCACTGCCCTGCAGGCTGGCCGTGAAGTCGGCGGCCGAGAGCTTGGCCGCCTGTTCGGGCGGGGCGACCACCGAACCCCGGCCCGTGTCGGCGACGGGCGGCGGCGCGGGCGCCGGCGCGGGCGGGGGGGCCGGCGGCGTCACGGCGACGCTGCTGTCCCCGTCGCTGCCGCCGCAGGCCGCGAGCAGCAGCGCGAGGCCCGCGAGGGCCGCTGCGTGGCGCAGCGGGGTGGAGAGATGTTGTTTTTGCACGGTGTGTCTCCTGCGTTGAATGGAATCGAACGACCGTCCGATTCTGTTCAGCGCTCCGCGCCCGATGCAATGGGGTTTGCCTGCGCCGCGGCGCCGCTCAGTTGTCCTGCGTGGCCCAGTCCACCAGCGCGTCGAAGGCTGGCCGCGCCGCGGCCGCATTGCCGTGGTTGGCGATCGCCACCAGCACGTAGCGCCGTCCGCTGGCGCCGTGCACGTAGCCGGCCACGCCGGCCGCGTCGCGCAGCGTGCCGGTCTTGAGGTGGGCCGCGCCGCCCGAGCGCAGCGCGCGCCTGCGCAGGGTGCCGTCCACGCCCGAGGCCGGCAGCGAGGACATCAGCTCGGGCATCACCGGCGAGCGCCAGGCCACCTGCAGCATCTTGGCCAGTGCCGCGGCGCTGATGCGCTCGTCGCGCGACAGCCCCGAGCCGTTGTCGAACACCGGCTGGCCTTCGCCGGTGCCGATGCGGTCGTTCCACCATTGGCGGATCGCGCTGCGCGAGGCCTCGAGCGAGCCGCGCTTCTTCTGCTGCAGGCCCAGCGTGAGGAACAGCTGCTGCGCCATCACGTTGTTGCTGTACTTGTTGATGTCGCGGATCACCTCGGCCAGCGGCGGCGAGCTGAGCTCGAAGACCGGCTTGAGCTCGGGCGGCACGCGCCCGTCGCGCACCTGGCCCTTGAGGGGATGGCCCATCTCGGTCCAGAGGCCGCCGATCGCGCGCGCCGCGTAGCGGCCCGGGTCGGCATAGGCCACGGCCCAGCTCTTCTCGCCGCAGGCCGCCGGGTAGCTGCCGGTGAAGCCGATGCGCGCCGGGTCGGCCACCTCGGCACCGATCGTCGTGCGCCAGTCGCCGCATTCGCCGGCCGACAGCGGCAGCGTGGACTGCATCGCCACGCCCAGCAGCGGCGGGTCGAAGCTCACCTGCGCGGTCGAGTTCGCGCGGTTGGGCTGGAAGCTCATGACCACCGACTTGAAGTTGACCAGCAGCGCGTCGGGCGCCGCGTTGTAGGGGCGCAGGCCCTCGCCGTCGAAGGCGGAGGGATCGGTTTCCGGCGTGTCGAAGGCGCTGCGGTCGAGCACGATGTCGCCGGCGATGCTCTGGATGCCCAGGCCCTGCACCCGCCGCATCAGCAACCACAGCCGCTCGATCACCAGCTTGGGATCGCCCTGGCCGCGGATGTAGAGGTTGCCCTCGAGCACGCCGTTGCGGATCGGGCCGTCGATGTAGACCGGCGTGTTCCAGGTGTAGGCCGGCCCCAGCAGGTCGAGTCCGGCGTAGGTGGTGACCAGCTTCATGATCGAGGCCGGGTTCACCGGCACCTGGGTGCGCCAGGCCAGGCGCGGCGGCCGCACGCCGTCGGCGTCGGCCACCAGCAGGGTCACGGCCTCGCGCGGCACCTTGGCGCGCGCCAGCGCGGCCTCGACCTCGGGCGGCAGCGCCTGGGCGGCGGCGGCCAGGGGCAGCAGAGCCGTGAGGGCGGCGAGGCAGAGGGCAGAGCGGGCGCGGGGCAGGACGGGACGAGGCATCGGTCCATTATCCCGGCGTGCCATCGCCGCTTGCCCCCATCACGGCGGCCGCGGCGCGGCACCGGGATAATCGGGGGATGCCCGCCGCCTTCCGACCTTCTGCTTTCACGACCGACGCGGCCCATGGCTGACAAGCTGCTCGCCTTCGACACCAGCACCGACACGCTGAGCGTGGCCGTGCGCCACGGCGCGCGCGTGTTCGCCCACAGCGGTGTGGGCGGCGCGCAGGCCTCGGCCACCTTGATCCCGCTGATCCGCCAATTGCTGGCCGACGCCGGCCTGGCGCTGGCCGACCTCGACGCCATCGCCTTCGGCCGCGGCCCCGGTTCCTTTACCGGCCTGCGCACAGCCTGCGCAGTGGCGCAGGGCCTGGGCTTCGGCGCCGGCGTGCCGCTGCTGCCGGTCGACACGCTGCAGGCCGTGGCCGAGGAGGCCCGCCACCGTTTCGGCGCGCAGCGCGTGGTGGCGCTGCTCGATGCGCGCATGGACCAGGTCTATGCCGCGCGCTACGACTTCGGCGCGCCCATCGATGCCCCCGTCGAAGCGGAACTGCTGGCGCCCGAGGCCGTGGCCGCAGCCGAAGACTGGGTGCTGGCCGGCAACGCCTTCGCGGCCTATGGCATGCGGCTGCCCGCGCTTATGCGGCACGAGGTGCTGCCCACCGCCGAGGCCCTGCTGCGGCTCGCGCCGGCGCTGATGGCGGCCGGCCGCGCGGTGGCGCCGGCCGATGCCGCACCGCTCTACGTTCGCGATAAAGTGGCGCAGACCACCGAAGAACGCGCGGCCCTCAAGGCCGCGCAGCAGCAAGCCACGCCCACGCCATGAGTGCCGTCCTGCAGCCCCTCGAAGCCCGCTTCGACGCCATGAGCGTCGAGCGGCTGCCGGCGGTCTGCGCGATCGAGAAGCAGGCCTACACCCACCCCTGGACCCATGCCAACTTCATCGATTCGATGGCCGCGGGCTACCGCTGCCAGCTGCTGATGGGCGGCGAGACCGTGATCGGCTACTTCGTGGCCATGAAGGGCGTCGACGAGGTGCACCTGCTCAACATCACGGTGGCGCCCGAGTTCCAGCGCCAGGGCTGGGCCCTGCTGATGCTCGAGGCGCTGGCCGGCTGGTCGCGCGGCCAGAACGCGCAATGGCTGTGGCTCGAGGTGCGCGTGAGCAACGCGCGCGCGCTGCACATCTACGAACACCACGGCTTTCGCCGCGTCGGCGTGCGCAAGGGCTACTACCCGGCCTTCGGCGGCCGCGAGGACGCGGTGGTGATGAGCCTGCGCCTGGACGAACCCACCAGCGCCTGGGGCGGATTGACGGCATGAACACTGGATCAACGATGAACCTCGATGCGCGCCAGCGCGCCATGCTCGACGAAATGGGCATCAAGGTCTGGTGGCCCAGCGCCGCGCCGGCGGCGGCCGAGACCGTGTCCGCCGCCGTGGCCGAGGTGCCGGCACCCGCCCGCACCGCGCGCGAAGCCCCGGCGCCGATGGCCGCGCCGGTCGCGCCGCCGGCCCCGGTGCGTGCGCCGGCCGTGCCGGCCCCGACCCCGGCCCCGGCCGCCGCACCGGCCGCGCGCCCCCACGGCGCCGCCGTGCTGGTCGAGGCGCCGCGGCTGCTGCATGGCGGCGTGGCCTCGCCGGGCGGCGGCTGGCTCATCGTGGCCGACATGCCGCCCGAGGCCGACGGCCGCCACGGCGAACCCTTCGCGGGCGACGCCGGCCGGCTGCTCGACAACATGCTGCGCGCGCTGCAACTGCAGGGCGGCGAGCGGCCGGTGCACCTGATGCGCACCCACCGCGGCGTCGCCTCCGGCCGCGACGGCAGCCCGAGTCCGCTGGACGAGAGTTTCGCGACCCACGCGCAGGCGCTGGCGCCGCGCGTGGTGCTGGCCATGGGCCCGCTGGCCGCGCAGAGCCTGCTGCAGAGCAGCGACCCGCTGGGCAGGCTGCGCGGCCGTGCCGTGCCGATGGCGGCCTGGGGCGGCCTGCCGGTGGTGGCCACCTACCACCCGGCCTACCTGCTGCGCAACCCGGCCGACAAGGCCCGCGCCTGGGCCGACCTCTGCCTGGCGGCGGCGCAGCTGGCGCAGGCCTGAACGACGAAGGCGACACGGCCTGCGCCGTGTCGCCTTCCAGGCCGATGCCGGGCGCTCAGCGCGGCGTCAGAACTTCCAAAGCAGGTTGGCCCGCACGCCGTGGTCTTCCACGCCGCTGCCGACCTGGCCGCTGTACGACACGCCCAGCGTCAGGTTGCGCTGCAGGGCGAAGTCGAGACCGCCTTCCAGCACCGCCACGTCCTTGCCGATCGGCACGCCGGCCACGTTGAAGGCCGAGGCGCCCGCGAAGGCGGCCGACGACGTCGGCGTGGTGTCGCCGAAGGCATGGCGCCAGCCGACCATGCCGCGCAGCGTCGCCTGCAGGCCGCCCAGGGCGACCGCGTTGCTGGCGCGCAGGCCCAGGGTGCTGAAGCTGGTACTGGTGGTGTCGCCGGCCACGCCGAGCGCGGCCGCGCCACCGGATTCGGTGAAGCCGTCGGTCTTCAGCCGCACATGCGCCAGGCCCGCGAAGGGCTCCAGCAGGCCGCCGCCGGCCGGCAGGGCCCAGCCCAGCTCGCCGAAGACCTGCAGCGCCTTGGCGTCGTAGTCGCCCTTGAGCCGGTCGGAGAAGCCGGTGAAGCCGACCTGGCGCTGCGTCTCGACCTGGCTGAGGCTGTAGCTGGCGCCGGCGCGCAGGCCCAGCGCACCCCACTGCTTGGCGCCGTAGGCCCCCAGGTGGTAGGTGTCGCTCTCGGCCGAGGAGGCGCGTGCGGCCAGCGCGGTGCGCCCGCGGGTGTAGCCGCCGATCACGCCCACGCGGGCGTCGCTGCCCAGCGCGGTGTCGGCGCCGACCAGCAGGCCGGTGGTGTCGCGGTCGATGCTGCCCGCATTGCCGTCGCTGGCGTTGCTGCCCAGCGAGCGCAGCGCGCGCACCCAGAGGCCGCCGCGGCCCGCCAGGTCGTCGGCCGCGGCCACGCCGCCCAGCGACTGGCGCGCGCGGTCGAGGCCGGCCTCGCGCACGAAGCGGCTGTCCTCGATGGCGGCCGACTTGACCGAGGCGTGCAGTTCGCCCGAGAGCTGGTCGAAGGCGCTGCGCGCGGTCGGCGCATCGAGCTGCACCACCGCGTTGTAGAGCGCGCCGGTGCGCACGCTGTCGATCGCGCCGCCGCTGGCGCGCTGGTTGGCCGTGACGCCGACGCTGTCGAAGCGCAGGTCGTTGCGCGTCAGGCCCAGCAGCACGTCCTGCGCGGTGTAGCTCAGCACCGGCGTGAGGAAGGCGAAGTTCGAGGACACGCCGCCGAAGGTGCCCACGCGCGATCCGGCACTGAGGATGGTGTAGCGCGTCACGGGGTTCCAGCTGCCGTCGGCTGCCAGCACGACGACCGAGGCGCCGCCCAGCGTGGCGGTGCCGCTCACGCGGATCAGGTCGCTGCGGCCATCGGCCGCGGCCTGCACCTGGTACTTGGCATTGGCGTCGAAGCGCAGGTCGCCGTTGATCTGGAGCGTCCCGATGCCACTGCCAGCGGGGGCCACCGTCGCGCCGGCCAGCAGCGTGGTGCTGCCCAGCGTGCCCGTGCCCTGCAGCACGGCCTTGTCGCCGATGCTGGTGCTGCCGCCCAGCACGCTGTCGATCAGCAGCGTGCCGCCGAGGATCTGCGTGCTGCCGGTGAAGGCCGAGCCGTCGCCGGTGTAGCGCACCACGCCGGCGCCCGTCTTGCTCAGGTTGCCGCTGCCCGACAGCGCATTGGCCAGCGTGCCGTCGCTCGCCTGGTCGATCACCAGCGCCGCGTTGTCGACGATCGCGCCGGTGCCGAAGCTGTTCACATGGCCCACCAGCGTGCCGCCGCTGATGGTGGTGCCGCCGGCGTAGGTGTTGGTGCCGGTCAGCGTGAGCGTGCCGGTGCCGACCTTGACCAGTGCGCCGCCTGCGGCGGTGCCGGCGATCACGCCACCGATGGTGGTGCTGGTGTTCAGGCCGCCCAAGGTCAGGGTCTTGTTGCCCAGCCGCACGCGGCCGTCGCCCTGCAGCGAGCCGATGGCCACGCCGGCGGTGCTCATCGAGCGAATGTCGACGGTGCCGCCGGCCTGGTTGATCACGGTGGCGGCGGCGCCCGAGCTGTTGTCCCAGAACCCGACGGTGCCGCCGGCTTCGTTGGTCAGCGTGGCAGTGCCGGCCGAGCTGTTGTCCCAGAACAGGGTTTCGCTGCCGGCCTTGTTGAGGATCTGCGCCGTGCCGGCCGTGGTGTTTTCCCAGAACACGGTACCGCCGCCGCCGCTGTTCGTGATGCGCGCGCTGCCCGCGCTTGCGTTGTCGCGCAACTCGAACGAGCCCTGGTTGTTCACCGTGGCGTTGCCGACCGAGCTGTTGCCGACGAACTGCAGGAAGCCCTGGTTGATGCCCGCTTCCGGCACTGGCCGTGCCGCCACGTTGATCACCAGGTCGCCGGCGCTGGTGTTGCTGTCGAAGCGCAAGCCGCCGTTGGCATTGACCGCCACGGGGCCGCTGCCCAGCGCGCCCGTCGTACCGACGGCGATCATGCCGCCATTGACAGTGGTGCCGCCGGTGTAGGTGTTGATGCCGGTCAGCGTGGTGGTGCCGGTGCCGATCTTCACCAGCGCGCCGCGCGTCCCCGAGATCACGCCGCCGATGGTGGTGTCGGTGTTCAGGCCGCCGAGGGTCAGGGTCTTGTCGCCCAGCCGCACGCGGCCGTCGCCCTGCAGCGAGCCGATGGCGACGCCAGGCAAGGTCATGGAGCGGATGTCGACGGTACCGCCGGCCTGGTTGATCACGGTGGCGGTGGCGCCCGAGCTGTTGTCCCAGAACCCGACGGTGCCGCCGGCTTCGTTGGTCAGCGTGGCATTGCCGGCCGAGCTGCTGTCCCAGAACAGGGTTTCGCTGCCAGCCTTGTTGAGGATCTGCGCCGTGCCGGCCGTGGTGTTTTCCCAGAACACGGTACCGCCACCGCCGCTGTTCGTGATGCGGGCGCTGCCCGCGCTCGCGTTGTTGCGCAGTTCGAACGAGCCCTGGTTGTTCACCGTCGCGTTGCCGACAGAACTGTCTTCTGCGAACTGCAGGAAGCCCTGGTTGATGCCGGCCTCGGGCACGGGGCGTGCGGCCACGTTGATCACAAGGTTCTCGGCGCTGGCGTTGCTTTCGAAGCGCAGGAAACCCCCGGCGTTGACCGCCACCGGCCCGCTGCCCAGCGCGCCCGTCACGCCCGCCGAGAGCACGCCGCCGTTCACCGTGGTGCCGCCGGTATAGGTATTGACGCCGGTCAGCGTCGTCGTGCCGGCACCGGTCTTCACCAGCGAACCGCCGTTGCCTGAAATCACGCCACCGATGGTGGTGCGGCTGCTGACGGAGTCCAGACTGCCGAAGGTCAGGGCCTTGCTGCCCAGCCGCACGCGGCCGTCGCCCTGCAGCGAGCCGATGGCGACACCAGGCAAGGTCATGGAGCGGATGTCGACCGTGCCGCCAGCCTGGTTGATCACCGTGGCGGTGGCGCCCGAACTGCTGTCATAGAACCCGACGGTGCCGCCGGCTTCGTTGGTCAGCGTGGCGTTGCCAGCCGAGCTGTCGTACCAGAACAGGGTTTCGCCGCCAGCCTTGTTGAGGATCTGCGCCGTGCCGGCTGTGGTGTTTTCCCAGAACACGGTACCGCCGCCGCCGCTGTTCGTGATGCGCGCGCTGCCCGCATTTGCGTTGTCGCGCAATTCGACCGAGCCCTGGTTGTTCACCGTGGCGTTTCCGACCGAACTGTTGTCCTTGAACTGCAGGAAGCCGCTGTTGATGCAGGCCTCGGGCACGGGCCGCGGCGCCACGTTGATCACCAGGCCGTCGGCGCTGTCGCTGCCGGTGAAGACCTGGTCGGTTCCAGCCAGCACATCCACCGGGCCGGCCGCCCGGGCGTGGCCCGCGCCCATCGCCGCCAACGCCAGCACACAGGCACCCGCCAGCGTGGACAGCCTGGCGCCGGAATGGCTGCCCAAGGCCGTGGCCGAGGCGCTGGCGTCGGCGCCGCCGCGTCCGCCCGAAGCGACTTCGGACACGGCCTGGCAGACGTTGAGCGCGCGGTTGAGGACGGTGCGGTGGATGCGGTTCATAGGTCGGAAACTTCCATTTGTCTCACAAAAGGAAATAATTGTGACTTATTGATACGTTTGGGCGCCAGAGGGTCTGCCCCAGAAGAGGGCGTCCTTTCTGCCAACTGATGGTGAAAATCCGCCACGAGGCGCGCGGCCTGCCCGCCGTGGCGGGCTCGCAGGCGGCGTGCGTGCCGGCCGGGCGCAGGGGCGTGCCACCGGGCACCTAAAATTCCCGCCATGACTTTCATCGAACAACTGCGCGCCGCGGAACTGCAGAACCGCTCTCTCCTGTGCGTGGGGCTCGATCCCGAACCGACCCGCTTCCCGGCCCGCCTCAAGGGCGACGCCAACAAGATCTACGATTTCTGCGCCCGCATCGTCGACGCGACCGCCGACCTGGCGATCGCCTTCAAGCCGCAGATCGCCTACTTCGCGGCCCACCGCGCCGAGGGCCAGCTGGAGCGGCTGATGGAGCACATCCGCCGCGTCGCGCCGCAGGTGCCGATCATCCTGGACGCCAAGCGCGGCGACATCGGCTCCACCGCCGAGCAGTACGCGATCGAGGCCTTCGAGCGCTACGGCGCCGATGCGGTCACGCTGTCGCCCTTCATGGGCTTCGATTCGGTCGCCCCCTACCTCAAGTACCAGGGCAAGGGCGCCTTCCTGCTGTGCCGCACCAGCAACCCGGGTGGTGCCGACCTGCAGGGCCAGCGCCTGGCCAGCGTCGAGGGCGAGCCCCTGCTGTACGAGCATGTCGCGCGGCTGGCGCAAGGCCCGTGGAACCTCAACGGCCAGCTCGGCCTGGTGGTGGGCGCCACCTACCCGGCCGAGATCGAGCGCGTGCGCGAGCTCGCGCCCACCGTGCCGCTGCTGATCCCGGGCGTCGGCGCCCAGGGCGGCGATGCGGTCGCGACGGTGCGTGCCGGCTGGCGCGCCGACGCGCCGATCATCGTCAACTCCTCGCGCGCGATCTGCTACGCCTCGGACGGCGACGATTTCGCCGACGCGGCCCGGCGCGAGGCGATGCGCACCCGCGACGGGCTCGAGGCCGCCAAGGGCTGAGCGCCACTTTCCCGCGCAGGCGCGCACCCGTCGCGCCGCAGCCGTTGCTCCCGAAGCGTTATGTCAGAATGAATACAACGCTTGCAGGAGACCGACGACATGCGCAGGGCCCCTTCTCTTCTGATTTCCGCTGGCGCCGCTGCGGCCCTGATGCTGCTGCTGGGCGGCTGCGGTGGCGGCAACCACGGTGGCGGCTTCACGGCCGCGCCGGTGCAGCCGACCGCGCCGACGCCCGATCCGGCGCCCCAGCCTGAACCCGCACCGGCGGCGAGCTTCCAGCTCGGCGGCGCGGTCGACCATCCGGCCAGGCTCGACGTGGCGGCGCTGTCGGCGCGCCCCGCGGTCCCGCAGTCGGTGGCCTACAGCAGCGGCAGCGGCGCCCAGACGCGCAGCTACGTCGGCGTCGACCTGTGGTCGCTGCTCGTCGACGCCGGCCTGCAGGCCGACCCGGCGCGCAAGAACGACCTGCTGAGCCGCTACGTGCTGGCCACCGGCGCCGACGGCTACAAGGTGGTCTTCGCGCTGGGCGAGCTCAACCCCGATTTCGGCCGCAAGGGCAGCACGGTCGCGTACGCCGACACCGCCTCGGGCACCGCGGTGCCGCTGAGCGCGGCCGACGGCCCGTTCCGCGTCACCGCCCCGGGCGACGTCAAGGGCGGGCGCTACGTGTCGAACCTGGTGCGCCTGGACGTGGCCGCGTCGGCGGCGACGGCGGTGGGCAGCGGCGGCGGCATCTCGAGCGGCTTCGCGGTGTCCGGCGCGGTCGTCGGCGCGCCGGTGCAGTTCGACCTGGCGGCCCTGCAGAAGCTGGCGCCCACGACGCAGGTGGTGGGCACCGACACCTACGTCGGCGTGAGCCTCTGGACGCTGCTAAACAACACCCTCGGCCTGAGCGTGCCGCCGGGCTCGAAGAACGCGTCGCTCGCCATGTACGCGGTGGCCACCGGCAGCGACGGCTACCGCGCGACCGTGTCGCTGGGCGAGATCGATCCGGGCTTCGGCAACAAGCCGGCGCTGGTGGCCTACGAACTCAACGGCGCGCCGCTGGGCGCCAGGGGCGTCGCGCGGCTGGTGGTGCCGGGCGACCTCAAGGCCAGCCGCTCGGTCTCGAACCTGGTGGCGATCGAGGTCTTCGCGGCGCCGTCCGCACCCTGAGCCGTGCCGCCGCGGCAGCGGGCGGAGGAGTAACCTCGGCGCCACGCCGACGAAACCTGCCCCGCGCCCATGTCCACTTCGCCTTCCCCCGCACCGCCTGCCCGGCCCGAGTTCCGCTTTCGCATGCGCATCACGGTGGGCGACGCGATCGCGATCGGCCCCGGCAAGGTGCAATTGCTCGAGGCGATCCTGGAGACCGGCTCACTGACCGCCGCCGCCAAGCGCATCGACATGTCTTATCGCCGCGCCTGGGTGCTGGTCAACGAGCTCAACACCGCCCTGAAGGCGCCGGCGGTCGAGTCCGGCAAGGGCGGCGGCAACGGCGGCGGCAGCATCCTGACGCCGGTGGGCCTGCAGGTGATCGAGCACTACCGCGCCATCGAAGCCCGGGCCGCGGCCGCCTGCGCGGCGGAGATCCGTTCGCTCACCGCGCTGTTCGGCCCCGACAAGGGCTGAGGCGAGGCGCCTGCCGCCTCAGGCGGTGAACAGCCGCCCCGACTCGACCGGCTTGCTGAACAGCCAGCCCTGCGCCATCGCCTGCGGCGCCAGCGCCAGGAAGTACGCGGCCTGCTGCTCTTCCTCGATGCCCTCGATCACGATGCTCAGGCCCAGCACCTCGGCCATGGCCACGATCTGCGGCGCGATGGTGTCCTTGTCGCTCTGGTCGTGCAGGGCCTGCATGAAGGTGCGGTTGATCTTGATCGCGTCCACCCGCAGCCGCGAGAGGTACGAGAGGCTCGAGTAGTCGGTGCCGAAGTCGTCGATGTAGACCTTGTGGCCGGCCTCGCGCAGCCTGGCGATGGACTTGCCCAGTTCGCGGCTGTTGGCCGTGGTGCGCTCGGTGAGCTCGAGCCCGATGCTGGACGAGGGCAGGCCGGCCTCCTGCAGGCGCGCGCTCAGGTAGGGCAGGAAGGCGCTGTCGAGGATGTCGCTGGCGGCGACGTTGATCGTCACCTGGAAGTCGGGGCGCCGGCGCAGGTCCTCGCCCAGCTCGTCCAGCACGCGGTGGATCACGAAGCGCGTCACCTGGCCGATGAAGCCTTCGTGCTCGGCGGCGCTGATGAAGGCGTCGGGGCTGACCGGCTTGCCGGTCGCGTCGGTCCAGCGCAGCAGGGCCTCGGCGCCGACCTGGCGGCGGTCGGACAGCCGCACGATCGGCTGGTAGACGATCTTCAGCTGGCCCGAGCGCATCGCCAGGCGCAGCTGCTTGCCGAGCGACTTCGAACGTCCGATCGCGATGCTGGCGGCAAAGCCGCCGCTCAGGCCGATCAGCAGGCCGAAGACGGCGAACTCGAGCATCACCGGCGAGTGCAGGATCGACGCGGGCTGGCGCAGCGCCGCCACGATGCAGGAGGAGTGGGCGCTCGAGCACCGCACCTCGTAACGCTTGCCCTGCAACTCGAGCGGTTCGCCCGACTCCAGCGTCACGCCCTCCAGCGGCAGGCGCGGGCCGGCGGAGTTCAGGGCGCGCAGCGGCGGCAGGCGGCCGCTGACCACCGCATAGTCCAGCCGCGGGTCCGCCGTCTCGAGGTAGGCCTGGGCATTGACGCCGACGGCCGCGCTGCGCTGCTGCATCAGCAGCGCCCGTGCGCCGGGCACGCCGGCCTGCGGCGCATTGAAGCTCATGCGCTGGCCCTGCTGGTTCACCACGTCGACCGGCGGCGCCGGCTCCGGCGGGTCGATCGCGCCCACGGTGGAGCTGCAGTAGATCTCGCCGTCGCGCAGCCGCGCGGCACTCTTCAGGTAGCGCGAGGCCAGCACGATGCGCCGAAGCCGCGAGACCTCGGCCGCCGTGCAGGCGCCGCTCCTGACGCTGTCGATCTCCACCAGGGCGGCCACCGCTTCGGAGGTGATCTGGTCGGAGCGCGCGATGTAGGTCTCGGCCATTTCGGCCGCATCGGCGTACTGCTGGCGCCGCACCGTCCATTCGCCGACGGCCAGCGCCAGCGCGATCGCGATCGCCGCGCCGCAGGCCATCGACACCACCGTCCGCGTGAGCGGCCTTCGCATCATGAAGCGTGCCCGGCAAAGAGGGCGATGTCAGGCTGGCGGGTGTCGGCCGGACAGGAGGATGCAGGGCGCATGGTGCAGCAGGTGTCTTGTAGGTATAGGCAGGGCGATGGCATCGGTCGGCCGCGCCGGCTGCAGGGCAAGGGACCTCGCCCTTTTCTCCACCGCCCTCGCCGATCGACACCACGGCGGCGCCATTCTCGATCAGATCATGTCAAGAATTGTGTGCATTGGCGCGGGAGGTGGGGCATTTGACACAGGATGCGGCCTTCCGATGAGGCGGAAAGAACTCTTTTCGCGCGAAATGGCGTCAATAGTGTGGCGGCAATTCGTCACCCGGGTCCCGGGGGCCGCCCGAACCCGCCTCGGGCATCTGCCGGCGCAGCTGGATCAGCTGCTGCGACAGGCTGTCGATCTGCTGCTGCTGCCGGTAGATCGTGAGGTTCAGCTGGTCGAGCAGGTCGTCGGTGAAGCTGGCCTTGATCTCGAGATCGTCGAGTCGGTGTTCGGGGGTGCGGGGATGTGCCATGGCCGTATTGGACAGGAAGGGCGGCGGGCGCCCCGCCCCCTCCTTCACACCGGGCTCGAGCGCAGCCCGTAGGCCTTGCCGGCCACGAACAGGTACTCCACGCGCATCACGGCCTCGCCGGCCTCGTCCTTGGTGGTGAAGCCGACGGCCGACACCGTCTCGCCGACCTTGATCTCCGCCACCTGCCACGCCGCCATGCGGGTGAGCGGCGCGAGCTCCAGTTCCCACCGCCGGTCCTTGCGCCGGGGCAGGGCGGCCCGGGCCAGCAGGCCGGGGCCGTCGACACCGGCGCTCTGGGCCGGCAGCGGGCGCTGCTTCAGGTCGGGCGGCAGCACGAGCTCGGGGCGCCGCTCGATCAACAGTTCGGCATGCGGGTTCTGCCACTTGCTCTGAACCACCCTGCCTTCGAGGTAGATCGGCTTTTCCTGGTCGAAGCTGCTCCAGCCGTGGTGGGCCCAGGCGGAGGGGGGTGTGGCCAGTGCCACGGCAAGGGGCGTGGCGGCGGCCACGAGGGCGAATCGGCGGCGGGACATCGACATGGCGGCACTCCTTGGACGGGGATGGAACATCGAATCAGTAGGCGATCCAGCGTCCGCAGACGACGACGCCGAGCCAGACCGCAGTGGACACCAGCATCTGAATCCGCGCCATCAGGTCGAGTTTCTGCAGCGATCCGCGGCCATGGAACCAGGCCGCGTTGCAGCCGGCCGTGGCGAGCAGGCCCATCTTCCAGACGAAGCTCCGGTTGGCCAGCAGTTCGGCCGCCTGGGTGGCGAACATCAGCAGCCCGCTGGCGGCGGCCAGGCCGAAGCCGGCGAGTGCGATGCCGAGCGAGAGGCGCGCCAGGGCCCGCACCGGCAGGGCCGCGGCTCCGCCCCAGACGCGGATCTCCAGCGCCACCAGGTTGCCCAGCAGCAGGGCGATGCCGACGATGTGCACGACCTCCAGGGCCGGATAGGCCCAGGCGCTGGATCGGAGTTCGCTGAACATCGCGCGATTCTCCGCTCAGCCCCGCTTCGAGCGCCCGCGCCCCTCGGCCTTGGCCAGGTAGAGCGCCCGGTCGGCGCGGTCGATGGTCTGCTCCACGGTGTCGTCCGGGCGGTGGCGGCTGATGCCGGCCGAGAAGTCGAGCCGCAGCGCGGGCACGGTGGGCGAAATCCGGAGATCCTTCAGCTGCGTGCGCAGGCGCTCGATGCCGGCCTCGGGCAAGCTGTCGGGCGCATCGGGCAGCAGCAGCAGGAACTCCTCGCCGCCCCAGCGCGCCAGCGTGTCGCTCTCGCGCAGCACGCCGCGGGCGAGCTGGGCGAAGCCGTGCAGCACCTCGTCGCCGACGCCGTGGCCCCACTGGTCGTTGATGCGCTTGAAGTGGTCCAGGTCGATCAGCGCGATCGAGAACGAGGCGGCCTCGCTGCGCCGGTGCAGGTCGGCCTGGTGCTGCAGCAGCTGCGTCGCGTGGCGGCGGTTGACCAGCCCGGTGAGGTGGTCGTGCGAGGCCAGCCGGCGCATGTGGTCGTGGGCGGCCGCGATCTCCCGGGCCCGCTCCTCCAGCAGCAGGTTGGCGCGCTGCCGTCCTTCGTAGTCGCCCGCGACCAGCCGGATGATGCGCTGCGCGTAGAAGAAGAACACCACGAAGACGGCCGCCAGCGCCCAGTTCGAATAGCCGCCCTGCCAGGCCATGAGCAGCGCCGTCGGGCCCAGCAGCAACGGCGGGTACCAGCGGGCCAGCGTCGCATCGACCGCCATGATCGCGCAGGCGCCGGCGGCGAGGCCGATGGTGGCCATCAGCATGAGCCAGCGAACGTTGTCGGCTTCGGCGGTGCCGAAGATGCAGGCGCACAGCAGGCCCCAGTAGCCCTGGTAGCCCCAGGCGGCCCAGCGGAAGCCGCGTTGCGCGCTGCCGAAGTTGTGCGCCGCTGCACGCTCCAGGTCGAACTCCAGGTAGAGCCGGCCGGCCGCGCCCAGCACCAGGCCGCAGGCGTGCAGCAGCACCATCGCCATATGGTTGGCCGAATAGCCGCCGGCCTGCGTGAGCACGATCCAGAACAGCGGGTAGAGGAACAGACCGCTGCGCGAGCGTGCCGCGGCGTCGCGCAGGCGCTGCAGCAGGTAGGACGGTGGCAACTCGGCGGGGCTGCGCATGGCCTGGACCTGGGGGCGGCGCGCGCGGTCCGGACTCAGGTCCGGGCCGGGGCGCCGAGGCGCTCGGACACGGCGCGCGCGCAGGCCCGCAGCGGCTGCGCCACCGCGCCGTCCCAGCGCGTGTCGAAGATGCCCGTGGGGCCGATGGCGGTGACGGCCAGCACGATCGCGCCGGTGTGGTCGAACACCGGCGCGGCCATGGCGCTCACGCCCGGGATCACCTCGTTCTCCGAGCGGCTCGCGCCCTGGGCGCGCACTTCGGCGCGCTCGGCCTCGAAGGCGCTCCAGCCGGGCAGCGGCTGCACCGGCGGCATGCCGGCGCGGGCGTCGTCCTCGGGCTTGCGCTGCTTCTCGCGCCGCCGTTCGTCCTCCAGCATGGCCTTGACCTGGGCCGCCGGCAGGTAGGCCGCGAACAGCCGGCCCGAGGCGGTGCGGGTCAGCGAGAACACCGTGCCGTGCCGCAGGCTCACGTGCACCGGCGAGGGCGCCTCGGCGATGTGCACCATGGTCGCGCCGCGCGCGCCCCAGACGGCCAGGCCCACGGTCTGGCCGATCTGCTGCGCCAGCGGCGCCATCAGCGGCGCCGCGATGTGCACCGGCTCGGCCTGCTGCAGGCCGATCAGCCCCAGTTGCAGCGCCAGCGGTCCGAGCCGATAGTGGCCGCTGGTGCCGTCCTGCTCGATCAGGCCCAGCCGGCCGAAGCTGACCATGTAGGGATGGGCCTTGGCGGGCGTCATGTCGGCCTCGCGCGCCAGGTCCTTCAGCGCCAGCGGGCGGCCCTGGTGCACCAGCGCGCGCAGCAGCTGGCCGCCGACCTCGATGCTCTGGATGCCGCGCTGGGCCGTGCTGTCCTTGCTGCTGCTGCTGACCATCGGTCTGTGTCTCTCCGCGGTGGTTCGGGATGGGAGAGCGCATTAGACATGAACCGTGGCCCGGATTACACTGCGCGAATTCGCTCCATGCGAACGCATTTGGATTAGACGAACTTCATGACGGAGACTTCGACCATGAGCACCGACGACACCGGCGCATTGCGCTACCAGCACGGCTTCGGCAACGAGTACGCGAGCGAGGCCGTGGCCGGCGCGCTGCCGCAGGGCCGCAACAGCCCGCAGCGCGCGCCCTTCGACCTCTACCCCGAGCTGGTCTCGGGCACGGCCTTCACCGCGCCGCGCCACGCCAACCGCCGCAGCTGGCTCTACCGCCGCCAGCCCTCGGTGGTGTCGGGCCGCTACCAGCCCTACGCGCAGACGCACTGGGAGACCGGCGCCAACCGCGACATGGCGCTGCCGCCCGAGCCGCTGCGCTGGCATCCGATCCCCTTCGAGGCCGGCGCGGCCGAGGCCGACTTCGTCGACGGCATGCACACGCTGGCCGCCAACGGCGACGCCGAGACGCAGGTCGGCGTGGCCGCGCATGTCTACCTCGCCGGCCAATCGATGGGCCGCCGCGCCTTCGTCAATGCCGACGGCGAGATGCTGCTGGTGCCGCAGCAGGGCCGGCTCGTGATCACCACCGAGATGGGCGTGCTGGAGGTCAAGCCGGGCGAGATCGCGGTGCTGCCGCGCGGCGTGGCCTTCAAGGTCGCGCTGCCCGATTCGGAGGCGGGCGCGGGCCCGTCGCGCGGCTATGTGTGCGAGAACTACGGCGCGCAGTTCCGGCTGCCCGAGCTGGGCCCGATCGGTTCCAACGGCCTGGCCAACGCGCGCGACTTCCAGGCGCCGGTGGCGGCCTACGAGGACGCCGACGCGCCCGGTGGCGCCTACGAGGTGGTCAAGAAGTTCGGCGGTCGCTTCTGGCGCGCGCCGATGAAGCAGTCGCCCTTCAACGTGGTGGCCTGGCACGGCAACCTGGCGCCGGTGAAGTACGACACGGCCCATTTCATGACCATCGGCTCGATCAGCTTCGACCATCCGGACCCGTCGATCTTCACCGTGCTGACCTCGCCCAGCGACACGCCCGGCACCGCCAACTGCGACTTCGTGATCTTCCCGCCGCGCTGGCTGGTCATGGAGGACACCTTCCGTCCGCCGTGGTACCACCGCAACCTGATGAGCGAGTTCATGGGCCTGGTCTACGGCCAGTACGACGCCAAGCCGGGCGGCTTCAAGCCCGGCGGCGCGAGCCTGCACAACCCGATGGTGCCGCACGGCCCCGACGAGGAGGCCTTCGACAAGGCCAGCCACGCCGACCTGAAGCCGCACAAGCTCGACCACACGCTGGCCTTCATGTTCGAGAGCCGCTACCGTTTCATTCCCACGCCCTTCGCCATGCAGAGCCCGGCGCTGGACGATGCCTACGCCGACTGCTGGGCGGGCCTGGGCGACCTGTTCCAGAAGCCCTGAGCCCGTTCGCGACCCATTTCCAACAAAGAGACACATGACCTTCACGCCCTCCCGCCGCGCCACCTTCGCTGCCCTCATCGCCACCGCCTGGATCGGCCTGCCTTTCGCCGCGCAGGCGGTCGACTATCCGAGCAAGCCGATCCGCTTCGTCGTGCCCTACACGGCCGGCGGCACCACCGACTTGGTGGCGCGCACCGTGGGCCAGAAGGTCTCGGAGAAGCTGGGCCAGCCGGTGATCATCGACAACCGCGCGGGGGCCGGCGGCAACATCGGCATGGACGCGGTGGCCAAGGCGCCGGCCGACGGCTACACCATCGGCTTCGGCGCGATCTCGACCAATGCGCTCAACCCGCACATCTACAAGTCGATGGCCTTCGACCCGCGCAAGGACTTCAGCGCCATCAGCCTGCTGGGCACCTCGACCATCGTGCTCGAAGTGCCGGCGGCCTCGCCCATCCAGAGCGTGGCCGAGCTGATCGCCGCGGCGAAGAAGAACCCCGGCCTGCCCTACGCCACCGCGGGCGCCGGCACCTCGATGAACCTGGCCGGCGTGATGTTCGCGCAGATGACCGGCACCGAGCTCACGCATGTCGCCTACAAGGGCAGCGGCCCGGCCATCAACGACATGCTGGGCAACACCATCGGCGTGATGTTCGACAACCTGCCGGCCTCGCTGCCGCACATCCAGGCCGGCAAGCTGCGCGCGCTGGCCGTGGCCGGCCCGGCGCGTTCGCCCGCGCTGCCCAACGTGCCGACCATCGCCGAGGCCGGGCTCAAGGGCTATGCGCTCGATCCCTGGTTCGGCGTCTACGGCCCGGCCCACCTGCCGGCGCCGATCGTCAAGGCGCTCAACCAGGCCTTCGTCGAGGCGCTGGCCCTGCCCGAGGTCAAGGACAAGCTCACGCAGGCTGGCTTCACGCCGCGCAGCTCGACCGCCGAGGCATTGAACCAACTGACCCAATCCGAATACCAACGCCTGGGCGATGTCGCCCGCAAGGCCGGCATGTCCGCAGACTGAAAGAACCCATGACCGCACTCAACGCCACCCACGACCCGAAGCTGCGCAGCTGGGTCGAATCCGCCCACGTCGCGGGCACCGACTTCCCGATCCAGAACCTGCCCTTCGGCCGCTTCCGGCCGGCCGGCACCGACGAGGACTTCCGCATCGGCGTGGCCATCGGCGACCAGGTGCTGGACCTGAAGGCCGCCAAGGTGGTCGACCACGCCGACATGAACCGGCTGATGGCGGCAACGCCCGCGGAGCGCGTGGCCTTGCGCGCGGCGCTGTCCGAAGGCCTGCAGGAAGGCAGCCCCAAGCAGGGCGAGTGGGAGATCGCGCTGTATCCGCAGTCGGCGGTCGAGATGGCGCTGCCCTGCCGCATCGGCGACTACACCGACTTCTACACCGGCATCCACCACGCCACCACGGTCGGCAAGCTGTTCCGCCCCGACCAGCCGCTGATGCCCAACTACAAGTGGGTGCCCATCGGCTACCACGGCCGGGCCTCGTCGATCGCGGTCAGCGGCCAGCAGTTCAAGCGGCCGCAGGGCCAGACGAAGGCGCCCGATGCGGCCGAGCCCAGCTTCGGTCCGTCAAAGCGGCTCGATTACGAGCTCGAGCTCGGCTTCCTGATCGGCCAGGGCAACGCACTGGGCGAACCGATCGCCATCGGCGAGGCCGAGCAGCACCTGTTCGGCGTGACCCTGCTCAACGACTGGTCGGCGCGCGACCTGCAGGCCTGGGAGTACCAGCCGCTGGGCCCCTTCCTGGCGAAGAACTTCGCCTCCACGCTGTCGCCCTGGATTGTCACGATGGAAGCGCTCGCGCCCTTCCGCGCGAAATTCGAGCGCCCCGCGGGCGACCCGCAGCCGATGGCCTACCTCGACTCGCCCGCCAACCGCGAGGGCGGCGCGCTCGACGTCACGCTCGAGGTCTGGCTGCACACCGCGAAGATGCGCGCAGCCGGCGAGCCCGCCACCCGCCTCACGCGCGGCAACACCACGCAGGCGGCCTACTGGACCGCGGCGCAGCTGGTCACGCATCACACGGTCAACGGCTGCAACCTGCAGCCGGGCGACCTGCTGGGCTCGGGCACGCTCTCGGGCCCGACGCTGGAAGAGGCCGGCTCGCTGCTCGAACTGACCTTCGGCGGCAAGCAGCCGCTCACCCTGCCCAACGGCGAGCGCCGCACCTTCCTCGAGGACGGCGACACGCTCACGCTGCGCGGCTACTGCGAACGCGCGGGCGCGGTGCGCATCGGGCTGGGCGAGGTCAGCGGCACGGTGCTGCCGAGCGCGGCGACTCGCTAGGGCTTGGCGCCGGTGCTGCCCGAGGCGGCCCGGCTCGCGTCCAGGTGGTTCTTGGCCCGCTCGGCCAGCGCCATCTCGCCCGGCGTGGCCGGCGTGAAGGCGTTCACCGGCATCGGCTGGCCGTGCGAATCGACCGAGACGAAGACGATCAGGCACTCGGTGGTGGTCTGCATGCCGCCGCCCTTCATGTCGCCGCTGCGCACTTCCACCGAGATGTTCATGCTGGTCTTGCCGGTGTAGGCCATGCGTGCCTCGACCTCGACCAGGTCGCCGATCATGATCGGCCGGTGGAAGCGGATGCTGCCGATGAACACCGTGACGCAGTAGCGCTTGGACCAGCTGGTGGCGCAGGCGTAGCCGGCCTCGTCGATCCATTTCATGACGGTGCCGCCGTGGACCTTGCCGCCGAAGTTGACGGTGCTGGGTTCGGCCAGGAAGCGCAGGGTGATGGAGGACATGTTCTGTTCGCCGAAGCGTGGGTCGTGGGTTGGGGGCACCGGGGAGCGGATTATGTCGGGCGGAAGCCCGTCGCGCACGATGGGCTGTCGTCCTATGGCGTCGGCGCCCTGCCGCGGCAAAGCTCGCAGCGATGAACGCCGCCGCCCTCGCCGCCTGGTTCGCCGCCCGCGGCTGGAAGCCCTTCGCCTTTCAACGCGCGGTATGGAAGGCCGTGGCGGCCGGGGAATCCGGCCTGCTGCATGCCACCACGGGCGCGGGCAAGACCTATGCCGTCTGGCTGGCGGCGCTCGCGGCCTTCGTGCAGAAAAAGAAGGCTTCGCCAGCGAAGAGCACCCGCCGCCCGCTGGCCCCGCCGCTCACCGTGCTCTGGATCACCCCCATGCGCGCGCTGGCCGCCGACACTTTGCGCGCGCTGCAGCAGCCGCTCGAGGCGTTGGCGCCCGACTGGTCGGCCGGCGCGCGCAGCGGCGACACCGCCGCGGCCGAGCGCAGCGCGCAGAACCAGCGCCTGCCCACGGTGCTCGTGACCACGCCCGAGAGCCTGTCGGTGCTGCTGTCGCGCGCCGATGCGGCCGAGGTGCTGGGCACGGTGCGCATGGTGGTGGTCGACGAGTGGCACGAGCTGCTGGGCAACAAGCGCGGCGTGCAGGTGCAGCTGGCGCTGGCGCGGCTGCGGCGCTGGAACCCGGCCCTGTGCGTGTGGGGCATGTCGGCCACCCTGGGCAACCTGGACGAGGCCATGCACACGCTGCTCGGGCACGACCGGGGCACGCTGGTGCAGGGCCAGGTGCCCAAGCCACTGGTCATCGATTCGCTCTTGCCCGGCCGCGCCGAGCGCTTCCCCTGGGGCGGGCACCTGGGCCTCACGATGCTGCCGCAGGTGGTGGACGAGATCGCGCGCAGCAGCACCACGCTGGTCTTCACCAACACGCGCTCGCAGGCCGAGATCTGGTACCACGCGATCCTCGAGGCGAAGCCCGAGTGGGCCGGCGTGATCGCGCTGCACCACGGCTCGCTCGACCGCGCGGTGCGCGAGTGGGTCGAGGCCGGGCTCAAGAGCGGCGAACTGCGCGCGGTGGTCTGCACCTCCAGCCTGGACCTGGGCGTGGACTTCCTGCCGGTCGAGCGCGTGCTGCAGATCGGCTCGCCCAAGGGCGTGGCGCGGCTGCTGCAGCGCGCCGGGCGTTCGGGCCATGCGCCGGGCCGGCCCTCGCGCATCACGCTGGTGCCCACGCACAGCATCGAGATGGTCGAGGGCGCGGCCGCGCGCGAGGCCATCGCGGCCGGCCACATCGAGGCGCGCCGCACGCCCGCGCAGCCGCTCGACGTGCTGGTGCAGCACCTGGTCACGGTGGCGCTGGGCGGCGGCTTCGTGCCGGAGGATCTGTACGCGGAAGTGCGCAGCACCGCCGCCTACGCCCAGCTGTCGCGCGAGAGCTGGGACTGGTGCCTGGCCTTCGTGCGCCAGGGCGGCCCCTCGCTCGCGGCCTATCCCGACTACCAGCGCGCGGTGCCCGATGCCGACGGCACCTGGCGCGTGCCCGATGCGCGGCTGGCGCGCCGCCATCGCATGAACATCGGCACCATCGTGAGCGACGCCAGCATGACGGTGCAGTACATCGGCGGGGCCAAGCTGGGCAGCGTGGAAGAGAGCTTCGCGGCGCGCATGAAGCCCGGCGACTGCTTCCTGTTCGGCGGCCGCATGCTCGAGCTGGTGCGCATCCGCGAGATGACGGCCTGGGTGCGGCGCGCGAGCGGCAAGCGGCCCGCGGTGCCGCGCTGGAACGGCGGGCGCATGCCGCTGTCGACCACGCTGGCCGATGCCGTGGTGCAGCAGCTCGCGCTGGCGGGCGCGGGCCGCTACGACACGCCCGAGCTGCAGTGCGTGCGGCCGCTGCTCGAGATCCAACAGCAGTGGTCGGCGCTGCCGACGCCGCAGACCCTGCTGGCCGAGGTGCTCAAGACGCGCGAGGGCTGGCACCTGTTCCTCTATCCCTTCGCCGGCCGGCAGGTGCACCTGGGGTTGGCCAACCTGCTGGCCTGGCGGGTGGCGCAGCACACGCCGCGCACCTTCTCGATCGCGGTCAACGACTACGGCTTCGAGCTGCTCTGCGCCACCGAACTCGACTGGCCCGCGCTGCTGCCCGAGGTGCTGCGCGCCGGCCACGACGCGCAGGCGCAGGATGCGATCGCGCACCACGACGCCGAGGCCGCGCTGTTGCACGAGGTGCTGGCCAGCCTCAACGCCAGCGAACTCGCACAGCGCCGCTTTCGCGAGATCGCCCGGGTGTCGGGGCTGATCTTCCAGGGCTACCCGGGCGAGAAGCGCAGCAACCGGCAGCTGCAGGCCTCTTCCTCGCTGTTCTGGGAGGTGTTCCGCAAGTACGACCCGGCCAACAAGCTGCTGCTGCAGGCCGAGCAGGAACTGCTGGCGCAGGAGCTGGAGATCGGCCGGCTGCGCGCCAGCCTCGAGCGCATGGCGACGCAGCGCCTGGTGGTGCAGCCCCTCGCGCGGCCCACGCCCTTCGCGTTCCCGCTGATAGTCGAGCGCTTTCGCGAGAAGCTCAGCAACGAGAGCGTGGCCGACCGCATCGCGCGCATGGTGGCCCAGCTGGAAAAAGCCGCGGGCGGCGCGGTGCCGGTGGGCGGCGTCGAATCGGTGGAGCGCGCCCTGGTCTACGGCGAAGAGCGCAGTGCCTTGGCCTCGGACAGGCGGCCACGGCGCGCGCGCAAGGTGTCGCGGCCGCTGCCGCCCCTATGAAGCAGAATCTCGGACCCCCTGCGCCGCCGCAGGCCCTCCCCACACCGCACCCACCGCCCCATGATCACCTGCCATCTCCGCTATGTCATCGACCCGGCCAAGCTCGAGGAATTCGAGCACTACGGCCGGCTCTGGATCCCGCTGGTGCGCAAGTTCGGCGGCATCCACCACGGCTACCTGCTGCCCTCCGAAGGCGCCAACAACATCGCGCTGGCCTCCTTCTCCTTTCCCTCGCTGGCGGCCTACGAGGCCTACCGCATCCAATCCTTCGAGGACGCCGAGTGCCAGGCCGCGTTCCGCTATGCGGCGGAGACGCGCTGCATCCTCAGCTACGAGCGCAGCTTCTTCCGGCCGGTTTTCGACTGAGACGGCACGGCTCGTTTAAGCTGGCGCCATGAGCAGCCTCAACCCCAAGACCTACGATTCCGTTCCCTCGCGCAAGGTGGCCTTCCTCGGCCTGGGCGTGATGGGCTTCCCCATGGCCGGCCACCTCGCCAAGGCTGGCCACAGCGTGACGGTCTACAACCGTTCGCCGGCCAAGTCGGCCGCCTGGGCCACCGAGTTCGGCGGCCGGAGCGCCGCCACCCCGCGCGAGGCCGCCGCCGGTGCGGAGATCGTGTTCTGCTGCGTGGGCAACGACGACGACCTGCGCTCGGTGGTGCTGGGCGACGACGGCGCCTTCGCCGGCATGGCCCGGGGCGCGGTCTTCGTCGACCACACGACGGCCTCGGCCGACGTCGCGCGCGAGCTGTCCAAGGCCGCGCTCGAACGCGGCCTGCAGTTCATCGACGCGCCGGTCTCCGGCGGCCAGGCGGGTGCGCAGAACGGCGCGCTCACCGTCATGTGCGGCGGCGACGCCGCCACCTTCGCACAGGTGCAGCCGGTGGCCACGGCCTTCGCGCGCGCCGTCACGCTGCTGGGCGAGAGTGGCGCGGGCCAGCTGGCGAAGATGGTCAACCAGATCTGCATCGCGGGCCTGGTGCAGGGCCTGTCCGAGGCCATCGCCTTCGGCCAGCGCGCCGGCCTCGACATGGAAGCCGTGCTGGGCGTGATCAGCAAGGGCGCGGCCCAGAGCTGGCAGATGGAGAACCGTGGCAAGACCATGATCCAGGGCAAGTTCGACTACGGCTTCGCGGTCGACTGGATGCGCAAGGACCTGGGCTTGGTGCTCGACGAGGCCAAGCGCAACGGCGCGCGCGTGCCGGTGACCGCGCTGGTCGACCAGTTCTATGCCGACGTGCAGCAGGCCGGCGGCGCGCGCTGGGACACCTCGAGCCTGATCACGCGGCTGCGCTGAGGCGCGCCCCGGAGGCTTCGTACACTGGGGCATGACCTCCAGTTCCGCACCGCAAGACCCCCACCTCTGGCTCGAAGACATCGACGGCGATGCGCCGCTCGCCTGGGTGCGCGCCCAGGACGCGCGCTCCGTGCAGCAGTACGCACAGTCGCCCGCCTTCGAGTCGCTTCGGCAGGGCATCCTCGAGGTGCTCGATTCCGAGGCACGCATCCCGATGGTCGACAAGATCGGCCCGCGCTTCTTCTACAACTTCTGGCGCGACAAGGCGCATCCCAAGGGCGTGTGGCGTCGCACCACGCTGGCGGAGTACCGCCTGCCGCAACCGGCCTGGGAGACCGTGCTCGACATCGACGCGCTGGCCGCGGCCGAAGGCGAGAACTGGGTCTGGCACGGCGCCGACTGCCTCGATCCCGATCCCCTGCGCTGCATGGTCTCGCTGTCGCGCGGCGGCGCCGATGCCGAGGTGCTGCGCGAGTTCGACCTCCAGACCCTGCGCTTCGTCGAGGGCGGCTTCGCGCTGCCCGAGGCCAAGAGCCAGGTGGCCTGGCAGGACATCGACCACCTCTACGTGGCGACCGACTTCGGCCCCGGCTCGATGACCGAGTCCAGCTACCCGCGCATCGTCAAGCTCTGGCGACGCGGCACGCCGCTGGCCAGCGCCGTGGTGGTCTACGAGGGCCGGCACGAGGACATGTCGGTCGGCGCCTGGCGCGACAACACGCCCGGCTTCGAGCGCGACTTCGTCTCGCGCCAGATCGACTTCTACGACAGCCAGACCTGGCTGCGCCATGCCGACGGCACACTGGCCAGGATCGATGTGCCCGACGACGCGCTGGTCGACATCACGCGCGAATGGCTGCTGGTCGAGCCGCGCAGCGACTGGACCGTGGGCGGCGCGACCCACGCCGCGGGCTCGCTGCTGGCCGCGCGCTTCGACGACTGGATGGCGGGCCGGCGCGAACTCACGGTGCTGTTCGCGCCCGACGCGCACAGCGCGCTGGACAGCCATTCATGGACCCGCCACCACCTGATCCTCAACGTGATGCACGACGTGGTGAATCGGCTCGAGCTGCTCACGCCGCCGGCCGGGGGCACGGGGGCCTGGACCCGCCAGGGCCTGGGCGGCGCCCCGGCGCTGTCGACCATCGACGCGGGCGCCATCGACGAGTACGAGAACGACGACTACTTCCTCACCGTGAGCGGCTTCCTGCAGCCGACCACGCTCTACATCGGCACCGTCGGCCAGGGCGAGCCGCAGGCGCTCAAGCACAGCCCGGCCTTCTTCGACGCCGCGCGCTACCGCGTGGGCCAGCACTTCGCGACCTCCAAGGACGGCACGCGCGTGCCCTATTTCGAGATCGCATCGAAGGACCTGCAGGCCGACGGCACGAACCCCACGCTGCAGTACGCCTACGGCGGCTTCGAGATCTCGCTGCAGCCCAGCTACGGCGGCGGCATCGGCCGCGCCTGGCTGGAGCAGGGCGGCGTGTATGTGGTCGCCAACGTGCGCGGGGGCTCGGAGTACGGCCCGCGCTGGCACCAGGCGGCCTTGCAGGAAAACCGGCTGCGCAGCTGCGAGGATTTCGCGGCCGTGTCCGAGGACCTGATCGCGCGCGGCATCACCTCGCCCGCGCACCTCGGCGCGATGGGCGGCAGCAACGGCGGCCTGCTGGTGGGCAACATGCTCACGCTGTACCCGCAGCTCTACGGCGCGGTGGTGAGCGAGGTGGCGCTGCTCGACATGCGGCGTTACACGCAGCTGTCGGCGGGTGCTTCGTGGATCGCGGAATACGGCGATCCGGAGGTGCCCGAGGAATGGGAGTTCATCCAGGCCTTCTCGCCCTACGAGAACGCGCGCGCGGGCCAGCCGTATCCGCCCGCGCTGTTCACCACCTCCACCCGCGACGACCGCGTGGGGCCGGCGCATGCCCGCAAGATGCAGGCGAAGATGCTGGCGCTGGGCCACGATGCGAGCTTCTTCTACGAGAACCTCGACGGCGGCCACAGCGCGGCCACGGACAACAAGGACGCCGCCTTCATGGACGCGCTGGGCTATGCCTTCCTGTGGCGGCACCTGGGCCGCGCCGGCGCTAAGGACTGATCCCCAGGCCGCGCTGCAGGCCGCGCAGGTCGTCGAGCAGCAGTTGCAGCGGCGCGGCCAGCAAGGCGTGCGCGGGCGTGGCGGCCCGCTGCGCGAGCGCCGCCAGGTCGGCGTCGCCCCGGCCTGCCATCGCCTCGGCCAGGCCCGCCACCGCCGCGCTGGCGGCCTGTGCGGCGTCCTGCCAGCCGCGGTCGGCCGGCGTGTCCGGCGCCAGCCGCAGCACCCGGTCCAGCACGACGGCGTCCTGGACGATGCGCGCCGTCAGCCGCGCCTTGTCGCGGTAGGCGCGCGAACGGCCGTCGGCCGTGCCCCGGCGCCACCAGCGGGCTTCGAGGTCGGCACTGCCGGCCAGCAGCGCCAACCGCCTCAGCGCCGCGCGCGTGGCCGCGTCGGCCGGCGCGGGCCGCGGCAGCCTGGCCATGCGTTGCGCGACGCCGCGCAGCAGCGCGGCGCAGCCGGCGTCGCAACGCGCGCCCGCGTGGTACTCCGACAGGAAGGTCGAGACCGCCAGCGCCACGCCCACGCCGATGCCGATCTGCAGCATGCGCAGCAGCGCCACCTGCAGCGCGGGATGGCCCGGGAGGGATTCGGCCGAGAGCACGATCAGCGCCGCGACCGGCGCGCTGCGCCAGCCGGGCAGCGCCGCGCCGGCCAGGGACAGCAGCAGGACGATGCCCAGCGTGCCGGCCAGCGCGGGCAGGCCGTGGTGCAGCAGGAAGAGGCCCGCCAGGCCGCACAGCGCGCCGGCCGCGGTGCCGCGCACACGTTCCCAGCCGGCGTCGAGCGTGGCGCCGGCGCTCGGGCGCATGACGATCAGCACGCTCATCACCGACCAGAAGCGCTCGGGCAGGCCCAGGGCGGCGGACAGGCCCCAGGCCAGCGCCACCGCCGCCGCCAGCGGCAGGCCCGGCCGCCAGAAGCCGGCCAGGCGCCGCAGGGCCGGGGCGCCGCTCATGGCGGCCCGGTGCCGTCGAGCGAAGCGGCGAGGCCGTCGATCAGCCCGCAGGCCTGCATCAACAGGGCTTGCTGCTCGGCACCGAGCGCGGCGATGGCGGCGGCCAGCGCGGCCTCGCGCGCGCGCATCAGCGCCTGGAGCCGGCGCCGGCCCTCGGGGGTCAGCGCCAGCAGGGACTGGCGCCCGTCGCTCGGGTGTGCGCTGCGGTCGATCCAGCCTTCGGCTTCGAGCGTCGCGAGCAGCCGGGTCAGCGACTGCAGCTTGACGCGTTCGAGCGCCGCCAGCGCCGTGGGCGTGCTGGGCCCCTGCCGGTGGAGTTGGCCCAGCACGCTGAGCTGGGCGACGCTCGGGCCGTCGGGCGTGGCGCCGCGCAGTTGCCGGGCCAGTTGCGACACCGCACTGCGAAGACGCGCGGCGCACAGCGCCGGATCGGGAGAGGTGGAGGACACGTCTGGATTGTAAGACGCATCTTAATAAATGACTCGCCCCCTGGAGGGCGACACCCGCAGCCCGGCAAAGCCGATCCTGCGGTGTGCCTGGAACGGGGTCCGGGGTTTAGCGGACCGGGGAGACGGTCGCGCCGCCCGTGGCCGGAGCGGTCTTGAGCGGCTCCATCGGCGGCAGCGGGACGCGCGAGCTGCTGTTCGTCGAAGCCGCCGGTGCCGTGT
Source organism: Variovorax sp. UMC13 (assembly GCF_014170375.1). GTDB lineage: Bacteria > Pseudomonadota > Gammaproteobacteria > Burkholderiales > Burkholderiaceae_C > Variovorax. The sequence goes on along the minus strand of NZ_LZZW01000015.1, from coordinate 166,339 downwards.
TCTGCTGCGTGCCGCCCGAGGTCGCCTGGTTGGCGAGTTCGGCTTCGGTGATCACCTCGACCACCCGCACCACCTTCTGCACGCCGGACACGCCGCGCGTGATGTCGGTGGCGCGGTCGATCTCGCGCCGCGTGGCCAGGCCCATCAGGTAGACCACGCCGCTGTCGGTCACGATCTTGAAGGAGTTGGCGAACAGGTCCTTGGCGTCCAGCAGCGAGGCCTTGACCTTGCCGGTGATGAAGGTGTCGTTGGAGCGCTGCTGGAAGGAGCGCGACGGGCCGACCTGGATCTCGTTGACCACGTTGCGCACGTTGTCCACGCCCTGCACCGCGGCTTCGGCCCGGCGGCGGTCGTCGGCGTTGCCCACGGTGCCGGTCAGCAGCATCTGGCGGTTGAAGCTGGTCACGCTGACGTACATCTGGTCGTTGGCGATCTCGCGGATGCGCGAGGCCGCGCGCAGCTCGATGCCCTGGTCGTCGAGCTGCGCGCCCGAGGTGCGGCGGTCGGTCGCGACCAGTCCGGCGCCCACGGCGGCCCCGCCGACCACCAGCGGCACGCAGGCCGAGAGCGCGGCTGCCAGCGCGGCGCCGGCGGTGAGGGTCAGCACGAGGCGGGGGATCGATGAGGTCTTCATGTGAAAGCTTCCTGTTCTCCGAGTAACTGGGCGTCCACGCCGTCGCACAGGCAGTGCAGCGCGAGCAGGTGGATTTCATGGATGCGCAACGCACGTTCGTGCGGCACGGAAACCTGGACATCGGTCTCGCGCAGCGCGCGGCCGACCGACCCGCCGTTGGCGCCCAGCAGGGCCACCACCGTCATGTCGCGCGAATGGGCGGCCTCGACCGCGGCCAGCACGGCGGCGGACTTGCCGCTCACGCTCAGCGCCAGCAGCACGTCGCCGCCCTGGCCCAGCGCGCGCACCTGGCGCGCGAAGCGGTCGGGGTCGGCGGCTTCGGCGGTGTCGGCCGTGGGGTCGGTGGCATCGCCTGTCAGGGCGATGGCGGCCAGCTCGGGCCGTTCGCGCTCGAAGCGGCCGACGAACTGCGAGGCGAACTGCGCGGCCAGCAGGCCGGACACGCCGGCGCCGCACGCGAGGATCTTGCCGCCGCTGGTCACGCAGGCCAGCACGGCCTGCATCGCTTGGGAGATGGGTTTGCTGAGCACCGGGCCCGATTGGTACTTGAGGTCGGCGCTGTCGATGAAGTGCTGCTGTATGCGTTGCTCGAGCATGGGCGGTGATGATAGCCGTGGGGGGTGAAACAAAAGGTGTGGCTGAGGTGTGGAGCGATGCGGGCTCAGGCAGTTCCCGCGTCGAACGCGGCAGGCAGCCATTCGATGCCCTGGGGTTCGACCAGCACCACGTCGAAGCGGCACGGCGGCGGGGCCGTGCGCAGCGCCAGCAGGTAGTGTCGCGCAGCGAAGACGATGCGCCGCTGCTTGACCCCGGTGATGCTGCCGCCCGCGCCGCCATGCGTGCCGGCGGCGCGCTGCCGGACCTCGACGAAGACCAGCGTGCCGTCGCGCGGATCGCGCACGATCAGGTCGATCTCGCCGCCACCGCGGCCGGGGGTTCGATAATTGCGCACCACCAGCCGCAGGCCCGCCTTCTGCAGGTGGGCGAGCGCGGCGTCTTCCGCCGCGTCGCCGCGCTGCTTGGTGGTGGCCGATCCGCCGCTCCCTGCCGTCTTCTTGTTGTAGTTCTGGAGAAATCCCATTGAATGCTCTCGCTCCCGCCTCTTTCGGCGCCGCCCTGTCGGCCGCGCGCGATGCCGCGGGTGCCCAGCATTATCCGCAGGGCACGCTCTACGTGGTCGCCACGCCGATCGGCAACCTGGCCGACGTCACGCTGCGGGCGCTCCATGTGCTGGACATCGTGGACGTGATCGCCTGCGAGGACACGCGCCACACCCAGGGCATGCTGCGCGCCTACGGCATCGACCGGCCCGGCGCGCGGCTGCTCGCGGTGCACCAGCACAACGAGGCCGAGGCCGCGCAGGCGGTGGTCGCGCGGCTGGCGCAGGGTGAGCGCATCGCCTATGTGAGCGACGCCGGCACGCCGGGCGTGAGCGACCCCGGCGCACGCCTGGCGGCCGCGGTGCGCGCGGCCGGCCACCGCGTGCTGCCGCTGCCGGGTGCCAGCAGCGTGGTCACGCTGGTGCAGGCCGCCGGCCTGGTGGCCGACGGCGGCGACGAGCGCAGCGCCTTCGTGTTCGCGGGCTTCCTGCCGAGCAAGGCCGGCGAGCGCGACGCGGCCGTGGCCGAACTGGCGCACGAGACCCGCAGCGTGGTGCTGCTCGAGGCGCCGCACCGCATCGAGGCGCTGGCGCGCGCGCTGGGCGTGCTGGGCGAGCGCCGCATCACGGTCGGGCGCGAGCTCACCAAGCAGTTCGAGGAGATCGCGACGGTGGCCGCGGCGGCGCTGGCCGACTGGTTCGCGGCCGGACGCGACCGCACGCGCGGCGAGTTCGCGCTGGTGCTGCATCCGGTGGCGGTGGCGGCCGACGACGGCGCCGAGGCCGAGCGCGTGCTGCGCCTGCTGCTGGCCGAGCTGCCGCTCAAGACCGCGGTCAAGCTGGCGGCCGAGATCAGCGGCGCGCCGCGCAATGCGCTCTATGACACGGCGCTGCGGCTGCGTAGCGAAGCCGAGCGGGCCGATTAGTCCATCCGCGTGGCCTGCCGGAAACCTTCCAGCGTCCAGCCGCGGCCCAGCAGGAACATCCGGGTCTCCAGCCGTTCGAGGTCCTGCCCGGCGATGTCGCGGCCCAGGTAGCGCAGCTGCTTGCGCTGCACCTCGACGAAGCCGCGGGGGTGCTCCCGCGCCAGGCTCTGCCACAGCGCATGGGCGCCGGGCGACTGGCGCGCGCCGGTCATCAGGCAGATGCCCGAATCCAGGGCCCAGCGGTAGACGGCCCTGGCGATGCCGCGGCGCTGGTAGGCGGGCCGGTAGCGCGAGTGCGGCGCGCGCAGGTGCGGATCGGCGCGGCGCCCGACCTCGACCAGCCGGTTGAAGACCGTCGAGCCCGCGAGGCAGCCCCGGCGCAGGTCCTCGACATAGGCATAGAACTCGCCGTCGGCTTCGCGCACGTGCAGGCGCAGCGCGGGGTCGTGCAGCGCGAAGGCCGGCAGGCCGTGCAGCCGGTCGCCGGGCGTGTGCAGGCGTTGGTGCAGGGCGTCCAGTGCGGCGTCGTCCGCGGCCGCGGCGCGCGGGTCGACGTCGATGCGGAGCTCGGCCGGCCGCAGCAGCTGCCAGGACCGCCGGGCCGGGGCGCCGAAGAAGAGGGGACATGCGGCGTTCATGGTGCAGCGCCCGCGGGCGGCGGCCATTCGGCCTCGTAGCGCGACAGCCAGATCCAGACCGCGGCCGTGCCGTTCGTCAGGCGCGCGGCCGTGGCGGCCAGGCCCAGCGCATCGGCCAGCCGGACCTCGGCGCGCACCACCAGGTCGTCGCGCCGCACGTCCTGCTCGATCACGCGCACGCGGCGCTTCGCCAGTTCCCTGAGCAGCCCGACGCAGCGGTCGCGGGGGCTCTTGATGCGCAGGAACATCACCGGTTCGAAGGGCCCGCGGCCCGCCGGGTCGGTGAAGGTGTGGACTTCGGGGGCGCGCAGCACCAGTTGGGTGCCGTAGGCATCCTGCAGCACCTGCTGCGCTTCCTCGAGCGCCGCTTCGCTGGCCGCGTAGATCCGGCCGCCCCGGCCTTCGCAGACCACCTGGTAGCGCTCGGGCCGCGACAGCCAGTCGACCGGGCCCCGGGTGGCGAACACCGGCAGGCCGGGAGCGCCCGGCAGCAGCGCCTGCCGCAGGGGGTAGGCGTCCAGGGGTTCGGGCGCGCTCATCGGGGGACGGCCTGCAGGCCGGCGCCCAGGGGGGCGTCGACGGCTTCGGGCCGTGTGCGGGCGTCGTACGGCACGACCAGCACGTCGGCGGTGGCCATGCCCAGCACGCGTTGCGCCACGCTGCCCAGCAGGAAGTCCGCCAGGGCCGCGAGCGGTCCGTGGCGCTGCCGCTTGCCCACGACCAGCAGGTCGGCACCGCTGGCCTGCTGCTGCACCGCGGCCTGGCGCGCCGGGTCGCCCTGGCCGATCGCCGAGACCACCCGGCGCTCGGCCGCGGGCGTCGCCTCGCTGAGCCAGAACATGCGTTCGCGCGCCTCGCCCAGGCGCTGGTGGCGGCTGGCCTTGAGCGCCTGCTCCGAGGCGTCGGCCAGCCGCAGCCGGCCTTCCGGGGCGCGGGACAGCGCGTGGAACAGCTCGACCTGGGCCGTGCCGTCCAGCGCCCAGGCCAGCGCCACCATGCGCTGGGAGGCCGGCGTGAAGTCGACCGCCACCAGCAGGCGGCGGTAGCGGTGCAGCGCCTCGCGCTGCGTCACGAGCACGGGGCAGGCCACGGCGCGCAGCAGCCGCGTGAGCGGCGAACCGCCGAAGCCCGCCGGGCCGCCGCGTTCGCAGTCCGCGCCGACCACCAGCAGGTCGACCCGGCGCGCGGCGGCGCGCACGTCCGCCAGGTGGCCGCTGCCCGGGGCGTGGGGAATGCACTTGACCAGGATGCCGAAGTGCGCGGCGATCTCCCGCGCCAGGGCCGAAGTGCGGGCCGCGGCATCGCTGTCGGCGCAGCGGTCCAGGGCCGGCGCGGCATAGAGGATCTTCAGCAGGGCGCGGTGTTCGGCGGCGATCAGCCCCGCGCGCGTGACCGCGCGGCGGCTGGACGCCGAGAGATCGGTCAGGGCCAGGATCGATTGGATGTTCATCGTTGTTCTCCGCAGGGATGGACGGCACCGCGGCGACGCGGCGGGCCGCGGGCCTTCGGTGGGCGTCGGCAGCGCCGGGGGCGGCGTGCAGACGTGGCAGTGGGTCCGCCGGGGCGGGGCGGATCAGGCGAGGGCGGCGAGGGATGCCGGGGGCTGGCGCGTGGCGTGGCCGCGCGCGCCCGGACCGCGGGCGTCGCCGATCGGGGGCGTGAGCCCCCCGGGCAGGGGTGTGCGCATCGTCACGCCGATGGCGCGCGGCCCGCACGGACGTGCGGGTGCGCTACGGCGCGGGACGGGTGCCCGGCGGTCGATGGGATGCGCTGAAGAAAGGGAGGCTGACCGCCGGGCTCAGGAATCTGCGAGGGTCTGAGCTGACCCTGCCGTCGGTCCGGCGAACGTGAAGAGGGCCGGTCGGCGCGCCGCCGCCCACCCGCCGCGGCCGTGCCGGCCGCAGGAAACGGTGGAGAGGAAAGCGGTCGGACCTTGCATGGGCCGGAGTCTAGGCCGCCCCCCCGGCGGCTACAACAGAAGCCACACACCCTTTGCCAGATTGACAAATGCAAACCGGGGCCTGGCGCCTCTGGGCGGGAGCGCGAGGGATCGTCGGGTTCGCGCCTGCTTCGAACGGCCTACGCAATAAACGATCCCGGGACAATTTCGCAAATCCTCGGGGTATGTGTAAGCTTTTGTACTCTTACTAGTATTATTGTTTTAACATTTCATTCACAAGTTGCACCATCTCGGTGCGTGAAATGAATATGAAACACCAGGCTACCCACGTTCTTCATTGCCCGACCCTCGCGTCGCGCACCTCGCCTGCCATGCCGGCGGGCGTTCTCTCGACCCGGCGTACCGCAGCCCGCTTCGCCATCCACGCGATCGCCCTCGCTTCGGTGCTGACGATCTCGGTCTGGCCCACGGCCGGCGTGCAGGCGCAGACCACGATTGTTTCCGGCGGCGGCAACGGCAGCCGGGCCGACCGTGATGAAGGCCAGGGCGGCGCAGGCGGCCTGGCCGGCGGCGGCGGCGGCGGTGCCGGTGGTTATTCCACCGACCCCGATCCCGGGCTGGGCGGCAACGGCGGCGCGGGTGCGCAGGTCGGCACGCCCGCCCAGGCCGGCACGGCGGGTGGCAACAACAGCGCCGCCAGCGGCGCGAGCGGCGGTGCCGCCGGCGGTCCTGACCTGAGCGCGGGCGGCGGCGGTGGCGGTGGCGGCGCGTTCTCCAACTCCAACGGCAGCCCCGGCGGCGCCGGCGGCGCGGGCACCCAGAATGCCAGCGCGTCCCTGACGCTGGGCGGCGACCTCACCGGCACGGCCGGCGCGAACCCGCCGCCGGCCATCGTCTACTCGGGCGGTGGTGGTGGCGGTGGCGGCGGCCTGGTGCTGACGGGCGCGAGCGCGACCGTCGACACCGCGGGCCACACGGTCACCGGCGGCGCGGGCGGCTCCACGATGTGGGACGGCGCGGGCGGCGGCGGCGCCGGCCTGGCATTGGTCAACGGCGGCAGCGTGGTAAAACGCCACCGGCCGCATCGTCGGCGGCGCGGGCGGCAACGGCTACAACGGTGGCGAAGGCGGCAGCAGCGTCTTCCTCTACCAGGGCGGCAGCCTCAACAACGGCGCTGGCGGCCAGCTGACGGGCGGCGCAGGCGGCACCGGCGGCATCGTCGATGTCGGCGGGAATGAACCCGGCCGCGGCGGCAACGGCGGCGACGCGGTGCGCAGCAACGGCGGCCAGATCACCAACGCCGGCACGGCGCAGGGCGGGACCGGCGGCGTGGCCACCCTGGGCGGCAACGGCGGCAACGGCATCGTCGCCAGCGGCTCGGCCAGCGTGACCAACACCTCCGCGGGCCAGATCCTCGGCGGCACCGGCGGTGCCGTGGGCGGCACCGAAAGCGCCTCGGTGGCAGGCCGCGGCGGCAGCGGCGTGGTGCTGCTGGACGCCGGCGCCACGGTGAGCAACGACGGCACGGTGCGCGGCGGCGACGCCGGTGTTGCCGCGGCCGGCACGGGCGCGGCGGGCGGCGTCGGCATCGCGGGTTCGGCCGCGGGTGGCAACACGGTGGTCAACGCCGGCCGCATCTCGGGCGGCCTCGACAGCAGCGGCGCCGTGCGCGCCAACGCGGTCGAACTCCAGGGCTCGGGCAACCGGCTCGAACTGCGCGCCGGCGGTGTCTTCGACGGCAACGCCGTCGTGGCGCCGGGCGGCAGCAACAACACGCTGGCGCTGGGCGGCGACGCCACCGCGACCACCTTCGACGTGGCCACCATCGGCACCGCCTTCCAGGGCTTCGACGCCTTCCACAAGAGCGGCACCAGCGTCTGGACGCTGACCGGCGCCCAGGCCGGCGTCACGCCCTGGACTGTCGACGCCGGTGTGCTGGCGCTGACCGGCAACGCCAACCTGGGCGCTGCATCGGGCACCCTGACGCTCAACGACGGCACGCTGCGCCTGGCGGCCGACGGCCTGCAGATCGCCAACGCGGTCACGCTGGGCACGGGCCAGCCGACGGTCGACACCGGCGCCTTCACCGGCACGCTGGCCGGCGCGATCGGCGGCAGCGGCGCGCTGACCAAGACCGGCACCGGCACGCTGGTGCTGACGGCGGCCAACACCTACGGCGGCGCCACCACCGTCGGCCAGGGCACGCTGCGTGCGGGCGCGGCCAACACGCTGAGCGCGGCCTCGGCCCACACCGTGGCGGCCGGCGCCACGCTCGACGTGGGCGGCTTCAACCAGACCGTGGCCTTGCTCAACAACGCGGGCACCGTCTCGCTGCTGAGCGCCGCCCCGGGCACCACCCTGACCGTGAACGGCAACTACGTCGGCAACGGCGGCGTGCTGCGCCTGGGCACGGCCCTGGGCGACAGCGGCAGCGCGACCGACCGCCTGCTGCTCAACGGCGGCAACGCCAGCGGCAACACCACGGTGCAGATCACCAACCTGGGCGGCCTGGGCGCGCAGACCACGGGCAACGGCATCGAGGTCGTGGCCGCGCGCAACGGCGCCACCTCGACCGCCAACGCCTTCACCCTGGCCAACGGCCACGTCGACGCGGGCGCCTACGCCTACACGCTGCACGGCGCCGACCAGAGCTGGTTCCTGCGTTCGGAAACCGACGCGGCCCCGCCGGTGAACCCCGGCACGCCGGTCACGCCCGGCACGCCGGCCACGCCGCCGGCCACCGTGCCGACCTATCGCAACGAAGTCCCGCTGTTCGCCGCGCTGCCGCAGCAGCTGCGCCAGGCCGACCTGGCCATGCTGGGCAACCTGCACCAGCGCATCGGCGACGAGCCGGTGGCCGGCGCGCCGGCCGCCAACGGCCCGCGCAACGCCTGGGGCCGCGTGATCTCCAGCGACATCGACGTGCGCCAGCAAGGCACGGTCTCGCCCGCGAGCAAGGGCCGCGTCGACGGCTTCCAGGTCGGCACCGACCTGTTCGCCGACGCCAACTGGCACGCCGGCGTCTACGTCGGCCAGCTCGACGGCGACATGCGCACCAGCGGCTTCGCCAACGGCGTCTGGGGCGGCGTGGGCAGCAACGACCTGCGCGCGCGCTACCTCGGCCTCTACGCCACCTGGACCAACGGCCGCGGCTTCTATGCGGACGCCGTGCTGCAGGCCGGCGACCACCGCTACACGCTGCGTCCGCAAGGCAATGCGTCGGTCACGGGCAAGGGCGACAGCCTGCTGGCCTCGATCGAGCTCGGCCAGTCCTTCGCGCTGGGCCAGGGCTGGACGATCGAGCCGCAGCTGCAGCTGATCCACCAGCGCGTGGACCTCGACGACGTCGTGATCTCCGGCGCCCGCGTGCAGCAGGACGCCGACAACGGCTGGATCGCCCGTGCGGGCGTGCGGGTCAAGGGCGAGACGAGCACCGCGCTCGGCGCGCTGCAGCCCTACGGCCGCTTCAACCTCTACCGCGCCTCCAGCGGCACCGACATCGCCCGCTTCATCGGCCCCGCGGCCACCACCGACATCGCGACGCGCACCGGCGGCAGCTGGGGCGAAGTGGCCGGCGGTGCGACGCTGGCACTGAACACGACCTGGAGCGTCTACGGTGAGATTGGTCGACTTTTCTCGATCGGCGGCGACGCTCGCGTGAAGAGTGGCGTACAAGGATCGCTGGGCCTCAAGGCTCGCTGGTAGGAAGTAGTGCTCCTGACCAGCCCCATCCGTCAGGCGTGGTCATGGAGCCGTGGTTTCCTCGACTGTGGTGCAGCGAGGATGACCCGAGGCAAACGCCGAGCCGATCTCGGCGGCTTCTTCACTGACCTCCGGACGACAGCACGTCGCGATCGCTGAGCGGGCTGACGAACTACCGTTGAGACCGCCAAGATCTACCGCTGCTGTAACGGGCATCATTCATGAGAGGTTCGTTCTGAAGTGGACTGTTGCATGTGACCCGCAGGCGCCTGGAAAACTGCGAGCCGCACGATCGTGCGCTCTATGCCACGTGGTCTGCCTGACATGGCTGCGCGGAAACGCCTGGTTGTGGATGGCGCCGTGAGTAGTCCGTGACCCATTGCACGGCGCGGGTGCGCAGATGCATCTCGGCGGCCTCCCGTGTCAGGTCTTGATTTGCCAGAGAAAGCCGACACCGCTGTACGCCGTCCCGTAGCACGATGGCTTGGTACTGCGATGCAGGGTGGCCATCACACCTGAACTCGATGTCCCAGCCGTCCGGCAGCAGGTCAACGGTCATCGATTCCAGTCGCACTGGCAGCGAGCTGACGTCGAGCCATCTCGGCTGCGGCAAGAAGGCTGTCGGCCGTCTGCACCGCTGCGTCAGCCGTCATCGTCACCGCAACGCCGTCCGGACCATCCAGCATCACGACACCGTCTTCAGCAGAAGCTTGACCTGCGTCTTCGCGCGGTGCAGGTCTGGATTCGATGTGGGCCATGTAAGACTCCTATTGGGCAGACGAGCGTGCAGCAAGTGAGGGATTGAGGTAGAGGTACTGAGGATCGAACATGGCCTTCGCGACCAGACCTCGCAGATCCAGTATTTCCACGCGAGAAGCGCGAACGCTGCAGAGTTGGGCTTCACGGAGTTCGCGCAGCACGCGATTGACATGGACGTTCGTCAACGAGCAGACCTCGCCAATGTCGGCTTGTGTCATCGGAAGGCTGAAGGTCCTGCCATCCGACGCCCCAATGGCAAAAAGACGGGCGTTCGTCTCGCAGAGGAAGTGGGCAACGCGTTGCGTTGCATTGAGGCTCGCCAGCCTGTATATCCACTGCCTGTGCATTGCCGCATCCAGCAGCGTGAGAAACCAGAGTCGTCTTGTCAGGCGTGCGTCACTCTCCTGAATTTTCTCCAACGACGCATGCGGAAAAACGGCCACCGTGACGTCGGTCAGTGCTGCGACGTCGTGATCCAGCCTCTTCAGCGCATAAGCGTGCAGATCCACGAAGTCACCCGGGACATGCAAGGCCACAAGGTGACGCCGACCGTCGGGGGCATCTACATGGCGGGTCATGAGCCCCTTTATCAGCAATGTGCTGATTTCGACCGGTGTGCCTTGGCGCACCACAACCTGTTCGGCCGAATAGGTCTGCGTGTGGGAAACGGCACTCTCCAGAAGCGCTCTCTCGGCTTCAGACAGATCAGCAGTGCGATTTCGAAGTAGGTTCTCGGTAAGCATGGATAAGACCTTGCAATTGATGGTGCACCGCTTCACAGAACAGCGCATTAACGTGGATTAACTTTCCGTCTGAATCTGATCCACCGTAGCAAATACTCAACGAGTGGATTTCATCCTACGAGCAGGCTCACTGCTGATCATCAAAGTGTGGTGCCTTCGATCAACCGCCTGCGAGATGACATGCCCAAGAAAAACACCACGCCTTCCAGCCCTGAACTGAGCGCAGCGCGCGCTGCGGCTCGCAACACAGACAGCGGTCCCGCTACGCCTGCTCCTGCGAGCGCAGCCAAAGGCGATGCTCCTGCGCAACGCATGGTCGACACGCAGGCCCTGGCCGCAGCGATGCCAGCCAATACCAACAAGCCGCTCGAACACGGCGAAGCCAATGCGCAACGGGCACCGCAAGGCCTGCGCGCCACGCCGGCCTCGCGCCTGCCCGGCGGCAGCACGCTCTCGGAAGCCAATGCCTCGGACAAGACCGGCACGGTCGCGGCCGAAGGCGTGAACGCCACCATCGACACGCTGGACCGCGTGCGCGTCGATTCGGCCGGCCAGCGCCTCACGACCAACCAGGGTGTGCCGGTGGCCGACAACCAGAACTCGCTCAAGGCCGGCGTGCGCGGGCCGGCGCTGCTCGAGGACTTCATCCTGCGCGAGAAGATCACGCACTTCGACCACGAGCGCATTCCCGAGCGCATCGTGCATGCGCGCGGATCGGGCGCCCACGGCTTCTTCGAGGCCTACGCGCCGCTGACCGAATACACCAAGGCCTCGCTGTTCGCCGAGGCCGGCAAGGTCACGCCGGTGTTCGTGCGCTTCTCGACCGTGGCCGGCGAGCGCGGCTCCAAGGACACGGCGCGCGACGTGCGCGGCTTCGCCGTCAAGTTCTATACCGACGAGGGCAACTGGGACCTGGTGGGCAACAACATGCCGGTGTTCTTCATCCAGGACGCGATCAAGTTCCCCGACCTGGTCCACGCGGTCAAGCCCGAGCCGCACCACGGCATGCCGCAGGCCGCCTCGGCCCACGACACCTTCTGGGACTTCGTCGGCCTGATGCCCGAATCCACCCACATGCTGATGTGGCAGATGAGCGACCGCGCGATCCCGCGCAGCTACCGGATGATGCAGGGCTTCGGCGTGCACACCTTCCGCCTGGTCAACGAGGCGGGCGAATCGGTGTTCGTGAAGTTCCACTGGCAGCCCAAGCTGGGCACGCACTCGCTGGTGTGGGAAGAAGCGGTGAAGATCTCGGGCGCGGACCCGGACTTCCATCGCCGCGACCTGTGGGAAGCGATCGACGCGGGCGAGTATCCCGAGTGGGAACTGGGCCTGCAGATCTTCACCGAGGAACAGGCCGAGGGCTTCAGCTTCGACATCCTCGACGCGACCAAGATCGTGCCGGAGGAACTGGTGCCGGTGCAGATCGTGGGCCGCATGGTGCTCAACCGCAACCCCGACAACTTCTTCGCCGAGACCGAGCAGGTGGCCTTCTGCACCGCGCACATCGTGCCGGGCCTGGACTTCACCAACGATCCGCTGCTGGCCGGGCGCATCCACTCCTACGTCGACACGCAGATCAGCCGGCTGGGCGGCCCGAACTTCCACGAGCTGCCGATCAACGCACCGATCGCGCCGGTGCACAACAACCAGCGCGACGGCATGCACCGCCAGGCGATCCACCGCGGCCGCGTGGCCTACGAGCCCAACTCGCTGGCCGGCGGCTGTCCCTTCCAGGCCGGCGCGGCGCAGGGCTTCACCAGCGTGGCCAGGCGCATCGACGCGCAGGCGTCCAGCGACAAGGTGCGCGCCAAGCCCGAGAAGTTCGCCGACCACTACACGCAAGCTCGACTCTTCTTTGAAAGCCAGTCTGAGACTGAGAAGGCTCATATCGGCAACGCCTTCCGATTCGAACTTTCGAAGGTGACGGTTCCGGCAATCCGCGAGCGGGTGGTTGCAAGTCTCGCGAATGCATCGCCGGAACTGGCCGCGCGACTTGCACAGGATCTGGGCATGGACTTGCCCGCGCCGCTGCCGAGGGCCCTGGAGACACCGGCCACACCGGAGGTGGAGCTGTCGCCCGCCTTGTCGCTTCTTGCGCGCCCCGGCGATGGCGGCATTCGCACGCGGAAGGTCGCCATCCTCATCGCGCATGGCATCGAAGATACATCGATCGCCAAGGCCATCAACGCGCTGATGGCAGCAGGCGCCGTGCCCCGTCTGGTTGCGGCTCGCCTGGGAACGTACATCGGTGCCGGCGGGGAAAAGTTCGAAGCCGATGCCACGATGGAAAACTCGCCCGGCTTCCTGTTCGATGCCCTGATCCTGCCAGATGGCGCCGCTGCAGTGGAGGCCTTGGACGCCGACGCCCACACGCTGGAGTTCCTTCGTGCCCAGTACTGGCATTGCAAGGCGATCCTCGCTTTCGGAGCATCTGAAGCACTGCTGACGGAAGCCCAGATTCCGCTCGAACTGCCTGACGGTTCGCCAGATGCGGGACTGATCCTGGCAGAGGCAGGCAGGGCAGACGAGGCGATCTCAGCGTTCATCGAAGCGATGCCGGTGCGCCGGTTCGAACGAGAGAACGATCCGCCCCAACGCTGAAGGCGTGCCTCTCGCGTTCCCACCACCGGTGCGTTGCAGGCCCCGGGGCCTGCGTCGATCTCTCATTGAAGGAGCTCCATGATTGGCATTGTCATTCCGGCGCATAACGAGGAGGCGTCGATCGAGACTTGCGTTGCGCATGCACGTGCGTGCGCGAGCGACTCAGGGCTGGACGGAGAGTGTGTGGAGATCGTCGTGGTGGCAGACAGCTGTGTAGACGCAACTGCCGCGCTTGCGGCGCTGGGCGGCGCAACGGTGCTTTCTATACAGGCCCACAACGTTGGTGCCGCACGCGCCGCTGGCGCTCACTTCATGCTCACGCTCGGCGCGAGATGGCTGAGTTTCACGGACGCCGACACCCTGGTCGCTCCCGACTGGCTGTCGCAGCAGCTTGCGTTGAACGCTGACGCTGTATGCGGAACTGTCGAAGTGACCGACTGGACCCCTCATGGCGTGCATGCGGCGTTCCTGGCGCGGCACTTCTCGCAGAGCTACTGCGATGCCGATGGCCACAGGCATGTGCACGGCGCAAACTTGGGTTTGTCTGCAGCGGCTTACCTTCGGACGGGTGGATTCGAAGCTCGGCGTTGTAGCGAGGATGTGGCCATGGTGGCCGCGCTCGAACGCATCGGCGCAAACATTTGCTGGAGCGCCCGACCCCGGGTTCGCACGAGTGCACGCAAGGTCGCTCGTGCACCCGGTGGGTTCGCCGATGCACTGCTGCAGGCGGTGGCATCCCAGATGGCACCGGCAGTCGCGCTCGGCTAGGCGGGGCCGATAGCGCCAGCATGTGCATGAGAAACGAGCCAGGCGGAGGCCTCTGCCGAGGGCAGCGGCCTCGAGTACCAGAAGCCCTGAGCCTTGTCGCAATCGAGCTGCGCCATCAGTTCGCTCTCTGATCGCGTCTCGATTCCCTCGGCGACGGTCTGCATCCCCAGGCTCCGAGCGATGCGACACACGGCCGCGATGAGCACGCGATGGTGCGCGCTGGTGGTCGACTGGCTGACGAAGGAGCGGTCGATCTTCAGCACGTCGATCGGGAGTCCATGCAAGCTCGCGAGCGAGGAGTAGCCGGTTCCGAAGTCGTCCAGCGCGATGACGACGCCCAGGGACTTCAGCGCACGCAGCCGCGCCTGGATCGCAACATCCTGGGCCGCCATAGTCTCAGTGACTTCGAGCTGGAGCGAGCTGGCGCTCAGGCCCGAGCGCGCAATGGCACTGGCGACCATCTCGACGACGCCCGGCTCGACGATCTGTGCCCGGGAGAGGTTGACAGACATCGTCACCGGCGCAGCGGGCCCGAGCGAATGCTGCCACGCGACCAGCTGGTCGCATGCCTCGTTCAACACCCATTCCCCCAGGACGCCGATCAGGCCCGTCTCTTCCGCGATGCCGATGAACTCGACGGGAGAGACCATCCCGCGCACCGGATGGCGCCAGCGCACCAGCGCCTCCATGGCAGTCACTCTCGCTCCATCGTCCAGGTCGACGATGGGTTGGTAAACCACGAAAAGTTGGTCCTGGGCGAGGGCCGTGCGCAATTCGGTCTCCAGGCTGCCGCGACGCACCGCCTCGTCGAGCAGGGCGGGCACGAAGGCGCAATGTCGGGCACCGCCAGCGCGCTTGGCTTGCCGCAATGCCACCACCGCCTCCTGCAGGACGACCTCGGCGCTGCGGGCCGCGAAAGACGGAATGACACTGCCCACGCTGACACTCAGATCGATCGCCATGCCCGCGATCAGGTAGGGCTTGCGCAGCCCCTCGACACACGCGAGAGCGAGCTCCGTGGCCTCGGCCTGCTGGGCGGGAAGCGGAAGGAGGACCGCAAACTCGTCGGCATCGAGTCGCGCGATGAACCCCCCTTCGCCTTCGCGAGCCCAGGCGGGTGCCCAGTTCATCGACTGCAGGCGCGACGCCATCGACTGAAGCGCGGCATCGCCCATGGTGCGGCCCAGCGTGATGTTGATGCGATCGAAGCGGTCGGCATTGACCAGCAGGAGCACGAACCTGGCGGCCGCGTCGTCCTGCATCCGGCCGAGCTCGACGTCGATGCGCTGTGCCAGCGCGAGAGCATTGGGCATCCTGGTCAGGCTGTCGAGATGCGCTGCGATGTGCAGTTGTGCGGCCATTTGCTGCTGCTCGCGCTGCACCAGTGCGGTCGCATCGCTGATCGTGCCGATGAGCGAAACGTCGTCCAGGCGAACCAGCTTGAGCGCGAGGATCGACGGCGCCGCCCCGCCTTGGGCGCACGGCGCATTCAGGCGCAAGCTGTCGCAGATGACCGCGCCGGGATCGTGTGCGCCCGCAGCCAGCGCACGCAGCTGAGGCGCGACCGTCGCGAGCACTTCGAAGAGATTGGTCAGCCGCCCCTGGTGCGCCAGGGGCATCAGGAGCTGGGCCGACAGCGGATTGATCATCAGGATGTCTCCCTCCAGCGTCGTCTGTACCAGCCCGATCGGCGCCTGATAGAGAAACTGGATCAGCGCCTCGAGCTGTTGCGCACTCGTGTCTTCCTGCATCATGCCGCCCGAGGGTAGACGCGTGCATCGGTGCGCGTCGGGCCCCTGTCGTGCCCGTGGACCTGCGAAGCACCTGCATCCTCGGCGGCGCGAGTTCCCTGCACACGGACGGACGCCGAGGTACGGCCGAACACTCGCCCCACGCGCCTGCGGTGTGCGGCCTGGCACGACCTCGTTTCGGATGCGTGTCGGTTCCTTGTGCCGTTGAACGGCGACAGCGCTGCCGGCGCGCCCGGGGAGCCCGATGTCATGGCGCAGCGCTCATGGCCTGCGCAGGACCGCCACGTAGCGCATGGGGACGCCCGCGGCCGCCAGAAGGCGAAGCTTCACCGCGATCGGCCGCATGCGAAGTGTGAGCACATAGTCGATGGTGTCGTCGAGCACCGTTGCGTTGGCGAGCGCATCGTCGAAGCGTTGGGCGACCAGGTAGTTGTTCATGCAAGGCGCCACGATCGTGAAAAGCGCGTGGCCCACCACCCTCGGGCGGGAGAGGCCGGCGGCGGAGGACTCGAATGTGTTGTACCGCCGGACGACGCCAGCCTCGTCGAAGCCGATGACGCCGAACTCCAGCGCATCGAGCTCGGCTTCGGACAGTCCCTCCAAAGCGACGAGAAGGTGCTGCTCGTCGAAAGCGACCGCGCCGGTGCGTGCCATGTTCATGGGTGGCTGCGTCCTGAAAAGAAGCATGCTGGCGGATTTCGGGTGGCCGGGCTGTCGGAGATAAGCGCTTCCTCACGGATCCTGAGCGCCCCAGGGGATCAGCGGCCCTTTTCCGGCGCGGGCAGCGGGGGGCTAGTCTCGAGCGCGGCCGGCGTCGCGATGGCGGGTCTGCGGCAAGGCAGGCCCGGTATCCCACGACATGGCGTCGAGCGCCCGTCTGGCGCCGGCGGTGTCCCGACGGCCCCATGCTCCTGATCGACATGCAGACGTCGGCCTCGGGCCCGACCGGGATTCGACGACGCTGTTTCTGCCAAGGCTCACACCGACCCGCAGCGTCATGCGACTGCTTTGCCCGCATGCTCCGAGGACGAGGGGGTGTTCGGCCGCCCGGCGGCCTCATCCGGTGCACCGAGGATCTCGTTTGTTCTTCTCACTTTCGTCCGGAAACGTCATGGCCCATCCGTCCCTGTCCACGCCATTGCGACTGCCCTGGTTCGTGCGCCGGTGGGTCGACCAGGCGTTCTTCGAGCGCCTGCAGCCATCCTCCAGGCCCGCCGTCGATTTCTCGCACCCCCGGGGCGAGCCCGCGTTGGTCGCGCCGGACTCGATCGCGTGGCAGGTGTTCAAGAATCCCGTGGCGCTCTATGTCGGCGGCGTCGCGGCGGTGATCCTGGAACTTGCCGAGCCCTCCGTGCGCGCGGGTGTGTGGGATCACTCGACGTTTCGCACGGATCCGGTCACCCGGCTGCAGCGCACCGGACTGGCCGCGATGGTGACGGTCTACGGCGCGCGCAGCAAGGCCGAGGCGATGATCGCCGGCGTCGGGCGCGCCCATGGGCAGGTCACGGGAAGGACAAGCACTGGCAAGAGCTACCGAGCCGACGATGTCGAGCTGCTGAACTGGGTTCAAGCCACCGCGAGTTTCGGATTCGTGGAGGCCTACCGCCACTTCGTTCATCCTTTGAGCGAGGTCGACGTCGACCGCTTCTATGCGGAGGCAGGGTCTGCAGCACGACGCTACGGCGCGCTGCAGGCCCCCGCGTGCGATGCGGACAGGGCGAGGTTGTTCGAGGCCATGCGCCCCGGACTCGAGGCTTCACCCACGATCTTCGCGTTCCTGGACATCGTGGGCAGCGCGGCGGCCTTTCCGAGGCCGCTGCGCGCGCTGCAGCGACTGCTGACGCGCGCCGCGGTCGACATCACGCCGGCCTGGTTGCGCGACGATCTCGGCCTGAAGGCCGAGCATGGGCTTCGCCCCTGGGAGCGACCGCTGATTCAGCGAGTGGGTCGCCAGGCCGACCGCCTGTTGCTGCCTTCGAGCCCGGCCGTTCAGTCGTGCCGACGTCTGGGGCTGCCCGACAACTATCTCTATGACATGCACGTGCGCGCTTCCATTCCGAGCGCGCGTGAAGTCTGAGGGCGTGCAGGCTTGCCTGGACTCCGGCTGATCCGCAGGCCGGGCCGTAACCGCGGGGTGCGTAGCACCCTTGTGAAGGTCCATTGCTCTCAAGCCCGCCACGATCGCGGCAGGCGCCCGAATGGCTGCGCGGACTCGCACGACCTGCCGGCTGCGGTCGACGCCCCGACCGGGGGGGCTCCATGGCCAGGCCCGCGAGGACCGCAGGGTCTGGCGCAGCCCCGGCCGATCGGCTGCACGCGGGTGCGGCGTGGCAGCGAAAACGATGGCGTCCTACCGGGACGGTGGCGATTTTCTGCGGCTCTCGGGCTGAGCGTCCTGGCTCCAATGACCCTCTCACGCAGGAGCCGGGATGACCACAAGGACAGGGACGTCGCATGCATCGAATTCGCAGACAGGCGCTGCCGCCGTCGGTTCCACGGGCGACGTGCGCGCGCAGCGCGCCCCGCCGTCGATGAGGGAGGCGCGCAAGGCCTTGCGCACGGTCTTTGGTCTCTCCCGCCTGCGCGCCGGCCAGGCGGAAGTCATCGAGCGGGTGCTCGCAGGCCAGTCCACACTGGCGGTGATGCCCACGGGCGCCGGCAAGTCGCTGTGCTACCAGCTGCCCGCGGTGCTGCTCGATGGCTGCACGCTGGTGGTCTCGCCCTTGATCTCGCTCATGAAGGATCAGTGCGAAAAGCTTCGGGAGAGAGGGATCGCCGCAGTCCAGTTCAACAGCCAGCTTGCAGCGCGCGAGCTGGCCGAAGCCGAGCAGGCGGTCGACAGCGGGCTCGCGCGGATCATCCTCGCGACGCCGGAGCGCCTGGCGGACAACGATTTCGTGCGGCGATTGCGCCAGCGGCGTGTGTCATTGCTGGCGGTCGACGAAGCCCACTGTATTGCGCAATGGGGGCACGACTTCCGCCCGGCATTTCTCGAGCTCGAGGGCGCGGTCCGCGCACTGGGCGATCCGACGGTCCTGGCGCTGACTGCGACGGCTGGCGAGGACGTGGCCGCCGAGATCATGAAGCGGCTCCACATCCCCTCGAACGGACTCGTCCAGGCCGGGGCCTTCCGCGAAAACCTCCACTACGCGGTCGAGGCCGTGAAGGACGACACGGCGAAGATCGAGCGCGTGCTCTGCCTTGCCGCGACGCAGGCCGGCAGCGGCATCGTCTACGCGGCCACCGTGAGGGCCGCCGAACGGGTCTTCGAGGCGCTGAGGGCTGCTGACGTCTCCGTCGGGCTCTACCATGGCAAGCTCGCGGCCGCCGATCGGCGCCTCGCGCAGGATGGCTTCATGAGCGGCGACACACGGGTGATGGTCGCGACCAACGCCTTTGGCATGGGCATCGACAAGGCGGACATCCGCTTTGTCGTCCACTACCACCTGCCACCGAGCCTCGAGGCGTACTACCAGGAGACGGGCCGCGCCGGTCGCGACGGGGAACCGGCCGCCTGCACCTTGCTGTTTCACCCGCGCGACAGGGCGGTACAGCAGTTCTTCCTTGGCGGCCGATACCCGTCGGCGGTCGACCTGCGGGCCGTGCACCGTCAACTGCTCGCCCCGCAGACCGAAGGCGCGGGGTGGACCGCAGCGACCCTGATGTCGGCCCTGGAGCGACCACGCAACAAGGTGCAGGCCGCTCTCGCCTTGCTGCGTCAGGAGAAGGTGATCGGTGCGACGCGCGAGGGCACCCTGTGCGTGAGGCGGCCCGACGTTGCAGACGACCACTTCGAAGCGATGGCGTCGAGCTACCGCGCGCGCCGCGCGGAAGACCAGGCCGCGCTCGAGCGCATGGTCTTCTATGCGCAGACAGGGCAATGCCGTTGGCAGGTCCTGCTGGCCGATCTCGACGGCACCGAGAGCGCAAGGTGCGGCACGTGCGACAGCTGCCGACGCATCGCAGCGCACGAGGCGGCGATGGCCACTCGGATCGTGGTGCCCGAGGTGCCATCCACCCCACGGCGTGCGACCGGTCTGTTCGATGTCGAACAGTCGGTGGCCGTGAAGCGCTACGGACGCGGGGTCGTGGTGGCGGCGGATGCGCTGTCTGTCACCGTGGCGTTCGGCGACGGCAGTCGCCGATGCTTCCAGCCTGACTTCGTACGGCCGGTCGCCTCCCTGCGGGCCTCCTGGCCGAATCACTCTAGTGAGGAGACTTCCTCGGTCGCCGCTCGGGAAGCCTGAGACGGCGATGATCTCCGCCTCGCTGCATCCGCTCCTTGCCCAGCCCCGTTGCCCCCCGGGCACGTCTTGTCGGACAGCACCTGCCGCAGCGCAAGAGCGCAGGGCGCGTGAAGGAGCCTGCAGCCGCTGCCGGGCCCGTCGGCCGAGATACGACTGCAGCCGCGGCTCAGGACGGCCGGCCGCAGGGGCCATCGTGGCGAAGACCCTTGCCGAGTTGACGCCATTGGACTCCAGCGTTGAGACGGGTCCGGCCCGCGATCGCATGCCGCACGCCGCGCCTGACTTTCACCCATGCAAGCCGGGGCGCTCGCACCTGCCGAGGGCCGCCATCGATCGGCAGCGACGTTCCCCTTCGCAGGGCAACTCAGCCCCTGACGTCGCACAAGCCTGTCGAGCTGCGATCGTCGGACTCCGGCGGCCGGGGATGCGCCTTGAAGAATTGCAGCATCCTCGCGCTCGCATCGGGTCCTCGTTCGTCGGCGAACGACCCCTCGCCCGAACCACCCGACCAGGCATGCCGGGCGCCGTGAACATTCCAGTGCTCGGCGATCACTGTGCCGTCTTGCGTCTTGTATCGGGTACGCGTGCTCTCACGACCGCCTTCCTCGATGCGCTGATGGTCGATCACGACATCGTTCCCGGCGCACGCAGCCATCAAGCGCGCGACATTGCTCGGATGGACGGTGTCATCCGCGTCGCCGTGGAAGACGATGGTCGCCACGCCGGTTGGCGTGTCGCAGGACGCGTTGCCCACGCCTCGCATCGCCGCCAGCGCGGTGCTGGCGTCGATGGCGACTTGCGTTGCGACGCCCGAGTGCACGCCGACTGCGGCGAATATGTCCGGATACGCCTCGCCCAGTACCGCGGCCATGGCCCCTCCGGCCGAAAGGCCCGCGACGTACACGCGTCTGCGGTCGATGCGGTGCGCGCCGATGACCGCGAGCGTCATCGCAGCCAGCATGGCCGGCTCACCCCGGCCCCGCTGCTGGTGCGAAGGCTGGAACCAGTTCCAGCAGAGGTGGGCATTCGCGCGCGCCGATTGCGCCGGATACAGCACCGCAAAACCGGCGTCGGCCGCAGCCTCGTTCATGGCGGTGGCTGCTGCGAAGTCCTCGCCGGTCTGCGAGCACCCGTGGAGCATCACGAGCAGTGACAGGGGGTTGCGCGAGGGCGGCGGAAGGAACAGCGCGTACGTGCCCTCCGGGCAGACGCCGCGAGTGAAGCTGCCGCGTGTCGAGCCGGTCGCGTGGGGCGCAGGCGCAGCACCGACAAACCAGCTCGGGGCCATTCCCGAGAGGCCGAGCCAGAAAGTGAAGGGGTTCAAGGATGCTGGCATGGCGTATGTCGGCCGGATGACCGGTGTGCGTGGATGTGCGTTGAGGTGCTTTGCTCGAGCTTGCCAGCCCAGGAAGGCGCACTCGTCGGAGAGCACGCCGAGCACGCAGTGGCGGTTGACTACTGCCGTGTCGCGCTCGCCCGGGCGCACATCGAGGCTGCGTTCGAGCCCCCGCGCGACGGGCTGCCCGAACAGCGCCGCGCAGTCGAAGCGATGCGGCAGCTTGGTACGCGGGGGAGGGCCGCGGGTTCGCCAGCGGCGCGGTGCCCGTGGCCGATCAGCCTGGCTTGCCTTGGCTGCAGCTCTCGGCTGTGAGGCGGTCCATCCTCAGCCCGGACGGTCAGCGTTCAGCATGAGCCTCGTCGTCGTGATGCACGCACCTGAAGGTCAGCGCATGGCCCATCGTGGAGGTCCAGCTTCGCTACTGCTTCTCCGAACCCAGCGCCATGGCCAGCGCTTCCAGTTCCACTGGTTTGGTCAGATGCTGATCAAATCCGGCGGCCAACACCCGTGCCTTGTCTTCAGGCTGGCCCCAGCCTGTCAATGCAACGAGCTTCGCGAGCTTTCCGGCGTCAGACTGCCTGATGCGTCGTGCTACCTCATACCCGTCGATTTCGGGCATCCCGATGTCCAGCAGCACCAGGCCGGGAGAATGCCTGTTGAAGACGTCGAGCGCCGCAAAGCCGTCGTAGGCCACGTCCACCGAGTACCCCTCGAGTCGGAGGCACGTGACCAGGGTATCTGCCGCATCCTGGTTGTCGTCGACGACCAGGACCCGTGGACGTTCCGAGAAGCGCACCTCCATCGGTTCGCCCGCTTCAGTGAGATCCTGCATGGCTGCTTCGGTGGATGCAAGCGGCAAGCGGACCGTGAACGCACTTCCGCGGTCCTTCCCCTCGCTCCGGGCCGCAATGCTGCCGTGGTGGAGCTCCACCAGTTGCTTGACCAGCGCCAGACCGATCCCCAGGCTTCCGCTCATCTGATGCGACGGGCCCTGGGCATAGAGGTCGAACACCGTCGGCAGCGAGACAGCATCGATTCCCTGCCCCTCGTCCTCGACGACGACGACGGCCTCGTTTTCTTCGCGGTGCATCGTCAGCCTCAGCGTCGAATGGTCCGGGCTGAATTTCACTGCATTGCTCAGAAGATTGGCAAAGACCTGCGTCAACCTGTCCTTGTCGCCATCGACGGCCAGCGTCTCTCCGAGGACCTGCTCGAGCTGAAGCGACTTCGCTTCGATCGAAGGCCACGCGGCTTCGATCGCCGTGGACAGGACGGATCCGAGAAGAAGTCGCTTGGGACGCAGCACGACTTTGCCACGACTGATGCGACTCACCTCCATCAGGTCGTCGATCAGCCGCACGAGGTGGCTCATCTGACGCTCCATGATCGACCGGGTCTTGTTGATCTGCTGGTCATCCGGCATCCGAAGCTTGAGAATCTGCAGCCCGCTGCGGATCGGCGCCAGAGGGTTGCGAAGCTCATGCGACAGCGTCGCCAGGAAGTCGTTTTTTCGCCTGTCGGCCAATTGAAGCTCTTCTTCGGCCTTCTTTCTGCCGCTGATGTCCCACACCAGGCCCGTGACGATCTGCTGATCCGTCGTCGGGTCGCGAGACAAAGCGGCGCGCTCTTCGAGCCATACGGTGCCTCCATCCGGATGCAGCGCGCGGTATTGCAGGTGCCAGGAGGTCTCAGAAGCCACGGCCTGCCGTACCGTCTCCGCCCGTGCAGCACGATCGTCAGGGTGCAGGAAGGCCAGGGCTTGCGTGCCGGTGGCGAACAGCTGTTCTGTGCGATCGAAAAGCTCCAGCCAGGCGCCGCGACTGGTCAGGACGTCGCTCTGGACGTTCCACTCCCACGCGATCATGCGTCCCGCTGACAGTGCATCCGTCAGGCGTCGGTGGGAGCGTCGTTCCGCCTCCTCGGCACGTTGACGCAACCGAACATTGTCTGTCACGTCTGTGCCATGGCCCAGGACGCGGGTGCAGTGGCCGTCCGCATCAATCAGCGGCGTATAGATCAGGTCGATCAGGCGCTCTTCCGGCTCGCCGTCACGGGTGCGCGCAAGCATGACGGGGACTTCATGGCCATGGAAAGGCTGATGAGTTTCCATGACGCCAGCGATCAGCGCCGGAAAATTTCCGGCAGCTTCGGGCATGGCTTCAAATGCAGGGCGTCCTATCAGGTCGCGTCGACCGACCAGCCGGTAGTAGGCCTCGTTGGCGTACTCGAAAATGAAGCTGGGTCCGCGCAGCACGTGAAGGAACGAGGGCGATGCCTCGAACACTTTGCGCAGCATCGATTCCTCGGACGAGGGTTCTGGTTCATTCATGGCATCAGCAGTTCGTTCATCCGTCACAAATGTCCTGGTCTTTGTCGTGATCGCCTGCAGGCGAACATGCCGAGATGCGTTTTTCGCCCATGTGCCGAAGCGCTGGCCGTTGCGACGCATGGCGCCGTGATCGGCCGGACGATGCGAAAGCCCGGCGGCGAGCGAATCCGCCGCGGCTGGGCGCACGACGTTGTGAGGCCCTCGATTCGCGGTGGCCAGAACAGCCTGGCGCGGCGCGCATGCTGGAGGTCAGCGTGGCGGATGTGTCCTGGGGCCGGGCATCTGCGTGCCGCAGGCGCAGTCTGGAAGGTTACGCGGCCCCGTTGACGCTCAATGGGCCGGCGTCTTCCCACTCACTGCCTGGCTTGCGCCGGTAGACGTCGTAGCCGCCCTCGGGGCGGGCGATCTTGATGATCTGCTCATGATCATCCGAAATCGCAATCTCGGGCTTGGGCTCAGGAAGGTCGTCGTAGCTGCCGCTGAGGCAATCGGCAAAGTACTGGTTGAGCTGGTTCGGGGTATGTTGCATTCCCCGATTGTCTGTCTCTTCAGTTCAGGGGTGCCAGGGCCCAACGCGCGGCGGCAGCGCCGGTCCCGGGCTGGAGTTGCGCACCGTTTAGGGTCAAGCCGGCGCTCGCGACGGCGTGTCGCGCGGTCTCGTGTTTGCCTGAACGCTCCGCGAGAACGCCTCAGGCCGGCAGGCTCGGCGAGGCCTGCGCTGTCTTGAGCCACGACGTCGGAGCCTTGAGCGCCTCACGTTCGGTTGCCGGCGTGTCCGCCGCGCCGGGGGCGATGCTCTATTGCCGCGCCGCCGCGAGTCGGCGACGCGGGCAGTCATTGCCGACGCAGTGCCTGCCGGAGGCCAAGGTGTGCATCGGACGAGGTCCTTGCTCCCACTTCATCCCTTCTGAGCCTCCTTAGGGCACACAGGCAGTCGCTGGCCGGCGCAAAGCGAGGTGACGGAAGCTCATTCTTCTTCTCGGACGCTACCTTCGCAGCGCTTTCTCTTCCTGTCGTGACGATCGCCGCAGCGCCATGCGCGCATTCGCAGACGGCACATCCGATCATCGGAGGCTGCGAACGGCACCCAAAGGTCGGGGCTGGAGCGTCGATCGCGTGGAGCGCGACCTGTGCAGGGAGACGACGCCGCAGGTGCGCCCCTTGACTGGTCGTCCGGCTACCCAGCGTGCCCCCGAGATCGGAGCAGGCCAGGCGGTCACGGCACGGGCGCGGGGCGGCAAGGCGTCGATCCTCTCGGTGCGAAGGCGCGCGCAGCCGCGGCACAGCGCTACGATCGTCACCCCTTGCCAACCGCACGCTCGCATGTCAAATTTTCTCCCCAGGCGCTGGATACTTCGCAAGATCGGCGCCGTACCCGCAGCGGAGCTCGCTGCGAAAAAAGAGGAGCTCAAGCAGTCACAGCAGGACCTGGCGGCGGCATTGACCCGTACGCGCAGCCTCGAGAGCCAGCTTCACACGCTGTCCCAGGAGCTGGATGCTGCCAAGGCTGCGAAGGCCACCGCCGACCAGTTGTTCGAGATATGCGAGTGGATCGATCCATACCATGTCGAGTTCCTTTCCTTGCGGAATGACTTCAGGGAGTTGGTGAGGAACACGGTCTTGGCATGGCGTCAATTCGCAACCGGGCTCAGGCTCGGCGTGCTCGGCCAGTTCAAAGGGGGCATCAATCCGGCGGGCCTCTATTGGGCACTGACGCACGCATCCTTGAGCGGGAAAAAATCGATCCTGCAGCTCGACAAAGAGGACGTCATGACCTCTGACTTCGTGGTCGAGCTGCAAAGGCAGCTTGACTGCGCGAAGAAGCTCCTGGGGTCAGTCCTCGATGTCTACGCCGGCGAGATTCACAAGAAGCTCAAGCCTGCTCTCAAGGAGATCTCGGTTGGCGCCGATCTCTTGCTGTTGGTCTCCGGTGACGGGCTCGTTCCCAAGGGCGGCTTGAGACTCCTGTGGCTGCAGTTCAAGCAAGCCACCGACGTGAAGAAGCCCATGGACCTCAACGTCTACCGGACGCCCAACGCCGCTGGAGGAACGCAACTCGGGGCCCTGCGCGTCGCCCATCGACCGAAGCTCGGTTCCTTTGGCCTCTACGCCCTTGCTGCGATGGACTATGACTTCTTCGCATCGATCCCCGTGGCGGACCTCGCATCGGTTGATCCAGTGCGAGGCAGCACCTGCCATGTCGATCTGGCGGAGGACGGGACACGTTTGCAGGAGCTTGTCCTGCTGTTGAGCAGTGACCCCACCCATGGCCACTTCGATAACAGCGCGGCAGTGCTGAAGTTTGTCGATGACCTTGCGTCACAGAATGCGATCGTCCCGCTGGCGATTCTGAGCGTCTCGTCCGGGGAGGAGCTGGTATCCGCAAGCGATATCGCGCGTCAGATCAAGGCGGGGTGGGATCGTCGACTCGAAGCCCATATCGCTTCGCTCACCCGGGCCCAGAAGCAGTCGCTTCAACTCGACGACGACGGCCCTTCCTTGAGCATTTGAGCGCGGCGCGGTCGCCCGAAGCGAGCTGGCTTGGTCGGTGTGCCGGCAAGCTCGCGTTCGAAGAAACCGGATCCCGCGGACCGCGGAGGACGTCGACGTCGCACAAGCATCTCGGATGTCCATCGGAGTCCGACGTGTCCGTCTCGCGCCTGTGCGCGTCAGGCGCTGCTGTTCAAGCGGTCGGACCGATGGCATGCGCTGGGTGCGGTCTTGTGAGCGACATGCCTGTTTCCTGCTGAGCCGCGAAGTCGATCAGCGCCGGGTGGGCCTGGACTGGCGCTTCTTCCATTAGCCAGCGTCCGCAGCGTCTTGCCAGCTCGGCGCACTTGACCGCGTCTTGCTCGAAGGCGGCATCGGACACCGATCGATACGCGACGCACGCATGGCGCACCGACGCGCTTCCACTGCCCCGTCGGACGGCATTGCAATGGCTGGGCAGGCCGTGAACAACCCTCGAGCGAGGTGCCGTTCGGCTAGCATCCCGGGCTGCAGCAACCAGGCGCCATGCCCCAGCCGACTTTGAGGAAAGTACATCGATGACAGATTTCTTCGACAGCTTGCCCAAGGGTGACCCGCGGCATCCCGCGACCGTTCCGGACGAGACCGCGTGGCCTGCCTCGGAGGAGGGCCGGGCCGTGCTCCGGGATTACTTCGATGCCTCTGCATCTTTCCACGAAGACGTATTCCATCTGCTTTCGCGCTCCGCGGTTCTCGAACAAAGCGAACGCTTTGCATACCATCCCCTCGTTCAGCACCTGGGGGGATACATCCTGGACGATGCCGATACAAGCGACCACCACGTGCTTGCGACCGGTTCGCCTCTCATCGGAAATGTGGTCTTCCTCTCGCATGACGGAGAGACGCGCGCCGTGTTCGAGTCGGGAGCAGCCTTCCTGGCTGCGGTCCGCGAAGCGCACGACAAGGGCATCGAGGTGACCGATCTGCATCCGGACCAGTCGCCGATCGCGAAGGACCAGGGCGCATTGAGCGCCTTTGTTCGCAGCCTCCTTGCCTCGGCGCGGGGCGACGTGGTGGTATCCCTCGTTCCGTCGCTGAACCTCGAGGACATCGGTCTGCTGCAACGGCTTGCAGAAGACGAAGACTTCTTTCTCGGCGAGGCCGTCGCCAACGTAATCGAGAAGCGCCCGGCGGTGGCACTGCTGCCCGTCGCCGAGCTCTGTGCAGCCCACATTCATCCCCAGGTCACTCGGGCAGGTCATCGTGCGGTCAAGCGGATTCACCTTCTGGGCAGCAGCGCGGTCCCGAGATAACTCGATGGGAGGCCGAGCAAGACGATCGGTTTCCAGGGGCGCCTGCCGAGATGTTCAGCGAACCTGCGTGCCCTTGATGCGGGTGCTGGCCGTCCGCGAGCGCGTCCATCGGATCGCGTCCGGCGCTCCGGATCGCTGACAGCCGCACTCTGCAGACGCCGAGCAGCCGGCCGTTGTGCTACGGGCAGCACCCTTGCTGACGGGCCGCTGGCTCGGCCGCGCGCGACTTTGTACGATCGAAGCTGTCTAGAGTCATGCCGGTGCCAGGTGTCTGTGCAGTGCTGCAGCAGACGCAGGCATATGCCGTACGGCCTGTTGCCCGGGGAGGCATTGGTTGCTTCAAATAGCACGTACTTCTTACTTTTGCCGAGGTAACCATGCCGATGGAACTGCTTCACAGCTTGAAAGGCAAGCCGCTGCCCGTCGAGTTGACGGACGCCGACGACATCGAGAAACTGCGCGTGCTTCACGACGCCGGCCACGTCGATGCCGACATCCCCCCCTGGACGATCAATTTGCAAAAGCCGGCGGTGGTTTTGCAGATCACTCCCCTTGGCCTGCGGGCGATGCAGTACCTGCGCATGAGCGCCTGACGCTGTCATGAGGGCAACCGGGACCGGCCTTGGACAACGCCCCGGAAAAGGTCGCGCCCGGCGCGCAAGGTGACTGCCGCGCAGCGACCATCGATCTGATACGGTCTTTTGGAGTGCAACTGCGCATGTCCTGGGTGCAGGCTGCAGGACAAACTGTCGAAATGCCTGAGGAACGAGCCCTTCAAAGTGCCCCGCATCACGATGCCGGGCTGACGTCAGTGCCGGCCCGCCTTGTCCCGACAGACCTGCAGACCACGGTGCAGGAGGTATTGGACCGGCTGGGCCCGTCGATTTTCGCCGGGCTGCTCGACACCGACGGGGTGCTGCGCTATGCCAACCAGGCGGCATTGCGGGCCATCGGCAGCGCGCCGGAGCAGGTGCTCGGCCAGCGTTTCGACACCACCCCCTGGTGGCAAGCCTGCGAGATCTCGCGGCGGCGACTCCAGCAGGCCCTGGCCGCAGCGCTGCGCGGCGAGGTCTCGCGCTTCGACGTGCGAGTGGCCACGAGCGGCGGCGTCGCCCTGTCGATGGACTTCTCGCTGCTGCCGCTCTACGACCTGGAAGGGCGGGTGGTCTGGCTGATCCCGTCTGCGCGCGACGTGAGCGAACGTGAGCAGGCGCAGCACCAGTTGCAACTCACGCGCCACGCCGTCGAACAGGCCCACGATGCGCTGCTGCAGGTCGGGCCCGACGGTGCCTACAGGGATGCCAACGCGGCGGCGTGCCGACTGCTGGGCCTGGACCGCGAGCAATTGCTGCGACTGCGCGTGCCCGACATCGACACGCAGGTCGATGCAGTGCAGTGGCCGCGGCACTGGCGCGAACTGTGCGACCGAGGTTCGCTGCGTTTCGAGACCAACGTCCGCCACCTGGCGGGTCACGAGATTCCGGTGAGCGTCTCCGTGAGCCTGGTCACCAGCGACGGGGTCTCCTTCGCCCATGTCTGCATCACCGACCTGCGGGAACGCCGCGCCGCCGAGCGCCGCATCCTGCAACTGCTGCAGTTCGACGAACTGACCGGGCTGCCGAACCGGCAACTGCTCCTGGAGCGTCTGAGCGCGACCTTGCAGGGCGGCACGCAGACCGCGGTGTTGGTCCTAGTGCTCGACCGTTTCAAGCGTATCAACGACGGCCTCGGCCCACACATCGGCGACGCAGTGTTACGTGAAGTGGCTCAGCGAATCGTCGCCACCGTGCGCAGTGTCGATCTGGTGGCGCGCCGCAGCGAAGACGAGTTCGTGATCGTGATGCCGGCCCCTTCGGTACCGTCGCTGCAAACGGCGCAAGCACTGCTCGACGGCATCGCCCAGACGATGCGAATCGAGGAGCACGAGGTCTATGTCACCTGCAGCATCGGCATCGCCTCGGCACCCGCCGACGGCGACCAGGCAGACACCTTGCTGCGCCGCGCCAACGCCGCGCTGCACCAGGCCAAGCACCTGGGCCGCAACCAGGCCAGCGTCTACGCCGGTACGCCGCACGACGACGACCCCGAACGCCTGGCGCTGGAGACAGCGTTGCGCAAGGCGCTGCGCGATGAGCAGTTCGATCTGCACTACCAGCCGCAAGTGGATCTTGCGCACGGCGGCATTGTTGGCGTCGAGGCGTTGCTGCGCTGGCAGCACCCGACGATGGGCCGCATGGCGCCGGACCGCTTCGTTCCCGTCGCCGAAGAGAGCGGTCTGATCGTTGCCATCGGCGACTGGGTGCTGCGCCGCGCCATCGAGCAGGCCGCGGCTTGGCAGGACGCCGGGCTGCCCCCGGTGCGCATGTCGGTCAACCTCTCGGCGCGCCAGTTGATGCAGCCGGACCTGGCACAGCGCATCGAACTCCTGCTCGCCTCGGCTGGCCTCGACGCGCGGCTGTTCGGCGTCGAGGTCACCGAGAGCATGCTGATCGGCAACCTCGAGCAGGCGGTGGAGCACCTGCGAGCGCTGCGCGCGCTCGGCGTAGAAGTCTCGCTCGATGATTTCGGCACCGGCTACTCGAGCCTGAGCTACTTGCGCCGTCTGCCGGTGGACGTCGTCAAGATCGACCGCTCGCTGGTGCCCGACGTCACCGCGCCGGCGGAGGACGTGTCGATCACCCGCGCCATCATCACGATGGCGCACCAATTGAAGGCCAAGGTGCTCGCCGAAGGCGTCGAAAGCGAGGGGCAGGCGGCTCTCCTGGCGGCCAGCCACTGCGACCAGATGCAAGGCTACTGGTTCAGCGCGGCATTGCCTGCAGCGGGGGTCGAAACGATGCTGCGCGACGGTCGCCAGATCGATCCAGCGCTCCTTTACCCGCGCTAGCGGCAGCTCATCCTGCCGCCGTCAAGACGAAAAGAGCGTCGTCGCCAGGATGCATCGACGGTGCGCAGCCATGGATGGTTGTGCTCCGCAGCTTTGCTGCGGCGGACCATGCGTCTGGAGGCCGCCCGGGCAATTCAGATCATCCGGTGCCAGTCGTCCGTGGTTGCCCATGCCCTGAAAAGCGGCGCCGCTGTGGCGGGGTCTGTCTTGTACAGGTCCAGCTCGATTCCAGGGGAGAAGCTGCGGAAGATCCATTTCGTCGAGTCGGTCCACTCCAGCATGGCCATGGACCAGTCGCTGAACATCCTCCAGGTGCGCCCGTTCGCGAGCGTGGTTCTACCCGTTGTCAGCTGAAGATCGTTCGCAGAGGCCCCGGCCACGGCGGTCGGACCGGCAACCGGGCCGGCCGTCTGGCGCGCAGGATCGACCTCACCTCAGTCGTGACTGCGCCGTCTCGCTCGGGAAGGGCAGGGTAGAGGCCCGGCGGCCCTGCGCCGAACGGGGTGGGCCAAGAACCATCCGACTCGCCACAGGATCGCCCGTGTCGGCTGACCAGCGTCAGCAGGTACGATCGGGCGAAATGGGCAGCACCCTCTGGTGCGCCGGCACTGAGCACGAAAAAGCCCGCGCGGGCGGGCTGATCTTCTGCATCAGCGCGGCGGCTACGCCGCAGCCATCATCTCTTCCATCAACTGTTCCTTGCGTGCCATCAGCTGGTCGCGCATTGCCACGAGATCGAGCTGACGCGCGGCCCGCGCCTTGACGAAGATCTCGTTGCGCTCTTCCTTCACGTGGTGGTCGATGTACTCGCCGAGCACGATGACCTTCGCGCACCACCTGTGATCATTCTCGTCGCCATCCTGGATCTGCGCGATCAAGTCCTTTGCGCTGGCATGCTCGACCTCGGCTTCGTCCAGTAGGTCTTCCGCCTTGATCGCGGCCCGCAGTGCCGGGTAGAAGATCTCCTCTTCGATCTGCGCGTGCACGGTCAGCTCCAGGCAGATCTGGTCGGCCAGTTCACGTCGCTTTTGCGGTGCGCTCTTGGCCTTCGATTGCGCCAGCGGCTCGAACTCCTTGAACAGCTTCTTCACGTTTCTATGATCCGCGTCGAGCAGGCTGCAGGCGTCGGAAGGGGTTCGGGCGGCAGTCATTATTGAGCTCCTTTTGGGTGTGTGGGAAGGGAAGAGTTGCGCGGGGCGCTCTGCGGCACCGTAGGAATTGATCGATTTCCACACGAGGTAAAAAGCGCACGCAACGTGGTCGTCGGGCTGGAGGCGCATGACTCTTCGAGTTCAAACACGTGATCCATGCACGATGTTGGGCGTCGACCGGATGCGGGGCTTCAGGGCGGCGCAAGCCAACGTCGTTCCAGGCCATGTCGCACTGCAGCGTTGGGGCCGTAGGCGGCACTGCCGACCTCCGCTTAGCATTGAACTGCAGACGGCATGCTCGCCAGACCCACGTCGCGCGTAGGCGTCTCTGCATCAGGCCACGCCTGCGCCCCCCCAACTAAGAAGCTGAGCCAAGATGGTAGGAGGCGGTCAGAGACGCTTCTCGCCTGTCGAGCGATGCGCGCACCGCCTCGATGGGTATGCCAACGCGCTTCGCGCGGCACCGATGGCCAACGGTTCATCGGCCTCGCAGCCCCCGGCGACCTTGCGACGCGCACCGGCGGCGTGGGCCGTGGTGCAACGCTGGCACCGCCCCGGAATCGACTACGGCGAGATTCGTCGACTTTCTCTGGAACGCGGCACGACGCGCTCGAACAGCGCCTGCAGTTCCCGAAGAGAGTAGGGCTTGTGCAGGAGTTCGAACTCCCGGCTGCGATCGTCCGCCAGGACATGGCTGTAGCCGCTGGTCAGCGCAACCGGCAGGTCCGGCCATCTCAGGCGAATCTCCTTGGCAAGCTCGAAGCCGTTCTTCCCCGGCATCACCACATCGGTGAAGACCAGGTCGAAGTCGTCGTGTTGGTCCTGCAGGAGGCTGAGCGCTGCGTCCGCATTGGCCACCCGAACTGCCGAATGCCCCATTTCCGTCAGAAGACCGAGCCCGAATTCGCCGATCTCGTTGTTGTCCTCGACCATCAGGATCGACAGCGGGCGGTTCGGCTCGGGGCGGGTCGCCACCGCCTCGGGATCGGCGACGAGGGGCTGACCTGTGGCGCGGCGAAGGTAGAGGGTGAAGCAGGTTCCCTCGCCTGCGCGGCTGCTCACGTCGATTTCGCCGCCGGATTGCTTGGCGAAGCCGTAAGCCTGGCTGAGTCCCAGGCCGGTTCCCTTGTTGACCGGCTTGGTGGTGAAGAAGGGCTCGAAGATGCGCTCGATCGCTCCCGGGTCGATGCCCGAGCCCGAGTCCTCCAGCGAAATCGCCACGAACTGGCCGGGGGCGGCTGCATGCGCGCGCACGGACGGCACGTTGTCGGCGTCACGGGCAGAGATCCTCAGGCGGCCGCCCTGCGGCATGGCGTCCCGTGCATTGATGACCATGTTGAGGATTGCCGTGTCGAACTGGCCGGCGTCCGCCTCCACCGGTCCCAGGCTGTCGGGAAACTGCATCTCCAGGCGGACTGTCGCGCCCAGCAGCGTCTCGATCATCTGCGTCATGGCAGTGATTCGCGCGTCGGGGCGAAAGACCTCGGGGCGCAACGGCTGCTGCCGCGCAAACGCCAGCAGCTGGCGCGTCAGCAGCGCGGCGCGGTCGGCCGTGTCGGCGATGGCTTGGACGTAGCGTGCACGCCGTACCTCGTCATGCCCGGTCCTTCGAAGCAGTTCCGCGGACGAGCGGATGATCGTCAGCAGATTGTTGAAGTCGTGCGCCACACCGCCGGTCAGGCGGCCGATGGCCTCGAGCTTCTGGGCGTGCGCGAGCGCGTCCCGTGCGCGATCCATGTCGTCCTGGGCGCGCTTTCGCTCCGTGATGTCACGCGTGATCTTCGCGAAGCCGATGTGCTGACCCTGTTCGTCGTAGAGCGGGTCGATGACCACGCTCGCCCAGAACCGCGATCCGTCCTTCCTCAGGCGCCAGGCTTCGCTCTCGTACTTCCTCTGGCTCAGCGCGACCTGGAGTGCGCGGGCGGGTTCACCTCGCTGGCGGTCCTCCGGCGTGTAGAAGCGCGAGAAATGCTGACCGAGGATCTCGTGCGCGGCGTAGCCCTTGATCAGCTGGGCGCCCGCGTTCCAGTTGCTCACGCGCCCCACGGGATCGAGCATGTAGATCGCGTAGTCGCGCACGCCCTGGACCAGAAGGCGGAACCTCTCCTCGCTCGCGATCAGCGCCCGCTCGGAATGCAGCATCTCCGACATGTCGCGCGTGACCTTGGCGAAGCCGATCACCCTGCCGTCGAGCTCGAGCACCGGCTCGATGTGAACGCTCGTCCAGAAACGGGTTTCGTCCTTCCTGACCCGCCAGCCCTGGGCCTCGAACTTCCCCTGGGCGCGCGCAGTCGCCAGCGCCCGTGCAGGAAGGCCGGCGTCGATGTCCTCGGGTGTGTAGAAACGGCTGAAATGCTGGCCCATGATCTCCTCGGCCGTGTAGCCCTTGAGCCGCTGGGCGCCGGTGTTCCAGCTGCTGACGTGGCCTTTTTCGTCGAGCAGATAGATCGCGTAGTCCTTGATGGCGTCGACCAGGACCTGGAAACGGTGGTCCCCGGCCAGGGGGCCGGGGTCGTCCCCGTCGGAGGAGTGGGGTGCAGCGTCGGTGGACATTCTCGGGACATCCTTCGCAAGATCCGCGTCGAGGTGACGGCGTTCGGCGCAACGCGCCATACGACATTTCATTATGGTTCAAGGCATTGGGCCTGCGCGTCGGTCAAGGGCCCCCGCCGGGCATGCGCCGAACCGCACCGGTCGGAACGGCCGCCGGGGTCTACGGGACACCTCCTCCTCGAAGACCCCGTCGCGTCAGCGCACGGGGTCGGCCGGGCGCGGGGGGCGCCTGCACTCCGGCACAGCGGTACATCAGCAAACCAGCTCCGCTGCCCCAGCCGTCCGCGGATGTATCACTAAGAACGCGTGACGCCCATGGCGTCGTCGTGCCGCTGCGGCAGTTCGCGAGAGCCGCGACGCAGACAAGCGCCAGTTGCCGCTGCGGCGCAGCGACAGCGCAGAACCATCCGCTCGGGAGCTCGCGGCCCGGGCGGTCTGCCTGGTGGCGCATGCGAGTGATGCAGCGAGCATGCACGGCTGGAGACGACCCGGCTGGCCCGTGCGATGTCCGAGGCCGTGGCCCTGGTGGAGGCACCGCATCCACCGACGCATGAACCCAGGCTTGCGAGTTTTATCTACTGCCCGAACTGCACGACGGAGCTACAGCGCTATCGCGCGGACGAGGACGCGGTCTGCGTGATCTGCAGCTTGCGGCTGGCATTGCCGGACGCAGCGGAACTGGCCGATTTCCGGGCGCGCCATGCCAACCCGGCCGCAGACCCCTGAAGCAGTCGGGCATGCCGTGCGAAGGCCGTGACGGCGAGACAGGGCCGAGACAGGACCCGTTCTGTGCTTTGTGACGAGGCCAACAAGACCAGGGCCGCCGTGCGAGCAGTCCGCCTGGGGCGGCATGCGTGATGCCGCGCCGGCCGGCACACCGTGGTTCAGAAGAGGGCTGTGGGTGGACCATGCACACGGATTGCTCCACGCGCAGGCCGGAACCTGTCCCTTGGCGACGAGGATTGCCGCAGCGCTACCCGCCGAAGAACCACTGGTGCCTGCCGACCTGCGGCGCGACGCACAGCGCCATTGACCGGGAACCGGGACCATGATTTGGCGTTCGGGCGGGGCGGCAATCCCCACGGTATCAAGGCCGCGCGGCGGCTCGTGGCGCCGTGCAAGCCAGCTGTGCCCGGTCACGGGGCGATTTGCGGATCGAACGGGGCGGCACCCGTTGCAGATCGGCGAGCCCGTACAGGAAGCAGCGCTTTCGGCAAACGGGAGTTCCTGATGCAAGAGTTGCTGCAAACAATTCGCGCGCTCATCCTCGCCGGGGCGCGCGCTTCGCCTGCAGTGATGCCTGCACGACCGCGGGTGTACCGAGTGCCGCATGGCTCACGTTTGGTGCCCGCTTCGCGCGCCGGCCCGCCTTGCCAAGAGAGCGCCGATGGTGGTACCTGGCGACGGCGATGCGCCGGGCAGCCGGGATGATTCCGCTGGAAGACAGCAGACCTGCGGGGCTGCCTGGCCTCAGCGCGGCATGAGGCCGGTTCAAGGCGCCCCGGGACGGCGCTGTGTCGGTGCCGGCGCGCGTGCCTAAGCGCGCTTTCCCAGCCAGGCGATCAAGCCCGTGGTGCCGGGTGGCTCCAGCGCCACGCGCAGGCTGCGCCCGACGGCATCGCTGACCGCCTCGGCAGCCAGTGCGCCGGAGCGCGCGGCACTCTCCATGGAGAACGGAAGCCCCGTGTCCGTCCAGTCCCCCG
Source organism: Variovorax sp. UMC13 (assembly GCF_014170375.1). Lineage (GTDB taxonomy): Bacteria > Pseudomonadota > Gammaproteobacteria > Burkholderiales > Burkholderiaceae_C > Variovorax. The sequence goes on along the minus strand of NZ_LZZW01000015.1, from coordinate 130,824 downwards.
CGACGAACAGGCCGGGCAGGCTGCTGGCCGTCGGCGGGCGCAGCGATTCGTTGCCCGGGACGGCGCAGGGCACGGCCATGGGGATACGGTGCACGCGCGTATGCAGCACCCGCGCCTTGCGGGCGCGCGGCGCGAACTGCAGCAGTTCGCGGCGCGTACGCTGCACCAGGTGTGCATCCTCCAGCCGATGCGCCTCGGGAACGTGGATGGCGTTGCTCGCGATCACCGAGGGGCCGCCCGCCAGATCGCCGCGAATGTTCACCAGGTCGTAGAAGTCGGTGTTGAGGTCCTGCGGCGCGTAGACACGGGCCCAGAAGCGGTCGGATGTCACCTTGCGGTCCAGCCACAGCAGCGTGCTGACGTAGGGGCTGGGTGCGAACCAGTCAGGCCGCGCCGCCGGGAAGGCCGAGGCCACGGCCGGATCATCCCGCGCCAAGTGGGCCAGCGCCTGCGGTGGCAGTGCCAGCACGCCGGCGCGGGCTCGCAGCAAGCGTCCACCTGACAGCACGAAACCGGCGAACCGGCCTTGCTCGACCGCCACGGCGTGGACTTGTTCTTCGAGCCGCAGCTGTCCACCGGCCTGCTCGACCATGCGGTGACAGCCAGGCACGAACAGGTCGGCCAGCGCAATACGCGGGAAACCGAAGCAATAGCCGCTGCGTCCGACCAGCAGGCGGAACACGCGCATGACCGACGCGGCCGAGCAGCGCGCCAGCGGCAGGTTGAGCAGGGCCAGCATGGCCGATGTCCAGAACCAATGGATGGAGCGCTCGGACACACCCATGGAGAGCAGGTAGCTGAGTGCGTCCAGGCCGTCCAGACGACGCAGTTCAGGCGAAGTCAGGCGCGCGGCGGCCCAAGCCACGCGTGCGTTCGACAGGAGGTCGAGGGGCGACGCAGTGCAGCGCCTGGCGCAGGTTGGCCAGGCCGTGCAGCGGTGCTGGCCACGCGGGTGCGCGCATGCGCAGCACACGGCCGGCGTCCAGCAGTGTGATCAACGGCTCGGGCTGCCACACGATCTGCTGCGTCGTGCCCGCGAGCTGCAGCAGTGCCAGGTAGTTCCTGTGCTCGCTGGTGATGACATGCGGGCCGATGTCGACCCGCATTCCGGTCTGCTCGTCGAGCCAGCTGGCCGCGCGCCCGCCGGCGTAGGCCGCGCGCTCGCACACCGCCACTCGGAGCCCGGCACCGGCCAGCACGCCAGCGCAGCCGAGCCCGGCCACCCCGGCGCCGGCGACGGCCACGTCGAAGCGTTCCTCCGGGTCCGGGCCGCGAAGGTCGGACATGCGCGTCAGCGTGGGCCCCGCGTGCGGGTGTCGAAGACCTGCATGGATCCTCCTGCGTGTTGGGCCGTCCCCAGCTGTCGAAGCGAAGGCTGCGATGCCACCGAAAGCGTAGCGGCGTTCCGCGGACGGACTGGCAATCGGTGTACCCGTCTGCCGGTGGGCAATTCGGTCTCCGGAAGACTGACGTGCACCGGCTGCACCGGCTGCAAGGTCTGCTGCCTTGCACCGTGGACGCGGCGCACGCCAGGCCTCGCGCCAGACCCGCTTCAGCGCCGGACTTTCGGTACCGCCAGCTGTCGCACGAGGCTGCGCACCGAGACGACCTCGAGCTTGTGGGTTTCCCTGAACTGGCGCAGTGCGGCCTCGTTGCGCTCAGGCGTCTGCGACGCGACGGCTTCCTGCGGCACCACCACGTCCAGGGCGCGCAGGCCCGCCTCCATGGCGCTGGCCATGACGCACTGGTCGCTGGAGATGCCCGTGAGGATCAGGCGGTGCACGTCCAGGTACTTGAGCAGCGAGGCAAGCGGCGTCTCGAAGAAGCTCGACTGCATGGGCTTGAGCACGAAGTAGTCCTCCGGGCCGGGCGCCAGGCGCCGTGCGATCTCGCCGCCCTTGCCGCCGCAAGCCAGCGCGCTGTCGACCAGGGAGCGGAAATCCGAACGCCAGCGGCCGCGGTTGTCGTTGCAGTAGATCGTGGGCACGCCCGCGGCCGCGCAGTGGCTCTTCAGCTGCGCGATCGGGGCTGCGATGGCGACAGCGCAGTGCATCAGGGCGTCCGCGTCGGGAAAGTCCCAGCAGCTGATCATGTCGATGATCAGCAGGGCGGTGCCATGTGCGGCACGATCGGACGACAGGGAGTCCGGCGGTTTCGGGTCGGCGGGACGGGTCATCGATCTGGGCACGTCGCTCGTTCAGTCGTCTTGTCCGACGCGGTGCCGCCGACGGTGTCGGCCGTGGTCGGCGCGTGCGCGGCGGCCGGTCCGGCTGCCATGGCGCCCGCGGCCATGCAGATCGTGAGAAGTGACCGGCCTGGCCGGGTGCGGGTTCGAGTCGCTCGCATGAGAGGTTCTCCATGGTGGTCTGAGAGTGAAGTGTCAGGCCTGACCGGCAAATGCGATGCCGCGCCGCGCGACCGCGTCCAGCCGCGCGGGAACGCCGATTGCTACCCATCTGCAATGGCGCCCGTTCCGATCCATCCGAATTCATCCCCCGGCCTGTTGGTACTCCCCGGCTGGGACGACGACGGCCAGCACCAGTTCGACGTCTTGCGGGTACGGCTGGAAGGCCACGGCTGGATCTGCCGGCGTGCCGACCTGCCGGACAGCAGCTGGCCTGCGGCCCGGCGCGCCCAGGTCAGTCGTGCATCGGCACTGCACCAGGCGCTGCAGAAATTCCGTGCCCTCGAGCGCGCCGTGCACGGCGGGCCGATCTCCGTGGCCGGGTTCAGCTTTGGAGCCTACGTGGGCGCCTTCCTGGCCGTCGCCAGGCCGGTGCGCCATCTGATCCTGCGCTCGCCCGCGATCTACGCCGATGCGGACTGGTCGGCGCCCAAGGAAACGCTGGACCGCGATGTGGTGGCGCGCTATCGCGAGCAGCATCTCGCACCCTCCCAGAACCGGGCGCTGGCGTGCTGTGCGCGCTTCAAGAGTGATGTGCTGCTGGTCGAATCCGGCAACGACCAGGTGATGCCACTGGCCGTCGCCGCCAGCTATGCGGCGGCCTTCACGCGCGCCCGATCGCTGTCGCGCCACACGCTGCCGGGCGCCGACCACCAGCTGACCGACCCAGCCTGGCTGGAATCGTATGGCCGGCTGGTCGTCCGGTGGCTGAGCGAGCGGCTCGCCGACGGTCAGGCAGGGGAGGAGGAGACCGAACCCATGCGCAGCGCCGCAGCATCGGCGCGCTGATGCCGATGCCGATCGACGTGCGGATCAGCCTGCCTCCACCTCGCAGCGCGGCGGCAACCGCGCCCATGCTGCGTGCCCAGCTCGCACGGGCGAACAGGCTGGCGGCTGGCCAGGACGGCGCCATGCGCCACCACCGCAAGTGAGTACGGTGGCCGCCAACTCTGCCCCCGCGCCGCGTGGCAGGCCGCAGCTGCAGCTGGCCCTGCAGGGGGGCGGTGCGCACGGCGCGTTCACCTGGGGCGTGCTGGACCGCCTGCTCGATGAGGAGGCGATCGACATCGGCCGCGTAAGCGGCACCAGCGCCGGGGCGCTCAACGGCGCTGCGCTGGTGTGCGGTTTGGCCGCAGGGGGGCGCCAAGGCGCCCGTTCCCACCTCAGCCGCCTTTGGCACGGCATCGCCACGGCTGCGATCCCGATGACCTGGATGCTGTCGCCGCTGCGCAAGCCGGGCCTGGGCATCTGGGACGACGCCATGCCGCTGCTGTCGCCCTACCAGGCCAATCCGCTCGCGCTCGAACCGCTGCGGCTGGTGCTGTCGGGCATCGTGGAGACCAAGGTGCTCAACGCGCCGGGCCCTACGGCCCTGTTCACCAGCGCTGTCAATGTGAACACAGGTCGCTGCCGGGTGTTCGGGCCGGGCAGCCAGAGTGTGCAGGCCTTGCTCGCATCGGCGTGCGCGCCGCTGCTGTTCCAGGCCGTGCAGATCGACGGGCAGGCCTACTGGGACGGCAGCTATGCGGGCAACCCTGCGCTGTGGCCGCTGTACGAGCCGTCGCCCGATGTGGACATCCTGTTGGTGGAGCTCACGCCGCAGGAGCGCGACGAAACGCCAGTCACGGCCAAGAACATCCTCAACCGCATCAACGAGATCGCCTCTATCCAGGGCATGCTGGCCGAGTTGCGCACCATCGATAGCGCGAACCGCGCCGCCGACGGCGCCGGCGTCAGGCTGCATGTGGTGAGCCTGCCCGACGGCGGGACGCCGCTGGAGACCGAGCCGTCGATCAAGCGCACGGTGAGCATGGAGCTGTTCGAGGCGCTGCGCCAACGCGGGCATGCGGCCTGCGAGCGCTGGCTGGCTGCGCGCGCCGACGCAGGCAGCCTGCCGCCGCCGGTCGACCTCGCGGCGCGCTACCTGGCGCGCGGCGGAGCCCAGGAACGCGGCTTGCCGCGGCCTGGTTCCCAAGGATCCGAGCAGCTTCCATGACATCGAACCACACCACGCCGCCTGCGGCCCGCCTGCACCGCGCAACGGCATCCGCCGTCGGCATGCCATGAGCGAATCCCTGCCTTGCACCCGCCCTGACATCCGGCTCTTCGGTACGGTCGACCAGCAGATGGTGAGCGAGTTCTTGCGCCAGCAGGCCGAGGCGCCGACCGATCGCGCCCTGGTGCTGGAACTGTGGACCCTTGGCGGCGACGCGGACGCCGGCCGCCGCATCGCGCAGGAGGTCCGCCAGTGGCAGCGCGCCGGCCAGGAGCTCTACTTCTTCGGCAAGTCCAACGTGTACTCCGCCGGCATCTCCATCATGGCGGCATTCCGGCGGGAGCGGCGCTTCCTGTCGCAAGACTGCGAGCTGCTGATCCACGAGCGCAAGCTGCAAATGGACCTGCAGCTCCAGGGCGCACTGCGCTCCTGCGCCACGCAGGTCAGGAACGTGCTCGCCGAGATCGAATCGGGCCAGCGCCTTGAGCGCGACGGTTTCGCCGAGTTGGTCGAAGGCGCATCCATCACGCTGGGCGACCTGCAGGCCCGGGTCTGGGAGAAGGACTGGTACCTCGCCGCCGCCGAGGCGCAGCACCTGCGCTTGGTGGCCGGGCTCGTCGCCTGAGGTGGCGCCACCGCTGCGCCGCTTGCCCGCTCCCCGCTCGGGCGGTCGACCCCATCGGCCTGCATCAGCAGTGACACCAATGCAAAGGCGGCCCGGCGCGGTCACGTCCCCGATCGCTGACAGCCGGGACGCGGCCCACCCATCTGCGCTGCGCGCCGTCGGCGGTGCCGAACCGGCTGGGCGGCAATTCACGCGCACAGATGCGCAGCGCGAGTGCGGGGGCTCCCGCCTCGGCCAGGCGGCGTCGTGGCGAGTCCGATCCTGGTGTACTGTTGGCGCGGCGGCGTGGTTGACCAGGTGGACTGGATGTTGCCCCGAGACTCAGGGCGTGGTGCGCGCGCATGCACGAATGGACGCTGTCCAGCGCGCGACTGCAACTGAAGTTCATGACGTGCACGGCCGGCGTCCGTCGGTCGACCTGCCGGGACCGCCATTTGCCCTCGGTCTGCCTGTCCGGATCCACGGACTTTCAGCCCAGATGGAGAGGCCCATGAGCAAGAAGCTTGATTTCCTTCGCGACGAGCAGTCGCGTCAAAAGCACCCCGAGAAGGACCAGGTCGGCAGTCCTGCCCAACTGCAAACCCGTGCCGCGCAGCATCACCAGCAGCCCGATCAGCAGGAGCCTGGCACGGGCAAGTTCGCCAACGACCACAACAAGACCGGGAACCAGGCGCCGACCCAGACGAACCAGGGCCGGCGCACGCCGGCCAGCAGGCATGACCGGCAAGCCATGGGCGCAGGTCCGCAGAACCAGATCTCGGCGCGCAAGGGCGGCGGAGGCGCCGGCCGCACGCCACGCGGCAGCGGCTGAGTCGCACGGGTGCTGTGCGATCGATGTCGATCGCGACGCAGTCTGCCGCGATCGGCTCGCGGCAATCTTCCCGGCTCGGTCGCGCTGCGCGCCTGAGGGCCGCAAAGATGAACGATTCAACGGGCCTCGCGCTGTCACTGTGGATGCGGGTGGTCCTGCTGCGCGGACCGTGGCGGGCTTTGCGGACTGAAGGTGCCAGCGCCCCACCGCGATCGAGCGCAGCAGCGCAGGCGGGAATGGACCCATTGTCTTGCGATGTTTGTGCAGATGGCAGTGCGCTGAGGGCGCTGCTGCTGGAGCCGACAGTTCCCATGATCGCGGTCTTCGCGGTCTTGATTGACGGGCACGAGTTCACGGTGTGGCTGGCGCAACGCGTCGTCGTCGACCGCCATCGAGCAGTGCCGTGCGAGCAAAAGGGGCACAGCTTCCCGGAAATCCCGCCGATGGCGAGGCTGCTTCTCCTGACACGGCTGCCGCCGCCCGATGGTGCAGGTGGACCGGTGGACTGCGGTTGCGGCCTGACTCGCTGCCGGACCCGGGCGGGGCCACGGTCACCGGCGCGGTGCTGGCGCCCAACCTCGGCCCGCTGCTGGAGGCGCGGTGGCGCTGCATGCGCCGCGCGCGGACCACTGCAAGCGCCGGAGCCGCTGCCGCGGCTCGGCGTCGCGGCGATGGGTCAGCTCTCGACCGCTTCCTCGATGGATGCGGCCTGGCCCAGTGTGCCGAGCTTCTCGTCGGTCGCTTTCTCCTCGCCCAGTGACGCTTCGAGCAGCGGCAGCGCATCCTTGAAACCGAGCTTGGTCGCTAACAGCACCAGGGTGGTGTAGCCGGCGATCTCGTAGTGCTCCACTTTCTGTGCCGCCCCGATAAGCGCCACGTCCAGCACCGGGCCCTTGTCGATCTCGTCGATGAGGTCGTTGCCTTCCTCGACCAGGCCTTCCATTGCGGCGCACTTGATGCGCTTGAGCTTGAGGCCCGTGAGCTCGACGATCCGGTCAATGCGCTCGACCTGCGCGCGCGTTTCCTCCAGGTGGTCGCGGAAGGCCTGGGCCAACTGTTCGTCGGACGCGGCGCGCGCCATCTTGGGCAGCGAGCGGGTCATCTGCTTTTCGGCGCTGTAGGTATCCGACAGCTCGTGGATGAACAGTTCCTTGATCGTCTTGACAGCCATGGTGAACTCCTTTGTACCAGTGGAAAAAAAGGGGAGAGAGGGGACGGCGGGCTTCGCGAATCGGCCCGCGTGCGGGTGATGATTCAATGCACTGACCGGACGGGATGTAGGTCCTCCGGAGGCCGGCGCATCGGCGGCGGCGGATGCCCGTGTCGGATCGCATTGACACGCTCGCACAGGAAGCGGACGCGCAAACCGGTGCGCGGCAAGGCCGGTAGCCGACGCATGTCGATCGAAAGGTCTTGCGCAGACGCCTCGCAGCGCGCGCAGTGAGCCAGCTTGTTCACTGCCAGCGCCATCAGGGCCACCGCGAAATCCTCGCCCGGACAGCGGTGGTGCAACGCTGCATCGCCGCCGCCCTGGGGCACGAAGCTGAAGCGTCCCGGCGCGGCCCGCAGGAAGCGGGCGGGCCGGAAGGCGTCCGGCTCCTCCCAGTGCTGCGGATCGCGGTTGGTACCGTACAAATCCAGCAGCACCCGTTCGCCGTCCCTGAAATCCATACCATCCGCTTCAAACGCGCCGTGCACCCGCGCCGTCGCCGCCGGAAAGAACGGGTAGAAGCGGCGCACCTCCTGCACGAAGGCCAGCACGCCGCGGTCGCTGTCCAGCAGGCCTCGTCCTTCTGGATGCAGCACCAGCGCATGCTGGCACCAGGTGACGAAAACCGATACCGCGACGATCGGGCGCAGCACGTTCAGAAGCTCCACGGCCGCCACCTGGGTAGGCAGCCACGCGCCGCCCGGGTCGCGGTGCAGGGCGAGGGCCAGCGCTGCACCGCCCGGGCGGAACACCACCTCCTCGTTGCGTGCCCTGTCGATGCAGCGGCCAAGCCAGCGCTCCAGCCACTTGCGGGACGCACGTGCCCGCAGGTGGCCCGGCACGGAGGAGGCCGCGCGGTCGAACAGGTCCACCATCGCCGCTTCGCAGCGCGCATGGTCGGCGCCGGACGGCATCGGCACGCCGGCCCACTGCATGGCGGTCTCGAAGAGCCAATGCTGCATGAGCGGATACAGCGGTTCGCCGTTTGACGCATCGGCTGCACTGCGCAGCTGCACGCAGTGCGCCCAGCGGGCCTCGGCCGCCTGCAGTAGCGCGCCGACCGCCGGGCCGTGCAGCAGGTGCAGGAATACCGCCTTGCGGTGCTGATGCGCCGCGCCGTCGAGTGTCTGCACACCGCCGCGCCCCAGCAGCGTGGCCAGCAGCGCGCCGGGTGCAGCATCGTGGCGCATCAGCTGCGGGGATTCGTAGAACACGCGCGCTGCGGCCGTACCTGTGAGAAACGCGGTGGGCTGCAGCAGCAGGCGGCCGCGCACGCCTCGCGTGCCGTGTGCCGCGCACGCGCGCGAGATGAAGCGGTAGGGGTCGGCCGCCAGGGCCAGTGTGCTGTCCCAGGCCGCGAGGCGCCCCCAACCGGGCCGGATCGATGCGGCGGAGGATGTCGTGTGTGCCATGCAGGCGTGCGGCAAGCCACATTCCCGCGCCGGACGACCGGTCCGTGGCGCCGGTCAGCGGCGCAGGCGCCTGACCAGCACCATGCCGGCCAGCACGACCGCGCCGGCGCCGATGCCGAAGGCGATGTTCAGCAGCGCACGTGCCGCAGCCTCCCAGAGTTCGCCGCCGGGCCAGACCGCCGTGGCGGCTGCCATCTGCTCGATGCCGGCATGCAGCGCGGTCACACCGTGCGTCAGGATGGCTCCGCCGACCAGGAACATCGCCGCTGTGCCGGCCACCGAGAGCGCCCGCAGGAACCAGGGCGCGGCGGCGAGGATGCCGCGCCCGACTGCGGCCCGTGCACCGGGCTGGCGGCTCAGATACAGCCCGGCATCGTCCAGCTTGACGATGACCGCGACCAGGCCGTAGACGCCCACCGTCATCAGCACGGCCACCACGGCCATCACGATCACCTGGGCGAGGAACGGGCTGCCCCTCACGGTGCCCAGGGTGATGGTGATGATTTCGGCGGAGAGCACGAAGTCGGTGCGCACCGCGCCGCGGATCCGGACCTGCTCGAGGGCGCGCACGTCCCGCAGCGTGCCGGCCGCGGCGGTCGTGCGCTGCGGGTCGGCCGCGCTCGCCTCGCCAAGGCCGTGCAGCCACGGCGGCGCCAGCTTCTCGACGCCTTCGTAGCACAGGTAGGCGCCGCCGAGCATCAACAGCGGCGTGATCGCCGAGGGCGCGAACGCGCTGATGGCGAGCGCGGCGGGCACCAGGATGGCCTTGTTCCGGAAAGAGCCCTTGGCGACGCCCCAGACCACCGGCAATTCGCGGTCGGCCCGCAAGCCCGAGACCTGCTGTGCATTGAGCGCCAGGTCGTCGCCCACCACGCCGGCGGTCTTGCGGGCGGCCACCTTGGCCAGCACCGACAGGTCGTCGAGCAATGTCGTGATGTCGTCCAGCAATGCCAGCAGGCTGGTGGCCATGGTGCTCCCGGGCGCGCGGGACCAGTGCCGCAGCGCGCAGATCGGGCAAAGGGCATGCCGAGAACCACTGCGCCGGCAGGCCGCCGGTCTCGCTGGCCTTCGGTACGGAGCGGCTGGATGGGCTCCGGGCACCGTTGACGCGCGCGGCCGATCAACCGGAAATTCTTGCGGCCACTCTTGCCGACGCCGGCAGCAGCTGCCCGCCTAGGCCGGCGGCCCCAACGGGCATCTGTCTTGCCGCACCGCGCGCAGGCGCCGCGCCGAGAGGCTGCAGGAGCCGCCCCCCCCCAACCCCCTGACGAAGGACCGCAATGACCACCCGAGCCGAAGACAACCTGATGGACTGGCTGCGCGATGCGCACGCGATGGAAGAGCAGGCCGAGAAGATGCTCGCCGCCACGGCTGCCAGACTGGAAAACTACCCGATTCTCAAGCAACGCATCGAGCAGCATCTGCAGGAGACGCGGCGCCAGGCCACGCTCGTGCGCAGCTGCATCGACCGGCGCGGAGGTGACACCTCAGCCGTCAAGGACATTACCGGCCGCATCGTCGCGATGGCCCAGGGCATGAGCGGGATGTTCGTCTCTGACGAAGTGGTCAAGGCCAGCATCAGCAGCTATGCCTTCGAGCACATGGAGATCGCCAGCTACCGCACCCTGGCAGCTGCGGCAGCCGTCTGCAACGATGCCGAAACGCAGCGCGTCTGCGAGGAGATCCTGCAGGAAGAGATCGCCATGGCAGACTGGTTGGCGCAGCAGCTGCCCGCGATCACCCGCGAGTTCCTGTTGCGCGACGAAACCCCCAACGCCACCGCAAAGCACTGAAGCGCGGGCACGATGGCGGCATTGCACATGCCCCGGGGGAACGCATGAGCCGGCATGCAGCACATGCTGATCGCCTGGAGCGCAAGCCTCAGGTCGAGAAAGGCGGCGTGGGCGCGGTGCCACGCACACGGTCGTACAGGGCGACACCCCGCTCAGGTTGCCGCACGAGCAAGACGCGTCGTCCGACGCCAGGAGCTGAGAGGCGTCCGCCGACATGCCGCTTGCCGCAGAGGATGCAAGCGCTGGGCACGCCGGCGCCCCGCGCGGCATGTAAAGGAATCACCCCTTTTCCTGCAGTGCCCCCCGGGGCGGGCCCCGGTGCTGCGTCGACGGTCCGGCGAAGCAGGTGCCGGGAATCCGGTTTGCCAGGGCATTTGCGGCGATTCCGCCAACACCTCAGTCAACAGGAGAGACACCATGACACAGCAGAACAAGCAGCAAGGCCAGAAGAACCAGCAGGGCCAGAACAACCAGGGGGGCCAGCAGGGACAGAGCAATCAGAAGGGCGAGCAAGGACAAAGCAGCAAGGGCAACCAACAGGGCCAGAACAAGCAAGGCAGCCAGAACGGCCAGCAAGGACAGAACCCGACGCGGCAGGAGCGCTGACCGCGTGCGCCTCTTTTGAAATGCGCCCCATATGTCGGTGGCTCTGCAACGGGTCGCTGCGGCGCACGCCGACGCGGACCTTCACCCTGCCGCACAAGCGCGCACGGCTTGCGTCGCCATGATCGCTGCATGACACGCCGCTCGCTTTCGCCGCCCCGGCCGCCATCGCCTGCGATGCGCACCGGCTTGATCGCCGGCGGCGCCGCCAGCTTTCTCTCAACGCTGGTGTTGCTGTGGCGTGGCGAGCGCGATGTCGGCAGTTGCAGCGCACCCACCAACGCCACAAGCCACTGGCTGTGGCGCGACGAGGCTTTCGGTGTCCATGTGCCGACTTGGCGTCACACGGCGACCGGCTATGTCATCCACCACGGAACCGCCACGCTCTGGGCAGTGCTCTACGCCTGGCTCCACGGCAACCGTCGGCGTGCCCGGTCGGTTCCGGCCGCGCTGGCCGGTGCGGCGGTCGCTTCCGCTGTCGCCTGCACCGTCGACTACACGCTGACGCCCAAGCGCTTCACGCCCGGCTTCGAGCACCATTTGTCGAAGTCCTCGATGGTGCTGGTCTATGCCGGCTTCGCGCTCGGTCTGGCCGCAGGCTGCCTGGCAGCGAACCGCGGCCGGCGCTGACGGCCGGGTGCGCAGGGGGGAATGGTGCGGGTCGTGATCGTCGGCGCCTCGGGCTTTCTCGGCCATGCACTGGCCGACGCCTTTGCGCGCGAGGGTGAACCGCTGCTTTGCACCTCGCGCGACCCCGGCGCCGCAGCCGGCGCGGCGCGCTGGCCGGTGACGCACGCGGCTTGGCTCGCCGTGGACTTGGCCAGCGTGCCCGACGCTACCTTCTGGATGACCCATCTGCGCCCGGGCGACGTGGTGATCAACGCCGCCGGCATCCTGCGCGAACACACGGCGGGAGACTTCGACGCGGTGCATCACCGCGCGCCCGCGGCGCTGTTCGATGCCTGCGCTGCCTGCGGTGTCCGTCTGGTGGTGCAGGTGTCCGCGCTTGGCGCCGCCGACGATGCAGCCAGCGGCTACCACCGCAGCAAGGGTCTGGCAGACCGCCATCTGCGCGGCCTGCAGATCGCATCGGCGATCGTGCGGCCGTCGCTGGTGTGGGGTAGCGAAGGCGCCAGCGCCAACCTGTTCGCGGCCCTGGCCGTGCTGCCGGTGCTGGCTTTGCCCGAAGGCGGGCGGCAGCCGCTGCAGCCGATCCATCTGGACGACGTGGTCGCGGGCGTGCAGGCATTGGTGCGTGCGCGGCCGGTCGGCACGCGCACGGTCGCCTTCGTCGGCCCCGCGCCGGTGAGCTTCCGCGGGTACCTGCGCGACCTGCGGCGGCAGCTCGGATACTGCGGCGGCGCCCGGGTGCTGCCGATGCCGCGCGGCCTGTTCCTCGCGGGTGCTTCGCTGGCCGGCCGATCACGCCACAGCTTTCTCGATGCCGAAACCGCCGGCATGCTGCTGCGGGGCAATGCGGCGCCTGCCGACGACATCAGCCGGTGGCTGCAGCGCCCGCCGCGCGCGCATCGCACCTTCATCGCGCCGGCCGACGCCGAGCCGTTGCGCCAGCGCGCGTGGCTGCGCTGGCTGGCACCCCTGCTGCGGCTGTCGATCGCCTTCGTCTGGATCTGGACCTTCGTCGTGTCGATCGGCCTCTACCCGCGCGCGCAAAGCCTGGACCTGCTGGCGCAGGTCGGCGCGCACGGCGCCTGGGCCGAACTGCTGCTGAGCGCTGCGGCGCTGTTCGACCTCTCACTGGGGATCGGCACGCTGGCCTTGCCGGCGGCGCTGCGCTCACGCCTGCTGTGGCCGCTGCAACTGCTGCTGATTGGCTTCTACATGGCAGCCATCACGCTGACGATGCCGCATTTCTGGCTCCATCCCTTCGGGCCGCTATCTAAGAACCTGCCGATGTGCGCAGCGATCGTCGTGGCCTGGGCGCTCGACGGGCCGCCCCGCCGCCGCTGAACCCGCTCGCACCATGGAATACCTCGTCGTCAAATGGCTGCATGTGCTCTCCTCGACCGTGCTGTTCGGCACCGGCATCGGCTCAGCGTTCCACCTGTTGGCGAGCACGCTGTCGCGCGACGTGCGTGCGGTGGCCGTGGTGGCGCGGATGGTGGTGCGGGCCGACTGGCTGTTCACCGCCACCACGGCGTTGCTGCAGCCACTCACCGGCTTCTGGATGGTCCACCTGGCGGGCTTCCCGCTGGCCACGCCTTGGCTCAGGCTGTCGATCGTCGGCTACGTGCTCGCGCTGCTATGCTGGTTCCCGGTCGTGTGGCTGCAGATCCGGCTGCGGGACCTGGCCGCAGCGGCGGCGCGCGAGCAGACTCCGCTGCCGCGGCGCTACTGGCAGCTGTTCCGCTGGTGGTTCGCGCTGGGCGTGCCGGCCTTCCTCCTCTTCGTCGCGATCTTCTGGCTGATGGTTGCCAAGCCGGCGCTCTGACCGACGTGGCCATGGACACGCTATGTCTGCGCCGTGTCCTCCGTCCATTCATCGGCCGACCACCATACGTCGTCGGCGCGAATCGTGACCTCGGAGCCGGCGTCGCGCGCCCCGAACTGGAGGGCCAGCGCATGGAAGCGCGGCATGTGCCTGTTGAGCGTTCGGAGCTGATCGGCACCGTCGTGCGGCCGCGCGCCCAGCTTCACCAGGGCGTCCTGTGCAACGTGCATGATCAAACGGCGCCGATGCAACCGCACACTGACGGTGTAGCCACCGAAGGCCTCAGGAGAAGTTGGGTTGGTCATGCGGGTTGTCAGGGCTGGAAGCGGAGGGGGCATCGGGGCGTCATGCGAAGGCGGATTTCGCACGGTGTTCCCGGCAAGAGACGTGCCGTCATGCCGGAGTCGCCGCGCGACGGCAATGCCCGGTTGCTGGCGATTGGGCCGCACTGCAGCATCGGCGCGTCGCCGCCGCGGTGGATCCACCTCGCGAAGCATCACGCCGAAGGTCGTGTCGAAGTGCATCAACCAGTAGTCACCGGCTGTCGGCCATGCACTTCGACCCGCCGGGACGCGGCCTCTTCCGCCGGCACGCGAAATGCAGCGTCGGGCGCCTGAACACCGGTTCGCAAGGGACCGGCGTGCATCGCAGCGCAGTCCTGGACCAAACACCGACGCGGTCTGCAGATGGGGCGGCCGTGCAGTCCGAGTTGGAGCGTGCGCAGGAATGCCGACAGCTCGCGCGCGAAGCTCCTGCAGTGGGTCGGATCGTCTCCCCGTGGGGCAGGATGCAGTTCGTTCCATCGGTCCCGATCGCCGCGGCACGTCCAATGCCGTGTCGCCGCCGGAGAGCAGCACCGCCTTGCTGGCCAGGTGGCCCGAGTCCTGGTAGCCCGGTAGCTCTGCTCGCCGTGGTCCGCAGCAGGCCAGGGGGCCTCGCGGCAGGTCGGGTCCTGTTGCTGTGCGGGCTGGTTCAAGGGTGCGTGCTTTCAGGAACTGAAGAAGAGGAGAAGAAGAGAAGTACTGAAGGCGAGGTGCGATGCCCCTCAGGCGTCTCCGACGATGACCGTCACGGGCCGCTGCCTTCGCAATCCGGGGAATCGGTGCAGGTCAGGCGGCCGCTGCCACCGCAGCGTGGGCAGGGGCCCTCGCCACTTTGCGGCGTGCCGCTTGGTGTCTCGTCGGCTGAGTGCGCCGGCACGGAGTCGGGTGGGACGGAGGAGGCGGAAGAGGTCAATGACATGGCCGGTGGCTGGGGCAGCGGAGGTGCCTGCGACTCGGTCGCGGGACCGTCGGGCATCCGGTTGCTGTTGCCTGTGCATGACCCGCCACCCTTTCTGGAAGCCCCTGCTGATGAGTGCCGACGCCGCCATCGGGCGCCGCATTTCATCAACGGGCCGAGCTTCTGCGCCCGGGTGCAGGGGCGCGAAGGGGCGGTGGACAGACTTGCGCGAGCCCGCGCGCCCGCGGCGCGCCTGGCGGCGCATCGCGTCGTCCTGAAGTCGATGAATGCCGAGCGCGTGCGCTTCCCCGATGCGAGTTTCCACTGCGTCAGCGCGCCCTATGTGCTGTCGGTCACGCCGCGGCCGGCGGAAGTGGTGCGCGAGATTCGGCGCGTGTGCAAGCCAGGCGGAACGATCGTGGTGCTGCGCCATCTGAGCGGCAGCCCGGCGTGGTATTTGCTGAAGAGGGCCGTGCTCTTCCGCCGACCCCGTAGGCTTCCGCTCCGACTTCCGGTACGAGGAACAGGTCCTGGCGCATGACTGGCGCGTGTGCTGACGCTGGAACCGGTCAACCTCTTCGGCTGTCGCACCTGGGGGGCTTGCGCACCGGGCCTGAGGGCGCAGGCGATCTGCCTCGCTCGCCGGTGCCACACTCCGTCAGATGATACCGATCGCCGTCGTTGCGTCGCTCGCACTGGTGGACCCATCGAGGCGTCGCCGTGGCCTACCGATGACGCCGTTCGACATTGCGGCCGGGGTACGTGGCGGACTACTACTTGGAATGCAGTCCGCTGATATCACTTGCGCACCATGCCGAGCAGAGCAAGGTGCCCGCGTCAAGGCGATCCCCGTGCGCTTGCGCTGGGCGCGCGCCGGCATTGAACGCTGACATTCATGCGTGTTTCGCGCGGGCTGAGGCGGCACCGCGGCGCCGCCGCACGGCCCGCCACCCCAGCGCGGCCAGCACCAGCAATGCGGCCGCCGCGGCCACGGGTGCCATGACGGGCTGGACCTTCGCCAGGAAGGGCCGCGGGCCACCTGCCCGCGTCTGCGCCACGTCCTCTGCGCGCACCGACACGGCCGGGTTGCCGAACTGGCCCAGCACGTAGTTCGCGAGGTCGGCGATCTGCGCGTCGGACAACTGGTTGACGCGCGAATCCTTGTCGAAGCGCGGCATCAACACCTGTCGGCTGCCCACCGTGCGTTCGACCCCGAACAGGATGGCCGCGACGAGGTTGTCGGCATGCACCGAGCCGGTGGTGGTGTTGCCGAACAGGGCGGGATAGAACTGGCTGCGGCTGCCGCTTCCGTCGGGCTGGTGGCAGCTCGCGCAGTTGCCGCTGAACAGCGCGGCGCCGCTGCCCAGGCTGTCGCGCTCGTTCGGCCCGGAGGTGCCGCGCAGGGCCGGCTCGAGTTGGGACGGCTTGCCATAGTCGGCGGTTGACCGCGCCTGCCGCGGCTCCACCTGCGGCGGTACGGTCTTCAGGTAGGCCACGATGGCCGAAAGATCCTCGACCGCCAGATGCTGAAAGCTCTTCTCCACGGCCTCCGCCATGGGACCGCTGGCCTGCGACCGTCCAACGACGTGACCGGTGCGCAAATACGCCAGCAGTTCGGCGTCACTCCAGCGGCCGATGCCGCCCGCGTCGGGCGTGATGTTGGGTGCGTAGTAGGCGCCGACTTGTCCTCCAGCCAGAAAGCGCCGGCCTCGCTCGGCCATCAGTGCGTTGCGCGGCGTGTGACAGGTGCCGCAGTGGGCCAGCGCGTTCGCGAGGTAGGCACCGCGGTTGACCTGCTGGCTGCGCGATCCGTCGGGCACGAAGCGCCGGTCGTCCAGGAACATCAGGTTCCACACCGCCATCGACGCGCGCACGTTGAACGGAAACGGCAACCCGGTCGCCGTCGGCGCCTCGTCAACCGGGGCCACGCCGTGCATGAAATAGGCGTACAGCGCCCGCGTGTCGTCGTCGGTCAGCTGCGT
The DNA here is from genome assembly GCF_014170375.1 of Variovorax sp. UMC13. Classification (GTDB taxonomy): domain Bacteria; phylum Pseudomonadota; class Gammaproteobacteria; order Burkholderiales; family Burkholderiaceae_C; genus Variovorax. Next base: position 114,315 of record NZ_LZZW01000015.1, on the reverse strand, counting down.
GTACGCGGTGTACGGCATGGCCGGATACAGGTGGCTGCCGTCGGCGCGCACGCCCTGGCGCAACGCCCGGGCGAACTGCGCCTCGGTGTAGTGACCGATGCCGGCTGTCTTCGACGGCGTGATGTTGGTCGCGACGATGACGCCCAGCGGCGACTGGATGCTGTAGCCGCCAGCGAAGGGCTTGCCCGCATTCGTGTTCGTATGGCAGGCGGCGCAGTCGCCGGCGATGGCCAGGTACCGGCCCCTCTCGACCAGCGTGGCATCGGCTGGCGCGGGCGCGGTCTGTGCATCGGCCGGCATGCCGAACCAGTACGCCAGCAACAGCGTCACCAGCAGGAGGCGCTGCAGCAGCGATTGCCACCATGCGCCCGTAAGCGACACGCCGGGGGCCACTGCGTCGTCGCGCTCCACGTCACCGCCCTCCGCTCAGCGTACGCGCCACGTCGTCGGCCGAGCGCAGGCCCAGCGCGACCATGCTCAGCGTGCTGTTCACCACGCTGGCCGAAGGCATTGCCGAGCCGCCGGGCAGCCACAGGTTGGCGTGGTCGTGCGCGCGGCAGTTGCCGTCGACCACCGAGTCATTCGGGTCCGCGCCCATGACGGTCGAGCCCATCACGTGGTTGTTGGCGTTCAGGCTGCTGGTGATGTGGAACTCCACTGCGCCGAACAGGCTGCCGATGTGTTCGAGCTGGCGGCGCGCGGCCTCGGCGCCCTTGTGTACGTAGTCACCGACGTCGTAGTGGATGTCGGGGCATGCCAGCCCCAAGGGATCGCGCCGGGTGCGGCTCAGCGTGAGCCGGTTGCCCGGCTCGGGCAGCGGTTCGAGGCTGATCGACAGGTCGACGCCGTGCGCGGTGCGCCGGCGGATCTCGTCGTCCAGCTCGCGCCCCACCAGGCCCAGCTTGAGCGCCTGCGTGGTGGCCGGCCCGACCCGCGTGATGTTGTTGAGGATCATCTTGTTGGCCGAGTACTGCGCGCGGAAGGCGCCGTCGCGCGGACCCACCAGGCAGCTGCTCTGTGCCGGGCCGCGGCCGGTCCAGATCGGCTCGCGCGCGAGGAAGGTGCAGTGGAAGCCGGAGTGATCCATCATGTTCCGGCCGACCTGGTCGGAACGGTTGGCGATGCCGTTCGGGTTGCGGTCGTTGGCCGCGAGCAGCAGCAGCCGCGGCGTCTCGACCGCGTTGCAGGCCAGCACGAAGGCTTTGCCGGATGCCCGGTGCGAGCGGCGCTGCGCGTCGTACCAGTGCACGGCGCTCACGCGATTGTTCTCGTCGGTGTCGATGCGGTAGACCACCGCCTCGGCCAGCACCGTGGCGCCCTTGCGCTCGGCCGCCTGCACATGGTGGATGCCGTTGTACATCGCGCCGATCGGGCAGATCGGTTGGCAGTTATTGTTGCCGCAGCAGGCCGGGCGGCCCTCCCAAGGAATGGTGTTGCGGCCCTGGGGAATGGGCACGGATCGGTAGCCGTGTGGGTTGACCACCTCCGCAAAGCGGCGGTCGCCGTAGCCCCACGGGATCATGTCCATCGGGTAGGGGCGGCTGCGCTCGACGGGCGACTGCTGCGCTGGATCGTTCGGGCCCGCCACGCCCATGCCCTCTTCGGCGCGGCAGTAGTAGGGCTCCAGTTGGTCGTAGGTGATGGGCCAGTCGCGCCCGACACCATAGACGCTGCGCATGCGCAGGTCGACCGGCAGATGGCGCCACGATGAGGCCGCCCAGTGCCAGGTGGTGCCACCGACCACGCGCAGGTAGCCCTGCAGAAAACTGCCGCCGCTCGGGCCGCTGGTGGCGACGTAGTCGTTCTTCGGAAAGTAGAGCGGCGCGGGCGCCAGCGGCGACTGCGGATAGAGCCCCTGGTAGTCCGAGCCCACCCGGTTCTCGAAGGGCATGTTGCGCCAGTTCTCCACCACCTGGGCGCGGTCGATGCGCGGCCCGGCCTCGAGCACCAGCACCGAGTGGCCGGCGGCGGCGAGCTGGTCGGCGATCATCGCGCCGACCACGCCGGAGCCGACGATCACGGCGTCGGCGGTCGCATCGCCGGCGGCGTCGAAGGCCACGCCGCGGCTCACTTCGCGCCTCCGGCCGGCGTGCTGCCTTGCGGCTCGGTGCGTGGCGGTGGTGGCGAACCGGTGGTGGGCATCGGGAAGCCGGTGGTCGGCGGCGCGGTGGCTGCCTTCTCGACGGGTGGCGACACGCCGATGGGCGGCGGGTCGCGCGTCCACCAGGCGGGGCCGTCGGCGCAATAGGTGGGCGCGGTCTGCGCATCGCGCACCAGCGCATACATCAACGCGTCGGCATAGGCGACCACCGACGCACGGCCGCCGCTGCCCACCGTGCCGGTGTACCAGGCCGCCACCACCGCCAGTGCGGTGTCGCGCAGGCCGGCTTCGCTCGCGCTGGTCAGCAGGGCACTCGGGTCGCCCGCAGTCCTGGCGAGTTGCGCAAGACGCTGCGCCTGCATCGGAAAGTCGGCCGACCGCTGCGCCATGGCTGCATAGATGCGCTGCGCCGTTTGCGGTGCCAGATCGCCGTGGCCAGTCATGCTTCGAGAGAAGGCAAGGAAGCCGGCCTCCGCCGCGTCCAGCGCTGGCGGCGCGACGGCCGCGGCTTGCTGTGAAGCGGGCGCTCTGCGCATGTCCTCGACAGCCGCCGCCGTTGCCGTGGCCGCCAGTCCCAGCCAGACGACCGCCGCCCGGCGCGAGACGCCCGGGGCGGCGCCGGCTTCGCAGGCACGGTGATTCGCGTTCGACGCGTCCAGCGCATCGGTGTCAAACGTCGGTCTACAGAAGGCCACGGGCGCGGTCGATCAAATGAAAAGTTGAAGGGCTCCGCGCAGGTGGGGCAAACCGTGTGCCCGCGCCTTCGACACGCCACTCGCCAGCGATCGTCTGGAACAAGCCAACCGACAAGTCGGGCCCGCCGAATTCATGCCGCGTCGCTATGCAAAAAACTGCAGTCAATCCTTCCTGCGCCGTCACCTGGCCCACGACCCTCATTCATCGCGTGGGGAACGCAGCAGGAGCGGCGACCTCGATGCCGGCAGGCACCCGGGCACGCAGCTTGCCGCCCGTCCGACGACGGGAACACGACCATGTCCGATTCGACTTTGACGCCCATCCAACAGGCCGCCCTCTCGGTCCGGCTCGACGCGCGGGAGCGCGAGCTGCAGGCAGAGGTTCGCGCGGTCAACGAAGAGGCTGCGGAAACACCCTCACGCGAGCCGCACCTGCAGGTCGGCGACCTTAGGGAACAGGGTGAGGAGCGCATCCGAGATGCGGCGCGTTACGCCGAGAAGGAGCGCGACATCCAGGAACTGCGCCAGATCGCCGAAGCGCGCGAGCGCCTGCACGGCGGCAGCTACGGCCTGTGCATCGACTGCGGCACCGCGATCCCGTTCGCCCGGCTGGAGGCGCTGCCGTTCAGCGAGCGCTGCGTGCCCTGCCAGGAGGCGTACGAGGCGACCCACCCGACGGGTGTACGCATTCCCGTGGCGCGATGAGGCGCGGGCCCCCCGTCGTTTCTTTTTGTCTTTCCCAACCCGAAGAAGATTCCATGGCAAATGGATTGAAGCCACTTGCAGAACAGGTCATCGTCATCACCGGCGCGTCCAGCGGCATCGGCTTGTGTACCGCACGGATGGCCGCCGAGCGTGGCGCGTCGGTCGTGCTGGCCGCGCGCAGCGACGCGGTGCTGGACGACGTGGTGCAGGAGCTCTCCAAGAACGGCGCGAAAGCGCTGGCGTGCGCGGTCGACGTGGCCGATCGTCAGCAGGTGGAGGAGGTCGCCGCGCGTGCCATCGCGGAATTCGGGCGCATCGACACCTGGGTCAACGATGCAGGCGTTTCGATCTACGCGCGGATCGACGAAGTGAGCGAGGAAGACGCCCGCCGGCTCTTCGACACCAACTTCTGGGGCGTCTTCAACGGCTCGCTCGCCGCGTTGCCACACCTGAAGGGGCAGGGCGGTGCGCTCATCAACATCGGCAGCGAGGTCTCGGATGCGGTCATTCCGCTGCAGGGCATCTACTCGGCCTCCAAGCACGCCGTGAAGGGTTTCACGGACGCGTTGCGGGTCGAGATCGAGGACATCGACAAAGCGCCGGTGTCCATCACGCTCATCCAGCCGACCGCGGTCGACACGCCGTACCCGGAAAATGCCAAGAACTACATGGACCGCGAGCCGAAGCTGCCCGATCCGATGATCGAGCCTGAAAAGGTGGCCGAAGCCATCCTGAAGGCGGCGGTCGAGGGCGGGCGCGACGTGAAGGTCGGCGCGATGTCGGTCCTGAATACGACCATGGCCAAGATCGCGCCATCGCTGGGCGACAAGATGTCGGCCAAGCAGGCCGACAGGCAGCAGAAGCCCGAAGCGCCGCACGACCCGGAGGGTGCGCTGTACGAGGCCAGCGGGTCGGGCCGCGTGCACGGGGAAGGGAAAAAAGGCTGAGCGGCTTGCGACCCGTTGTGGCCCGATGCAGGGTCGTCGCGCGGGCCGCGCTCGCGCGTCAACCCGCCGTGGCCTGGCCGATGATGCGCGCCAGCATGGAGCGGCCGCCCGCACCGCGCTTAATCACGGCCCGGCCGAACTTCTTCGCCTGCTCGAAGTTGATGTGCGGCGGCAGCGCAGGCACGTTCGGGTCGGTCTTGACTTCCAGCAGGACCGGGCGGCGTGCAGCGAGGGGTTCCTCCCAGGCAGGCCGTGGTGCGCATGGCGGCACGTGCCTTGCCAGGGGGACGCACTCCCACTTCAGGCTCGCCCGATGCGCCAACACCTTGTCTTCGTCCGTGCCGGCCGGCACTCGCTCCACCGGCAAATGCTCGAGGAAGACCCCGGACGCAATTGGGACTGCTGCATCAACGCTTGGGCCGGCGCCAGCGAGGCAGACCGCGGCGATCCCGATGTCGAGATCTTTTGCGACGAGAGCATCAACAAGTTCGAGGCGTTCCGGGCGTGGAGCCGGCGCAGCGCCGGCCCGCGGTACCGCTTCCACCTGCTGCTCGACGACGACCTGCTGTTTTCACCGGGTGACGTGTCGCGCTTCTTCGATTGGTGCGAGAAGGCGTCGCTGTATGTGGCCCAGCCGGCGATCGCCTGGGGCAGCCACGCCAACCACCTGATCAACATCCGCAATCCGTCGTGTCGCGTGCGGCGCGTGAACTTCGTCGAGGTCATGGCCCCGTGCTTTTCGCAGGCTGCGCTCGATGAACTCATGGAGCCGACCTTCCTGCTCACCGCATGCACCTGGGGCATCGACTACGCGTGGTCTTCGCTGCTGCAGGGCCAGGGTCGGCTGAGCATCGTCGACGCCGTCCCGATGCAGCACACCAAGCCAATGGACCGGGCGGGCGGACCTTTTTACGACATGCTGCGCCGTCGAGGCATCGACCCGGGGGAAGAGCTGGCCGCAGTGCATCGCCATCTTCCACGATGGGGCGACATGCGCACTGAGCCGGAGGGGCACCACTACCGGTGGCCGATGCACGACGGCTTCAACCGGAACCTCGTGACGTGGATGGAGAGCCGCAAGATCGCCCTGCATCTGGCGCGCGGCGGCACCATCGCGCCGCAGCGCCCGATTGCCCAAGACGAAGAGGAGGCGCTGGCCGCCTGAGCGCGCGCCAGCACCACCGGCCAGGCGCCCATGGCCTTCAGTCTGTTCCACCTGCTTGCATGCGTGCGTGCGCGGCAGCGCCAGCCCGGCGGGAGCGCCGGCGCGTTGACCGCCGCCCAGGCGCGCCTGTTGCGCGACGTGCGGCCGAGCGGCCTCGGGAGTCTGTATTTCGGAGCCGAAGACGCGACGGCGCGAGACGCGGGGGGCGCGCCGGGCGCGTCGCCCCGACCGGGGCGCACACCGACCAATGCTTAGCGCGCTGCTTCCGGTCCCCGAGGTGTCCGCCGAGGCACTGGCCGCCGGCAAGCGCAAGCTCGTCTGGGACGCGGCCTGGGCCAGCATCACCGGCGCCTGGTCCGGCGGCGTGGTGCTGGTGGCGTTCGCGCTCAGCCTGGGGGCCGACCCGATGACCATCGGCCTGCTCGCCGCCATCCCCTTCATGGCGCAGGCGGCACAGTTGCCCACCACGCTCTTGGTGGAACGCCTGCGGCAGCGCAAGCTGATCGGCGTGAGCGCCGTCACCGGCGCGCGGCTGATCATCCTCCTGCTGGCCGTGCTGCCGTTCCTGCCGCAGGCCGGGCCGCGCGTGGGCCTGCTGGTCGGCGGGCAGCTGTTGGTGGCGGTGCTGGGTTCGGTGGCCGCGGGTGCCATCAATTCCTGGATTCACCAATTGCTGCCGGCGGCGAGCCTCGGTGCGTTCTTCGGCCGCCGTCTTCTCATCGCCAGCGTGCTCGCCTGCGCCGGCACGCTGTCGGCCGGTTTCCTGATCGACCATGCGCCCTTCGGCGATCCGCGCCTGGCTTATCCCGCGGCCTTCGTTGGTGCCGGCGTGGCCGGCCTGGCGAGTTCGTGGTGCCTGGCACGGACGCCCGAGCCGCTGATGGCGCCACCGGGGCCGCACCCCACGTGGCGGACGATGCTGGCCGAGCCGCTGCACGACACCAACTTTCGCCGTCTGCTGATCCTGCTGGGCGCGTGGAACGTGGCGAGCAACATCGCCGCACCCTTACTCACGGTGTACCTGCTCCAGCAGCTGAACTACGGCCTCGGGACGGTGACGACGCTGTGGGTCACCAGCCAGTTCGCCAACGCCGTTGCGTTGTACCTCTGGGGGCGGCTGTCGGACCGACTGTCGAACAAGGCGATCCTCGCCGTGGCGCTGCCCGCGTACTTCGCCAGCATGCTGGGCCTGGTGTTCGCTGCCGCTGCCGATCTGGCGGAGGTCCGGCTCGTGCTGCTGTACCTGCTGCACGTGCTGATGGGCGCCGCATCGGGCGGCATCGGTTTGGCGACCGGCAACATCGGCCTCAAGCTGGCACCGCAGGGCCGCGGCACCGCCTACCTCGCCGCCATTGGCCTGGTGGCGGCGCTGGCCGGCGGCGCCGCGCCGTTGCTCGGCGGCGCCATTGCGCAGTGGCTCGCCCAGAGCGAACTGGCACTGATCGCTCGATGGATCTCTCCCTCGCGCGCCGAAGACATGGTGGTGCTCGGATTTGCCCACTGGGAATTCCTCTTCGCGCTGTCGGCCCTGCTCGGCCTGTACGTGATGCATGCGCTGTCGCGCGTCTCGGAAGGCGAGGAGATCAGCGAGCGCGTGGTGATGCAGGAGCTCGCGCTCGAAGCGCTGCGAACGGTCAATCACCTGTCGTCCATCGGCGGCATGATCGGCGGCGCGCTTCCGTTCTCGCGGGTCTCGCAATGGCGGCGCGAAATACGGCGCGACATCCGGCGCGGCCGCGGCGCCGCGCCGGACTGAGGTGCTTCAGGCACTTCCGCGCCGTGCGGGCTTCAGCGCGTGCTGCCGCCGGCCCACAGCGGCAACGCCGCGCGGGCGCCGCGCTGCTGCAGCAGCACGACCGCTTCCTTCAGCGCCAGTCGCAGGGCCGCGTCGTGCGCCAACGCGTCGTCGAAAACCTCGCGGCACGCCAGCAGCCGGTTGACCAGCGCGGCCGGGTCGTCGGCAACATCGGCGACATGCGCGCGGAGACGGGCGCCGAGTTCGTCGTCGAACGCCATCGTCCTGCTGCCGTCGTCGCGTCCCGCAATGCACCGCATCCACGCGGCGACGGCGAGCACCGTGCAGGGCACCGGACGGCCCGCGCGGCGGTTCTCCAGCAGCGACGCCGCCACACGAGCGGGCAGCTTGGCCGATCCGTCGCGCGTGATCTGGTCTAGCGGGTGCGAGATGCTGCGGCTGCGCCAACGCGCCAGCAGCTGCCGCGCATAGAGGTCGATGTCGTGGTTGCTGGGCGGCAGCGTCGGCTTCTGTTCGTCCAGCATGAAGCGCAGCACGAAGGCGGAGAGTCCGGGAACGGCCATCGCGTCGGCCACGGCGCTGCAGCCGGCCAGCCGGCCGGGCCAGGCGAGCGCCAGGTGGCCACCGTTCAGCAGGCGCAGCTTCGAGGCCTCCCATGGCCCGACGTCCGAGACGTACTCCGCGCCGGCGGCGTCCCAGCGCGGCCGGGGTCCGTCGAAGCGTTCGATGACCCACTGGTGGTAGGGCTCGGCGGAGACCGGGGCCGCGTCTTCGAGGCCGTGCGCGGCGCGCGCGTCGTCGCGGTCCTCGGGACTGGCGCCGGGCACGATGCGGTCGACCATGGTCGATGGAAACTGCACCTCGCGCGCGATCCAGCCGGCCAGTGCGTCGTCGTGCAACGCGGCGAAGTCGATGCAGGCCTGCCGAAGGATGCGGCCGTTGCCCGGCAGGTTGTCGCAGGACAGCAGCACCGGCGGCGCGACGCCGCTGTCGCGCCGATGCCGCAGGCCGCGCACCAGCAGCCCGATGGCCGTCTGCGGGCAGGGCGCGCGCAAGTCCGACTGCACGTCCGCACGCTGCACGTCGAGCCGGCCGGCCGCGTCGGTGCAGTAGCCGCCTGCCGTCACCGTGAGGCTCACGATGCGAATGTCGGCGTCACGAAAGGCGAGGTCGATCCAGGCCAGGTTCTCCGGCACGTAGAGCGCGCGCCGCAGCGTGCCGACCACGATGGCGCCCGTGCGCTCGGGCCCGCGTTCGAGCACGGTGTAGAGGCCGTCCTGCGCCGTGAGTGCCTGCGTGATGGCGGGCGAGCGCAGGCTGCAGGCGGCGATCCCCCAGGGCGGCAATGCCCGCCCGGCCGCGCGGCGGCTCACGCCGTGCTCGGCCTCGATCGCCAGCTGCGTCAGCAAGGCCTGGTGGGCGCGGTGGAACGAACCGCAACCCAAATGCAGGATGCCGGTCTGCAGGGCGGCGGGGTCGAAGGCGGGCCGGCGCACTTGCTGCGGTAGCTCATGCAGCCGCGAGAGCGACAGGCGCCTCGGAGGCGGCTCGATCGCAGCGTCGTCGAGCGCTGCCGTGCCGGTGCTCAGCGTGCTGCACATGACGGGCGCCCCGCGATCGGGTAGTCCGGCCAGCCGGCCGCGGGGCGCTGTGCCGCAAGCAGCCAGGCCAAAACCATCGGCTCGCTGCGCCACAGATAGCGCCAGCCGTCTGCAAGAAGGGCGGCAAGCGCTTCTGCAGAAAGGTCGAGCGGCGACAGGTCGGCGCCGATGGCCTCGAAGGTGGTGTGCACCTGCGCGCAGTCGTGCTCGGCCATGATGCGGTCGGACTCGGCGCGCACCCTGCGCGCGAGGTCGTCGTCGCGGAACATGCCCACCGGCCGGGTGTGCAGCACCGGTGCCGCATCGATGAGGCCGACCTTGCGATAGTCGAGCAGCTTGGGCCAGAGAGAGTCGAGGCCCCAGCCCCAGCCGGTGGGCGTCAGCTCCAGCGTCGGGATCAGCCGGTCCAGCGCGCCGGCGCTGAAGCAAGGCACCATGATCTCGACGACGAAGCCGCAGCGGCGAGCCAGACAGCGCGTGTTGCGCATGGTGTCGAAGTGGGCGTAGTACGAGCTCTCGTGCAGCGCCGGCGCGCACAGGTCGAAGTCGAGCGCGGCGGCGAATTCGAACATGCGGTCGATGGTGGTCGAGCTCGCGAAGATGTCGTCGTCGGGAAGCCAGATGCGCTCGTACTCGCGCCATCCGCTCCAGTGCGTGAGCAGCTGCGCGAGCCCGGTCCATTTGGGGCCGGGCATCACGTCGCCCAGCCGCAGGTCGAAGGCGTCTTGCGGGGAGAGCGGTTGGTAGGGGCACAGGTAAAGATCCCAGTTGCGGTCCTGGGAGGCGGCGAGCCAGGCGGGATGAAGTGAGTTCTGGCCGACGCGGGCGATGACGAGGTTCTTGCGTGTCACGGGGTGGGCGGGAGATGGCTCCCTGCTGTTAGCGATACCTCCGAGTGGCAAGCGACGTGCCGCTGGCGGATGGCCCGGTCAGCCGCCCGCCGGCACCGGCTGCAACGGCGAGGTGTCGCTGACCATGCGTGCGCGCAGCATGTCGGCCACCTCGTGCAGGTCGTGCATCACGGCGCGGCTCAGTCGGCGCATCTCGTCGGTGGGCGCAAGAAGATCCGGCACCATGACCACCGGCATGCCGGCCGCGCTGGCCGCCCGCACGCCGTTGTAGGAGTCTTCGAGGGCCAGGCAATGTGAAGGCGCCATTCCCAATGCCCGGGCGGCGGCGAGGTAGAGGTCGGGGTGCGGCTTGCCCTGCGAGACATCGTCCCGCGTGAGTAGCGCGTCGAAGCGATGCCGGATGCCGGCGCGTGAAAGGTGGTGCGCCGCCTTGTCGCGCGATGAGGACGTGGCCACGGCGCGCGGCATGTGGTGCTCGTCGAGCAGGTCGAGCAGTTCCTGCACACCCGGCTTGAGATGCATCTCGCCCGCGTCGATCTGGGCCTTCAGGTGCCGTGTCGATGCCGCGAAGAGATCGTCGGCAGACAACGCGTCCTGGTAGTGCTCGAGCAGCAGGCGGCGGCAGCCGTCGACCGGTACGCCAATCATCAGCGCGCAGAAAGCTTCGGGCAGCTCGACGCCGAGTTCGGTGCCGGCCAGGCGCATGGCGCGTCTGGCCAGGGCTTCGGTGTTGAGCAGCAGGCCGTCCATGTCGAACACGACGGCTGCGGGCATTTTTTCGCGCGTGTCCAAGGGCTTTCGCCCGCTGCGTTGTTCTTCCTTGTGCATGCGCGTCAGCGGCAACCCGCGTGCCCGGTGCAGCCGGTCGTGTGCAGGGAGGCGGCAGCGTGGGCCCTGCGCACGATCCGTACGGCATGGTTTTCCGCCGCGCGGCCTGCGCCGCGCCGATGCGGCACGCAAGCACCCCCTTTCCCGACACCCGGTCCAACCCAGATGTCGACGCCAGCGGCCAAGCCCAACGCGCACGGCGGCGGCAGATGCTCGCGGAGGTGGGCGTGCCGATCCTGGCGCCGATGTTCTTCGAGGTCGTACTGGCCGGGACGGCCGTCGTAGGTCTTCTGTTCATCGAGGATTCGTGGCGCTGTGTACGCCGCCGTGTGCGACCACCTAAGCGCCCGCGGGCCGCCGGCGTCGAGCGCGTCGGGTATGTGCGTTGCCGGCTGAAGCGCATGCGCATTGGTCCTCTCTACGAACAGGCAGTCGATCTCTCCCCACGCGCCGCACGGATTGCCGCGGCACTGCTGGTGAAGGAAGCGACGCTCCCGGAACCCCTGCGCCGATCGCTCGCCATCGCGCTCAGCGCATGCGGCGGAAGCGCGCAGGGCGCCGACGACATGCCCATGGCTCGCCAGGCCGGCCTCGGCGGCGAGGACCGCGAGGCCCGCGCCGCTGCACGCTTCGTCGAAGCGTGCAGGGCCTTGTGCGCTCGCGGCTGAACCGAGCAAACCTCACCGACGAAAAGGGAACCATGCCTTCTCTGCCTTTCACCGCGGCCCGGCTCGCGTCCCTCGCGCTCTGCGTCGCATCCCTGGCCGGCTGCGCGATCTCGCCGCGGGCCGGACCCGACGACGAGCGCCGCATCGCCGGCAAGACCTTCGTCGTCACGGGCGCGTCCAGCGGCTTCGGACGCGGCGTGGCGCTGCGCCTGGGTGCGGCCCGCGCGAACGTGGTCGTTGCGGCGCGCAGTGTCGATGCGCTGACGACCGTTGCCAGCGAGCTCACCGCAGCCGGCGGTCGCGCGCTTGTCGTCGGTGCCGACGTCGCGAACCCGGGCGACATCGAGCGGCTGATGGCGGCGGCGGTCGCGCACTTCGGCGGTGTCGATGTCTGGATCAACAACGCCGGCGTGGGCGCCATCGGCCGGTTCGACGACATCCCGCTGCAGGACCATGCGCGGCTGATCGACATCAATCTCAAGGGCGCGATCTACGGCAGCCATGTCGCGCTTCGGCAGTTCCGCGCGCGGGGGGCCGGCGTGCTGGTCAACATCGGTTCGGTGGAAAGCCAGGTGCCGCTGGCCTACCAGGCCTCGTACGCGGCCAGCAAGGCCGGCGTGCTGAGCCTCGGGCGCACGTTGAACGAAGAACTGCGGCTGGCCGGCCTCGACGGCGTTCAGGTCGTGACGGTCATGCCGTGGGCTGCGGCGACTCCATTCTTCCAACACACCGCCAACTACAGCGGCCATGTGCCAACGATGGTGGCCATGGACGACCCGCAGAAGGTGGTGGAAGCCATCGTCTGGGTCACCGTGAACCCGGTTGAAGAGCTGCCGGTCGGCTGGAAAGCCGTCGGCGGCTATGCGTCGCACCGCATGCTGCCCGATCTCACGGAGCGGCTCTCGGCCGACATCGCGCACCGCGCCCAGATGCGGGAGGCGCCGCCGGCCGCGTCGTCTGCCGGCACGCTGCACCGCACCGTCGGCACTCCGGCCGGGCGCTAAAGCCAAGACGGCGACGCGCACCGATGCACACTGATGCGCCGGGCGACGTTCAACTGCTGAGCTTGTCCATTTCCACCTTGGCCCATGCGTCACCGGCCTTGGCCTGGAGCGCGCTGACGAGGCCGGCCAGCACCTCCGGTGGCACGACCGCGCCGAACCGCTCGCGCAGCACCCCTTGCGCGCTCACCGGAGGGTCCTTCCTGCCGAAGAAGAAGTTGCCCTCCTTGTTATGCGGCGTGGAGGTCTCCAGTTCTTCGTAGCGCGTGGCAAACCAGCGCCACATCGCCGTTTTCTGCGAGGCGGCATCGGTGTTGCGCAGCCAATCGTCGTTCGGTTCGAAGCGCGGCGCGTTCACGTCGCCGGCTTCGGGCGGCAAGTCGACCAGCTGCCCGTCGGTCAGTTCGTCCGTGGCAATCGTTGTCATCAGTGGCTCCAGAGAGAGAGGGTCGTCAGAGGGTGCGCCGAGTGCGGCGATTGAGGAGATGTGAAGGGCAACGCGCGTGCCATGCCCTTCGGCGCCTCGCAGGCATCTGCCTTGCCGAGGTGCCAGGCCCGGGCTTCTCGGCCCTCTCGTCCCACCCCACCTTGGAAACCGACATGACATTGAACATCCTGGACAACCGCGGCATGCCACTGGACCGGCAGCGCTTCACCTGGCGCGACATGGTTCAAAAGCCGATCAGCAAGCTCGATGACGACGCTTACACCCGCGTGCGCATCATTTTGATGAACGGGCTCGAGATCGAAGCCCTGAACTTCTCCCACGCGTGCGCCCGCATGAACCGCTCGCTGCAGCCGGTGCTGGCGCAGCTTCGGCGGGTGGAGCAGCACCAGGCCACCACGGTCAACTGGCTGCTCGGTGCGGACCATTCGCCGCTGGAAACCACCATCGCCTACGAGCAGGTGGCCATCGACGTGACGGCCGGCGTGGCGCTGCGGGAGCCCGACCCGTACCTCGCGCAGGTCTACCGCTTCGGACTGCTCGAAGACTTCGACCACATGCACCGCTACTCGGCGCTGCTCGACCGGCTCGAAGGCAAGGACGCCAACAACATCCTGCAGAGCTACACCGACATCCTGCCGGGTCGCCCGACCGTCGAAGAGCATCGCGACCCGATGGACGACCTGCGCGAGCACTACGACCGCACCACGGCCGCGCCGCTGTCGAAGCTGCATGCGCTGACCATCATGGCGTCGGAGCAGCAGACCCACAACTACTACATGAACGTCGGGCCGCTGTTCTCCGACCCCATGGCCCGGCTGCTGTATGCCGAGATCGCATCGATCGAGGAGCAGCACACCACGCAGTACGAATCGATCATCGATCCGACCGAGACCTGGCTCGAGAAGTGGGTGCTGCACGAAGCCATGGAGGTCTACAACTACCACGGCTGTGCCACGCAGGAAAGCAACCCGCGCATTCGCGCGATATGGGAGCGCTTCCTGGACTACGAGCTGGGCCAGCTGCATGTGGCCATCGAGCAGTTCCAGAAAATCGAGCGCCGCGACGTCGCAGAGATTCTTCCGGCCACTTTGCCGGACCCGATTCCGATCGCCTCGCAGCGCGAGTTCATCCGCCAGGTGCTGGCGGCGGAGGTCGACTTGCGCGCCTACGGCACCCAGTTCGTGCCGAAGGAGCAGGAAAGCGAACGCTCGCTCGCCTATCGCCAGCACATCAACTCGGCCGGCTCGCCCTCGAACGCGGTGGCGTCGGGCTACCGCTGGCGGCCGGGCACCGAACTGCGCGCCGACCCGGCGGCCGGTCTCGAGCAGCCGGCACCGAACGTCCGGACCGCCTGAGTCCTGCACCCATCGCACCCATTGCACCCATCCAACGAAGGAGCACCCCATGGAAACCAAGACCCACCTGGGCATCAACCGCACTGGCGTGCAGATGTCCCCGTTCGATACTGCCGAACTCGAGGCCGGCCTGAGCGGCTTCTTTCCCGACCGCAACAACGGGCGCGACGACCTCGCTATCCGCGCCGAGTACGCGCAGGGCAGCGAAAGTCTCGGCTCGGTGCCGGTGCCGGGCACGGCCAAGGGCATGCTGAAGTCGGGCGTGGACATGGTCACCGGTTCGCGGCCTCAAGTGCTGGTCGACAAACTCGGCGAGCGACTGGCGTTCGAGCGCGGCGGCGTGCGGCTCTACGACACGCTGTTGGCCAAGTGCCGTGTCGCGACGGTCGCGCTGCCGGGCGAAGCTCTCGCCATGCTCGAGACAAACCGGGACGAAGAGGCTCAGCATTTCGGCATCCTGGTGAAGGCCCTGGAATCGCTCGGCGCCGACCCCACCGCACAGACGCCTTGCGCCGACCTGGTCGGCGTCGAGACCATGGGCATGGTGCAGGCGATGAACGATCCGCGCACGTCGCTGGTCCAGTCGCTGCACGTCATGCTCGATGCCGAGCTGATCGACAACGCCGGCTGGGATCTGTTGATCGCGCTCGCGCAGGCCAGCGGCCACAACGGCATCGCCGACAGCTGCCTGCTGGCCCGCGACCAGGAGGCGCTGCACCTCACACGCCTGCGTGACCTGGTGCGCGACCTCACGCTGCAGGACGCGAGCCTGATGGGCACCGCCATGGCGCCGACGACGTCCGTGGTTCCGCCCCTTGACGTGCCATGACCAGCGCCGGCGCGTCGGAACCCGGCCTGCTCCGCAGCTTCGACAGCTTCGAGCACGCCGAGGCGGCTCGCACTGCCTTGCTCGACGCGGGCTTGCCGCCCGGCACCGTCAGGATCGAGGTGCTGCAGGACGAGGCCGGTCCGGTGGAGGGCAACTTCCTCGTCGGCAACGGGCGGCCCACGGCAGGCGCCGCCTCTCGCATCGCGCCGGGCGGGGGGGCCGGCGCACCCTACGAGCACAACCTATCGAAAGTCATCACGCGGGGCGTGTATCTGCTGGTGGTCGACGCGGTCGATCCCGCTCGCCGGGCGAGCATGGAGGCACTGCTCGCGACGTCGCCGGGGCTCGATGTTCGGGGCGTCGCGCGAGAGGCCGGCGCGGCCGAGCCGCCGCAGCAGCAGGAGGGCAGCTGACGGCAGAGCCGGCGCCCGCGGTGCCGGCATCTCATGCGATCAAAAGCTGCGTTTGACGATCGCGGTACGCAGTCCTTCGATCGCAGCGGCCGGGTTCAGGCCCTTCGGGCACACGTCCGCACAGTTCATGATCACGCGGCACCGGAAGAGCTTGTAGGCATCGTTGAGTTCCTCCAGACGCCGGTCGGTGTCGTCGTCCCGCGAGTCGGCGATGAAGCGGGCTGCCTGGAGCAGCGCCGCGGGCCCGAGGAAGCGCTCCGGGTTCCACCAGTAGGACGGGCACGAACTCGAGCAGCAGGCGCAGAGGATGCACTCGTACAGGCCATCGATCGCCTCGCGCTGCTCGGGCGATTGCAGGCGTTCGCGCTCGGGCGGCGGCGCGTGGGCGATGACGTGCGGGCGCACCGCGTAGTACTGGCGATAGAAGCGCGTCATGTCGACCACCAGGTCGCGGATCACCGGGAAGCCCGGCAATGGTCGCAGCACGACGGGTTCCTTCAGCGTGCGGATGTTGGTCAGGCAGGCCAGGCCATTGCGCCCGTTGATGTTCATCGCGTCCGAGCCGCAGACGCCTTCGCGGCAGGAGCGCCGGTAGCTCACGCTCGGATCCACGGCCTTGAGCCGTTCCAGCACGTCGAGCAGCATGCGCTCGCCCTGGAGTTCGATCTCGTAGTCGACCATGCGCGGCTTGGCGCTCTTCTCGGGCTCGTAGCGGTAGATGGAGAGTTTCACGGTGGGTTCCTGGTGTTGCGCGGCATCACGCCGCCGGAGAAAGCGAGAGACCCACCCAGCCGACGGTGCCGGCCAGCCAGAGCGCCAGCAGCAGCAGGGCGCCCAGCCGAAGGCCGAGAGGTTTGATGTAGTCGAGGATCACGTCGCGCACGCCAACCCACGCATGCAGCGCGACCGCGATGAAGAACAGCAGCATCGCCAGGCGCATCGCCGGCGCCAGCAGCCACGCGCGCCACTCGGCCTGCGTGGCAGGTGGGGCGAGCGCAAGATGCAGAAGGAAGTACAGCAAGAGTGCCAGGGCAAGCACCGCCGTGGCGCGCTGAAGCGCCCAACTGCGCACGGCGCCGTGGACGGCTTTCATCGCACGGCTCCCCACACCATGGCCACCAGCGCCAGCAGGGTGACCGCGATCGCGATCCCGTGCACTGTCCAGGCGGTGCGCCGGGCCTGGCGGTAGCGGTTGCCGTAGCCCGCATCGAACAGAAGGTGCCGCACGCCCGCAGCGGTGTGGTGCACCGCTGCCCATGTCAACAGCAGCAGGACGAAGCGGCCGGGCCAGCTCCGCAACGCGGACGCCCAGCCGCTCAGGTCGGCGTCCGCGGCGAGGCTTCGGTGCAGAAGGTAGGCCACCAGCGGCAACACCAGGACCAGCAGCAGTCCGGAGATGCGGTGACCCAGAGACACCGTCGCCGTGACCGGCAGGTGGACTTTCAGCGGGTTGAGGAAGACCGGCCGCTCGTCCTGGCGCGGTGGCTGTAGTGGGTCGACCGCGCCTTCGGTCATGGGTGTGCTTCGGAGCCGCCTTCGCCGGCGCTGCGGCCCTTGGCCTCCCGTTCGTCCTCGGCGTTGGTGTCGGGCAGTGCGTCACGCGACGCGATGTTGGACTGGCCGCCGGCGGTCAGGCGCTGCCCAGCGAGTTGCCGCTCCCCGCATGCAGGAACTCGACGCCGTCGGGCGTCTTGACGGCCTCCTGTTGCGGGTCCCGCCCCCGGATGCGACCCGGTGGCGCCGGCGCTGGAAGGGCCCGCCGCGGAATTGGACGTTTCTGTGGATATCGCCATGTGCATCTTCTGAAGGTGATCCGCACCGGCGGGCAATCGCCGTTCCCGCGCATGCCATGCCACGCGTGTCGTGCTTACCACGCGTGCCCGCCGGGAACGTGGTTTGCCATCGTGCGGCGTATGTTCACCGAGCCCACCGCGCCTTCCGATGGTTCCACCCAGCCCCAAGCCTTGGAGACCTACACAGAACCCGCGACGCGTTGGCGCGACGGACCCACGGTGGTAGTGGGCGGCGGCGCGGGAGGACTGGAACTCGTCACGCGCCTGAGCAGACAAGCGCGCGAGAAAAGCCGAAACGGCGATCCCCCGTCGGTCGTGCTGGTGGACCGCGCCCTGGGCCATATCTGGAAGCCGCGGCTGCACGAGATCGCCACCGCGATGCAGAGCCCGGTCGCTGCCGAGAGCTCGTTCCTTGGCCATGCGACCGCCCACGGCTACCGGTTCGAGATCGGTGACATTCAACAGGTCGACCCAGTCGGCCACACGATGACACTGGCGCCGCTGCTCGGACCCGACGGCGAAGACGTTCTTCCCGAGCGCACGATTTCCTACGCCCGGCTGGTGCTGGCGTTGGGCAGCGAGGAGAACGACTTCGGAACGCCAGGCGCGCGCGAGCATTGCCTCTTCCTCAACAACACCGACCAGGCCGTGCAGATTCGCGACGCCCTCCTGGTGGGCGCCTTTCGTGTCGCTCGGGGCGAGCAGGACCGGCTGTCTGTGGTGGTCATCGGCGGCGGCGCCACCGGCGTCGAGTTGGCGGCCGAGATCAATCACGCGATCGATGCGCTCTGGGTGCACGAGCCGACGCTGGAACGCTCGAAGGTGCAGCTCACGGTGGTCGAAGCCGCGGACCGCCTGCTGAGCGCCAATCCGTCCGAGGTATCGGTCTATGCGGCCCGCGCGCTCCAGGCACGGCAGGTCGACCTCGTCCTCGGCGAACGCGTCGCCGGTATCGACGCACAGGGCGTGCAGCTTCAGAGCGGGCGCCGCATCGATGCGCAGCTTCGCATCTGGACCGCCGGCATCCGCGGGCCGCGTGTGTTCGAGCAGATGCCGAGCCTGCCGCGCACGCGCTCGTGCCGGGTGCAGGTCGATGCCGAACTGCGCTGCGCAGGACTGCCGGACATCTATGCCATCGGCGACTGCGCCGAATGGGTCGACCCCGCCGATGGGCGGCCTGCGCCCTACACGGCACAGATCGCGTCGGCCCAGGCTCGCTATCTCGCGGCAGCGCTGAAGGCCCGCGCAGCGGGGCAGGCCGTGGCGCCTTTCCGCTTCGAGAGCGCCGGCGCCATCGTGTCCCTCGGCGACCGTGGCGCTGCGGGCAATCTCACCACGCGCTTCGGCCGCCACAGTCGGGACCAGTACGTTCAAGGCCTGAGCGCAAGGCTGGTGTACGCCGCGCTCTACCGCAGGCACGAGCTGGCCATCCACGGATGGCGGGGCGCGCTGGCACGCCTGCTGAGCGACTGGCTGGGGCGTACCTACCAGCCGGAACTCAAGCTGCATTGACGGTGCCCGACCCGAGCAGGCACACGGATTGCCACGGCGGGTGGCTGCGCATCTTCGCGCGCGATCTCGCCAGGCACCCCAGATGACCGACCCCAGCCCCTCCACTTCGCTCCTCCTCGGGCGGCTCGACGCCAGCGCCATTCCATTTCACGAACCCATCCTGCTCTACACCTTCGCGATGGTCGCCCTCATAGGCGCAGCGCTGCTGGGGGCCATCACATACTTCGGACTGTGGGGGCGGCTCTGGCGAGACTGGTTCACCAGCATCGACCACAAGAGGATCGGGATCATGTACATGGTGCTCGGGCTGGTGATGCTGCTGCGCGGCTTCGCCGACGCCGTCATGCTGCGGCTCCAGCAGGCCATCGCCGTGGGCGGCGCAGAAGGCTATCTGCCGCCGCACCACTACGACCAGATCTTTACGGCGCACGGCGTCATCATGATCTTCTTCGTGTCGATGCCGCTCGTCACCGGCTTGATGAACTACGTGGTGCCGCTGCAGATCGGCGCGCGCGACGTGGCCTTTCCGTATCTCAACAACCTCAGCTTCTGGATGACCGTGGGCGGCGCCGTGCTGGTGATGATGTCGCTCTTCGTCGGCGAGTTCGCGCGCACCGGCTGGCTCGCCTATCCGCCTCTGTCGAACCTCGACTTCAGCCCCGGCGTGGGGGTGGATTACTACATCTGGTCGCTGCAGATCGCGGGCGTCGGCACGCTGCTGTCGGGTATCAACCTGATCGCGACGATCATCAAGATGCGCGCACCTGGCATGAACCTGATGAAGATGCCGATCTTCACCTGGACCGCGCTGTGCACCAACGTGTTGATCGTCGCCGCCTTTCCGGTGCTGACCGCGGTGCTGGGACTGCTGGCGATGGACCGCTACGTCGGCACCAACTTCTTCACCAGCGACTTCGGCGGAAATCCCATGATGTACATCAACCTCATCTGGATATGGGGCCATCCGGAGGTCTACATCCTCATCCTGCCCGCTTTCGGCATCTACTCCGAGGTGGTCTCGACCTTCACGGGCAAGCGGCTCTTCGGCTATGCGTCGATGGTCTACGCCACTGTGGTGATCACGGTCCTGTCGTACCTCGTGTGGCTCCACCACTTCTTCACAATGGGCTCGGGTGCGAGCGTCAACTCCTTCTTCGGCATCACCACCATGATCATCTCGATCCCGACCGGTGCGAAGATATTCAACTGGCTCTTCACCATGTACCGCGGCCGCATCCGCTTCGAGCTGCCGATGATGTGGACCGTGGCCTTCATGGTGACTTTCGTGATCGGCGGCATGACGGGTGTGCTGCTGGCGGTGCCGCCGGCGGACTTCGTGCTGCACAACAGCCTCTTCCTGGTCTCGCACTTCCACAACGTGATCATCGGCGGGGTGCTCTTCGGCCTGTTCGCCGGCATGAACTACTGGTTTCCGAAAGCTTTCGGCTACAGGCTCGAGTCATTCTGGGGCAAGTGCTCGTTCTGGCTGTGGGTCGTCGGTTTCTACCTCGCGATCATGCCGGGCTACGTGCTCGGACTGATGGGCGTCACGCGCCGCATGAGCCGCTTCGAGGACCCGGCCGTCGAGATCTGGTTCCGAATCTCGGCGTTCGGCACGGGCTTGATCGCGCTGGGCATCGCCTGCTTCCTGGTGCAGATGTACGTGAGCTTCCGCCGGCGCGCGTCGCTCGTCGACCTCACGGGCGATCCGTGGGACGGCCGCACGCTCGAATGGTCCACCGCATCGCCGCCGCCGCCCTACAACTTCGCGTTCACGCCGCGTGTGCACGAGCTCGACGCCTGGCACGACATGAAGAAGGGAGGCTACGCGCGCCCGCTTCAGGGCTATCGGCCGATTCACATGCCGCGCAACACCTGGGCGGGCGTGGCCGTGGCGGGCCTCTCCACGCTGTGCGGCTTTGCGTTGATCTGGTACATGTGGGTGCTGGCGGCGTTGTCCTTCGTCGGCTTGCTGGTCGTTGCCGTCGTGCATACCTTCGACTATCAGCGGGACACCTGGATTCCTGCCGAAGACGTGGCGAGCGCCGAGCACGCGCGCACGCGGCTCATGGTCGGTCCGCAATGAGCGATGCGGGACCCATTCGAAATCTCTCGGTACGCCCGCACGGGTCGCGCAATTCCTGGCAGGCGTGCGCGGGCTGCGGTTGAACAACCCTCACTGATCTTGGAGGACCTCTTTCCATGAAGCACACCGACCCTTAGGACGCCGCGGGCCGCATCGAGCCCGCGGAGGCCGCGCCGTCCGCATCCGATCTCAAGCGCGCCGCAGACAACTTCATCGAAGGGCCGAACGTCCAATTCAGTCCCTGGGAAGTGCAGGCCGCGGGAGGCGAGACGCCGCTGGAGGGGCCGCGCGCCGAAGACGCGCTGGACTGGCGCGAATTTCACGCGCGCTACGAGGCGTGGAAAGCCGCCACCGTGCGTTTCGAAGCCGCCGTGAACGCCATGCGCAACGGCGCTGCAGAGGGGCGCGCAGAGGCGCAGGCGCAGGCACTCGAACTGGCGCGGCTGCACCACGCCTTCATGGAGTCGTCTCAGCCCTATTTCCGCTCAACGAAGGTCGACGGCTGAGCGGTGGTGCAGGCCGCGCGCAGGCGGTCAGACAAGCGACTCCCGCCGGGCCACCGAACGGGGGTCGTTGCTCCACACGCTCAACAGGAAGTCTTCCTCTGCATGCTGGACCAGGGGATGGAGCGGCAAGTCATCGAACATCTTGTGCGCTTCATCGGCGTCCGTGACACGCGCGTCGAAGGGCCAACGCCAGTCGCAGATCACCAGAACGCCATCGGGCGCCATGGACTCCGCGCAGCGTTGCGCAACGTCCTGGATCTCGGTAGGGTGGAGGAAAGAACAGACCTCGCTCACGACGATCAGATCGAACGACGGGTCGCTTGCCGGCCACTGCGCAGGGATGCGGTGGTTGCCGAAGCTCACGTTGTCGAACATCTGCAGCCGCCCACGCGCCTGCGCCACCGCGTGCTCGCAGAAGTCGCTCGCCAGCACATGCGATGACCGGGCTGCGAGCTCGCGCGTCAGCTCCCCGGTACCGCAAGCCGGTTCGAACACCTGCTCGTAGGTGGGATGCGGCAGCGAACTCAGCAAAATGTTCCGCTTGCGTTGTTCGTACCATCGATGCGCCGTGCCGTACGGGTCGCGCGTGGCGTACAGGCCGTCGAAGTAGGCGCGCAGGTTCCGGCCCTGGCCCCAGGCGGAGACCGTAAGCATGGGGCTGGATTCACGCGAAATCGGAGTGTTCTTCATGCGCTCCCTGCGGCAAGCCCCGTGCCCAGGCGGGCCGCAGAGGCGCGCCGGTCGCTCATCGATCGCTTGGGTCGGCCTTGTCTTCGGCGGAAGCCGTGCGCCGACTCTTGAGGAGATCGATGCAGAAGTCGATAAGTCTCTCCGGTTCGGTCTTGTCGAAGAACGCATCCGCCCCCGCTTCCAGCGCGCGCTGGCGCATCGGTTCGCGGGTATAGCTGGACATCAGCACCACGCGCTGTCGCGGCGATCGGTCGGCGCATTGCCGAAGCACTTTGAAGCCATGTCCGGCGGCAAGGAAAACGTCGACCAGCGCCAGGTCCCAACCGTCGGGATGAGCAGCGATCCAGTCGCATGCGTCGCGGTCGTTCACGGCGGCGTGGACCAGCTCGGCACCCTCCATCGCCCGGATGACCTGTCCCAGCTGCGCCGCCAGGAGGTGATCGTCTTCAACCAGAAGAACCTTCATGGGTAGCGCGCTCAACCTTGCCTCTTCGATCATTTCAGCGCCAGAGACACCTCTTGTTCGTGGTCTTGCGCTCGCCTGCTTTGGGCAGACCCCGCTGGCTCCTCCGAGCGCTCCGGCTCGAGCGGCTCGACCGGCAGCACGCTGTAGCGACAGACCCAATCGATGATGCGGCCCGCGGCATCCTCCCGACACGAGGGGTTGCCGGTGCCCAGGAACCCGTGGTACTCACCGGGATAGAGAACGAGCTCGGCCGGCGTGTCTCCCGCGCGCGCAAGACTCACGAACAATTCTTCGGACTGGCACTTGGGGCAGCGCTCGTCTTCCTTGCCTTGAAGGAACAGCGTCGGCGTGCGCGACTTCTCGATGTGATGCAGCGGCGAGAGCGCGCGCGCCACGCCGCGATCGAAATGCGGCGCCGAGGCGACGTAGTAGGGGTCGGCATAGTAGCCACCGTCCGAGGTCCCATAGTGGGTTTCGATGTTGCCCACCGGCGCCATGACCACCGCCGCTCGGAACAGCGCCGTGTGCCCGGTGGCCCACGCGCTCAGGTAGCCGCCATAGGATTTCCCGGAGCAGGCGACGCGTTCGTCCACCAGGCCTTCCTGCTGCAGTTGCTCGATGGCGGCGACGTGTTGCGGCAGGTCGTACTCGCCCCAATGCCCGGCCAGCCGCTGGCAGAACTCGCGGCCGTAGCTCGAGGACCCGACGGCGTTCAATGCCAGCACCGACCATCCACGCGCGCACAGCACCTGCCAGAAAACGTTGGTGTCGAAATCGAGCAGGGCGTAGCTGGCCGGTCCGCCGTGCATGTCGTTGAGCAGCGGCTGCCGGCCATTGGCGCCCCGCTGCCGCAGCAGCCAGCCTTCGACCATCTCGGTGCCGCCGTGGCCGTCGGGCACTTCGAAGGAGCGGATCTCGGCTTCGATGGGCGTGCGTTCCTTCCACCACGGATTCAGGTCGCTGATCTGCCTCTGGCCGCTGCCGTCCAGCGCGCAGGACCACAGTTCGCTCGGCAGCGAAGGATGATCGATGGAATAGGCAAAGTGCTTGTCGGTCAGCGCGAAGGTGCCGAGTTGCCGATCGCCTGCGGCGATGACGTTCAGGTCGCCGCCGGGCACAGAGATCGACACGATCTGGTGGCGGCCTCGCCAAGCGCGTGGGCACATGAGGGCTGCGCCATCACGCGTCCATTTCAGCGCTTGCGGATCGGCGACATCGAAGGATTCGTCGCCCAGCATCCGGACCTCTTCGGTGGCGACGTCGAACAGCCACAGCTTGGGCTCTGCATCGCCGTCTTCCTTGGCGCCGGTGAACGCGATGAAGCGGCCGTCCGGCGACCAGACGGGCTGCATCACGATGGCATGTTCGCGCGTCAGCCTCCGGTGGTGCTTGCCCTCGACGTCGCAGGTCCACAGGTCGGTGGCGTGCGCAAATCGGCCTTCACGCGACCGCGAATAGGCGATCTGCTTGCCGTCCGCAGAAATGTCGAAGGCCATGACGTCGAATGCGCCGTCCGTGATCTGCGCATGCTCGCCGCTTCGCGCATCGAGCGAGAACAGGTGAATCTGCCGCTGCAGCAAGTAGCCGATGCCGTCTTCCTTGTAGGGCAGCCGCCAGGCAATTTCAGGCGCGGACGCCTTGCGTTCGGGCGGCGGGGCAGATGAGGGCTTGCCGCGCAGTTCAGGATCTACCCGAACCGCTGCACACACCATCAGCGATCGCCCGTGCGGTGCCCACTTCATTTGGGTCACGGATTCGCTGAAGCGGCCGAGCTGGCACGCCTCGCCGCCGTCGCGCTGCATCAGGAAGACCTGCGGCGAGGCACCGCCCCTGCTGGACAGGAAAGCGAGTCGATCGCCGGTGGGGGACCAGCAGGGCGCCTGGTCAAGTCCAGGCCCATGTGTCATCTGGCGGGCCATTGATCCGTCGAGCGCGAAGGCCCAGATGCGGGACACGTAACTGTCGTTCTCGCTGTCGGCCGATCGTACGGCGCAGGCGGCAAGATCGAGGCCAGGTGCGCAATGAAGGTCGGTCACCTTGTGGTGCAGGAAGAGGTCCTGCACGGTGAATGGTTGATGCATTTCGTTTCCTGAGAAGAGAACCGGGTCGGTAGGGCGACGCACACGCCTCCTGTGTCCGAGAGCGAGGCAAACGGGGTGCCGCGCGATGGGCCGCTGCGCGTCGCGCGCCGGGCATCCCGCTTGCTTGCGCTGCGCATGCGACCGACCCGCCCACTTTTTGAAGCAGCGACGATGCCAGTGAACGAGAACGCCATGCGCGATGCGCAAACGCAGGCCCATACCGGCGCCGACGTGCCGACAGCCGTGGCGTCGGTGCCCGACACCGAGGGGTCCGAATCGGGCGTGGCACGCACCTATGCGCGACTCGCACCGCTCTACGACCTGATGTTCGGTCAAGTGCTCGAGCCCGGCCGCCGCCGCATGACGACGGTGGTGCGCGCATTGGCGCCCGGGACCTTGCTGGAGGTGGGCGTGGGCACGGGGCTCGCGTTGGCGGGGTATCCGTCGACCGCGGACATCGTTGGCATCGACCTGTCGCAGGCCATGCTCGCTCGGGCGCGCGAACGTTCGGCCCGGCTGCCGACCCACCGCATCGGCATCGAGCAGATGGACGCCGAGTGCATGCGCTTTCCGGATGCGAGCTTCGACTGCGTCACCGTGCCTTACGTGCTGTCGGTCACGCCGCGCCCGGCGGAGCTGGTGCGCGAGATTCGGCGGGTGTGCAAGCCCGGCGGGACCATCGTGGTGCTCAATCATTTCAGCGGCAGCCGGGCATGGTGGCTGCTGGAGCGGGCAGTGCGGTCGGCCGCCGAGCATGTCGGCTTTCGTTCCGACTTCCGCTACGAGGAACAGATCCTCGCGCACGATTGGCGGGTCCTTGCACTGGAGCCGGTGAACCTGCTCGGACTCTCGCGGCTGGTGGTGTTGCGCAACCGTGCCTGAGTGCGAGGGGGGCGCTGCTTTTGATGCTGCATATTTTTCCGGGCGCTTCGCGTGTGCGCGTCATTGAAGCACCCCTGTCGCGCGCCTTTCGCGCGAAGACGATCTGCCGCGCCACGTCGCCGGGACATTCTCGATCGCCTGAGCTGCAGCGCTAGTGACCGCGCACGCCGTCGGCGAAACGGCCGAGTGCGCATCGAGGCTGCGGCAACTGCATTCGCTGGAGGCGCAAGGCCCGGTGCGCGGGGCTCCAGGGAAGGTGCGGGCAGGCAGGCTGAGGCACTGGGTTCATCGCGGGCTCCGTGGGGGGGGCGGGCATTGCTGCCCAGCCCGCGGCAAGCCATGTGCTCACCGCCCGCGTCAGCGGTACGCGGAACGCGCTTCGGTCGGAGGGCGGAACAGGGGGGAACGCGCCGCAACGCCGCCCTGCGCCGGGTGGATGTCCCTCAGCCGACGGCTTCTTCGATCTGCGTGGCCTGGGCAGCAGACCGAGACGCTGGTCGGTTGCCTGTTCTTCCGCAAGCGTCGCCTGCGGCAGCGGCACCGCGTCAGAGAGACCGAGCTTCTCGGCCAGGAGGCACAGCGAGGTATAGCCTGCGATTTCGTAGTGCTCGGCCTTCTGCGCAGAGCCGGTCAGCGCGGCATCGAGGATGGGTCCGGCGCCGATCCGGTCGACCAGCGACATGGCTTCTTCAACAGACCTTCCATGCCGTCGCACCTGATGCGCTTGCGCTTGAAGCCGCACAGCTCTGCAACCTGTTCGAGTCGCTCCCCCTGGCCGCGAGTTTCCTCCGGATGCTCCTCGAAAGCCTTCTGGAGTTCGGGGTCGGTCGCGGCACGCGCGAGCTTCGGCAACGACCGTGTCGTCTGCTCCTCTGCGTTGTACGTGTCGGAAATTTCGTGGACGAAAAGATCGTTGATCGACTTGATGGGCATGGGGTACTCCGGCGGGTGAAAAGGCCAAGGCTGGCAACCGTGCCCAAGCGCGCGTGTAGGTGTCGTCCCATTGCCCAGGTGCAGTTTTGGAAAGTGCCGCTGAAGCGATGCCGAGGTGCTTTGCGGCACGCCGCTTGCTCATGCCGACGCATTGCACAAGCGCGCCCCCACGTCGGGGCGCCGTCACATCAAACGCATGGAAGCCGACCACGACAACACAGCCCCGACCGCAACGTCCGCCGACGTCGTGATCGTCGGTGGCGGCCCGGCAGGACTCACCGCGGCGATCTACCTCGCACGCTTTCGCCGCTCGGTAGTGCTGATCGACGCCAACCAGAGCCGCCTCTCGAAGATCCCGC
Organism: Variovorax sp. UMC13; assembly: GCF_014170375.1. Classification (GTDB taxonomy): domain Bacteria; phylum Pseudomonadota; class Gammaproteobacteria; order Burkholderiales; family Burkholderiaceae_C; genus Variovorax. The sequence continues at coordinate 87,644 of NZ_LZZW01000015.1, read as the reverse complement.
AGTCCCACAACTATCCTGGCTTCGTGGACGGAATCGCGGGCAGCACGCTGCTGGAGGCGCTGCGCACGCAGCTGCGGCAATACCCGGTGCGTTCGGTCGTCGCCACGGCGCAGCGGGTGCAGCACGATCCGGATGGCTTCGCCGTGCACTGGAAGGGCGGTTCTGCGCGCGGCAAATGTCTGTTGCTGGCCACCGGCGCCACCGACATTCCTCCCGCGATGCCGCATGTGCTGGAGGCGTTGCGTGCCGGCGCGTTGCGCTACTGCCCGGTGTGCGACGCCTACGAGGTGATCGACCGCGCCGTCGGCGTCTATGCCGACGGGGCGCACGGCGTCGGCGAGGCGATCTACCTGCGGCATTTCACGGCCGATCTGGTGCTCTTCATGGAAGGCGGGGCAGGGGTGCTTTCCGTCGAAGAGCGTCTGCGCCTCGGCCGCGCCGGCATCGTATGCCCCGAGGAGCCGGTGCGCAGCATCCGCCATTGGAACGGGCAGGTCACGGTGGTGCATGGCGAACGCGAGACGCGCCGCGACGCGCTGTACTGCGCGCTCGGCCTCGATGTGCACGCGCAGTTCGCCCGTGCGCTCGGCGCGACGACCGATGACAGCGGCTACGTGGTGGTGGATGCGCACCATGCGAGCGACGTCGACGGCCTCTACGCGATCGGCGATGTCGCGCAGGGTCTCAACCAGATCGCCGTGGCCGCGGGCGGTGCGGCCATTGCCGCTTCGACCATCCACCGGCGCCTGGGCGCGCAGGCTTGAAGCGAGCGGGCGGCATGCGCCTTGCCAGCGCGCTGGCATGACGGTCTACAGCTATCACGTTTCACAGGAGCAGTTCCCGCCGCGAGCGCTGTTGGGCTGGGTGCAGCGCGCCGAACAGGCCGGCTTCGACGGCGCCTTCAGTTCCGACCACCTGCAGCCTTGGTCGCCCACGCAAGGCGAATCCGCCTTCACCTGGTCATGGCTTGGGGCCGCGATGCAGGCGACCGAACGCCTGCACTTCGGCACGGTCACCGTACCGGGCGGGTGGCGCTACCAGCCGGTGGTGCTGGCGCAGGCCATCGCCACGCTGGCCGCGATGTTTCCCGGCCGCCTGCCGTGGGTGGCGCTGGGCAGCGGAGAAGCGGTGAACGAGGCCGTGGCCGGCCCCGAATGGCCGCCGAAGGCCGGACGCAACCAGCGGCTCTTCAATGCCGCGATGGCCATCAAGGCCCTGTTCGCCGGAGAACGGGTGACGACCGAAGGGCCCCCGATGCTGCGCGACGCGCGGCTGTGGTGCCGTCCGGCCACGCCGCCGCTTCTGGTCGGGGCTGCCACCAGTGCCGACACTGCTCAATGGCTGGGCGGCTGGGCCGACGGCTTGCTGACGGTCGGGCGTGACGTCGAAGCGCTGCGCAGCACCATCGCCGCATTCCGGCGCGGCGGGGGCAGCGGCAAACCCGTCTTCCTCAAGGTCGATCTGAGCTGGGCGCCGTCGGAAGCCGAAGCGCTGCAGCAGGCGCATGAAAACTGGCGCTTCAATGCGGCGCCAGGCGACGCGAACACCGAGCTGCGCCAGCCGGAGGATTTCGATGCGGCCACCCGTCATCTGACGGCCGAAGCGATGCAGTCGCATGTCTTCGTCTCGAGCGATCCGCAGGCCCACGTCGCACATCTACAGGCTTGTGCCGCACTCGGCGTCGAGGCCATCGACCTGCACCAGGTGGGCCGCGACCAGGAGGGCTTCATCGACGTGTTCGGCGCGCAGGTGCTGCCGGCGCTGCGCGGCACAGTCTGACGCCGGGGGCAAGGTGTTTTCCGGCGTGCCGCAATTGGGGCTGTCGTACAGCGACCCATGGCGCGCCGGCACGCTGTCCCACAGGCAGAGGGTCCGAATCCTGAAGCCGGCCAAGTCCAGAAGGTGGATTCTTGGTGCATGACAGCCGCAACCTCACCCACGCCTTTTATCTCGCCCCCTGATCGGACGAACGCCTCGTCGCCAGTCCCTCTTTCGGCCGTCGCATCCGGCGCTTCGTCCGCTCCTGCGCAGGCCAACTTGCCGACGCCGGGCCCCCAGCGCTATGCCTGCTCGGACGACCGCTATCTCGCCGCCGTGGCCTCCACGGCCCCGGCGATCGCATCGCAGGCGCTGTTCCGTGATGTCTATCACTCGCTGCTCCACCCCCGCGCCGACAAGAACGCGGCCCGCCGGCGTGCGGAGTTGCTGCTTGGCCAGGCGATCGACAGGGTGGCGCAGCAGCCCGACGATCTCCCGGACTCGCCTGCGGGCCTGTCCGACTGGATGGAAGCTTCGGCGCGTCGGGCCACCTGCGCCTACCAGGCCTATCTGGCCAGCCGCAAGGAGGGGGCGCCGCGGCGCTATTTCTCGAACCGCGCCCACGCCTTGAACTTCCTGCAGAGCGTGGCGCCGACCAAGCTGGTCGACGGGTCGTGGCTCTATGGCACGTTGCGGCATCGCGCCGATCCGCGGATGAGCGGACTGGCGCAGACCTATCTGGAAGAGCTCGGAAACGGCGACGAGACCAAGAACCATGTGCTCCTGTACAAGAAGCTGCTCGACGCGAACGGGCTCACTTGCGGTGCCCATCTGCCCGACGAGTACTTCGAGCAGGGGGCCATCCAGCTGGCCCTGGGCGTGGTGACGCAGCGCATGCTGCCCGAAGTGATCGGCTTCAATCTGGGCTACGAGCAGTTGCCCTTGCACCTGCTCATCACGGCCTTCGAACTCGACGAACTCGGAATCGACCCGTATTACTTCACCCTGCACGTGACCGTGGACAACACCGACAGCGGCCATGCGAAGAAGGCGATCGACGCGGTAGCGCTCAATGCATCGCGCTATGGCGACGCGGCCGGGTATTGGCGCCGGGTCCGCACGGGCTATCGGCTCAACGATCTGGGGCTGGGAACCACGGCGGCCATCAAGGCCTTCGATGTGGACGCCGAGGTGCTGCGGATCTTCACGGCCAAATCCGCCGCCGGCGCCGGGGCGCATTCAGACTATTGCCGCATCGGCGGGCGCACGGTCAACGAGTGGCTCGGCGGCGGCGAACCAGTCGGCGCCTTTCTCGGCGCGCTGGAGGCCAAGGGCTGGATCGTCAAGGGTGCCGATCCGAGCGGCTCGCGTTTCTGGCAGTTGCTGCAGGGCGAGCGTGCGGAGATGTTCGGTGTCTTTACCGACTACGAGCTGCAGGTCATCTTCGACTGGCTGCGCGGCGACCACAGCGCCGATGGGCTGCGCTTCGACGCCAGCGTTGCCGAGCGCGGCGCGCGCGCGCGAAGCTTTCGTTCGCAGGCCAGGCTGGACCTCCGGACACACACGCCGGCCTCGAAGCGCAAGGGGGTCCACAATCCGGCACTCGGCCTGCGCACGCATGCGCTGCCAGCCTCCGAAGCCGGGGTCGATGTACTTTCTCCAGGTCACCATTGGACGCCCGAGGGCCTCCATGCCACGCAGTCGCTGGTCCATGCCGAGCGGGGCGGTTTCTCCGGCTCCGCCGCGCACGGCGTTCATGCGCCGCAAGGGCCTCGGGTCTAGAACCCTCGCACCGCCCACTGGGCGATGCCGGCAACGACGGCGCCAAGCAGGATGTGCAGGGTCACCGGCTGGCGAGTTTCCCGCCAGTACGCCAGCGCGAAGCTCAGCCCCCAACCCAGCAGTCCTCCGACAAGGAGCCAGGCAGCGTTGTTCATGACGACGGTCTCGGCGCTTCGCTGTCTCAGCCAATGACGCGTGTGGCGGTCGGGTCGAGGCGAGGCGGGGTCTCGAAGGTATGGAAAGGCGCAGGCGAGGGGACCTCCCATTCCAGCCCCTCGGCGCCCTCCCAGGGCTTGGCGGGTGCCGGCTCACCGCGTCCACGCAGCGCCGGCAGCACGATGAACAGGACGAAATAGGCCTGCGCGAGTCCGAACGCGAACCCGCCGACGCTGGCCACGGCATTGAAGTCCGCGAACTGCATGGGATAGTCTGCGTAGCGCCGCGGCATGCCCGCCAGGCCCAGAAAATGCAGCGGGAAAAACGCGACGTTGAAGCTGACGAGGGAGACCCAGAAGTGGATCTGCCCGCGGCGCTCCCGATACATCACGCCGGTCCACTTGGGTGACCAGTAGTAGTAGCCGGCGAACATGGCGAACAGCGATCCTGCCACCAGCACATAGTGGAAGTGAGCCACGACATAGTGCGTGTCATGGACCTGGATATCGATCGGCGAGACCGACAGGATCAGCCCGGTAAAGCCGCCCATGCTGAACACGAAGATGAAGCCGATCGCGAACAGCATCGGGGTCTCCGTGGTGATCGAGCCCATCCACATGGTGGCGACCCAGTTGAATACCTTGACCGCCGTCGGCACCGACACCAGCATCGTCGCGTACATGAAGAAGAGCTGCCCCGTCACCGGCATGCCGGTGGTGAACATGTGGTGCGCCCAGACAATGAACGAGAGGATCGCGATCGACGCGGTGGCGTAGACCATCGACGCATAGCCGAACAGTCGCTTGCGCGAAAACGCCGGCACCACCTGGCTGATAATTCCGAAGGCCGGCAGGATCATGATGTAGACCTCGGGATGGCCGAAGAACCAGAAGATGTGCTGAAACAGCACCGGATCTCCGCCGCCTGCTGGCTGAAAGAAGGCGGTGCCGAAGTGGCGGTCGGTGAGCAGCATGGTCACAGCGCCCGCCAGAACGGGCATGACGGCGATCAGCAGATAGGCGGTGATCAGCCAGGTCCAGCAGAACATGGGCATCTTCATCAGCGTCATGCGCGGCGCACGCATGTTGAGGATGGTGACCACGATGTTGATGGCGCCCATGATCGAGCTGGCGCCCATGATGTGCACGGCGAAGATCGAGAAGTCCATGGCCGGACCCATCTGCAGGCTCAGAGGCGGGTAGAGCGTCCAGCCCGACGCCGCCGAACCGATGTCCATGAAGAAGGGCGCGATCAGCAAGATGGCCGCTGGCGGAAGCAGCCAGAAACTGAAATTGTTCATGCGCGCGAACGCCATGTCCGAGGCGCCGATCTGTAGCGGCACCATCCAGTTCGCGAAGCCCACGAAGGCCGGCATGATCGCGCCGAACACCATCACCAACCCATGGATGGTGACGAACTGGTTGTACACCTCGGGATTGAAGAGCTGCAGCCCGGGCCTGAAAAGCTCCGCCCGGATCAGCAGCGCCAGCACGCCGCCCGCCATCAGCATCGTCAGGCTGAAGAGGAGGTACAGGCTCCCGATGTCCTTGTGGTTGGTGGCGAACAGCCATCGCCTCCAGCCCGCGGGTATCGCGTGGTGCTCGTCATGGGCGGATGCGCCATGCGGGGGGGCGTCGGGGACGGAACGTCCGTCCGATGTGTAAGTCGTCATGGCACAGCCGTCAGTTGGAGGGTGCAGCGACTTGGCAAGGGACGTGCCCGGCTAGCGCAGCCCGAGGGACAGTCAGCGCGCAACATTCGACAGTGCGTTGCGTAGAAGCTTCCTCGCACCGGTGCGTAGGCGCGGTCCGGCAGGCTGATGCGCTGCATGCGGCCGCGCATCGCGGCTGCGTGGGTCAACATCAGGGCTTTCATTCAAGGAGCCCCTCATGACAATCGCGAAGCCGCAAGACGACGAGCCGCAGGACGTTGCCGGCCCGCTGGACGCAATCGGCCCTCATGGCCAAGACACCCCGGTGCCGGGCGCCACTGTGAGCGGTGGCGGCGCAGAAGACAGGGCGCCATTGAATTTCGACGATGACGAAATCTACGCGGGCCGAGGCAACATGGCGCGTACCGGAGGCACGACGCACGCGAAGGGAGGCGACAGCGGGCGCCTGGGTCCGCCCTCGGAGCAGTTCTCCGACCGCAACCAACCCAGCGATTCGAAGCCTGCGCAATCCTAGACGCGCGCGACGAGTCTGGTGGTGCCCGCGGTGCGGCACGTCAGGATTCCCCGGTGGTGCGCATGGCACCTCTGGCCACGCGCGACCCGGGGCGTGCCGTGCGGCCGGCGTTGCCGCAACCACGTTTTCGGCGCTTGCCTCTCCGGGGCGCTGGCGCGATCTGCAGCGCGCGCCCGATCGACCTGGCGACGACTCTGCGGTCCGTGCGCCCGAGCGCGCGGAGCCGACCATGGGGACAAGGAAAGCTGGTCACGGTACGGTCGCCGCCAGGCAGCGGGCCGGGATCGCGCCTGAATTTGGAGATCGCCGGGTCTTCGGCCCGGGGCCCGGAAGGTATTTCCATGCCCGGGCACAACGGTTGCCCAGGCCGGCCATCCATCTCGATTTGTTCGCGCCTATGCCGACTCCGCCACCCACCTCGTCCCGGACAGCGCAGGAAACGCCCACGTCCATGCAGCCTGCCGCCTGGAAGCTCACGCGCAACTGCGCCATGCGGCCAAGCACCTTCTTCTGGCATATCGGCGCACTCGCGTTGCTCATGGCTCTCGTCGGCGCGGGCTTCTGGGTCGCCGGCTATCCGCTCGTGATGTTCTTCTGTGGATGTCAGCTGGCCGCGCTCTGCATCGCCGGGCTGGTGTATGCGCGCCATGCGAACGACGGCGAGCGAATCCGTGTCGAGGCCGGTGCTGTCCACATCGAAACCAGCCACGGCGGTCGCGAGCGGGAGGTCGACTTTCATGCTTGCTGGGTACGGCTCGAGCGCGATCGGTCAGGCGCCTTGACACTGCGCAGCGGCAGTGCTTCGCTGCCCTTGGGGAAGCAACTCACACCGGCGCGGCGGCGGCTCTTCGCGGAGGAGTTCGCAGCAAGCATCGCGCGGAGCGGGCAACGGCACGCGTCGCCGCCGGCCCCCAGCCAGAACGATGCGCAATGACGCCCGCGGCCCCCCCTTTGGGCGCCCGCGGCGCGAGCATCGCGTTCCGCGTGCATCTCGTTTGCTCAGCTTGGCGTTCAGCATGAACTCAGGCGCTCCTGGATCAGTAATTTCATTGCCCGTGCGGCTTGGCAGCGCCAAGCCGCACGGGCTGCCCTCGTTGGGGATGGTCCTGTGCGCACACCGCGCAGCCTGAACTTGCCCTCTGGTGAGAGCATTCTTCAGCGAAGAGGTCTTCCGAGATCGCCTTTTTCGAGCGACGACAAAACCATTTCGATGGGTAGCCGAGTCCCCTTGAAACAGGGCTTTCCGCCCATCACCCCGTCGACCTTCACAATCATCTGGTCTGCGTCATTCACCGCCTTGGCGCGTGAGATTGCTTCACTGACGATGAGCGTGAAGTCGAGATGTTGAATTCCGCCGATCTCTGACGCACCTGGGGGGCAGATCTCATCGGCGTTGACACGCTGCGCAACAACCTGCGCCTTGAACGTTGCGTTTGGCGGAGTCGTTCGAAAAGGCTCGATCCTCGCTGCTACAGGACAGATCTGAACCTGGACATGTCTCGAACCGTCCTTGAAAGGCTTGCTTCAACAGGATCCTCGGATATCGGTCCGCTTCGATGGGGGGACTCCGGGGGGTGCTGCGCTGCTTCTGCGCTGCGACACGACGGCGGCCTGATCCAGATCGAAGAGGTTGTCGATGAACTCGTCTGGGTGCTGAACTTCGACGCCCAAGGTTGACAGAGCTTCGACGGGAAAGTCCCGCTCGTTGAAGGTGACGACCACGCTTGCGTTGCACCGGATGGCTGCCGCGAGGCATGGCGATCATCGAGATCTGGCAACTTCAAACTGCCGATAAGGTCTTCATGGCCGGTGACCAGAGCGTCCGGGATGGCCTTGTTCATGAGTTCCACCGTTCTCGCTTTTTCGTCGAAGATCTGGATCTGCTGCGTCTCGAACCGCGTGGACAAAGAGGCCGCCAGCGCTCGTTGGCCGTGTGTGGCCACGACACCGGCAATTCGAACGATGGGTTCCAAGCCGTCCGTGTCCTTCATTGCATCGATTTCGCAAGAGTTCGTGCCGGTCGCGCGACATCTTCCATGAAGCGTTGACCAATGGCCGCGAGTGCTCGATCGTCGAGGTTGAACTTGTAGAGTAGCCCCAGATTCAGCGTCAAAAGCGCCTCTTCAAGGGCTTGTGGGCTGTCTAGAAGTGCTTTGATTCCATCGCAAGATCGGGCGAGAAGTCGCGCCGCTTGACGAGGAAACTTGGCTGCCAGTGCCGCCTGCCAGGCCTGCGCCCATGTTGTCGTAGAGTCCTCCTGAGCACGTTCTGCGAGAAACGCAAGGCCCAGGACCCGGCCCAGATCCTTGTTGGAGCGCTTGATCTTTCGTTGAGCAAAGTGCCCGGACATCGTGGCAGGTCCGATGACGGGGTGGTGCAGCAGATTGGCCAACGCCATCATTTCCGCACGAGCAACGCGCACGCCGTGATCACTTACGACGGGATCCACTTCTGTCACGGCGAGGAATCCGAAGCTGCAGAGCGCAAAACTGCCCTTTTTCGTTTCGAACCTCTCGAGTCGCCGGCCAGGTATCTCCGCCTCCTCGTCAGGCAGCTCTGCGGGCGCAACGAGCAGTTCGAGGAACCATTCTGTCTGGCCGGGAGGACGCAGGCGGACCAGAGGCAGCTGTTCGACCGGTTGATCACTGGTGCCTGGCTTGCTCCACTCTTGACCGTCTCTGAAGCCCCATCCAGAATCAATGAGCTGCTCAGTCACCTTTTGGGCTGCAACGATCGATTTGGCGTGTGGCGCTATCATGCAATCGACGTCTTTTGTGCGCAGGCCGTCGTCTGTATTTTCTCTGAAGAAATGGTAGCCAGCTGCGAGGCTGCCGATGATGATCACGTCGCCTCTGCAGCTCTCGGGCAAGGCCAAGGCCACTTGATTCACCACGGTCCTGGGGTTGATCAGTAGTTTCATATCAGGCGCGATTGAACGCGAGGTTTTGTAAGAGGTCCTCAGCCTGCTGGTCGAATCCTGCTTCCTGCAGATCCGACATACACACGATCGGGTCTGCCCATCGGTTTCCTTCCTGGTCTTGCTCGAAGAACGGTTCTGCCCTTGGGAGGAAGTGCACGACAACCGAGGCTCTCGCATTGGCCTCCTTTGATGGCGCCAGAGCGGGATCGAGCTCATCGATGAATGACAGCGAGCGCGACGGCGTGCCGTGAACAACAAGGTCCAGCCTCGTCGTGCCGGCCATGTCGAGGCTTGGGAAATAGTGCTTTGCTCCCAGCAGGCCACCAACTGCGACATCGGCGCGGTTCAATTTCGCAAGCCGGCGCACCATGCTTTCTGGCGACCTGGCGTGTCCCGATATGTCCACGAATGAGACCTTTTTGCGCGTTCCGACCTCAAGGTTGAGCCACCGCGTCCACGGGAATATCTGGAACCTGTCGAACCGCACGAGGCCGTTTGCGCGATGGATTGCGCCTTGTTGCTCCATCAGCTTTAGCACATACGCCACCGTTGGATGGCTCGCGCCGGCCAGCTCCCCGATTTGCGCAGCCGTCAGCGGCTCGCTGCGTCGAAGGGTGAGCAAGTACATCAAGCCAGCTACAGAATGCTTGGTGGCTGACTTCCCTGCAGCTGCTTGACGCTCTCGCATGCGCTCCTCAAGCCAGTTTGCGAAACCGGGATCCTTTATGTGGAGGTGAGAGTCTGCTGGGTCTTTGCAATGCAACACCTTGATTCTTGAGACGAGCTCAGGAGACGCGACCCCTGAGAACATCGCCAGCTCTTCGTCCAAGCGTTTAGACGAAATCCTGCTGTTCATCAGCACCGCGAGAGCATCGCTGTCAGGATCTGCCTTTACCGCGTATGCCAAATTGAAGAGCGTTGATCTCAAGTCTCGCGCGTTGTGTACACCATCTTTGACTTCGACCCAGGTGTTCCGCCACTTGCCATCCGGCGCCCAGCCGGTGCGGTGCTTGATCTCGCGGAGCAACTCCAAATCCGATTCGTCGCTTGGCATTGCGAAGTCCTAACTGAAAAAGGCATTTCCGTTGAAAGATGCATTTTAGACCCAAAGAGGCATTTGCAGCGCGCCGCTGGCGCAGTCAGGTAGCAAGTCCCCCGCCCGTGCCTGCCTTGGGGGGGCGGACAACGGGCCGGTGGCTCTTGGTCCATGCCCTCCAAGCCTTGGCCTGCGGAAGCGACTAAACCGTTTTCAGGGGAACGAGGCCCACAGCCATGTCGGGAACGTAATTTTCGGAGAAACCCATGACTGTTCCGCCAGAGCAAACTGGCGTGGTTGAGGCACATCACTGCCACAGAGCGCACGTCATCGGAATAAGCGCCGCTTGACTGTGCTGCAACTTGGCTGCAGCTCGGCCTAGGTGTGAAGGCCCATAGGTTGTTTCGGGTGTTCACCCGGAGAAGTTTTGAGAGACTGGAAATCGCCAAACCCCCAATCCACTCAAAACCCAAAACCGGATGAACACCCATAAGAATGCCCGATTGACGTACCTGCGCCGCCTGGAGATGGTTCACGACATCACTGAGCGTGGCGTCAGCGCATCAGATGCGGCTCTCGCACATGGTGTCAGCGCCGTCACTGCACGCAAGTGGCTGGCCCGCTACCTGGTCGATGGTGCGGCAGGCCTGCTGGACAAGTCCTCTCGCCCCGAGAAGTCACCTCGCTCCATCGAGCCTCATGTGGCCCTGGCCATCGTGGAGTTGCGCCGCAAGCTCTTCCTGCAGGCACGCATCGCCTCTTACATGGGCGTGTCCGGGGCGACCGTCAGCCGCGTGTTGCGTCGTGCCGGGCTGTCTCGACTGAGCGACCTGCGCCCGGACGAGCCGGTGCAACGCTACGAGCGCGACAACCCTGGCGAGCTGCTGCACATCGACATCAAGAAGCTGGGGCGCTTCGACAAGGTCGGCCACCGCATCACCGGCGACCGAGCGCAGCGTGCCCGAAACGTCGGCTGGGACTTCGTCTTCGTGGCTGTGGACGACCATAGCCGCCTGGCCTTCACGCGGGTGTACCCCGACGAGACCAAGCTCAGCGCCGAGGCGTTCCTGCGGGCTGCCGTGGGCTACTTCGCGAGCATGGGCGTCACGATCGAGCGAGTGTTGACCGACAACGGCATGTCGTTCCGCTCGGGGCTGTTCGGCGAGGCATGCCTGGAGCTGGGCATCGGCCAGAAGTTCACCAGGGCGTATCGCCCGCAGACCAACGGCAAGGCCGAACGCTTCATCCAGTCCGCGCTACGCGAATGGGCCTATGGCCACGCCTACGCGAACTCAGACCAGCGCCGCGAGGCCCTGCCTGTGTGGAATCACTTCTACAACTGGCACCGGCCGCACCACGGCATCAATCTCGTGGCCCCTGTCTCGCGTCTCTCGATGACTCGCAAGAACCTCTTGACACTTCACACCTAGGACAAGAGAGGGATCACCCCTGTCAGCGCGGCTTTCGGAGGGGGTCTTCACCTCGACCGCATGCTCGGAGGAGCCCTGCTTCGCCCGCATGTCTGGGGCCTTGGCAAGCTCGTCTTGGAAGACATCAACTTGCCGACCATGGCAAGGAACAGCTCATCAAACAGGCTTTCTGCGTGGTTGGCGCGGCCGCTGGCGTTTTGGTCTGAAGGCATGTTGGCGCTGTCTTTGAGTAACAAGGCTAATTTGCATATCTTGGCCGTGTTACATACCAAGGCCATGGTATGCCTCGTTGCCTATGCGCGTACGCCACCTCCAAGGCATCGACGAAGCCGATGGCGGCGCGTTCTGCAGCTCCGCTCAAGTCATACGCAATGACGTCATCGACATCCGTGTTGGCCTGTCGCGGGGAACGACCTGCTTGACAGTCACTTTTGCGCGCTTGCCTTGCGCGCCCCGCGCACACGATCACGCAGTTCCTTGAAATAGACCCCGTCGGCGGGCGCCGCCGGGGCCGAGTCGGCACCGTCTAGCAGCAGCTCCCGCAGCCGTGCCCGATCCTGGTCTTTGCGAATCAGCTCGCGCACATACTCGCTGCTGGTACCAAACGCCCGCTTCTCGACTTGCGCGTCCACGAAGGCCTTGAGCGTGTCGGGCAGGGAAATATTCATCGTGCTCATGGCGAGATCGTAGGTTCTATGGCAATTTTGGCAAGAACGGACGCCCGACCCGCTTCCGCCGCAGCCTTCAGGCTTTCAAGCGGGCCGCGTGAACCGTTTTCGAGTGTTGGAACGCCTGAGCACCCAGCGCTCCAGGCCAGTGCCGTCCGTTGGACTGCACCGATTTCTGACCCATTTCGTGATTTTCCGGAATCTCGAGAAAAACCTTTTGAAATCAGTGACTTGCCGTCACGAAGGCATCGATGTCGACCGGCGTGAGTCGATCAGTCGCTCTGACAAGAGACCTTAGGGCAGGGGGCGGGGATGCCCGATGCCAAAGACGTCCGTTCCGACGGTTCCTCCTGCGGTGCGTCAGGCGGGCGGCGCTGCCTGTGCTGCCTGTGCCGCCTGAGCTGCAGCGGCCTCCACGTAGTCGGCCACCGTCTGCCAGCCCGCGCGCAGCGCGGCCTCTCCCTTGCCCACGTAGTGGCCCAGCGTCACGTCCCCGCCTGCGGCATGGTTCATCATGCGCTTGAGAATGCCCCCGGAGACGAGCTCCTCGGCGATGCTGGCGAAGGTGACACGCAGGCCGTGCCCTTGGACCTGCGTGCCGGCGGCGGCGTTGATGCGCGCGAGTGTCTTGCGCGCATCCACGATCGGGAACAGTGCCGCATCGCTCGGGCGGCCCGCGCAGCGTGCCTGCGCGATGGCCAGCGCTTGGCGTGAGAGCAGCAACTTGTGGTCGGCCCGGTTCTTGGTGTCGCGCAGCGTCACGCGCGCGCCCTGGAGGTCCACATCGCCCACCTTCAGGGGCGCATACCCGAAACGCTTGTTGCCCAGGATCTCCGCGCCGCGGCACCCGGTGAGCAGCTGGAAGCGGTAGTAGTCGGCTGCCACACGATCGAACGCCTGCGCGGCGTTCCACCAGGCGCCCAGGCGCTCCGGCGGGATCGGGGCGGGATCGCCCTTGGGCGAGGCCAGCACGATCCGATGACGCCCGGCCGTCTCCCGACCGAGAGGGTTGTCGGGCACCACCACGCCATGCCACCTCAGCACGGCGCGCAGCACCTGCATCGCATACACCGCCTGGCGCTCGGAGCGTGCGAGCTGGCGCTCGTAGATCGCACGGATGTCCGCGGCCTGCAGGCGCGCCACTGGAATGTGCGCGATGGGCAGCAGCTCGCCGTCTGCAAACCGCCGGCCCTGCGCCGAGACGCGGCCTGGCGTGATCATCCCCAGATAGTCCGCGCGGGTGCGCGCCTTGAGCGCCAGGCCGTCCCGGGCGCGGCGCTTCCTCTCCACGTACTCGCGCAGCGCTGCGCCGAAGGTGAGCGCCGCCTCCGCCTCCTGCTGCGTGCGCGCCTGGTGCGCGTCGCGCAGACGTGCTTCTTCCTGCGCAGGCCAGTCGATGCCTTCGCGGGCAAGCGCGCGAATGCGATGGGCTTCGGCGCGTGCGGCGGCCAGCTTGAGCTGGCCGGGCGCATCGCCATAGGTCTGCGGCAGTCGGTACTGCCGCTCCGCTGTCGTGCCCTGGACTGTGTAGCGAACCAGCAAGGTGCGCGCGCCGTCCGGCGCGATGCGCATCTGCAGACCGCGGTCCAGCGTGAGCTTGTAGGCCGTCGCGGCGGGCTTGTGGGCCTCGATGGCCTTGACGCTGAGAAGTGGCATGGCGTTTCTCCGTGTCGGGGATCCGACGGGGGCCGAATCGCGTAGGTTTGGGATCGACCGTGTCCTGTTCGTGTCCGAAAACTGAAAGGATGTCCCGGATCGACCTGAGACCCGGCAGGTCCGATTTTAAAGATAACTATATGATTTTCAAAGAGAAATTACGCTCTCAGAAAATCTCGCGTGATACCGAAGAAGGTTAATTTGACGGACTCTTAATCCGTAGGTCGAGTGTTCGAGTCACTCAGGGCCCACCCTCAGCACAGGCGCAAGGGTTGATGGGCCCGCTGTCCAATCGCGGGCTTTTCTGGGCCGCATTGCCCAAGAAGGGCAGGCCTGCCGGGCGTGCGGCGTGCTTGCCTGCGATCAGCAGGTCATGGTCCCGTGGCCGGGAACGACGTGCGGAGAAGGGCCAGCCGTTCAGCGAGCGCAGCGCGCCGGCACTGGCAGCGACGTGTGCCGGGGCTCTTCGCTGAGGTCGATCCGGGCCGGATCTGCCGGGCCGCGAAGGTACGAGCGTCCTCCATGCTGTCCGGTCGAGCGAAGCTGCGCGGCGGCCAGAACATGGGGCGGCCAGTGGGAGGGCGAATCGTGTCGGACAGCATCGGCCCGGCAAGCCGCGATCGTCTGCCGATCGGGTCGCAGGACGTTTTCATTGCCGGCCGCATGGTTCCTGCAGGGCCGCAGAAATGCCGCATGATCGACCCGACCAACCTGTCCGACGCAGAGCTGGGCCGCCTGGCCCCAGATGGGCGCCGACGTGCCCTGCATGGCGACCTGCAAGCGCGTTGCATCGCTCATGAGCTGGGGAGCGAACTCCGTCGTCGCAGTGGAGCGCGATTTATGGCTTTCGACACACTCGACATGCATCGCTTGAGAGCAGGCAGAAGCGACCGAGCAATGGCGCTTCTGGCGCCGTGCCGATGTAAGGCCGACCCGATAGGTTCCATCCTCTCGAAGCTCGGATACGCCTCGCACATCCACTACGCGTCTGTACCGGCTGCGCGGCCGCCATCATGGTCCCGCTGTGGGAACAACCTCAGCATGCGGCGACCTGAAGCGGTGATCGAATGCACCACGGCCGACGGGTTGCGCCAACCAAGAGGGGACCGCACGGCTGAGGCGATCACGGCGTGGACATGTCCCGCAATTGCGAGAATGTGGACGGCATCGACGTCTTCGCCGCCGGTAACGGTGAACGGTAACTCTTTGAGCGCGAGCTGTCGTAGCAGGGAAATGGGCATCACTGTTTATGCCCTTCCCAGGCCCTGGCCTGCGTAGGGACAACGCCCCACGGGCCTGTGCGCACGAACCCCGCCTATTCATGCAGCGCATCGCAGGGAAGGTCCAGGACCCGTCTGATTCTTTGATGCCGCGGTCCGCGGCACATGCTCGGCCGTTCCGCGCTCGGGCAGACCAAGGTGGGTGCCACGTCCGTGGTCAATCACACCAGCCGAGGCGACGGCCGTTCGGAGCGTCTACCGGACGCCTCAAAGATTTTTTTCCACTAGCGCAACTCGTGTTTCTCGTAAGGGCGACGCGCTCGGCGTCTGCCGGATTTCGAATGATCTCGCCTGCATGGGATGCTCCTCAGAGAATCCCGTGTTGCCCTAGCCGACATTCATGCTGAGTTCGCGCTTGCCATCTTCATCTCATCTGCGTGTCGCAAGAAATACCAAGCCGATGGCGCAGGCACCAATGACCCAGCTCCAGCCACTTCGGCCTGACCTTTGACTTTGCGAAGGCACAACGGGACGCGCCACCGGCGCAGCCGTTGCTGTTTCACTTCTGCCAAAGGTTGCAACGTCGTCCATCTCTGCGACAGCCAACCTGTCAAAGGCTTCGAGCATTCGATCTCTGCGTGTCATGTGCACCTCGCGTGTGATGCGGGTAGACCTCAGGTCTTGTCCGCTTCGCTATCGATCCAACGTTGGGCCGCCGCTGCAGCGGCCTCTTCGGCCTGTCTCTTCGTGGGAAACGTACCCTCTGTGGCTTCGTTAATCACACCATCCGTCACCGAGGGGCTCGTGCTGTCGATGTCGTAGACGCCGCGGTACACGCCGGCGGAAACGGCCGTTGAGGCGGCGTCATAGGTGCGGCCGCGATACTCTTTGGTTCTCATGGGTGTCGCTTTCAAATAGTGAGATCGATCCCTTCGAGCAACGGCTGGTCCCCAAGACAGACTCGGTGACAGAGGCCCTGGGCGCTCCTTGCCGATTCGTCGATGCCAGCGCGCTGGCTCTCATGGATCGATGTTGTCTCCGACCGGGTCAGCGTCCTCATCTTCTTTAACGGTCAGCTCAGTCCAACGCGTGGTGCCGGCGCTGAACGCTTCGACAATGGAAGAAAAGCTCTGATCTGATGCAGAGTGTTCGACGGGCCGACCATCTTCTGTCGAGCGCAACAACAGCCAGTGATAGAAGCCGTCATGGCCAGGATCTTCGACCACCGTCAAGGCAAGATGGGGCAGCTGCATTTCAACCCTCCTCGGCAGCGCTGGGCAGTTGTTGGAGTTTCGTCATCGTCGCGTCCGTTGTCGAATGCTCCGGTATACACATGCCCTCGAACCGCCATGTAGGAATTAGGCGCTTGGTTGTCGAGAAGCTCGGCTACTGCACGGCGCCCTTCGTGAAGCACGCACGTGAGGAGATGGCACCCACGGGATGGGCTTTTTTCCCACAGCACAGGCCCTCTGTCTGCCCCATGTTCACCACGCGAGAGCTGCTTGGCATCTACCCTTCAGGATGCCCAGCATTCAAGAGCCCACTTCGGTGGGCTTCTTTTTTTTGCTCACACGGGAATCCTGTTGGCAGCCCGGTGCCGGAGGCGTAGGCGCCGAACGCCTCGACCTGAGTGGGCGCATCGAGGCCTTCGCTTGCTGGACCGTACCCTCGAGCCGCTGAGCGAATTACACCGCCTCCAGTGGGGAAGGCGCCGCGCTTGTCTGACAGCCGAGCGTCGCCTTGGCCATTCCTGGGCCACTGAAGTTGCGGCTTGCTGCCGCACGCGCGCGAGCCTGCTTCGAGGCGCTTCGCAGCTGCGCGTGGTGCGGGCGTCAGTGGCGTCGCCCTGGATTGGGCGCCCGCGGGAGAGAGGTGGCGCACGCACGTACCGAGCCGCATCCGCGGGTCTACGCCGCGTCGGCGTCACGAAGGCGCAGTTGCGCATTTCGATTCTCCGACTGCGTAGTCGCGATCACATTCGGATTCGGTCGATGCCGCGGGGGCAGCGCTGCACGCTTGAGACGACGCAAAGCGTCACGCGTGATCAGGTATGCCTCGATCTGTTTGTCGCTCATCACGGGCCGGCGTGACGTGCCTGCTGTCCTGCGGGGCGGACCGCCAGGACGTTCTGAAACAGAAAAGCCAAATCGCGAAGACATGACATCCACCTTTCTCCAAGGGTGCGATAAAGGTACAGCGTGAAATTGCTCGACAAGGTGCGTTCTCGAGAGGGCTCGCCCCGCCGCTATGGGGCGCTAGCCGACTTTGACATCGATGCGGCGCGGCTGTGCGTGCTGTGCCTTGGGAATGCGAAGGCGCAGCACGCCCTGCGAGAACTCGGCCGAGACCTGCTCAGTGTCGAGCTCCTTGCTGAGTGTGAACAGCCGGCGGAAGCGCGCCAGTCCGACCTCTGTGTGGCTGGACTGCAGGCCGTCCGGCACGGGCAGTGCCGATTCGCCCTCGATGGTGAGGGTGTCGGATTCGACGTTGAGCGTCAGCTTGTCGCGCGGCACGCCGGGAAGGTCGGCATAGAGCGTGATGCCGCCGTCGTCCTCGACCACGTCGACGGGTGGCGTAAGCGTCGAGTCGCTATAGCGCGGGCGCTCGGACGGCAGCCGGGCCGTCGCAAGGGCGTCGGGGTTCTTGGCGGTGGCGGTGGCGGTCTGGGCGGTAGTCATGATGAGCTCCTTTCTTTTTCGGATTGAAGAGAAAGACATCTGCCCTTTACTGGACAGCGATGCGCCGTGGTTGGGAGGCCGCGCGGCGCTGGATGCTGATCTGCAGCACGCCGTCGCGATAGCGCGCCTCGACCGCGTCCGGGTCGGCATCCTCGGGCAGCGTCAGCACGCGGCGGAAGCTGCCTTCGAAGCGTTCGTTGATGTGCACCGTCGACCGGCTTCCACCTTCGGCCTCGGGCAGCGGGCTCTTGCGTTCGCCGGCAATCGTCAGCAGGCCGCGATCGAGCTGGACCTCGATCTTGGCAGGGTCAACGCCGGGGGCGAACGCGTAGACCTCGATGGCGGTGGGCGTGGTCCCCACATTGAGCGCCGGGAATCCGTTGCGGCCGAAGCCGCGGATGGTGGGCGACAAATCGAAAGCTTGCTGCATCTCCCGCTGAAGGCGGTCCAGTTCGGCGAACACGTCGCGCGGAAAAAGCGATCGGTACATGGCAATTTCCTCCATACGATGGGTTGAACAGAAGAATGAGCCGGAGGCGTCTCCAGCGCTTCCGAACGGCTATCTAGGGGATGTGTTCGCGAGTTCAAGACCCCCCGAAGGTGCCCTGTGCGCACTTTCTGACGGGCAACGCTGCGAGGCGCTCGCAGCAGGGCGCCGCTCTATTTGGCCGTCAAGGCGCCAGATCCTGAGCGGGGTCAGAAGCCGAGATCAACCCGCTTGCTGCACTGTGTAGACGACCCCGCGCCGATCTTCGTCGACACCCGTACGACAACGGCTGATCCGGACAGAGGCTCAGCGCTTCCGAAAACCCTGCCGACCAGGGACATGGAACGCCGGCACATCTCCTTCGGCCGATCCCTTTGAACTGCCGATTGCCACCCTTGAAATCTTGCGCGGCAGGGGCTATCTTTCCTTCCGTCGAAGCTGGTCAAGCCACAAGGAGGTAATGAAATGACCATGAACTTGCTCAGGCAAATCGCGGGATCTCGACTGCCCGTATCGTTCTACCGTAGCGAGGAAATTGACAGTGTCCGGGTGCTCCGAGCCGCCGGCCTCGTGATTGCACTCGTTCCCGCGCCCTCTGATCCTCTTGCCCTGGCGGGCTCCCGTCCTGCCGCCCAGGTACTGGCGATCACCCAGAAAGGGCGCGACGAGCTCTCGCAGCTTGGCTTGCAGGATATGCGCCCGCCTCGCTGGCGACTTCGCATGCCGAAGATCAAGTCGGCAATCCCGGCGTGGCGATCCCGCCCGCCCTCGGCTGCGAGAGAACAACATAGGCCGCATTAGAGAACACTCCATTGACGGGGGCAGCGCTATCGAAATCCGGGGCGTGCGCAGCGGGCTCGGTCGCAGGAAAGTCTGGTCTTGCAATATCAGCGTCAGCAGCAAGTGCGTCTTTGCCTGACCTGCACCAGCCCCGAACCTGGAGCCGGTGCGATGCGTGCAATGCTGGCACGGCTCCAGGCGGCGCAGCTCCCGCGCTCGCAGAGCCTCCCGCTGCCGTGCCAGGGGAGGGCGAGCAGGCGCAGGCTGAGTGTGACGACATGTCCGAGATCGGGGCCGTTTCCATATGACCCGGGGCTCAGCGATGCCTTGAAAGCATGTCCCATCGCGAAAGCGCCGACAGCGGATCGTGTGCAGCACTCGCCATTCCCATTGCCCACCGCACGCGCGTTGCGCCTTCGTTAAGTGCTCGCACTCAAAGTAATACAGGCATCCACTGGATGGCTGTCGGCCCCTCCAGCGTTTGGGGGACATTGGAGAAAACCGCACTCCGATCGCGGATGCAACGTTGAGGGACGGCGAGCGGCCGGCTATTTCGGAGCGTTGTGCATGGGCGGCTTGGGCGCGGACGGCGGATCGACAAAATGCTCAGGCTGCAGATGGAACACCGTGACCACAGCCACGATCGCAAGCGCAAGGAAAACCAGAAAGAGCAGCATCCACCGGAACGCTCGGCCAGTGACGCGAGGACGTCTCTCTTTTGCCATGCCTTGCCCGATCACTTCGGCGCCTGATTCCCCACTGGGTCAGGGGCCGGCTGTCGTATCGCCGTGTCCGCAATCGCCGGCTTGGGATCGGAGCTCCAGAAGAACGCGTTCGCTGCGACAGCTGCGACCACTAAGAAAATGACGACCGCAATGCCCCAGACGTAGATGCGGTTGTTGTCTTTGCGGTCGCCAACCTGCTGACGAATGTCCTTGATCATGTGCTTCTCCAATGGTGGAGAAACACTAGGTCCGGAGGCGGGTGGGGTTGCGTCGGACGGTGACGACATCGACGTACGAAAAAGCCACCTTCGGCATGCCGCAACGCCCGGCGCGGGTCGATGGGGCGCCATGGACGGGACCCGAAGTTCAGTACCCAGATAGCTCAGACTGGGAACTGATGCTGAGGGCAACTTCCTACAAGGTCTTTCCCGCCATTCCTTCAGGACACTCGAACGAGCAGGCCAGGATGCGCGTATGCACAGACTCGCTCCTTTTCGCATCCTTGGCACGGTGGCGCTGGTGACCTTCGCGGCAACAGGGTGCACCACGGGCCCGAAGCTCGAAGCGCAGTGGGCGGATCCCGCATTCAACGCACAGTCCCGGCTGCTGCAAGGCCAGCGGGTGCTGATTGCCTGCGACGCCTACGACACTGCTGTGCGCCAGATCTGCCAAGATCGGCTGGCGCGCGGCGTTCTGGCCAAAGGCGCAACGCCAGTTCCTGTGCCTGCAGGCACCCCTCTCGTTCAGGACAGGGAGTTGGACGCACAACTCATTCCCACGGCGCAAGCGTTGGGCGCGCGCGCGGTCCTCACGGTGACCATGACTCCCGCGACTGCAAGCGCCGGCTCAGGGCTTTCTGTTGGGATCGGCGGATTCAGTTTCGGTCGTGGTGGTGGAGCGGGCATTGGCCTCAGTGCGCCGATCGGCGGCGGCGAGGTCAACACCGGCTATGCAGCCAGTGGTCGCCTGACGGACTTGAAAGAAGGGCGGCTGGTCTGGGCCGCCACGCACGTGGCCAGTCCCTCAGGCAATCTTGAGACGCAGTTTTCGGAGCTAACGCAGGCGCTGCTCGATTCCGCGCAGGGCGCCGGGATGTTCTGAAGCTTCGACAAGAGATTGGATCTATCGTGCACACCCAGTCGACTTGGCATGAGTACAAGGAAGCACTATGAAGAAGAATCTTACGTCGCAGAACAAGGAAGGTGTCTCTGCCTTCCCGTTTCCCACTTCCGCGGACCATGGGGCGCGCGCGAGCGTCGAACATTCGCCCACCACGGAGGTTCCGAGCGAAGATGCGCTCGATCACGGCATCGAGGAGTCTTTTCCTGCAAGCGACCCCGTATCGGTCAGCGTCACCAAGCTGATCCCGATTGCCTCAGGGGCCAAGGCGCCGTCGGCCAACTCGGATGCAGGAGGGGAGGATCGTGGTGCATCGGACCACGTTCAGTCTCCTCACCCCGGTGACGAAGCTGCGCCGGGCAGCCCTGGAACCGGCGAGGGGTTGTGTCGCGAGTGTGGGGGCACGGGACGCACTGCCGACGGTGCCAAGTGTCAGGCGTGTGATGGCAGCGGCAAGGTCACGGTTGGCATCGGAGGCGCATGACAGCACAGTCGTGCGTACTGCGCGTGCGCATCAGGGCGACGAACGCGCCGATATTGGGCACTTCGATAGCCCCGTTGCAGCCTTTCTCCTGGCCAGCCCCTTTCAGGGCATCAGCGATGACAGCGTGAGTGCCCGATCGAGCATCTGCGGCGCCAGACCCAGGTAGTTCTCCGGCTCCTTGAGTCGACCGATGGTCGCGTGATCAAAGTGGCGCGTCCCTGCCGGCAGCGCCGCCACCACCTCGGTCAGCGTGCCGCCCGTTTCGTTGACCACGCTACATGCGTCGTAGACCACATCGTGGGCCTGCGAGCGGCCGAAGTCCGGCGCCATGCCCATCATCACCGCCTCGGCCACGATCAGACCCTTGCTGATCCTCAGGGTCTCCTTCATGCGGGCCTCATCGACGATCAGCCCTCCGAGACGCCACGCTGTGTCTCATCGAGCCACTGGCTCAGAGCCGCAACAGAGTTCGGCCGCCCAAACAACCAGCCTTGCGCGTACTGAACACCGCAGCCGATTAGAAACTCTGCCTGTGCTTGTGTTTCGACGCCTTCAGCGACCATTTCAAGGCAGAGCGTTCGCGCCAAGCCGAAAATGGCCAGCGCAACTTCTGACGCTTGGCCGTGACCGACGGCGGCATGTACAAACTGCCTGTCGATCTTCAGCAGATCGGCCTTCGTCCCGGCAAGGACGTCCAAGTTGGCGTAGCCCGTGCCGAAGTCATCGATGGCCACTCGCACGCCCAAGGCGCGGATCTGATTGATCACCTGGCTCATGTCCTCCCGAACAAAACTGGTTTCGGTGACCTCGAGCCAGTAGTTCCGTGCCGGCAGCCCGGTCGTCGCCAGCAGCTTGGTGAGTAGTTCCACGGCCAGGCCGGAGCGAAGGTCCAAGGCAGAAAAGTTGATGCTCACATGCATTTCTGGATGCTTGCGCAGGAACTGAGCCGTGTCGGCGGCCACAAGCTGGACCACGCGACGTGTGACGAGCGGCATGAGGCCTGAGCGCTCGGCAGCACCGATGAATCGGTCCGGGGGAACGAGAACACCGCCTCGCCTCCATCGAACGAGCGCCTCCGCGCCGACGCAACGCCCACTGCGCATGTCGACGATCGGCTGGTACTCCATGTAGACGCGGTCTGTCTGAAGCGCGCGGCGCAACGCTGCCGGCAGCGAGGTGAAGTTTCGAAGGAATAGAAAGAGCAGGGCGGAGAGCGCCAGACCCAGTACCGCCCCCAGAGGGATGAACCAAGCCGCGGCGTCATAGATGCGCGCTCGCACCCATGTCGCGGGAAAGTCCACGAAGGCGATGTAGTCGGACGTGCGCGATGCACTCAGGCTCAGCAGTCGGCTGCCGTCGAAAGAGGCCGAGGCCCCGGTCTGCTCGAGTCTCCGAAGGCTGGCGAGGTGAGGAGTGCCGCGATGCAGGACGATCGGCCCGCCGTCCTTGATGAAGGCGCCCAGCGAGACATCCTTGATGGTCGGCAGGAACATGGATGCAACGCCGCTGTGCACGAACGCTGCGACATCCCCTTGGGCGATCACGAAGTAGTCCGCACCCGCGGGCACCGGCCGGACAGACAGGCGGACGCTGCGCTCCCGCCGGACGTGGTCAGGGAGGGGAAGTGCGAAGCCGTTCGCCTCGGGGCCGAATGTCGAGCAGAGGATGAGGCCGGTGGCCGGGGCGATACGTGCCAATGCGCCGATGTGGCTGTAGCGCGACTGGACGGCCAGCATGCGCGCAATGTCGTCGATGCCACACGTTGTGGCTGGATCGACATCCATGCTGGCTGCCGCCATGGCCGCGTCAATCTGCGTGGCAATGAGCTCGGCGCGGCGCAGCACGCCGACCGAGAGTTCGGACGCACGTCGTTGCGCTCGTTGCACCCCCTGTTCATACGCCATCCAGACGGCACCCAGGACGCAGGCAGAGAAAAGCGTAACGCAAGCCAGGAATAAGGGAGCGCGGTCTGTATGCAGCGCGCGCCTCAATGCCTCTGAGCGCTTGCGAGTGACCCTGGGCTGTGCCAGCCCCGCCTTGTCAAAGGTGCGCATCGAAGCTTCTGCCGAGGACGGGTGCAATTCGACTTGAGGAAAGGAATCGCATGAATGTGAGGCTGCGCGCCCATCCCGTTGAGCGCGCTTGAAAAAGGCAGTCCGTGGGAGCCGGACAGGTCGAGCTGGACTCCCACTTTCTCTACGAAGGCGTGCGCCTTACCAAGCGTAGCCCAACTGAACGCGTGTCGCAACCCGGCTGGGGCCGTTGCTCATCGCGCCGGCAATGCCCACGCCGACGTTCAGTGCCTCGTTCACCTGGTAACCCCAGGCCGCGCCCACAGCGCTTTCTCCAGAGGAGGCTCGCCACGGCGACGCCGGTCCAGTGTTTGCCGGGCGCGAGCGCCGGCATCTGCGGCATGGCCAATGCTGCAGCCACGCCCTTCGCAGCGTAGGTCCGGGCATCCTGCGTCGCTGCGTTCACGGCCTGCTCGACTTGTCCCAGGTTGGCCGCGTCGGTCGCCTGCGTACCAGCCGCGACATTCGTGATCTGACGCGTCAGGCCTGCGGACGCGTCGCCCACCGACACGGTGTTCTCGCGGGTGGCAACCGAGCCCTTGCCCCGCGCGACGGAGTTGTTGCGCAAGGCCACCGTATTGGCGCCCAGCGCGACCGAATTGTTACCTGCAGCGATCGCGTTGTTGCCCACTGCGGTGGTGGGGTCAGCCGGCGCCCTCGCACCGGCACCGATCGCGACCGAGCCCGCGAAGTTCGCTTGCGCACCGTTGCCGATGGCGGTCGTGTCGTCCCCGTTGGCGACAGCATTCGGACCGATGACAGTTGCGCCCGTGCCGGTGGCCTTGCTGCCCGTGCCACAGGTGACGTTGCCGCTGCTGAAGCTGCACAAGCCGTTTTCAAACGCCCTGTTCATGACGTCCTGCAGCGCCGCAACCTGCTGGTTGGTGAAGCCGTTACGGCCGTCGCCGTGCGCACGAGATCGCGCGGCGGCGGCCGTGCAGCTGCAGTGCACATCCATGGCCGCGTCTGGCCACGCGCAATCGGGAAGGTGCAGCCCCATCGTCTCCACCGGCCGCGCACCGTTGGCCCTTGCGCTGCGAGCTCGCAAGGCATCCCCTGGCGCTTGTCCGTCCATCACGGGCGGCATGCATCTGTTGGTCAGCCCGTGCCTGAGCCGTGAAGTGACTTGGCTGCCCCGCGTGACGGCGCTGTGGGCCTCGGTGTGCCCCGGCGCACACCTGATGACCTCGCCGGTGGCTCGCCCAGGCCGCACTGGCAGGGCGGCAGCCACGTCCCGTCGCGATGACGTGCGCTGCGCTGCGCTGGCTCGGGTGCAGATCCTGGCGATACCGCTTCAGACTTGATTCCCGTGCAGACCTCGTCGTCACCCGGAACCTGTATCGATGCGGGCGGCGATGCGGAACGATTCTGTCAACTTCAGCCCCTCCTCAAGGAACGCCTATGCTGAATCAATATCTCAAGGGCGAGCACACAGGCATTCTGGTGAGCCAGGTTGCCACGGTGCTGGGCACGGCCCTGGGTGGCGTCTGGGCGTCGACGCAGTTGACCGCAGCAGCGTTGGGCTATCAGAGCCGCCTCGGTGCGCATTGGTTCGAGGTGCTCTCCACACCCGTCTATGCGCCCTGGATGCTCTTCGAGTGGTGGTATTTTTACGGCACCTATGCGCCCGAGGTGTTTCTGCGTGGCGGCGTGCTCGCTGCTGCCAGCGGGGTGGTCTCTGCGAGCATTGCGATAGGAATGGCGGTGTGGCGCGCCCGCACGACGGGCCGCGTGACGACCTACGGCTCGGCGCATTGGGCCGATCGCAAGACGATCGCCATGTCGGGGCTGATGCGCCCGCATGGCGTCTTCCTGGGGCATACGGGGGAGCCCGATGCGGCGTATCTGCGACACGGGGGGCCTGAGCACGTCCTTGCATGCGCACCCACGCGCACGGGCAAAGGCGTCGGTCTGGTGGTTCCTACTTTGCTGTCCTGGCCCGGGTCTGCCGTGATCCATGACATCAAGGGCGAGAACTGGCATCTCACCGCGGGCTGGCGCGAACGCTTCTCCCACTGCCTCCTGTTCAACCCGACGGATGTGCGATCGGCCGCAAACAACCCGCTGCTCGAGGTCAGGCGTGGAATGCACGAGGTGCGCGATGTTCAGAACATCGCTGACATGCTCGTCGATCCCCAGGGGGGACTGGAGCGCCGCGACCACTGGGAGAAGACCAGCCATTCCTTGCTCGTCGGCGCCATGCTGCATGTGCTCTACGCATGCGAGGACAAGTCCTTGCACGGGCTGGCAAACTTTCTCTCCAATCCCGCCTGCTCCTTCGAGGCCACGCTGCGCCGGATGCTGCACACGCCACATCTCTCGCAAGGCAGCGGGGGCGGGCCGCGGCCCGGACAGGTGCACCCGGTGGTGGCCTCGACGGCCCGCGAACTTCTCAACAAGAGCGAGAACGAGCGTTCTGGCGTGCTGTCGACGGCTGTGAGTTTTCTGGCGCTGTATCGAGATCCGATCGTCGCACGGGTGACCTCGCATTGTGACTGGCGCATTCAGGACCTGATCGCATCGCCGTATCCGGTTTCCCTCTACCTGGGCGTGCCGCCGTCGGATCTCGTTCGCACGCGGCCGCTGATCCGGCTGATGCTCAACCAGATCGGCCGCAGATTGACCGAATCACTCGACGAGGTCGAGGGCGCCGAGCGCAAGCACAAGCTGCTGTTCATGCTTGACGAGTTTCCCGCACTGGGGCGCCTGGACTTCTTCGAGAGCGCGCTGGCCTTCATGGCCGGGTACGGTCTTCGCGCCTACCTGATCGCGCATTCGCTCAATCAGCTGGACAAGACCTACGGTCAGAACCATTCGATCCTGGACAACTGCCATGTGCGCGTGGCGTTTGCCACCAATGACGAGCGCACGGCCAAGCGCCTGTCCGAAGCGCTGGGCACCGCTACCGAATTGCGAGCGCAGCGAAACTATGCCGGTCATCGCCTTGCGCCATGGCTCGCTCACTTGATGGTCTCGCGCCAGGAGACGGCGCGCCCATTGCTGACGCCCGGAGAGGTGATGCAACTGCCCGCGGACGAGGCGTTGGTCATGGTCTCCGGGTACCCCCCGATCAAGGCAAAGAAGCTGGTGTACTACGACGATCGCAACTTTGTGCGGCGTCTTCGTGCACCGCCGCCCCTGAGCACCAGGGGCTACGCGGATCGACCCGCCTCGCGCCCGGACGACTGGAGCGCGTTCTCGCCACTGCCCGCCATGGAGGATGCGCACGGCACTGTGGTTCATCCTGGCCTCGGTGGCGAGGGCGCGCCGCGGACGTCACTTGACGTGGTCGCCGAGATGCCGTTCTCAAAGAGTCAGGACCTTCTTCATGGGTTTGAGGACATGGACGACATCCTCTCTCGCGCGCCGGTGCATCAGCGCCCCCGTGCGAGCGTCGCACGCACGACGGCAATGGATGCCGACGACGGGATTGTCCTGTGACCCGCGCCCGCCTGAACATCTTCATCGAGCCCGAGCAGGCGACCCGGCTCGCGGAGGTCGCCGCCGTTCGGGGCGTCTCGAAATCCTCGCTGATCGCTGCGGCCTTGTCTCGCTTCCTGGCGCCCCAGGCGGATCAGCAGGGGGAAGCCATCGTCCGGCGCCTTGACCGGCTGTCGCGCCAGCTCGGACTCCTGCAGCGTGACCAGGCCATCCTGACGGAAACGATGGTTCTCTTCATTCGGCACTCCCTGGCGCTCGCGCTGCCCGTGCCGGAGAGCCAGCAGGAGGCGGTGCGAGCGCAGGGACGGCTGCGCTACACACAGTTCTTTGATCAGCTGGTGCGCCACCTTCAACGCGGCCGCAGCCTGGCGCGTGAGGTGGAGGACGGGATCGCCGCCGTCGATGCGCGCGACGTCCCCCAATCGGCTTCGCCTGACGGGCAGGATTCGATCGGGGCCGACTCTCTGCAGCGGAGCCGGCCATGAAGACCGAGGCCGGTCAGTTCGCTGCGCCGCTCGAGCGGCGCATCCGAATGCTGCGCAGTGCAATGGGTGCGGAGATCGCCGCGGCCTTGGAGGATCCCGAGGTGGCCGAGGTCATGCTCAACCCCGATGGCTCTCTGTGGGTAGATCGGCTGGGGACCGGCCGTGCGTCGATGGGCCTTGTGATGGCGCCGGAGGCGGCCGAGAGGATCATCCGGCTCGTGGCAGCGCATGTGCGCACGGAAGTCCACCCGGGCGCGCCGATTCTCTCCGCCGAGTTGCCGGAGACCGGGGAACGCTTTCTCGGCGTGCTACCGCCCCTCGTGCATGCCCCGTCCTTTGCCATACGCAAGCGCGCACTGCGCATTCTCACCCTGGCTGATTTCGTGGGTGATGGCGTGATGTCGCAGGCACAGGCCTCGTTCCTGCAAGTCGCTGTGCGCGACGAACTCAATATCGTCATCGCTGGCGGCACGAGCACGGGAAAGACCACGCTGGCCAACGCCTTGCTCCACGAGATTGCGCAACTGGGCGCCCGGGTCGTGGTTCTGGAGGACACCCTCGAGCTGCAGTGCGGCAGCGATGATCATGTCGCCATGCGCACGGAGCCAGGCGTCAGCACGATGGCCGATCTGGTGCGAGCAACCCTGCGGATGCGGCCCGACCGCATCGTGGTCGGCGAAGTGCGCGGCGCCGAGGCCCTCGACTTGCTCAAGGCCTGGGGCACCGGACACCCGGGTGGCATTGCGACCGTGCATGCGGGCTCGGCAGCCGGTGCGCTCACGCGCATCGAGCAGCTGGTGCAGGAAGCCTGCGTGACGATCCCCTGCGCGCTCATTGCCGAGACCGTCAACGTCATTGTCTTCCTGCGCGGGCGCGGACGGGCCCGAAGGGTCGAGGAGATCGTGCGCGTCACTGGCTTCGACGGGCGCGCCTACCGGCTCGAGCCACAGAGCGTGGCGGGCGGGGCCGCCCACAGCCCTTCGCCTGCCGTCTGCCCCGCCCTCATTCAAGCCACTGGAGAGAATCCATGACACGTATCGCTTCGCGCCGTTGGGCGCGTCTTCGCGCCACGCTCGGCACCGTGCTCCTGACTTTGGGCACGGTGCCAGTGCATGCGGCGGGGTCGAACATGCCTTGGGAGGCGCCACTGCAGTCCGTGCTCGAGTCGATCCAGGGACCTGTGGCCCGGATCATCGCGGTCATCATCATCATCGCGACGGGACTCACACTGGCCTTCGGAGACAGCAGCGGGGGATTTCGCAAGCTCGTGCAGATCGTCTTCGGCCTGTCGATCGCATTTGCGGCGTCGTCCTTCTTCCTGACCTTCTTCAGTTTTTCCGGCGGCGTGGTGCTGGCATGAACCACCCATTCGCAGCGGTGGGCGACGGGGCCGACGCACCGACGGCGGCCGGCTTCGAGGTGCCCCTGCATCGCGCGCTGACCGAGCCGATCCTGCTGGCGGGCGCGCCACGGACGGTGGCCATTGCCAACGGAACCCTGGCCGCGGCGGTGGGCCTGGGTCTGCAACTTTGGTTGCCCGGCCTTGCCTTGTGGCTCATCGGCCACGCACTGGCCGTCTGGGGGGCTCGGACAGACCCGCAGTTCATGCAGGTCTTCGCGCGCCACATCAAGCACCCCGTCATGCTGGACGCGTGAGGAAGGACCGCCATGATGCACCTTGCTGAATACCGAGCGCGGCCCTCCTTGCTCGCCGACTGGCTGCCCTGGGCTGCCCTGGTGGCACCCGGCGTCGTACTCAACAAGGATGGGTCCTTTCAGCGAACTGCGCGCTTCAGGGGCCCCGATCTGGACAGCGCCACGCCGAGCGAGTTGGCCGCCACCACGGCTCGGCTGAACAATGCACTGCGACGGCTGGGCTCCGGGTGGGCCCTGTTCGTGGAAGCGGAGCGCCGTCCGTCCGCGAACTATCCCGTCTCGTCGTTCCCCGAACCGCTGGCATGGCTGGTCGACGAGGAGCGGCGCGCCGCGTTCGAGGAAGAAGCTCGCCATTTCGAGAGCATCTACCACCTCACCGTGATGTTCCTCCCGGGCGAGCAGGCACGCGCGCGTGCCGCAGGGCTGCTGTACGAACAGGCTGCGGGGCAGGCCACGGACTGGCGGGAGCGGCTGGAGGCCTTCGTCGCGGAGACGGGACGGTTCTTCGGACTTTTTGAGGGCGTGATGCCAGAGGCGGCCTGGCTCGATGATGCACAGACGCTGACCTACTTGCACGGTTGCGTCTCCGCGCACCGTCAGAGGGTGGCCGTGCCCGAGGTGCCGATGCACCTGGATGCCTGGCTCGCCGACGCGGCGCTCGCCGCAGGGCTGTCGCCGATGCTGGGTGATCGGCATCTGCGCGTCCTGACTGTGCGGGGCTTCCCGTCTTCCACTTGGCCAGGCCTTCTGGACGACCTCAACCGCCTGGGGTTGGCCTATCGATGGTGCAACCGCTTCCTCTGCCTGGACAAGTCGCAGGCCGAGCGCGAGCTGGCGAGGCTGCGTCGCCAGTGGTTCGCCAAGCGCAAGAGCATCGTCGCGCTGCTGCGCGAGACGGTATTCCAGCAGGAGAGTCCGCTGGTCGACTCCGACGCTGCCAACAAGGCCCTGGATGCCGATGCGGCGCTCCAGGACCTCGGCAGTGATCAGGTTGCCTTCGGCTACATCACGGCGACCGTCGTGGTGCTTGACGCCGAGGCTTACGGAGCCGACGAGAAGTTGCGTGCCATCGAACGGGCCATCCAGTCGCGCGGCTTCGTGACCATCGCGGAGACACTCAATGCTGTCGATGCCTGGCTCTCGTCGCTTCCTGGACACGCGTACGCCAATGTGCGCCAGCCCCTGATCTCGACGCTCAACCTAGCCCACATGCTGCCCGTATCGGCCGTGTGGGCGGGCCCGGAGCGCAATGCGCATCTCGACGGTCCGCCGCTGATCGTGACGCGCACGGACGGGGCCACGCCGTTTCGTCTCGTGACCCATGTCGGCGATGTGGGCCACACCCTGGTCGTCGGACCCACCGGCATGGGCAAGTCGGTGCTGCTGGCGACATTGGCGATGCAGTTCCGCCGCTATCCGGCCTCGCGCATCTTTGCGTTCGACATGGGGCGCTCGATGCGCGCTACCGTGCTCGGCCTTGGCGGCGAGCACTACGACCTCGGGGCGGACCGGGCCATTGCCTTCCAGCCGCTCGCCTCCATCGACCGCGAGGATCAGCGCGCATGGGCAGCCGGATGGGTCGAAGACCGGCTGTCCCACGAAGGGGTGGTGGTCGGGCCGCCGGAGCGGGCTGCCGTGTGGTCGGCACTGGCGAGTCTGGCGAGTGCGCCCCGCGAGGAGCGCACGATCACCGGGCTGTCATTGCTGCTGCAGTCGAATGCCCTGCGCCAGGCGCTGCAGCCCTACATGCTTGGTGGGCCGCACGGGCTCCTGCTGGACGCCGAGTCGGACCGCCTGGGCGACGCCGGCGTCCAATGCTTCGAGATGGAGGAGCTCATGCACAGCAAGGCCGCGGCGCTGGCTGTGCTCGGATATCTCTTCTCGCGCCTCGATGCGCGCTTTGACGGCGCTCCGGCGCTGCTCATCCTGGATGAGGCCTGGCTCTTCCTGGACGCGCCGGTGTTTGCCGCACGCCTGCGGCAGTGGCTCAAGACCTTGCGCAAGAAAAACGTATCGGTGGTCTTCGCAACCCAGTCGCTTGCTGACATCCGGGACTCCTCCATTGCGCCGGCGATCGTCGAGAGTTGCGCAAGTCGCATCTTTCTGCCGAATGCCCAGGCGAGCGAGCCGCAGATCCGACACATCTATGAAGGTTTCGGACTCAACAGCCGGCAGATCGACTTGGTCACGCAGGCTCAGCCCAGGCGCGACTACTACTACCAGTCGCATGTGGGCAATCGCGTCTTCGACCTGGGGCTCGGGCCCGTGGCCCTGGCTTTCGCCGGCGCTTCATCGCCTCAGGACCAGCGCGCAATCGATGCCGTCGAGGCGTCGCTCTCGACGTCGGGTGGCGCGACATCGTCACACGGCGTGGCCGTGTCCCCCGGTGCCGCGTTCGCAGCCGCCTGGTTGCGCCATCGGGGTCTCGATTGGGCGGCGGACCTGCTGAGCTCATCGACCCGAGGAACGTTGCCCGGCGCAGCCGTTGCGCCTTTTTCTGGAATGCCTCAGGAGAAGCTCTGATGAAGAATCACGCGTTCACCCTTCTTGCGGCTGCGCTCATCGCCGGTGCGCCAACGGCCCGGGCGCAGTGGGTCGTGGTCGATCCCACCAATCTGGTCCAGAACGTCCTGACCGCCGCGCGAGCGCTCGAGCAGATCGACAACCAGGTCCGTCAGCTTCGCAATGAAGCACAGATGCTGAGCAATCAGGCCCGCCATCTCGCGTCCCTTGACTTCAGCGCGCTGGCGCGGCTCCAGGCCTCGCTGGCCGCCACGCGGGAGCTCATCGAGCAGGCACAAGGGCTGGCATTCACCGTGTCGAAGCTGGAGGACGAATTCGCGCGGCTGTATCCGCAGGCCTACACCAGTGCGCATTCAGGCCGGCAGATGGCCGGGGATGCGCAGGTGCGAGGGCGTCAAGCACTCGACGCGCTGCGCACCGCCACCCGCGTCCAGGCGCAGTCCATGCAGAACCTTGTCTCCGATGAGCAAGCGCTCACCGATCTGCTGAGGCGCAGCCAGTCCGCAGAGGGCGCCCTGCAGGCGGCGCAGGCAACCAACGAGCTGCTGGCGCTCCAGGCCAGGCAGACCATTCAGGGACATCAGTTGCGTATCACCCAGGACCGTGCCGTCGCACTGCTGGAGGCCCGGCACCTGGCAGCGGAGCAGAGGGCTCGGGAGGTGCGCCGACGCTTCCATGGTCGCGGGACACCGTACACCCCGCATGAAGTGAACTTCTACGGGAGCTGAGCGCCATGTGCACACCCGTCGCCTCGACGCCCGTGCTGACGTTCAAGGAAGAGCACGTTCCTTCCGAGGCCGCCCAGAGCGGGCGGATCTGCGGCGCTGCCATGGCGAGGTGGCTGCCGCCGCTGATCGGGACGGCTGCGCAACGGCGCCCATCCCGGCGGGGCCGGTGATGGACAACGTCTCGGTCATCGACCGTTTCCTGGACGTCTTCTCGCGCTACATCGATTCCGGCTTCGGGCTGCTCGCAGGAGAGGTCGCCTTCCTGACGGGGACCCTGGTGGCGATCGACATGACACTGGCGGGCTTGTTCTGGGCGATGGGGCAAGCCGCTGGCGGCAGCGGTGACGACGTGATGGCCCGCTTCCTGCGCAAGATCCTCTATGTGGGCGCCTTCGCCTTCATCCTCAACAACTTCAATGCGCTGGCCGGCGTCGTGTTCCGCTCCTTCGCGGGTCTGGGCCTGCTCGCATCCGGGGCGGGCATGCCGCAGTCGCAGCTGTTGCAGCCCGGGCGCCTTGCGCGCATCGGCCTGGACGCCGCCGCGCCAATCATGGCGCAGATCAGCGATCTGACCGGTTTTCCGGAGGTCTTCGCGCACCTCGATGTGCTCGTCGTGCTCCTGCTGGCCTGGCTGGTCCTGATCCTGACGTTCTTCGTGCTCTCGGTGCAGCTCTTCGTGACATTGATCGAGTTCAAGCTGACCACACTGGCGGGTTTCGTCCTGGTCCCCTTTGCGCTGTGGAACCGGACGGCCTTTCTCGCGGAGCGGGTGCTGGGCAACGTCGTCTCCAGTGGCGTGAAGGTCCTGGTGCTCGCGGTGATCGTCGGGATCGGCAGCGGCTTGTTCGACGAGTTCACGCTGGCGCCGGATGCAGAGCCTTCCATCGACCATGCCCTCGTGATCATGCTGGCGTCGCTCTCGATGCTGGGGCTGGGCATCTTCGGGCCTGCCGTGGCGACGGGTCTCGTGGCCGGCGCGCCGCAGCTCGGCGCCGGTGCGGCCGCGGGCACGGCGGTGGGCGCGGCGGGCGTGGCCTTCGGGAGCGCTGCGGCCCTGACAGGCGCGGGGTCGGCACTCGCTGCCGCCACACGCCTGGCCCCCGGTGCGGCCTCGTCCAACGCCGCGAGATCGCCGGCGTCGGTAACGTCCGCAACGTCGACGACGGCATCGACAGTGAGCCCGGGTGCGGGGGGGCCGGCGGCGGCGGCGTCTCGGCCCGCCACGTCCGCTCCCGGCGCTCGCTCGGCCGCCACCGCCGGGGACGCCTCCCCATCTGCGGAGCCTGGCTGGGCACGCCAGATGCGACGGCGCCAGCAGGTGGCCCATGCGGCGACCACTGTCGCTCACACCCTGCGCTCCGGCGACCAGGGTGGCAATGCGAGCGGGCCGAGCCTGCGTGACGACACGAACCCATAGGAGAAAGCCATGCCATTCAAACGACCGCGCGTGCGGTACTCGGACACCCCTGAGCCCGTGACGCCCTACCAGGCTGCCGCGCAAGTCTGGGACGAACGCATCGGCAGCGCCCGGGCGCAGGCCAGGAACTGGCGCCTCATGGCCTTCGGGAGCCTGACACTGGCGCTGCTGATGGCCGGCGGCTTCGTGTGGCGCAGCGCTCAGTCGCAGGTCACGCCCTATGTCGTGGAAGTCGACAGCGCGGGCGTGGTGCGCGCCATTGGCGAGGCGAGCACACCCTACAAGCCCAGCGACGCCCAGATCGCGCACCATCTTGCGCGTTTCGTGAGCAATGTGCGCTCGCTGTCCATCGACCCGATCGTGGTGCGCCAAAACTGGCTCGACGCCTACGAGTACACCACCGATCGCGGCGCCGCGACGCTCAACGACCACGCCCGCACCAGCGACCCCTTTGCGCAGATCGGCCGGCATTCGATGGTTGTCGAGGTCACGAGCGTCGTGCGAGCGAGCGAGTCATCCTTCCAACTTCGCTGGATCGAGCGCGGCTACGCGAACGGGGCACCGGACAGGGTGGAGCGATGGACGGCGGTGCTGTCGGTGGTGCTGCAGCCGCCGCGCACCGAGCAGCGGTTGCGGCGCAATCCGCTGGGCATCTACGTCAACGGCCTGTCGTGGAGCCGCGAGCTGGAGTCCGGCAGAGGGGCACCGTCGTGAGCCGCGGGCTGCATCTGCTGGTCTCGTCCGGCTTCATCGCATGCGTGGTCGGCTGCACGACGCCGGGCAAGGCGCCCCCGGAGATCGCGCTGGACCAAGCGCCGCCCGTGGCGATGCCGACGCCGCCTGATCCACTCCCTGCATCTCCCGCAGTTGCGCCGGTCGAGGTGGTCGCGGTGCCCGCGCCGCTTCCGTTGCCCTCGCAGCTCAAGGCCTTGCCCGACGAGTTGGCGGCGAAGGCTGGCGCGGAGCCGGCCGATGAGAAGGCCCGCGTTGCGCGCGCCAATGAGGACGCACGCATCGCGCCGACACGCGAGGGCTATGTCAACGCCATCCAGGTCTGGCCCTATGCCGATGGCGCGCTGTACCAGGTGTACACCAGCCCAGGGCGGGTGACCGTCATCGCCCTGGAGCCCGGAGAGGAACTCGGGACCGTGTCGGCCGGGGACACCGTGCGCTGGATCGTCGGCGACACGGTCAGCGGCACCGGCACGACGCAGCGGGTGAACATTCTCGTGAAGCCGACTCGCGCGGGCTTGCGGACCAACCTGGTGCTGTCGACCAACCGGCGAACCTACCTGCTCGAATTGACAGCCACGCCGCAGGCATGGATGGCGTCGGTGTCATGGGACTACCCGCGCGACCGGCTGCTGGCCCTGCAACGGCAGGCGCGAGATGCCCAGCGCGAAGCGCCTGTGGCCGCCGGTGTGGCCCTGGAGCAGCTTCGGTTTCGCTATGCCATCACCGGCGACAGCCCGGCCTGGAGGCCGCTGCGCGCCTTTGACGACGGGCAGCGGGTCTATGTCCAGTTTCCCGACGGCATTGCGCAGGGCGAACTCCCTCCTCTGTTCGTCATCGGTCCCAAGGGCGACGCCCAGCTGGTCAACTATCGGTTTCGTTCACCCTACTATGTGATCGACCGGCTCTTCGGCGCGGCCGAACTTCGTCTGGGCGGGGACAAGGGGCAGGCCGTTCGCATCGAGCGCAACGACGTTGCCGCAGCCCGGCCCAAGGAGTGAGCATGAGCGCGCACGACGGACGCGAGCCGCACGACTCCCAGCAGGCGGAGGTCACCGCCGCCCCGAAAGTGCCCCCGCAGGAGATGCCGCTGCGGGCTCGGCCGCGTCCGGTCAAGCGTCTGAGCCGGCGCATGCTGGCGCTGGGGACCGGTGTCCTGGCTGTTGCGGTGCTGGGTGCCACGCTCTGGTCGCTTCGGGCATCGCCGCGCATGCACGGCAGCGGCATCGAGCTGCACAACGTCGAGCGCGTCGCGCGTGCGGATGGCCTCGAACGCCTCCCGCGCGACTACGCAGGCATTCCGCCTGCGGTGGCCTCCGCGCCGCCCGTGCTCGGTGAGCCGCGCCCTGGCGATCCGGGGCCCGCCGTGGGCAATGTCACGCCATCGGGCCCGAGCCAGGGCAATGTCGCAGGCGGCGATGCTGCCCAGGCGGCCCGGTTGGCGGCCGAAGAGGCGGCGCGTTCGCCGGTGTTCTTCCAACGCGCTGGCGCTGGCCAGACGCCGATCGCGCGCAGCGCGGCGCGAGCCATGCCTGTGGAGGCTGACGCCAGCCCGACGGCAGGGGCGCCACAGCCATTTGACCCCCGTGTCGCGGGTGCGTCGTCCCCCGGTTCACCCCGCTCCGGAACGGGTGAGCAGGATCCGACGCGGGCCCAGGGTCAGCAGGCCGAGAAAGAGCGCTTTGCTGGCGCGTCGCCGGCGCAGGATACATCCACGAGTCGCAATACGGCGCCGCTTCTGCCGCCTCTGTCACCGTACCAGGTCATGGCAGGCGCCATCATCCCGGCAGCGCTTGCCACAGGCATCAACTCCGATCTTCCGGGTCAGGTGATCGCCACCGTGACGCAGGGTGTCTATGACACCGCCAGCGGACAACATCTTCTGATTCCGCAGGGGTCCAGGTTGATCGGGCGCTATGACAGTCAGGTGAGTTTCGGTCAGCGCCGCGTTCTCCTGATTTGGACGCGCCTGATCCTGCCCGATGCCTCGTCGATAGCGCTCGATCGCCTGCCTGGTGTCGATCCTGCGGGCTATGCGGGCCTGGAGGACGGTGTCGACTGGCACTGGGATCGCATCCTGTCTGCGGCTGCGCTGTCGACGCTGCTGGGCGTCGGGGCGGAACTGGCCGCGCCGCAAGACCGCTTTGTGCAGGGGGATGACCGGACGGTGATCGCCCTGCGCGACGGCGTGCAGTCGTCCATCAACGAGGTGGGCCAGGATCTCACCCGACGCAGCATGAGCGTCCAGCCGACCCTGACGGTGCGGCCTGGGTCCGCGGTGAGCGTGGTGGTCAACAAAGACCTGGTCCTGAGGCCGTATCAGCCCTTGTTCTTCACGAGGACCCCACCATGATCCGGCGCATCGGCGCAGGCCCTGGCGCCTTGAAACCTGGCCGCGCCGTGAGACGGGCAGGCCGATGGCCCGACCCGCCAGGGGTCGATGGCACAGCGCGAAGCCTGCGCGCCCACGCACCGGTGGCTGTACGCACCGGTGGACGTCACGCGCTTGGCCCCGCCCATCAGGCGGCGAACTGCAGGGAGGTCCGAGGCTCAGCGGCGCTGAGCGCAAACGCCGAGCCGGGCGCGCATGGCGCCAGGACGATCCGCCGGCTGTCCAAAGCGTCAGCGCATCGCGCACCGGTGGTCGCGCGGCGACGAGCGTCGGTGTGCGACGCTTCGGCGCAGCAGCCGCCCGGGTGCGATCGATGTCGTCAAGCTCGACCGCGCGAGCGAACGAGCGAACGAGTTTGATGGGCCGAGTGGCGGCCCATGTTTGCATGCCGTTGCGGGGGGCACCCGGCGCGACGGCTGCAAACCGGTACCTTGGTGAAAGGAGCACGTCCATGGCTTGTCCACATGATGCAGAAGGCGGTTGCGGCATGGCGCCGACGGCCGCGGTGACCACCCCCGCTTTCTACAGGCTGGCGTCCGTCTTGCGCATCACTGCGCTCAGCCGCGCGACGCTCTATAGGCGCATCGCACAAGGCCGATTCCCGCGACCCGTGCATCTCGGTGGGCGCGCCTGTGGCTGGTCGCATGCTGCGGTGCAGGACTGGATCGCCGATCCCGAGGGCTATGCCGCGCGGCAGGAGGAGGGCGTCGCAGCGCCACCGCGGGGCAGCTCCTGTGTGTCGCCCGAATCGGCAACCTAGGCACAGTGCACGCGGCAGCGTGTCCTGCGTTTCTTGCCTGACCAGCCTTCCTTGCGCGGTGAGCCGTCGGCGGACGGCGCCGCGCCCGGGCAAAGCACGGCGGGCCGACCTTGTCAGATGTGCTTCGAAGGTCCGCGCGCAACGTGTCGCTGGCGGCCGCTCATGTCAGCGCGTCTGACGCACCCCAGGGGCTGGACGGGCGGTCGCGGCCAGCGGTTGTCGAACTGACAGAGGCCTTCCTCTCCAAAGAGGGCGCCAAGCTTGCCGATGCGGGGCCTGCGCCGCTTGGAGGGCTCGGGAACGCGGGAGACAGCATGAGAATGCGCATCACCTTGGGCTGAGTTGAGGGTTCCCCAGGGGGGTGACGAAAGGCTTGAGGCTCCACCTGTGCGCGATGGCGAGGCGATCTCGGGTCAGCACCTGACCTGTGGTTTGACCAACCTGCCTAGAATCGCACGACAGATTTCCAGAGCCCGGCGACGCCTTGCTCACCACAATCACAGATCGCGCAGGTACACATGAAGAGGGAATACGCAGCCATCCTTTCGACGCTCAACGGCGGAGGGGAGGCGGTTGTTCAAAGCTGGGTCGAAGAGGCCGGGGCGAAGGACGCCGCTTCCCGGCGATCCATGGAGGCGGAAGCGCGCGAGGTTTCCAAGGCGCTACACACCGCCCTCAGCGCCGGGGGCGACCCCTTGACACTTCAGGGCGCTGGTTGGGCTGAGCTTCGCAACGTCCTCGAGTCGCTGTCGCGCTCGCGGGCCGCACGCGGTCAGTCTGCCGGGGAGACGAGCCTGTTCATGCTGGCGCTCAAGAAGCCCCTGTTCACAGGACTGCAGCAACAGTTCGGTACGGATTCTGCAGCGCTCATGGAGGCGATTTGGGCCGCGACCACGATGGTTGACAAGATCGCCCAGCATACGGTCTCGATTTTCCAGCAGGCGCGCGAAGACATCATCAAGCGTCAGCAGGAAGAGCTGCTCGAGCTCTCCACCCCTGTGATCAAGCTTTGGGAGGACGTACTTGCTGTCCCGATGATCGGCACGCTCGACAGCAACCGCACGCAGATCGTGATGGAGACGCTGCTGCAGAAAATCGCCGAAACCGAATCCGGTCTTGCCATCATCGACATCACGGGTGTGCCCACAGTGGACACCCTGGTCGCCCAGCACCTCTTGAAGACCGTCAGTGCCATTCGCCTCATGGGCGCGGATTGCATCATCAGTGGCATCCGTCCGCAGATTGCGCAAACCATCGTGCACCTCGGCATCGATCTGCAAGGCATTACCACCAAGGCGACGCTGGCGGATGCCCTGTCGGTCGCGCTGCAGAAAACGGGCTGGCGCGTCACGCGCGAGGCCGTAAGCCCATGACGGAACGCATTCCAATCCTGCGCATGGGCAGCGTGCTGCTCGTCACGATCCAGGTCGACATGCAGGACCAGACGGCCATGGCGCTGCAGGAGGACCTGGCGGAAAAGATTGCCAAGACGGGCGCCAACGGCGTTCTCATCGACATCTCGGCACTGGAGATCGTGGATTCCTTCGTCGGACGCATGCTTGCGAGCATCTCGGGTATTGCGAGGATTCTTTCCGCCACAACCGTCGTGGTCGGCATGCAGCCGGCCGTCGCCATCACGCTGGTCGAACTCGGCTTGTCTCTCGAAGGCGTTCGCACCGCACTCAACGTGGAGCGCGGTATGCAGCTTCTCGAGCGGTCACGCCGGGAGGCTGGCCTTGTCGACTGAAACCTCGGGGACCCTGCCCCTCACATCGGAACAGAATATTGTTGCGAGCCGCCAATTGGTGCGCACGCTGTGCCAGCAATTGAAGTTCTCGTTGGTAGATCAGACCAAGATGATCACGGCGGCCAGCGAGCTGTCTCGCAACACGCTCGTCCACGGCGGCGGCGGCCGGATGCGGTGGGAGTTCTTGGAGAGCAACGGCAGGCGCGGATTGCAGCTCCACTTTGAGGACGATGGGCCTGGTATCGCGGACATGAAGCTCGCGCTGACCGATGGCTGGACCAGTGGTGGCGGCATGGGACTGGGCCTGCCTGGGAGCAAGCGCCTGGTCAACGATTTCGACGTCCAATCTGCGCCGGGCCAGGGCACCCGAGTGAGCATCACCCGATGGAAGTGATGCGAGGCTGGACGCATGCCGTATTCCCGATCGACGACGCGAGCCGCATCGGGGAAGCACGCCGTCATGCTTCGTACCTCTGTGCCGAACTGGGCTGGGGCGACGTCGAGACAGGCAAGCTCGCCCTGATCATCACCGAGCTCGGGACGAACCTCTTGCGGCACGCGTCGCAAGGGCGCCTGCTCATCGCTGTGCGCTTGCCTTTCGACGATGTCGAGGTGATCAGCCTCGACGAGGGCCCAGGCATTTCGAGCGTCGCCCGCTCCATGGAGGACGGCTATTCCACCGGACACGGCTCACCCGGCACGGGCCTGGGCGCGATTCGTCGCCAAGCCAGCAGCTTCGAAATGCATTCGACGGTTCCCGGCGGGACCATCTGCGTCGCGCGCGTAAGGCGCGCCCAGGAGCCCGCTGAACGGGTCAAGTCCCTGGATGTCCAGCACTACGCGTTCGGGGCGATCTGTGTGCCTATACAAGGGGAGTCGGTCTGCGGAGATGCGTGGAGTGTCGCGCTCGATGACATGACCGCGACAGTATTGGTCGCCGACGGCTTGGGTCACGGGCCTCATGCGGCTGCGGCATCGCAGTCAGCACTGGATGAATTCGCGGCGGATGCTGCAGACGATTTGCGCCACCTGGTCGAGCGCACGCATGCGCGACTCCAGACGACGCGCGGCGCAGCCATCTGCGCTTTGCGCATTGACGGCGAGAACCAGACCGTTTCTTGTGCGGGCGCAGGAAATGTGGTCGCGCGCATCGTCTCGGGCGTGTTCGACCGCTCCATGGTGACGCAGCACGGTACGGCCGGGGTCCAGATTCGCAAGCCAGACCAGAGCACACTGCAAATGCCCCAGCATGGGGTGACAATTGTTCACAGTGACGGCTTGGCGTCTCGTTGGGACACGGCCCCCATCCTTCCCGTGCTGGAGCGCGATCCCACCCTCGCTGCGGCCATTCTTTTTCGGGATTTTTCACGCGGGCGCGACGATGCCACGGTGGTGGTGATCCGACAGGAGGTTAGAGCGTGACGGACTTGATTTCGGCATTCCCTGCCGCCCCTCCGAGTGCCGAGATGAGTGCGCTCCTCGCGGCTGCGCGCCAAGAGAGCGAGGAGCTTCGTGCCGAACTCGAGGAGACCAACCGCGGCGTCGTGGCCCTGTATGCCGAGCTCGATGGGCAGGCAGAGCAGCTCAAGCGTGCCACCGAGCTCAAGAGCCGCTTCCTAGCCTACATGAGCCATGAATTTCGCACGCCCGTGAACGCCATTCGAAGCATCGCGCGGCTGCTGAGTGACCGTGTGGATGGTCCGCTCACCAGTGAACAGGCCAAGCAGGTCGACTTCATCCAATCGATGGCAACCGAGTTCGCGGAGATGGTCGACGACCTTCTCGACCTGGCCAAGATCGAAGCGGGGCGGGTCGAGATTTCGCCTGCCTGGTTCGAAATGGTCGACCTATTCTCTGCGCTGCGCGGCATGTTCAAGTCGGTACTGATCAACCCAGGTGTGACACTCGTTTTCGAAGAGCCGGTCGATCTGCCCAAGCTCTACACCGACGATCGCAAGTTGTCGCAGATCCTTCGCAACTTCATCGCGAACGCCTTGAAGTTCACCACGCACGGCGAGGTGCGGGTGTCGGCGCGACGGCAGGACGATCAGACGATTCGGTTCTCCGTACTCGACACCGGCATCGGCATCGAGCCCAAGTTCCACGCTGCTGTTTTCAATGACTTCTCCCAGGTCGACTCACCGGTGCAGAAGCGATTGCGCGGTACGGGCCTGGGCTTGTCCCTGAGCAAGCAACTCGCCGAGATCCTTGGCGGCCGGGTCGAACTCGACAGCGAGCTCGGCAAAGGCTCGACGTTCTCCGTGATTCTTCCCTTGCATGTCTCTCCCGTGGCCGAGCAGGAGTCCGCGTGACCGAAGGGCCTCTCATCAACGCCACCATCGACCGAGCGCTGCACACGGTGCTGGTGGTCGATGACAACCCGGCCACACGTTACTCGACGGCACGCATCATCCGAGCGGCCGGCTTCCTGACGCAGGAAGCCGGCACCGGCTCTGCCGCGGTTGCCATGGCCCCGACGGGAATTTCCGCCGTGGTGCTCGACGTCCACCTGCCGGACATCGACGGTTTCGAGGTCTGTCGACTGCTGCGCATGGATGTCGCCACGGCACTGCTGCCGGTGATCCATCTGTCGGCGACCTATGTGGAAAACGCGGACAAGGTGGCGGGGCTGAACGCGGGTGCCGATGCCTACCTGGTTCACCCCGTCGAACCCGCGGTGCTCATCGCGACCTTGCAGGCTCTGATCCGGGCCCGCATGGCAGAGGACAACCTGCGTCGCAGCGACGTTCGTTTCCGTGCCGTGTTCAGCCAGGCCATGAGCGGCATTGCACTCATTCACGCCAACGGGAATTTTGTCGACATCAATCCTGCCTTGGAGGTCATGCTGGGTCGACCTCTCAAGGAGCTGCTGGGCCAGCCGGTCTGGAGCTTCGCTCCGCCTGATTGGGTGGATTTCGTGCAGGAGCGCACCATCACCTCCATCGAGGTCGGCGCCGCATGGCAAGGTGAGTTTCCGCTCGTGCGGGCCGATGGAAGTTGGGTGTACCTTCAATGGAGCATCTCTGCGCACGTGGAACCGGGACTGCGCATCGGCATTGCCGTGGATGTTTCAGAGCGCCAGGAACTGGACCGGCGCCGCCAGGAAATCCTCGAGCGGGAGCAGGCCGCCCGAACCGTCGCCGAACGACACAGTCGCACCAAGGACGATTTCGTCGCCGTGCTGTCACACGAGCTTCGTACGCCGCTCAACTCCATTTCAGGATGGGTGCACATCCTCAAGAAGCGTGGCGCCGCGCCTGAGATGCTGCGCGCACTGGAGGCCATCGACCGCAGCGTGCACGCCCAAGCGCGCATCATCTCGGACATCCTCGATGTGTCGCGCATCAGTTCGGGCAAGCTGCGGTTGGACCGGCAATGGTGTGACGCGTCGACCCTCGTGAGCGAGTCCATCGAGGGCCTCCGCTCGCCCCTTGAGAAGAAGCAGCTCCGGCTTGAACTCGATTTGGCACCGCAGGGGCAGATGAGTTGGCTGGACTCGACTCGCCTGCAGCAGATCGTCTGGAATTTGATGACGAACGCCATCAAGTTCTCCAAGGAGGGTGGCGTCATTCGCGTCTCACTGGCACGTGAAGGCGAGATGCTCAGACTGGTCGTTCAAGATCACGGGCGCGGCATCCGCCCCGATTTTCTCGAGCACCTCTTCGACCGCTTCAGCCAGAGCGATTCACCAGACAACCGCGCCCATGGGGGCTTGGGCCTGGGGCTGTCGATCGTCAAGCACTTGGCCCACCTCCATGGCGGCGACGCCACGGCACAAAGCCCGGGCGTTGACCAAGGGGCAACGTTGACGGTGACGCTGCGCGTATCCGATGCAAGTGTTCAAGCTGATCAGGTGCTGTCCGCGCGACGGCCTGCCGCGACCATGCTGCCGGGCGATCAACCCCTGGAAGGCCTTGAGGTCCTGGTCGTCGAGGACAACGTCGAGGCCAGCGAGATGCTGGCCATGATGCTCACAGAACTGGGCGCAAAGGTACGCGTGGCCGACAACTACGACGCCGCGCTGGAAGCCGTCCGGCAGCGCTGGCCGTTCGTGTTGATCAGCGACATCGGACTGCCGGGACGAGATGGCTACGAGCTGATGCGAACCTTGCGCGATCTGACGAGCACATTTGAGCGTCCCCGCATCCTTGCCATCGCACTCACCGCCTTCTCCCGCCCGCAGGACCGCGAACGCGCCCTGGAGGCGGGCTTCGACTATCACCTGAGCAAGCCAGTGCAACCGCACTCCCTGTTGTCGGCCATTGCCGCCCTTCAGGGCGGAACGTCGATACTTGGGATACTTCCTGAAGAGTGAA
The DNA here is from genome assembly GCF_014170375.1 of Variovorax sp. UMC13. Classification (GTDB taxonomy): domain Bacteria; phylum Pseudomonadota; class Gammaproteobacteria; order Burkholderiales; family Burkholderiaceae_C; genus Variovorax. The sequence goes on along the minus strand of NZ_LZZW01000015.1, from coordinate 44,290 downwards.
GCCCGCCTGTGTCGGGGCGGATCAGGAGTGAACCCGAATGACCGACGGCCGGCCCTGCGGTGGCCCGCTGCGAGGCTGAGTCGCCCTGGCGTGGAAAGCAGTGCCACTCACGGGAGCGGACGCGCTTACCACCTGCCACTTTCCCGCATTGGCTCGCTGTACGGAGCCGCAGTTGGCGGTGCGACCGGTAGCCCGACAATCCGGAGGCGCCGGTAGGCGTCCAGAAGAGCATCACGCGCGCCGCTCTCGCCAGCGGCCAACCGCCGCAGAGCTTCTGCATACTGATCAGTGGCTGCGTGCCACTCTGCTTCGCTATGGGTATTGAAGTTCATCGCGCATCTCCCATTCGATTTGTCACAGTTGATCCAGACCTACGGTGTAGCGCATTTACGGGCAGGGCCGCGAGGCAGATCAACAAATACTTGCCGCCAAGGTGGAAAGTAGAAACGCTGCGACTTTTGTCACACGCTTGTGCCCTCTGGATCTGGGCGAGACACTCAAAGAACGCATCGCGCGAGTGAGGTAGCACATGCGATGTGGGCACGCTGATAGGGAACGCAGTATGAGTCTGCAGGCCGTGCCTGCATCCTGTCGGCTTCAGCGAGACCAGTGCAGACGCTCGAGCGTTCGGTCGTTGGAACTTGGCTTCACTTTGGAATGAGCACGAATGCGCTGCCACGACAGCCTCTGGCGCGTGTTTCTTGGCACCTCAACGTGCAACCCTGATGCGGACCGCACTCGGACCACGAGCGCGATCCACTGTCCTCGAAGTCCACCGATACGCCCAGTCTGAAGGGAGGCGTTGCCACCCAGTCGTGGTGATGTTGTGCCGATGGCCGGTCCCTGAAGTGGATCTTCCGCACATAGGAAGCCTTCTCCAGCGTCCCCCTTGGCAGCTCGAAGGTCCAGCCCATGCCTTAGGTCTTTGTCGATTCATCGAACGTCATCACACGCTCGTGCACGAGCGTCTCGCAGATCGAATACAGAGGAGTCCGTGTTGCCGGACGCCAAGCGACGTGCCCTGCCGGGGCCTGCAATGCAAAGAGGAGAGGCCCGAAGCAGATTTCTGACCTAAGTAAATACCCGTATCCCCAAGGAAGTCACAACGCCCGGGGCAGCCTCCGACTTCGGGAGTCTATAACGACGCTATCTCTGGATAGCATGGAGATCAAGGAGGTTCAAGATGACCTATCCGCAGATCTTTGCGTTGTTCGCCCTCGCAGTTCTGGTGCTTGCGAACTCTTGGCTGCGCCGGCGCCACTCCCGATCGATCGCTGCCCAGATGACCGAACGTGTCGACGCATCTCGTGAGGCTCTAAGAGTGCGCAAGCGCAGGCGCAAATCCTAGGCCGTCTGCTTGCACGAATCCCCCGGCGCTCGGGAACTTCACTTCACGGTGAGTGCATCAACGGCTTGCCGACATTCTTCGAGCTGAGCACAGAGCCGGCGCAATTCCTGGATTCCGTCCGGTCGCCCATTCTCCAGCATGATCAATTGGGTGGCATAGGCATCTGATGCGACGTGCCACCTTGCGCAGGCTACGCTCAAGTCTTCGATGGGGATCATTTGGTCCTTCCGGCGCGCAGGAAAGTAAGCGATGCGTCGGTCGCCGTCTGCCCCGAGTCTTGCATTGCGTGCGGTGTATTTCCCGCTCACTGCACGTTTGAGAATGCCATGAATCGTCAGGAAGCTTGCCGGGTTGTTGGCCGCCTGAGCGTAGTCATCATGCCCTTGAATCGATCGCAGAACCTGCGCTGCACAAGAGGGCACTTTCATGTCAGCCTCGCCCTGATCGGTGTTCACAAGCTCGAAGACTTCACCTCAGGGTGCCTGGGCGATGATTCGCGACGGAGGGTAGCCGTACAGACCCTGCACCGCCAAAACCGCTTGTGGGCGACGTCTGCAGACGATGGCGGACCCGTCGTTCGCGCAGATGCTTGGCTTCTCGCAGATCTCGATGACCGGCAGGATATTCGCGCGCTGGACTCTGCGGAACTTGCCGGCGCCTTCACGCTGACCGTCACTAGGCGTGAGGTTTTCTGGGCGATTTCGCAGGCAAGTCGCCTGCCCACTGGGTATCAAGCATCTCGGCTTCGACAGCGCACGAGCGCCAGCCTCGCGCGCCCGCCGCCGCCCGCCAGGCGCGCTGAGGTGCTGTCGGACATGCCCAGGCCGCGATAACGTCTTCCTCGGACCTTGCACCGACGGGCGTGCAGTCGCCGGTCCGCTTCAGTCGTCCCTGATCAGTCGTCGGTGCTCGACTCGCCGACGCTCTGAGCGTCTGAGCCGTTGGATGGACCGCGTCTTGCCAAAGGTGACCGAAGGCCTGGCTCCAGCCGGAGAGTTTTGTCCCGCGTCGGAAAGATTCACGCGCTCGACGGGTCTCCTGCGCGCGTCGCTTGCAAGGCCGCGAATTCAAACGAATGGACGCAAGCGCGAACTACTTCACATGGTTTGGGTTGCGAATGGCGCCCCTCGTCGAGCGAGCTAGAAGAAAGTTCCTATTGCCGACACTTTCCGTCAAGAACTTTGCGACACGCTTCGCTACTATTTTTGTCGAGCCTGCGGTGGGCCAATCAGGTCCATCGAGAGGGAGATACCCCGCGCAGGGCGCAGGGCTGTCGGCTGCCGCTTGTCTTCGGCAGCCCGCAACAAACCAAAGGAACCATTGAAATGCAAGTTGTCCCCAAGGATGGCGCTACGGCCACCGCGACCACGGTGGAGGCCCCGTCGCTCGAGCGCCCCTCCATCGTCCAACTGAAGATTGCGCCTGAAAAGGTAGCCAGGTTCGAACGCCATGGAGACGATCTGACCTTGGTCCTGCGCGACGGGAGCACAACCCTCATCCCTGGCTTCTTTGCCGGCTATCCGGACAATGGACGCAACGACCTGCTTCTTGAGGACGACGCCGGCGTCCTGTGGTGGGGGCAGTATTCCTCGCCCTGGAGCGAGTTCCATTTCACTGAAATCGAGTGGCTCGACGGCGCGCCGGTGCTGCCCACAGAGGGCATCCCGGCTTGGCTGCTTGCCGGCTTGGCGCTGCTGGGAGTCGGCGCGGCCGCGAGTGGCGGCGGAGGCGGCGGCGGTGCCGCTCCTTCTCTTGTCGTGAATCAGCCTCCGAGCGGGGAGGCACATGCGCTCGGCCTGCGTGCCGGGGAAGTGGGTCAAGGCCGTGTGGTCGGGCGCGATGCGGACGGGGACGTGGTGAGCTACACGCTCAGCAAGCTTCCTGTGCATGGCTCCGTCACGCTCGATCCGGCGACGGGCGAGTTCACCTACACGCCTGAGTCGGGCTACCAGGGCTCTGATGCGTTCGAAGTGACGATCGACGACGGCAAGGGTGGTTCCTCAGTGGTTGGCGTGCCGGTGACTGTGGAGCCGCCGGAGAACCAGGCTCCCACGGCTAGCGCGCCTCCCCTCTCGACGCTGGAAGATCAGCCAGTGGACGGGAAAGTCACTGCCGAGGATGTCGATGGCGACACTCTCGCGTTTACCGTGGGCGAGTCTCCACAGCACGGCACTGTGACCCTCGACGCGGAGAGCGGCGAGTACACCTACACCCCCGACGCGGACTACCAGGGCACCGACAGCTTCACGGTGGTGGTCAGCGACGGCAATGGCGGCACGACCACGAGCACCGTGAACGTGACGGTGACGCCGGTCAACGATGCGCCCGCGGTGCCGAACTACACGCTCACCACGCCCGAGGACACGCCGCTGGAAGGCCGGGTGGTGGGCAGCGACGTGGACGGCGACGACTTGAGTTATGCGGTGGGCACGCCGCCGGCCAACGGCACGGTGGTGCTCAATCCCGACGGCAGCTACAGCTACAACCCGGGCACCAACTTCAACGGTGCCGACAGCTTCACGGTGGTGGTCAGCGACGGCAATGGCGGCACGACCACGAGCACCGTGAACGTGACCGTAGCGCCGGTCAACGATGCGCCCGCGGCGCCGAACTACACGCTCACCACGCCCGAGGACACGCCGCTGGAAGGCCGGGTGGTGGGCAGCGACGTGGATGGCGATGACCTGAGCTATGCGGTGGGCACCTCGCCGGCCAACGGCACGGTGGTGCTCAATCCCGACGGCAGCTACAGCTACAACCCGGGCACGAACTTCAACGGCACCGACAGCTTCACGGTAGTTGTCAGCGATGGCAATGGCGGCACGACCACGAGCACCGTGAACGTGACGGTGACGCCGGTCAACGATGCGCCGGTCTTTGTCGACCCCGACAACGGCGCTCCAGTCGATACCTACGATTTCGGTTACGAGGAGAACAGCCCGCAGACGGCCATTCTGGGCGTCGTGCAGACGACCGATGGCGACAGCCCCTCAGTCACGTACGCCATTGTTGCTGGCAATGAGAGCGGGTGGTTCGAGATCGACGCGATCGGCCAGATCAGGCTCACGCCCGCGGGCGTAGCAGCTCAGGCCAATGACTACGAGGCAGGTCCCAATGTCCACGCACTGACAGTGCGCGCGAGCGATGGCAGTGGTGGTGAAACGGACATTGCCGTGACGCTGTCGGAGCAGGATACCAATGAGGCTCCTACTGTCAGCGTGACGGCGGGGGGTACCCTCTACGAAGAGGGTCTGCCCGACGGCATCCACAGCGGTCCGGCTCCTGCGACTGTGACCACAGGAACCCTCTCCATCGCCGACGGAGATACAGGCACCGTGCCTTCGGATCTGACGGTCTCGCTGGTCGGGCCCGCGGGCTCTACCTCCGGCGGGCAGCCAGTCGTCTGGAGCTGGAATGCCTCCACGACCACCTTGACCGGCACCACGACGGTCGATGGGATCTCTACGCAGGTGATGTCGATCCAGGTCGGTCCGGTAAGCCAGACGGGTGCTGGAAACTTCACCGCCGTCTATACGGCGACCCTGACCGGAGCGATAGACCACCCAGCCAGCGGAGAGGATGCGCTGTCGCTGAATTTCGCCGCAACCGTCAGCGACGGCGTAAACACCAGCCCGGTAGCGAACATCGTCGTGACGGTCCAGGACGACGCACCGGTCCTGGGCGACGGCGCGATGACCGTGAATGTCGAGCCGCTCCAGACGAACCTGATGGTGATTCTGGATCTCTCGGGAAGCATGGGCAACGAAAACCCGTCGCGCCTGGAGCGTGCGAAACAGGCCATCGAGAACCTGATCGAAAGCTATGACAGCTATGGTGACGTGAAGGTCAAGCTGGTCACGTTCAGCACAGGGGGGCAGGCGCGGGTGGACTGGATGGACCCGGTGGTGGCAATCTCGACGATCAACGCCCTCAGCGCCAGTGGCAGCACAAACTACTGGGCTGCCCTGCAGGCGGCCATGGGGTCCAGCGGTTACGACGCGCAGGGCAAGCTCGTCGGGCCGAATGTGCAGAACGTCTCGTATTTCTTCACCGACGGCGAACCAACCAGTGGCAACGGGATCACTGCTTCGCGGGAATCGCAATGGGTAGAGTTTGTAGCCGGCAGGGACATTCATTCCTATGCAATCGGCATCGGCAACAGCCTCGATAGCACGCACCAAGCCCAAGTCGATCCTATTGCTTACGACGGCAGCGAGGGGGGGGCGGGCACCAACACGAACGGGTTGATCATCTCCGATACCAGCCAGCTCGATGAGGTGCTCCAAGGCACTGTGGGCGCACCAGCTTCGGGCAATCTTCTGGCGGGCGGTCTCGGCGAGGGCCAGGGCTTCGGAGCGGATGGTGGCCATGTGTCGTCGTTGACGATCGACGGCGATGTCTATACATACGACAGCGAGACGGGCGTCATGACGGTCGCGGCAGATGCAGGCGCTCCGAACTATTCCTACAGCGAGCTGACGAAGGCAGTGACCATCACCACGGAGGCCGGCGGCACACTCGTGGTGAATTTCGCGACTGGCGAATTCACCTACCAGGCGAAGCCGGAGGCCTACACCGAAGTTCTCACTTATCAGGTGACGGACGGCGACGGGGACGTAAGCAACGTCGCGACCCAGACATTGAATGTGACTTTCGCTGCGGATCCTGCACCTGCCGTCGCGCCGCCGGAAGCACTTGATCTGGACGCTGCGGCCGGCCGCGAGACAGTGGCAGAAAGCTCGCTGGAAACCGATGCGGAAGCAATGACCTGGACGGATCTCCTGCGCGGGCACAGCGCAAGCGAATCCTCGTTGGAGGCCCTGCTGACATCTGCGCTCCCGACAGCGGCTCCGCAAGCTGAAGCGGCCTCGCCCGCGGCCTGGAGTGACGCAGGTGCGTTGATCGACACGAGCGCGTACACGCCACCGTCTGTCAGCGCATTGGATGAGGATATTCACCACACCTCGGTCATGTACGTCTGAGGGCGCAGAGCTGGTGGACCTCGGGAATGCCAGCTCTGCTTTGCGGTGCGTCTGTGACGCACGATTCGACGCCTAAAAAATACCAAAATTCTATGAAAACGATCCGCTTCACTTCGCTGTCAGGTGTGATGGCAGCAGCTGCAATCCTCGGTGGCTGTGCTGCCGTGGGCAATCGCAATCCCGTGGACGTCGTGAGCAATCCGGCGAAACTGGAGTACCGGGACGTCGATGCGCGGCGACCCGATTTCAAGGAACCGTTCCTGCGCGACGGCTCGATCTCTCAAGCTCAGAGGTTTCCGGAGGTCCCTGTGGGGCTGCCGCCGACGCAGGTGCAAAACCTCCTCGGCCAGCCACTGCTGGTGAGCCAGGGGCCGCAGGGCACCGAGTGGGACTACAACTTCAAGTTCAAACTGCCTCAGTCTGAAAATTTCCTCGTGTGCCAATACAAGGTGGTGTTCGACGACACAAAGGAAACTGTGCGCCGGACATCCTGGCGGCGGCAGCAATGCCTGGACCTGGTGAAGAAAACCTGAAAACCGAAGCTCGGTAACGCCCTCCACCCGGCTGAAGACGGTCGCGTGGCGCAGGGTTGCGTGTCCTTCCCGCCGCCCCAGACCTACCGAGCTTTCCCAGCAACTCTCGCGTCCTCCCCGTCAGCCGGCGGGGCACGCGTGCGGGTGCATTGCCATGGTGCGCGTGCACCGCTGCGCCCTCGCACTGCCGGCACAGGGGCGTGGGCATAACGCCCGTGCAGCGTGTTCATCCCGCCTTCAAACGCGCCCGTCTGAAATTCTGCCCCTTCGGCCCACTCATGCCCTCTCTCTCCCTGTGCGCTTTGCGCAAACTATCAACCAGTGCCCGTGCCTGCGTCGTGGGGACGTGCCTCCTTGCATTGGCAACCGCGGGGCGCGCCCAGACTGCCGAGGGCCCGCTGAGCTCCGGGCAGGCTGCGACCGTCGAGCCGATGACCCTGACACAGGCCGCGCGCGCTGCCGTCGAGTGGCATCCCGCCGTTCGAACCTCGGTGCAGGAAGTCTTGCAGGCGGGGGAGGGTACCGCCGCCGCTCGCGCAGGCTACTACCCGCAGGTGCGCGGCGGCATCGGCTCCCAGATCAGCAACGGAAACATCGGCGCCTACGACAGTCGTCGCGTGCAAACGGCGGCACTCTCTGTGTCCCAGATGCTCTATGACTTCGGAAAAGTGGCGAGCGCGATCGGTCAGGCCGAGGCCTCCGTGGCTGCCACGCGTGCACAGCTCCTGGTGTCGGTGGACGATGTGGCGCGCGAGACTGCGCTCGCCTGGCTGGAGGTCCGTCGGCAGCAGGCGCTCGGAGAGATCGCTCGCGAGCAGGTCCGGGGGGTTCAGGCGCTTGCCGACCTCGTGATGGAGCGCCAGCGCAAGGGGGCAAGTTCCCGCTCGGATGTGGCGCAGGCTCAGTCGCGGGTAGAAGCGGCCCGGGCGCAGCAGCTGACGGCTGATGCGCAGTACGCGCGCTGGAAGGCCAACCTGATGCAGCTGACTGGGGCTCACTTGCCCATTGCTGTCGCACAGGCCTCGCCGACAGCACTCGACGGGGCGTGCCATTTCGTGGCGGACGTGCGCACCCCCCATCCCCCAGCGGTCCAGTTGGCGCAGGCTCGGCGCGCTGTGGCGCAGGCCGCCTTGCGTGCGGCGGACGCCCAATTGCTTCCCACCCTCTCGCTTGATGGCTCGATAGGACGAGGTCTTGACGCGCGCTCTCGCTTGCCTGGCGACAACGCAGTGACCACGACGGTGGGGTTGAACTTCTCCATGCCTCTGTACGAGGGCGGGGGCAACCAAGCGCGTCAACGCGCCGCGGCGTATGCCCTCAACGCGGCCGAGGCGTCACTCGCGCAAGTGCTGCTGAGCGTTCGACAGTCGCTGGACGATGCGGTGACGCAATCGCAAGGTCAGGCGCAACGCCTGCCCGTCCTGGCCGCACGGGTCCAGAGCATTCGCGATACGCGCGATCTCTACCAGCAGCAGTATTTGCAGCTCGGCTCGCGTTCGCTTCTCGACCTGCTCAACGCGGAGCAGGAATATCACGGGGCTCGCTTCGAGCAGGCTGAGAGCGAGCACGAGCTCCGGCGCCTGGACGTGCACTGCCTCTACCAAACCGATCGGCTGCGCACGGCCCTGGCCATCGACGAGCCGCACGTGGCCACTGCAGGGAGCAGCAATTGAACGCGACTTTCTCACCAGAGGCAGCGCGCGTGAGCGCAGGCTCGCCAAAGCCGCCAGCCCCAGATGCGGCGACCCGAGGGGCCGACCCACGCGCCGGTGGTGCCCCGCCCGCAGTGCGCGACGGCTGGATCGACGCCGTGTTGGCGCTTTGCACTCACTACCACCTGCAAGCGTCGCGCGAGCACATCCGTGTGGCGGCGGACTGGAGCGGGGAGCTGTCGCCGGAGGAGAGTTCGCGTCAAATGGCAAGACAGGCGGGCCTGACGCTGCGCTACGTTGACACCCGGCTCGAAAAGCTCACATCCTGGCGGCTACCCGTTGTCGTTCAACTCGCCAGCGGTCAGGTGGCCGTCGTCACCGCGCTCACTGCAGAAGGTCTGCGCCTGATGTTCAGCGGCGACCAAGGCGCGGAAACCACGAGAACCATCGAAGAGCTTCAGCCCCACGTCCAAGTGGTCGCCGTGCTTCGCCCGCTGCAATCGGCCCCCGATTCACGTGTGGATGGGTATATCACTCCAGTGGAACAGCACTGGCTGCGTCGTATCGTCCTGGCCGATCTTCGGCCGTACTGGCACGTATTGATCGCCTCGTTCGTCACGAATCTGATGGCCCTCGGCGGGATACTGTTCTCCATGCAGGTGTACGACCGGGTGGTGCCAGCACAATCATCGCCCACGCTTTGGGTGCTCTTCGGTGGCGTGCTGCTGTCCCTGCTTTTCGCATCGTTGATGCGAGGCGCGCGCATGCGCATCACCGACGTGCTCGGAAAGCGCGCGGATCTTCGCATCTCCGACCGCGTGTTCGGTCATGCACTGAGGGTGCGCAACACGGCGCGCCCGCGCGCGACCGGAAGTTTCATCTCGCAAATACGCGAACTGGAGCCGATGCGCGAGATGCTCACGTCCACGACGGTGGTCGCAGCTGCGGACCTGCCCTTCTTCGTCTTGTTCTGCATTGTCTTTTGGTTCATTGCCGGCCCGCTGGTCTTGGTGCCGCTGGCCGCGTTTGCCATGCTGCTGCTGCCGAGCCTCTTCGCCCAGCGCAGGCTGCGCGAGCTGGCACAGTCGAGCATGCGTGAGGCCGCTCTGCGCAACGCCATGCTGGTTGAAGCGGTCCAGGGCATTGAGGACATCAAGGTTTTGCAGGCTGAGCCCCGGTTTCAGAATCAATGGAATCACTACAACGCCGTCAGTGCCGAATCGGGACTCAAGCTGCGGGCCTTGCTCAATGGGCTGAACAACTGGCTGCAGACGGTGCAGGGAGGTGCTTTCGCAGTGGTGGTGTTTTTCGGCGCTCCGATGGTGATGGCTGGTGAAATGAGCACCGGCGTGCTGGTGGCCGCGTCCATCCTGTCAAGCCGCATGCTCGCACCACTCGCGGGTGTGACCCAGGTGCTCAACCGCTGGCAGCAAGGCAAGGTGGCCAGCCAGGCGCTGGATCACCTGATGCAGTTGCCCGTGGATCACGCCCCTGAAGGCACGCGTATCCACCGCGCCGCATTGGAGGGTGGCTTCGAATTGCGCCAGGCATCGTTCAGCCACGATGGCCAAACCGCGGCGCTGGTCGTGCAGACGTTGAAGATCCAGCCGGGCGAACGCATTGCCGTGCTGGGGCGCAACGGCGCAGGCAAGTCGACGTTGCTCCAGGCCCTCTCGGGCCTCCTGGATGCCAGGGATGGACTGGTGTTGCTGGACGGCGTGGCGTTGGCGCACATCGATCCAGCCGATGTGCGCCGGGATGTGGCTCTTCTTTCGCAGAATGCACGCCTGTTCCATGGCACGCTGCGTGAAAACCTGACGCTTGGCGCACCGCATGCGACGGACGGCGAGCTGACCGCTGCACTGCAGGCGGTGGGCGCATGGGCTTTCGTGCAACGACTGCCCTCAGGTCTTAACCATCCTGTTCTGGAAGGCGGTCTAGGTCTGTCCGGCGGACAGCGACAGAGCCTCCTGCTCGCGCGGCTGATGCTGCGCCAGCCTCGGGTGCTCTTGCTCGACGAGCCAACTGCTGCGCTCGACGAAGGCGCGGAGCGCGAGGTCATCAAGATGCTTCGCGCGTTGGCCCCGGGCCGTACCCTGTTGATTGCGACCCATCGTCCGGCTGTGCTGGAAGCGGCGGACCGGGTCATCGTGGTGGACGGCGGTGCCATCGTGATGGATGGGGCGCGCGACGAAGTACTGGCGCGGTTGCGCAGGGGATCAGCTGCCAATGCCAATGCCAATGCCAATGCCAATGCGGTCACATCAATGCCTCGGCCGAAAGGCCAGCCGCGCGAAGGGAGCGCATCATGAGCGCGAAGGCGGCGCTGGTCCAGCCAGGCCCAACCAAGCATGCCCGCGGCCGGACCCACGAGCCGGATCTGGACGACTATGACGAGGTCCGCGCGAGCAAGTCCACCCGCGTCGTGCGCCTGGTCGCGCTGCTCCTGATCACCTTCTTTGGCTGGGCGTGGTACTTCCAGATCGATGAAGTCTCAAGCGGTACCGGCAAAGTGATTCCGAGTTCGCGAGAGCAGCGCGTGCAGTCTCTCGAGGGGGGCATCCTGATCGGACTGCGTGTGCGCGAAGGCCAGATCGTCGAGAAAGGCGAAGTGCTAGCTCAGCTCGATCCCACACGCGGTGAGTCGAATGTGGAAGAGTCTGCGTCGCGCTATCGAGCCGCTCTGGCCAGCAGTGTGCGCCTGCGCGCAGAGGTCGAAGGACAGGCCAGCATCAACTTTCCAGCCGAACTGCGCGGCTGGCCCCAGCTCACGGCGTCGGAGTCGGCGCTATTTCGCTCGCGACGTGCAAGCCTGAGCGAAACGGTCGCAGGGCTGGGCCAAGCACTGACCCTTGTGCGCAGCGAGCTGGAGATCACCCGCTCCTTGGTGGCCAGCGGCGCCGCGAGCAATGTCGAACTGATCCGACTCCAGCGCCAAGGGGCCGAGCTGGAACTCAAGATCGCCGAGGCGCGCTCCGGGTATATGGTGCGCAGTCGCGAAGAGCTGGCCAAGGCGGACGCCGAGGTGAAGTCGTTGTCCTCGGTCGTGCGGGGCCGAGCCGACACGCTCGGCCGGCTGACCCTGCTCTCGCCTGTACGCGGCATCGTCAAGAGCTTGGACGTCACGACCATCGGAGGCGTTGTCGCGCCCAACGGCTCGCTGATGACACTGGTGCCGCTTGACGATCAACTCTTGGTCGAAGCCCGCATCTCCCCCCGCGATATCGCGTTTATCCACCCAGGCCAAAAAGCGTTGGTGAAGATCACTGCGTACGACTATTCCGTCTACGGCGGTCTGGACGGGGAAGTGGTGAACATCGCACCGGACACCCTGCGCGATGAGGTCAAACCCGAGGTTGTCTACTACCCGGTGCTGGTCCGTACCAACTCCGACGTGCTTCTGAGCAAGAGTGGGCAGCGGTTTCCGATTGTGCCGGGCATGGTGGCAACGGCGGACATTGGCACAGGAAAGAAGACAGTCTGGGAGTACCTGACCAAGCCTCTGAACCGTGCCCGTGAGGCCCTTCGCGAACGCTAGGCCCTGCGGCTAGGCACTGCGGGCGGTGCACCCTTGGTGCCGGAGCGGCTTGCTTGCGCCCTTACCCGGACCAGAGTCGACTCGCCGGGGGCTCAGGACGCTCTTCACGCAATGAGCGCCTTCTGAACAGATCCCGATCGAGCAAGGGCTGCGCTTCGGCCTGATCGGCCCGCCGCACGGACAGATGCTTCACCAAGCAATGCGCGCATGCCAGTTTCATGCGCTGGCCAATTCGCGCTTGATCGCCGGCTCGCTCGGAGCATCCCATGGGCGCGCCCCGCGCGGCTTTGCTCTCTGTTCGACGGGCAACAGCCGGTACGCCCTCAGAAGTCGACACGTAGCGAGACCCCGACCGTTCGGGGCGCTCCAATGGTGGCCAGGTAGGCACCGTTGGCTGTGGCGGTCACTGCTTGGAAATAGCGCTTGTCGAGGGCATTACGCGCCCAGAGCGCCAGTGTCCACGCGTGAGTGCCGCGAATCCACTCCCAGTTCGTCGAGACGTTCAGCACCCCATAGCCCGGAACGCGCGCGTAGACCGAGGCGTCCAGCGTGCCGTCCTGGCCCGAACGCCACGCGTAGACCGCGGACAGCGTATGTTTCACCGATGCCGACAAGCTGTAGCGGTACTCGCCTCCAAGGCTGACCATCCAACGCGGCGCACCGGCAACCTGCCGGCGTGACAGGTCGCAGCGCGCCGCAGGTTGTGGGACGGCGATCTCCGAAGGGCACGGTGCGTTGTCGTACCGCCGGTAGCGTGCGTCGTTGAATGAGAGGCTGCCCCTGAGGTTAAGTCCATGCATGGGCAGCGCTCTGAGTTCCAGCTCGACGCCACGAGATCGCAGATCTCCTGCGTTCGTCAGGATCTGTACATAGTTGCCCACGCCTGCGCCCGAGGGTACGAAATAGGCTGTCTGATACCCGCGGACGCTGGCGAAGAATGTGCTCACGTTGAGATGCAGGCGATCGTCCAGAAAGCGGCTCTTGATGCCGGCGTCGAGACTGTCGACGCGCTCCGGCCCGAGGATGAGCGACTTTGCCCCCAGCGGCCCGGGTGCCGCGCCCGGGCCTGCAAGGTTGACGCCGCCGGACTTCTCGCCGTGGGCCAGTCCGGCATAGGCCATCAGCGTCGGCGCGATGCGGTAGCTCGCGCTCAGAAGCCCCGACGGACTGGTCTGTCGGATGCGCAGTGCACCGGTGTCGTAGGCCCCGAGCACGAGTGCGTTGTCGCGCAGGAAGGCTGTGGCTGGCGAGCCCCCGGTCGAGTCGCCACGCTGCGTGCGGGCCTTCCTGTCTTCCTGCGTCACCCGAAGTCCCGCCGTGAGGTCGAGTTCGGGTGTTGCGTGCAACGTCGCCTGCGAGAACAACGCGTAGCTCTGGGTGTCAAGCGCGCCAAAATTGATGCTCGAGGAATTGGCGAACACCGGCACGGCGTTACCTTGCAGAACGATGTCGGCGCGGCTACCGAAGTCAGTCCAACTCTGGTTTCGCAGACGCTGCCGCAGGAGGTAAAAACCGGCTACATAGTCGACTCGGCCGCCGAGGGGGCCGGCCAGCCGCAGTTCCTGCGAGATCTGCTGCTGCCGCAAGGCACTTCCGCCCTCGAGCAGAACCGGGATGTTGAGGTTGTCGTCAGTGACGCGTCGGAAGCGCCAGTCTCGCGCTGCAGTGATTGAGGTGATTTCTGCTCCCGATCCGAACTTCCAGCGCGCTTCTGCCGACAGTGCATTCTGGTCGCTTCGCACCGATTCCTCTCCATCGATGTTGACCTCTCGCCGCTGCGGGTCTGTGACGATACCCGTTGCACCGCCGGCAAGCGCGCGTGCCATCGCCAGACCCGGCCCCAGGCCATAGTTCACGGCTGTGCCGCTGCTCGATCGTTCGCGGTGGTGTTCTGCGATCATGCGCAAACTGAAGTCGCCGGCGTGTCGCAGCAGCAGCTGACCGCGTGCACCGTAATGTTCGCCGCCGCCAAGACGATCGCCGTTGTAAAGGTTGCTGATCGACCCGCCCTCATGCGAACGATAGACGACAAGGCGCCCCGCCAGATTGTCGGAAAGCGGGCCTGAGAAGATGGCCCGGCCCTCGCTGAGTTCGCGCTGGCCGAACGACAGCTGTACGCTGCGCTCGGCGTCGAACGTTGGCGCGCGAGTCTGGATGCGCAGCACGCCGGCGGTGGTGTTTTTTCCGAACAGAGTCCCCTGGGGCCCGCGCAGCAGCTCGACACGCTCGACGTCCAGAAGGTCGAACACCGCCATGCCGACGCGGCCGAGGTAGACGTTGTCCAAATACACCCCGGTGCTGCTCTCGAGGCCGTCATTGCTCGGATTGCGGCCAATGCCGCGCACCCCGATGCTCAGCCTCCGCGCGTCTGGCGTCGCGATGCTCGTGCTCGGTAGCTGCTGCTCGAGATCCTCCATGCGCCTGACCCGTTGTGCGTCGAGTTCATGCCCCTCAAGCACGGCGACCGCAGCCGGTATCGCCTGTACGGCCTCTGTCCGCCCCCGTGCATCAACCGTCACCGGCGCGAGCGTCTGAACCTCTTCTGCCTGAGCGGCGATGTCGAGATTCGCACCTAGGAAGACCAGGACCCCGATAGCCGTTTTGCGCCGCAATGCGCCTGATGCGCCCGATGCGCCACTCCGCTGCCTCTGCATAATTCACGGGAGCAAGTGTCCCCCTGCCTGTTGATTGCGACGCATACTTTAGCGTGCAGCCGCGCTGCGCTGGTACTACGAGCGAACGACCGCGTCGCAGGGTGGGGCGGGCCCTTCTCGATGCGCGAAGAGGAGCGACGGGCGCCACCGCCGATCTCAAGGAATGATGTCGTCCATGCGCTCGGAATAGCGCGTGTCTCCCGAGCCGCCTGGCCGCTTCGTACAAGCATTCACGCCGTGCGCGTCGGCCCGGGATTGGTGGCTGCGAGCTGTGAAGGGGCGGCGACCATCGGCAGGACCATGCGAAAGGTCGAGCCCTCCGTGCCGGTCTCGATCAGCCGCACATCGCCGCCGTGGCGGCGTGCGATCTCGCGCGAGAGATGAAGACCCAGCCCTGAACCCGAGACGGTCGACACGGTGTCGGAGCGGAAGTACTTCTCAAAGATCTGCTCAACGTCCGCCTTTGGAACGCCGCCGCCCCGATCGGACACGTCGATCTGCACCGTCTCGTCGACTTGGCGCAACGTGACCTGGACGTTGCTGTCCGGCGGAGAGTACTTCAAGGCGTTGTGCATTAGGTTCTGAAGCCCGATCTCCACGAGCGAGCGGTCGCATTGCACCTCCGGCAACCCGCCTGGTGCCGTGAGTTGCAGCCGTTCTGCCCCTCGCAAGTTGAGGGTGTGGCACAGGCCGCGTGCGAGCATGTACAGATCGACTGGCTCCAGCCGCAGCGCACGGTATTGGAGCTGCAAGCGATCAGAAAGCAGAATATTCTCGATGAGCATGGACAGGCGCTGCACCGAGCGCCGAATCTTTGCCGTTCGCAGCTTCACCGCGGGTTCTTCTCGAACCTTCGACAGGTCGAGCGATTGCGCCGCGGCGTCGATGATCGCCAACGGTGTGCGGAACTCGTGCGAGACCATCGAGACGAATTCCTGTTGCTGTTCGGCGGCTTTGCGGGTGATGTCAAGCGATTCCAGAAGGCGAGTCTCGAGGCGAATGCGCTTGTCGATCTCGTCGCGCAATGTGCCATTCGTGCTGGCCAGCTCGACGGTTCGGCGAGCAACGGTCGACTCGAGCACCTGCTCGGCCTCGAGGCGAATCCGCATCGCCTGGCGGCGCTCACGCCGGATGTCGCGCTCCGCGCGGCGTGTCCGGTCCGCGACCGCGATGTTCAGCAGGATCAGATGCGTCAGACTGCTCAGCATGTAGATGTGGCCGGGCGCAACGCCGGGGACGCGATCGCCCAGCCAGAGCTTCAGCAAGCTGTACAGTCCGAGCACCGTGCCGACCGAGAAGGCTGCTGCGGGTAGCAGATACTGAAACTGCCGACGTACGAGGAGCAGATAGCTTACGAACAGGGCGCCAAAGAGGGTGGACGCAGCGCTACCGAGGCCTACCCAGGCGCCGATCGAACTGTGGAATTCCGTCAGGGACACGCCCAGTGCAAGCAGGTTGAATACTGCGACTGCGTCGAAGAAGCGAGCCGCGGGTCGCCAGTGCTCTCGGAATCCGAAGATGCGTGACATGAAAAGAGTGGCGACTACATTGAAGAGGCAGTTCATTGCCAGCACCGCCTGCGCCACGCGCTCCGGGCGCGTGTCCAGAATCCATTCGGCCAAGTAACCCTGGCGCGCCACGGACAGTCCGGCAATGCACAGTACGTACAGGGCGTAATGACCGTAGAGTGAATCTTTCAGCCAGACCATGAAGATCAGGTTCATGCAAATCGACAGCATCGCCGCGCCCAGGAGGACACCGATGGCGGTGTAGTCTTTGGTCCGGGCGCGGGCGAAGCCGTCGGGTTGCCACAGGTCCAGCTCCGCGCGCAATGCTGCGCCGTCATTGCGAAGTCGCAGGTAGTAGTCGCCGGCGGTCGTCGCTACCTCAATCGGATAGATCAGGTTGTGGTCCGCGAGCGGCCGATCAACGAAGGGTCGCTGATCGCCAAGCGCCGTTTCGATGAATCCGCCGCGGCCGTCCGGTGCATACAGCGTCGCCTGGTTCAGGCGGGCGGGGCGCACGCGTAGCAGCCAGCGCGTCGGAGCGTCCTGCGTGCGCGTCACGGAGAAGCGCAGCCAGACCGTGTCGCGGGTGAAGCCGGCTTCCAGCGAATCGCCCAGCGATTCAAACGCATGCCGCTGGGGGCCGCGGTGCAGATCCTCTACTTGCCAACGGCCCTCGATATCGTGCTGCACGGCCACGCCGACAAGTGGCTTTCCATCGTGCAGCCCGTCGGACGCCGAGAGCTGCATCGCTTGCGCGGGCAAGCTTGCTGCCATCACCCAAGCCAGCGCGCAGAGGCCGCGGTGCATCGTGCGAAGCACGCGGAAGAAGCTGACAAAGAGTGGCAAGAGACGCATGGGGAAGGTGAAGTACATGTCCTCACCGGGGGAGCAGGATTCATGCGAATTTACAATGATCGACATGTCACCCATACGTTCTGCTCCGCTGATGAGGGTCCACGTGATTGAGGACGAAGACGATCTCCGTGAAGAAATGGTCTTCTCGCTTGGGGAGTTCGGCTTCGAGGTGCACGGTTTTTCCGCAGCGCCGGCCTTCTACAGGGCTTTTGCGCTTGCACCTTGCGACATCGCCGTGGTTGACATCGGCCTGCCCGGCGAGAGTGGCCTGTCCATTGCATCGCACCTGCGGAGGAATCGCCGTATTGGCGTGGTACTGGTAACGGCCCGTGGGCGGCTGGAAGACCGCCTGCACGGATTGCGCCAGGGTGCAGATGCCTATCTGGCCAAACCGGTGGTCATCGAGGAGCTGGCGGAGACTTTGAATGCGATCGGACGACGGTTGCACATCGAGCCTACTGGTGGCTTGAACGCAGGCGGAGGCACCGCCGCAGCTGGCGCGACGCGAGCGGGGGCTTGGCAGCTGTTCGAGGGAGATTGGATCTTGAGCGACCCGGAGGGTCGCCAGATGAAGCTGACCACCAGTGAGCGCGCTGTCATCGCCTGCCTCTTTCGCTCCCAGGGCCTGGCAGTCAGTCGCGACGACCTCATCCGGGCTCTTGGCGGCGACATATTTGACTTCGACGATCACCGGATCGACGCGATCGCCAGCCGCGTACGGCGAAAGGCAAAGCAGATGGGCATGCATTTGCCGCTGCATTCGGTTCGCGGCACGGGCTACGTTCTTGCAACGTAGGAACTTGTCCGTTCGGTCGGTTGAGCCCGTGTCTGAATCTTGATTTCACCGGCATCCTCAAGCCAAGCGCTCTCTGACTCCACCGCGTGGACCACCGCCATGCTCCACGGCGGTAGGCACTGGGTGGATGCGCCCGACGGCGGCGATATCGCGACGCTTGGGTTGCCATCACCTGCCCGGCGGCTGGGAGGTGGCAAGGTGTTGCCGGGGGCCTTGCGGACGGGCAGCTCTCACAGACCGACGGCTTGCTAGCCAAGCGCGTTCCCTCGAAGGACGCCAACGCGATGTGCTCACCGTCTCGGCGCGGCTGTGGCAACCCGGGCGCTGGGCCGCTGCGGTGCTCGCACGCACGGCACAGGCCAAGAGGAGCGGGCCTTGATCCGCTCCGCGTGTCAGGCAGAACCGTTCCCGGGCATCCCAGTTCAGGTATGCAGATGCGCCGGTCTTACCGCATCGTGATGGGGCGCTGCAGAGTGTCGTGAGCTCATTGGCACTCGGTCCGGTATCGCTCGGCGAGATGGTCGGGGATTCAGGGCTCGCGCGCAGGCGGTTCCTCATGGGCCTTGCGGTCACTCGGTGTCTGTCTGAGGCGCTGGCGGTAGGCCTTGGGTGAAACGTGGAGATGACGAATAAACGTGCGCCGCATGACTTCCTCGGATGAGAAGCCGCACGCGTGCGCAACGGCCTTGAGGGTGGACCATTCGGTGGCGAGGAGCCAGCAGGCCTTCTCCAGCCGCATTCGGACGACATCCCGGGCCGGGGTTGTTCCTGTCGCCCGACGGTAGAAGCGTGCAAAAGTTCGCGGCGTCATTGCCAGGTAGGTGGCCATGCTCTGGACGGTGATCGACTCCGAGAGGCGTTTGCCCATCCATTGGTGAAGCCTGTCCAATCGTGCATCTGTCGGTGCCTGCGTCCGCGCGATGCCCTGGGCCAGCACCGCCTCGAGACCAAATGCGGCAGCGAGCTGACGCGCGATCGCCAGTGCCATGGCTGACCCCATGTCGCGTTCGATCATGGCCAGGGCGGTGGTGGTCGCCTCCGTGTTGTCCACGACGATCCACCGGCAGCCCGGGGGCCTGTCAGAACTTCCGGCCTGGTGCGCAAGCACGGCGGCAGCTTGTCCGATGGACGCCCGCCGTTCAAAGCGTGGTGCATGACGCCGCAGCCAAGCTTGCAATTTCGATGTCTCGAGGCGCGCCGCGCCCCCGGGGACAGGGGCCAGCCCTCCGATCAAGAACACAGTGCCACGCCTCGACGGGACGGTCTCGGGTAACCCTTCCGTCCACATCGCCGGGCCGCTGGAGCTGATCGTTGCGCCTGCACGTGCTGCATAGAGTCCGAGGCGATACGCCTGCGGCGCCCCGCTGCGCGCCAGGATCTCGTTTGCGGCTGCAAAGGCCTGCTGCGGACCCACCGCGTCCGGCAGAACGAATTGCTCCATGAGCAGGAGATACACGTTTCGCATCTCGGCTATTGCGCCACGCGGTGGCACGGGTGCGGGATTGGGTGCCTTGTCGCATGGCACAGCACAAGCGTACTCAGGGGGACAGACGCGACGGGCATGGCAGAAACCATGGAAGTTTTGTCTGAACCGTGAAGATCCAAGGTCCAGTGATGTGACAGCATCGTCCCATCCGGCGGGCACGAGTCCGCCCTGCAAGCGAGGTCGGGAGAAGGGTGTTTCACGACGGCACGGCCTTGATCGATGGGTGTGAAATGCGGCGTTCGAGTGGGCTGCAGAAGCATTCGTTCCAGATGTGCACTGTGCTGCCGATGCGAGCTGAGACCGACCGGATGCCGACAGCGCCGGGCCGTCCGCGAGACGACAGCCGATTCATGCGCGCTTGCAGTGACGAATCCGAACGGGCGTGTAGGCGCTGACTTTGCATCGCCACAACCCCGTGAGTCGCGACTGAGCCAAGCTGAGCGCGCCACCCCATGACAGCCGAAACCTCCACCAACGCCTCTCCGACAACGGCCTGGACCCAAGATCTCCTCGACGGCATCGGTCGCATGCACGCCGCCCCTGAGATCTTCGGCGTGATCGAACGCGCAGCGCGCCTTCTCGGCTTCGAGCATTGCGCCTATGGAGTGCGAACGCCAGCGCCCTTCAGCAATCCCAGGTTCGTGCTGCTCAGCAACTACGATGCAGCATGGCGTGAAAGATATCTCAGTGCCAACTATTTGGCGAGCGATCCGACGGTGCGCCACGGGATGCGCAGCCTTGTCCCTGTCGTCTGGAGCAATGAATTGTTCCACAGCACGCCTCAGATGTGGGACGAAGCCCGTTCGTTCGGACTGAGAGTCGGGTGGTCACAATCGTGCTTCGATGGAAGCGGCCACGTGGGAATGCTGTCGCTTGCACGTGCGCACGATGCGCTGACGCCAGCTGAGCTGAACGCGCACGAGGCCTACCTGCGTTGCTTGGCCAATGTCGCCCACATGGCAATAGCCGATGCCCTGCGTGAAGACCGCGGCGACGCAACACCCGTACTCACCGCTCGCGAAGCGGAGGTTGCGAGATGGATGGCCGACGGAAAGACATCGGGAGAGGTCGGGGACATCCTGAGGGTTTCGGAACACACGGCCAATTTCCACTTGCGAAATGTGATCATGAAGCTGCAAGCAGCCAACCGGACGGCCGCCGTCGCACGTGCAATCGTTCTCGGCTTGCTCAGCTGAGGGACCCCGCGCCTATCGCAGCGCAGTGCCGCGTGGCGTGCCGGCTGCTATGGCGATGCAGGATAACTGCGGCTGCCAGCTTGCCTTCGATCACATCGCACTGGCTGCGCACACGGCTGAAGTTCCAGCCAGCAGGCAAACAGCGCCTGACCATCAATGCACAGGGGCGCCGCGGCCCGCTCGATCCTGAAGCCGCCCCGGCGCAGGATTCGCTCGATGCCCACGGGGGACACGCTGATCAATCGACGTGCGCCTGCCGACCGGGCGACGGCCATCGCGGCGCGCAAGAGATCCAGCGAGAAGCTCGTACTGAACATCGTGCTGCGGGCCTTGTCATCTTCCAGCTTGACAGCGGCAAACCGAGAGATCTCCCACACCAGGGGCGTTCTCGGCGCAGGCGCATCTCCCAGCAGCTCGGGAAAGACCTCTGCGAGCAGGTACGGACGATGCGTAGGCAGCAGGCGCGCAGTGCCGATGACGCGCGCCTGTGGGTCGCAGGCCACCACATACACCGTGTCGCGTCGATCGAACTGGTCGAACTCCATCCCCGCGTGTGACTGCAATGTCCAGCCGAGTCGTTCGACGAAGACTTGGTGGCGGTAGCGCGCCATGGCAAGAAGCATTCCGGCGGGCAATGTTTCGGCCGTGCCTGTGAAGATCTTCATGAGTGTTCCCAGAGTGGACGCACCATTAGAGCGACGCGAGGCAACGCGCGTAACTAGCAGGATTGGGAGGTCCTGAGGGCCGATCCAATGCGTGACGCAACCGCGTCGGGCCCTCCTTTCCTGGCGGGACGGAGGCGTGCATCACGGCTGCGGCAGCCGTGGAATGCTTGAGGTCGGCTCCGGAAAATGGGCAGGAAGCGTGCCAATTCTGGGCCGCTGCTGCTGTCCGTCCGGTACGTGAAATTGCATGCGATGCACGCGAGGGAGCGGACTGCGGGAGGCGCAGGGCGCTTTGCGCAGGGAAGTCTGTTGTCGGTTTCTCACGCTGGACGAGGGGGCGCTCCGGCGCAATTGCACTGCGTGCAACAGTTGATGGACGCGACATGAACGAGAAGACTGAAGGCCTCTCTACCCCCTGCAATCGTCATGAAATCACCCACCTTCCACGCGCTGGCGTCCCGTGCACTTTGTACGCTGGGCGCCTTGTTCCTTGCTGCTGCGGCGAACGCCCAGATCGCTGCGGTTCAGGGCGGTGCCTCGCGTTCCGAGCAGGGGATCGACCCTGTTGCTGTGCTTTCGTCGTGGCCGACTCGGCCTCTGCGGATCGTGGTGGGATTCGCCGCAGGCTCCTCGCCCGACCTGGTGGCACGCACCTTGGCCGAGCCATTGAGAAGGGCGATCGGTCAGCCGGTGATTGTCGAGAACCATCCGGGCGCAAGCGGCAACATTGCCGCAGCCATCGTGGCGAGGTCGACGGACGAGCACACCATCGGCATGCTGATCAACGGAAACATGACGATCGCCAAGGTGCTGAACCCTGCGACGCCCTACGATCCTCAGAAGGATCTCGCGCCGATCAGCCTGATCTGTACAGCACCGCTCCTTCTTGCGGCCCCAGCCGATGCGCCGGGCGCGGATCCACAGGCTCTTCTTGCCGCGGCACGCACGGCGGGTGATGCATGGAGCTACGGAACGCCAGGTGTCGGCACCATCGGGCATCTGGGCATGGAACTGCTCAAGGCGCAGTCCGGCATCACACCCGTCCATGTTCCCTACCTCGGCAATCCGCAGGTGATAGCGGGTCTGGCGGGCGGCCAGATCCAGCTGGCCCTGTTGCCGCCAGGCCTGGCGGACGTGCAGATTCGCGCGGGCCGCTTGCGCGCTGTCGGCGTGACCTCCGCGACGCGCTCACCGCTTGTGCCGAGCTACCCCGCACTGAGCGAAGTGGGCATCGCCGGATTCCAGCTGGAGATATGGACGGCTGCTGCAGCGCCCGCGACCATGCCGGCGCCCATCGTGGCCCGCCTCTCTCAAGTGATCGGCGAGATCGTCAGAAGCACTGAAGTGCGTCAGAAGCTGTTCGCGCAGGGCTACCAGGCTGTGGGCAGTTCATCGGAAGTGCTCGCTGAGAGGGTACGAGAGGATACGGCCGCATTGAGCGGAATCATCAAGCGCCAAGGCCTGAAGCTCGATTGAGCCGAGAAAGAAGAATCATGACCCATCCAGAGCGATTTTTCACCGGAACGACAGACAACGCCGAGCTGCAAGGCTCTCGTGTGGCGAGAGCGTCGTCATCCCTCGCGAGTCCCGCCGCACCGCCCCCTGACTGCGCCCGGTTCCAAGGAGGCGCTGCGTCGGGATCTGCGCTGGACATCCTGGAGGACCTTCGCCGGGAGCTCGACCAAATCGATCGCGCATTGCTCGAGTCGCTGCGGCAGCGATTGGACTGCTGCATGCGCATCGGCGCTCACAAGAAGATCCACGACATACCCATGATGCAGCCCCAGCGCATTGGCGTCGTCCAACAGCGCGCTGCCGATTTTGCGGCCGCAAACCGGCTCAATCCGTCGTTTCTTCACGCGCTCTATGCGCTGATCATTGAGGAGACCTGCCGGCTCGAGGACGAAGTCATCGGGACACGGGTGCCATTGTGAATGTCCGATATGTCTCACGCTTGACGAAGGAACCTGCGTCGGATCTGGGCGCTGCAGGGTGGCGCGGATGAGCAGCGAGAAGCCGGCAGCCTATTGCCCGCAACTGAAGTTCTCCAAGAGGGCGGGCAAAGATCGGAGCGCGCGAACAAGGCGCTGCCCGCACTGCATGCATCGCCGCAGCAGAGCCCGGCACATCAGCTCGCCGCGTCTGGCGGCAGCGCTCCCTGGAAGCACCGTTTCGACACGCAAGGGCCCCTGGCACCTGGACGCGCAAGGAGGACTTGAGCTACTGCATTCCTCGACACAGGCTTCAAACGACGTGCCAAGGGCCTGATCTCTCGATGACTCGATTCTTCTCCAGAAAACCCAAGCCCGCCGCCTTCTTCCATGTGCCCTCCGGCCATGGCGTCCTGGTCAATGGCGTCGGCGCACTGGTGGGCTATCGGCACGAGCTGCTGGGCCATCTGCTGTCCGGCAAGCTCCTTGTCGAGCCCCATCTCGTCACCCTCGCCGCCGATGCCCGGCCGTATCCAGCGGGCCGGCATCAGGGGCTCAAGTTTCTTCATCTGCTCAAGGGCGGGTTGATCTATCGCCATGGCCAGCGTCTCGCCCGCCTGAATCCCGGCGATTCGCTGCTCTTCGATGCCACCACGCCGCACGGCATCGAGGTCATTCTTCAGCCGCCTGTTTCCTACCTTTCGATTGTCTTGTCCATGCGTGACTGAAAACGGTGCGCACCGTGAATCGCCTTGAGGTCCGCGAGCGACCGCCTGCGTTTCGCATCGGCGGCTGCAGATCGGCTTGCGCCCGAAGATTTCACGGAGCAGGTGAGGGCAGATCAGTCAGCCTTGGCGCTCCGGATCACGGCCGTATGGTCGAACTTGTCCTGTTGAAACGCAACAGCAGCAGTCCTGCGGCACAGATGCTCAGGATGCCCAGTGCCGAAAGAAGATCGGGCTTCTCGCCCGAGAAAAGATAGCCCAGCAAGGTTGCCCAGACCACGAGACTGAAACGAAACGGCGCGACGACCGAGAGCGCGACGTCCCTGCATGCGGCAACGAGTGCCAGGCCAGCGAACGCGGCGCAGACTGCCGCCAGCCCCAGCAGCGCCGTCTCGGCGAGCTGCAAGGTTCGCCACCCCTGTGCCGCGCACATCACTGCCCCGACGACGCACGTGGCGAGTGTTGCCACGGCTGCAATCATCGATGAGGGGACATCGGTCGGGATGCTTCGGGTGGCAAGGTCCCGGCCTGCAAGCGAGCCGGCGCAAAGGGCGGCATAGGCAAGCCCCCAGCCAGCCGAAGAGGGCATGGCGAAGCCAGGTTGCATGACCAGCAGGACGCCGCCCAGTCCGACGAGCGTCGCAACAGTGCGGCGCCCGTCGGGCGTTTCCGATCCCAGTGCGTAGCTGGCCAGGCCAGTGAGCACAGGTGCGGACATCATGATGGCGGTTGCCGTGACCTGCGGCGCGAGGGAAAGCGCCAGCACGGAGGTCACTGCTGCCGCCACTTCCCAAAGGCATCGCAGTGCCACAGCGAGCTGGCGCAACGACCGTGCCCGCCGCAGATCGCCGGTGGCGTGGGCGATCAGGAGCAGGATTGCCAGCGCAAAGACGCTGCGCACGAGAAGCACCTGACCCGGCGGAAGCTGCTGGGTGGCGAGTTTGACGAATGTGTCATTGAGGGCGTACCCACCCATCGCGCAGAGCATCAACGCGATACCTCTTCGGTTTGCTGCAGGACCGGGCATCTCGATCGCTCGGCCGCGGACGCTAGGCATCGACGCTCGGGGGAGGCGGGCGGCCCGTATCCGCCGCGAGCGCCGACGGGGCGGCGCCGCACTCGCGCAGCACCTCCTGTTGGGCATGCGCCTTGAGCACGATTTCCTGCACCTCCGCTGCGGGGTCCGACATCGCCACGATGGCGCCTCCCGAGCCGACCGACACACGGCCGTTGGCACACACGATGGTTCGGATGACGATGTTGAGCTGCACCGCACCGCTGAGCGAAAAATATCCCATGCTTCCCGAATACACCCCTCGCGCGCAGCCCTCCAGCTCGTCGATGATCTTCATGGTTCGGATCTTCGGTGCGCCTGTCATCGATCCACCCGGGAAGGCCGCGCGCACGCAGTCCACCGGATGTCGGTCCGGCCGCAGGCGGCCCCGGATCGAGCTGACCAGTTGATGGACGGTCGCGAACGTCTCCACGTCGAAGAGGTTCGGAACATGGACACTGGCGGGATCGCAGACCCGATTCAGATCGTTGCGCAGCAGGTCCACGATCATGAGGTTCTCGGCGCGGGATTTCTCGTCGGTTCGGAGTCGGGCTGCAATGACCTGGTCCTCGTCAGAGGTCGCGCCGCGTGGTGCGGTTCCCTTGATGGGGCGCGCCTCGACCGTGCGGTCTTCGCCGATGCGCAGGAAGAGTTCGGGCGAGGCGCAGAGTACCGAGACGCCCGCGCACCGGAACAGCGCTGCGTACGGTGCCGGGTTGCGAGCGCGTAGCACGTTGTACACGGCCACCACGTCGAGGGTGCCCTCGCCGCTGAGCTGGTTGGTCAGGCACACCTCGTAGGTTTCGCCCTGGAGGATCTCTTCCTGGCATCGCAGGACCAGCGCATGGTACTTCTGCAGATCCACTCGCCATTCAAGCGTGCCGACAGCCGCTGCGGGCACATCGGCAGAATGGGGAGGCTGTGCCTCGAGCTGCCTCAAGGAGCGCTCGGTCGCCTCTAGCCATGCATGGTTCTCGTCGCACAGGCTGTGCCCGTCGAGGCACACGATCCAGGTCTGCTGCTGTGCGTGGTCAAAAGCGATGAACCTGTCTGACATCAGACCCATCGCGTCCGGCGTGGACGCGTCGTGCATGTCCTGCCCGCCGAGCTCCTGCTTGAGCTCATAGCCCAGATAGCCGACGAAGCCGCCAGTGAAGTCGAACGGGAGAAGGTCGCCCTCGGGGCGACGTCCGGTGATCTCATTGCGCAGATAGTCGAAGATGCTCTGATTGCGTGACTCGACGGCGGCGCTGCGACGGATCTCGAGGCAGGTCGCACTCGAGTTGTAGCTCAGCGTGCTGGCATGGGGCCCGTTGGCATCCCCCATGAAGGAAAAGCGCGCGCGACCCCGGTCGCTGAGACTGCTGTCCAGCCAGAACGAGGCGTCCGCTTCGGCGAAAAGCAGGGTGAACGCGGCGTCTGCCTTGGGAAATACATCCAGGCAGCGCGCGTGACTGCGCAGATCCGGCGGGCGTCCGACACGAAAGGCGGGAACGAAGCTCCCCATGGGGTCGCGCCGAGGCGGCGCGGTGCGCCATTCGTCCGTCAGTTCCCTGAAGTTGCGCAGCAATCTGGCGCCGTACTCGGTGCAGATGGACTCCGGATGAAACTGCACGCCCCACCAGGGCTTGGCCGCATGGCGCATCGCCATCAACGTGCCATCCCCTGCCCAGGCGAGCGGCAGGAGGTCGCGAGGAAGATGGGTGACCGCCAGCGAGTGATACCGGACCGCTTCGAACCGATCGGGAATGCCTCGAAACAGGTCTCGCTGTGAATGAGAGATGCGATCCAGGCGGCCGTGCATGGGCCGCATCGCCAGATCCACGGTTGCCCCGCAAAAGTGTCCGATGGCCTGGTGCCCGAGGCACACGCCCAGCAGCGGCACGCGCGCTCGCCTCAGTGCGTCCGCCGAGAGGCCGAGATCCCTTGAGTGCTGCGGCCGCCCAGGACCTGGAGAGATCACGATGTTGTCGAAATCGAGGCGCTCGACATCATCCCAGCTCATCTCGTCGTTCTTGACCACCAGGGGTGCTTCCGCATTGGAGGCCGTCAGATACTGGAAGAGGTTGTAGGTGAACGAGTCGTGGTTGTCGATCAACAGTGTGCGCATGGCGGCGTCCTTTGCATCTCTTGGTATTCCTATGGTGCGCACGTTCGCAGGCCAGGCCAACTCCCATTCTTGCTAGGCATGCCTGACGGCTGGCCCCCGGTCCCCTGGAACTGAGGCGTTGCCCGTCGCTTCCTGGCGTAGGGACGACGAGGATCTCGTCGTCACACGGGCATTGGTTCGGTTGGTTGCTCGCCGACAGGGTCGGTGCGATGCACACCTTTGAGGATTCGGTTGAGAGACCACGTCTGGCCATCTCGTGGCTCGAGTTCGCAGCGTGGTGCCGGCAGGCCCGGCCGTCTCGCACCCGTCGACAGGCATGGCCCGGCAACACCAATGAGCGACGAGACCCGCGCGATGCTGGCGCCAGCCCGGCCGGTGCTGAAACTAGAGAACCTGGCGGAGAAATTTTCGGACGCGCGGGTCCGCGTCTTCACCGAAGAACGTATCGGGCGAAGCTTCATGCACGATCTGCCCACCGTCCATGAACACGATCTTGTCGGCCACCGCTCTCGCGAAGCCCATCTCGTGGGTGATGCAGACCATCGTCATGCCTTCGCTCGCCAGCGCAATCATCGTGTCCAGCACCTCCTTGACCATCTCCGGGTCCAGCGCGGAAGTGGCTTCGTCAAACAGCATCACCGATGGATTCATGCAGAGTGCGCGGGCAATTGCGACCCGTTGCTGCTGTCCGCCTGACAGCCGGGCCGGATAGGCTGATGCCTTGTCAGCCAGCCGCACCCTCTCGAGATGCTCCAGCGCGATGCGCTTGGCCTCTTCACCGGGACGACGCCTGACCCAGCGTTGGGCCAACATGCAGTTCTCGAGCACACTCAGATGCGGAAAGAGGTTGAACTGCTGGAACACCATGCCAATGTTCACCTGTACCCGATCCGCATGGCGCATCCGCGGTGAAACGAGGGTCCCGTTGACCGTGAGAGTGCCGCTGCCGTA
Source organism: Variovorax sp. UMC13 (assembly GCF_014170375.1). Taxonomy (GTDB): domain Bacteria; phylum Pseudomonadota; class Gammaproteobacteria; order Burkholderiales; family Burkholderiaceae_C; genus Variovorax. Next base: position 16,306 of record NZ_LZZW01000015.1, on the reverse strand, counting down.
GCCCTCCAAGCCACTGATGCAACGTGCGAGGGTCGATTTGCCCGAGCCGGACGGCCCGCACACGACCACGCGCTGTCCAGCCGCAACGTTCAGATGAATGTCGTTGAGCACCCGATGTGCGCCGAAATGCTTGGACATGCCGGTCACGGCGATCACCGTCGAAGGTTCATGCTTGGCCATGTTCAAGCCTCCCGGCGGAAGACTCTGCCTGCGGGGCTGTCTCGCCACGCCGTGATGCGACCCTCGCTCAAGCGAGTCCGGCCGTAGACCAGCCATGCGTCGTCGACAGTGCCGATGAACTGCACGACGCGCAGGCGTTCGGCATGGGCCTGAACGATCGAGGCGTAGCCGAGCCCGGCTTCGTACGTTCCCTGGGCCAGTCCCTCGGTGACCTCGGCGACAGTGTCCACCAGTTCAATGCGCTCCCACTGGCCGCGTTCGATGTAGTCGAGCGTCGGGCGCATGGCAGCGAGTGACAGCGGCCGTTCGACATCGTTGCGTTGAATGATCGCGAGGTCCTGACTGGCCGAGATGAAGGTATCGATCACGTACAGGCCATCGAAGAACCTCGCCACGGTAGGACCGGTAGCCGGGTGTACGGCGCACTGGACCAGGAAATCGGCACTGCCATCCAGCACTGCCTGGGCGCCTTGCTCAAAATCGCGGGTCAGGGCGACGCTCGCGCGTTCGCGGATGCCGTGAAGCGCCAGGTAGCGATGCGTCACGACTTCGTGATTGCTGCCTGCGGGGCCGAGGGTGATGAAGTTCATGGAGCGAGGTGTGATGGGTGTGATGGGTGTGATGGGTATGACGGGATGAATGGCGTCAGCGCGAGCGGCCCAGGAACTTTTCCAGCCGGCGCATGCCGTGCAGCACGGTGTAGTTGAGCGCCAGATAGACGAGCCCCGCACCAAAGAAGACTTCGTACGGTGCATAGGACTCGGCCGCGAGCAGCCGCGCGGTCCCCGTGAGCTCCATCAGGGTCACGGTGCTGGCGAGCGACGTCGCCTTGCAGGTCAGGACGATCTCGTTGCCGAGAACCGGCAAAGCCGATCGCACGGCCAGGGGAAGCTCGATCTGCCAGAAGGCCTGCAGTCGACTGAGACCGAGCACGAACGCGCCTTCGCGCATGCTGGCGGGAACTGTGGCCAGCGCAGACGCCAGCGTCTTGCCCGTGTACGCGGCGGAGTTCAGTCCGAGTGCGATCACTACGCACCAGAAGGGATCGCGCAACACGGGCCACATGAAAGAGTGACGTATCAGTTCGAACTGGCCCGAGCCGTAATACAGCAGAAAGAGCTGGACCAACGCTGGCGTGCCGCGGACGAACAGAATGTAGGCATTGGCTATTGCGCGCAGCCCCGCGAGCGGCGCGTTGCGGCACATCGCCACCGGCAGGGCCAGTGCGATGCCCGCCAGCACGGCAAGGGTGGTGAGCGTCAGCGTGAGCCACGCACCGTTGATCAGCGCTGGCATGGCCGACCACCATAAACTGATGTCAAACATTGCCGTTCACCGTGTGTCGAGGCGCGAGACCCGGCGCTCAGTCCACTCGAGCCCCAGACTCATGATGCCCGTCAGCGCAAGGTAGATGCAGGCGGCTGCAAGGTACATAGTGAAGGGTTCGCGCGTGGCTCCGGAGGCCTCCGCCGCCTTGCGCATGACCTCGTCGCACCCGACGATGGAGACGATGGACGTCTGCTTGAGCAGCACGATCGTCTGGTTGCCGAAGGGGGCCAGGGCGGCGCGCGCTGCCTGTGGCAGCGTGACCGTCCACATGGTCTGCGCCCGACTCAGGCCCAGCGTCTTCGCGGCTTCGCGCTGGGCATCCGGAACGCTGAGCAGTGCTCCCCGCGCGATCTCCGACGCGTAGGCGCCAAAGGACAGGCCCAGCGCGATGGCGCCGGCGAGAAACGCATCGACCTCGACATGACGACCGGTCAAGGTGGCAAGCGTCATGGCACCGCCGAAGAAGACGGCGAAGACAAGCAGGAGGTCGGGCACGCTTCGGATGACCGCGGCGTAGGCATAGCCCACCGTTCGCGGGGCCGTGCGGGTCGAGAGCTGCAGCCAGCAGCCCCCGGCACCCAGCAGCGTGCCGACCGCCAGGGAGGCCAGTGCCAACTGGACCGTGGTCGCTGCGCCCCGCATCAGCTGCCCGCCGAAACCGTGGAGAAGGTCTGCTTCTGCCATGCCGTCACATCAGCTTGAACGGAAAGTACTTCGCCGTGATCCGATCGTACGTGCCGTCGGCGCGAATGGCGGCCAGCGCGGCATTCACCCTGGCGCGCATCTCGGCGTCACCCTTGCGCATGGCGATGCCATTGCCTTCGCCCAGGAGGCCGCCCTTCATGTCCGGGCCAGTGAATGCAAAGTCGCTCGCCTGCGGGGTCGTCATGAAGCCGACGTGATACGTGACCACATTGCCAAAGATGTACTGGACCCGGTCGGCGACGAGATCAAGTTCGGCCGCTTGCGGCGTGTCATAGAACTTGATGTTGGCGTTCTTGTAGTTCTGCGTGAGATAGCCCGCCTGGATCGAACCGCGCTGCACCCCGATTGCCTTTCCGGCAAGCGCGTCCGGGCTCACGTCCGCAGGCGTGCCCTTCCTGGCGATGAAGCGCGAGACCGTCTCCTTGTATTTGTCCGAGAAATCCACGCGCTGCAGACGCTGCGGGGTAATCGCCATGCTCGCCACGATCAGATCGTACTTGCGCGCCATGAGCCCCGGAATGATCCCGTCCCAGTCTTGCGCGACGATCTCGCACCGGGCCCGCATCCGTTCGCACAGCGCCTTGGCGATGTCGACGTCCCAGCCCTGCAGCGTGCCCTGCGAATCCTTGAAGCTCCACGGCGGATAGGTCCCCTCCGTCGCGATCCGATACGTGGGTTGTGCGCAGGCGGCTCCTGCCCACAGGCTGAGGCTGGAGAAAATAAGCAGGACGGTGCACTGGCGGCGTCGCGTGGCAGCGTGGAAGTAGAACTTCATGGGGGGCCTTGGTGGGGACGGTGGGTGCACGAATCCTCCGAGAACTTCATCGCATGTGCAACGCGTGCGCCGTATGCAAACAGTGGGGCGACCGGCAACGTATCGCTGCCGCCATGCAAGACGGCATCCGCTGCTGTGTTGCGTGTGATGCAAAAAGGCGCCGCCAAGCTGGATGTCGGACCCGGGTTGAGCATCTGCTCGGTCCAAGGAGTGCCCGTTCCAGTCAAGAGCACCTTGAGTGGGGAAACGGGGGTGATGCTGTTCCGACTGGAAACAGCACGGCCTCGCGAAGTCTGAACCTCGCCCTGACAGGCCAAGCCGCTTCGAGGCCTGCGCGCTAGTCTCCCCAGACCGTGAGCGCGCACAATCCTGCGGCTATCGACCCGGCGCCGAACTCAACAGGGTGCGACCTCGACGACGCATGACATCGCGGATCCGAAAGTCGAGCATCGGCTCAGTGCTGGACCTGCACGTTGTAGTTCCGGCGATCGAGGAGACTTTGATGTGCCGTCGATGAAGCTTCGATCTCAACAGCGACGATCCGACCGCCAGGCACGGCGATCTCCGTGATCTCAAACCGGCCCAGTGGGGCGGGCTTGTGTTGCTTCCGAAGACATCGGTGAGCGAGTCGCCGCCAACACCTGGGGCGGTGACGGGGGAGGGTGACGCTGCCGCAGGTGCGCCCTCGACGTCTTCTTCGGCCATCCCATACAGGATCGTCCCACCACCCGCGTTCGCGAAGGCGGTGCAGTCCTTTACCAGTTCCTGCCTTGCCCCATCGGTGGGAACGTCAGCGTTTTGCAGTTCATCGCCATCCGGTGGCGTCAGCTGAGAGACCGCTGCCGGTGCGTACGGAGCATCAGGCTCGTGCGGCTCGCAACAACGTCCTGATCCTGCAGCGTCGTCAGGACGGCAAGCGATGCGGCGACGCTTTCAGACGGTGTAGCCATGGCGGACTCGGACGGCTGTTTTTAGGTTATTCAGTATTGCGATATCTAGGGTTTCAAGTCAATTTTTCTTAGGTCATTGAGTCTTTTCATCTCTGGGATATCGCGAGGTCCTGGGCTTGCCCTCAAATACCCTGGAGGGATGGATGCATGAGGGGACTGTCCGCTCAGTGGCCTTCTGCCGGTCACTCGGGAAGCTCTTCGACCTGCTGGGAGCGCCGCAAAGCCTGCGCGCGGTCGCAGCCATGGCGGCTTGCCAATGCGCTTTCCGGCATCCTGCAGGCCGAGGCTTCGACGCCGTGCGACCCATGGCGCTAGACGCGCCCCGGCCTGATGTCGCGCGCTCCCGCGTCCTTCGTGCAGGGGCGCTGCGCCGCAGTCCACGGGCGAATGCCGCGTCCGCGTGCCACATCCGAGTGCCACATCGCGTGCCACATTCGAGTGCCGTACCCATGAATCCGGTTGGCCCACAGGGCCAAGGCGGGGCATGCCGCGCTGGACTGCCTGCGGACCACCTCTTCATCGACGCATAGCTCGCCCGGTTCGCTGTCCAGCACTTCGGGCTTCGCCACCGTCCTCACCCGGTCCTCGCTGCGCTCGGCTGCGGCTTCCGGTCGCTTGCCGGACATCGGCCCTTGCGCTCGCTCCTCATGCGCCGAGGCGGCTCCGAAGGCAGATGTTCAACCACCGCGGCATACCCCGCAGAAAGGCCCGGCCATGTGCACAACTCCACCCATTTCCAGCCCCGGGGCCTCGCGCACATCGTGCGCGGACATCCGCACATCCGCGGGCGTTCCCCCCGCACCCCCCGAGGACTCTCCCAAGGCAGTGACTGGGCGGGCCCCGGCAGCCGGGCAATGGTGCGATCAACGCACAGACGTGCGCCAGGACGTGACGGACCGCATCGTCACCATGCTGGCCCAGGGCGACAACGTCTTTCGCGCGCGCTGGACGCGGGCGGCTTCGCGCGGCGTGCCGCGCAACGCATCGACCGGGCTTCACTACTATGGGGCAAATGTGCTGCTGCTCTGGGATGCGGCCATCGAACATGCCTATCCATCGAACGTCTGGCTCACGCACAGGCAGGCGTGGGCGCTTGGCGCGCAGGTGCGTCGCGGCGAGAGGGCCGTCATGTGCGCGCACTTCGAGCGCAAGGCGTGGCGCGCAGAAGCGCCCGAGGACATCGACGGCGTGGCCGACCGCACGCGGCGCCCGCCCGGTGTCGTGCTGTGCAAGCCGTTCTGGCTGTTCAACGTGGCGCAGATCGCAGGCTTGCCGCAGGCCAGGGCGCACGGCGCGCAGCCAGCGCAGAGCCCGGGGAAAAAATGCTCGCCCGTGGAGGGGGCGATGCGCCTGATCGGCGGATGCCGGCCCGACATCCGCCACGGCTTCGCGCGCGCGGCATACGCCCCACGCGCCGACAGGATCCTCATGCCTGACGTGGAGCGGTTCGCGAGTCACGAAGCCTATTGCGCCACGGCCATGCGCGAGCTGGTGCACTGGACCGGCCATCCGCAGCGGCTCGCACGGTCATTCGGCGGACGCTTCGGGGAGGCGGCGTATGCGTTCGAGGAGCTCGTGGCCGAACTCGGCAGCGCCTTCGTGCTCGGTCACATCGGGCTCCTCGGGGCGAGCGTCGAAGGTCATGCGGTCTGTCTTCAGGCGTGGCTGCATGTGCTGCGCAAGGACCGCACGGCCATCTTCACGGCTGCGCGGCATGCGGGCGACGCCTTCGCGTACCTCCTGGCCCGGCAGATGCCGTCGGGCGCAGGGCAGGAGAAAGGGAGGGACTGAGCCGCCGCCGCAGGGCCCAGGCGTGCGGCTCAGAAGTGCGGCTCAGGCCGCGGCCACCGCGCGCTGAGACCGAGTGGTGCGCCATCGCCTCCATCGGCCGCGCAGAGCGCGCCTTGCGCGCGGGCGGTCATCTCGCGCTATCCTGTTCGAAGCGCCAGTGAGACCGCATTGCCCCGGGCAAGGGGCGCGAGCGAGGCCCCCCGCGCGGGACGGTGACCGGCACGAGAAAATTTCGGACACGGTTCGGACACGGGCGCTCAGCGAAGCGCAGGCGAAAAAAAAGACTCAGCGATTGCTCGCTAAGTCTTTGATTTTCTTGGTAATTAATGGTGGGCCCTGAGTGACTCGAACACTCGACCTACGGATTAAGAGTCCGCTGCTCTACCAACTGAGCTAAGAGCCCCTGAGAAGCATTGCTGCTATCAGGCAAGACTGCGATTATAGCCACAGAAAAAGCGCTGTCGTACCATCCGCTCAACTTCTTTGGAAAAAACTTCATGACCTCTTCTGTTTCCTCCTCATCCACACCCCCGGCGCACGTCGTCATCACGGGTGCGGCAGGCGCGTTGGGGCGCGCGACGGTGCAGCGATTCCTGGACGAGGGCGCGCGCATCGCGCTCATCGGCCGCAACGAACAGCAACTGGTCGATGCCTTTCCGGGACTCAACAACTCGCAGCATCTGCTGGTCGCGGCCGACGTGACGTCCGACGCCAGCATGAAGGCGGCGGCCGCGCGCATCGCGCAGGTGTTCCAGCATGTCGATACCGTGGTGCACACCGCGGGCGGCTTCGAGATGGGGCCGACGGTGCATGCGCTCGATCGCGCGAGCTGGGACCGGATGATGGATCTCAACGCCTGGTCCTTCGTGGCCGTGGCGCAGGCCTTCGCGCCCTTGATGATCGCGCGCGGCCAGGGCAGCGTGATCGCGGTGAGCGCGAAGGTCGCGGGCCGCGGCCTGGCGGCGATGTCCGCCTACATCGCCTCCAAGAGCGCGCTGCAGCGGCTGGTGGAGGCGATGGCGGCCGAACTCGCGCCGCACGGCGTTCGCGTCAACAGCATCGCGCCGAGCGTTCTCGACACGCCGGCCAACCGGCAGGCGATGCCGGACGCGAACCCCTCGGATTGGGTGTCGACCGCGGTGGCGGCCCAGACCATCGCCTTCCTGGCTTCGCCCGCGGCGCAGGCGCTGCACGGGCAACATCTGGCGCTGGGCGCCTGAGTCGCCCGGTTCGTCCCCTCGCGAAATTGCGAATCCGAAAAAAAGCCCCGATGGTCTATACCGGGGCTTTTTCATGGGCGGTTGGTGGAGAGGAGGAGGATCGAACTCCCGACCTCCGCATTGCGAACGCGGCGCTCTCCCAGCTGAGCTACCCCCCCAACGCAGATGGAATTCTAAGCAGATGCGGGTGGTCCCTGCACGCTGTTTTTCTCTTTGTAATTCGCTTTACCGGTGGTGATGCAGCGCTGCCCAGCTTCCCAATTGAGCGGGGCGCGCGCTGTTCCCGTGGCGGTTGCGTCTATTTGGTGCGTGCGTCGAACGGCGGTCACGCGGGCAGGCGATAAAAGCCAAGCCGGTGGAGTCGATGTCAGCCAGAAGGTTCAAAAATTGCCCTGACCAAAGCGACTTGTAAGACGGAACCTATTTTTTGTTACCGTCGCTTGTGTCTATAGGATTCTGAATTAAAATTTTTCCTTTCAATCCGAATGAGAACTTCGATGGCCTCCACCCTTGCCGACATCAATTCACAGATCAAAAAGAACGAAGAGCACATCGCTCAATTGCGGGCGCAGGCGGAAGAGCTGCGCAATCACGAGCGCGCAGGTGTGATCGACGAACTGCGCCAGAAGATCGCTGAATACGGCCTGACCGCCAGCGACCTCAAGCTGACGACGCGCGCCGCAGGCAAGCGCAACGTCGTGGCCGCACCCGTCAAGGCGGCGGCGAAGTACCGTGGCCCGACGGGCGAAACCTGGTCGGGTGGCCGTGGCCGCAAGCCGCGCTGGGTGACCGAAGCGCTGGCCGCCGGCAAGTCGCTGTCCGACTACGAAATCAAGTGAGCCGAACGTGAGGCGAAGCGCCCCGGCCTTCTGTTCTCCCAATGAAAAGGCCCGCATGTGCGGGCCTTTTTTATTGGCGGGAGCGCCTCAGTTCACCATGACCAGCTTGCCTTTGACCCCGCGCGAGCCTATGTAGGCGTAGGCGGCCTTCAATTCGGCCATCGGCATGGTCTGGTCGATCACGGGCTTGATCTTTCCCTGGGCATACCATTGGGCCAATTCGCCCATCATTTGGGCGTTGGCCTGCGGTTCGCGCTTGGCGAAATCGCCCCAGAACACGCCGACCAGCGAAGCGCCCTTGAGCAGCGTCAAATTCAGCGGCAGTGCCGGAATGCCACCGGCCGCGAATCCCACCACCAGATAGCGTCCGCGCCAGGCGATCGAGCGGAAAGCCGGTTCGGCGAAATCGCCGCCCACCGGGTCATAGATCACATCCGGGCCTTTGCCGTCCGTGGCGGCCTTGATGGCATCGCGGAAACCGCCGGGCAATGCATGCTTGCTGTAGTTGATGCTGATATCGGCGCCGATCGATTCGCAAAGCGCGCATTTCTCGTCGGTGGATGCGGCCGCAATGACCTTGGCACCCGCGGCTTTGGCGATCTGGATGGCGGCGGTGCCGACGCCACCGGCCGCGCCGAGCACCAGCACGGTCTCGCCGGCCTTGAGCTGGGCGCGGTCCATGAGCGCATGCCAGGAGGTGCCGTAGGTCATGATGAAGGCGGCCGCGTCGACGTGGCTGAAACCGTCGGGCAGGGGCATGCAGAGGGCCGCGGTGGCGAGCGTGTGGGTGGCGAAGCCGCCGGTGCCCGACAGGCAGGCGACGTTCTGGCCGATCTTCAGGTGCTTGACGCCTTCGCCCACGGCGCGCACCACGCCCGCGTACTCCGAGCCCGGCACGAAGGGCAGTGGCGGCTTGATCTGGTACTTGTTCTGGACGATCAGCAGGTCTGGAAAGTTGAGGCTCGCGGCCTTGATCTCGAGCAGCACCTGGCCGGGGCCGGGTGTGGGCGTGGGCTGCTCGGTCCAGGTGAGGGCGTCGACGCCGGTGGGGTTTTCGCAAAGCCAAGCATGCATGAAGATGTCTCCTTCGAGGGTCGTTCGGACGGTGATTCGGGGCGATGATAGGTCGCGCGCCCCGGCGCTCTTGTCCCTGCCGTGACGGCCCGCCGCCTACAATCGCGGCCACTCCCAGACGCCATGAAGATACTCATTTCCAACGACGACGGCTTCCAGGCTCCCGGCCTCGTCGCCTTGCACGATGCGCTCAAGGACGTGGCCGAGGTCGAGGTCATCGCACCCGAGCACAACAACAGCGCCAAGTCGAACGCCCTGACGCTGCAGGCGCCGCTCTACGTGCACCAGGCCCACAACGGCTTCCGCTACGTGACCGGCACGCCGGCCGACTGCGTGCACATCGCGCTCAAGGGTGTGCTCGACTACCGGCCCGACCTGGTGGTGTCCGGCATCAACAACGGCGCCAACATGGGCGACGACACCATCTATTCGGGCACCGTGGGCGCCGCCATGGAGGCCTACCTGTTCGGCATCCCGGCGATCGCCTTCTCGCAGACCCAGAAGGGCTGGGCCCATGTCGACGCGGCCGCGCGCGTGGCGCGCCGGCTGGTCGAGCGCATCGAGCGCGAGCGCATGCTCGAAGGGCCGGCCTGGCTTCTCAACGTCAACGTGCCGAACCTGCCCTTCGACGAACTCAAGCCGATCAAGGTGTGCCGCCTGGGGCGCCGCCATGCATCGGAGAAGGTCGTCACGCAGGAGAGCCCGCGCGGCGAGACCATGTACTGGATCGCCGGCGCCGGCGGCGCCAAGGACAGCGGCGAGGGCACCGATTTCCACGCCACGGCCGCGGGCCACGTGGCGCTCACGCCGCTGCAGATCGACCTGACCGACCACGCCAATCTCGGGCAATGGGGCGAGACGGTGGCGCGGTTGCTGCGGTGAAGTCCTTCCTCCGATCTCCCGGCCTGACGGTGCCTGCGCGCGGCGCAGGACCCTGCTGATGGCCAGCCCACCGCCCGCAAGGCCCGGCTTTCCCGTGCGCCTGACGCCCGCCGCGCCGGGGGCGCCGCGCGGCCGCCAACCGTCGGTGCCGATGGCGCCAGCGGTGTCGGCCACACCCTCGATGGCGTCCGATGCGGTGCGCGCGCGCATGGTGCAGCGGCTGGCCGCGCAGGGCGTGTCCGATGCGCGCGTGCTGCGTGCGATGGGCGCCGTCGAGCGGCACCGCTTCGTCGACAGCGCGCTGGTCAACCAGGCCTACGAAGACACCAGCCTGCCGATCGGCCTGGGCCAGACCATCTCCAAGCCCAACGTCGTGGCCCGAATGATCGAGCTGCTGCTGGGCGCGCCCGCGCTGGCCGGCAAGCCCAACGACAAGCTGGGCCGGGTGCTGGAGATCGGCACCGGCTGCGGCTACCAGGCGACCGTGCTGAGCCACGTGGCCAGCGAGGTGTACAGCATCGAACGTCTGCGCGGCCTGCACGAGCGGGCCCGCACCAACATCCGCCATTTCCGCCTGGCCACGCTGCACCTGATCCTGGGCGACGGCATGATCGGCTACGCGAAGGGCGGGCCCTACGCGGGCATCATCGCCGCGGCCGGCGGCGAGGCCGTGCCCGAGGCCTGGATCGAACAACTGGCCGTGGGTGGCCGCATCGTGGCGCCCACGCATTCGGCCAGCGGCGGACAGGCGCTGGTCGTGATCGACAAGACGGCCAAGGGACTGCAGCGGGGCATTCTCGAGGCGGTTCATTTTGTCCCCCTAAAATCGGGGATTGCTTGAAGGAAGAACACATGCAGGGTTTTGGCAATCGGAGCTGGTGGACCGGCTTGGCGCTGGTGGCGACGCTCGTGATTGCGGGCTGTTCCACACCCAGTGGTCCCGTGCCGGTCGAAGACCGCGGCACCATGTCCCGCACGAGCACAGGGAACGCACCGGGCACGGGCCTTCCTCCCATCACGACTGACGCCTCGGGCAAGCCCCTGCAAGGCATCGAGAACTACGGCAAGCCCGGCTACTACTCGGTACGGCCCGGCGACACCATTCGCCGCATCGCCAACGAGACCGGCCAGACCTGGCAGAACATCGCGCGCTGGAACGCCCTGGACAACCCCGACCTGATCGAGGTGGGACAGGTGCTGCGCGTGGTGCCGCCGACCGCGACGACCGCCGCCGCTCCGGCAGCCACCGTCGAGCCCAACGGCGTGGTCACGCGCCCGGTGACGCCGCAACCCGCGATCGTCGCGTCGGCGCCCGCCGCCGCCGCCAGCGCGCCTGCCAAGCCCGCGACGCCGCCCGCGGCCGCGTCGGGTGACGAAGACCTGGGTTGGATCTGGCCCGCGCAAGGTTCGCTGATCGCGGGCTTCGACGAAGCCAAGAACAAGGGCCTGGACATCAGCGGCAAGGCCGGCGATGCGGTGCTGGCCGCGGCGGACGGCCGCGTGGTGTACGCCGGCGCCGGCCTGCGCGGCTACGGCAACCTGATCATCCTGAAGCACAACAACACCTACCTCACGGCCTATGCGCACAACCAGGCGCTGCTGGTGAAGGAAGACCAGTCGGTGCAGAAGGGCCAGAAGATCGCCGAGATGGGCAACAGCGACGCCGACCGTGTGAAGCTGCATTTCGAGATCCGCCGCCAGGGCAAGCCGGTCGACCCCGCGCGCTACCTGCCTTCGCGCTAAGCCCCTTCCTTTCCTCCTCCCGTGCGGCGCGCGGCCCCCAGGGCCGCGCGCCGCATCGTTATGTGATGCCGCCATCGGCAGCCTGAGACAATTTCCCCATGACGGATTCGACGACAGCAGACAAGGCGGACGCAGTGCCCGCACCCTATGAAGATGAATGGCTCAAGGTCGAGTCGCTCGACCTCGACGCGCAGGGCGTGGCCCACAAGGCCGACGGCATGGTGGTCTTCATCGAAGGCGCGCTGCCGTTCGAGGAAGTGAAGTTCAACCAGCACCGCAAGAAGAACAACTGGGCCCAGGGCACGGTGACCGCCATCCGGCGCGAGTCCTCGCAGCGCGTGCGCCCGGGCTGCCCGCATTTCGGCCTGCACACCGGCGCCTGCGGCGGCTGCAAGATGCAGCACCTCGACGCGGCGGCCCAGGTGGCGGTCAAGCAGCGGGCGCTGGAGGACAACCTCTGGCACCTGGGCAAGGTGCGCCCCGAAACCATGCTGCGGCCGCTCGCGGGCCCGACCTGGCACTACCGCTACCGGGCCCGGCTGTCGGTGCGCTACGTGGTCAAGAAGGGCACGGTGCTGATCGGCTTCCACGAACGCAAGAGCCGCTACCTGGCCGACATGGAGGTCTGCCCGGTGCTGCCCGCGCAGGTCAGCGAGATGCTGATGCCGCTGCGCGCGCTGATCGGTTCGCTCGATGCGCGCGACACCTGCCCGCAGATCGAGCTGGCCTGCGGCGATGCGCCCGACAGCACCAGGCTCGGCGTGATCGCGCTGGTGCTGCGGCACCTGCAGCCGCTGTCGGCGGCCGACCTGCAGCGCCTGCGCGACTTCGCGGCGCAGAACGAGGGCGTGCAGTGGTGGCTGCAGCCCAAGGGCCCGGACACGGTGAAGCTGCTCGACGAGGGCGGCCCGCTGCTGGCCTACGGGCTGCCGGAGTTCGGCGTCACCATGCCCTTCAAGCCGACCGACTTCACCCAGGTCAATCCCAACATCAACCGTGTGCTGGTGGGCCGTGCGCTGCGCCTGCTCGACGTGCAGCCCGACGAGCGCGTGATCGACTGGTTCTGCGGCCTGGGCAACTTCACCCTGCCGCTGGCGACGCGGGCGCGCGAGGTGCTGGGCATCGAGGGCAGCGACACGCTGGTGGCCCGCGCCACCGACAACTTCCAGCGCAACCGCCCGGCGCTGCCGGCGCGCGGTGCCCTGGCCGCCACCCGCTTCGTGGCCCGCGACCTGTTCGAGATGACGCCCGAGATGCTGGTGGCCGACGGTGCGGCCGACAAGTGGCTGGTCGACCCGCCACGCGAAGGCGCGTTCGCGCTGGCCAAGGCGCTGGCCGACCTGCACCAGCAGGGCGAGCGCAGCGATGGCTGGACGCCGCCGGGGCGCATCGTCTACGTGAGCTGCAACCCGTCGACGCTGGCGCGCGATGCCGGATTGCTGGTGCACCAGGCGGGCTACCGCTGCACCGCGGCCGGCATGGTGAACATGTTCCCGCACACGGCACACGTCGAGTCGATCGCGGTGTTCGAACGCGCATGAAAAAAGGCCCCGCGGGGCCTTTCTTCATGAGGTGCCGGAGCGTGTTCAGTCGCGCTCGCCGCCGAAGATGCCCAGCAGGGCCAGCAGGCTCTGGAACACGTTGAACAGGTCGAGGTACAGCGCGAGCGTGGCGCTGATGTAGTTGGTCTCGCCGCCGTCCATGATCTGCTTCAGGTCGTACAGCATGAAGGCCGAGAAGATGCCGATGGCGGCGACCGAGATCGCCAGCATGCCGGCGCTCGAGCCGACGAACACGTTGATGACCGCGCCGATCATCAGCACCATCGCGCCGACGAACAGCCACTTGCCCATGCCCGACAGGTCGCGCTTGATGACGGTCGCCAGCGAGGCCATCACGAAGAACACGCCGGCGGTGCCGCCGAAGGCCGTCATGATGAGTTCGGAGCCGTTCTTGAAGCCCAGCACCATCGCGATCAGGCGCGAGAGCATCAGGCCCATGAAGAAGGTGAAGGCCAGCAGCACCGGCACGCCGGCGGCCGAGTTCTTGGTCTTCTCGATGGCGAACATGAAGCCGAAGGCGCCGACCATGAAGACCATCAGCCCGAAGCCGCCGCTGAGCGAACGGGTGATGCCGGTGGAGACGCCCAGCCAGGCGCCCAGGACGGTGGGCAGCAGGCTCAGGGCCAGCAGCCAGTAGGTATTGCGCAGGACACGCTGGCGTTCGGCCTGCGGCAGCGCCTGGCCGTAGCCGGCGGTGGTGTCGAGGGTGGTGACGCGGTCGTTCATTGCTGAAGCTCCAGGGTTGGCTGCAGGACTGCAGATGGCACATTCTAGGTGGCGCGAGCCCAAGGGTACGGCAAAAACCGTCCGACGGTCCGCCCTCCCGCGATCAGGGTTTTGGGAGCCCAAACGGTATGCTTGCGGGTTCACTCAACCAGCCATACGCCATGAAGACCAAGTCCTTTCTCGAACTCGCCGACGTCAAGACCATCGCCGCATCGGCCGAAGCCGAAGCCCTGAAGAACAACTGGGCCGTGACGATCGCGATCTCCGACGACGCCGGCAACCTGCTGTGGCTGCAGCGCCTGGACGGCGCGGCCGCCCTGTCGGCGCACATCGCACCGGCCAAGGCCCACACGGCCGCGCTGGGCCGCCGCGAGAGCAAGGTCTACGAGGACATCATCAACGGCGGCCGCACCGCCTTCCTGACCGCGCCGCTGGTGCAGGGCCTGCTCGAAGGCGGCGTGCCGATCGTCAAGGACGGCCAGGTCATCGGCGCCGTTGGCGTCAGCGGCGTGAAGTCGAACGAGGATGCGCAGATCGCCAAGGCCGGCATCGCCGCGCTCGGCCTGTAAGCGCTTCCAGGCCCCGCCAAAGCAAAACGCCGACCCTCGGGTCGGCGTTTTTTTGGGTGGCATCAAGGTGGAAAAAAAGCTTGGCTAGTCGGCAAGCCGTTGGCTAGCAAAAAACGACCCTTTGGAGAGTGATCTCCGCGAGTCGCCCCACGATGAAACTTGCGCGAGAGGCGGGCTGATCGCTTACTTGGTGAGGATCAGCTTGCCGAGTTTGGTGGCTTGCAGGCGGTACAGCGAGCCGTTGTGCATGATCCCGACCGTCTTGCTGCCGCGCAGCAGGTCGGTGCTTTCCACCATCGGCGTCGGCCGCGTGGCCTGAACGGAGACCATGCCGCTGCCCGCTTGGTCGAGCGAAGGGTGGCTCAGGACGGAGGAGGCGATGGGGTTGGCTTGCATCTGGAGTTCCTTTATCGAAACGATGACTGAATGATAATGATTCGCAATAATTTGGTCAATCACTGCGATCGATTTTTTTCAGTCGTTTCGATGGGCCTTACTTGGCGGTGTTCGGCTCGGTGATGAAGCCGATCTTGCGCACGCCGGCTTCGCGCGCGGCCGACATGGCTTGCGCCACGCGTTCGTAGCGCACGGCCTTGTCGCCGCGGATGTGCAGCTCGGGCTGCGGATCCTTGGCGGCCTCGGCGGCGAGCAGCTGGGGCAGGGCGCTGTCTTCGATCTTGTTCTCGTTCCAGTAGTAGCTGCCGTCGGCGGCCACCGTAAACAGGATGTTCTGCGGCTTGGTCTGCTCGGGCTCGCTGGTCGCCTGGGGCAGGTCGATGTTCACCGCGTGCTTCATCACGGGCACCGTGATGATGAAGATGATCAGGAGCACCAGCATGACGTCGACCAGCGGCGTCATGTTGATCTCGTTCATCACCTCATCGGGTTCGTCTTGGGTACCGAAGGCCATGGGTCATGCCTCCCGACGGGTTTCAGCTTGGGGGCGCATGGTCTCAGCCCTTCTTGAGCGGCACGATGGTCGCGTCGGTCGCCTGGACGCGCGCGCCGGTCACGAAGTAGGCGTGCAGGTCGTGGGCGAAGCTGTTGAGCTTGGTCAGCACGAACTTGTTGCCGCGCACCAGGGTGTTGTAGCCCAGCACCGCGGGGATGGCCACGGCCAGGCCGAGCGCGGTCATGATCAGCGCCTCGCCGATCGGGCCCGCGACCTTGTCGATCGTGGCCTGGCCGGCCGAGCCGATGCTCATCAGCGCGTGGTAGATGCCCCACACCGTGCCGAACAGGCCGATGAAGGGTGCAGTCGAGCCCACCGAGGCGAGGATCGCCAGGCCCGATTGCAGGCGGGCGGTGAATTCGTCGATGCCGTTGCGCAGGGCGCGCGTGATCCAGTCGCTCACGTCCAGCGCGTCATGCAGGTGCGCCTTGGTGTTGCGGTGGTGGGCGGCGGCTTCGCGGCCTTCCAGGGCCAGGCCGCGGAAGGGGTTGCTCTCGTCCTTGCCCAGCTTGTTCAGCGCGGTGGCGAAGTCCTCGCTGTGCCAGAAGTCCTGCGAGTGGCGTGCCAAGCGCTTGTACTTGATGACGTCGAGCGCCTTGATGAAGATGACGATCCAGGATGCCAGCGACATGCCGATCAACAGGACGGCAACGAACTTCGTGACGAAGTCGCCCTGACTCCATACGTTCATCAGGCCAAAGTGGGAATCCATACGAAACTGCTCCAGAAAAATTAGTTGAGAACCCAGTTGATCGGCACGTTGAACTCCATCGGTTCAACGACCCCATTGCGTTTGCCCGGCACGTAACGCCAGCTCAGGACGGCCGTGCGCGCGGCTTCGTCGAGGCGTTCGTAGCCGCTCGACTCGCGGATGCTGGCGCTCTTGGGCAGGCCATCGACACCGATCAGCACGCGGACGATTGTCTTGCCCTGCTCGCCCAAGCGTTTGCTCATGGCGGGATAGACCGGTTTCGGGTTGTTCAGGTAGTCGGCATTGCTCGACGGCAGC
>NZ_LZZW01000014.1 GCF_014170375.1 Variovorax sp. UMC13 | reverse complement strand
CGAGCATGGCGTAGGTGTCGGTGCGGTAGACGTCGTGCGCATGGAGCGCGCCCCAGACCTCGACCATGTGGGCGACGGCGCCGTCGAAATCGTCGGCCCGGCAGGCCAGAGCCGCGGCGTTGATGGCGCCGGCCGAGGTGCCGGTGATGATCGGGAACGGATTGCCCGCCGCGCCGGCCCCGGCCGTCACCGGCCTGCTGCTCACCGGCGGCGGCGCCCGCGCGGCCTACCAGGTGGGCGTGCTCGAAGCGATCGCCGCCCTGCGCCGCGAGGCCGGGGCCGGCGCGGCGGGCAATCCGTTCCCGATCATCACCGGCACCTCGGCCGGCGCCATCAACGCCGCGGCTCTGGCCTGCCGGGCCGACGATTTCGACGGCGCCGTCGCCCACATGGTCGAGGTCTGGGGCGCGCTCCATGCGCACGACGTCTACCGCACCGACACCTACGCCATGCTCGACGCGGCGGCGCGCTGGCGGCTGATCCTGGGCATCGGCCAGCTGCTGGCCCGCTGGCTGCGGCTCAAGCCGCGCTCGCTGCTGGACAACGCGCCGCTGGGCGAACTGCTCCAGCAGCTGGTGCATTTCGAGCGGCTGCCCGGGCTGATGCGCGACGGCCACCTCGATGCGCTGGCGGTCACGGCCTCGAGCTACAGCTCGGGCGAGCACGTGACCTTCTTCGAATCGCGGCGGCCGATGCAGCCCTGGACACGCTCGCAGCGCGTCGCGGTGGCCGACCGCATCACGCATGCGCACCTGCTGGCCTCCTCCGCGATTCCCTTCGTGTTCCCCGCGGCCGGACTGCCGATGCGCGGCCACACCGAGTACTTCGGCGACGGCTCGATGCGCCAGACGGCGCCCACGGCCGCGGCCATCCACCTGGGCGCCGAGCGCATCCTCGCGATCGGCGCGGGCCGCATGCACGAACCCTTCGACGCGGGCGCGCCCACCACCTTCAGCGGCGAACCGACGCTGGCGCAGATCGCGGGCCATGCCATGTCGAGCATCTTCCTCGACGCGCTGGCCGTGGACGTCGAGCGGGCGCTGCGCATCAACGACACGCTGGCGCTGATCCCGCCCGAGGCCCGCGCGCGCACCCGGCTGCGGCCGATCGAACTGCTGCTGATCGCACCCTCGGAACGCATCGACGCCATCGCCGCGCGCCACACCGAGACCCTGCCGCGCGCGGTGCGCCGCCTGCTGGCCAGCGGCACGAATCCGGGCGAAGGCGGCGCGCCGGCCCAGAGCGCGGCGCTCGCGAGTTACCTGCTGTTCGAGCCCGGCTTCACGCGCGAGCTGATGGCGCTGGGGCGGGCCGATGCGATGCGGCAGCGGGAGGCGATCTGTGGGTTCTTCGGCTGGGCGGGGGGCCGGAGCGCCAGGTCCGCAGAAGCCTTGCGCAGTGCCCCTTAGATGTTCCATTTTTTCGTCAAGTAAATATATTTGACGAAAAAAAGGAACATACTACTCGCACCATGAGACCGGACACCCACGCCCGGCAGGTCCTCGACCTGCTTGCCCAGAAGGGGATGCTGCGCCCCAGCGATCTCGATGCCATCGAGGTGCCTCGCATGGTGCTGACGCGCCTGAGCGCTGCCAGCCTGGTGGAGAAAGTCGGCCGCGGCCTTTACCGTCTGCCCGAGCGTGACGGCCTGGAACACGAGAGCCTGACGACCATCGCCACCCGGGTTCCCCAGGCCGTGTTCTGCCTGCTCACCGCACTGCAATTCCATGCGCTGACGACACAGCTGCCGCGTCAGGTCTGGATCGCCATGCCGCGCGGCAGCCATGTGCCGCGGATCGACTACCCCCCACTCAAGATGATTCAGGTTTCCGACGCGGCCTACGCGGCGGGCATCGAGGTGGTCGAACGCAATCAAGTTCCGCTGCGTGTCTACGGCGCCGCCCGCACCGTGGTCGATTGCTTCAAGCACCGCAACAAGATCGGACTGGACGTGGCGCTGGAAGCACTGCGGGACGTGCGCGCCCAACGCAGAGCATCGACGGACGAGCTGTGGCACTACGCCAAGATCTGCCGCGTGACCAACGTGATGCGGCCCTATCTGGAGGCGATCGAATGAGCAAGGACCTTGCAGCATCCCTCCGGGCGCGCCTGCTGAATCTGGCCAAGGCCCAGGGCGTGGACTTCAACCAGGTGCTGGTGCGCTTTGCTCTCGAGCGAATGCTGTACCGCCTGAGCCAGTCGGCGCATGCCGATCGCTTCGTGCTCAAGGGCGCGCTGCTGTTCACGCTCTGGTACGACATGCCCCACCGCGCGACGCGCGACGCCGATCTGCTCGGCTTTGGCCCCAGCGACCTGGTGTCTGTCGCCCAGGCCTTCCGCGACATTGCGAGCGTGGCCGTGGAGGACGGCATCCGCTTCGATCCGGCCTCGGTCAAGGTCGAGGACATCCGCAAGGATGCGGGGTATGCCGGAGCCCGGGTCTTGATGGACGCAGATGTGGCAAAGGCACGTTGCAAGACACAGATCGACATCGGCTTCGGTGACGCCGTCACGCCCGAGCCCACCGATGCGACCTACCCCGTGCTGATCCCCGACCTGCCCGCGCCGCGCTTGCGCGCTTACCCGGTCTACACCGTCATATCGGAAAAGCTGCACGCGATCACCGTGCTCGGCATGACCAACAGCCGGCTCAAGGACTACCTGGACCTGTCGGTCCTCCTGGAACGCGAAGCGCTGGATGCCGACACGCTGGCCCGCGCCATTGCCGCGACGTTCATTCGACGTGGCATGGCCGTGCCAGGCTCTCCGCCGCTGGGGCTGAGCGACGAGTTCGCCAGCGATCCCTCACGCCAGGCGCTGTGGCATGCCTTCCTCCGGAAGAACGGCATGGCGCTGCGGCCTCTGGGCCAGGTGGTCACGACCCTGCGCGACCGGCTCGCGCCATCCCTCGCGCAAGCGTCGACCTTGTTGCGCACGCCCTGAACGCAAGGCACGCAGATCAGGCAGCGCTGTCCGCCTGAATCCCCAGTTCCGACGCGATCCGCCCCACCAGCGCCTTCAGGTCGGTCAGCTCGGCCTCGAGCCGCGCCACGTTGGCCTTGAGGGCCGCGACCTCGCCCAGCGACACGTCGCTGCCCGCACCCTGCCCGCCGTACGTGGCGGCCGCGGCAAAGGCCTCGGGGGCCGGTTCGCCGCTCAGCAGATGCGCCCAGCGGCCCTCGCGCGCGCCGGGCAGGCGCGGCAGCTTCATCACCAGCGCGCCGGCCGGGCGCTCGGCCAGCTCGTCGAGGAAGCCCTCGACGGCCGAGATGTCGGCGAAGTTGTGCATGCGCTCGCAGGCGATGCGCAGTTCGCCCGCGGTCTGCGGGCCGCGCAGCATCAGCACGGTCAGCAGGATCGACGACTGCGAGGGAATGCGCAGCACCCGGTCCATGTTGTGCGCATAGCGCGAGGCGCGGCCGCCGCTGCTCTCGTCGACCAGGCTGTAGCCCTTGAGGCTGTCGATGGCGGCCTGCGCCTCGGCGTCGCTGACCTCGAGCACCGGGTTGCGGCTGGTCTTCTGGTTGCAGCCGGACAGCAGCGCGTTGAGTGTCAGCGGGTAGCTGTCGGGCACGGTGCGCTGCTTCTCGACCAGCACGCCGAGCACGCGGGTCTCGAGCAGCGAGAGGATCGGCACCGGCCGGGCCGTGGGCGCCACGGGCTCCGACATCTCAGGCACCACCCTGGATGCGCGCCACCAGCGCCTTGGTGAAGGCCGCGGTGTTGGCCGTGCCGCCCAGGTCGCCGGTGCGCACCTTGTCGATGTTGAGCGTCTCGTCGATGGCCCGGCGCAGCCGCGTGGCCTCGGCGTTGAGCTTGCAGTGGTCGAGCATCAGCGCGCCGGCCAGCAGCAGGGCGGTCGGGTTGGCGATGCCCTTGCCGGCGATGTCGGGCGCCGAGCCGTGCACCGCCTCGAAGATCGCCGCGTCGGTGCCGATGTTGGCGCCGGGCGCCATGCCCAGGCCGCCGACCAGGCCGGCCACCAGGTCCGACAGGATGTCGCCGAACAGGTTGGTCGTGACCAGCATGTCGAACTGCCAGGGGTTGAGCACCAGCTTCATCGCGCAGGCGTCGACGATGATGGTCTCGAGCTCGAACTTGCCCTTGTAGCGCGGCTCCTCGTACAGGCGCAAGCCGGTCTCGAGGAACAGGCCGGTCAGCACCTTCATGATGTTGGCCTTGTGCACCAGCGTGACCTTCTTGCGGCCGGTGGCGATGGCGGTGTCGAAGGCGTACTCAAGCAGGCGGTGGCAGCCCTGGCGGGTGTTGATGCCGGTCGCCATGCCCACCGCATGCGGGTCGTCGTCGATGCGCACGTAGTGCTCGTGGCCGATGTAGAGGCCCTCGAGGTTCTCGCGCACCACCACCAGGTCGATCTTGTCGAAGCGCCCGCCGGGGATCACGGTGAGCGCGGGGCGCAGGTTGGCGTAGAGCTGGAATTCCTCCCGCAGCCGCACGTTCGACGAGCGGTAGCCGCCGCCCGAGGGCGTTTCCAGCGGGCCCTTGAGCGCCAGGCGCGTGCGCCGGATGCTGTCGAGCGTGGCGGCCGGCAGCGGGTCGCCCGACTGCTGCACGCCGCCCAGGCCGGCGACCTGGCGGTCCCATGCGAAGGGGGCCTTGAGCGCGTCGAAGGCGGCCAGCGTGGCGTCGACGATCTCGGGACCGATGCCGTCGCCGGCGATCAGGGTGGCAGGGATGGAAGCAGTCATCGGCAGTTCTCTCTTCTCTCGTCGTCGAATCGGGGCGCCGCGGGCACGGCCTGGGCCTGAAGCATAGCGGCGCGGCTCAGCCGGTGCCGCTGCGCCGCCTGCGCCAGCGGAACAGCCCCAGGGCTGCCAGGGTGAAGGCGCACCCGGCCAGCGGCTCGGGCCAGTAATGGGCCCAGAACTTGTGCCAGGCCAGCGCGCCGGTGGAGGCCGGCGTGAAGAAGTCAAACAGGCCATCGCGCAGGTTCCAGGCGATCCAGCCCCGGAACAGCAAGGTAGTCAACGCCAGCAGCAGCGCGGCGACCAGCGCACGGCGCGAGCCGCTGAAGCCCAGCCAGGCGAAGGCCGCCACCGAGGCCGCGATGGGCCCGAGCATCATGAGGGTGAAGCTGTCCATGGCCTGGGCGGCCGTGCTCAGGCCGCGGCTTCGGGCGGCAGCATGCGCCCCACCTGCTCGAGCAGTTGCTGTGCCACGGCCTCGAAGGGCTCGATGCCATGGTCGGCCCGGCTCAGCACCACCGCGCCTTCGGCGGAGGCGATCAGCATCATGGCGAAGCTGCGCGCCTGCGCGGCCCCGAGCCCGCCCTGCTCGAGCAGGTCGGCCAGCCGCTCGCGCCAGGCCCGGAACACCGCCGTCGCATGCGACAGCAGCTCGGCCGAATCGGTGGCGACCGTCACGGCCAGCACGGCGCAGCCGGCCTCGCAGGCCGAGCGCGTCAACACGGCGCGCCAGATGGCCAGGAACTGCGCCACCACCGCATCGGCCCGCGCGCCCGCGCAGCGCTCGAGCGCATCGACCAGTACGGCGCCGGCCCGGTCGACCGCCGCGGCCATCAGCTGGTCCTTGCCGGCCGGGAAGTGGTGGTAGAGCGAGCCGCGCGGCGCGCCGGTCGCGGCCAGCACTTCGGAGAACGAGGTCGCGTGCAGGCCGCGCCTTCCCAGCAGCACCATCGCGCCGTCGACCATGCGATCCCGAACTTCCTTCGCCATGACTTGCTCGCCACCTTTCGCCTCCGATTCTGCGCCACTATGACAGTCATCATAATTCTGCACTATGATGATCGTCATAGAAATTGCTCGCAAAGGACCCGACATGTGGAAAATCGCCTCCAGCCTGCTGATCCCGCTGGCGCTCGCCGCCTGCGGCACCGCCTCTCCTCTTCACACCCCCACCACCCCAGGAGCATCCGCCATGACCGTCGAACAGATCCAGCAAGCCCTTGTGGGCGAATGGACCAGCCTTGCCACCGAAGTCCGGCCCAGCGCGGCCAGGAATGCCGACGGCACGCTCAAGCCCTTCTATCTGAAGCGCGACTTCAGCTACCTCGCGGGTGACCGCTTCGAACTGGCGATCGTCAATTCGGCCGACGCCTACGGCAAGGTGCCGCTGGCGCGCATCGTCATCCGCGGCCATGTGGCCTGGCGCGGCGAGCACCCGGTGGCGCCCGGCGCGCAGAAGGTCGACTTCGTGGCCGACGAGGCCTACGAGGTGACGCCGCTGCTGCAGGGCTTCGCCGACCTGCTCAACCAGGTGGCGAACCAGGGCTATGCCAAGTGGGAAGTCGGCACGGCCCAGAGCATCTTCGGCAAGAGCTTCGCGCCCTTCGGCCTGGTCCAGGGCAGGAACTTCATGGAGTTCGACCTGGTCCACCTTTCGAACGGCCTGCTGTTCTGGGGCGCACGCCATGTCGACGGACGCGGCTTCGACACCGAGGCCAACCGGCCGACCAACCTGCAGATCCCGCTGGCGCGCAAGTAGGCAGCTCAGGCGGCGAGCTGAAGGGGGACACGGGCAACCTAAAGGACAACCTAAAATGCCCCTCCCCACCGCCGCAGCGCACGTCGTGCTGCGCGCCGACATGGACCCTCCCAGAAAGCGCCCTTCGATGCCTCAGCGCAAGCTCTTCGTCACCACCGCCCTGCCCTACGCCAACGGCAAGTTCCACATCGGCCACATCATGGAGTACATCCAGGCCGACATCTGGGTGCGGGCGCAGCGAATGCATGGCGCCGACGTGAACTTCGTCTGTGCCGACGACGCGCACGGCGCGGCCATCACCATCGCGGCCGACAAGGCCGGCGTGACGCCGCAGGCCTTCGTGGCCGAGATCGCGGCCGGTCGCAAGCCCTACCTCGACGGCTTCCACATCGCCTTCGACAACTGGAGCTCGACCGATTCGCCCGAGAACCACGACCTGGCGCAGGCCATCTACCGCGACCTGCGCGACAAGGCCGGCCTGATCGAGACCCGCAGCGTCGAGCAGTTCTACGACCCCGAGAAGGGCATGTTCCTGGCCGACCGCTTCATCAAGGGCGAGTGCCCGAAGTGCCACGCCAAGGACCAGTACGGCGACAACTGCGAGGTCTGCGGCGCCGTGTACGCGCCCACCGAGCTGATCAACCCCTACTCGGCGCTGTCGGGCGCCAAGCCCGAGCTGCGCAGCTCCGACCACTTCTTCTTCAAGCTCTCGGACCCGCGCTGCGAGGCCTTCCTCAAGGAATGGACCACCGCGCCCGGCCATGTGCAGCCCGAGGTGCAGAACAAGATCCGCGAGTGGCTCTACAAGGACGACGAGGGCAAGGGCGGCCTGGGCGACTGGGACATCAGCCGCGACGCGCCCTACTTCGGCATCGAGATCCCCGATGCGCCGGGCAAGTACTTCTACGTGTGGCTGGACGCCCCCGTGGGCTACCTGGCCTCGCTCAAGAACCTGCTCGACAAGCGCTGCATCGAACTGGGCGGCGACGGCATCTCCTACACCGAGTACATGGCCGATCCCGAGCTGGAGCAGGTGCATTTCATCGGCAAGGACATCATCACCTTCCACACGCTGTTCTGGCCCGCGATGCTGCACTTCAGCGGCCGCAAGGCGCCCAACGCCGTGTACGTGCACGGCCACCTCACGGTCAGCGGCGAGAAGATGAGCAAGAGCCGCGGCACCGGCATCGACCCGCTCAAGTACCTGTCGACCGGGCTCAACCCCGAGCACCTGCGCTACTACCTCGCGGCCAAGCTCAGCGGCCGCAACGAGGACATCGACTTCAACCCCGACGACTTCGTGGCGCGCGTCAACAGCGACCTGGTGGGCAAATACATCAACATCGCGAGCCGCGCGGCGGGCTTCATCGGCAAGCGCTTCGGCGGCCAGCTGGGCACGGTGTCGGAAGACGGCGCGGCCCTGCTCTCGGCCCTGCGCGCCGAGGCCGAGGCCCTGCGCGTGCTGTACGACGGTCGCGACACGGCGCGCGCGCTGCGCGACACGATGGCGCTGGCCGACCGCGTGAACGAGTACGTCGATGCCAACAAGCCCTGGGAACTGGCGAAGAAGGAAGGCATGGAGGCGCGGCTGCACGACGTGTGCACGGTCTGCATCGAGGCCTTCCGCCTGCTCACGCTGTACCTGAAGCCGGTGCTGCCGGCGCTGGCGAAGAACGTCGAGAGCTTCCTCGCGATCGCGCCGCTGCAGTGGCGCGATGCGGCCACGGCCCTGCCGGCCGGCCACGCGATCGGCGACTACAAGCACCTGACGCAGCGCGTCGACCCGAAGCTGCTGGATGCGCTGTTCGAGCCCGCCGAAGCCCCACCTGCCGCCGCCGAAGCACCGGCCGCCGAGGCACTGCCGGGCGGTGAAGCCATCGCACCGACCATCACCATCGACGATTTCGCCAAGATCGACCTGCGCATCGCGAAGATCGTGGCCTGCGAGAAGGTCGAGGGCTCGACCAAGCTGCTGCGCCTGACGCTCGACGCGGGCGAAGCCAACACACGCAACGTGTTCAGCGGCATCGCCTCGGCCTACCAGCCCGGGCAACTGGTGGGCAAGCTCACGGTGCTGGTCGCCAACCTGGCGCCGCGCAAGATGAAGTTCGGCGTCAGCGAAGGCATGGTCCTGGCCGCGAGCCACGCCGACGAAAAGGCCCATCCGGGCATCCACGTGCTCGAACCCTGGCCGGGCGCAGTGCCCGGCATGCGCGTGCGCTGAGAACGTGCGAATGAAGCTGCTGCGCACCCCGATCCCGCATCTGCGGTGCTCACCGCACGAGAGTGCGGCTCCGCTCCAGAACTCAGCCTTGGCAGGCTAGGGGCGCTCGCGACGCGTCCTTCACACGTTCTGAACCGACATCCGACCATGAAACTTCTCAGCCTCCTCCTGTGCGTTTCGCTGGCAGGCCTGCTCGGCGGCTGCGCAGTGGTCGCGGTGACCAGCACCGTGGTCGGCGTGGGCGCCTCGGCGGTCGGGCTGGCGGCGGATGCGGTGGTGGGGACGGTGCGCATCGGCGGCAAGGTCATCGGCGCCACGGCCGATGCGGTGATTCCAGGCGGCGGCGCCCCCTGAATCGGCAGGCGCTCAGGGCGCCTCGGTCGCGCGGTCGGGCGACGAGCCGCTGCGCAGCACGCGCTGGTCGTCGTTGAGCACCGCGGTGAAGACCATCGGCGCATTGGGCGGCTGCACCCAGCGCCACTCCCATTCGGTCTCGCGCTTGAGCGCATAGGGCGTGACCTTGGCCGGCTTGCCCAGGAGCTTGCGCAGTTCTTCCATCGCCATGCCGGGCTGCACCTTGGCGAAGTTCTGCGGCGTGAGCACCTGGCGCAGCGCGCTCATGCGGCCATCGGCGCCGATGGTGATCATGTAGTTCTTCTGGCCCTGGGGCTGGCGGTTGTATTCGAAGACCCGGCCGGCCGGGCTGTCCCAGACGTTCTCCGGCGTGCCGAAGCGCGCCCGCACGTCGGCCTCGGTCGCGACGCCCTCTTCCAGCTCGCGGATGGCCTGGTTGTCGCAGGCGGCCAGCGCCAGCAGGAGGCTCAAAACCAGCGCCTTGCCCCATTTTTCGCATGCCATGTCGCGGCCCCCGTAAAATCGCGCACCAAAGGTTCCAGTCTATGTCCATCTTCAACCGCCCCCACTACACCTCCGACGCCACCCAGTTCATCGACGAACTCAAGCGCAAGAAGCCCTCGCTCGAGGCGGAACAGCGCGCCGGACGTGCCCTGCTGTGGGACAAGAAGCTCGACCGCAGCCAGCTCGACGAGTACGGCCAGGCCCGCGTGGCGCAACAGCCCTACGTCTACCAGACCCAGGCCAAGTAAGCCGGTGCGCAAGCAGGCTGCCGCCCCGCCGGACGACAGCGAACCGGTGCTCGCCACCATGCCCGAGGTGGTGGACCAGGTGGCGCTGGCGCGCCTGTACGGCGAGCCGCTGTTCGCGCTGCCCAACGACCTGTACATCCCGCCCGAAGCGCTGCAGGTCTTCCTGGAGGCCTTCGAGGGGCCGCTGGACCTGCTGCTCTACCTGATCCGCAAGCAGAACTTCAACATCCTCGACATCCCGATGGCCGGGCTGACGCGCCAGTACCTGACCTACGTCGACCAGGTGCGCCAGACCAACCTCGAACTCGCCGCCGAGTACCTGCTGATGGCGGCGATGCTGATCGAGATCAAGTCGCGCATGCTGCTGCCGCCCAAGAAGGTGGCCGACGGCGAAGAGGCCGAGGACCCGCGCGCCGAACTCGTGCGCCGCCTGCTCGAGTACGAGCAGACCAAGCTGCAGGCCGCCTCGCTCAACGCCATGCCGACCTACGGCCGCGACTTCTG
Source organism: Variovorax sp. UMC13 (assembly GCF_014170375.1). Lineage (GTDB taxonomy): Bacteria > Pseudomonadota > Gammaproteobacteria > Burkholderiales > Burkholderiaceae_C > Variovorax. The sequence goes on along the minus strand of NZ_LZZW01000014.1, from coordinate 145,409 downwards.
GAAGGCGCAGGTCTACATCGAGCAGTCGCTCAAGCCGCGCTTCCCCGAGATGAACGTGGTCGACCTGCGCGAGGCCTGGGCCGACATCCTCAAGCGCGCCAAGCTCGTGCAGCACCACAAGATCTCGCGCGAGGAACTGAGCGTGCGCGAGCACATGAGCGTGGTGCTGCGCCATCTGCAAGGGCGCCAGTTCGTGGAGTTCGAGAAACTCTTCGACGTCTCGCGTGGCGCCCCGGTGCTGATCGTGACCTTCATCGCGATGCTCGAGCTGGCCAAGGAAACGCTGATCGACATCACCCAGGCCGAAGCGTTCGCACCCATCTACGTGCGCCTGGCCTACTCCCCTGTGTAGGGCTCGCCCCCAGGCTTCGCGCACCGCGCTTCGCTTCGCCGCCCCCTGCCGCCCGACCTGTCACCGATCCCGAACTTGGCACTTCCTCGATGGCTTCACAAGATTTCGATGTCCTGATCGTCGGCAGCGGCCTCGCCGGCCTCTCCGCCGCGCTGCACCTGGCGCCCACCCACCGCGTGGCCGTGCTCACCAAGCGGGCCCTGAACGACGGCTCCAGCGCCTGGGCGCAGGGCGGCATCGCGGCCGTGCTGGCCGCGGGCGACAGCTTCGACGCCCATGTGGAAGACACGCTGGTGGCCGGGGCCGGCCTCTGCGACCCCGAGGCCACGCGGCTTGTGGTCGAAGGCGCGCCCCAGGCCATCGGCTGGCTGCGCGAACTGGGCGTGCCCTTCTCGGAAGAAGACGGCGGCCTGCACCTGACGCGCGAGGGCGGCCACAGCCAGCGCCGCATCGTGCACGCCACCGACGCCACCGGCGCGGCCGTGCAGCAGGTGCTGATCGAGCGCGTGCGCCGCACCCCCAACATCACGCTGTTCGAGCACCACACGCTGGTCGACCTGGTCACCGGCCCCAAGCTGGGCCTGGCCGACCCGGCCTGCGTGGGCCTCTACGCGCTCGACGACGCCACCGACGAGGTGCTGGCCTTCCGCGCGCCGCACACCATCCTGGCCACGGGCGGCGCGGGCAAGGTCTACCTCTACACCACCAACCCCGACACCGCCACCGGCGACGGCATCGCCGCGGCCTGGCGCGCGGGCTGCCGGGTGTCGAACATGGAGTTCATCCAGTTCCACCCGACCTGCCTCTACCACCCGCATGCCAAGTCCTTCCTGATCAGCGAAGCGGTGCGGGGCGAAGGCGGGCTGCTCAAGTTGCCCGACGGGACGCGCTTCATGCCCACCCACGACGCGCGCGCCGAACTCGCGCCGCGCGACGTGGTGGCGCGCGCCATCGACTTCGAGATGAAGAAGCACGGCCTGGATTGCGTGTACCTGGACATCTCGCACCAGCCCGCCGCCTTCCTGCAGGAACACTTCCCCAACATCCTCGCGCGCTGCGCCGAGCTAGGCATCGACATCACGCGCGAGCCGATCCCGGTGGTGCCGGCCGCGCACTACACCTGCGGCGGCGTGCTGAGCGACCTCGCCGGGCGCACCGACGTGCCCGGCCTCTACGCCATCGGCGAGACCGCCTGCACCGGGCTGCATGGCGCCAACCGGCTGGCCAGCAACTCGCTGGTCGAGTGCATGGTGTTCGCGCGCGCCGCGGCCGACGCGATCGCCGGGGCGCCCGTGCCTGCGCGCGCCGAACTGCCCGCCTGGGACGACAGCCGCGTCACCGATGCCGACGAGGCGGTCGTGATCTCGCACAACTGGGACGAGCTGCGCCGCTTCATGTGGGACTACGTGGGCATCGTGCGCACCAACAAGCGCCTGGAGCGCGCGAGCCACCGCATCGCGCTGCTGCAGGCCGAGATCCAGGAGTTCTATGCCAACTTCCACGTCACGCGCGACCTGCTGGAGCTGCGCAACCTGGTGCAGGTGGCCGAGCTGATCGTGCGCTCGGCCCAAGCCCGCCACGAGAGCCGCGGCCTGCACTTCAGCCGCGACTATCCTTCGCTCGCCGAACCGACCGCACCGACGGTGCTGACGCCCACCGCGGGCTAGCTTCCCTTCTCTTCAACCGAGGATGCCCGGCCACCGACGCCCGCAGGAGAAAAGCCAACCATGTCGACCTCATCACAGACCCAGCCCGAGACCGCATCGCCCTACGGCACGCTGCCACCGGCCTCGCAGTCGGCCGCGCGCAAGCCCGTGAGCCTGCCGCGCATCGCCGACATGCATGCGCGCGACGAGAAGATCGCGATGCTCACGGCCTACGACGCCACCTTCGCCGCCATGGCCGATGCCGCCGGCGTCGACTGCCTGCTGGTCGGCGACTCGCTGGGCATGGTCTGCCAGGGCCTGAACAGCACCGTGGGCGTGAGCCTCGACACCATGCGCTACCACACCGACAGCGTGTCGCGCGGCCTGCGCCGCGTGCAGGGCACGGCCTGGCTGATCGCCGACCTGCCCTTCGGCAGCTACCAGCAGTCGCGCGAACAGGCGCTCGAAAGCGCCACCGTGCTGATGCAGGCCGGGGCCCACATGGTCAAGCTCGAGGGCGGCGGCTGGACCACCGAGACCGTGCGCTTCCTGGTCGAGCGCGGCATCCCGGTCTGCGCCCACCTGGGCCTGACGCCGCAGACCGTGCATGCGCTGGGCGGCTACCGGGTGCAGGGCAAGGGCGACGCCGGCGCGCTGCTCAAGCAGCAGGCGCATGCGCTGCAGGACGCGGGCGCCGCGATGCTGGTGCTCGAGATGGTGCCGGCCGCGCTGGCCACCGAACTCACGGCCGAACTGAAACACTGCGCCACCATCGGCATCGGCGCCGGCCAGGGCACCGCGGGCCAGGTGCTGGTATTGCACGACATGCTGGGCATCAACCTCGGCAAGATGCCGAAGTTCGTGCGCAACTTCATGGCCGATGCGCCGGGCGTGCTGCCCGCGCTGCAGGCCTATGTCCGCGCCGTCAAGGACGGCAGCTTCCCCGACGATCGACTCCACGCCTGGTAAGAGCTTCTTCATCATGCACATCGCACGCACCATCCCCGAACTGCGCGAACACCTCGCAGCCTTCCGCCGCCCCGCCTTCGTGCCCACCATGGGCAACCTGCACGACGGCCACCTGGCCCTGGTGAAGCAGGCCCAACCCCTGGGCGACGTGACCGTGGCCAGCATCTTCGTGAACCGGCTGCAGTTCCTGCCGCACGAGGATTTCGACACCTACCCGCGCACCTGGGACAGCGACTGCGAGAAGCTGCGCACGGCCGGCTGCGACGTGCTGTTCGCGCCCGACGAGAAGGCGCTCTACCCCGAGCCTCAGACCTGCAAGGTGCACCCCGACCCGGCCCTGGCCGACCTGCTCGAAGGCCACTTCAGGCCCGGCTTCTTCATCGGCGTGTGCACCGTGGTGATGAAGCTCTTCAGCTGCGTGCAGCCGCGCGTGGCGGTGTTCGGCAAGAAGGACTACCAGCAGCTGATGACCATCCGCCACATGGTGCGGCAGTTCGCGCTGCCGATCGAGATCGTGGGCGGCGAGACCTTCCGCGCCGCCGACGGCCTGGCGCTGTCCTCGCGCAACGGCTACCTCAGCGAGGCCGAGCGCGCCGAGGCGGTGCAGCTGTCGAAGACGCTGCAGGCCATGGCCGCGGCCGTGCGCGAAGGCGAGCGCGACCTGGCCGCGATCGAGGCACGCGCGATGCAGACGCTGACTGCCCGCGGCTGGCAGCCCGACTACCTGGTGCTGCGCCGCCGGGCCGACCTGCTCGCCCCCTCGGCGGGCGAACCGCTGGTGGCGCTGGCCGCGGCGCGGCTGGGCAGCACGCGGCTGATCGACAACCTGGAAATCGACGTCTGAAAATCAGTCGAGCTCGGCTTCGATCCAGCCGCGCAGGCTGTTGACGAAGGCCATGGCCTGCACGCGCGGCAGGTCCTCGACACGCACCACGGCTTCGGCGAGCCGCCCCTCGGCCAGCGTCTGTGCGCGGCCGATGCCGCCCAGCAGGCCGCAGTGCAGCGGCGGCGTGACCCAGCGGCCGTCGAGCTGCAGCGCGATGTTGCCGCGCGTGGTCTCGGTGAGCTCGCCGTGCCGGTTCCACAGCAGCGTGTCGAACACGCCCGCACGCGTGGGTGCGAAGGCCTCGTAGTGCGCGCGCCGCGTGGTCTTGAAGCGCACGAACTCGCTGTCGGCCGCCTCGAGGGCGCGGTCGGCCAACTGCAGCCGCACGCGTGCGGGCGCGGCGTCCTTCGCAAAGGCCTGGGCCTGTGAGCGGCCCCGCGCATCGAGCAACAGGCGCACGCGCCACAGGCCCTCGGGATGCGCCGCGCGCAATGCATCGAGGCACTGCGCCACGGCCTGTGCGTCCCAGGGATAGGCGAAGTGCGCGGCTGCGGCCGCCATGCGCGCCAGATGGGCCTCGCGGTGGCGCAGCTGTCCGTCTTCCAGCGCCAGCGTCTCGAGCAGCGCGAAGGGCGCGCTCGCCCGTTCGAGGAAGGCGCGCTTGTGGCGCCACTCCTGCCACTCGCCGTCGCTGCCGGCATCGGCGGTGATGCCGCTGCCGATGCCGCAGCGGGCCGTGCCGCCCTGCAAGGTCACGGTGCGGATCGGCACGTTGAAGGTGGCCGCGCCGCCGGGCTGCACCACGCCCACGGCGCCGCAATAGATGCCGCGGGGCACGGGCTCGAGGTCACGGATCAGGCGCATCGCCGCGACCTTGGGCGCACCCGTGACCGAGCCGCAGGGAAAGAGCGCGGCGAACAGGTCAGCCAGGCTGCAGCCGGCGCGCGTGCGCGCCTCGACGTCGGAGGTCATCTGCCACACGGTGGGCAGGGCCTGGGTGTGGAACAGCCGCGGCACGCGCACCGAGAAGGGCTCGGCCACGCGCGACATGTCGTTGCGCAGCAGGTCGACGATCATCACGTTCTCGGCCCGCTCCTTGGCCGAACTGCGCAGCCAGGCCGCGGCCGCGGCGTCGGCCTCGGCATTGGCACCGCGCGCGGCCGTGCCCTTCATGGGGCGGGCCAGCAGGCGCCGCTCGCGCCAGTCGAAGAACAGCTCGGGCGACACCGACAGCAGCTGCTCGTCGCCCGCATCGATGAAGGCCGCATAGCCGCCGGGCTGGGCCCGCTGCAGGGCCGCGAACAGCGCGTGCCGTGCGTCGTCCGAAAGCGCGCCCGGTTGCGCCTGCAGGGGCGCCGTGTAGTTGAGCTGGTAGAGCGCGCCGGCCGCGATGGCGCGGTGGATCTCGGCCATCGCGCGGTCGAAGGCAGGCCGCGTCAGCGTGTCTTCCCACTGCAGCGAGGGCGCGGCCTCCTCGGCCGGCGCGGGCCATAGCCGGGTGCCGTCATGCACGCCGAACCAGGCCAGCGGACCGTCCGCGGCATGCACCGCCAGCGCGGGATCGAAGGCCGATGCGGCTTCATAGCGCAGGTAGCCCACGCACCAGCGGCCCTGCCGCGCGTGCGCCTGCACGGCGTCGAGCAGCGGCCGCACCTCGTCGGGCCTGTGCGCGACCAAGGTCTCGCGCGGCACGCCGAAGGCATGGCGCAGGCGTGCACCGTCGGGCGACCCGGGCGTGCTGAAGTCGATCAGCGCCGAGACGCTTGCCGTCATCAGGCCGCGCCGATCCCCGCCGCCAGGCTGCCGGGCGCAAGGCCCTGCTTGAGCCCGGCGGTGAAGGCCAGCATGCGGTTGATCGGCACGCGGGCGCGCAGGCCCAGCGCGGGGTCGACGTGCACTTCGCCCGAACCGGTCTCGAGCGCGCGCGCCAGGTCGGCCAGGCCGTTCATCGCCATCCAGGGGCAGTGCGCGCAGCTCTTGCAGGTGCCGCCGTTGCCGGCCGTGGGCGCCTCGATGAAGGTCTTGCCCGGGTTGAGGGTGCGCAGCTTGTGCAGCATGCCGCTGTCGGTGGCGACGATGAATTCCTTCGCGTCCAGGCGCTGCGCCGCGTTCAGGATGGCCGAGGTCGAGCCCACCGCGTCGGCCAGCGCGATCACGTCGGCCGGCGACTCTGGATGCACCAGCACCTTCGCCCGCGGGTGCTCCTTCATGAGCAGCTCGAGCTCGAGCGCCTTGAACTCGTCGTGCACGATGCAGGCGCCGTTCCAGCTGACCATGTCGGCGCCGGTCTGGCGCTGGATGTAGTCGCCCAGGTGGCGGTCCGGGCCCCAGAGGATCTTCTGGCCGGCCGCGTGCAGCGCATTGACCACGTCGAGCGCGCAGCTCGAGGTGACCAGCCAGTCGGCGCGCGCCTTCACGGCCGCGCTGGTGTTGGCGTAGACCACCACGGTGCGGTCCGGGTGCCGGTCGCAGAAGGCGCTGAATTCCTCCACCGGGCAGCCCAGGTCGAGCGAGCAGTTCGCGTCGAGGTCGGGCATCAGCACGCGTTTCTCGGGCGAGAGGATCTTCGAGGTCTCGCCCATGAAGCGCACGCCCGAGACCACCAGCGTCTGCGCCGCATGGTCGCGGCCGAAGCGCGCCATCTCCAGCGAGTCGCTCACGATGCCGCCGGTTTCCTCGGCCAGGTCCTGCAGGTCGGGGTGCACGTAGAAGTGCGACACCATCACGGCATTGCGTTCACGCAACAGGCGGCGGATGCGTTCCTTGAGCGCGATGCGCTCGTCGGGCGAGGGCTCGGGCGGCACGCGCGCCCAGGCGTGGCGCGTGTCGCAGACCGAGCCCTGGGCCGGTTGTTCGTAGTCGACGTCGATGACCGGGGACGACATGGCGGCTCAGCCTTCCTGGAAACGCATCGAGTAGTCGGTGGCCTTGACGTCCTTGGTCAGGGCCCCGACCGAGATCCGGTCGACGCCGGTCTCGGCCAGCGCGCGCAGGCCGTCCAGTGTGACGCCGCCCGAGATCTCCAGGATCGCCTTGCGCTCTTCGCCGGCCGCGTCGTTGATGCGCACCGCCTCGCGCAGCGTGGGCAGGTCCATGTTGTCGAGCAGCACCATGCGCGCGCCGGCCGCGAGCGCCTCGTGCAGCTGGGCCAGGGTCTCGACCTCGACCTCGACGAAGGCCGCCTGCGCGGCCACCGGTGCGACCGCGCGCAGCGCGGCGGCCACGCCGCCGGCCGCGGCGATGTGGTTCTCCTTGATCAGCACCGCGTCGTAGAGGCCGATGCGGTGGTTCAGGCCGCCGCCGGTGCGCACCGCGTATTTCTGCGCCAGGCGCATGCCCGGCAGGGTCTTGCGGGTGTCGACGATGCGGGCCCGCGTGCCCTTCACCGCCTCGGCGTACAGCGCGGTCTTGGTCGCGACCGCGCTCAGCAGCTGCAGGAAGTTGAGCGAGGTGCGCTCGGCCGTCAGCAGCGCGCGCGCCCGGCCTTCGATCTCGAGCACGGTCTGGTCGGCGGCGCAACGCTCGCCTTCGGCCACCTGCCAGGTGATGCGCACCTCGGGATCGAGCTGGCGCAGCGTGGCCTCGACCCAGGGCGCGCCGCAGACCACCGCTGCTTCGCGCGCCAGCACGCGGGCGCGGGCCCGGCGGTTGGGGTCGACCAGCGAGGCGGTCAGGTCGCCCTCGGCGACGTCTTCCTGCAGGGCACGGGTGGCATCGGACAGGGCCAGCGCGGCCACGGCCGACGCCGAAAAATCAAAGCGAAGGCTCATGGCACTCGGTCTCTGTGTTCTTGTTATGTATTCAACGGGGGGACGCCGGGCCGGCCGAAGACGGCGACTCCGGCACCGGGTCGCGGCCGGTCAGCGCCACGACCGCATCCCGCGGGCTCACGCGGCCGTCGAGCAGCGCGACCACGCCTTCGGCGATGGGCATCTCGATGCCCAGGCCGCGCGCGCGCTGCACCACGGTGCGGGCGCAGTACACGCCTTCGGCCACATGGCCCAGCGAGGCGACGGCCTGCGCCAAAGTGCGGCCCTGGGCCAGCAGCAGGCCGACCTTGCGGTTGCGCGACAGGTCGCCGGTGGAAGTCAGCACCAGGTCGCCCAGGCCCGACAGGCCCATGAAGGTCTCGGCACGCGCGCCCAGCGCGAGGCCGAAACGCGTCATCTCGGCCAGGCCGCGGGTGATCAGCGCGGCGCGCGCATTGAGGCCCAGCGCCAGGCCGTCGCACAGGCCGGTGGCGATGGCGAGCACGTTCTTGACCGCCCCGCCGACCTCGACGCCCACGATGTCCTCGTTGGCGTAGACGCGCAGCGCCGGTCCGTGGAAGGCCTCGACCAGCGCGTCGCGAACCGCCGCATGCGGGCTGGCCGCGACCAGCGCGGTCGGCCGGCCTTCGGCCACCTCCTGCGCGAAGCTGGGGCCGCTGAGCACGCCGGCGTGCAGTTCGGGCGCGACCTGGGCCCAGATCTCGTGGGCCAGCAGGCCATAGGCCGTGGGAGAGGCGTCGCGCGCAGGCTCGACACCCTTGCAGAGCCAGGCCACGGGCACGGTGCAGCCGCGCAGCGCGAGCAGCTGCTCGCGCAGGGCCGCCATCGGCGTGGCCACGATGACCAGGTCGGCGCCGGCGCTGGCCGTGCCGATGTCGCCGCCGCGCACGCGCAGCGGGGCCGGCAGCGCCAGCCCCGGGAGGTAGCGGGTGTTTTCACGCGCGGCCGACATGGCGTCGGCCTGGGTCGCATCGCGCGCCCACAGCGTGACCTCGTGGCGGGCCGCCGCGTTGACGGCGACGGCCGTGCCCCAGGCACCGGCGCCATGAACGCAGATCTTCATCGGCGTTGGCGGCGTGTGGCCGGTTTACTGCGTGACGATGGGCGAGGGCTGGCCGGCGGCGGCGGCCTGCTGCTGCTCGTACATAGCCTGGAAGTTGATCTCGGCCAGGTGCACGGGCGGGAAGCCGCCGCGCTGGATCACGTCGGCCACGTTGCCGCGCAGGTAGGGGTAGACGATCTGCGGGCAGGCGATGCCCAGGATCGCGCCCATCTGGTCTTCTGGCAGGTTGCGGATCTCGAAGATGCCGGCCTGCTTGGCTTCGACCAGGAACACGGTGCGGTCCTGCACCTTGGTCTGCACGGTGGCGGACACGGTGATCTCGAAGATGCCGTCGGCCACCGGCTGGGCGTCGACGCCCAGCTGGATGTCGACCGTGGGCTGTTCCTGCTCGAGCAGGATGGCCGGCGAATTGGGCTGTTCGAGCGACAGGTCCTTCAGGTAGACGCGCTGGATCTGGAACACGGGATCAGGGGTATCGGCCATGGCTGAACTTTCGAGAATCAAAACAATGCCCGCCGGGGAGAGCTTCCCGCAGCGGGCTGCAGATGAATGAGCCGACGATTATCGCCCGACGGCGAGGCTCATTCGTGAAACACCGTGGAAGCGGCGGCGCCGCCCCGCGCTCAGGCGCCCTGCAGCAGGGGCACCAGGCCGCCGCGGCCGTCGAGCGCGATCAGGTCGTCGCAGCCACCCACATGGGTGTCGCCGATGAAGATCTGCGGCACGGTGCGGCGCTGGGTGATCTCCATCATGGCGGCGCGCGCCTGCGGGTCGGTGTCGATGCGGATCTCCTCGATCTGCTCGACGCCCTTGGATTTCAGGACCTGTTTCGCGCGAATGCAGTAGGGGCAGACGGCGGTGGTGTACATCTTGACGGCTTGCATGCGCTGTACCTTGGGGACGATGGCGGTTTTTCAACGCCGCGCAATCCGGCTGCGCGGCCCGTGGGTTCAGGCTTTTTCGGGAGCCTTCTCAACGGGCAGGTTAGCGTCTTTCCAGCCCTTGAGTCCGCCGGCGATCACTTGGGCCTGCTCGTAGCCGAGTTTCTTGGCCACCGCCAGCGCGCGCTGGGCGCGAGCCCCCGAGGCGCACATCAGCAGCACCGGCACGCCCTTGTTCTTGACCGTGGTCGGCAGCTTCTGCTCGAGCTGGTCGAAGGGCACGTTGCGGGCGCCGGTCGCGTGGCCGGCGGCGAATTCGGCCGCGTCACGCACGTCGACCACCACGCCGCGCTCGCGGTTGATCAGTTGCACGGCGCCCTGCGCCGTGAGCGAGCCACCGCCGTTGCCACGGATCAGCGGCCAGGCCAGCATGCTGCCCGAGCCGACCGCGAGCAGGATCAGCATCCAGTTGTCGACGATGAATTTCACAGGGTTCCTTGAATGGCAAACCGCCGATTTTAGAATGGCGGGTCATGCAGGCTCCTGCATTCCCGAATCTCAATCTCCGCCAAAGGCCTTCCCCATGCACAAACTGGTATTGATCCGCCACGGCGAGTCGACCTGGAATCTCGAAAACCGCTTCACCGGCTGGACCGACGTCGACCTGACCGAGACCGGCGTCGAACAGGCCAAGCAGGCCGGTCGGCTGCTCAAGGCCGAGGGTTACGACTTCGACGTGGCCTACACCAGCGTGCTCAAGCGCGCCACGCGCACCCTGTGGCACACGCTCGACGAACTCGACCGCACCTGGCTGCCGGTGGTGCATTCGTGGCGCCTCAACGAGCGCCATTACGGCGGCCTGCAGGGCCTCAACAAGGCCGAGACGGCCAAGGAGTACGGCGACGAGCAGGTGCTGGTGTGGCGCCGCAGCTACGACACGCCGCCGCCGGCACTCGACGCGGCCGACCCGCGCAGCGAGCGCGGCGACCTGCGCTACGCCAAGCTCGCGCCCGAGCAGATCCCGCTGACCGAGTGCCTGAAGGACACCGTGGCGCGCGTGCTGCCCTTCTGGAACGAGTCGATGGCGCCCGCCATCCGCAGCGGCCGCCGCCTGGTGGTCGCGGCCCACGGCAATTCCATCCGCGCGCTGGTCAAGTACCTCGACGGCGTCTCCGACAGCGACATCGTCGGCCTCAACATCCCCAACGGCATCCCGCTGGTCTACGAGCTGGACGACGAGCTCAAGCCGCTGCGCCACTACTACCTGGGCGACGCCGAAGCGGCCGCCAAGGCCGCTGCCGCGGTGGCTTCGCAAGGCAAAGGTTGAAGATTAAGGAACCCTGGTAGAAGAATTGCTTCAAAGCTAGCTGTATATTGGCTTGACACCCGACTAGGACACTCATTACATGGGCCAGAAACTCAAGATCACCGGCTGGGTTGCAGCCGGCGCCGTGGCCGGCGTGCTGACCACCGTCTCGCTGCAGACCGTGGCACGCGGTTCGCTGGCACCCTTGCCGCTCGAGGAGCTGCAACAGCTCGCGGCGGTGTTCGGGATGGTGAAGAGCGACTACGTGGAGCCGGTGGATGAGAAGAAACTCATCTCCGACGCGATCGCCGGCATGGTCGCCGGCCTCGACCCGCACTCGCAGTACTTCGACAAGAAGTCCTTCAAGGAATTCCGCGAGGGCACGACCGGGCGCTTCGTCGGCGTCGGCATCGAGATCGCCCAGGAAGACGGGCTGGTCAAGGTGGTGTCGCCGATCGAGGGTTCGCCGGCCTTCCGCGCGGGCCTCAAGCCCAACGACCTGATCACGCGCATCGACGACACCGCGGTGCGCGGCCTGTCGCTCAACGATGCGGTCAAGCGCATGCGCGGCGAAGCCAACACCAAGGTGTTGCTGACCATCTACCGCAAGGACGAGAACCGCACCTTCCCGGTCACGATCACGCGCGAGGAAATCCGCACTCAATCGGTGCGCGGCAAGGTCATCGAGCCGGGCTACGGCTGGATCCGCCTGTCGCAGTTCCAGGAACGCACGGTCGACGACTTCGTCAAGAAGGTCGAGGAAATCTACAAGCAGGACCCCAACCTCAAGGGCCTGGTGCTCGACCTGCGCAACGACCCGGGCGGCCTGCTCGACGCGGCGGTGGCGATTTCGGCAGCCTTCCTGCCCGAGAACGTGACGGTGGTGTCCACCGACGGCCAGCTCGCCGAGAGCAAGTTCGTCTACAAGGCCGCGCCGGAGTTCTACCAGCGCCGTTCGGGCACCGACCCGCTGCGCGGCCTGCCCGCGGCGCTCAAGACCGTGCCGCTGGTGGTGCTGGTCAACGAGGGCTCGGCCTCGGCCAGCGAGATCGTGGCCGGCGCGCTGCAGGACCACAAGCGCGCCACCATCATGGGCAGCCAGACCTTCGGCAAGGGCTCGGTCCAGACGGTGCGCCCGCTGGGCCCCGACACCGGCCTGAAGATCACGACCGCGCGCTACTACACGCCCAGCGGCGCCTCGATCCAGGCCAAGGGCATCGTGCCCAACGTGCTGGTCGACGAAAGCGCCGAGGGCAGCCCCTACGCGGCCCTGCGCATGCGCGAGGCCGACCTCGAGAAGCACCTGGCCAGCGGCCAGGGCCCCGAGACCAAGGACCCCGAGCGCGAGAAGGCCCGCGACGAGGCCCGCAAGCGCCTCGAGGAAGAGGCCCGCAAGCCGCCGCAGGAACGCAAGGTGCCCGAGTTCGGCAACGACAAGGACTTCCCGCTGCTGCAGGCCATCGCCAGCCTCAAGGGCGCGCCGGTCATCGTCAGCAAGACGCAGGTGATCGTCGACAACAAGGAAGAGAAGAAAGAGAACTGAGCGCGGCCGCGGCGACGCGGCGGGCGCCAAGCGTATGGACGACGAGGCCCTGCTGCGCCATTCGCGGCACGTTCTGCTCGAGGAGTACGGCTTCGACGGCCAGCAGCGCGTCGAGGCCTCCCATGCGCTGGTGATCGGCGCCGGCGGCCTGGGCTCGCCGGTCTGCCTCTACCTCGCGGCGGCGGGCGTGGGCCACCTCACGCTGGTCGACGACGACACGGTCGACCTCACCAACCTGCAACGCCAGATCGCCCACACCACGGCGCGCGTGGGCCAGTCGAAGGTCGCCTCGGCGGCCGAGGCCATGCGGGCCATCGACCCCGGCGTCCGGCTCACGCTGCATGCGCTGCGGGCCGATGCGGCGCTGCTGTCGGAACTGGTGGGGGCGGCCGACGTGGTGATCGACTGCTGCGACAACTTCGCCACCCGCCATGCGGTGAACGCCGCCTGCGTGGCCCACGGCAAGCCGCTGGTGGCGGGCGCCGCGATCCGTTTCGACGGGCAATTGAGCGTCTACGACCTGCGCGATCCCGCTTCGCCCTGCTACGCCTGCGTGTTCCCGCCCGATGCGGCCTTCGAGGAGACGCGCTGCGCGGTGATGGGCGTGTTCGCACCCGTGGTCGGCACCATCGGCACGCTGCAGGCGCACGAGGCACTCAAGCTGCTGGCGGGCATCACCCCCTCGCTGGCCGGGCAGTTGCTGATGTTCGACGGCCGGCGCACGGCTTTCGACAGCCTCCAGGTGGCGCGCGACCCGCACTGCAGCGTGTGCGCGCAGCGCCCCGGCGCTTGAAGCGCCCTTCCCTGCTCAGCGCTGCTTGGCGCCCTTGGCCCGGGCCGCGCCGTTGGCGGCCGCGCCGGCGGTCGGCCGGTTCGCATCCGCCAGCACGCCCTTGCAGTCCGCATCCTCGCCGGGACCGGTCTCGATGGTCGCCGCCAGCGCCAGCAGCGGATTGATCGCGCCCAGCGCCAGCGCGGCCAGGCCGCGCCCCGCCAGCGGCGCGACCTCGACGCCGCCCTTCGGATCGCCGAAGGTGCCGCTGACCACCAGCGGCGTGCGGATCGAGAGGATGTTTTTGCTCTTGGGCTCGGGGCGGACCACGAAGTCCAGCGTCTCGTTGGCCAGGTTGGCCTGGCCGCTCGCGATGAACACGGCATTGGTGGTGTCCACCACCAGCGTGCGGCCAGTCATCAGGCCCTTGTTGACGTCGAAGGCCACGGCCGCGCAACGCAACTCCACGTTGCGGTCGCCGCGCAGCAGGAACTTGATGATGTCGCCGCCCACCAGCGTCGCGAACACCGGCAGCAGGTTGCCGAACTGGCCGCTGCCCGACAGCACCGCCACGTCGCCGGAAGCACCGCCCAGCCAGCTGGCCACCGAATTGCCGGAGCCCGAGAGATTGATGCGGCCGCCGAACTTGCCCACGCTGTTGCCCGTCGTCTCGAGCTTGGGGAACAGGCGTGCCAGCTGCATACCGCGCAGGTCCAGCGAGGCGCGAATGTCGGCCGGGTTCTTCGCCGCGTCGATGCGGATCGCGCCGCTCAGCTTGCCCGCGGCCACGCCCAGGTCCAGCGGGTCGAGCGTGAGCACCTTGTCCTGCAGCTTCACGTGCACGCTGCCCTTGTCGAGCGGCACCTCGCGCACGTTGCGGATCCGGTCGGCGCTGTAGCGCACGTCGGCGTTCATGGCGCCCAGGCGCTCGAAGTCGAGCGTGGCGGTGGGCAGCACCTTGTCCTGCCCGTTGCGCTGCGGCCGCTTGACCTGGGTCACCGTCGGCGGCGGTGCGACGCCCTCCACCGCATTGGCCGAGCGGGCCGTCGGCGGCAGGCCGATCAGCGGGCCCAGGTCGTCCATGTCCATCACCTGCGAGCGCAAGGTGCCCGAGAGCATCGGCACCTTCGTGCCCTGGTCGAACTGCATCTCGCCGCCGATGTCGGACAGCCCCAGCTTGCCCTTGAGGCCCTTGACCTCCCACAGGCTCGCGCGCTTGCCGAGCTGGCCGCTCAACGCATAGGGCGAAGTCTGCGGCAATGCGATGCCCAACAGGCCGTAGAGGTCGCCAAGGCTCTGGCCGCGCAGGTCGAAGGTGGCGTCGATGCCGTCGAGGCTGCTGAGCGCGGCCACCGTGCCCGCGGCCTTGAGCCGGGTCTGGCCTGCGCGGGCATCGATCTCCAGCGGGAACGGCGGCTGGCCGGTGGCGGCGAGCTGCATCACGTTGCCGGTGCGCCCCTGCGCCGTCAGCGGCTGACGCTGGTAGGTGCCCTTGATGCGGTAGCTCAGGGGCAGCTCGCCCTTGCTGCTGTCATAGGCGACCTCCGCATGCAGGTCCACACCCAAATGCGGGGCCAGGAAGTCCACGCTGCCGTTGTCGACCTGGATCTGGCCGATGGTGGGCACCGTGCCTTCGTCCGAGGTGTCCTTGCCCAGCGCCCAGGTCCGGCGGCCGTCCTTCTCCATCTGCAGGCCCACGGCGGGGGCAACCATCATCAGGCGCGGGATGACGACCTTGCCGCCCAGCAGCGGCCACAGCCGCAGGTCGAGTTCGGCCCGGTCGGCGCGCACCAGGTACGGGTCCCGCGCCCAGGAGGGATTGGCGAATTCGATGCCGTCGAGCTTGACGGTGGCACTGCGCCAGCCGAGGTCGACATCGAGGTGACGCGTGATCTCGAAGGTCCGCCCGGTCTTCTCGCTGACATAGCGATTCACCGGGCCGCGCAGCACGTCCCAGGGAAAGAACATCACCACCAGCACCAAGACCGCGAACAGGGCCACCAAGGCCGTGACGATCCGCACTGCCCACTTTCGGCCCCTTGGCTTGTCGTTCTGCATGGAAGTGTTCCTTCTGCGGGGCGGCTGATACGGGACACGACTCCGGCGGCCCAGGCCGGCGTGCACGGCGCGAGGTTATACGGCGCCAGGGGGTGCCGAGGTCGGCACGGCACGGCAGCCCCTGTGGGCAGGGGCCTACGAAAAAGGCGTCGATCCCGGGCCCGGGCCCTGAAGTCGGAATGCGCCTACAAACGCCCTCCTCCCGTGCTTGCAAGATGACGGGATGCCGTGGCTACGATGCGACGAGTGGCTGTACCTGCCAACGCACGACACCGGCGGGCGGCATGGAGGGAGAACGGGTCTTCGCCATGGACACAAAATTGAAAACCTACATCGTCGAAGACAACCTCACGATCCGCGAGAACCTTGTCGGAACCCTGGAAGAACTCACGCGCGCCGAGGCCATCGGCCATGCCGAAACGGAAGCCGAGGCGCGCGCTTGGCTGGCAACGCACAAGGATGCATGGGATCTGATCATCATCGACCTGTTCCTCAAGCAGGGCAGCGGCTTGGGGGTGCTGCAGGCCTGTGCGGTGCGCGGGCCGCGCCAGCAGGTGGTCGTGCTCAGCAACTACGCGACCCAGGACATCCGCCGGCGCTGCGTCCAGCTGGGGGCCGACGCGGTGTTCGACAAGTCCAACGAGATCGACGCGCTGCTGGACTTCTGCCTCGCGCAGTCCTCCGATCGCGCGAGCAACGACGGCGCTTGAACAGCGGCGCGCCGAAGGCGATGCCCGACCGCGGCGCCCTCGGGGACGCCGCGGCTCGGTCCGCGATCTCAGTCGATCAGCTTGTTTTTCAGCGCGTAGTAGGTCAGGTCGCTGTTGGAGGAGAGGTTCATCTTCTCCATCAGGCGCGTGCGGTAGGTGCTCACGGTCTTCACCGACAGCGACAGCGTCTTGGCGATGTCGCCCGCCGTTTCGCCCTTGGCCAGCTTGAGGAACACCTGGAACTCGCGCTCCGAGAGCTGCTCGTGCGGTGCTGCATCGTCCTTGCGGTCGAGCTGGCGTGCCAGCAGTTCGGCCACGGCGGGCGTGATGTAGCGACGGCCCAGCGAGACGGTACGGATCGCATTCACGATCTCGATCGGCTCGCATTCCTTGTTGAGGTAGCCGCTGGCGCCCTGACGGATCAGGTTCATCGCGTAGTGCTCCTCGGGGTAGCCGCTCAGGATGAGGATGCCCACATCCGGCGCCTTGGCCCGAATCATCGCCAGCGCGTCGATGCCGCTCTGACCGGGCATGGACAAGTCCATCACCAGCACGTCGAGCTCCGTCGTGCGCACGAGCTCGATCGCCTCGCGTCCGGTTCCCGCCTCGCCTACGACGCGCAAATCCACATGCTCGGAGAAAAACTGCCGCAAGCCGGACCGAACGATGGCGTGGTCATCCACAATTCCGATCTTGATCATCTGTCATCCTCTTTGTTGTCGCGCACTCGTGAGTCGCGATATATCGTTCCCTGAACGGCATTGATTATTCACGAAATTGATCACGGGACCGTCAGCGGAAGCCTCTACATGCGTTGGTTAGCCTTTCCCAAGATGGCCTTGAGCCTCACCCTGGCCCTGTTGGCCGCGGTGGTGCTCGTGGGCATCAACGAAGCCGGATTCCGCCAGTCGACCCGCGCGCTCGAAGAGGTCGGCCAGGCCCAGCGCATGCGCACGGCCCTCAGCGCCCTGCTGCAGAACGTGGTGGATGCGGAGACCGGCCAGCGCGGCTACCTGCTGACCGGCGAGACGCACTACCGCGAGCCCTACGACAACGCGATCCGCCAGATCGACGGCCAGCTCAACGTGCTGCGCGCGCTGTACGCCGACCGGCCGGAGGACAGCGCCCGGCTGACCGTGCTGTCGACGCATGTGGCGCGCAAGCTCGCCGAGATGGAGATGAGCGTGCGCCTGCGCACCAACGGCAACGAGGACGCCTGGAAGTTCGTCATCACCACCGACGTCGGCCGCGAGGAGATGGAGGCCATCCGGACCCAGGCCAACGCACTGGTCGCCAGCAGCGACGCCGCCCTGGCGCGCGGCCAGGTGCAGATCGCGAAGTCGCTGCAGCTGGCCCGCGTCGGCATCGCCGTGGTGGCACTGGCCGCGCTGCTGGCCTTCTACCTCTACCTGCGCCAGAGCCACGCGCTGCGCTCGGCCGGCGAACGCCAGCAGGAGGCCCTGCAACGCGAACGCAATGCGCTCGAGACCGAGGTGCAGGATCGCACGGCCACGCTGGCCGAGCTGGCGACCCACCTGCAGGAAGTGCGCGAAACGGAACGCGGCTACCTCGCACGCGAGCTGCACGACGAGCTCGGCTCGCTGCTCACGGCCGCCAAGCTCGACGTGGCCCGGCTCAAGTCGCGCCTGGCCGACACGCCCGACGCGATCGAACGCCTGCAGCACCTGACCGAGCTGCTCAACAGCGGCATCGCGCTCAAGCGACGAATCATCGAGGACCTGCGGCCCTCGTCGCTGTCCAACCTGGGCCTGGTCGCCTCGCTCGAGATCCTGGGCCGTGAATTCGCCGACCGCTCCGGCCTGCAGATCGAGATGTCGCTGGAGCCGGCCGTGCTCGACGAAGCACGCCAGCTCACGATCTACCGCATGGTGCAGGAGAGCCTGACCAACATCGGCAAGTACGCCGAGGCCTCCGAAGCCACCATCGTGATGAAGGACTACGGCAACCACGTGATCGTCGAAGTGGCCGACAACGGCAAGGGCTTCGACACCCAGCGCGTGCGCCCTTCCACCCATGGCCTGGCGGGCATGCGGCACCGCGTCGAGGCCGCGCAAGGCAAGCTCACGGTGATCTCCACGCCCGGCCACGGCACCCGGCTCACGGCCATGCTGCCGGTTCGCCGCGTCGTCGCGACGCCGACGCCGGCCGGCGTGGCGCCGGGACGCTGACGTTGCTCTCCTACGAGGCCCGCGCACGGCTGCTGACAAGCCGCGGCGGGCAGCGTGGCTAAGGTGGACACCAAGCTGCTCATCACGGCCCGCCAACGCCTTCCAGCGCCGGGCGGACGCCGTTACGATGGACAGGCCAAAGCGCTCAATCTCCCAGAAAGGACTCTTTCCATGAACACGAAGACCGCATCGCAACTCGCCGACGAAGCCAGCCGCACCGCCAACGACGCCATCGAGTCGACCCGCGCTTACGCACAGAACGCCGTGAACGCCGCAGGCGAGAAGGTGCGCGACCTGCGCCGCGAAGCCGAGCCCAGCGTCGAACAGATCGCGGCCCGCGTGCAACAGGCCGTGCAGCGCGGCCTCGACGCCGCATCGACCACCAGCGCACGCGCCCAGCGCCGCCTGGAACAGGCCGCGGACGTGACGGGCAAGTACATCTCCGACCAGCCCGTGCGTTCGGTGCTGATCGCCGCCGCCGCCGGCGCCGCCATCACCGCGCTGATCGTGCTGGCCAGCCGCCGCGGCAACCGGGATGACTACTGAGCCCTGACGGCCGCTGACACCGTCCCCGCTCGCGCACCATGCTTCATCCCCTCTATGCAACGGTGCTCGGGCATCCGGAGCTCATCGCCGAACACGTCGGCAACTACGCCGCCCTGATCAAGCTCGAAGCCGCACAGGCCGGGCGCGGTCTGGGCGCGCGCATTGCCGCGGGCGTTGTGGCCGCCATCGCGCTGCTGCTGGCGCTCGGCCTGGCGGGCGTGGCCGCCATGCTCTACGGCATGGAAGGCCGCTTCCACTGGACGCTGGTCGCCATCCCTGCCGGATCGCTGTTGATCGCACTGATCGCCGGCTGGATCGCCTGCCGGCCGCTGGCTTGGCACGGCCTGGCCGAAGTCCGCGCGCAGTTCGACGAAGACCTGCGTGCACTGCATGCCGCTGGAGGACGCCGTGGCGATTGACCGTGATGCTCTGACACCGCAGCAGCGCCTGGCGCTCTCGCGCCGCGCGCTGTTCCGACAGCCCGCCCCCGTTCCCGACGAAGCCTACGACGCCCCGCTGGAAGCGGCCGAAACCTCGGCCGCGCGCGGCGATCAACCCATGGCCAGAGCGTTCTCGCTGCAGGGCCTGCCGTGGCTGGACATGGGCCGCAGCGTCGCCCTGCGCTGGTGGCGCCGGCATCCGGCCAACGCTGCCTGCCAGCTGGCCCGCCCGGTACTGCAGCGCTTCGCCGAGGAGCGTCCCGGCCGCCTGATGGCCGTGGCCGCCGGCACCGGTGCGCTGGCGGTGTTGGTCAAGCCGTGGCGCCTGCTGTCGGTCACGGCCGTCTTGGCCATGCTGCTCAAGACTTCCGACGTGGCCGACATGGTCACCACCTTGATGCAGCGCGACGACGAACGGCGTTGAGCACGCCCCTGCCCCCATGAAAAAACCCGGCATGCCGGGTTTTTTTCTTGGGGGCGGAGGAGGCGCGTCTACATCGCCCTCACTTCCAGCCGGTTGTCGACCTGGCTCACACCGGTCACGCCGCGCGCGATGGTCTCGGCCCGCGCCTTCGCCTCGGCGTTGGGCGCCGGGCCGCGCAGAGTGACCGTGCCGCCCTGGGTGTCGACGTCGATGCGGGTGGCGCTCAGCGCCGGGTCCCTGGCCAATCCGGCGGACACGCTGGCGGTGATGGTGGCATCGCTGACCCCCGCGGAGACGGCCGCACCGGTCTCCTTGGCGGCTTCCTTGATTCTGTCGAGGCCCTGCTGCATCGCGGGCTTCGAAGCCTTCACCTTGGCGCCTGCCTCGCGGGCCAGGGCCTCGGTGCGCGCCGCCGCTTCGGTCGCAGCCTGCTGGGTGCGCGCGATCGCGGAATCCACCTTCTGGCCCGCGCTGCGTTCGTCGGCCTCGTCGCAGGCAGCCAGCGCAAGCAAAAGGCCCAGCAACG
The DNA here is from genome assembly GCF_014170375.1 of Variovorax sp. UMC13. Classification (GTDB taxonomy): domain Bacteria; phylum Pseudomonadota; class Gammaproteobacteria; order Burkholderiales; family Burkholderiaceae_C; genus Variovorax. The sequence continues at coordinate 125,388 of NZ_LZZW01000014.1, read as the reverse complement.
CAAAGCGTGCCAGGCCCGGAATTCGCCCGCGCGGCGCCCCGTGGAAATGCATCGGGGAGTTCATCGCACTGTCCTTTCAGACGCGGGTCCCGTGGGGACCCTCGGACTCACAGCTTCTTGGCGCCGTCCTTGATGGCGTCCTTGGTCTTTTCCTTGACGTCGCCATAGGTGCTCTGCACCTTGCCCGCGACCTTCTCGGCGGCGCCCTCGGCTTCGAGCGACTCGTTGCCCACGACCCGGCCGGTCACTTCCTTGACCTTGCCCTTGGCTTGGTCCACACGGCCTGCGACTTGATCTTTGTTCATGGTTTGCCTTTCGGTGAGTTGGAGAAACGCGCCTCATCGAGGCGACTGCGTCCACTGTGGCCCGGCACCCCCTGCCCCACCCCGTCGCCATTGCCTCAAGGCCCTGTAGGACGGTGCTGCGTCAGGCGCTGAGGATCCAGCCCTCGAGCGGATCGAGGTCGGCAGGCAGGCCGTAACCGTGCGCTTCATGGCCCTGCCGCGCCGCCCAGGCCGCCTGGACCAGGCACAGCACCGCATCGAGCGCATCGCCGCGCGCATCGGCCAGCAGCTGGTCGCGCTGGGCGTGCGTGAGCGCCAGCCGCAGGTCGAGCCGGGTCGCGCCGCGCTCCAGCGCCGACAGCAGGTCGGCCCGCGCCACCCAGCGCTCGGTGTCCTGCCGTGCCAGGTCATCGCTCTTGTAGCTGCGCCGGCCGATCAGCTCGCGCGCCAGCAGGCCGGGGTAGGCCTCGAGCGCGATGCGGGTGGCGCCCGGCACCGCGTGCAGGCCCGGCAAGGCGGCCCCCGCGGCCAGCAGCCTGGGCACGCCCGCATGCAGCATGAAGGCCACCGGCGGGTTCACCCATTTCATCGACGGGCTCGAACCCGCCGGCAGGTCGGTGCGCCGATGCGCGAACTTGCCGCCCATCGGCCGCGCATCGCAGAAGGCCGCGAAGGCGTCGCGGATCTGCGCACGCTCCAGGCCCGCGTAGTGCGCCATGCAGGCCTGCCACTCCTGCGGCCAGCCCAGCTGCTCGACCAGCTCGCGCGGCAGGCCGAAAGGCAGGTCGAAGCCGCCGATCCAGGCCGGCGTGTCGTGCAGCCACTGGCCCCAGGCCTCGAGCGTGGCGAAAGGCAGCAGCTTCGACAGGGTCACGCGCGCGCCGCGCATCGCGCCCAGCGCCACCACGATCGGCTTGCGGGCCGAGGGTGCACTGGAAAAGTCGCAGCCCAACAGCAGCGGCGGCGGCTGCGGGCTCATCGGCACGCGCGCCTCACCCCAGCGCCAGTGCGATCACGCCGACCGCGATGAAGCAGGCGCCGATCAGGCGCAGCACGCGGTCGCCCTCGCGCAGCAGGTGCCCGCCGATCAGCGCGGCGAAGAGCATCGAGACCTCGCGCGCGGGCGCCACGTGCGAGATCGGCGCCTGCTGCACCGCGTACAGCACCAGCACATAGGACACCGGGCTGATGGCGGCCACCACCAGCGCGTACTTCCACTGCGCGCGCCACAGCCGCACCGTGGCCGGCCGGTCGCGCAGGGCCACGGGCAGCAGCAGGACGATGCGCACCAGGTTGCCGAAGTAGTCGAGCAGGATCGGCGACATCGCGAGGAACTTGACCGCGTAGCTGTCGACCACGGTGTAGGCCGCGATGAAGGCGCCGGTGAGCACGCCGTAGCGGATGCCCTTGTGCACGCGGTCGCGCTGCGCCGCATCGTGCGGGCCGCGCCACAGCCGCGGGCCGCCCGCCACCAGGAACACGCCGAGCACCACGCCGACGATGCCGACCAGCCCCACCAGGCTGATGCGCTCGCCCAGGAACAGGATGGCCACCAGCGAGGAGAGCAAGGGACCGGAGCCGCGCGCCAGCGGGTACACCACCGTGAGGTCCGACTTGCGGTAGCCACGCAGCAGCGTGACGTAATAGACCACGTGCAGCAGGCCGCTGACGCCGATGAAGGCCCACTCCTTCGCGCCCCACTGCGGCACCACGTTCCAGCCCAGCCACAGGCCCACGGGGCCCCAGACGAACATCATCAGCACGCTGGTCTGGAAGGCGAAGCGCGCGTCGCCGTTGGCCTTCTTGGCGGCGATGTTCCAGCTGGCGTGGATGATCCCGGCCAGCAGGATCAGGGCGAAGGCGGACAGCGGCACCGCGGTCTAGACGCGGACGCGGCGGTGCGAGAGACCGGGCGCGGGACCCACGGGCCTCAGTTGCGTCCGACGATGGCGGCGGTGGCCATCAGTTCCTCGAGCAGGGCCATCGACACCTTGCCGGAGACGGCGTAGGGGTCGAGCTCCGGGCGCTCGGAATAGCGCAGCAGCGTGGCGGCATGCACCTTGGTCAGGTGCACCTGGCCCATGGTCCAGCCGCCGAAGCGGCGCTCGCTGATCTCTTCGTAGTGCAGCAGCACCACGTCCTTGTGGCGCGGGTCCTTCTGGATGTGGCCGTAGAGGTCGCTCACGGCCACGCGGCCGCCCTCGATGGCCTGCAGGAAGATGCCCGCGCTGTAGCAGAGGATGCCGGTGATGCCGCAGGCGGTGTTGTGCGCCCTCGACTGCGCGAGGATCGCATCGGTGGCGCTGGTGCTGTTGTCGACCGCGCGGCTGGCGTAGAGGAGGCGTACGAGCATGGCGTTCAGCGCGAGCGCGGCAGCAGGGAGAGGAATTCGCGGCGCAGGTTCGGGTCCTTGAGGAACACGCCGCGCATGACGGAGTTGATCATCTTGCTGTCCATTTCCTTGACGCCACGCCAGGCCATGCAGAAATGCTCGGCCTCCATCACCAGCGCGAGGCCGTCGGGCTGGGTCTTCTCCTGGATCAGGTCGGCCAGCTGGACCACGGCCTCTTCCTGGATCTGCGGCCGGCCCATCACCCACTCGGCCAGCCGCGCGTACTTCGACAGGCCGATCACGTTGGTGTGCTCGTTGGGCATCACGCCGATCCAGAGCTTGCCGATGATCGGGCAGAAGTGGTGCGAGCAGGCGCTGCGCACCGTGATCGGGCCGACGATCATGAGCTCGTTGAGGTGCTCGGCGTTGGGGAATTCGGTCAGCGAGGGCGGCGGCACGTAGCGGCCACGGAACACCTCGTTGAGGTACATCTTGGCCACGCGGCGCGCGGTGTTGTCGGTGTTGTGATCGTTCTCGACGTCGATCACCAGGCTCTCGAGCACGCCCTTCATCTTGACCTCGACTTCGTCGAGCAGCGCCTCGAGCTCGCCCGGCTGCACGAACTCCGCGATGTTGTCGTTGGCGTTGAAGCGCTTGCGCGCGGCCTGCAGGCGCTCCCGGATCTTGACGGAGACGGGCGTCCCCTCGTCATCGGCCGGTGCGGCGGGGGGTTGGGGGGCGTCGATCTTCCTGAGCATGGCGGGAATCCTACCAGCGAACGCCCGAACGCCGCGGGGCCGCCGGCGCACACCCCGCGCCCGCGAAGCGCTACTTATTCGATAGCGAAAAGTCGGTCAGCAGCGGCAGGTGATCGGACATCCGGGCCCAGATCGGGCCGCGCGGCACGCTGCAGGCGACCGGCGCCAGCCGACGCGCATAGATGAAGTCGAGCTGCGTGACCGGCAGCCGCGAAGGATAGGTCAGCGTCGGCGGGCCGCGCAGGTCGCTGGAGTCGCGCATGCCCATGGCGTTCATCGCGTAACGCATGCGCGCGCCCCAGTCGTTGAAGTCGCCGGCCACCAGCACCGCCTCGTCGGGCGGGATCTCGCGCTCGATGAATTCGCGCAGCCGGGCGATCTGGCGCACCCGGCTGCCCTTGATCAGGCCCAGGTGCACCACGATGGCGTGCACCGGCGCGCCGTCGACGTCGATCAGCACGTGCAGCAGGCCGCGCTGTTCGAAGCGGTGGTCGGAGATGTCCTGGTGGGTGGTGCGGATCACCGGCCAGCGCGTGAGCAGCGCGTTGCCGTGCTCGCCATGGCGCGTGACGGCGTTGGTCTCGTAGACGGCGGTGTAGCCCTCGGGCGCGAGGAAATCGGCCTGCGGCAGCTCGGGCCAGCGCGCGAAGTGGCGCTCGCCCTGCCGGTTCATCTTGCGCACTTCCTGCAGGCACACGATGTCGGCGTCGAGCTGTTCGATCGCGTGGCCGAGGTTGTGGATCTCGAGGCGGCGCGCCGGGCCGATGCCCTGCACGCCCTTGTGGATGTTGTAGGTCGCCACCCGAAAGGTGTTCGCGGTCGCGTTCATGGCGCAAATTGTGGCAGCAGCAGGATGGCTTCGGCGTTCGAAGGGGAAAAACAGGCTTCGGCCGCGGCACGGTGCGGCAGCCATTGCCAGGCCGTGTGCTCGCGCGGCGCGAGCACCGGCACGATGCGCTCGGGCACGCACAGGCCGAACAGGTGCTCGGTGTTGCGCGTCACGCCCGGCGCATAGCGCGCGCGCCAGCGCGGGTAGATCTCGTAGACGTTCTGCAGCCGCCAGTCGCGCAGCTGCGGCGCCAGCGCGCTGCCGGGCATGCAGTCGATGCCGGTCTCCTCGCCCACCTCGCGCGCGGCGGTCAGCGCCAGCGGCTCGTCGACATGGTCCTTGCTGCCGGTCACCGACTGCCAGAACTCGTCGGCATCGGCGCGCCGGATCAGCAGCACGTCGAGCGCCGGCGTGTGGACCACGACCAGCACGGACTCGGGAATCTTGAAGGGGTTCATCGTCGGCAGGCGGGCGGGCAAAGCAGCCACGGTACAGCATGCGGCCTTGCCATGGCCCGGGTTTTGGCGCCCCCGGTAAAATCCACCCCGACGCAGCGATGGCGCTTCCCGGCCGGCCCGGAGCAAGCCAAGCCACGCATCCAGGAGCCCGGGCCTTAAGCCCGTCCGACGAGCTCCGCGCGCACGGTTCAATCCAGAAGTCGGTAGACGACGGTGCAGGGGACATAAAGATTCGAGAACGGGGCGTGAGCCCTCGGTCTCGGTCGTGTCCGTTCGTCCGCCTCGACCTCCGCACGCACCGTGCATGCCCCCGCCCTGCCCCGCGCTCGGCTGGCGTCCACAGGTCGATGACGGCAGACGGGTGTCCTTCCACACCACAGGAATCACCAGAAGATGATCTTGAAGAAAACCTACCCCGTCCTGCTGGGCTGGGCGCTGTCCCTCACCCTGGCCACGGCCCATGCGGCCGAGCCGAAGAAGGTCGATGTGCTGCTCATCGGCGGCGGCATCATGAGCTCGACCCTGGGCATCTGGCTCAGCGAACTCGAGCCCGGCTGGTCGATGGAGATGGTCGAACGGCTGGACCAGGTCGCCCAGGAAAGCTCGAACGGCTGGAACAACGCCGGCACCGGCCACTCGGCGCTGGCCGAGCTGAATTACACGCCCGAGGACAAGAACGGCAAGGTCGAGATCGCCAAGGCGGTGGAGATCAACGAGGCCTTCCAGATCTCGCGCCAGTTCTGGTCCTGGCAGGTCAGGAACAACGTGCTGAAGAACCCGCGTTCCTTCATCAACTCGACGCCGCACATGAGCTTCGTCTGGGGCGACGACAACATCGCCTTCCTCAAGAAGCGCTACGACGCGCTGCAGGCCAGCCCGCTGTTCCGCGGCATGCAGTACTCGGAAGACCCGGCGCAGATCAAGCAATGGGTGCCGCTGATGATGGAAGGCCGCGACCCGGCCCAGAAGATCGCCGCCACCTGGACGCCCATCGGCACCGACGTGAACTTCGGCGAGATCACGCGCCAGTTCGTCGGCCACCTGCAGTCGCGCCCGAACTTCTCGCTCAAGCTGTCGAGCGAGGTGCAGGACATCACGCGCAACGCCGACGGCACTTGGCGCATCGCCTACAAGAACGTCAAGGACGGCACGGCCACGCAGACCGACGCGAAGTTCGTGTTCATCGGCGCCGGCGGTGGCGCGCTGCACCTGCTGCAGAAGTCGGGCATCCCCGAGGCGAAGAACTACGCGGGCTTCCCGGTCGGCGGCTCCTTCCTCGTGACCGAGAACCCCGGCATCGCCGAGCAGCACCTGGCCAAGGCCTACGGCAAGGCCTCGGTTGGTTCGCCGCCGATGTCGGTGCCCCACCTCGACACCCGCATCCTCGACGGCAAGCGCGTGATCCTGTTCGGTCCCTTCGCCACCTTCTCGACCAAGTTCCTCAAGGAAGGCTCCTACCTCGACCTGTTCACCAGCACCACGCCGCACAACGTCTGGCCGATGGCCAAGGTGGGCATGGCCGAGTTCTCGCTGGTCCAGTACCTGGCCGGCCAGCTGATGCTGTCGGACGACGACCGGATGAAGGCCCTGCGCGAGTACTTCCCGAACGCGAAGAAGGAAGACTGGCGCCTCTGGCAGGCCGGCCAGCGCGTGCAGATCATCAAGCGCGACGAAGCCAAGGGCGGCGTGCTCAAGCTGGGCACCGAGATCGTCAGCTCGCAGGACGGCAGCCTGGCCGGCCTGCTGGGCGCCTCGCCCGGCGCGTCCACGGCCGCGCCGATCATGCTGGACCTGATGAAGCAGGTCTTCAAGGACAAGCTGGCGACGCCCGCCTGGCAGGCCAAGATCCGCGAGATCGTGCCCAGCTACGGCACCGCGCTCAACGCCTCGCCCGAGAAGGTGGTGCAGGAATGGACCGCCACGGCCCAGGTGCTGCAGTTGAGCCCGCCGCCGGCGATCGACCTCACGCCGGGCGCGGCCGCGCCTGCGCCAGCCTCAGCGCCGACCAACGCCCCGGCCGCGGCGCGCAAGAGCAAGCCCGTCGCCGACGTCGCGCTGTAAGGCGCAGCCACCGGAGCGCAGGCTCCGGCTTTCGGCCAAAGAAAAAGGCACCCCTCGGGGTGCCTTTTTTTGTCGTTGCGGCCTGCGCCGCCGGCCGCAGCGTCAGGCCGCCGCGGGCTGCACGTTGCGCAGCTTGATGTGCAGTTCGCGCAGCTGCTTCTCGTCGACCGGGCTCGGCGCCTGCGTCAGCAGGTCCTGCGCGCGCTGGGTCTTGGGGAAGGCGATCACGTCGCGGATCGACTCGGCGCCGGTCATCAGCATGACCAGGCGGTCCAGGCCGATGGCGATGCCGCCGTGCGGGGGCGCGCCGTACTGCAGCGCGTCGAGCAGGAAGCCGAACTTGAGCTGTGCGTCCTCGGCGCTGATCTTGAGCGCGCGGAAGACCTTGCTCTGCACTTCCTCGCGGTGGATACGCACCGAGCCGCCGCCCATCTCGATGCCGTTGAGCACCATGTCGTAGGCCTTGGCGATGCACTTCTCGGGCGCGGTGTCCATCAGGTCTTCATGGCCGTCCTTGGGGGCCGTGAACGGATGGTGCACGGCCGACCAGCGCTGGCCTTCCTCGTCGAACTCGAACATCGGGAAGTCCACCACCCACAGCGGTGCCCAGCGGTCGTCGAACAGGCCGCTCTTCTTGCCGAAGGCGCTGTGGCCGATCTTCACGCGCAGCGCGCCGATGGCGTCGTTGACGATCTTTTCCTTGTCGGCGCCGAAGAACAGGATGTCGCCGTTGCGCGCGCCGGTGCGCGCGATGATCTCGGCCAGCGTGGCGTCGTCGAGGTTCTTCACGATCGGGCTCTGCAGGCCTTCGCGGCCCGCGGCCGCGTCGTTGACCTTGATGTAGGCCAGGCCCTTGGCGCCGTAGATCTTGACGAATTCCTGGTACGCGTCGATTTCACCGCGCGACAGGCCGCCCTCGCCGCCGCCGCCGGGCACGCGCAGGGCCACCACACGGCCGCCGGCCATGGTCGCGGCGTTCGAGAACACCTTGAACTCAACGCGCTTCATGAGCTCGGTCAGTTCGGTGAACTCGAGCTTGACGCGCAGGTCGGGCTTGTCCGAGCCGTACTTGAACATCGCGTCGCCGTACGTCATGGTCGGGAACACCGGCAGGTCGATGCCCGCGGCGTTGCGGAACATGGTGCGGACCATGCCTTCGAACATCTCGCGGATCTCTTCTTCCGACAGGAAGGAGGTCTCGATGTCGATCTGCGTGAACTCGGGCTGGCGGTCGGCGCGCAGGTCCTCGTCGCGGAAGCACTTGACGATCTGGTAGTAGCGGTCGTAGCCGGCCACCATCAGCAGCTGCTTGAACAGCTGGGGCGACTGCGGCAGCGCGAAGAAGCTGCCGTCGTGCACGCGGCTGGGCACCAGGTAGTCGCGCGCGCCTTCGGGCGTGGACTTGCCGAGCATCGGGGTCTCGATGTCGATGAAGCCGTTGGCGTCGAGGAACTTGCGGGTCTCCATCGTCACCTTGTAGCGCAGCATCATGTTGCGCTGCATCGCCGGGCGGCGCAGGTCGAGCACGCGGTGCGTGAGGCGGGTGGTCTCCGACAGGTTGTCGTCGTCGAGCAGGAAGGGGGGCGTGACCGAAGGGTTGAGCACCTTGAGCTCGTGACACAGCACTTCGATCTTGCCGCTCTTGAGGCTGTCGTTGGTCGTGCCTTCGGGGCGTGCGCGCACCAGGCCCTTGATCTGCACGCAGAACTCGTTGCGCAGGCCTTCGGCCACGGCGAAGGTGGTGGCACGGTCGGGATCGCAGACCACCTGCACGTAGCCTTCGCGATCGCGCACGTCGACGAAGATCACGCCGCCATGGTCGCGGCGGCGGTTGACCCAGCCGCACAGGGTGACGGTTTCGCCCAGCAGGGCTTCGGTCACGAGACCGCAGTAGTGAGAACGCATGGCCATAAGTCGATTCCGGCGCCGGGAGGGCGCGTGTTCATTCAGGAAGAAGTTGCGAGGGTCGCGGGGCCGCCGGGAACGACCACGCCCATCGAGACGATGTACTTGAGCGCCTCGTCCACGCTCATCTGGAGTTCGATGCAGTCGCTGCGCTTGAGCATCACGAAGTAGCCGCCGGTGGGGTTGGGCGTGGTCGGCACGTAGACGCCCAGGTATTCGCCGCCGCCCAGGTGCGCCAGCACGTCGGCGCCGGGCGTGCCGGTCACGAACGCGATGGTCCAGACGCCTTCACGCGGCCACTGCACCAGCACCGCGGTGCGGAAGGCGTTGCCGTTCTCGGAGAACAGCGTGTCCGACACCTGCTTGACGCTGGAGTAGATCGAACGCACGACCGGGATGCGCCGCACCACCGCGTCGCCCCAGCCCAGCAGGCGCTTGCCGATGAAATTGCTCGCCACCGCGCCCACCACCAGCAGGATCGCCAGCGTGAACAGCACGCCCAGGCCGCGGATCTTGTGCATCGTGAGCCAGCTCTGCCAGTCCTCGGGCAGCAGCCAGAGGGTCTGGTCGAGCGTGTCGATGATCCACTTGAGCACCGCCAGGGTGACGAACAGCGGAACGATCACCAGCAGGCCGGCGAACAACCATTTGCGCAGGGCGAGCATGGCGGTGGCGGGCCCCGTTCAGTCGCCGCTCTTGGCGGCGGTGGCCGGCGCGGGCGCCGGTGCGGGGGATGCGGCGGGTGCGGGTGCCGGGCTCGCCGCGGGGGCGGCCGACGACGACTCGCCACCGGACTTGGCGCCGTCGCCCGAGACCGGCGCGGTCGCGGGCTCGGCCTTCTTGCCGCCGCCTTCACGGAAATCGGTCACGTACCAGCCCGAGCCCTTGAGCTGGAAGCCGGCGGCGGTCACCTGCTTCTCGAAGGTGCTCGCCCCGCAGGCCGGGCACACCGTGAGAGGGGCGTCGGACATTTTCTGCAACGCGTCTTTGGCAAAGCCGCAGGCGCTGCACTTGTAGGCGTAGATGGGCATGGGAGTGGGCGAAAAAGAACGACGCAGCTGTCGCTCGCAAAGCCCGCAATTATACGGCCGGGCCCGACCCCGCCCTCCACGCTCAGAGCGTGCCCTCGACCAGCGGACGGTGCGGCGTGCGGGTGTTGGACACCCACTGCGGCGCCAGCGAACCGGCCACCATGCCCACGAAGGCCGCCAGCACGCCGGCCAGCTGCGCCGGGAAGGCCTGGCCCCAGGGCAGCGCCAGGAACAGCAGCCAGGTGCCGATGCCCAGCAGCACCGCCGCCACCGCACCCTGCGTGGTGGCCCGCTGCCAGTAGAGCCCGCACACCAGCGGCACGAAGGCGCCGACCAGGGGCACCTGGTAGGCGCCGGAGACCAGCTCGTAGATCGGCGTGCCCTGCATGCGGATCGAATAGGCCAGCACCGCGGCACTGAAGACCAGGGTGGTGATGCGCATGGTGCGCAGGTTCTCGCGGTCGTTGCCGGCCGGGCGGAACTGGCGCCAGATGTTCTCGGTGAAGGTCACGCTGGGCGCCAGCAAGGTGGCCGAGGCGGTCGACTTGATGGCCGACAGCAGCGCACCGAAGAAGAGCACCTGCATCACGAAGGGCATCTTCTCGAGCACCAGCGTGGGCAGCACCTTCTGCGGATCGTCCTTGAGCAGGGCCGCGGTCTGTTCCGGCATGATCAGCAGCGCGCTGGCCACCAGGAACATCGGGACGAAAGCGAACAGGATGTAGGCGATGCCGCCGATCACCGGGCCGCGGGTCGCGGACTTGACGTTGTTGGCCGACATCACGCGCTGGAACACGTCCTGCTGCGGGATCGAGCCCAGCATCATGGTGATCGCCGCGGCGAAGAAGAACACCATGTCCTTGTAGTTCGGCTCGGGCCAGAACTTGAACAGGTCCTTGCTGACCGCGAAGGCCACCACCTTGTCCGCGCCGCCGGCCATCTGGCCCGCGAACACCGCGATCACCGCCAGGCCCAGCACCAGGATGATCATCTGGATGAAGTCGGTGACGGCCACCGACCACATGCCGCCGAACAGCGTGTACGCCAGGATCGACACCACGCCGATCACCATGCCCAGCGACACGCCGATGGCGCCGCCCGAGAGCACGTTGAAGACCAGGCCCAGCGCCGTGACCTGGGCCGAGACCCAGCCCAGGTAGCTCAGCATGATGATCAGCGAGCACGCGACCTCGATCACCCGACCGTAGCGCTCGCGGTAGTAGTCGCTGATGGTCAGCAGCGTCATGCGGTAGAGCTTGCCGGCGAAGAACAGGCCCACCAGGATCAGGCAGGTGCCGGCGCCGAAGGGGTCCTCGATCACGCCGTTCAGACCGCCCTCGATGAACTTGGCCGGAATGCCCAGCACCGTCTCCGACCCGAACCAGGTCGCGAAGGTTGTGGTCACGATCATGAAGAGCGGCAGGTGCCGCCCGGCAATCGCGAAGTCGGTGGTGTTCTTGACCCGCCGGGCCGCATAGAGCCCGATGGCGATCGTGAACAGCAGGTAGACGGCGACCAGGGTCAACAACACGACGATTTCTCCTCTTCTCTCTCAATTCGATGCGGCTCTTGGAGGCCGCGCAAGGGCCGTGCCAGTCAGAAGACCTGGACGCGCACGACGATCTGCATCACGACCAGGCCCAGCACGAAGCCCAGGCCGGTCGCGATCACGGTCTGCAGCAGCCGGTTGGTGCGCTTCTGCGCCGCCAGCAGCTCCAGCAGTTCCCGGCGGTGGTCGGCCGGCTTGTTCTCCAGGAACTCGTGCAGCAGGCGCGGCAGCTGGGGCAGCAGCTTGGCATAGCGCGGCGCCTCGGCCTTGAGCTGCGCGAACAGCCGCTTGGGGCCGATCTGGTCGATCATCCACTTCTCGAGGAAGGGCTTGGCCGTGGCCCAGAGGTCGAGTTCGGGGTCGAGCTGGCGGCCCAGGCCCTCGATGTTGAGCAGCGTCTTCTGCAGCAGCACCAGCTGCGGCTGGATCTCGACGTGGAAGCGGCGCGAGGTCTGGAACAGGCGCATCAGCACCATGCCCAGCGAGATCTCCTTGAGCGGCCGGTCGAAGTAGGGTTCGCAGACGGTGCGGATCGCGGCCTCGAGCTCGTCGATGCGCGTGCCCTCGGGCACCCAGCCGCTTTCCAGGTGCAGCTCGGCCACGCGCTTGTAGTCGCGCCGGAAGAAGGCCACGAAGTTCTGCGCCAGGTATTCCTTGTCGGTCTCGGTGAGCGTGCCCACGATGCCGAAATCGAGCGAGATGTAGCGCCCGAAGGTCTGCGGCTGCAGGCTCACCATGATGTTGCCTGGGTGCATGTCGGCGTGGAAGAAGCCGTCGCGGAACACCTGGGTGAAGAAGATGGTGACGCCGTCGCGCGCCAGCTTGGGGATGTCCACGCCGGCCGCGCGCAGGCGCTCGAGCTGCGCGATGGGCACGCCGTTCATGCGCTCCATCACGATCACTTCCGGGTGGCAGTAGTCCCAGAGCATCTCGGGGATCAGCACCAGCTCGAGCTTCTCCATGTTACGCCGCAGCTGCGCCGCGTTGGCGGCCTCGCGCACCAGGTCGAGCTCGTCGTGCAGGTACTTGTCGAACTCGGCGATCACCTCGCGCGGCTTGAGCCGCTTGCCGTCGGCCGACAGGTTCTCGACCCAGCGCGCCATCATGGCCATCAGCGCCAGGTCCTTCTCCATGACCGTGCGCATGCCCGGGCGCAGCACCTTGACCGCCACGTCGCGCAGCGCGCCCTTGGCGTCGCGCACGGTCGCGAAGTGCACCTGCGCGATCGAGGCGCTGGCCACCGGCGTCTCGTCGAACTGCACGAACACCTCGCCCACCGGGCGGCGGAAGGCGCGCTCGATGGTGGCGATGGCTACCGAGGAAGGGAACGGCGGCACGCGGTCCTGCAGGAAGGCCAGTTCGTCGGCGATGTCGGGCGGCAGCAGGTCGCGCCGGGTCGACAGCACCTGGCCGAACTTGACGAAGATCGGGCCCAGCCGTTCGAGCGCCTCGCGCAGCCGCTGGCCGCGCGGCGCATCGAGGTTGCGGCCGATGGAAACGACGCGCGCCACGATGCGAAGCCAGGGCTTCTGGAAGCTCGTGAGCACGAGCTCGTCGAGGCCGTAGCGCAGCGCGACCCAGACGATGAAGATGCCGCGATAGAAACGCGTCATTCGGCGCCCGTGCCGCCGATGCCAGGTCTGGGCACACGATCGCCGACGAACTGCCGCAGCGCGCCCACCACGCGGCGCGCCGCATTGCCCAGGGTGTGGGCCGGCACGTCGCCGATCACGCGGGCGAGGTCGTCCTCGACGTCCCAGCGCACATGGTCGACCAGCCAGTTCACCTCGGCCGCCAGTTGTACGTCGCCGACGATGCGCACCGCCGGCTTGTCGCCGCGCAAGGTGGCGCGGGCCAGGTCGAAGGGCGAGGTGTCGGTGACGGTGAGCGTGAGTTCGGGGACCGCGCCCTCGGGCGCCAGGTCGAGCAGGCCGGCCGGCGTGGCGATCAGCCGCATCGTGACGAAGCTCCATTCGAACTGCACCACCCGCCCCTTCTGCCGCACCAGGCGCTGCTGGGCCTCGGGCTCCTGCTGCAGCACATGGTTGAGGAAGAGCACCGCGCGGTGCTGGATCTCGTGCACGGCCCACGGCGGCGGCTGCAGCCGGGTGCCGATGCGGCTGACGAGGTCATTCAGAAATGCGAATGGGGACGATGGTGTGGCCATGTCCCCATTATTCCCGACCCGGCCCCTGGATCGGGGCCTGCGATGCGACAGATCGCGCCTATCTATCGGGTCATTGGAGGGCTTGCACGCCCGCCACCAGCCAGCCGCCGCGGCCGTCGGTGGGCTTGGTCATGTTCCACACCTCGCGGAACGGGCTCGGGCCGGCCGATGCGTCTTCGCGGATCATCCCCGAGAACTCGACGCTGGCCAGGTAGACGTCGGGCGCTTCTTCGATGCCCAGAAGCTTGGCATCGAGCATCACGACTTCGGTCTTGTTGGGCTGGCTGCCGATGTGCGCTTCACGCTCGGCCAGCTGGGCCTGGATCTCGCCGACCATGCTGTCGGTCATCATCGAGCGCAGCGACTGGATGTCGTTGCGGTCCCAGGCGTCCTGCAGGGTCACGAAGTTGCGCTTGGCCGCGCCCAGGAAACCGTCGACGTCGAAGCCCGCGGGGATGCCCCAGGACTGTCCGCCCTCGAGCGCCGAACCGATCATGCTCGCGCCGCCGGCACCGGCCGCACCGGCCATCGACGAGCCGCTGGCCGTGGCCGGGCTGGCGTCGAAGGAGGCGGCGTTCTGGCGCTCCCAGGGACGGGCCGACGCGTCGTTGCCGACATTGCCGGGGTTGTACTGCGCGGGAGCCGACGGGTTGCCCGGGCCGCCTGCGCCCTGGAAGGCGAAGCCGCCCTGGTTGGCGCCATTGCCGCTGCCGGCACGCGAACGGGCCGCGAAGATGCGCCACACCACCACCGCCGCCAGCACCAGCAGGCCGATCAGCAGCATGTTGCCGAAGGCCGCACCGAGGCCGAGCGAATTCGCCAGCCAGGCCAGGCCCAGGCCGGCGGCCAGGCCGCCCAGCATCGCGCCCCAGGGGCGCTTGGGCGCGGCGGCGGCCGCGGGGGCGGCGGCGCCAGCCGGCTTGGCCGGTGCCGCATTGGTGGCGTTCTGTGCCGGTGCACCCGGCGCGTTGGCCGGCGGGGTCGCCTGGCGTTGTGTCACGTTGCCCGACTGGCGGCCGAAGGACTTGCCGCCGCCCATGCGCGCGGCTTCAGCCTGCATGCCGCCCAAGGTCATGGCACACACCAGCAAAACAGTACCCAGTTTTTTCATCATGAAGTCTCCTCTGATCGCCAGAAACGGCAATGCAATCGTCAATTCAACACTTGATTCCAACATGCAAGGCCGCCACGCCACCCGTCATGTTGTGATAGTCCACATGCCCGAAACCACCCTCTTTCATGAGGGTCTTGAGCTCTTCCTGCGCCGGATGCATCCGGATCGACTCGGCCAGGTAGCGGTAGCTGGCGTCGTCGCCGGCCACCAGCTTGCCCAGCCGCGGCAGCACGTTGAAGGAGTACCAGTCGTAGGCCTTCTGCAGGGGTTTCGCGACCCGGGAGAACTCCAGCACCAGCAGCTTGCCGCCGGGCTTGAGCACGCGGTTCATCTCCTTGAGCGCGATGTCCTTGTGGGTCATGTTGCGCAGGCCGAAGGCCACGGTCACGACGTCGAAGTGGCCGTCGGCGAAGGGCAGCTTCTCGGCGTCGCAGACCATGGTGGGCAGCACCACGCCGGCATCGAGCAGGCGGTCGCGGCCGGTGCTCAGCATGGCCTCGTTGATGTCGGTGTGCACCACCTGGCCCGAAGCGCCGACCTTCTTGGCGAAGGCCAGGGCGAGGTCGCCGGTGCCGCCCGCGATGTCGAGCACGCGCGAGCCCTCGCCGACATTGGCCACCATCACGGTGTACGCCTTCCAGGCGCGGTGCAGGCCCGCGGACATCAGGTCGTTCATGATGTCGTAGCGGGTGGCGACCGAGTCGAACACGCCGCGCACGCGGCGCGCCTTGTCGCTTTCGTCGACGTTCTCAAAACCGAAGTGGGTGGTGCTCATGCACCCGATGTTAGGGCGGAAGCGCCTGCCATCAAGTGGACGACCCCGCAGCGACGGCGGACATTGCCCCGGAAGGGCTCAGTGGCTGCTGCAGCCGTGGCCCCCCTTGGGCGCCATCGGGGCGTCGCGGTCGACGCCGGCGGCGGCCAGGCGCCGCTCGTACTCGGCCCACAGGGCCTCCTGCTGCTGGCCCAGTTCGTAGAGCAGTGTCCAGCTGAAGATGCCGCTCTCGTGGCCGTCGGTGAACACCGGCTTGACCGCGTAGTTGCCCACCGGCTCGAGTTCGAGCAGGCCGACCTCGCGCTTGCCGGTCTGCAGCACCTCCTCGCCCGGGCCGTGGCCCTGCACCTCGGCCGAGGGCGAGTAGATGCGCATCAGCTCGAAGGGGATGCGAAAGCTCGCGCCGTCGGAGAAGCCGACCTCGAGCACCTTCGATTTGTTGTGCACCGTGATCGATTGCGGCGTCGGAGCGCCGGCGTGCAGACCTGCCATCAGGATGTCCTTTTGCTGAGTGCCGCGATCATCGCAGCCTCGGCCGCGGGCAGCGCCGCCGCGACGCCCGCCTCCCTGCCGGCGTCGCGATCTCGCTGCGCCGTCGCCCAGACGGGCGCCGGGAAGCGCGTGTCCCAGTCGAAGCGCGCGATCACGTGCCAATGCAGGTGCGCAACCATGTTGCCAAGCGCCGCCAGGTTGATCTTGGCCGGCGAAACATGCGCGCGCAGGCACTGCTCGACGATCGCCACCGCCTCCATGCAGACGGCCCGTTCGGCGCTCGACAGGTCGGAGAACTCCGCGGCGTGCGATTGCCAGATCACACGGTAGAAGGCGGGAAAGCCCGCCTCCTCGGCATGGATCACGCGGAACTGCGGCGCCTCGAAGACCAGGCGGCCGCCCGAGGTTTCGCAGAGCACGCAGCCGTCGCGCTTTGCGGTCATACCAGGACCCGCTCGATGCCGCCGCTGTTCGCGGCCGCGACGTACTCCGGCAGCCACTGCTCGCCCAGGATCTGGTTGGCCATTTCCACCACGATGTAGTCGGCTTCGAGCAGACCGTTGTTCAGGTCGTTGCCGTAGCGCGAGAGGCCCTGCAGGCAGCTGGGGCAGCTGGTGAGGATCTTCACGTTGCCCTGGGCCGCGACCTTGCCGCTGTCGCGCAGCGCGGCCTCGCCCTTCTTGAGCTCCTCTTCCTTGCGGAAGCGGATCTGGGTCGAGATGTCGGGCCGGGTCACGCCCAGGGTGCCCGATTCGCCGCAGCAGCGGTCGTTCTTGAGCACGTTGTCGCCCACCAGCGCCTTGACGGTCTTCATCGGGTCCTGCAGCTTCATCGGGCTGTGGCAGGGGTCGTGGTACAGGTAGCCGCCGCCGCCCGCATCGCCCAGGGTGATGCCCTTCTCGAGCAGGTACTCGTGGATGTCGATGATCCGGCAGCCCGGGAAGATCTTGTCGAACTGGTAGCCCTGCAGCTGGTCGTAGCAGGTGCCGCAGCTCACCACCACGGTCTTGATGTCGAGGTAGTTGAGCGTGTTGGCCACGCGGTGGAAGAGCACCCGGTTGTCGGTGATCATCTTCTCGGCCTTGTCGAACTGGCCGCTGCCGCGCTGCGGATAGCCGCAGCACAGGTAGCCCGGCGGCAGCACCGTCTGCACGCCCGCATGCCACAGCATGGCCTGCGTCGCCAGGCCCACCTGCGAGAACAGCCGCTCCGAGCCGCAGCCCGGGAAATAGAACACCGCCTCGGTCTCCGAGGTCGTGGCCTTGGGGTTGCGGATGATCGGCACGTAGTCGGCATCCTCGATGTCCAGCAGCGCGCGTGCCGTCTGCTTGGGCAGGCCGCCCGGCATCTTCTTGTTGATGAAGTGGATCACCTGCTCCTTGATCGGCGCCGGCCCCAGCGTGGCCGGCGGCGCGGCCGTCTGCTTGCGCGCCACGCGGCGCAGCAGGTCGTTGGCCAGGCGCTGCGCCTTGAAGCCGATGCCCACCATGCCCATGCGCATGGCCTTGATGGTCTGCGGGCTGGTCGCGTTGAGGAACAGCATGGCCGCGGCATTGCCGGGCCGGAAGCTCTTCTGGCCCATCTTGCGCAGCAGGTTGCGCATGTGCATCGAGACCTCGCCGAAGTCGATCTTCACCGGGCAGGGCGTGAGGCACTTGTGGCAGACCGTGCAGTGGTCGGCCACGTCCTCGAACTCCTGCCAGTGCTTGATGCTCACGCCGCGCCGGGTCTGCTCCTCGTAGAGGAAGGCCTCGACCAGCAGCGAGGTGGCGAGGATCTTGTTGCGCGGGCTGTAGAGCAGGTTGGCGCGCGGCACGTGGGTGGCGCAGACCGGCTTGCACTTGCCGCAGCGCAGGCAGTCCTTGACCGAGTCGGCGATGGCGCCGATGTCGCTCTGCTGCATGATCAGCGACTCGTGGCCCATGAGGCCGAAGCTGGGCGTGTAGGCGTTGGTGAGGTCGGCCTGCAGCCCGTGCGCGGCCGGCGAGTCCCCGCGCAGCAGCTTGCCCTTGTTGAAGCGGCCTTCAGGGTCGACCCGCTGCTTGTAGTCGGTGAAGGGCTGCAGCTCGGCGTCGCTCAGGAACTCGAGCTTGGTGATGCCGATGCCGTGCTCGCCCGAGATCACGCCGTCGAGGCTGCGCGCCAGCGCCATGATGCGCACCACCGCCGCATGGGCGGTCTGCAGCATTTCGTAGTTGTCGCTGTTGACCGGCAGGTTGGTGTGGACGTTGCCGTCGCCCGCGTGCATGTGCAGCGCGACCCACACGCGGCCCTTGAGCACGCGCTGGTGGATGGCCGCGCACTCGGCCAGGATCGGCGCGAACTCGGCGCCGCTGAAGATGGCCTGCAGCGGCTGGCGGATCTGGGTCTTCCAGCTCGCGCGCAGCGTGTGGTCCTGCAGGCGAGGGAACAGCGCGTCGACATCCTGCAGCCAGCCGGCCCACAGCGCGCGCACCTCCTGCACCAGGGTCACGGCCTGCGCCACGCGGTCCTCCAGCAGCTCGGCCGAGGGGATGTCGTTGGCGTCGTCGCTCTTGCCCAGCGGCAGGTTGCCGCGCAGGAAGAAGGCCTCGAGCGCGTCGGCGAAGGCCAGCTTGTTCTGCAGCGAGAGCTCGATGTTGATGCGCTCGATGCCGTCGGTGTACTCGGCCATGCGCGGCAGCGGGATCACCACGTCCTCGTTGATCTTGAAGGCGTTGGTGTGCTTGCTGATGGCGGCCGTGCGCTTGCGGTCGAGCCAGAACTTCTTGCGCGCCTCGGGGCTGATGGCGATGAAGCCCTCGCCGCTGCGCGAGTTCGCGATGCGCACCACTTCGGAGGTGACGCGCGCCACCGCATCGGCGTCGTCGCCCGCGATGTCGCCGAACAGCACCATCTTCGGCAGGCCGCCGTGCTTTTTCGACTTGGTGGCGTAGCCGACCGCCTTGAGGTAGCGGTCGTCCAGGTGCTCCAGACCCGCGAGCAGCACGCCCGAGCGCTTCTGCTCGGCGAACATGAAGTCCTTGATCTCGACAATGCTGGGGACCGCGTCCTTGGCGTTGCCGAAGAACTCCAGGCACACGGTGCGGGTGTGCGCGGGCATCTTGTGCACCACCCAGCGGCAGCTGGTGATCAGGCCGTCGCAGCCCTCCTTCTGGATGCCCGGCAGGCCCGAGAGGAACTTGTCGGTCACGTCCTTGCCCAGGCCTTCCTTGCGGAAGGTCTTGCCCGGGATGTCGAGGGTTTCGGTGCGCAGCCTGGTCTTGCCGTCGGCCGCAAAGTACTGCAGCTCGAACACGGCGCGCTCGGCGTCGTGGATCTTGCCCAGGTTGTGGCCAATGCGCGTGACCTCGAGCCATTCGGCCTGCGGCGTCACCATGCGCCAGGAGGCCAGGTTGTCCAGCGCCGTGCCCCACAGCACGGCCTTCTTGCCGCCCGCGTTCATCGCGACGTTGCCGCCCACGCAGGAGGCTTCGGCCGAGGTCGGGTCGACCGCGAACACGTAGCCCGCGCGCTCGGCCGCGTCGGCCACGCGCTGGGTGACCACGCCGGCCTCGGTCCAGACGGTGGGCACGGGCGCCTCGAGGCCCGGCAGCGACATGAACTCGACCTCGGTCATGGCCTCGAGCTTCTCGGTGTTGATGACCGCGCTGTTCCAGGTCAGCGGGATCGCGCCACCGGTGTAGCCGGTGCCGCCGCCGCGCGGGATGATGGTCAGGCCCAGTTCGATGCAGCCCTTGACCAGCAGCGCCATCTCGGCCTCGGTGTCGGGGCACAGCACCACGAAGGGGTACTCCACGCGCCAGTCGGTGGCGTCGGTGACATGCGACACGCGCGACAGGCCGTCGAACTTGACGTTGTCCTTGGCGGTGAGCCGGCCGAAGGCGCGCGTGGCCTTGCGGCGCAGCGCGGCGACGTCGCGGAACATGGTGTCGAAGGCGGCGATGGCCTGCGCCACCAGGGCGGTCAGCTCACCGACCAGCAGGTCGCGCTGGGCGTCGACGTCGGGGGTGCGGCGCTTGGCGACCTCGCCCAGCCGGTGCTTGAGCGCATCCACCAGCTGGCCGCGGCGGCGCGGGTTGTCCAGCAGGTCGTCGACCAGGTAGGGGTTGCGCTGCACCACCCAGATGTCGCCCAGCACCTCGTAGAGCATGCGGGCCGAGCGGCCGGTGCGCCGCTCGTCGCGCAGCGACTGCAGCAGGGCCCAGCCGCGTTCGCCCAGCAGGCGGATCACGATCTCCCGGTCGGAGAAGCTGGTGTAGTTGTACGGAATCTCGCGCAGTCGGGCAGGCTCTGCGGCCTGCGTCAACAACGCAGTCAGCGCGATCGGAGCGTTCATCGGGGAGCACCTCGGCAGGACGCTGCGCGCCCTTGAACCGGGCCCGAGATTTTAAGTCAGCGCCGAAGCCGGCGCTGAGGGCTCAGAAAAGGACCCGGCTGCGGATGGTGCCGGGCACCTGCGCGAGCTTCTCGAGCGCCAGGTCGGACGAGGCCGCATCGATGTCGGTGACCACGTAGCCGACCTTCTCGTTGGTCTGCAGGTATTGGGAAGCGATGTTGATCTGGTTGTCCGAGAAGATCTTGTTGATCTCCGACAGCACGCCCGGCACGTTGTGGTGGATGTGCAGCAGCCGGTGCTTGCCCGGGTGCGCGGGCAGCGCCACCTCGGGGAAGTTGACCGAGGAGATCGAGGTGCCGTTGTCGCTGTACTTGACCAGCTTCTCGGCCACCTCGCCGCCGATGTTGGCCTGCGCCTCCATCGTCGAGCCGCCGATGTGCGGCGTGAGGATCACGTTGTCCAGGCCGCGCAGCGGCGACTGGAACTCCTCGTTGTTGCTGCCGGGCTCGACCGGGAACACGTCGATGGCCGCGCCCCACAGCTTGCCGCTCTTGACGCCTTCGGCCAGCGCGTCGATGTCGACCACCGTGCCGCGCGCCGCATTGATCAGGATGCCGCCCGGCTTCATGGCCGCGATCTCGGCCGGGCCGATCATCCACTTGGTGGACGCCAGCTCGGGCACGTGCAGGCTCACGATGTCGCTCTGGGCCAGCAGGTCGTGCAGCTTGGGCACCTGGCGCGCGTTGCCCAGCGGCAGCTTGCTCACCACGTCGTAGAAGGCCACGTGCATGCCCAGGCCCTCGGCCAGCACCGACAGCTGGGTGCCGATCGAGCCATAGCCCACGATGCCCAGCGTCTTGCCGCGGATCTCGTGCGACTGGGCGGCCGACTTCATCCAGCCGCCGCGGTGCACCAGCGCGTTCTTGGCGGGAATGCCGCGCAGCAGCAGGATGGCTTCGGCCAGCACCAGCTCGGCCACCGAGCGGGTGTTGGAATACGGCGCGTTGAACACCGCCACGCCACGCTCGCGCGCCGCGTTGAGGTCGACCTGGTTGGTGCCGATGCAGAAGCAGCCGACCGCGACCAGCTTGGGCGCCGCCGACAGCACGTCGGCCGTGAGCTTGCTCTGCGAACGGATGCCGAGGAAATGGACGTCGGCCAGCTTGGCCTTGAGTTCCTCGCCCTGCAGCGCCTTGGGCAGGGTCTCGATCTGCGAGTAGCCGGCGGCCTTGAGAACCTCGATCGCCGAGGGATGCACACCTTCGAGCAGAAGGAACTTGATCTTGCTTTTGTCGAGGGAGGTCTTGCTCATGAGAGGTCGCGAAAGCCCTGCGATCCGCTCGCAAGACAGCGCTGAAAAGGAGGACGACGATGCTAGCATGGTGCAGCGCAGCAGAGCGTCCGCCGGGCCCCGCCCCGGGTGCCAAAAGGGTTTCCCCGCTTGGCGCGGCCGACACCCCCGTGCGACAAACATGACGCGGTTGTGTCACAGGCACGACCTACGATCAAGCACGGTCTACCATTCGCGCTTCTTTCTGCTTTCAAAATCCCATCAGGAGTCTTCATGCGATTCAAAACGCTCGCCTTGGCCTCGGCGCTCGCGGCAACACTGTTCAACACGGCGCAAGCGCAGACCGAGATCCAGTGGTGGCACTCGATGACCGCGGTCAACAACGAGTGGGTCAACGACCTCGCCAAGCAGTTCAACGAAAGCCAGAAGGACTACAAGATCGTGCCGACCTTCAAGGGCACGTACGACGAATCGATGACCGCGTCGATCGCCGCCTTCCGCGCCGGCAACGCGCCGCACATCCTGCAGGTGTTCGAGGTGGGCACCGCCACCATGCAGGCCAGCAAGGGCGCGGTCATCCCGGTGGGCCAGGTCATGAAGGACGCGGGCGAGAAGTTCGACCCGGCCGCCTACATCCCCGCCGTGGCCGGCTACTACACGGCCCCCAACGGCCAGATGCTGAGCTTCCCCTTCAACAGCTCGACCACCATCTTCTATTTCAACAAGGACGCCTTCAAGGCGGCCGGCCTGCCCACCGACAAGGCGCCGGCGACCTGGCCCGAAGTGGTGGCCGCAGCCGCCAAGCTCAAGGCCAGCGGCCACAAGTGCCCGTTCACCACCGCATGGCAGAACTGGACCCAGGTCGAGAGCTTCTCGGCCTGGCACAACGTCGAGTTCGCCTCCAAGGCCAACGGCCTGCAGGGCCTGGACGCCCGCCTGAAGGTCGATTCGCCGCTGCATGTGCGCCACATCGAGAACCTGGCCAACATGGCCAAGCAGGGCCTGTTCGTCTACAAGGGCCGCGGCAACGTGCCCGAGGCCTCGTTCGTGTCGGGCGAGTGCGCGATGATCAACACCTCCTCGGGCTTCTACGGCAACGTGGCCAAGAACGCCAAGTTCGCCTACGGCCTGGCCCCGCTGCCCTACTACCCGGACGTGCCGGGCGCACCGCAGAACACCGTGATCGGCGGCGCCAGCCTGTGGGTCATGTCGGGCAAGAAGGCCGAGGAGTACAAGGGCGTGGCCAAGTTCTTCAGCTTCATCTCGACGCCTGAAGTGCAGTCCGCCAGCCACAAGCGCACCGGCTACCTGCCCGTCACCACCGCCTCGTACAAGCTGACCGAGGAATCGGGCTTCTACAAGCAGAACCCGGGCACCGACGTCGCCGTGACGCAGATGATCCGCAAGGTGACCGACAAGAGCCGCGGCATCCGCCTGGGCAACTACGTGCAGATCCGCGCCATCGAGGACGAAGAACTCGAACAGGTCTGGAACGGCAAGAAGACCGCCAAGGAAGCCCTGGACTCGATCGTCAAGCGCGGCAACGAGCAGCTCGAGCGCTTCCAGAAAGCCAACAAGGGCTGACGCCTTTGCGGCATTCGCCGCCCCCTCGCACCCCACCCTGCCCTCCCCGCCGAGCGGGAAGGGTTCCTTCCGGTGAGAGGGGGGCTTGCGCCACAGTAGACTCTGCCCGCCGCGCTTTCGAGCCCGGCGGGTTTTCTTTTATCCAGGGTCCCTATGGAAAAACGCGTTTTCTTTCGCTCCGGCTGGTTGCCGTGGCTGCTCCTGACACCCCAAATGGCGGTGATCCTGGTGTTCTTCTTCTGGCCTGCAGCGCAGGCCTTGCTGCAGTCGCTGCAGCAGCAGGACCCCTTCGGCACGTCCATCGAGTTCGTCGGCTTCGACAACTTCAGGCAGCTGTTCGACGACCCGAGCTACGTCGAGTCCTTCAAGACCACTGCATTCTTCTCGGTGCTGGTCGCCAGCATCGGCATCAGCCTGTCGCTGATGCTGGCGGTGTTCGCCGACCGCGTGGTGCGCGGCGGCACCTTCTACAAGACCATGCTGATCCTGCCCTACGCCGTGGCCCCCGCCGTCGCGGCCGTGCTGTGGGTGTTCATGTTCTCGCCCTCGCTGGGCGTGGTGGCCTATGCGCTGGGCAAGATCGGCATCAACTGGAACCATCTGCTGGACTCCGGCCACGCCATGACGCTGATCGTGATGGCCTCGGTCTGGAAGCAGATCTCCTACAACTTCCTGTTCTTCCTGGCCGGCCTGCAGTCGATCCCGAAGTCGCTGATCGAAGCCGCCGCCATCGACGGCGCGCGCCCGTGGCGCCGCTTCTGGACGGTGCAGTTCCCGCTGCTGTCGCCCACCACCTTCTTCCTGCTGGTGATCAACGTGGTCTACGCCTTCTTCGACACCTTCGCGATCGTCGATGCGGCCACCCAGGGCGGCCCGGGCAAGGACACCGCGATCCTGGTCTACAAGGTCTACTACGACGGCTTCAAGGCCATGGACCTTGGCGGTTCGGCGGCCCAGTCGGTGGTGCTGATGCTCATCGTCGTGGCGCTCACGGTCGTGCAATTCCGCTACGTCGAGAAAAAGGTTCAATACTGATATGGTCGAAAAACGCGGAACCCACGGGATCCTGGCGCACGTCGTCATGGTGCTCGGCGTGCTGATCGTCGCCTTCCCGCTCTACCTGGCCTTCGTGGCCTCCACCCACACGGCGCAGGAGATCGTGCAGGCCCCGATGCCGCTGCTGCCCGGCGGCCACATGTGGGACAGCTACAAGGCCGCGCTGTTCGGCCGCGAGACCAGTGCCGGCTCCAACGCGCCGGTGGCGCACATGATGTGGGTCAGCTTCGTGACCGCGATGGTGATCTCGGTCGGCAAGATCGCGATCTCGCTGCTGTCGGCCTTCGCGATCGTCTACTTCCGCTTCCCGTTCAAGAAGATCTGCTTCTGGGCCATCTTCGTGACGCTGATGCTGCCGGTGGAGGTGCGGATCCTGCCCACCTACAAGGTGCTGGCCGACCTGAACATGCTCAACACCTATGCGGGCCTCACCGTGCCGCTGATCGCGTCGGCCACGGCCACCTTCCTGTTCCGCCAGTTCTTCCTGACGGTGCCCGAGGAGCTGACCGAGGCCTCGCGCATGGACGGCGCGGGCCCGATGCGCTTCTTCTTCGACGTGCTGCTGCCGCTGTCGAAGACCTCGATCGCGGCGTTGTTCGTGATCCAGTTCATCTACGGCTGGAACCAGTACCTGTGGCCGCTGCTCGCGACCACCAGCGAGGACATGTACCCGGTGGTGGTGGGCATCAAGCGGATGATTGCCGGCGGCGACGGCCAGAACGAGTGGAACGTGGTGATGGCCACGGCCATCCTCGCGATGCTGCCGCCCGCGCTGGTCGTGGTGCTGATGCAGAAGTGGTTCGTCAAGGGTCTGGTCGACACAGAGAAGTGACCCACCCCCGATGCGGGCTCACTTCGTGTAGCCCGCCTCCCCCTCAAGGGGGCAACACCAGCGGCCTGGCAAAGCCAGATCCGCGGTGTTCCTGGAAAAAGAAATAGCGCCTCGTCGTCGAGGCAGAGATCGAGAAGAACATGGCTGCACTTTCCCTTCGCAACGTCATCAAGCGCTACGGCGTGGGCCCCAAGGCCAACCAAGTCATCCACGGCGTGAGTGCCGAGATCGCCGACCATGAATTCATCGTGATCGTCGGGCCTTCGGGCTGCGGCAAGTCCACGCTGCTGCGCATGGTCGCCGGGCTGGAAGAGGTCTCGGCCGGCGAGATCGCCATCGGCGGGCGCGTGGTGAACAACCTCGAACCGTCCGAACGCGACATCGCGATGGTGTTCCAGAACTACGCGCTCTACCCGCACATGACGGTGTTCGACAACATGGCCTATGGCCTGAAGATCGCCAAGGTGCCGGTGCCCGAGATCAAGACCCGCGTCGACAAGGCCGCGAAGATCCTCGAGCTGGGCCATCTGCTCGAACGCAAGCCGCGCGAGCTGTCGGGCGGCCAGCGCCAGCGCGTGGCCATGGGCCGCGCGATCGTGCGCCAGCCGCAGGTCTTCCTGTTCGACGAGCCGCTGTCGAACCTGGACGCCAAGCTGCGCGCCCAGACCCGCATCGAGATCCAGAAGCTGCACCGCGAGCTGGGCATCACCTCGCTGTTCGTGACCCACGACCAGGTCGAGGCCATGACCCTGGCCCAGCGCATCATCGTGATGAACGGCGGCGTGATGGACCAGTTCGGCACGCCCGAAGAGGTCTACAACCGCCCCGCCACCACCTTCGTCGCCAGCTTCATCGGCTCGCCGCCGATGAACCTGCTCAAGCACGCGCCGGGCGTGCGCCCGGGCCAGATCCTCGGCGTGCGCCCCGAGCACCTGAAGCTGGACCAGACCGGCTGGACTGTGCAGGTCGAGCACGTCGAGCTGCTGGGCGCCGAGCGCCTGGTCTACGGCCGCATCGGCGAAGAGCAGATCATCATGCGCACCGACGCGGCCGACCATCCGCCGACCGCGGGCGACACGGTCCACATCTCGGCGCCGCAGGAAAGCCTGCACTGGTTCGACGCCGGCTCCGGCAAGAGAACCGTCTGACCATGGCGGCGCCCTGGCCCTACCCCCGCTGGGTCGCGCATCGCGGCGCCGGCAAGCTCGCGCCCGAGAACACGCTGGCCGCCTTCCGGCTCGGCGCGTCGCATGGCTACCGCATGTTCGAGTGCGACGCCAAGCTCAGCGCCGACGGCGTGCCCTTCCTGATGCACGACAGCACCCTGGAGCGCACCACCAGCGGCCGCGGCACCGGCGGTGACCTGCCATGGAGCGAACTGTCGCAGCTCGATGCCGGCAGCTGGCACTCGCGCGCCTTCGCGGGCGAGCCACTGGCCAGCCTGGAGAACGTGGCGCGCTACTGCGTGCACAACCGCCTGCTGCTGAACATCGAGATCAAGCCCACGCCGGGCGTCGAACGCCACACCGGCGAGGTGGTGGCGCGCGATGCGGCGCGCCTGTGGGCCGGCGAGGCGATCCCGCCGCTGCTGACCTCCTTCAAGACCGAGGCGCTGACCGGCGCGCGCGATGCGGCGCCCTCGCTGCCGCGCGGCCTGCTGCTCGACACTCTGTGGGACGGCTGGCTGGCCGCGGCGCGCGAGCTGGGCTGCGTGGCGATCGTCTGCAACCATGCGCTGTGGGATGCCGCCACCGTGGCCCTGGTCCACGAGGCCGGGATGCGCGCGCTGAGCTACACGGTCAACGACGAGTGGGCCGCCGAGCGGCTCATCGCGCTGGGCACCGACGGCATCATCACCGACCGCGTCGACCTGTTCAGCCCCGCGGGCTGAGCCCGGCGCCATCGCGGGCTCTGATAATGGCCCGATGAGATCCATTCCCCGCGGGCTGGCCGCCCTGCTGCTGCTGGCGGCCTTCGCCCTGACCGGTACCGCGGCCACCCCGCCGCCGGCCGCGGCTGCGGCCTCGTCCGCCAGCGACGGCGGCACGGCGCCGGCGCCCGAAGTCACGGTGCCCGCGCTGCGCGCGCGGCTCGACAAGATCCCCGAGGCGGTCGACACCGACGACGACGTGGCGGCCCTGGTCGCGCAGACGCAGGACATCGTGGCCCAGGCCCAGCGCTTCGTGGCCTCGCGTGCCGGCCCGCTGGCCGACCTCAACGCCCGGCTGGGCGAACTGGGCACGGCCCCGCCCAAGGGCACGGCCGAGGACCCCGACATCACGCGCCAGCGAACCGCGCTGGAAAAGGAACGCAACGCCCTCGATGCCGACATCCGCCTGGCCCGGCTGGTGGCGGTGGATGCGCAGCAGCGCGGCAGCGACCTGATCGCCCAGCGCCGCGCGCTGTTCGAGGCGCACCTGCTCGAACGCTCCAACTCGCCGCTGGCCGGCGCCTTCTGGCGCGACATCCACAGCGCCTGGCCGACCGACCGCGACCGGCTGATCGCGCTCGAGAAGGAAGTCCGCGCCGGCGTCTCGACCGCGCTGCACAGCCCCGAGCGCGGCAGCGTGATCGCCTCGCTGGTCGGCGCGCTGCTGCTGGCGCTGCTGGGCAGTTGGGCCGCCGAACACGCGCTCACCAAGCTCGCGGCCCGCCGCTTCCCGATGGGCCGGCTGCGGCGCTCGCTCTTGGCCGTGGCCATGGTGACGGCCACGGTGCTGATCGTGGCGCTGGCCGCCCAATGGGGCTGGCAGACGCTCGAGGACGCGGGCCAGTGGGGCCCGGCCGCGCAGCGCCTGGGCGAATCGGTGGCCAATTTCGCCATCTTCGTCGGCTTCGTGATCGGCCTGGGCCGCGCCCTGCTGGCCAACGGCCGGCCCTCGTGGCGGCTGCCGCCGATGGCCGACGCCATGGCCGCGCGCATGGCGCCCTACCCCTGGCTGATCGCGGGCGTGACCACGCTGATCTGGCTCACGACCCAGATCAACACGCTGGTGGACGC
The DNA here is from genome assembly GCF_014170375.1 of Variovorax sp. UMC13. Classification (GTDB taxonomy): domain Bacteria; phylum Pseudomonadota; class Gammaproteobacteria; order Burkholderiales; family Burkholderiaceae_C; genus Variovorax. The sequence continues at coordinate 97,551 of NZ_LZZW01000014.1, read as the reverse complement.
CAGCCTGGCCGCCACGGTCGCGACCCACGTGGCCACGGCCCTGGCGCTGACGGCGCTCACGGTCGTCATGCTGCTGCGCCTGCGCCTGCCCGACGCCGATGTGGCTCCGGCCGTCGCCGCGGCCCCCGCGCCCGATACGCTGAAGCCCGAAGAGGCGGCGGCGCTGGCCGGCCGGCCCCTGTGGGTCGGGCTGGTGACCGGCGCGGTCGCGGTGGTGCTGATCGCGATCTGCGTGCTGGTGGCCTTCGGCTATGTGTCGCTGGCCAGCTTCCTCGCGAGCCAGCTGACCTGGACCGGCGTGGTGGGCGCGGCCGCCTACCTGCTGTTCAAGTTCACCGACGACCTGTTCATCGCGCTGCTGTCCTCGCGCAGCAACGCCGGCCAGCGGCTGCAGAAGAGCCTCAACGTCGCGCCGCAGACGCTCGACCAGGCCGCCATCGTGCTGTCGGCGGTGGGCCGGGTCGCGCTGTTCTTCTACCTGGTGATCGCGCTGCTGGCGCCGCTGGGCACCTCGCCGGGCGAGCTGTTCCAGCGCAGCGGCAAGGTCGGCTCCGGCCTCAAGGTCGGCCAGTTCGAACTGGTGCCGGGCGCGCTGTTCGGCGCGCTGGCGGTGCTGGTGATCGGCTTCCTGGTGCTGCGGCTGTTCAAGCGCTGGCTGGACAACAGCTACCTGCCCAGCACCACGCTGGAGCCCGGCATGCGCAGTTCGCTCACCACCCTGCTGGGCTATGTGGGCGGCATCCTGGTGATCGCCTCGGCGCTGTCGGCGCTGGGCATCGGCATCGAGCGCATCGCCTGGGTCGCGAGCGCGCTGTCGGTGGGCATCGGCTTCGGGCTGCAGGCCATCGTGCAGAACTTCATCTCCGGGCTGATCCTGCTGGCCGAGCGGCCGGTGAAGGTCGGCGACTGGGTGGTGCTGGGCACGGCCGAGGGCGACGTGCGCCGCATCAACGTGCGCGCCACCGAGATCCAGCTGGGCGACCGCTCCACGCTGATCGTGCCGAATTCAGAGTTCATCACCAAGACGGTGCGCAACATGACCCTGGCCAACGCCGAAGGCCGGGTGCTGATCCGCCTGCCGATGCCGCTGACCACCGATGCGCAGCAGGTGCGCACGCTGATGCTCGCGGCCTGCGGCGCGCACGAGGGCGTGCTGGCGACGCCCGCGCCCTCGCTCACGCTCGAGGGCATCGAGAACGGGCTGCTGATCTTCCAGGCCATCGCCTATGTGGCCAGCCCGCGGCTGGCCGGTGGCGTGCGCAGCGACCTGCTGTTCGTGATCCTCGACGAACTCAAGAAGGCCGGGCTGCCGATGGCCACGCCGACCACGATGGTGATGGCCGCGCCCGAGCCCGCCGCGGCAGCGGCCGCCGTGGTGCCCGCGACGCCCGCTTCGCCCATCCCCGGCACGCAGACCTGATGCGTTTCGGGGATTCATGCACCGACCCTGTGCGTTCCAGCCTCTAGACTCGCCATTGTCGGCAGCGCATGGCGCGCGCCGGCCTGCTGCGTGCCGCGCCGGTCGTCCAGACCGAAGCGGCATCCAGACGCATCCACGCTTCTTCGGAGACCTTCAGTGAAAAACGCCCTGCTTCGCACCCCCTTCAGCGCCGTGGCCCTGGCCCTCGGCATGCTGGCCGCCGCGCCCGCCTTCGCCGCCGACACCAAGTCGGTGGCCGTGACCGCCATCGTCGAACATCCCGCGCTCGACGCCGTGCGCGACGGCGTCAAGGCCGAACTCAAGGCCGCCGGCTACGAAGAAGGCAAGAACCTCAAGTTCAGCTACCAGAGCGCGCAGGGCAACGTGGGCACCGCGGCCCAGATCGCCCGCAAGTACGTGGGCGACGCGCCCGACGTGATCGTCGCCATCGCCACGCCCTCGGCCCAGGCCATGGTGGCCGCCACCAAGACCATCCCGGTCGTCTACTCGGCCATCACCGACCCGGTCGCGGCCAAGCTGGTGAAGAACTGGGACGCCACCGGCACCAACGTGACCGGCGTGTCCGACCTGTCGCCGCTGGAAAAGCACGTGGCCCTGATCAAGCAGGTGGTGCCCGCCGCCAAGCGCATCGGCGTGATCTACAGCCCCGGTGAAGCCAATTCCGTGGCCATCATCGCCGCGCTCAAGAAGGCCGCGACCGACGCCGGCATGACGGTGGTCGAGGCCGCCGCCGCGCGCACCGTCGACGTGCCGACCGCCGCCCAGAGCCTGGTGGGCAAGGCCGACGTGATCTACACGCCGACCGACAACAACGTGGTCTCGGCCTTCGAGGGCATCGTCAAGGTCGCGCAACAGGCCAAGCTGCCGGTGGTCGCGGCCGACACCGCCACCGTCGAACGCGGCGCCGTGGCCGCCCTGGGCCTGAACTACAGCGACATCGGCCGCCAGACCGGCAAGATCGTGGTGCGCATCCTCAAGGGCGAGAAGCCCGGCACCATCGCCTCGCAGACCAGCACCAACTTCGAGCTGGTGGTGAACCCCGGCGCGGCCAAGCTGCAGGGCGTGACGCTGTCCGACGAGCTGCTCAAGACGGCCAAGGCCGTGAGCACCAAGTAAGCCAGCCCTGCGGGCCCGCTCGCCGCCGGGTGGTGGCGACGGGCCTGTTCTCTTGCCTCGCAGGAAGCCCCCCATGTCCCTCATCGCATCGCTGGGCGCCATCGAGATCGGTCTGATCTTCGGACTGGTCGCGCTGGGCGTCTTCATGTCGTTCCGCATCATCAATTTCCCCGACCTCACGGTCGACGGGAGCTTTCCGCTGGGTGCGGCCGTGGCCGCGACGCTGATCGTCGCCGGCTGGAACCCCGTGCCCGCCACCGTCGTGGCCTGCATCGCCGGTGCCGCCTCGGGCTGGCTCACGGCCTGGCTCAACGTCAAGCTCAAGATCATGCAGCTGCTCGCGAGCATCCTGGTGATGATCGCGCTGTACTCGATCAACCTGCGCGTGATGGGCAAGCCCAACGTCGCGCTGATCAGCGAACCCACCGTGTTCACCATGGTCGACTTCGGCGGCATGCCCGAGCAGTGGGCCAAGCCGCTGTTGCTGCTGCTGATCGTGATCGCGGCCAAGATCGTGGTCGACATCTTCTTCGCCTCCGAAGCCGGGCTCGCGATGCGCGCCACCGGCAGCAATGCACGCATGGCGCGCGCCCAGGGCATCTCGACCGACTTCCACACCATGGCCGGCCTGGCGATCTCCAATGCACTGGTGGCGCTGGCGGGCGCGCTGTTCGCGCAGAGCCAGGGCACGGCCGACATCTCGATGGGCGTGGGCACGATCGTGATCGGCCTGGCCGCGGTGATCATCGGCGAAACCCTGCTGCCCGCGCGCAGCATGGTGATCACCACGCTGGCCTGCATCATCGGTGCGCTGCTCTATCGCTTCTTCATCGCGCTGGCGCTCAACACCGACTTCATGGGCCTGCAGGCGCAGGACCTGAACCTGGTGACCGCCGTGCTGGTGGCCTTCGCGCTGCTGGTGCCCGCCTACAAGCGCAAGCTGGGCGCGCTTTTCAAGGGGAAGAACTGATGCTGCGCGCCCAACAACTCGAGATCACCTTCAATCCGGGCACGCCGATCGAGAACCGCGTGCTGCGCGGGCTCGACCTGGAGATCCCCACCGGCCAGTTCGTCACCGTGATCGGCTCGAACGGCGCGGGCAAGTCGACCTTCCTCAACGCGGTGAGCGGCGACCTGATCGTCGACCAGGGCCGCATCGAGATCGACGGCAAGGACGTGACGCGGCTCAACGCCTGGCAGCGCTCGGGCATGGTGGCCCGCGTGTTCCAGGACCCGATGGCCGGCACCTGCGAGGCCCTGACCATCGAGGAGAACATGGCGCTGGCCTGGAAGCGCGGCGAGCGCCGCAGCTTCGGCTTCGCGCTCAACCGCGGCCTGCGCGAGCTGTTCCGCGAGAAGCTGGCGATCCTCAAGCTGGGGCTGGAGAACCGGCTGACCGACCGCATCGGCCTGCTCTCGGGCGGCCAGCGGCAGGCGGTGAGCCTGCTGATGGCCTCGCTGCGGCCCTCGCGCATCCTGCTGCTGGACGAGCACACGGCCGCGCTCGACCCCAAGACCGCGGCCTTCGTGCTCGAGCTCACGGCCAAGATCGTCGAAGGCAGCCAGCTGACCGCGATGATGGTCACCCACAGCATGCGCCAGGCGCTGGACTACGGTTCGCGCACCGTGATGCTGCACGAGGGCCAGGTGATCCTCGACGTGGCCGGTCCGCAGCGCGACGGGCTCGACGTGCCCGACCTGCTGCGCATGTTCGAGCAGACGCGCGGCGAGAAGCTCGACGACGACAAGCTGCTGCTGGCCTGATGGCGTCGGAAGCCGTGCGGCTGCGCGCGATGCGCGCCGACGACCTCGAGGCCGTGCTGGCGGTCCAGCTGGCCTGTTACGGCGCGGGCTTCGTGGAGGACGGCGCGCTGATCGCCCGCCGGCTGGCGGCCGCGCCGCACACCGGCTGGGTGGCCGAACGGGCCGGCGCCGTGTGCGCCTACCTGGCCGCCTACCCCTCGGTGCTGGGCAAGCTCACGCCGCTGCACGGCGAATTCGAGCCCGCGCCCGCGGCCGATGCGCTCTACCTGCACGACCTGGCGGTGCATCCGTCGGCGGCCGGTCTGGGCCAGGGGCCGTTGCTGGTGCGCCACGCCTGGGCCCACGCGGCGCAGGCGGGCTGGGCGCATTCGACGCTGGTGTCGGTGCAGGCTTCGGTCGGTTTCTGGGCGCGCCACGGCTACGCGCCGACAGCGCCCGCGGGCGTCGAACAGCAGGCCCGGCTCGCCACCTACCCGGGCGACGCGGTGTACATGGCGCGCCGGCTCGGCTGAGGGCGGCTCAGCGGCGCCAGCCGCGCAGCACCAGCCACTGGACCGTGCCACAAACGACCACCAGCGCGGCATAGGTGCTCATCCGGCCGTCGCGCCCGGACAGCACGAGCCCGGCCGCCAGCACCCCCAGGCCCGCCGCAAAGGTGATCGCCCACTGCAGCCACCAGCGCGGCACGCCGGTGCGCGAGGCGCCCAGGAAACGCCCGATCGCCACCAGCACCAGCGCCAGAAAGGCCGCCGGCGCGGCGAAATTCAGCAGGTGATCGAGGGTGTTCAGCAGGTCCATCAGAGGGGAAACGAGGGCCAGGCGGCAAAAATCATGGCGGTCATGGGGAATGCCATTGACCCCCTGGCGGGACCCGGTCGGCCGCTGATTTTATAATCGCCGTCTATGTCAGTCTGGGCCCTTGGGTTGAACCACACGACCGCGCCGCTCGATCTGCGCGGTCGTTTCGCGTTCGCGGTCGATCAACTGGCCCCCACGCTGCAGAGCCTGCGCAGTTCCTTCGCCTCCGGCCGGCACCCGGCGATCGAGGCCGCGATCATCTCCACCTGCAACCGCACCGAGATCTATTGCGCCGCCGACCATGCCGCGGTCGACCACGCGCTGGGCTGGCTGGCCGAGAGCGGCGGCGTGTCGCCGGCCCTGCTGCGCTCCCATGCCTACACGCTGAGCAACGACGCCGTGGCGCGCCATGCCTTCCGCGTGGCCAGCGGCCTCGATTCGATGGTGCTGGGCGAGGCCCAGATCCTGGGCCAGATGAAGGACGCGGTGCGCGCGGCCGAGAGCGTGGGTTCGCTGGGCAGCACGCTCAACCAGCTGTTCCAGCGCTCCTTCGCGGTGGCCAAGGAAGTGCGCACCGCCACCGAGATCGGCGCCCATTCGATCAGCATGGCGGCCGCGGCCGTGCGCCTGGCCGGCCAGCTGTTCGAGGACCTGCGCCAGACCCGCGTGCTGTTCGTGGGCGCGGGCGAGATGATCGACCTGGCCGCGACCCATTTCGCGGCCAAGGAACCCAAGTCCATCACCATCGCCAACCGCACCATCGAGCGCGGCGAGAAGCTCGCCACCCGCTTCGGCGGCACCGCGATGCGGCTGGCCGACCTGCCGGCGCGGCTGGCCGACTTCGACATCGTGGTGAGCTGCACCGCCAGCACCCTGCCGCTGATCGGCCTGGGCGCGGTCGAGCGCGCGCTCAAGCAGCGCAAGCACCGCCCCATGTTCATGGTCGACCTGGCCGTGCCGCGCGACATCGAACCCGAAGTCAAGGCGCTGGAAGACGTCTACCTCTACACCGTGGACGACCTGGCCCAGGTGGTGCAGCAGGGCCAGGCCAGCCGCCAGGCTGCGGTGGCACAGGCCGAAGTCATCATCGCTGCCGGCGTGCAGAGCTTCATGCACTGGCTGGACCAGCGCGGCACGGTGCCGCTGATCCAGCAGCTCAACGCCCAGACCGACGAGTGGCGCGCGGCCGAGCTGGCCCGCGCGCGCAAGCTGCTGGCCAGGGGCGAATCGGTCGATGCGGTGCTGGAGGCGCTCTCGCGCGGCCTCACGCAGAAGATGCTGCACGGCGCCATGGCCGAGCTGCACGCGGGCGACGCCGCCGCGCGTGCGCAGACCGCGCAGGTGGTCTCGCGCCTGTTCCTGCGCGGCGATCCGCGCGGCCCCAAAGAGCGTTAGCGACGCCGGTCCGCCCGGCCGCTGCAGTCGGCCGCTCGCCTTCGTCGCCCGCCCGGGCGGCGCCCCCTCCTCTTTCTTCGTTCCTGCCGTGAAACCCTTTCTGCGCCACCAACTCGAGCGCTATGCGCAACGCCTCGGCGAGCTGGACTTCCTGCTCTCGCGCGAGGACATCATGAGCGACATGGCGCAGTACCGCGTGATCTCCAGGGAGCACGCCGAGGTCACGCAGATCGCCGGCCGCTGGGCCCGCTACACGCAGCGCGAGGCCGACATCGCGGCCGCGCGCGAGATGCTCGACGATCCCGACATGGCCGAGATGGCGCAGGAGGAGATCGCGGGCGGCGAGGCCGAGCTGCTGCAGCTCGAGGACGAACTGCAGCGCCTGCTGCTGCCCAAGGACCCCGACGACGCGCGCAACGCCTTCATGGAGATCCGCGCCGGCACCGGCGGCGACGAATCGGCGCTGTTCGCGGGCGACCTGCTGCGCATGTACACGCGCTACTGCGAGCGCGCCGGCTGGCGCTGCGAGATCGTGAGCGAGAGCCCGAGCGAACTGGGCGGCTACAAGGAAGTGGTGCTGCGCATCGTGGGCGACGACGTGTTCGGCCAGCTGCGCTTCGAATCGGGCGGCCACCGCGTGCAGCGCGTGCCGGCCACCGAGACCCAGGGCCGGATCCACACCAGCGCCTGCACGGTGGCGGTGCTGGCCGAGCCCGACGAGACGGTGGCGGTGCAGATCAACCCGGCCGACCTGCGCATCGACACCTACCGCGCCAGCGGCGCCGGCGGCCAGCACATCAACAAGACCGACTCGGCGGTGCGCATCACGCACATCCCGACCGGCATCGTGGCCGAGTGCCAGGACGACCGCAGCCAGCACCGCAACAAGGCCAAGGCGCTGCAGGTGCTGTCGGCCCGGATCCAGGAGAAGGACCGCAGCGAGCGCGCCGCCAAGGACGCGGCGCTGCGCAAGGGCCTGGTCGGCAGTGGCGACCGCTCCGACCGCATCCGCACCTACAACTTCCCGCAGGGCCGGCTCACCGACCACCGCATCAACCTCACGCTCTACAAGCTGCTGCAGATCATGGAAGGCGACCTGGGCGACGTGCTGGCCGCGCTGCAGGCCGCGCGCGAAGCCGAACAACTGGCCGAGCTGGAATCGAGCCTGCCCGCATGACCGATCTGTCGCAGGCCCCTTCGACGCTGGCCCAGGCGCTGCGCGCCGCGGCCGCGCTGGGCGTGGACCGGCTCGATGCCCAACTGCTGCTGCTGCAGGTGCTGCAGCGCCCGGTGCACGAGCGCGCCTGGCTGCTGGCGCACGACGGCGATGCGCTGCCCGAGCCCGCATGGGCCGCCTTCGCGTCGCTGTGCGCCCGCCGTGCCGCGGGCGAACCCGCGGCCTACCTGCTGGGCGAGAAGGAATTCCACGGCCTGGCGCTGAAGGTCGATGCCCGCGTGCTGGTGCCGCGGCCCGACACCGAGACGCTGGTCGAATGGGCGCTCGAGGTCCTGCGGGAACGCGAGGCCCCCACCGTGCTCGACCTCGGCACCGGCAGCGGCGCGATCGCGCTGGCGCTGCAGCAGGCGCGGCCCGACGCCCGTGTCGACGCGGTGGATGCCAGCGCCGACGCGCTGGCGGTCGCCAGCGAGAACGGCCGGCGGCTGGGCCTGGCGGTGCGCTTCGCCCAGGCCGACTGGCTGGCCGGCGCGGCCGCGGGCTACGACCTGATCGTGTCCAACCCACCCTACATTGCGGCCGGCGACCCGCACCTGCCCGCGCTGGCGCACGAACCCGTGGCCGCGCTGGTGGCGGGCGCCGACGGCCTCGACGACCTGCGCCGCATCGTGCGCGCCGCGCCCGGCCACCTCGCAGCCGGCGGCTGGCTGCTGCTCGAGCATGGTCACGACCAGGCCGGGGCCGTGCGTGCGCTGCTGGCGGCGCAGGGCTTCGAAGACGTGCAGCACCGCCACGACCTGGCCGGCATCGCGCGCTGCACCGGCGGGCGCCACGCCGGGCTTTGAATCCGCCGCGCGGCGCGAAAGCCGGCGCGGTGAAATAATCCGATCAGTCTATTTTCAGGAGTGCCCCATGTCCGACGCCCAGCAACGCATCGACGACCTCGTCAAGACCAACGAACTCGTGCTCTTCATGAAGGGCAACGCCAGCTTCCCGATGTGCGGCTTCTCCGGCCGCGCGATCCAGATCCTCAAGGCCGTGGGCGTCGACACGCGCACGCTCAAGACGGTCAACGTGCTCGACGACCAGGAAATCCGCCAGGGCATCAAGGAATACAGCAACTGGCCGACCATCCCGCAGCTCTACGTCAAGGGCGAGTTCATCGGCGGTTCGGACATCCTGATGGAGATGTATGAATCGGGCGAGCTGCAGCAAGTGATCGGCGCCCCCGCCGCCTGAGGCCGCACCGGCGGGCGCGTCGTGGCGTCCGCACAGTCAGTAACATGAGGGTCTTCCGAGACCCCCATGACACTGACCCAAAGCCTGCTCCTCATCCTCGGGCTCATCGCGGCGAGCGCCTTCTTCTCGCTGGCCGAGATCACGCTCGCAGCCTCCCGCCGCCTGCGCCTGCGCCAGATGGCCGACGACGGCGACGCACGCGCCGACCGCGTGCTGCGCATCCAGGAACAGCCCGGGCCCTACTTCACCGTGGTCCAGATCGGCCTCAACGCGGTGGCGATCCTGGGCGGCGTGGTGGGCGAAGGCGCTTTCTCCCCCTTCTTCGCCGACCTGCTCGGCCGCTGGCTCAGCGTCGAAGCGGCCCAGGGCTGGGCCTTCGCGGCCTCGTTCTCGATCGTGATCGCGCTGTTCCTGGTCTTCGCCGACCTGTTCCCCAAGCGCCTGGGCATGAACGATCCCGAACAGCTGGCGGTGCGCATGGTCGGCCCGATGAATGTGCTGATCACCACCTTCAAGCCGCTGGTGTGGTTCTTCACGCGCTGCACCGACCTGCTGTTCAAGCTCCTGGGCGTGCCGCTGCAGCGCGTCGACCAGATCACCTCGGCCGACATCCTGGCCATGACCGAGGCCGGCGCCCGCGCGGGCGTGCTGGCCGCGCGCGAGCAGCAGGTGATCGCCAACGTGTTCGAGCTCGACACCCGGCTGGTCGGCAGCGTGATGACCTCGCGCGACCGCATCGCCTGGTTCCAGAAGGACGACCCCGAATCGGTGCTGCGCGCGCGCATCGTGGCCGAGCCCTTCTCCGCCTACCCGGTGTGCGACGGCGACATCGATCATGTGCTGGGCTACGTCGATGCCAAGGACATGTTCCAGCGCGTGCTGAGCGGCCAGCCGCTGGCGCTCGACCAGGGCGTGCCGCTGCACAAGGCGCTGGTGGTGCCCGATCGGCTCTCGCTGACCGAGGTGCTGGAGCAGTTCCGCCAGGCGCACGAGGACTTCGCGATCATCGTCAACGAGTACAGCCTGGTGGTCGGCGTGATCACGCTCAACGACGTGATGAGCACGGTGATGGGCGACCTGGTCGGCCCGCAGGAAGACGAGGAGCAGCAGATCGTGCGGCGCGACGAGAACTCCTGGCTGATCGACGGCGTGACGCCGGTGCAGGACGTGCAGCGCGCGCTCGACATCGACGTGCTGCCGCATGCCGACGAGTACGAGACGCTGGCGGGCTTCCTGATGGTGATGCTGCGCCGCGTGCCCAAGCGCACCGACAGCGTGGTCTGGGCCGGCTACACCTTCGAGGTGATGGACGTCGACAGCTACCGCATCGACCAGGTGATGGTGACGCGCACGCCGCCCAAGAACTAGTCCGCCGCGCGGTCCTTGAAGGTCCAGAGCCGCTGGTTGGCGAACACCGCGTCCGGGTACGGCGCCCGCCCGCGGCTGCCGTTGTAGCGGCCCAGCGTGAGGAACAGGTCGCCACGCTCGCGGTCCAGGTAGTGGCGCAGGATCACGCAGCCGAAGCGCAGGTTGGTCTGCATGTGGAACAGCTTGGCGGGATCGGCGTCGCCGATCACCCGGGTCCAGAAAGGCATGACCTGCATGTAGCCGCGCGCCCCGGCGCTCGAGACGGCGAACTTGCGGAAGTTGCTCTCGACCTGGACCAGGCCCAGCACCAGGCTCACGTCCAGCCCGGCGCGCTTGCTCTCGTACCAGGCGGTCTGGAGGAATTCCTTGCGCGAGGGCCAGTCGGCGATCTTCTTCTTGAGCCGCTCGCTCATGTCGCCCAGCCAGCGCAAATAGGCCATCCGCGCCTCGGTGCTCGCGAATTCGGGGATCGGCGGCGCCTTGTTGTGGATGGCCGAACTCAGCGCGGTGCGCACCGAGTCGATCAGCGGCTCCTCGATCTGCGCGCCGGCCCATGCGCCGCGCGGGCAGGCCAGCACCAGCGCACCGGCCGCCGCGCCGCCGAGCAGCTGTCGGCGGGAGGTGGCCGGCGTCAGGCTCATGCGGCCAGGCGGGACTGCAGGAAGCTCAGGGCCGCCGAGGCGGGCACCTTGGTCGCGGCGGTGTCGCGCCGGTGCTGGTACTCCAGCTCGCCTTCCTTGAGCCCGCGATCGGAGATCACGATGCGGTGCGGCACGCCGATCAGCTCCCAGTCGGCGAACATCGCGCCCGGGCGCTCGCCGCGGTCGTCCAGCAGCACGTCGACGCCGGCCGCCAGCAGCTGCTCGTAGAGCGCATGGGCGGCGGTCTTGACCTCGGCGCTGCGGTCCATGCCGATCGGGCAGACCACCACGGTGAAGGGCGCCAGGGCGTCGGGCCAGATGATGCCGCGCTCGTCGTGGTTCTGCTCGACGGCCGCGGCCGGCAGCCGCGTGATGCCGATGCCGTAGCAGCCCATCTCGAGGAACTGCGGCTTGCCGCCTTCGTCGAGGAAGGTGGCGTTCATGTCCTTGCTGTACTTGGTGCCCAGCACGAACACATGGCCCACCTCGATGCCGCGCTCGATGGCCAGCACGCCCTTGCCGTCGGGCGAGGGGTCGCCCGCGAGCACGTTGCGCAGGTCGGCCACGATCTCGGGCTCGGGCAGGTCACGGCCCCAGTTGACGCCGGTCATGTGGAAATCGACCTCGTTGGCGCCGGTGATCCAGTCGGCCAGCACCGCGGCTTCGCGGTCGGCCACCAGCTTCACGGGCTTCTTGAGGTTCAGCGGCCCGAGGTAGCCGGGCTTGCAGCCGAAGTGCTCGTCGATCTCGGCCAGGGTCGCGAAGCGGAAGCCCTTGTCCAGGCCGGGCACCTTGCCGACCTTGATCTCGTTCATGTCGTGGTCGCCGCGCAGCAGCAGCAGCCAGACCTGCGAACCCTTGAGGTTGCCGGCCTCGTCGAGGATGTCGGTGCTCAGCACCAGCGACTTGATGGTGGTGGCGAGCGGCACACCGAGTAGCTCGGCCACGTCGGCGCAGGTGCTCTTGCCGGGCGTGGGCGTCTTCTCGAGCGCCTTGGCGGCCGCGGGGCGCGGGCCGGCCGGGGCCAGGGCTTCGGCCTTTTCCATGTTGGCGGCGTAGCTGCTGTCGGGGCAGTAGACGATGGCGTCTTCGCCGGTGGCGGCGATTACCTGGAATTCCTCGCTCAGGTCGCCGCCGATGGCGCCGCTGTCGGCCGCCACGGCGCGGTAGCGCAGGCCGAAGCGGTCGAAGATGTTGCGGTAGGCCTGGGCCATGACCTGGTAGCTGGCCTTGGCGGCATCGAGGTCGCGGTCGAAGCTGTACGCGTCCTTCATGATGAACTCGCGCCCGCGCATCAGGCCGAAGCGCGGACGGCGCTCGTCACGGAACTTGGTCTGGATCTGGTAGAAATTCTTCGGCAGCTGCTTGTAGCTGCGGATTTCCTGGCGCGCGATGTCGGTGACCACTTCCTCGCTGGTGGGCTGGATCACGAAGTCGCGGTCGTGGCGGTCCTTGATGCGCAGCAGCTCGGGGCCCATCTTCTCGAAGCGGCCGGTCTCCTGCCAGAACTCGGCCGGCTGCACCACCGGCATCGCCAGCTCGACGGCGCCAGCACGGTTCATTTCCTCGCGCACGATGGCCTCGACCTTGCGGATCACGCGCAGCCCCATGGGCATGTAGGTGTAGATGCCCGTGCCGAGCTTCTTGATCATGCCGGCACGCATCATGAGCCGGTGGCTCGCGACTTCGGCGTCAGCGGGCGCTTCCTTCAGGGTGGAGACAAAGAAACGGGAAGCTTTCATCGGTCGTTCGCGCGCTCGGGAAGGGGGTTTGGGCCGCAGGGCCGGGGAACTGGTCGCTTGCCGAGTGCAACCCGGCAGGCATAATCAACGCAGTTCAAAAATTGGGGTTTGATTATGCTCGACCGGGACGGCTTCAGGCCCAACGTCGGCATCATCCTGCTCAACCAGAGAAACGAGGTTTTCTGGGGCAAACGCATCCGCACGCACTCCTGGCAGTTCCCGCAAGGCGGCATCGATCGTGGCGAAAGCCCCGAGCAGGCCATGTTCCGGGAATTGCATGAAGAGGTAGGGCTCCAGCCGGAGCATGTGAGGATCGTCGCCCGTACCCGTGACTGGTTGCGCTACGAGGTGCCGGATCGGTTCATCCGCCGTGACGCACGGGGCCATTACAAGGGCCAGAAGCAGATCTGGTATCTGCTGCAGTTGGTCGGGCACGACTGGGACCTCAACCTGCGTGCCACCGACCATCCGGAGTTCGATGCCTGGCGTTGGCACGACTACTGGGTCCCCCTCGACGTCGTCGTGGAGTTCAAGCGCGGCGTCTATGAAATGGCGCTGACCGAACTCGCACGCTACCTGCCCCGCCAGGATTTCCGCAACCGCTTCCTGCGCAGCAACGTGCGCGCCCGTGAATTCGAGCGCCCGTCGTCTGGTGCAGGCCAAGACCCTCAGTTCGACCTGCCCCCGGGCGCCACCTTCGACCCGGACCCCAATGCCACGCCTGCCAACGACCACCCTGCCCCGCGCAACCCCTTCCATGTCCCGCGCTAGCCGCGCCCTGCTGCTGGCTTGCCTGCTCGGCGGCGCGGGCGGCGGCGCCATCGGCCAGATCTTCCAGGGTCCCGACTGGAAGGAGAGCGACACCCCGCCGCCCCCGGCCTTCGACCTGCGTCGCCTGGTGCCCTTCGAAGTGCCCGCCTACATGACGCTCAAGTTCGGCGTCGACCCCGCCACCATCACCATCACCGGCGACGGCCTGGTGCGCTACGTCGCGGTGGGCACGAGCAAGTCGGGCAACGCGGTCAATGCCTTCTACGAGGGCGTGCGCTGCGCGACCGGCGAGGTGAAGAGCTATGCGCGCTCGAGCGGCGGCGCCTGGGAACTGGTCGCCAATCCGGAATGGAAGCCGATGGCGCTGGTGAACTCCAACTACACCCACGCGCTCGCGACCCAGGGCCTGTGCCGCAGCGGCGCGCCGCGCGCCAGCGTCGGCGAGATGATCCGCCGGCTCAAGAATCCGGTGCAGGAACTCGAATAGCCCTCGCGCCCGGGGCGCGTCAGCGGCCCATGAGCACCATGTTGTCGCGGTGCACCATCTCGGGCTCGGCCGCATAGCCCAGCAGCCGCTCGAACTCGGCCGAGGGCTTGCGGCACAACGTGCGCGCCTCGGCGCTCGAGTAGTTGGCCAGGCCGCGCGCGACCACCAGCCCCTGCGGGTCGCGCACTGCGATCACGTCGCCGCGCGAGAACTCGCCCTCCACGCCGGTCATGCCGATCGGCAGCAGGCTCTTGCCTTCGTCGCGCAGCTTGGCGGCCGCGCCGGCATCCACGGTGACGGCGCCGCGCAGCTGCAGGTGGTCGGCCATCCAGCGCTTGCGCGCCTGGTGCTTGGCGGTCTGCGCGACCAGCAGGGTGCCGATCGCCTCGCCGCGCGTCAGCCGCAGCAAGGCATCGGGCTCGCGGCCCCAGGCGATCACGGTCGAGGCGCCCGAACCGGCGGCCCGCTTCGCGGCCAGGATCTTGGTGATCATGCCGCCGCTGCCGATGGCCGAGCCCACGCCGCCGGCCATGGCCTCGAGCGCCAGGTCACCGGCCAGGCCCTCATGCACGAAGGTGGCGTCGGGGTTCTTGCGCGGGTCGGCGGTGTACAGGCCCTTCTGGTCGGTCAGGATCACCAGCGCATCGGCCTCGACCAGGTTGGCGACCAGCGCGCCCAGCGTGTCGTTGTCGCCGAACTTGATCTCGTCGGTGACCACCGTGTCGTTCTCGTTGATCACCGGCACCACACCCAGGCTCAGCAGTGTCAGCAGGGTCGAGCGCGCGTTCAGGTAGCGCTCGCGGTCCGCCAGGTCGGCGTGCGTGAGCAGCACCTGCGCGCTGCCGACGCCGTTCAGGCGCAGCTTGGTCTCGTAGATCTGCGCCAGGCCCATCTGGCCCACCGCGGCCGCGGCCTGCAGTTCGTTGATCTCGCGCGGGCGGGTGCGCCAGCCCAGGCGCTTCATGCCTTCGGCGATCGCGCCGCTGGAGACCATCACCACCTCGCGGCCGTCCTGCATCAGGCTGGCGAGCTGGCGGCACCATTCACCGATGGCCGCCTCGTCGAGCCCGCGGCCCTCGTTGGTGACCAGGCTCGAACCCACCTTGACGACGATCCGGCGCGCATCGCGCAAGGCAGTGGAAGCGAAGGTGGAGCTCATGGTGCAGGCGAGGCGGAATCAGAAACTCGAAAACGGGAGCGGCCGCGGCCGCCCCGGGGAAGCGCTCAGGCGAAGCGCGGATCGACGTCGACCGGCGGCTGCTCGGCCACCTGCTGCGCCTTGACATGCTGGTAGATGGCCTGGACCAGCGGTTCGCAGCCTTCGCGCGTGAGCGCCGAGATCTCGAACACCGGACCCTTGAAGCGCAGCCGCTTGACGAAGTCCTTGACGCGCGCCGCGCGCTCGTCGGACGCCACCATGTCGAGCTTGTTGAGCACCAGCCAGCGCGGCTTGTCGTAGAGGCCGGCATCGTACTTCTTGAGCTCGCCGACGATCGCCTTGGCCTGTGCCACGGGATCGACGCCTTCGTCGAAGGGCGCGAGGTCGACCACATGCAGCAGCAGCCGGGTGCGCTGCAGATGGCGCAGGAACAGGTGGCCCAGGCCGGCGCCTTCGGAGGCGCCTTCGATCAGCCCGGGCAGGTCGGCCACCACGAAGCTCTGCTCGGGGCCGACGCGCACCACGCCCAGGTTGGGGTGCAGCGTGGTGAAGGGGTAGTCCGCGATGCGCGGGCGGGCATTGGAGATGGCCGAGATCAGCGTCGACTTGCCGGCGTTCGGCATGCCCAGCAGGCCCACATCGGCCAGCACCTTGAGCTCGAGCTTGAGGCTCTTCTTGTCGCCCGGCCAGCCCGGCGTCTTCTGGCGCGGCGCGCGGTTGATCGCGCTCTTGAAGCGCATGTTGCCGAAGCCGCCGTCGCCGCCCTTGGCGATCGTGACCATCTCGCCCGGCACCAGCAGCTCGTACAGCACCTCGCCGGTCTCGGCGTCAGTGATGATGGTGCCGACCGGCATCTTCAGCACGATGTCGTCGCCGGCCGCGCCGAACATGTCGGAGCCCATGCCGTGCTGGCCGCGCTTGGCCTCGTGGCGGCGCGAATAGCGGAAGTCGACCAGCGTGTTGAGGTTGACGTCGGCCACGGCGAACACATGCCCGCCCCGACCGCCGTCGCCGCCGTTGGGGCCGCCGAATTCCTTGTACTTCTCATGACGGAACGACACGCAGCCGTTGCCGCCATCGCCAGCGGCGATGTCGATGAAGGCTTCGTCGACGAACTTCATGGGATGTCCAGTTTACAAATGAAAAGCCCGGCTGGCGACGGTGCGCAGTGGCTGCGGCCAGCGGACGAAAAAATGAAGAAGCCCCGACAAGCGGGGCTTCGGGCCGATCGGGACGACGGTTGCTTAAGCAGCCGGCGTCACGTTGATCGTGTGCTTGTTCAGCGCGCCCTTGATGGCGAACGACACGTGGCCGTCGACCAGCGCGAACAGCGTGTGGTCCTTGCCCACGCCGACGTTGACGCCGGGGTGGAACTGGGTTCCGCGCTGACGCACGATGATCGAGCCCGCGCTGATCAGTTCACCGCCGAACGCTTTCACGCCCAGCATCTTGGGCTTGGAATCGCGCCCGTTTCGCGTGGAGCCGCCGCCTTTTTTCTGTGCCATGGTGCCTTCTCCTTAACCGGCGATCGCGCCGATTTGCAGTTCGGTGAACTGCTGGCGATGGCCTTGACGTTTCTGATAGTGCTTGCGACGGCGCATCTTGAAGATGTGCACTTTGTCGTGCTTGCCGTGCGAGAGCACAGTGACCGTGACGGATGCGCCGGACACCAGGGGCGTGCCGATCTTGATTTCTGCGCCGTTGCCGACTGCGAGAACCTGATCGATCACGATCTCCTGGCCTACGTCCGCAGCAATCTGTTCTACTTTAATTTTTTCGCCGGAAGCAACGCGATACTGCTTGCCGCCGGTTTTTATGACCGCGTACATGATGACCTCTTGATGAAGATGGCTCCGCGGCGAATTCCGCAGAGCCCAAGATTCTAGCACGCCCTCTCCCACGGGGCCAGCGCGTCCAGGCAAGCCTCTCCCGCGCTCTCTATAATTTGGCTTCGCACCTGCGGCCCGCGCCGCTCGTTCTTCACTTCAAGCAGCGCTCCGGCGCGTCACCGTGTTGCCCAGCCCCGCCGCAGACTCCTCCCCGACGACCTCCGTTCTGGCGCTGATTGCAGACGACATGGTCGAAGTCGATCGCGTGATTGCACGCCGCCTCGATACCGGGGTGCCGCTGGTCAGCCATGTGTCGCAGTACATCATCTCCGCCGGCGGCAAGCGGCTGCGCCCGGCCCTGCTGCTGCTGATGGCGGGCGCGCTGGGCTACCGCGGCGAGCAGCGCTTCAACCTGGCGGCGGTGGTGGAGTTCATCCACACCGCGACCTTGCTGCACGACGACGTGGTCGACGAGTCCACGCTGCGGCGCGGCCGGCCGACCGCCAACGAATCCTTCGGCAACCCGGCCAGCGTGCTGGTCGGCGACTTCCTCTATTCGCGCGCCTTCCAGATGATGTTGGACGCCGACAACATGCGCGTGATGCAGATCCTGGCCGAGGCGACCAACATCATCGCCGAGGGCGAGGTGCTGCAGCTCATGAACATGCACGACGCCACGCTCGACGAGTCGGCCTACCTGCGCGTGATCCGCTCCAAGACCGCCAAGCTGTTCGAGGCCAGCACCCGGCTGGCGGCCGTGCTGGCCGGCGTTGACGCCGCAACCGAGGAAGCCTGCGCCTCCTACGGCCAGGCCCTGGGCACGGCCTTCCAGGTCATCGACGACGTGCTGGACTACGAAGGCGATGCCAGCGAGACCGGCAAGAACGTCGGCGACGACCTGCGCGAAGGCAAGACCACGCTGCCGCTGATCCTCGCGATGCAGCGCGCCGCGCCCGCGCAGAGCGCGCTGGTGCGCAACGCCATCGAGACCGGCGACACCACCCAGCTGCCCCACATCGTGGCCATCGTGCGCGAAACCGGGGCGCTGGAAGCCACCCGCGCGGCCGCCGCCGCCGAGGCGCAACGCGCCATCGATGCATTAAGTGGTTTTTCTGCGAATTCGCACGTCCAAGGTTTGCTACAATTAGCGGCTCAGTTGCTTGAGCGACGCGCCTAGACCCTCACGAGAGTGGGCAACCAGGACGATTTCTCTTTTATTGCAACCACCATCGGGGTGTAGCTTAGCCTGGTAGAGCGCTACGTTCGGGACGTAGAGGCCGGAGGTTCGAATCCTCTCACCCCGACCAGCCTTTTGAGGCTGTAATACACAATGCTGCGTCGTCATTCGACGGGCAGCCGTTTACAGTCCCTGGGCGATCAGCGATGATCGTGAAGCACTTTTTCACGCTTTTTACATCCGCTGATGGCCGCTGCAGATCCCATTGCCAAAGATAGCGCCTCCGTTGCCCTCCCGGGCCTCGCACGAGCGCTGATCTCTGCCGGCAAGCTGCCCGCCAGGACCGCCGAAGAAATCTACCAGCGCTCGCTGTCGGGCCGCTCCAGCTTCATTGCAGAGCTCACCGGCACCGGGGCCGTCTCCGCGGCCGATCTCGCACACACCTTGTCCAGCGCCTTCGGCGCCCCCCTGCTCGACCTCGACGCCATCGATCCGCAGCGCCTGCCCAAGGACCTGCTCGATGCGAAGCTGTGCCAGGCCTACCGGATCGTGGTGCTCAGCAAGCGCAACAACCGGCTGATCGTCGCCACGGCCGACCCCTCCGACCAGCAGGCCGTCGAGAAGATCAAGTTCGCCTCGCAGATGGGGGTCGACTGGGTCATCGCCGAGTACGACAAGCTCTCGCGCATGGTCGAGCAGGCCGCGGTCACCGCGGCCGAGACCATCGACGGCATCGTCGGCGCCGAGTTCGAGTTCGACGAGGCCTCGATCGACTCGCCCAGCGAAAGCGCCGAACAGGCGGTGGCCGAGGTCGAGGACGCGCCAGTGGTGCGCTTCCTGCACAAGATGCTGCTCGACGCCTTCGCGATGCGCGCCTCGGACATCCACTTCGAACCCTACGAACACCAGTACCGCGTGCGCTTTCGCATCGACGGCGAACTGCGCGAGATCGCGAGCCCGCCGCCGATCATCAAGGACAAGCTGGCCTCGCGCATCAAGGTGATCTCCAAGCTCGACATCTCGGAAAAGCGGGTGCCGCAGGACGGCAAGATGAAGCTCAAGATCGGCCCCGACCGGGTGATCGATTTCCGTGTCAGCACGCTGCCGACGCTGTTCGGCGAGAAGATCGTGATCCGGATCCTGGACCCGAGCAGCGCCAAGCTGGGCATCGATGCGCTGGGCTACGACGCGGTCGAGAAGGAGCGCCTGCTGACCGCCATCGGCCGGCCCTACGGCATGGTGCTGGTCACCGGCCCCACGGGCTCGGGCAAGACAGTCTCGCTCTACACCTGCCTCAACCTGCTCAACAAGCCCGGCGTGAACATCGCGACCGCGGAAGACCCGTCGGAAATCAACCTGCCGGGCGTGAACCAGGTCAACGTCAACGAGAAGGCCGGCCTGACTTTCGCCGCCGCGCTGCGCGCCTTCCTGCGGCAGGACCCCGACATCATCATGGTCGGCGAGATCCGCGACCTGGAAACCGCCGACATCTCGATCAAGGCCGCGCAGACCGGCCACCTGGTGCTCTCGACGCTGCACACCAACGATGCGCCCACCACGCTGACGCGCATGCGCAACATGGGCATCGCGCCCTTCAACATCGCGTCGAGCGTGATCCTGATCACGGCCCAGCGCCTCGCGCGCCGGCTGTGCACCGTGTGCCGCGAACCGGTGGACGTGCCGCACGAAGCGCTGCGCGACGCCGGCTTCAAGGACGCCGACATCGACGGCAGCTGGAAGCCCTACCGCGCCGTCGGCTGTTCGGCCTGCAACGGCGGCTACAAGGGCCGCGTGGGCATCTACCAGGTCATGCCGGTGTCGGAGGAAATCCAGAAGATCATCCTGCGCGACGGCAGTGCGATGGAGATCGCCAGGCAATCCGAGGCCGAGGGCGTGCGTTCGCTGCGCCAGTCGGGCCTGAAGAAGGTGATGCAGGGACTGACCTCGCTCGAGGAAGTGCTCGCGGTCACGAACGAATAGCATTGTTGAGAAGCGGAACCCCCATGGCAACGGCAACATCCACCCCACGCGGACACAAGGAATTCGTGTACGAATGGGAAGGCAAGGATCGCAACGGCAAGCAGGTGCGGGGCGAGCTGCGCGCGGCCGGCACCAACCAGGTCCAGGCCGCGCTGCGGCGCCAGGGCGTGCTGCTGACCAAGGTGAAGAAGCGGCGCATGCGCTCGGGCAAGGCCATCAAGCCCAAGGACATCGCGATCTTCACGCGCCAGCTGGCGACCATGATGAAGGCCGGCGTGCCGCTGCTGCAGGCCTTCGACATCGTCGGGCGCGGCAACGCGAACGCCAGCGTGGCCAAGCTGCTCAACGACATCCGCAGCGACGTCGAGACCGGCACCTCGCTGTCGGCCGCCTTCCGCAAGTTCCCCAAGTATTTCGACAACCTCTACTGCAACCTGGTGGAAGCCGGTGAAGCGGCGGGCATCCTGGAGGAACTGCTGGACCGGCTCGCCACCTACATGGAGAAGACCGAGGCCATCAAGTCGAAGATCAAGTCGGCGCTGATGTACCCGATGTCGGTGGTGGTGGTCGCGTTCGTCGTGGTGGCCATCATCATGATCTTCGTGATCCCGGCCTTCAAGGAAGTGTTCAGTTCCTTCGGCGCCGACCTGCCGGCCCCGACGCTGATCGTGATGGGCATCAGCGAGGTCTTCGTCGCCTACTGGTGGCTGATCTTCGGCGTGATCGGCGGCGGCATCTACTTCTTCCTGCAGGCCTGGAAACGCAACGAGAAGGTGCAGCGCGTGATGGACCGGCTGCTGCTGCGCCTGCCGATCTTCGGCACGCTGATCGACAAGTCCTGCGTCGCGCGCTGGACCCGCACGCTGGCGACCATGTTCGCGGCCGGCGTGCCGCTGGTCGAGGCGCTCGACTCGGTGGGCGGCGCCTCGGGCAATTCGGTGTACGCCGATGCCACGGTCAAGATCCAGCAGGAGGTCTCGACCGGCACCAGCCTGACGACCGCCATGACCAATGCCAACGTGTTCCCCTCGATGGTGCTGCAGATGGCCGCCATCGGCGAGGAGTCCGGCTCGATCGACCACATGCTCGGCAAGGCCGCCGACTTCTACGAGGCCGAGGTCGACGACATGGTCGCGGGCCTGTCCAGCCTGATGGAACCCATCATCATCGTGTTTCTCGGCACGATCATCGGCGGCATCGTGGTCTCGATGTACCTGCCCATCTTCAAACTGGGCCAAGTCGTCTGATGTTCGTTTCGCAAGGTGTGGACGCCGCGTTGGCCGGCGTGCTCGGGCTGCTGATCGGCAGTTTTCTCAACGTGGTGATCTACCGCCTGCCCAAGATGCTCGAGCGGCAGTGGGTGTCGGATTGCGCCGGCCTCGACGGCAGCGAACCGGGCGCGGGCGAGCCCTTCAACCTGATGGTGCCGCGTTCGCGCTGCCAGCAGTGCGGCCACGAGATCCGCTGGTACGAGAACGTGCCGCTGGTCAGCTACCTGCTGCTGCGCGGGCGTTGCGCGTCCTGCAAGACGCCGATCGGGCTGCGCTATCCGCTGGTCGAGCTCGCGACCGGCCTGCTCTTCGCCTGGTGCGTCTGGCGCATGCCCGGCCAATGGGCGGCGCTGGCCTGGTGCGGCTTCTCGGCCGCGCTGCTGGCGCTGGCGCTGATCGACTGGGACACCACGCTGCTGCCCGACGACATCACCCTCCCCCTGTTGTGGGCCGGGCTGCTGGCCTCGTTGCTGGGGCTGACCGGCGTGGCCTTGAACGCCGCCGTGCTGGGCGCTGCCGCCGGCTACCTCTCGCTGTGGAGCGTGTACTGGCTGTTCAAGCTCGCCACCGGCAAGGAAGGCATGGGCTACGGCGACTTCAAGCTCTTCGCGGCCTTCGGCGCCTGGTTCGGCTGGCAGGCGCTGGTGCCGATCGTGCTCATGGCCTCGGTGATCGGCGTGATCGTCGGCCTGGCGCTCAAGTTCAACAACGGGCTGCGCGAAGGCGGCTACGTGCCCTTCGGCCCCTTCCTCGCCGGCGCCGGCTTCACCGCCATGTTCTTCGGCCCCGACGCGATCCTGCGCGCGGTTGGCCTGGGCTGAGGCCATGCGCATCGGCCTGACCGGCGGCATCGGCAGCGGCAAGAGCACGGTCGCGGCCCTGCTGGTGCAGTGCGGCGCCACGCTCGTCGACACCGATGCCATCGCGCGCGCCATCGCGCAGCCCGGCGGTGCTGCCATGCCCGCGATCGAGGCTGCCTTCGGCCCCGGGGTGCTCGCTGCCGACGGCGGCCTGGACCGCGCCCGCATGCGCGCGATCGTGTTCAGCGACACCGGCGCCCGGAAGCGGCTGGAAGCGATCCTGCACCCGCTGATCGGCCTCGAGACCGAGCGCCAAGCCGCGGCCGCCGCCGGCGCGCCGATCGTCTTCGACGTGCCGCTGCTGGTCGAATCGAAGCGCTGGCGCGGCATCGTGGACCGGGTGCTGGTGGTCGACGCGCACGAAGCCACGCAGCTGCAGCGTGTGGTGGCGCGTTCCGGCTGGACGCCCGAGGCGGTGCAGGCCGTGATCGCGCAACAGGCGCCGCGCAGCGCACGGCGGGCCGCGGCCGACGCGGTGATCTACAACGACGGGCTCGACCTGCCGCAGCTGGCGCGGGAAGTGCAGCAGCTGTGGGCGCGCTGGATCGCCAAATGAAGCAAGAGGACACATCCGGCAGGCCACCCGGCGGCTATGATGCCCCGACAGGAAACGATACACCCGCGTGATTCTTTACGAGTACCCCTTCAACGAGCGCATCCGGACCTACCTCCGGCTGGAGCACCTGTTCCGCCGGCTGGGCGAGCTGGTCCCCTCGGACTCCGCCCTCTCCCATCACTACGCCCTCGTCACGATCTTCGAGATCATGGACGTGGCTGCGCGCGCCGACCTCAAGGCCGACGTGCTGCGTGACCTCGACAAGCACAAGAACGTCTTCAACAGCTACCGCGGCAATCCGGCGATCTCGGAAGCGGTGCTCGACCAGGTGGTCGGCCAGCTCGAACGCAACTTCGCCACGCTCCACACCCTGCCCGGCAAGGCCGGCCAGGCGCTGACGGAGAACGAGTGGCTGATGAGCATCCGCAGCCGCGCCGGCATTCCCGGCGGCACCTGCGAATTCGACCTGCCGGCCTACCATGCCTGGCAGAACCGGCCGGCACCGCTGCGCCGCACGGACCTGGAGCGCTGGTCGGCCACCCTGTCGCCGCTGGCCGAAGCGATCTACCTGCTGCTCAAGCTGCTGCGCGATGCCGACGTGCCCTACAAGGTCATGGCCGCCGGCGGCCAGTTCCAGCAGAATCTG
Organism: Variovorax sp. UMC13; assembly: GCF_014170375.1. Taxonomy (GTDB): domain Bacteria; phylum Pseudomonadota; class Gammaproteobacteria; order Burkholderiales; family Burkholderiaceae_C; genus Variovorax. The sequence continues at coordinate 74,134 of NZ_LZZW01000014.1, read as the reverse complement.
CCGCAAGGCCGGAGTTTCCAGTTGCTGCGCCTGCGCATCGACCCGCGGCTGGGCGTGATCCCCGAGATCAGCGGCAACCGCCTGATGGTCTCGGTGCGGCTCATGCGCCACGAAGCCGACGATCGCCTGCATCCCAGCACCCAGGACACCCCTTTCGAACTGACGCTCTGCGCGTGAGCCGCGCGCGGACGAACCGGCCTGGACGCCCTCAGCGGGCGCCGGGCGCAGGAGAAACACGATGAGCACCCGAAGCACGCCCACCGGCGAACGCATCGTCCGCTGCCCCGGCTGCGGCGAAGACAGCATCTACGGCCCCAGCAACGCCTACCGCCCCTTCTGCAGCGCGCGCTGCAAGGGCGTGGACCTGGGCGCCTGGGCCAGCGAGGAATTCCGCGTGCCGACCGAGGCCCCGCCGGACGAAGCCTCCTTCGGCGACCCGCGCCTGCAGTGAGCTCGGGCGCCGCCTAGGCGGCGCGCTCTTCGCTGAGCCACTGCAGCACCGGCAGCGCGCCCGGCAGCACCGGGCTCACGTCCAACGGCAGTTGCTGCCAGCGCATGGCCTGGCCTTCGCGCATCTCGAAGTCGCCGGACCACGCGCGCACCTTGCACCAGTGCAGCCGCACCAGCGCATGCGGGTAGTCGTGCTCGGTGACCTTCCAGACCTCGGCGCCCGCGATGGTGATGCCGAGCTCTTCTTCCAGCTCGCGGCGCAGCGCCTCTTCCACTGTTTCACCGGCCTCGATCTTGCCGCCCGGGAACTCCCAGTAGCCCGCGTAGGGCTTGCCTTCGGGGCGCGTCGACAGCAGCAGGGCTTCGTCGGCGCCGATCAGGATGCCGACCGCGACCTCGGTGTGCTTGCGCCCGGTCATGCTCTTCCTGCGTAGTCGCGCGCGAACTGGTAGGCCACGCGGCCGCTGCGCGAGCCGCGCTCCAGCGCCCAGACCAGCGCCTCGGGGCGTGCGGCCTCGATCGCCGCCGCGTCGACACCGAAGGACGACAGCCACTGCGCCGTGATCGCCAGGTATTCGCTCTGGCTGAAGGGGTAGAAGCTGACCCAGAGTCCGAAGCGCTCCGACAGCGAGATCTTCTCCTCGATCACCTCGCCGGGATGGACTTCGCCGTCCTCGGTGTGGGTGTAGCTCAGGTTGTCCTTCATGTACTCAGGCAGCAGGTGGCGCCGGTTGCTGGTCGCGTAGATCAACACGTTGGGCGTCGATGCGGCCACCGAGCCGTCGAGGATGGACTTGAGCGCCTTGTAGCCGGGCTCGCCCTCGTCGAAGCTCAGGTCGTCGCTGAAGACGATGAACTTCTCGGGCCGGTTCGCCACCACCTCGACGATGTCGGGCAGGTCGGTCAGCTCGGCCTTGTCGACCTCGATCAGGCGCAGGCCCTGCGGTGCATAGGCCTGCAGGCAGGCGCGGATCAGCGAGGACTTGCCGGTGCCGCGGGCGCCGGTCAGCAGCACGTTGTTGGCCGGCTTGCCCTCGACGAACTGGCGCGTGTTGCGCTCGATCTTCTCCTTCTGGACGTCGATCTCCTTGAGCGCGTCGAGCGGCATCTTGGCCACATGGCGCACCGGCTCGAGCACGCCATGGCCCGTGCTGCGGCGGCGGTAGCGCCAGGCGATCGCGGCATCCCAGTCGGCGGGCGCCTGCAGCGGCTGCGGGAGGATCGATTCGATGCGGGCGATCAGGTGCTCGGCGCGCTCGATCAGCTTGTCAAACTTGTCGTTCATGGTTCTGTCGGCAGAGGGGCAGGAAGACGGAGCGACGCGCCCCGCGCGCCGCCCACGGCGGATCAGGACCGGTAGTCGGCGTTGATCGAGACGTAGTCGTGGCTCAGGTCGCAGGTCCAGACCGTGTCGACGGCGGTGCCGCGGCCCAGGCCGATGCGCACCGTGATCTCGCTCTGCTTCATCACGCGCTGGCCGTCCTCTTCGCGGTAGGCCGGGTTGCGGCCGCCCTTGACCGCCACGTGCACCTCGTCGAGGTAGAGGTCGATGCCGGTCTGTTCGAGGTCGTCGATGCCGGCGTAGCCCACGGCCGCCAGGATGCGCCCGAGGTTCGGGTCGCTGGCGAAGAAGGCGGTCTTGACGAGCGGCGAGTGCGCCACGGCATAGGCCACCTGGCGGCATTCCGCGCCGTCGCGGCCGCCTTCGACGCGGATCTCGATGAACTTGGTCGCGCCCTCGCCGTCGCGCACGATGGCCTGGGCCAGCAGGCGCGCCACTTCCTGCATCGCGGCAAACAGCGCCCGGCCGTCGGCCGAGTCGAGCGAATCGATGCGCGCGTGTGCGGCCTTCTGCGTGGCGATCACGACGAAGGAATCGTTGGTCGAGGTGTCGCCGTCGATGGTCACGCGGTTGAAGGAGGCGTCGGCCAGGGCCTTGGCCAGCGGCTGGATCAGCGCCGGGTCGATCTGCGCGTCGGTCGCCATGAAGCCGAGCATGGTCGCCATGTTCGGCCGGATCATGCCCGCGCCCTTGCTGATGCCGGTGACAGTCACGGTCGCGCCGCCGATCTGCACCTGGCGGCTGAAGGCCTTGGGCACGGTGTCGGTGGTCATGATGCCTTCGGCCGCGCGCGCCCAATGGTCGGGCGAAGCGTCGGCGATCGCGGCGGGCAGGCCGGCCTCGATGCGGTCGACCGGCAGCGGCTCCATGATCACGCCCGTCGAGAAGGGCAGGATCTGCTCGGGGGCGATGTTCAGTTCGCGGGCCAGTGCCACGCAGCTCTGGTGCGTGCGCGCCAGGCCGTCCTGGCCGGTGCCGGCGTTGGCGTTGCCGGTGTTGATCAGCATCGCGCGGATGCCGTAGTTCTTCGCCAGGTGCTCGCGGCAGACCTGGACCGGCGCGGCGCAGAAGCGGTTCTGCGTGAACACGCCGGCCACGGCCGCGCCTTCGTCGATCAGCACGACCGTCAGGTCCTTGCGGTTCGCCTTGCGCACGCCGGCTTCGGCCACGCCGATGCGCACGCCGGGCACCGCGTGCAGCATTGCCGGATTGGGAGGGGTGAGGTTCACGGGCATGGCATCGTCTTCAAAAGAGGGAACAACAGGAGCGGATCAGGTCAGCTTGCCGTGGCACTGCTTGAACTTCTTGCCGCTGCCGCAGGGGCAGGGGTCGTTGCGGCCGACGCGCGCGAAGGCCGCGGCTTCGGCGCTCAGGCCTCCACCCGCGGCGGCCGCTGCGGCCGCACGGCGCGTGCTCTCCTCGTCGACCCGCACCTCGACCTCGCCCGTTTCGGTGGGCGCGGTGTAGGTGATGTTCGAGATCGCCTCGGCGCGGCTTTCCATCGTCTCGGCCGCCTGTTCGAGCTGTTCGCCCGACTGCACGCGCACCGTCATCAGCTGGCGCGTGACGGCGTTCTTGACCGAGTCGAGCAGCTGGCCGAAGAGTTCGAAGGCTTCGCGCTTGTATTCCTGCTTGGGCTGCTTCTGCGCATAGCCGCGCAGGTGGATGCCCTGGCGCAGGTAGTCGAGCGAGGCCAGGTGTTCGCGCCAGTGGGTGTCGATGCTCTGCAGCAGCACCATGCGTTCGAACTGGGTGAAGTTCTCCTGGCCGATGAGCGCCAGCTTGGCCTCGAAGGCGGCATTGGCGGCCGCGACCACCTTCTCGACGATGTCCTCGTCGGTGATGGCCGAAGCGGCCTCGACCTCCGCCTTCAGGGGGATCTCGAGCGCCCAGTCGTTGGCCAGCGTCTTCTCGAGCGCGCCCAGCGACCATTGCTCCTCGACCGATTCGGCCGGCACGTGCTGGCGCGTGAGGTCGGTGAAGCAGCCTTCGCGCAGCGCCGTGATCTGGGCATTGAGGTCGGTGGCGTCCAGGATGTCGTTGCGCTGCTGGTAGATCACCTTGCGCTGGTCGTTCGACACGTCGTCGTACTCGAGCAGCTGCTTGCGCACGTCGAAGTTGCGCGCCTCGACCTTGCGCTGGGCGCTCTCGATGCTGCGCGTGACGATGCCGGCTTCGATGGCTTCGCCGTCGGGCATCTTGAGCCGGTCCATGATGGACTTGACGCGGTCGCCCGCGAAGATGCGCATCAGCGGGTCGTCCAGGCTCAGGTAGAAGCGCGAGGAGCCCGGGTCGCCCTGGCGGCCCGAGCGGCCGCGCAGCTGGTTGTCGATGCGGCGCGACTCGTGGCGCTCGGTGGCGATGATGCGCAGTCCGCCCAGGGCCTTCACGGCCTCGTGGTCGCGGGCCCACTCGGCGCGCAGCGTGGCGATCTCGGCCTGCTTGCCGGCCTCGTCCAGGCCTTCGTCGGCCTCGACGGCCTCGATCATCTTCTCGACGTTGCCGCCCAGCACGATGTCGGTGCCGCGGCCCGCCATGTTGGTGGCGATGGTGATCATCTTGGCGCGACCGGCCTGCGCCACGATGTCGGCTTCACGGGCGTGCTGCTTGGCGTTGAGCACCTGGTGCGGCAGGCCAGCCTTGTTGAGCAGCTCGTCGATGATTTCCGAGTTCTCGATCGACGAGGTGCCGACCAGCACCGGCTGGCCGCGCTCGTAGCATTCGCGGATGTCCTGGATCGCCGCCTCGTACTTCTCGCGCGTGGTCTTGTAGACGCGGTCGAGCTGGTCCTCGCGCTTGCTGATGCGGTTGGGCGGAATGATCATGGTCTCCAGACCGTAGATCTCCTGGAACTCGTAGGCTTCGGTGTCGGCCGTGCCGGTCATGCCCGAGAGCTTGTTGTAGAGACGGAAGTAGTTCTGGAAGGTGATCGAGGCCAGCGTCTGGTTCTCGGCCTGGATCTCCACGCCTTCCTTGGCTTCGACGGCCTGGTGCAGGCCGTCGCTCCAGCGGCGCCCGCTCATCAGGCGGCCGGTGAACTCGTCGACGATCACGACCTCGCCCTGCTGCACCACGTAATGCTGGTCGCGGTGGTAGAGATGCCGGGCGCGCAGCGCGGCATTCAGGTGGTGCATCAGCGTGATGTTGGCCGGGTCGTAGAGCGATGCGCCTTCGGGCAGCAGCTTGAACTCGGACAGCACCTGCTCGGCCTTCTCGTGGCCGTCTTCGGTCAGGAACACCTGGTGGGTCTTCTCGTCGACCGTGAAGTCGCCCGGCTTGGTCACGCCTTCGCCGGTGCGCGGGTCTTCCTCGCCCTCCTGCTTGACCAGCAGCGGCACCACCTTGTTGATCGCCAGGTAGGTGTCGGTGTGGTCCTCGGCCTGGCCGCTGATGATCAGCGGCGTGCGGGCCTCGTCGATCAGGATCGAGTCCACCTCGTCGACGATCGCGTAGTTCAGCTGGCGCTGCACGCGGTCCTGCGACTCGTAGACCATGTTGTCGCGCAGGTAGTCGAAGCCGTACTCGTTGTTGGTGCCGTAGGTGATGTCGGCGGCGTAGGCGGCCTGCTTCTCCTCGCGCGGCATGTTGGGCAGGTTGATGCCCACGGTCAGGCCGAGGAAGTTGTAGAGCCGGGCCATCCATTGCGCGTCGCGGTTGGCCAGGTAGTCGTTCACCGTCACCACGTGCACGCCCTTGCCGGACAGCGCGTTCAGGTACACCGGCAGCGTGGCGGTCAGGGTCTTGCCCTCGCCGGTGCGCATTTCCGAGATCTTGCCGTTGTGCAGGGCCATGCCGCCCAACAGCTGCACGTCGAAGTGCCGCATCTTCATCGCGCGCTTGGAGCCTTCGCGCACCGTGGCGAAGGCCTCGGGCAGCAGGTCGTCCAACGACTCGCCCTTCGCGATGCGCTCCTTGAACTCCTGCGTCTTGGCGCGCAGTGCATCGTCGCTGAGCTTCTCGAACTGGGGCTCGAGGCCGTTGATGCGCTCCACGGTCTTGCGGTACTGCTTGAGCAAGCGGTCGTTGCGACTGCCGAAGATTTGGGTCAGGAAGTTGGTGGCCATGTGTGAAGGATCGATCGGGCGCTCGAAGCTTCGGACGCTGCGACGAAATCCCTAAGATAGGGTGAATGCACTTGGGCACGCTTTGCCTGAAAGCAAGCGGTCCATCCCGGCGCCTGTGCCGGCAAACCGGGCATTTTAGCCACTAGGTCCACCCTCGTTCATGTCAATACACCGCCGCTTCAAGCCCCAGACCGTGTTGGAGGCCTCCGATGCATCGCCGACCCTGGCCGGATTGGTCGCGCGGGCCCGCGATGCGAGCGAACGGCTCAAGGCCGTCGAGACGCTGATTCCGGCCGACATGCGGGCCGCGGTGAAGGCCGGCCCGGCCGAGGAAGACGTCTGGTGCCTGCTGGTACAGGGCAGCGCCGCGGCTGCCAAACTGCGTCAGCTGACGCCAGCGCTCGTGACCCGTCTGAACGCCAAGGGCTGGAACGTCTCGAGCATCCGGATCAAGGTGCAGGCCCGGCACTGAGCGCGGCGGGCCCGGACAAGAAAAAACCCCTCGGGACGGATGTCCCCAGGGGTTTCGTTGGTTCCAGGATGTTCCCGGAGTCAAAGTGGTGCCGCTTGTCGGAATCGAACTGACGACCTACCGCTTACAAGGCGGTTGCTCTACCAACTGAGCTAAAGCGGCGCGGACCGAATTCTACCGGCGCGGATGCGCCTTACTTGATGCGCTTGAGCGAAGGTTTGGCACCACCGCCCGCGGGCGGCTTCGGCGGCTCGGGATCGGCCGGCGCATGGCCTTCGCCATCGGGCGATTCGTCCGAGCCTTCGACCGCGACCAGGTGCACCACCTTGCTCGCATCGCCCTCGTTGCCGCGCGACGCATCGCGCAGCGGCATGCGGGGCGGCGGCGCCGAGGGCTCGTCGCCCTCTTCACCCGACGCGGAAGCCGGCGCGGGCGCGGGAAAGGCCATGCCCTGGCCGTTCTCGCGTGCGTAGATCGCGATCACCCGGCCGATTGGCACGACGATCTCGCGCGCGGTGCCCGCGAAGCGCGCCTTGAACTCGATGAAGTCGTTGCCCAGCTTGAGCGAACTGGTCGCGTCGAAGCTGACGTTGAGCACGATCTCGCCGTTCTTCACGTACTCGCGCGGCACCTGCACGGAGTCGTCGACCAGCACCGCCACATAGGGCGTGAACCCGTTGTCGGTGCACCATTCGTACAGGGCACGGATCAGGTACGGGCGGGTGGAAGTCGAATCGAGTGCGTTGATCATGTGAGTGGTGATTGCGGTCCGCGGCAACGGGCTCCCGCATTTTCGCGGAACACCGCGGAACCGGCTTTGCCGGGCCGCAGGTGTTGCCCCCGGAAGGGGGAAGGCGCACGCGACACGAAGTGCGTGCAGCCTTCGGGGGCGAGTCTTACTTCCTCATGACCTTTTCGGACGGGGTCAGCGCTTCGATGTAGGCCGGGCGCGAGAAGATGCGTTCGGCGTACTTGAGCAGCGGGGCCGCGTTCTTGCTGAGGTCGATGCCGTAGTAGTCGAGGCGCCACAGCAGCGGTGCGATGGCCACGTCGAGCATCGAGAAGTTGTCGCCCAGCATGTACTTGTTCTTCAGGAACACCGGTGCGAGCTGGGTCAGGCGGTCACGGATGTGCGCGCGCGCCTTTTCCAGCGCCTTGTCGTTGCCCTTGGCGGCACGGTTCTCGAGCGCCGCCACGTGCACGAACAGTTCCTTCTCGAAGTTGAGCAGGAACAGGCGCACGCGCGCGCGGTCGACCGGGTCGCCGGGCATCAGCTGCGGATGTGGGAAGCGCTCGTCGATGTACTCGTTGATGATGTTCGACTCGTACAGGATCAGGTCGCGCTCGACCAGGATCGGCACCTGGCCGTACGGGTTCATCACGCTGATGTCTTCGGGCTTGTTGTAGAGATCGACGTCGCGGATCTCGAAGTCCATCCCCTTCTCGAACAGCACGAAGCGGCAGCGGTGGGAAAAGGGGCAGGTCGTACCTGAATACAGAACCATCATGGCGAGAGACTCCTAAAAATCAAAAAGAGTGGGTTGCGTTGGCAACCCACTCTGCGGGACCGGCCGCCCTGCGGCGGCATCGATCGGCATTGGACGACTTACTTGACGTCTTTCCAGTACGAGGCGTTGAGGCGCCAGACGAAGACCAGCGCCATCGTGAGGAACAGCAGCACCCAGACACCGATGCGCACACGGGTGTTCTGGGCCGGTTCGGCCATCCATTGCAGGTAGTTGACGAGATCGCCCACGGCCTGGTCGTATTGCAGCGGGGTCAGCGTGCCCGGGCGGGTCTGTTCCCAGCCCTTGAAGACCTCGACCTCGTGGCCGTGCGACTCGATCTTGGTGTAGACCGGACGGCGGTCGCCCTGCAGCTCCCACAGCGCGTGCGGCATGCCGACGCTCGGGAACGCGAGGTTGTTCCAGCCCGTGGCCTTGGTGTCGTCGCGGTAGTAGGTGCGCAGGTAGGTGTAGAGGTAGTCGGCACCGGTGCCGCCATGGCCGGCGCGCGAGCGCGCCACCAGGGTCAGGTCGGGCGGGTTCGCGCCGAACCATTCCTTGGCCTGGTGCGGATCGATGTTCGCCTTCATGACTTCACCGACCTTGTCGGTCGTGAACAGCAGGTTGTCCTTGATCTGCTGCTCGGTGATGCCGATGTCCTGCAGCCGGTTGTAGCGCATGAACGCCGCCGAGTGGCAGCCCAGGCAGTAGTTGACGAACAGCTTGGCGCCGTTCTGCAGCGAAGCCAGGTCGTTGGTCTTGTTGGGCGCCTTGTCCCAGGCGATACCGCCTTCGGCGGCCTGGGCGCCCGTGACGATGCCGAGAGCGGCGATCAGCGTGAGGATCAGTTTCTTCATTCTTCTTCTCTTGGCTCAGTGCGCATGGAAGGTGACGCGGTCCGGCACCTGCTTGAACGTACCCACACGGCTCCACCACGGCATCAGCAGGAAGAAGCCGAAGTAGAACAGGCTGCCGATCTGCGACACGCGCTCGCCCAGCGGCGACGGCGGCTGCACACCCAGGTAGCCGAGCACCAGGAAGTTGATCACGAACACGCCGTAGAGGTACTTGTTCCAGCTCGGACGGTAGCGAATCGACTTGACCGGGCTGTTGTCCAGCCAGGGGAGGAAGAACAGGATGATGACGGCACCGCCCATCACGACCACGCCCCAGAACTTGGCATCGATCGAGAGCATCAGCGCGGCCACGACGACCGCGGCGATCACGAACGCACCCTTGACGATGGCCGGCACGCGGGTCTTCCAGACGCCGAACACCGCGGCGCCGACGACGCAGGCGATCAGCGCATACATCATCTCGCTGGTGATGGCACGCAGCATCGAATAGAAGGGCGTGAAGTACCAGACCGGTGCGATGTGGTTGGGCGTCTTGAGCGAGTCGGCCGGGATGAAGTTGTTGTACTCCAGGAAGTAGCCGCCGGCTTCGGGCGCGAAGAAGATCACGGCCGAGAAGATCGTCAGGAAGATCACAACGCCGAAGATGTCGTGCACCGAGTAGTAAGGGTGCGACGGGATGCCGTCGACCGGGTGGCCGTCGGGACCGAGGTTGGCCTTGATCTCGATGCCGTCGGGGTTGTTCGAGCCGACTTCGTGCAGCGCGATCAGGTGCGCCACGACCAGGCCCAGCAGCACCAGCGGCACGGCGATCACGTGGAAGCTGAAGAAGCGATTCAGCGTGGCGTCGCTCACCACGTAGTCGCCGCGGATCAGCAGCGCGAGGTCAGGACCGACGAAGGGGATCGCGGCGAACAGGTTCACGATCACCTGGGCGCCCCAGTAGGACATCTGGCCCCACGGCAGCAGGTAGCCCATGAAGGCCTCGGCCATCAGGCACAGGAAGATCGCGCAGCCGAAGATCCAGATCAGCTCGCGCGGCTTGCGGTAGCTGCCGTAGATCAGGCCGCGGAACATGTGCAGGTAGACCACCACGAAGAAGGCCGAGGCCCCCGTGGAGTGCATGTAGCGGATCAGCCAGCCCCAGGGCACGTCGCGCATGATGTACTCGACCGAGGCGAACGCGAGGTTGGCGTCGGGCTTGTAGTGCATCACCAGGAAGATGCCGGTCACGATCTGGATCACGAGGACCAGCATCGCGAGCGAGCCGAAGATGTACCACCAGTTGAAGTTCTTCGGTGCGTAGTACTTGCCCCACTGGTCGTTCCACAGCTTGGTCAGCGGGAAGCGGTTGTCGACCCAGTTCAGCAGCTTTTCGCCGGCCGGGGCATTGGGGGAGATTTCGTGGAATTCAGCCATATTTTTCTTCTGCCTCAGGCTTTCTTGTCTTCGCCGATCAGCAGGCGCGTGTCCGAGAGGTACATGTGCGGCGGGACTGGGAGGTTGTCGGGCGCGGGCTTGTTCTTGTAGACGCGGCCGGCCAGGTCGAAGGTCGAGCCGTGGCAGGGGCACAGGAAGCCGCCTTCCCAGTTGTCGGGCAGCGAAGGCTGCGGACCGGCCTGCAGCCGGTCGATGGGCGAGCAGCCAAGGTGGGTGCAGATGCCGACCACCACCAGCACTTCGGGCTTGATGGAGCGGCCTTCGTTGCGCGCGTACTCGGGCGTGAATTCGGCCGGGTTGCGGGCCGACTTCGGATCGGCCAGCTGGCTGTCGAGCTTGGGCAGCTCGGCGATCTGCTGCGGCGTGCGCTTGAGGATCCACACGGGCTTGCCGCGCCATTCGACGGTGATCTTCTCACCGGGCTGCATCGCGCTGATGTCCACTTCGACCGGCGCACCGGCGGCCTTGGCGCGCTCGGAGGGCTGGAAGGTGCTGACGAAGGGGATGGCGGTTGCCACGCCACCCACGGCACCGGCGCAGGTCGATGCAATCAACCACGTCCTCTTGCTCTTGTCGATCCGGGGGGCGCCGACGGGGATGTCACTCATGGGGGTCCTCAATCTTCTCGCTGGGGGCTTGGGTCAACCCGCGATTGTAGCGGAGCGATACAGACAGATTCAACGCGCACCCACCCACGGGCCGCGCCGCGCCGAAGCCTGGAGCACCCCTATACTGACCGCGATTCCAACATCCACGCGAGGTAGGCAGACATGAGCGTTCTCAAAGAGTTCCGGGAATTTGCCATCAAGGGCAATGTGATCGACCTGGCCGTCGGCGTGATCATCGGCGCCGCCTTCGGCAAGATCGTCGATTCGCTGGTCGGCGACGTGATCATGCCGCTCGCCGGCCTGGTGTTCGGCAAGCTGGATTTCTCCAACCTCTTCGTGGTGCTGGGCACGGTGCCGGCCGGCGTGGCCAACAACCTGGCCGACCTGAAGAAGGCCGGCGTGCCGGTGCTGGCCTATGGCAACTTCATCACCATCGCGGTCAACTTCCTGATCCTGGCCTTCATCATCTTCATGATGGTCAAGCAGATCAACCGGCTGCGGAAGAAGGAAGAAGCGGCGCCCGCCGTGGCGACCCCGCCCGAGGACATCGCGCTGCTGCGCGAGATCCGCGACAGCCTCAAGCGCCCCTGAGCGCGCCCGGCGCGAGCGATCGCGCCATCCGGATCGCCTCGATCAGGCTGGCCGGGTCCGCGCGGCCGGTGCCCGCGATGTCGAAAGCGGTGCCATGGTCGGGGCTGGTGCGCACCAGCGGCAGCCCCAGCGTCACGTTCACGCCCTTGTCCACGCCCAGGTACTTGACCGGGATCAGCCCCTGGTCGTGGTACATCGCGATCACCACGTCGAATTCGCCGGCCTTGTCCGGCGTGGCCCGGGCCCGCATGAAGACGGTGTCGGGCGCATGGGGACCCTGGGCGTCGATGCCTTCGGCGCGCGCGGCGGCAATGGCCGGCGCGATGACCTCGCGCTCCTCGCTGCCGAACAGGCCGCCCTCCCCCGCATGCGGGTTCAGGCCCGCCACGCCGATGCGCGGCGCGCGACCCAGCGCGGCGCCCAGGGCCCGGTGCGCGATCCGGATCGTGTCCAGCACGCCCTCGCGGTGCACCGCATCGATCGCCTGGCGCAGCGACATGTGGATGCTGACCAGCACCGTGCGCAGCTCGTCGTTGGCCAGCATCATGCGCACCGGCACCTCGGCCAGCGGACGCCCCAGGTGCGCGGCCGCTTCGGCCTGCAGCAGCTCGGTGTGGCCCGGAAACGGAAAGCCCGCGGCCGCCAGCGATTCCTTGTGCAGCGGCGCGGTGACGATGGCCGCCACCTGGCCCGCCAGCGCCGCGCGCGCGGCCCAGACCACGCTGTCGCCGGCCGCCTTTCCGGCGGCCGCGCCGACCTGGCCGGTCACCACGCCCTGCGGCACCTCGATGGCCTGCAGCAGCGGCAGGCAATGCGGCGGCAGGCCCGCGACCTCCTCGGCCCGCGCGATCAGCGCCACCGGCAGCGAGACGCCGCCAGGCACCGCCAGCGCCGCCGCGGCGCGGCGCAGGGTGCCGAGGTCGCCCACCACGAAACAGCCGCGCGTCAGTTCTGGCGCCTGCAGGAAGGCCTTGGCCACGATCTCGGGGCCGATGCCGGCCGGGTCGCCCATGGTGATGGCGATCGGCAGGCCGGCCGATGCAACGTTGTCGCTCATGTTCCTCGCCTCGTTCAGGCCGGGTTGTCGATATCGATGAATTCGTGCGCCAGCCCCAGCTGGGCGGCGACGTGCGCAGCCACCGCCGGTGCGCCGTAGCGCTCGGTGGCGTGGTGGCCGCAGGCCAGGAATGCCACGCCCATCTCGCGCGCGTAGTGGGCCTGCGGCTCGGAGATCTCGCCGGTGATGAAGGCATCGGCGCCGGCCGCGATCGCGGCCTCGAAGTAGCCCTGCGCGCCGCCGGTGCACCAGGCCACTGTCTGGATCGGGCGCCGCGTGCCCGGCACCAGCGTGACATGGCGGCCCAGCACCTGCTGCACATGCGCCGCGAGCGCCGCGGCGTCGGCGAAGCCGCTGCCGTCGATGCGCCCGCCGATGAAGCCCAGGTCCTGCTCGCCGAAGCGACCGGCCGGGCCCAGGTGCGCCGCCAGGCCCAGCTGCAGCCCCAGCTGGGCGTTGTTGCCCAGCTCGGGATGGGCGTCGAGCGGCAGGTGGTAGGCGAACAGGTTCACGTCGTCGCCCAGCAGCAGGCCCAGGCGCTGCCGCATCCAGCCGGTCACGCGGCCGTCCTGGCCGCGCCAGAACAGGCCGTGGTGCACGAAGATCGCATCGGCCTCGGCATGGATCGCGGCCTCGATCAGCGCCCGGCTGGCGGTCACGCCCGAGACGATCTTGCGCACCGTGGTGCGGCCCTCGACCTGCAGGCCGTTGGGCCCGTAGTCCTTGAAGCGCGCGGGGGCCAGCAGCAGGTCGAAGGCGTGCAGGAGTTCGTGGCGGGTGGTGCTCATGTGCCGATTGTGGCGCGGCGTGGCCAGCGTTGCGAAGCGTTGAGGGACAATTGCGCCCTGGCGCCGGCCGCGTGTGGCCGCGCTCTCCTTTCGCTTTTGCCCCTCTGTTCATGAAACGCACCTGGCTGCTCTTCGCCCAAGCCGTGACCGTCCTGCTGGCGGCCTATTTCGTGGTCGCCACGCTCAAGCCCGAATGGCTCAACCGGCGCACCTCGCTGAGCGGGCTGGTCTCGATCATCGAGGCGCCCGGCAACGCCAGCCCGGCCACGACGGCCGCCGGCAGCCTCAGCGCCGCCGCCCGCAAGGCGGCGCCGGCGGTGGTCAGCATCAACACCAGCAAGGCCGCGCAGCGCCATCCGCGCAGCAACGACCCCTGGTTCCGCTTTTTCTTCGGCGACCAGGGCGACGACCAGCCCCAGGTGGGCCTGGGCAGCGGCGTGATCGTCAGCACCGACGGTTACATCCTCACCAACAACCATGTGGTGGCGGGCGCCGACGAGATCGACGTCACGCTCAACGACAGCCGGCATGCGCGCGGCAAGGTGATCGGGACCGACCCGGAAACCGACCTGGCGGTGCTGAAGATCGAACTGGACAAGCTGCCGGCCATCGTGCTGGGCAACTCCGACGCGCTGGCGGTGGGCGACCAGGTGCTGGCCATCGGCAACCCCTTCGGCGTCGGCCAGACCGTGACCAGCGGCATCGTCTCGGCGCTGGGCCGCAACCAGCTGGGCATCAACACCTTCGAGAACTTCATCCAGACCGACGCGGCCATCAACCCCGGCAATTCGGGCGGCGCGCTGGTCGACGTGAACGGCAACCTCGAGGGCATCAACACCGCGATCTACTCGCGCTCGGGTGGCAGCATGGGCATCGGCTTCGCGATCCCGGTGTCGATCGCCAAGCAGGTGCTGGGCGACATCGTCAAGGAAGGCAAGGTCACGCGCGGCTGGATCGGCGTGGAGCCGAACAACCTCTCGCCCGAACTGGCCGAGACCTTCGGCGTCAAGGCCAACGCCGGCGTGATCATCACCGGCGTGCTGCAGAACGGCCCGGCGGCCAAGGCCGGCATCCGGCCCGGCGACGTGATCACCAACGTGGACGATCGCAAGATCGACAACGTGCAGGAGCTGCTGACCGCGGTGGCCGGCCTCAAGCCCGGCAACGAGGCGCGCTTCGCGCTGCAGCGCGGCACCGACAAGATGGAATTGAACGTGGTGCCGGGCCTGCGGCCCAAGGTACAGCAGCGGCGCAGCCCGGCCGATACCGAGTAGCCTGAAAAAAATGCCCGGTCCCGGGCATTTTTTTGTTCCTCAGGAGGAGGCCGAGTCGGCGCCCTCTTCTTCCTTGGGCGCCGCGCTGTGCTTCACGAAATAGCGCGCCGCGAGGATACCCACCTCATAGAGCAGGCACATAGGCACCGCCAGCGCCAGCTGCGACACCACGTCGGGCGGCGTCAGCACGGCGGCCACCACGAAGGCCAGCACGATGAAGTAGCCGCGGAAGCTGCGCAGTTTCTCGATGGTCACCAGCTCGAAGCGCACCAGCAGCATCACCACGATCGGCACCTGGAAGGCGCAGCCGAAGGCGATGTAGAGCGACAGGATCGCCTCCACGTACGAGGAGATGTCGGGCGTGGCGGCCACGCTGGGCGGCGTGAACTTCTGGATGAAGCCGAACATCTTGTCCAGCACGAAGAACTGCACGAAGGCGATGCCGGAATAGGCCAGCAGGCTGCCGAAGAGGATCAGCGGCAGTGCGAACTTCTTTTCATGGCTGTAGAGGCCCGGCGCCACGAACATCCAGATCTGGTACATCAGCCAGGGCAGCGCCAGCAGCACGGCCGTCATGCCCAGCACCTTGAGCGGCACGAAGAAGGGCGAGAACACGCCGACGGCGATCAGCTTCGCGCCGGGCGGCATGTGCGCCTTGATCGGCATCGCGATCAGGTCGATCAGCCCGCTGGGGCCCGGCCAGAAGGCCAGCAGCGCCGCGGCCACGGCCAGGCCGTAGACGCAATAGAGCAGGCGATCGCGCAGCTCCATCAGGTGGGCGACGAAAGGCTGCTCGGTGCCGGCCAGTTCGTCGTCTTTGTTCTTGTCGGTGGAATCGGCCATGAGGGAACGCTGCAGGCAGGAAGTCGGGGCGCACTGCGCGCGGCCGATTCGGCGTGGCGCCTAGTTGATCTTGTGGGGACGGAAGCGCGCGACGCGCGCCGCGCCGGAAAGCGCCTTGGTACGAACGCCGTTGCGGGACTTGTACCACTGCGGCGTGGCGCCCTGCTTCAAACGCCAGTTCTTGCGGGGATGCTTGTACTCGGGATAGGACGCGGCCTCGGGCTCGGCCAGCGCCGACAGGGTCTGGCCGCTCTCCGAGAACTGCTTCTCGAAGTCGCTGGCACCCGCGTGGATGCTCTGTTCGACATCGCGCGCGGCGTCCTGCACCGTGTCCTTCATCTTGCGCAGTTCGTCGAGGTCCATCGAGCGATTGACCTCGGACTTGACGTCGTTGACGTAGCGCTGGGCCTTGCCCAGCAGCATGCCGACCGTGCGCGCCACCCGGGGCAGCTTTTCAGGCCCGATGACGATCAGCGCCACCGCGCCGATCAGCGCGAGTTTCGAGATGCCGAGGTCGATCACGCGCGGCGGCTCAGGACTTCTGACGCGCTTCGACGTCGATGGTCGACTTGTCGGCGGCCGGCGTGCCGGTCACGTGCTGCGTGGGCGCAGCGGGCGTGTCGGTCGACGAACCGTCCTTCATGCCGTCCTTGAAGCCCTTGACGGCGCCGCCCAGGTCGGAGCCCATGTTGCGCAGCTTCTTGGTGCCGAAGATCATGACCACGACGAGCAGCACGATCAGCCAGTGCCAGATGGAAAAGGAACCCATGGAAGTACTCCTGAAGAATGAAAAGAATTTTAGTCCCGGCGGCATGGGCGGACAGGGCCGCCACCCGCCAGCATGACTAGCCCTTGAACCATGGGCGCGGACCGCCCATGACGTGAACATGGAGATGGTGGACTTCCTGCCCGCCCTCTTGGCCGGTGTTGACCACCACGCGGAAGCCGCCCTCGGGGTACGGACGGCAGCCCTGCTCGAGCGCCAGCTGGGGTGCCAGCGTCATGATCCGGCCCATCAGCGCCGCATCGTCGGGCGTCAACTGCGCCATCGACGGGATGTGCCGCTTGGGCACGAGCATGAAATGCACCGGCGCCCAGGGCGAGATGTCGTGGAAGCCGAACAGCTCCTCGTCCTCGTAGACCTTCTTCGACGGGATCTGGCCCGCGACGATCTTGCAGAAGATGCAGTTCGAATCAGACGACATCGGCGGGCTCCATGGCGCGGCCGGCGTTCATGCCCACCATGCCCTTGACGATACGGTAGAGGAACCACAGCGAGATCAGCCCCCAGGCGATCCAGCCGGGCACGACGAACAGCAGCCACAGCCAGGCCGTGACCACGTACAGCACGCCGGCCCACAGCACCGAGCGGATGCGCCAGCTGAAGTGCGACTGCTGCCAGGTGCCGACGGCGTCGGTCCGCTTCACCAGGTCGATCACCAGCGCGATCAGCAACAGCACGACGGAGGCCTGCGCGCCCGGCAGCACCGCGCCCACCGCCACGATCAGGTGCAGGATGTAGCTGACCCAGCCCCAGGTCCTGAGCGATTCGTCGGGCTCGGTGGTCACGATGTGGTTGGCCATGGCGTCCTTTCAGTCGTTGGAAGCTTCGCGGTCCTGCGCCTTGCGCAGGGCCTTTTCCTCGATGCCGCTGGTGCCCGCGCGGCGCGCCAGTTCGGCCACCACCTCGCGCGGGCTCAGGCCGTAATGCGCCAGCGCCACCATGGTGTGGAACCACAGATCGGCGACTTCGTTCACTATTTTTTGCGGGTCGCCGCCGTGGTCGGCGTCCTTGGCCGCCATCACGACCTCGGTCGCCTCCTCGCCGATCTTCTTGAGGAAGGCATCGGGGCCCCTGTGCAGCAGGCGGGCGACATAACTCTGTTCGGGGTCGCCGCCACGCGCGGGCAGGCGGCTTTCGATCACGGCCGCAAGGCGGTCCAGCGCGTCGGTGCTCATCGTTTCCATTATTTGTAGATCGTCCCTGGGTCTTTGAGGACCGGTTCGACCGCGGTCCACTGGCCATTCTCGTACCGGCTGAAGAAACAACTGTGACGGCCAGTGTGACAGGCAATGCCGGGTTCGTGACCGAGTTGTGTCACCTTGAGCAGCACCACGTCGTTGTCGCAATCGAGGCGGATCTCGTGCACCGTCTGTACATGGCCGGATTCCTCGCCCTTGAACCACAGCTTGTTGCGCGAGCGGCTGAAATACACGGCGCGGCCGAGCTCGGCCGTCCGGGCCAGCGCCTCGCGGTTCATCCAGGCGAACATCAGGACATCGTTGCTGCCCTGTTCCTGCGCGATCACCGGCACCAGGCCGTTCGCGTCCCATTTCACTTCATCGAGCCAGTTCATGGCCGGATTGTCCCACCCCGGGGCATCACGCCGTGAACAGAGGGCCTCACAGGCGTACCGGGATTCCGCGCTCGGCCATGCGGGCCTTGGCCTGGCCGACCGTGTATTCGCCGTAATGGAAGATGCTGGCGGCCAGCACCGCGTCGGCGCCGCCGGTCTGGATGCCGTCGGCCAGGTCGTCAAGGCTGCCGACGCCGCCCGAGGCGATCACCGGCACGTTGACCGCGTCGCTCACCGCGCGGGTCAGTGCCAGGTCGAAGCCGCTCTTGGTGCCGTCGCGGTCCATGCTGGTCAGCAGGATCTCGCCCGCGCCACGGCGGGCCATCTCGGCCGCCCACTGCACCGCGTCCAGGCCGGTGTTCTTGCGCCCACCGTGGCTGTAGACGTCCCAGCCCGCGCCGCGCGTGGCGGCGTCCTCGGGCGAACGGCGCTTGGCGTCGATCGCGACCACGATGCACTGGGCGCCGTACTTCTGCGAGGCGTCCTCGATCACCTGGGGATTGGCGAGCGCGGCGGAGTTGAAGCTGGTCTTGTCGGCGCCCGCGTTGAGCAGCCGGCGCACGTCGTCGACCGTGCGCACGCCGCCGCCCACCGTCAGCGGGATGAAGACCTGCGAGGCCACGGCCTCGATGATCGGCAGGATCAGGTCGCGCCCGTCGCTGGTGGCCGTGATGTCGAGGAAGGTCAGCTCGTCGGCGCCCTGGGCGTTGTAGCGCGCGGCGATCTCGATCGGGTCGCCCGCGTCGCGCAGTTCGACGAAGTTGACGCCCTTCACGACCCGGCCTCCGGTCACGTCGAGGCAGGGAATGATGCGTTTGGCGAGCATGGTGTTCGTTCGGGAGAAAAAAGGAGATTCAAAGGACGCTGAGCTGCTGCCAGCCCTGCCACGCGGCGCCGGGCGCCAGCGTCACCGGGTCGTCGATGCGGGCGGCTTCGACGCACAGCATGCGGCGCCAGCCCTCGTCGGGCAGGTCGGCCAGCTTCGCCGCCAGCGCGGCGCCGGGGTTCCAGACCACGGTTTCGGTGCAGCTCGCGCTCTGGGCGATGGCCAGGGCGCCGCGGGGCTGGACCAGCTTCAGCGGCGAGGCGGGCGCGGCGTAGACGCTGTCGAATTCGGTGCCGAAGCGCAGGGCCTCGGCGGCCTCGGCATGGCGCACATCGCGCACCGCGTCCCAGCGCTGCGCGCCCTGCAGGCCTTCGAGCCGCACATCGGCGATCTCGTCGACCTGCAGGTAGGTGTGGAGCGCGGCGGTGAAGGCCCAGGGCTCGGCACCGGTGTTCTGCACGTCCAGCGCGATGCGCAGCGCGCCCAGCGTCAGCGTGAGGCGCAAGCCGAGGCGGAAGGCATGCGGCCACAGCGCGCGGCTGGCGTCGTCGTCGCGCAGGCACAACAGGAGTTCGTCCGGCGCCTGGTCCGGCTCGAGCCGCCAGGCCGTGTTGCGCGCGAAGCCGTGCTTGGGCAGCGGACCGCGCTGGTTGAACTGCGGCCAGCACACCGGCACGCCGCCGCGGATCGCGGAACGGCCGTCGAACAGCGCCTCGGGGCTCAGGTAGATGCGCTCGACGCCGTCGGCGGTCTGCCACGACAGCAGCTGCGCGCCGTGCAGCGCCACGGTGCAGGCGTCGCCGCCGGGCAGGCGGAGCCGGACCGCGGGCTGGCCGCGGACGCTGAGGGTTTCGAGGGACATGGCGTCGATTCTAGGGTCGCTACCGGGCCGGCCAGTGCCAGGGCGGGATGTCGCCCATGTCGAGGTTGGCGATGCGCGTGGCGCCGAAGTGCTTCTCCAGCACCACCGACTGCAGCGCCAGCGCGCCCGCGGCGGCCTCCAGCGAGGCGATCAGCCGGGTGGCATGCGACACCACGATGACCTGGGTCTGGGCCGCGGCCTGCGCGATCAACCGGCCGAGCGCGGGCAGCAGGTCGGGATGCAGGCTGGTCTCGGGTTCGTTGAGCACCAGCAGGCTGGGCGGCCGCGGCGACAGCAGCGCGGCGATCCACAGCAGGTAGCGCATCGTGCCGTCGGACAGCTCGGCCGCGCTCAGCGCGCGCAGCAGGCCGTGCTGGTGCATGCGCACCTCGAAGCGGCCGTCGGGGCCGGCCGCGACCTCGACGCGCGCGCCGGGAAAGGCGTCGTCCAGCGCGAGGTCCAGCGCCTCGGAATCGCCGATCTCGCGGATGGTCTGCAGCGCCGCCCCGAGGTCGGCCCCGTCGTTGGCCAGCACCGGCGTGTAGGTGCCCAGCTGGGGGCTGCGCGCGGGCGCCTCGGCGTCGGAGCGGAAATGGTCGTAGAAGCGCCAGGAGCGCATGCGTTCGCGCAGCGAGAGCATCTCGGGCGCGGCGCGCGGGTCGGCGTACTCGGTCATCATGCTGGCGAAGGCCGGGATGCGGCGCTCGACAACCACCCAGCGGCCTGCTTCGTCGCGCACGCGCAGCGCCGGGCCCTTGCGGTCGACCAGCTGGCTCGCGGGCCGCAGCACCGGGCCGCTCCAGAGCGCCTCGCGCTTGATCTCCGGGTCGTGCGAGAAGGCCGAGGGCGGCACGGGCGGCGGCAGGCCGATGTCGATCGCGTAGCCGAAATCGTCATCGCCCTCGCCCGCAAAGCCCAGGCGCAAATTGACCGGCTCGCTGCGCACCGTGCCCTGCACCGGTGCCTCGCCGCGCAGCACCGCGGCCGAGAAGCGCTCGGGCCCGGCCCACAGGGTGGAGGCCAGGCCGCCTTCGCGCACCAGCGAGCGCACCGCGCCGCCGCTGGCGATCTCGGCCAGCAGGCGCATCGCGCGGTAGACGCTGGACTTGCCGCTGCCGTTGGGCCCGGTCACGACCGTGAGCCGCCCGAGCGGCACCGTGAGCTGGCGCAGCGAGCGGTAGTTGGCGATGGCGAGGGCGGACAGCATGCGCGGTCGACCGGATCAGGCCCGGGTCAGCGCCCGGCCCGTGCTGCGCTCAGTTCGCGGCCAGCGCATCCGCGCGGGTCTGGGCCGCGGCGAAGTCCAGGTCGCCGGAGTAGATGGCGCGACCGCAGATCACGCCCTCGACGCCGTCGGATTCGACCGCACAGAGCTGGTCGATGTCGGCCATGTTCGACAGGCCGCCCGAGGCGATCACCGGGATGGTCAGGGCCTGCGCCAGCTTGACCGTGGCCTCGATGTTGATGCCCGAGAGCATGCCGTCGCGGCCGATGTCGGTGTAGATGATCGACTCGACGCCGTAGTCCTCGAACTTCTTGCCCAGGTCGGCGACCTCGTGGCCGGTGAGCTTGCTCCAGCCGTCGGTCGCGACCTTGCCGTCCTTGGCGTCCAGGCCCACGATGATGTGGCCGCCGAAGGCCACGCAGGCGTCCTTCAGGAAACCCGGGTTCTTGACCGCGGCGGTGCCGATGATCACGTAGCGCAGGCCGTCGTCGATGTAGCGCTCGATGGTGTCGAGGTCGCGGATGCCGCCACCCAGCTGCACCGGGATCTCGTCGCCCACTTCGCGCAGGATCGCCTTGATGGCCGCGTGGTTCTGCGGCTTGCCCGCGAAGGCGCCGTTCAGGTCGACCAGGTGCAGGCGGCGCGCGCCGGCCTGGACCCACTTGCGCGCCATGGCGGCCGGGTCTTCGCTGAAGATGGTCGATTGGTCCATGTCGCCCTGTTTGAGGCGAACGCAGTGGCCGTCTTTGAGATCAATGGCGGGAATCAGCAGCATGGCAGGTCGGCCCGGGGAGGCTCAGGGGTTCCAGTGGAGAAAGTTGCGGTAGAGCTGCAGACCATGGTCCGCACTCTTCTCAGGGTGGAACTGGGTCGCAAAAATATTATCGCGTGCGATGGCGGCCGTGAACGGCGCGCCGTAGTCGGCCTCGCCCACGCTGTGGCGCGGGTCGACCGGCTTCGCATAGAAGCTGTGGACGAAATAGAAGTAGGCGTCGTCGGGCACGCCGGCCCAGACCGCATGCGGCTGCGCCTGGCGCACCTGGTTCCAGCCCATCTGCGGCACCTTGTAGCGGCTGCCGTCGGGCTGGGTGCGGCCGACCAGCTCGAACTTGACGACGCGGCCGGGGATCAGGTCGAGCCCGTCGGTCGCACCTTCGTCGCTGTGCGACAGCAGCATCTGCATGCCCACGCAGACGCCGAACAGCGGCTTGCTGGCGGCGGCTTCGAGCACCGATTCGCGCAGGCCGGAGTCGCGCAGTTCGCGCATGCAGTCGGGCATCGCGCCCTGCCCCGGCAGCACGACGCGCGTGGCCTGGCGCACCACGTCGGGGTCGGAGGTGACGAAGACCTCCACGCCCACCTGGTCGGCCGCATGCTGCACGGCCTGCGACACCGAGCGCAGGTTGCCCATGCCGTAGTCGACGACGGCGACGGTGTTGCGCATCAGAGGGATCCCTTGGTCGAGGGAATCACGCCGACCGAGCGCGGGTCGATCTCAAGCGCCGAGCGCAGCGCGCGGGCGAAGGCCTTGAACACCGTCTCGCACTGGTGGTGCGCGTTGATGCCCTTGAGGTTGTCGATGTGCAGCGTGACGAAGGCGTGGTTCACGAAGCCCTGGAAGAACTCGTAGGTCAGCTGGCTGTCGAAGCCGCCGATCATGCCGCTGGTGAAGGGCACGTGCATCACCAGGCCCGGACGGCCCGAGAAGTCGATCACCACGCGGCTCAGCGCCTCGTCGAGCGGCACGTAGGCGTGGCCGTAGCGGCGCAGGCCCTTCTTGTCGCCCACGGCCTTGGCCACGGCCTGGCCCAGCGTGATGCCCACGTCTTCCACCGTGTGGTGGCCGTCGATGTGCAGGTCGCCTTGGCAGTCGATCTCGAGGTCGATCAGCCCGTGGCGGGCGATCTGGTCGAGCATGTGGTCGAAGAAGCCGATGCCGGTCGACAGCTTGGCGCGGCCGGTGCCGTCGAGGTTGACCGAGACCGTGATCTTGGTTTCAGCCGTGTTGCGGGTGACGGAGGCCACGCGATCGCCCGCGAGGGCGGCGGCCTGGGGTGCCGTGGGGGTGTTCATAGGGAGGATTCGAGGGCTGCGAGCATGCGGCTATTGTCGTCGGCCGTGCCGACGGTCAGGCGCAGGCAGTTCGCCAGCAATGGGTGCATTCTAGAAACGTTCTTGACCAGCACGCCGTGCGCCTTCATGCCCTCGAAGGTCTTTGCCGCGTCGGGCACCCGCACCAGCACCATGTTGGCCTCGCTGGGCCACTGGGTCACGCCCGGCAGCCGGGCCAGCGCCGCCACCAGTTCCTCGCGCCGGGCCCGGATGTCGGCCGCCTGGGCATCGAAGACCTCGGCGTGCTCGAGCGCGAACAGCGCGCACTCGCAGTTGAGCACGCTGATGTTGTAGGGCGGGCGCACCTTGTCGATCTCGGCGATCAGCGCCGCCGGGCCCATCAGGTAGCCCAGCCGCACCCCCGCCAGGCCGAACTTGCTCAGCGTGCGCATCAGCAGCACGTGGCCGTGGCGCGCCACGCGGTCGATGTAGCTGCGCGCGGCGAAAGGCTGGTAGGCCTCGTCGATCACCACCAGCCCGCCCTGCGCGCCCTGGGCCTCGACGATCCGTTCGATCGCCGCGTCGTCCCAGCGGTTGGCCGTGGGGTTGTTGGGGTAGGCCAGGTAGACGATGGCGGGCTTCTCGGCCGCGATCGCGGCCAGCATGGCCGGCGTGTCGAGCTCGAAATCGGCCGTGAGCGGCACGCCGACGAAGCGCACGCCCTGCAGCTGCGCGCTCATGGCGTACATCACGAAGCCCGGCACCGGCGCCAGCACCGTCGCGCCCGGCAGGTCGCAGGCCATGGTCAGCAGCGAGATCAGCTCGTCGGAGCCGTTGCCCAGCATCAGCGCGAAGCCCTCGGGCATCTGCGCGTGCACGGCCAGCGCGCGCTTGAGGTCGTCGCCGCGCGCGCCAGGGTAGCGGTTGAGCGCCAGCGCGCCCAGCCGCGCGCCGAGTTCGGCCTGCAGCGCGGGCGGCAGGCCGTGCGGGTTCTCCATGGCGTCGAGCTTGAGCAGGCCGGTCGCGTCCTGCACGGCATAGGCGTGCATCGACTGGACGTCGGCGCGGATGCGCTGGAGCGCGGGGGAAGAAGCGGTGGAGGTGGAATCAGCGGTCATGGGATGTCAGTGGGTGCAGCGGTAGCTGCCGCGCAGCGCGGCCGACAGCACGAGCTGGACCGGCATGTCGGCCTCGTAGCTGTCGGCGTTGCGCGCGAGTTCGGTCTGGTAGAGCGAGCGCGCCATCGCGGGCTCGAGCCGGCGGCCCTCGACGCAGAACAGCGGCTTCTGGCCCGCGCGCTGGGCGCTGTCGCTGGCCTCGCGCAGGCCCTCCATCACGCCGACCAGGTAGTAGCTGGCGTAGGCCTTGCCGTCCTTCTCGTTGGCCTCGAGGGTGCGCAGTTCGCGGATGCTCATGGCCTGCGCGCCGGCGCCGGCCAGCAGCGCGGCCAGCAGGACGGTGCGTGCGAGCGCAGCCATCGTCGGCGCCTCAGTCGCGCTGCAGCCGCAGCCGGGCCGCCTCGGCGTGGGCCTGCAGGCCCTCGCCTTCGGCCAGCGTGACCGCGATCGGGCCCAGCACCTGCGCGCCGGCCTGGCTGACCTCGATCAGGCTGGAGCGCTTCTGGAAGTCGTACACGCCCAGCGGGCTCGAAAAGCGCGCGGTGCCGCTGGTGGGCAGCACATGGTTCGGGCCGGCGCAGTAGTCGCCCAGGCTCTCGCTGGTGAAGGCGCCGAGGAAGATCGCACCGGCATGCTTGAGCAGCGGCTCCCAGCGGTGCGGCTCGCTGCTGCTGACCTCCAGGTGCTCGGGCGCGATGAGGTTGCTGATGGCGCAGGCCTCTTCCATGCTGCGCGTGTGGATCAGCGCGCCGCGGCCGTTGAGCGAGGCGGCGATGATCTCCGCGCGCGGCATGGTGGGCAGCAGCCGGTCGATGGCTTGCTGCACGCGCGCGATGTAGGCGGCGTCGGGGCACAGCAGGATGCTCTGCGCGAGCTCGTCGTGCTCGGCCTGGCTGAACAGGTCCATCGCCACCCAGTCGGGCGGCGTGCTGCCGTCGGCCAGCACCAGGATCTCGCTCGGACCCGCGATCATGTCGATGCCCACGGTGCCGAACACGCGGCGCTTGGCCGCCGCCACATAGGCGTTGCCCGGGCCGGTGATCTTGTCGACCGCGGGCACGGTGGCGGTGCCGTAGGCCAGCGCGGCCACGGCCTGGGCGCCGCCGATGGTGAAGGCGCGGCTCACGCCGGCCACGTGCGCCGCGGCCAGCACCAGCGGGTTCTTCTCGCCGCCGGGCGTGGGCACGACCATGATGATCTCGCCGACGCCGGCCACATGGGCCGGGATCGCGTTCATCAGCACGCTCGAGGGATAGGCGGCCTTGCCGCCCGGCACGTAGATGCCGACGCGGTCGAGCGGCGTGACCTTCTGGCCCAGCAAGGTGCCGTCCTCGTCGCGGTACTGCCAGCTCTCCCCGCTCGCCTTCTTCTGGGCCTCGTGGTAGCTGCGCACGCGGCGTGCCGCGGCTTCGAGCGCCTCGCGCTGCACGGCGGGCAGCGACTCGAAGGCGGCGCGCAGTTCGTCGGCCCTGAGTTCCAGCGCCGGCATGCCGGCCACGTCGAGCCGGTCGAAGCGCGCCGTGTACTCGAGCACCGCCGTGTCGCCGCGCTGCTGCACGTCGGCCAGGATCCCGGCCACCACCGTCTCGATCGCCGAGTCCGCTTCCGCGGACCAATGCAGGCGCGCCTTGAAGGCGGCTTCGAAATCGGCCGAAGCGGTGGACAGGCGCAGAGGAGTGGCGGACAGGGTCATGGTGTCAGGATTGCGGAATGGCCGACGCGAAGGCGTCGAGGATGCGGCGGATCGGTGCCTGTTTGAGCTTGAGCGCGGCCTGGTTCACCACCAGGCGGGCGCTGATGTCCATGATGCGCTCGACTTCGACCAGGTGGTTGGCCTTGAGCGTGTTGCCGGTCGAGACCAGGTCGACGATGGCATCGGCCAGGCCGGTCAGCGGCGCGAGCTCCATGCTGCCGTAGAGCTTGATCAGGTCGACGTGCACGCCCTTGCTGGCGAAGAAGTTGCGCGACAGGTTGACGTACTTGGTGGCCACCGTCAGGCGCGAGCCCTGCTTCACGGCCGAGGCGTAGTCGTAGTCGGCGCGCACCGCCACGCTCAGGCGGCAGGCGGCGATGCGCAGGTCCAGCGGCTGGTAGAGGCCCTGGTTGCCGCCTTCGAGCAGCACGTCGAGGCCGGTCACGCCCAGGTCGGCGCCGCCGTACTGCACGTAGGTCGGCACGTCGGAGGCGCGCACCAGCACCACGCGCACGTCGGGCCGGGTGGTGGCGAGGATCAGCTTGCGCGACTTGTCCGGGTCCTCGGTGACCTCGATGCCGGCGGCGGCCAGCAGCGGCAGGGTCTCGTCGAAGATGCGTCCTTTGGAGAGGGCGAGCGTGATCATGGGCGGGCTTTCGTCGGGAGGGTGGGCTTCATGCGATGCGCTCGATGTCCGCGCCGAGGCCGCGCAGCTTGGCTTCCATCCGGTCGTAGCCCCGGTCCAGGTGGTAGATGCGGTCGACCAGGGTCTCGCCCTCGGCCACCAGGCCGGCGATCACCAGGCTGGCGGAGGCGCGCAGGTCGGTCGCCATCACGGTCGCGCCCGACAGGCGGGCACCGCCCTCGACCAGCGCCACGCGGCCGTCGACATGGATGGCCGCGCCCAGGCGCACCAGCTCGTTGACGTGCATGAAGCGGTTCTCGAAGATGGTCTCGGTCACGGCCGCCGAGCCATGGGCCACGCAGTTGAGCACCATGAACTGGGCCTGCATGTCGGTCGGGAAGCCCGGGTACTCGGTGGTGCGGAAGGCCTGGGCCTTGAGGTCGGTGGCGCCGGTCGACGCGATCCGCACCCCACCCTCGACGGCCTGCACTTCGCAGCCCGCGTCGCGCAGCTTGTCGATCACCGCGTCGAGGTGGTCGGCGCGCGCATGGCGCAGGAACACCTCGCCCCCGGCGGCCGCGACCGCGCAGAGGAAGGTGCCGGCCTCGATCCGGTCGGCCACCACCGCGTGCTCGCAGCCGTGCAGCTTGTCGACGCCCTGGATGCGGATGTGGCTGGTGCCGTGGCCCTCGATGCGGGCGCCCATCTTGATCAGCATCTCGGCCAGGTCGACGATCTCCGGCTCCTGGGCCGCGTTCTCGAGCAGCGTCTCGCCTTCGGCCAGGGCCGCGGCCATGAGGAAGTTCTCGGTGCCGGTCACGGTCACCATGTCGGTCAGGATGCGCGCGCCCTTCAGGCGGGTGCGCCCGGCGGGCAGGCGCGCGACCATGTAGCCGTGCTCGACCACGATCTCGGCGCCCATGGCCTGCAGGCCCTTGATGTGCTGGTCGACCGGCCGCGAGCCGATCGCGCAACCGCCGGGCAGCGACACCTTGGCCTGGCCGAAGCGCGCCAGCAGCGGGCCCAGCGCCAGCACCGAGGCGCGCATGGTCTTGACCAGCTCGTAGGGGGCCTCGATGGTGTGCAGCGGGCCGGCGTCGAGCCGCACGGTGCCGTTGCCGTCGCGCTCGACCGCCACGCCCATGTTGCGCACCAGCTTGAGCATGGTCGACACGTCCTCCAGGCGCGGCACGTTGTGCAGCGTCACGGGCTGGTCGGTCAGCAGCGCGGCGCAGAGCTCGGGCAGCGCGGCGTTCTTGGCGCCGGAAACGAGTACCTCGCCGCCAAGCTTGCGCCCGCCGCGAATGAGAAGTTTGTCCATGAAAAATCCAGCGATATCTAGCAGGAATGCCTGCAAAGCGGCATCAACGGGGCGCCGCGGCCCATTCAGCGGGCGTGAAGGTCTTCATCGACAGCGCATGCACCTCGTCGGTATGCATTTTCGCACCGAGCGTGGCGTAGACCCGCTGGTGGCGCTGGATCGAGCGCTTGCCCTCGAATTCGGCCGACACGATGGTGGCGTACCAGTGGCGTCCGTCGCCCTCCAGCGCGATGTGTTCGCAGGGCAGGCCGGCGGTGATGATGGCTTGGAGTTCTTCAGCGGTCATGGGGTTGTTCAATGTGCTTTGGGCTCTCGGAAAACGGACTTCCGGACGCAGAGGACGCGAAGGTTTCGCAAAGAACGCAAAAGACGCCCAAAGCCATTGGCTCGATTTTTTCGCGTCCTCTGCGAAGTCTTTGCGTCCTCTGCGTCCGGCAATCCGGATTCTCAGCCCCGGATCTTGTAGCCGATTCGCAGCAGGTGCACGGCGATCGCGCTCACCACCAGCCAGGCGCTGCCGACGATGCCGAAGCTGAGCCAGGGCGAGGCGTCGCTGACGCCGAAGAAGCCGTAGCGGAAGCCGTCGATCATGTAGAAGAAGGGGTTCAGGTGGCTCACGTTCTGCCAGAACGGCGGCAGCGAGCCGATCGAATAGAACACGCCCGACAGGAAGGTCATGGGCATGATCAGGAAGTTCTGGAACACCGCCATCTGGTCGAACTTCTCGGCCCAGAGGCCGGCGATCAGGCCCAGCGTGCCCAGCATGGCCGCGCCCAGGAAGGCGAAGATGAGGATCCAGGCCGGCGCCGCGAAGTCCGGCACGGCGAAGAACACGGTGACGATGAACACGCCCAGGCCCACGGCCAGGCCGCGGATGATGGACGAGCCCACATAGGCGAAGAACCAGCCCCAGTGCGACAGCGGCGTGAGCAGCACGAACACCAGGCTGCCCATGATCTTGCTCTGGATGATCGAGGACGAGCTGTTGGCGAAGGCGTTCTGCAGCACGCTCATCATCACCAGGCCCGGGATCAGGAAGGCGGTGTAGCCCACCGTGCCGTAGACCTTGACGTGGTCTTCCAGCACATGGCCGAACACCATCAGGTACAGCACGGCCGTGAGGATCGGCGCACCGACCGTCTGGAAGCCGACCTTCCAGAAGCGCAGCGTCTCCTTGTAGAGCAGCGTGCGCCAGCCCGTGGTGCCGATCATCGCGCCACCTCCAGCGGAATCTGCTCGCCGGCCATCAGGTCGATGAACACGTCCTCCAGGTCGGCCTTGCGCATCTCGACGTCCTCCACCGCCACGCCGGCCTCACGCAGCGCGCCGAGCAGCTGCTCGACCTCGTGCGCGTTCTGCGCCGGCAGCTGCACGATGCGCCCGGTGATGCGCGCATGCTGGGCGATCGCCCAGGGCAGGTTGGCATCGGTCTTGAAGCGCAGCACGTTGCTGGCGGCCGACTTCAGCAGCTCGCTGGTGCGGTCGAGCGCGATCACGCGGCCCTGCTTGAGCATGGCGATCCGGTGGCACAGCGCCTCCGCCTCTTCGAGATAGTGGGTGGTGAGCAGCACGGTGCTGCCCTGCTTGTTGAGCTTGGCGATGAACTGCCACAGCGTCTGGCGCAGTTCGACGTCGACGCCGGCGGTGGGCTCGTCGAGCACGATCACCGGCGGTTTGTGGACCAGCGCCTGTGCCACCAGCACGCGGCGCTTCATGCCGCCCGACAGCTGGCGCAGGTTGGCGCTGGCCTTGTCGGACAGGCCCAGGCTGTGCAGCAGCTCGTCGATCCAGGCGTCGTTGTTCTTGATGCCGAAGTAGCCCGACTGGATACGCAGCGATTCGCGCACGTTGAAGAAGGGGTCGAACACCAACTCCTGCGGCACGATGCCCAGGTGGCGGCGGGCTTCGGCGTAGTCGCGCTGCACGTCGAAGCCGTGCACGCTGACGGCGCCGGCCGTCGGGCGCGAGAGCCCCGCCAGCATGCTGATCAGCGAGGTCTTGCCGGCGCCGTTGGGCCCCAGCAGGCCGAAGAACTCGCCTTCTTCGATCTGGAAGCTCACGTCGTCGACCGCGCGCAGTCCAGGTTTGCCCTGGGCGCGTTGCTGACGTGAGGCGGGGTAGGTCTTGCAGACCGATTGGAAGGAGATCGCGGGCATGGGAGCCCGGGATTCTAGGCGGCCTGCACTTTCAAGGTGCGCCGCCCCTCAAATGACCTCTTGGCCAGCCCTCAGGGCGCGGCTGGCAGCAGGCCCGCGATGCCGTAGAGCGCAGCCAGTTCGCGCAGCCGGGGCGACAGCCCCTTGACCGCGAAGCTGCGCCCCAGGGCGCTGGCTTCGCGCCGGCATTCGAGCAGCACCGCCAGCGCCGAGGAGTCGAAGCGCACCAGCGCGCTGGCATCCACCACCGCCGCCGACCCGCTCTGGCCCGCCAGCCCCTGCTGCAGCATGCGCATGCAAGCCGGCGCCTCGTCATGCGTGAGCTTGGTCGGCAGGACCAGCATGCTCAGCTCCTGCCGTTGCTCTTGTTGCGCGCCGCCAGCGCGGAGATCAGGCCGTCGACGCCCTGGCTGTTGATCTGCTGCGCGAACTGGGTGCGGTAGGTATCGACCAGCCAGACGCCCAGCACGTTGAGGTTGTAGACCTTCCAGCCGGCGCCCTGGCCCGGCGTCTTCTCGAGGCGGTAGTCCAGCTGGACCGGGTCGCCGCGGCCGCGGACCTCGGTCCGCACCAGCACATCGGTGTCCTCGGGCGAACCGCGGAAGGGGCGCACGCTGACGGTCTGGTCGCTGACCTGGTCGAGCGCGCCCGCGTAGGTGCGCACCAGCAGGGTCTTGAACTCGTCCTGCAGCCGCTTCTGCTGCTCCGGCGTGGCGGTGCGCCAGGCTGGGCCGACGGCGGAGGCCGTCATGCGCTGGAAATTGACGTTGGGCATGATCTTGCTGTCGACCAGCACCATGATCTTGCCGATGTCGCCCGACTTGATCGACTTGTCGGACTTGATGGTCTCGAGCACGTCGGTCGAGATGCGCTTGACCAGCGCATCGGGGCTCTCGTCGGCGGCGCGCGCCGGGCTCACGAAGGCCGCGGCGGCACTGAACAGCAGCGCACCGGCCAGCGCCATGTGGCCGAAGCTGCGTCGTTGCAGGATCATCTTGTTGTTCATCGGGCAGGTCCCTCAGGTTTCGGATCTCGCGCGGCCCGCACGGAAACGGCGTGCCGCGGCATGAAAGGTTTGGACAGCGCCACCGCCGTCCGGGTTCCTCGGGCGCCAGCCGCCGCTTGCAACGGAATGCAAGCGATCGGCCAACCGCCCTCGCAGTTCAACGTGCCGCCTGCGGTCTGTCGCAGGCGTCGGTCACTTGCCCGCGTCGTCGTCGGGCGCCCTGCCGTCCTGGATCTGGCTGCGGCGGCGCTGCAGGAAGGCATCGCGGGTGAACGAATACTTGTCGAGCGCGGCGTCGTCGATCAGCCGACCGGCGCGCAGGTACTGCGAACGCTTGTCGACCACACGCAGCGCGGTCAGGGAGTTGCGCCAGGCGACGTCTTGCACGGCATTGAGCGCGTCGCCATAGAGGTCGACCGGCTTGGCGGCCGTGTCGCGCAGCGTCGAGGGGCCGAGCAGCGGCAGCACGACGTACGGGCCCGCGCCCACGCCCCAGCGGCCCAGCGTCTTGCCGAAATCCTCGTCGCGGCGGTCGATGCCGACCTCGGTCGCCACGTCGATCAGGCCGCCCAGGCCGAAGATGGTGTTGACGTTGACCCGCATGAAGGTCTCGGCGCTGTTCTGCAGCTTGAGCTGGGCCACGCTGTTGGCGAAGCTCCAGATGTCGCCCAGGTTGCCGAAGAAGTTGTTCACCCCCGTGCGCACCATCGAGGGCAGCACGTTGACGTAGGCGGTGGACACCGGCACCAGCACCACCTCGTCGACCTTCTCGTTGAACGAGAACACGCCGCGGTTGAACGGCTCGAAGGGATCGGACGGATTGGCATTGGGCCCGGTGGCACATCCCGCCAGCACGGCGAGGATGACGGCGGCGCCCGCCCAGCGGGCGTGGTCGGCGATGCGCTTCACGGCATGGGAAGCGGGAGACAGGAAGGATCGTGTTTTCATTTTTTGTTCGGGGTTCCCGGCGCCGCACCCGCATTCGCGGTGTTCGACGTTCCATCGGCAGCCTTGCTGAAGAGGAACTGGCTGATCAGGTTTTCCAGCACCACCGCGGATTGCGTGGAGGTGACGGTGTCACCGGCCTGCAGATTCTTTTCCTCGGCACCCGCCTCGATCCCGATGTACTGCTCGCCGAGCAGGCCACTGGTCAGGATCTTGAGCGAACTGTCCTTGGGAAAACTGTAACGGTTTTGCAGCGCAAGCGTCACGTCGGCCTGAAAGAGCTTGTC
Organism: Variovorax sp. UMC13; assembly: GCF_014170375.1. Classification (GTDB taxonomy): domain Bacteria; phylum Pseudomonadota; class Gammaproteobacteria; order Burkholderiales; family Burkholderiaceae_C; genus Variovorax. The sequence continues at coordinate 42,373 of NZ_LZZW01000014.1, read as the reverse complement.
GTTGAAGGTGATGGATTCCACGCGGCCGACCACCACGCCGGCGCTCTTGACCGCCGTCTGCGGCTTGAGGCCGCCGATGTTGTCGAAGCGCGCAGTCACGGAATAGGTCTTCTGGAAGTTCAGGCTCAGCAGGTTGGCCGACTGAAGCGCCAGGAACAGCAGGGCCGCCGCGCCGATCAGCACGAACAGGCCCACCCAGATGTCGTTGTTGGAACGTTGCATGGTTTGCTCTCGTTGTCGAGTTTGCGCTCAGATGCTGAACATCATGGCGGTGAGAAGGAAGTCCAGCGCCAGCACGGCCAGCGAGGCCACCACCACGGTGCGGGTGGTGGCGCGCGACACGCCCTCGGGCGTGGGCTGGGCCTCGAAGCCCTGCAGCAGCGCGACGAAGGTCACGGTGAAGCCGAAGACGATGCTCTTGATGACGCCGTTGCCCAGGTCCCTGAACACGTCGGTGCCGTTCTGCATCTGGCTCCAGAAGGCACCAGCGTCGATGCCCAGCAGCGGCACGCAGACCACCCAGCCGCCCAGGATGCCGACCGCGCAGAACACCGCCGACAGCATCGGCATCGCGATCACGCCGCCCCAGAAACGCGGCGCGAGCACCCGCTTGACGGGGTCGACCGCCATCATCTCCATCGCGCTGAGCTGCTCGCCGGCCTTCATCAGGCCGATCTCGGCGGTCAGCGAGGTGCCGGCCCGGCCGGCGAACAGCAGCGCGGTGATCACCGGGCCGAATTCGCGCAGCAGGCTCAGGCTGATCAGCACGCCCACCGACTCGGTCGCGCCGTAGCGCTGCAGCCCGTAGAAGTACTGCAGCCCCATGACGAAGCCGACGAACAGGCCCGACACGGCGATGATCGCCAGCGAGTAGTTGCCCAGGAAATGGACCTGGTCGCGCACCAGCGAGAAGCGGCGCAGGCCGCCCAGGTCGCTGAACAGCCGCCAGAACAGGCGCGCGCCGCGGCCCAGGTCGGACAGCTTGGAGCGCACCGCGAAGCCGAGGTCGGCGGGATTCCAGAAGCTCAAGGCCGGCCTCCCGAGGCCGAGCCGAAGTCGTCCTCGACGCCGACGCCCGGATAGTGGAAATGCACCGGCCCGTCGGGCAGCGCATGGACGAACTGGTGCACCAGCGGGTCGGTGCTCTCGCGCACGGCCTGCGGCGTGCCCTGTGCGGCGACGCCGCCGTTGGCCAGGATGATCACGTGGTCGGCGATGCGGAAGGTCTCTTCCAGGTCGTGCGAAACGATGATGCTGGTCAGCCCCAGCGTGTCGTTGAGCTGGCGGATCAGCCGCGCGGCCGTGCCCAGCGAGATCGGGTCGAGGCCGGCGAAGGGCTCGTCGTACATCACCAGGTCGGGGTCGAGCGCGATCGCGCGGGCCAGCGCCACGCGCCGCGCCATGCCGCCCGAGACTTCGCTGGGCATCAGCTCGCGCGCACCGCGCAGCCCGACCGCGTCGAGCTTCATCAGCACGATGTCGCGCACCAACGCTTCGGGCAGTTGGGTGTGTTCGCGCAGCGGGAAGGCCACGTTGTCGAACACGCTCATGTCGGTGAACAGTGCACCGAACTGGAACAGCATGCCCATGCGACGCCGCGCTGCATACAATGCCGCAGCGTCGAACCTGAGCACATCCTGACCATCGAACAGGACCTCGCCGCGCTGCGCCTTCTGCTGTCCGCCGATCAGGCGCAGCACCGTGGTCTTGCCGCCGCCCGATGCGCCCATCAGGGCCGTCACCTTGCCACGCGGCACGGTGAAGGACACGCCATCAAGGATGGCGCGCGCACCGTAGCCGAACGTGACGTCACGGAACTCGACGAAGGGTGTGGGCAGGGGGGGGGCTGGGTCCATCTCAATAAAAAAGCCGGGGCGCTCCTTCGAGCATCCCGGCTTGCGGTTTCACGCGGATGATACCGGGGCCGCGTCGGGCCCCGCCGGATTGAAACAAAATTCAATGCGGCGCGCCATGGGATTGCCCGCAGGCCCCCACGCAGCTCAACGCGGCAGGTCGCTGAAGCCCATCAGGAACTCGTCCACCGAGCGTGCGGCCTGGCGGCCTTCGCGGATCGCCCACACCACCAGCGACTGGCCGCGGCGCATGTCGCCCGCGGCGAAGACCTTGGGCACGTTGGTGGCGTAGCCGCCGCTGAAGTCGACCGTGGCCTTGGCATTGCCGCGGCCGTCCTTCTCGATGCCGAAGGCTTCCAGGATGCCGGCCACCGGGCTCACGAAGCCCATGGCCAGCAGCACCAGGTCGGCCTTGAGCACCTGCTCGCTGCCGGGCACCTCGACCATCTTGCCGTCCTGCCACTCGACGCGCACCGTCTTCAGGCCCGTGACCTTGCCCTTGGCGCCGATGAATTCCTTGGTCGAGATCGCGAACTCGCGTTCGCAGCCTTCGACGTGGCTGGAGCTGGTGCGCAGCTTGTACGGCCAGTAGGGCCAGGTCATCGGGCGGTTCTCTTCCACCGGCGGCTCGGGCATCAGCTCGAACTGCGTGACGCTGACGGCGCCGTGGCGGTTGCTGGTGCCCACGCAGTCGGAGCCGGTGTCGCCGCCGCCGATCACGATCACGTGCTTGCCGTCGGCGCGCAGCTGGCCCTTGAGCTTGTCGCCGGCGTTGACCTTGTTCTGCTGCGGCAGGAACTCCATCGCGAAATGGATGCCGTCGAGGTCGCGGCCCGGCACCGGCAGGTCGCGCGACTGCTCGGCGCCGCCGGTCAGCAGCACCGCATCGAATTCCTTGTCGAGCTGCTCGGGCGTGACGGTTTCCTTGGCCCAGTTGGTGACCTTGGAGCCCTTGCCCAGCGTGTCCTTGGCGGCGCCGACGACCACGCCGGTGCGGAAGGTCACGCCCTCGGCCTGCATCTGCGCGACGCGGCGGTCGATGTGCGACTTCTCCATCTTGAAGTCGGGGATGCCGTAGCGCAGCAGGCCGCCCACGCGGTCGTTCTTCTCGAACAGCGTCACGTCATGGCCGACGCGTGCCAGCTGCTGGGCCGCGGCCATGCCGGCCGGGCCGGCGCCGACCACGGCGACCTTCTTGCCCGTCTTGTGCTTGGCCACGCGCGGCTGGACCCAGCCCTCGTCCCAGGCGCGGTCGATGATCGAGTGCTCGATCGACTTGATGCCCACCGCATCGTCGTTCACGTTGAGCACGCAGGCCGCCTCGCAGGGCGCGGGGCAGATGCGGCCGGTGAATTCGGGGAAGTTGTTGGTCGAGTCCAGCACCGCGAAGGCGTTCTTCCAGTCGTCGCGGTACACCAGGTCGTTGAAGTCCGGGATGATGTTGTTGACCGGGCAGCCGCTGTTGCAGAACGGCGTGCCGCAGTCCATGCAGCGCGCGCCCTGGACCTTGGCCTGGTCCTTGTCGAGGCCGACGACGAATTCCTTGTAGTGCTTGAGGCGCTCCTCGACGGGCTTGTAGCCCTCTTCCACGCGCTCGTACTCCATGAAGCCGGTGATCTTTCCCATCGTGCTTTCCTTGTTTCTCGTTTCTACGTGCGGACGGCTCAGACGGCCGCGGTCTTGCGCGCGGTGCCCGCGGCCACGGCGGCGTGCGCGTCGTTGCCGCTGGCCGCGGCCAGCGCCTTGCGGTCGTGGATCTCGGCCAGCGCGCGCTTGTATTCGTTGGGGAACACCTTCACGAACTTGGTGCGCGAGACGGTCCAGTCGTCGAGCAGTTCGCGCGCGCGCTTGCTGCCGGTCCAGCGGTGATGGTCTTCCAGCAGCTTGCGCAGTTGGGCCTCGTCGGTCAGGCCGTTGTGCCAGATCGACGGCTTGATGCTGGCGGTCTGCTCGGCCGTGGTCAGCACCTTCTCCAGCGAGACCATCGACAGGTTGCAGCGCGAGGTGAACTGGCCGTCCTCGTCGTAGACGAAGGCCACGCCGCCGCTCATGCCGGCCGCGAAGTTGCGGCCGGTCTTGCCGAGCACGGCCACCGTGCCGCCGGTCATGTACTCGCAGCCGTGGTCGCCCGTGCCTTCGACGACCGCCGTCGCGCCCGACAGCCGCACCGCGAAGCGCTCGCCCGCGACGCCGCAGAAGTAGGCCTCGCCGGTGGTGGCGCCGTACATCACGGTGTTGCCGACGATGGTGTTGCGCACCGCTTCGCCGCGGAAGTCCAGGCTCGGGCGCACCACGATGCGGCCGCCCGACAGGCCCTTGCCGGTGTAGTCGTTGGCGTCGCCGATCAGGTACAGCGTGATGCCGCGGGCCAGGAAGGCGCCGAAGGACTGGCCGCCCGTGCCCTCGAGCTGGATGCGGATCGAATCGTCGGGCAGGCCCTCGGGATGCACCCGCGTGAGCGCGCCCGACAACTTGGCGCCGACGGTGCGGTTCACGTTGCGCGCCACCTCGATGAACTGCACCTTCTCGCCCTTGTCGATGGCCGCGCGCGACTTCTCGATCAGCTTGGTGTCGAGGTTGTGCTCGAGCCCGTGGTCCTGGTTCTCGACATGGAAGCGCGGCACGTCGTCCGGCACGTTCGGCAGCGCGAACAGGCGGCTGAAATCGAGGCCGCTGGCCTTCCAGTGCGAGATGCCCTTCTTCATGTCGAGCAGGTCGGCACGGCCGATCATGTCGTCGAACTTGCGGATGCCCAGCTGCGCCATGATCTGGCGCACTTCTTCGGCGATGAAGAAGAAGTAGTTGACGACGTGCTCGGGCTTGCCCGAGAACTTCTTGCGCAGGACCGGGTCCTGCGTGGCCACGCCCACCGGGCAGGTGTTGAGGTGGCACTTGCGCATCATGATGCAGCCCTCGACGATCAGCGGCGCGGTCGCGAAGCCGAATTCGTCGGCGCCCAGCAGCGCGCCGATGGCGACGTCGCGGCCGGTCTTCATCTGGCCGTCGGCCTGCACCCGCACGCGGCCGCGCAGGCGGTTGAGCACCAGCGTCTGCTGGGTCTCGGCCAGGCCGATCTCCCAGGGGCCGCCCGCATGCTTGATCGAAGACCAGGGCGAGGCGCCCGTGCCGCCGTCGTGGCCGGCGATCACCAGGTGGTCGCTCTTGCACTTGGTCACGCCCGCGGCCACCGTTCCTACGCCCACTTCACTGACCAGCTTGGTGCTGATGCTGGCGTGCGGCGCGACGTTCTTCAGGTCGTGGATCAGCTGGGCCAGGTCCTCGATCGAGTAGATGTCGTGGTGCGGCGGCGGCGAGATCAGGCCCACGCCCGGCACCGAATAGCGCTGCTTGCCGATGTACTCGGTGACCTTGCCGCCGGGCAGCTGGCCGCCCTCGCCCGGCTTGGCACCCTGGGCCATCTTGATCTGGATCTGGTCGGCCGAGGACAGGTATTCGGCCGTGACGCCGAAGCGGCCCGAGGCCACCTGCTTGATCTTCGAACGCAGCGAGTCGCCGGCGTTGAGCGCCAGGTCGACCTCGACGTTGGCGTCGCCGATCACGCTCTTGAGCGTGTCGCCCTGCTGGATCGGGATGCCCTTGAGCTCGTTGCGGTAGCGCGCCGGATCCTCGCCGCCCTCGCCGGTGTTGCTCTTGCCGCCGATGCGGTTCATGGCCACGGCCAGCGTCGAATGCGCTTCGGTCGAGATCGAGCCCAGCGACATCGCGCCGGTGGCGAAGCGCTTGACGATCTCGGCCGCCGACTCGACCTCTTCCACCGGGATGGCCTGGCTCGGGTCGATCTTGAACTCGAACAGGCCGCGCAGCGTCATGTGGCGGCGGCTCTGGTCGTTGATGATCTGGGCGTATTCCTTGTAGGTGCTCCAGTTGTTGGCGCGCGTGCTGTGCTGCAGCTTGGCGATCGCGTCGGGCGTCCACATGTGGTCCTCGCCGCGGGTGCGCCAGGCGTACTCGCCGCCGGCGTCGAGCATGTTGGCCAGCACCGGGTCGTCGCCGAAGGCGGCCGCGTGCATGCGCAGCGCTTCCTCGGCGATCTCGAACACGCCGATGCCCTCGACGCGGCTGGCGGTGCCCGAGAAATACTTGCCGATCGTGTCGTTGTTGAGGCCGATGGCCTCGAACAGCTGCGCGCCGCAGTAGCTCATGTAGGTGCTCACGCCCATCTTGGACATGATCTTCGACAGGCCCTTGCCGATCGCCTTCACGTAGTTGTAGATCGCCTTCTCGGCCGACAGGTCGCCCGAGAGCTCGGCATGCAGCGAGGCCAGCGTCTCCATCGCCAGGTAGGGATGGACCGCCTCGGCGCCGTAGCCGGCGAGCACGCCGAAGTGGTGCACCTCGCGCGCGCTGCCGGTCTCGACCACCAGGCCGGCCGTGGTGCGCAAACCTTCGCGCACCAGGTGCTGGTGGATCGCGCTCGAGGCCAGCAGGGCCGGGATCGCGACCTGCGTGGCGCTCACGCCGCGGTCGCTCACGATCAGGATGTTGCTGCCGCCCTTGATCGCGTCGACGGCTTCGGCGCACAGCGAGGCGAGCTTGGCCTCGACGCCTTCACGGCCCCAGTCGGCCGGGTAGGTGATGTCGAGCGTGGTCGAGCGGAACTTGCCCTGCGTGTGCTGCTCGATGTTGCGCAGCTTGGCCATGTCGGCGAAGTCGAGGATGGGCTGGCTCACCTCGAGCCGCATCGGCGGGTTGACCTGGTTGATGTCCAGCAGGTTCGGCTTGGGGCCGATGAAGCTGTTGAGCGACATCACGATCGCTTCGCGGATCGGGTCGATCGGCGGGTTCGTCACCTGGGCGAACATCTGCCGGAAGTAGTTGTAGAGCGTCTTGTTCTTGCTCGAGAGCACGGCCAGCGGGCTGTCGTTGCCCATCGAGCCGATGCCTTCCTCGCCGGCCTGCGCCATCGGGCTCAGCAGGAACTTGATGTCTTCCTGGGTGTAGCCGAAGGCCTGCTGGCGATCGAGCAGCGAGACGGCGCTGGCGGGCACTTCGGCCGGCGGTGCATCGACGCTGTCGAGCTTGATGCGCAGGTTCTCGATCCACTGCTTGTAGGGCTTGGTGTTGACGACATAGGCCTTGAGCTCGTCGTCGTCGATCATGCGGCCCTGCTCCAGGTCGATCAGGAACATCTTGCCGGGCTGCAGGCGCCACTTGCGCAGGATCTTGTGCTCGGGCACGGGCAGCACGCCCGACTCCGAGGCCATGATCACCAGGTCGTCGTCGGTCACGCAGTAGCGCGAGGGGCGCAGTCCGTTGCGGTCCAGCGTGGCGCCGATCTGGCGGCCGTCGGTGAACACGATCGAGGCCGGGCCGTCCCACGGCTCCATCATCGCGGCGTGGTATTCGTAGAACGCGCGGCGGCGCTCGTCCATCGTCGTGTGCTGCTCCCACGGCTCGGGGATCATCATCATCACGGCTTGGCTGATCGGGTAGCCGGCCATGGTCATGAGTTCGAGGCAGTTGTCGAAGGTCGCAGTGTCGGACTGGCCGGCGAAGCTGATCGGGTAGAGCTTCTTCAGGTCGGCCGCCAGCACCGGCGAGGACATCACGCCCTCGCGCGCCTTCATCCAGTTGTAGTTGCCGCGCACCGTGTTGATCTCGCCGTTGTGGGCGACATAGCGGTACGGGTGGGCCAGCGGCCACTTGGGGAAGGTGTTGGTCGAGAAGCGCTGGTGCACCAGGCCGATGGCCGAGATGCAGCGCTCGTCGGACAGGTCGAGGTAGTACACGCCGACCTGGTCGGCCAGCAGCAGGCCCTTGTAGACCACCGTGCGGCTGGACATGCTCGGAACGTAGTATTCCTTGCTGTGCTTGAGTTCCAGGTTCTGGATGTTGGCGCTGGCGGTCTTGCGGATCACGTAGAGCTTGCGTTCCAGCGCGTCCTGCACGATCACGTCGCTGCCGCGGCCGATGAAGACCTGGCGCAGGATGGGTTCGGTCTTCTTGACCGCCGGCGACATCGGCATCTCGCGGTTGACCGGCACGTCGCGCCAGCCCAGCAGCACCTGGCCTTCGGCCTTGATCGCGCGCTCCATCTCCTGCTCGCAGGCCATGCGCGATGCATGCTCCTTGGGCAGGAAGATCATGCCGACACCGTATTCGCCATAAGGCGGCAGTTCGACGCCCTGCTTGCCCATCTCCTCGCGGTACAGCGCGTCGGGGATCTGGATCAGGATGCCGGCGCCGTCGCCCATCAGCTTGTCGGCGCCGACGGCGCCGCGATGGTCGATGTTCTCGAGGATCTTGAGGGCCTGCGTCACGATGTCGTGGCGCTTCTCGCCCTTGATGTGGGCGACGAAACCGAGGCCGCAGGCATCGTGTTCGTTGCTGGACGAATACAGCCCGTGCTGTTCCAGGTGTTGGATCTCGACATCCGTCGTCATGGGGCGCACTCCTTCAATTTATCGCGGGATCTCTCGCAGGGAATCGGAGGATATTGCGTTGCACAAATAATGCCAAGAAGATTAAATGGGGTCAGATTCATATTATTTTCTGACTTTTTTAGTGAGTTATTAATTGGGGACATATCAAAACTGACGATGACAGGCCCGGTGGGTGGCCGCAAGGCCATGGTTAAAGATCAGATGGCCGGAGGATTCGGCCGGCGCCCGGCCCGCGCCTTGACCAGCCGGCGCGGCGTGGCCTGCTGCAGTTGCGCCAGGAAGCGCTCGTCCCCCGCCGCCCAGCCCTGCAGCGCGGCGTCGGTCAGCAGCGCCTGCTCTTGGGCGCCAAGGCCCTCGCGCACCCGCTCCGCATAGGCGGCCTCGCGCGCGAAGGGCGTGTTGCCCAGCGCCCAGTACAGCGGATGCGGCGACAGGAAGCGATCGCCACGCAGGCCCGCGTAGTGGTGGTGGCTGGACCAGGCGAAGTCGCGCGCCTCCGCCACCAGCCCGGCGCGCACCGGGTTCAGGTCGAGGTAGACCATGCAGGGCAACAGGTAGCGCTCGGCCTGCAGCACGGTCGCGCGGTAGCGCCCTTCCCACAGCGTGCCGCTGCGCGCATGGCGGTCGTTGAAGCTGCGCACATAGCTGCGCCCCACCGCCTGCATGAACTGCGGCAGGCCTTCGGCGGTGGACGGTGTGACCAGCAGGTGGAAGTGGTTGTCCATCAGCACGTAGGCGTGCAGCGCCACGCCGAAGCGCGGCGCGTGCTCGGCCCACAGCGCGACCAGCCGCTCGCGATCCGCGGTATCGACGACGATCGGCTGGCGGTTGTTCCCGCGCTGGATCACGTGGTGCAGCTGCTGCGCCAGCGTGAGTCGGGGCAGTCGGGCCATGGCGGCGCGCGGCCTTTCCCGCTCAATCCAGCCGGAAACGCGTCTGCAGCAGAGCGCTCAGCCCGAATTCGGCCAGCAGGCTGCGCAGGCGCTCGGCGGCGCTGGTCTTGGCCTGGCCGGTGCGGCGCGCGATGATCAGCTCGTTCTTCATGCTGTGCTCCCAGCCCACGAGCTCGGTCACCGTGACCTGGTAGCCCTGGGCCTCGAGGTAGAGGCAGCGCAGCACGTTGGTCAGCTGGCTGCCGATCTCGCGCGTGTGCAGCGGATGGCGCCACAGTTCGGCCAGCGGCGTGCGCGACAGCGACAGCGCCTTGGTCTCGCGCAGGCAGGCCGCGATCTCGGCCTGGCAGCAGGGCACCAGCACCATGTACTTCGCCCGCTTGGCCAACCCGAAGGCGATCGCGTCGTCGGTGGCGGTGTCGCATGCATGCAACGCCGTCACGATGTCGATCTGCGCCGGCAGCTCGCTGGCGTGGGTCGATTCGGCCACCGTGAGGTTCAGGAAGGCCATGCGGTCGAAGCCCAGCCGCTGGGCCAGCGCGCGCGACTTCTCGATCAGTTCGCTGCGCGTCTCGATGCCGTAGACATGGCCGCCGTCGAGCGCGCGGAAGAACAGGTCGTAGATGATGAAGCCGAGGTAGGACTTGCCCGCGCCGTGGTCGGCCAGCGTCGCGTGGCGGCCCTGCTCCGGCAGTTCGCGCAGCAGCTTCTCGATGAACTGGAACAGGTGGTAGACCTGCTTGAGCTTGCGGCGCGAATCCTGGTTGAGCCGGCCTTCGCGCGTGAGGATGTGCAGTTCCTTGAGCAGTTCGATCGACTGCCCGGGCCGCAGCGCCTCCTGCACGTCGGCCTCGGCCTTGGCGGCCTTGCCGGTCTTGTGGTCGGGGCGGCTCATCGCGCGGCTCCCGCACCCACGTCGAGCGCGGCCCAGCCGGCCGGGCCCAGCGCCTCCAGCGTCTCGATGTTGCGCTCGAAGATCACCTCGGCCTCGGGGAAGGCCTCGACCGCGCGGTCGATGCTTTCCTCGCGCAGCAGGTGCAGCGTGGGGTACGGCGCGCGGTTGGTGGCGTTGCCGATGTCGTCCGGCTCGGTGCCGCCGAACTGGAAGCGCGGATGGAAGCTCGCGAGCTGCAGCGTGCCTTCGAAGCCCGCGCGGGCCAGGCGGCGCTCGGCGCGTTCGGTGAAGTCGTTGAAATCCAGGAAGTCGGCCAAGGTGTGGGGTGCCATCAGGAGGGTGGTGTCGCGTTCGGAAGCCGGCCGGTCGACCAGCGCCTGGGCCTCGGCCATCAGCAGGTCGAGCAGGCCCGCATCGTCGTTGGCGGCCAGGTGCACCGCGTAGTGGACCTGGCCCTTGGCGTGCACCGCCTTGGCGAACGGACAGAGGTTCAGGCCGATGACCGCGCGCTCGAGCCAGCGTCGCGTGTCGGCTTCGGCCTGCGCGGCCGTGATTGTCGCAGTCGTGTCGTTCATGCGTGGATTCCTTGTGTCGATGGCCCCGGCCTCAGCCGGGCCGCGAGCGCGATGCCCGCCAGCGCGCAGGCCAGCGTCACGGCCCAGGTCCATTGCCAGCCGCCCATGCGGTGCGCGAGCCAGGCCACCAGCGGCGGCGCGCAGAACTGGCCCAGCGCCGAGGCCTGCTGCATCAGCCCGACCGTGGTCGACACGGTGCCGGGCCCGGGCGCGAAACGCAGCGCCAGCACGAACAGCGTGGCCGGCACCATGCCGCCGCCGAAGGAGAAGGCGCACACCGCGGCGTAGCGCAGCGCGGGCGGCAGGCCGGCGGCCAGCAGGCCGTCGCCGAACTGCAGGAAGGCCGCGACGCCGCCCAGCGCCATCGCGCCGTAGCCCCAGCGCAGCAGCCCGGCGGGCGGCCGGCCGCGTTGCAGCAGGCGGCCGCCCAGCAGGTTGCCGCCGATGTTCATGGCCGCGGCGCCGGCCGTGAGCACCGCGCTCCAGGCAACGGGCACGCCGGCCTCGGCATAGATCGCGGGCAGGAAGCCGATCACTGCCATCCACTGGGCCGAATAGACGGCGAAGGCGGCCGCCAGCAGCCAGGGGCCGGGCGCGCGCAGGGTGTCGCGCAGCCGGGCCGGCCATGGTTCGGCCTGCGTCGGCGGTGCGGCGGCATCGGCCGGTACGCTGGCCGCCACCCAGCACGCCGCGGCCGCCGATACGCCGGCCAGCGCCCACCACCAGGCGCCCCAGCCCAGGGCCGCGATCAGCGCCGGCCCCACCAGCAGCGCCGAGGCCACGCCCAGCGGCATGTAGGCGCCCCACCAGCCGAGCGCGCTCTTCTCCGCGCCGCTGGGCGCGGTGGCGCGGATCAGCGCCGGCGCCGGCATGACCACCAGCAGGAAGCCCAGGCCCTCGAGCGCACGCAGCGCCAGCAGCGCGGGCACCGCATGGGCGCCGGGCTGCGCGGCGGCACCGATCGCCCCGCCCGCCAGGCTGGCCAGCGTGAGCAGCGCCAGGCCCCAGAGCATGCTGCGGCGCAGCCCGATGGTGTCGGAGGCCAGGCCGGCAGCCAGGCCCAGCGTCATGCTCGCCATCTGCACCAGCGACAGCAGGAAGCCCGCCTCGACCAGGTCGATGCCCAGCGCGGCCTGCAGCGCCGGCACGGCCGGCGGCAGCTTGCCCAGGTGCAATGCGGCACTGACGCCGGCCGCGACGACGGCCAGCGTGGCGGCCGGCAAGCGCGGGCGCGCGGCAGGGGCGATCGCGGCCATGCTCAGGCCTGCCAGGCGCGCCCGGTCAGGCGCTCGTGCTCGCGCATCGCGAAGCGGTCGGTCATGCCGGCGATGTAGTCGGCCACGGCGCGCGCCACGTCGGGCCGGGCCGCGAACGATTCCGGCATCTCGGCCGGTCGCTCCAGGTAGGCGGTGAAGAGTTCGCGCACCATGACCTTGGCCTGGCCCGTGGTCTGCGTGACCTGCGGATGGCGGTAGAGGTTGGCGAACAGGAACTGCTTGAGCACGATCGATTGCGCGCGCATGCCGTCGCTGAAGCGCAGCAGCGGATCGGCACGCCGGGCCGCATCGGCATCGGCGGGCGCGACCGCCTCGACGGCCGCGCGGGTGGCGTCGATCACGTCGTAGACCTGCGCGCTGAGCATGCGGCGGATGGTCTCGTAGAGCACGCGCCGCCCGCCCAGCGCCGGGTGCTCGGCCAGCGCCTCGCGCCGGTAGCGCTCGAACAGCTCGACCTCGCCCAGTTGCTCGATGCTGATCAGGCCCGAGCGCACGCCGTCGTCGATGTCGTGCGCGTTGTAGGCGATCTCGTCGGCCAGGTTGCACAGCTGCGCTTCGAGGCTGGGCTGGGTGCGCTCGAGGAAGCGCCGGCCCACGCCGCCGGGTTCGGCCGCCTCCATGCGCTCGGCATTGGCGCGCGAGCAGTGCTTGAGGATGCCCTCGCGCGTCTCGAAGCTCAGGTTCAGGCCGTCGTACTGCGGGTAGCGGTGCTCGAGCGTGTCGACCACGCGCAGGCTCTGCAGGTTGTGCTCGAAGCCGCCATGGCCGGCCATGCAGTCGTCGAGCGCGTCCTGGCCCGCATGGCCGAAGGGCGTGTGGCCCAGGTCGTGCGCCAGCGCGATCGCCTCGACCAGGTCTTCGTTGAGCCGCAACGCGCGCGCGATCGAGCGCGCGAGTTGCGCCACCTCGAGCGAGTGCGTGAGGCGGGTGCGGAACAGGTCGCCCTCGTGGTTGAGGAAGACCTGGGTCTTGTAGACCAGCCGGCGGAAGGCGGTGGAATGGACGATGCGGTCGCGGTCGCGCTGGAAGGCATCGCGCGTGGGCGCGGGCGGCTCCGGATGGCGGCGGCCGCGCGACGCGGCCGCATGGCTGGCGTAGGGCGCCAGCCGCCCCGCGGAGCCATCGGTGAAGGAGGATTCGACCGGCGCCATGGCAGCGTCTCTTCAGGCGCCGCCGCAGTGCGCGAGCACCTCGCGCACCAGCGCGTCGGGCGCCGGGCGCATCACGGCCGAACCGGGTTTGTCGATGAGCACGAAGCGGATTTCGCCGGCCTCGGACTTCTTGTCGACGCGCATCAGTTCCAGGTAGCGCTCGGCGCCGAGCTTCGGCGCGACGGTGGGCAGGCCGGCGCGCTCGACCAGCGTCGTCAGCCGCTGCACGAAGGCCGCGTCGACGCCGCCCAGGCGCTGCGACAGCTGCGCCGCCATCACCATGCCGCAGCCCACGGCCTCGCCGTGCAGCCACTCGCCGTAGCCCAGGCCCGACTCGATCGCGTGACCGAAGGTGTGGCCGAAGTTGAGGATCGCGCGCAGGCCGGTCTCGCGCTCGTCCTGCCCCACCACCTCGGCCTTGATCTCGCAGCTGCGGCGCACCGCATGCGCGAGCGCGGCCGGGTCGCGGGCCATCAGCGCGTCGATGTTCGCCTCGATCCAGTCGAAGAAGGCCATGTCGTAGATCGGGCCGTACTTGATGACCTCGGCCAGGCCTGCGCTCAGCTCGCGCGCCGGCAGGGTGGCCAGCGTCGCCAGGTCGCACAGCACCAGCTGCGGCTGGTAGAAGGCGCCGATCATGTTCTTGCCCAGCGGATGGTTGATGGCGGTCTTGCCGCCCACCGAGGAATCGACCTGCGCCAGCAGCGTGGTCGGCACCTGCACGAAGGGGACGCCGCGCATGTAGCTGGCGGCCGCGAAGCCGGTCATGTCGCCAACCACGCCGCCGCCCAGTGCGAACAGCACCGTCTTGCGGTCGCTGCCCTGCTGCAGCAGCGCATCGAAGACCAGGTTGAGCGTGGGCCAGTCCTTGTGCGCCTCGCCGTCGGGCAGTTCGAGCACGTGGATGGTCCGGAAGCGCCCGGCGAGCGTCTTCTGGAGCGCTTCGGCATAGATCGGGCTCACCGTGGTGTTGGTGACGATCAGGGCGCTGGCGGCGGCGGGCACCGCGTCGAACTGCGACGGGTCGCCGAGCAGGCCGGCGCCGATCAGGATGGGATAGCTGCGGTCGCCGAGGCGGATGTCGACGCGCTGGGGCGAAGCGATGGATTCAGGCTGGGGCATGGCCCCAAGTTTAGGGCCTTGCCCCCTCAGGCGACGGGCTCGCCACCGGCCGCGGGCGGCGGGGGCGTCACGATGCCCGACAGCTCGAGCTGCATCACGATGGTGTTGACCAGCATGGCGATCGAGGGCCGGCCCGTGTCGACGATGCTGTGCGCGGTTGCGCGGTAGAGCGGATCGCGCTGGTCGTGCAGTTCGCGCAGCCGCGCCAGCGGATCGGCTACCTGCAGCAGCGGCCGCTTGGTGTCGTGGCGCAGCCGCTTGAGCAGGTCTTCGGGCGAGGAGCGCAGGTAGATCACATGGAAGTGATCCTGCAGCGCCCGCCGATTCGCCTCGCGCAGCACCGCGCCGCCGCCGGTGGCGACCACGCCCTGGGCCGACACCGCCAGTTCGGCCAGCACCTGCTGCTCGACATCACGGAAGGCGGCCTCGCCTTCGCGTTCGAAATAGTCGCGGATGGAGCAGCCGAGGCGCTGTTCGATCACATGGTCGCTGTCGACGAAATGGTGCCCCAGGCGCTCGCCCAGGCGCCGCCCCACCGCGGATTTGCCCGCGCCGGGCAATCCGACGAGTGCAATGTTCATACCGATCCACTCCCGAGTCTGAATGACAAAACCGCCGGCATGCCGGCGGTTTTGATTGTGAGGCCGTGGCCGCGTCAGGTCAGAGTGTCGGGTAGGTCACGCTCAGGCGTCGGGCTTGCGAGATGCCGTCGTTGGTGAATCTGACGTCCAGCAGCACGCTGGCGCGGCCCGGTCCCGCGGCATTGCAAGCGCCCGGCCCCGTGATGGCCGAGACGTCGACGCTGAAATCGATCGGCGTCCGGACCGGTGTCGCAGCCAGCTGATCCAGGATCGGCGAGCCGTTGGTCATGGTCGCCGTCAGGCCTGCGGTGATGGGCACCAGCGTGACCACCGTGTTGGCCGGTGCCGGGAAAGCCCTGGGCGTGCCCGCGTAGACGCTGATGGTCGCCGGCGCACAGCTGTTGATGGCCCAGGTGCTGACGGTGGTGCCGCTCAGGCCGGGCAGATTGAACAGGTCGAGAAGGAGCAGATCCGACATCACGAACCGCAGGTTCTTGCTGATGGTGGCGCCGTTGCCGAGTCGCGTCGAGGCGGTCACCGTGGCCAAGGTGCCGTCGGCGGGACGCGGATCCTGCACGAGGTAGTCCACATCGCAGCCGCCACCCGCCGTGACGCAACCGCCACGGGACGACGAGCCCACCGCGCCATAGTCTGCGGTGAAGACCACCGGCACACCGTCAGCCACGGGGTTGCCGTTGATGTCCACGATACGGACGCTGACCTTGCTCGAGTCGCCGGTCTTGCGCGAGTTCATGTTGTATTTGCTCGCGCTCATGTCGAAGCCGGCCTGCGTCGCCAGCCCCGTGGTCACGGTCAGCTGATCGGACTGCGAGGTGATCGACTTCCCGACGACGGTCGCTTGCACGATCACCGCGGTCGCCACGCTCTTCGAAGACACGGTGGTGACGACAACGCCGTCGGAATCGCTGGTCGCCGTCGCGATGTTCAACACCACGTCGTTGGCCGGCGTGACGCTGAACGTCACGTTGGCGCCCTTGACCGGCGAGTTATTCTTGTCGACCACCCGGAAACGCAAGGTTGCGGACTCCGAGCGCCCATTGCCGCCCGAACCCGCGATGACGATCGAACGGTCCGCCGGATTGACGTCCAGGAAGTTGACCGCGTTGGCCAGCGTCTGGGGATCCACCACGCCCGTCGAAGGTGCGCTCGAGATCGCGATCGCCTTCTGTCCGGTCGTCGCGGTTCCAGCCACGTCCGCCGAAGCGGTCAACATCGTCGCACCCGTGCTGGAAGTAGAGGTTGCACGCACTTCCACGACGGCCGTGCCGGCGTCGTCTGTCAACGCCGTCTTGGCGGCCGGAGAGAAGGTCAGCAGACCCGCACCGGTCTCGCTGAAGGTGACGATCGCGCCCTTCACGACCGCGCCCTTGGCATCCTTGAGCACAGCCTTGACCTGCGCGATCTCCGCGCTGGAAATGGACGTCGTCGACGTGCCGCTGCCGCCCAGAACGTCGAGCGTCAGCGTGCTCTGCGCCACCGTCGGCGTTTCGGTCGTGGGCGGGTTCGTCGTGCCACCGTTGCCATTGCCGCCAGACCCCGAACCACTGGGCACCGCCGGACTACCGCCGCCTCCGCCGCATGCGGCCAAGGTCGCCGCCATGAGGATCCCCAGCAGTATCTTCTTGCAAGTCATTCAATCGTCCTTAAGAAAAGCGGCTTCAGCGCGCTGCGTTGCGGTCAGTGATCATCTTCGGCGTGATGAAGACCAACATTTCGGTCTTGTTAAACGTCCGGTCACGCGTGCGGAAGAGCGTGCCCAGGTAGGGCAGTTCGCCCAGCAGCGGGATGCGCGACTCGTTGTTGTTCTCGGTCATCTCGAAGATGCCGCCGATGACCACCGTGCCGCCGTTCTCCACCAGCACTTCGGTCTGCACGTGCTTGGTGTTGATCGCGAAGCCGGCCGTGGTGGCCTGGCCGACCGTGTCCTTGTTGACGTCCAGCGTCAGGATGATGTTGCCCTCGGGCGTGATCTGCGGCGTGACCTCGAGCTTGAGGTTGGCCTTGCGGAACGCGATCGACGTCGCACCGCTGGAAGTCGCCACCTGGTAGGGCAATTCGGTGCCCTGCTCGATTAGGGCCTTGGTCTGGTCGGCCGTGACGACGCGCGGGCTGGACACCACCTTGCCCTTGCCGTCGGCCTCGAGCGCCGAGATCTCGAGGTTCAGCAACCGCGAGAAGCTCGAGTTGAACAGCGACACCGCGAAGGTGCCCGGCGCATTGCCGTTGCCGGCCACGCCCGTGGACGGCAGGTTCACGAAGTTCGAGTTGGTGAAGGTCGTGGTGGCGCTGGGCTGGTTGGTGAAGCTGCCGCCGACGACCGGGTTCGAGGTCACCACCGGCATCGCGCCGACGGTGCTGCGCGTGTTGATGATGCCGCCGCCCAGGCGCACGCCCAGCGATTTGCCGAAGGTGTCGGAGGCCTCGACGATGCGCGCCTCGATCAAGACCTGGCGCACCGGGATGTCCAGCTTCTGGATCAGTTCGGCCACCCGCGCCAGGCGCGAGGGCACGTCGGAGACGAAGATCTGGTTGGTGCGCGACTCCGCGATCACGCTGCCGCGTGCGCTCAGCAGGCGCGAGGTGGTGCCGCCACCACCGCCACCGCCACCGCCGCCGGCCGAGGCACCGGTGCCGGTCAGGCCTTCGGCGATGACCAGGGCCTTGGTGTAGTTGAGCTGGAACGACTGGGTGCGCAGGGGCTCGAGGGTCTCGATGGCCGCCTTGGCCTCGAACTCCATCTTTTCCTTGGCGTTGATTTCGTCCTTGGGCGCGATCCACAGCACGCTGCCGTTCTTGCGCATGCCCAGGTTCTTGGCCTGCATGATGATGTCCAGCGCCTGGTCCCAGGGAACATCCTTCAGGCGCAGCGTGAGCGCACCGGTCACCGAGTCCGAGGTGACGATGTTGAAGTTGGTGAAATCGGCGATCACCTGCAGCAGCGAACGGATCTCGATGTTTTGGAAGTTCAGCGACAGCTTCTCGCCGCTGTAGCCCACGCCCTGCGTGAGCTTGGTCGGGTCGACCTTGCGCGGGCGGACCTCGACCACGAACTGGTTCTCGCTCTGGTAGGCGCTGTGCTCCCATTCGCCACTGGGCTCGATCGTCATGCGCACGCGGTCGCCCACCTGCTGCGTGGTGATCAGCTGGACGGGGGTGCCGAAATCCGCCACGTCGAGGCGGCGGCGCAGGCCTTCGGGCAAGGTCGATTTGGTGAACTCGACCACCAGGTTCTTGCCCTGCTGGCGGATGTCCACGCCCACCTGGTTGTTGGCCAGGTCGACGATCACCCGGCCGGTGCGCTCGGACGCCAGCCGGAAATCGACGTCGCGCAGCGGCAGGGTGTCGCGGTTGCGGTTTTCCGCGAACGCGGACGAACTCGAGGTCGAGGTCACCAGCGCGGCGCCGGCCACGGGTTCCAGCGACACCAGCAGCGACTTGCCCTGGATCTCGGTCCTGTAGGCGGTCGCCTGCTTGAGGTTCAACACCAGGCGCGTGCGTTCGCCCGCCTGGACCACGTTGATCGAACGGAGGTTGCCCTGGTTCACCTCGACGGCGGAACGGCCGATGCCGTTGGTAACGCCCGGGAAATCGAGCGCGATGCGCGCCGGCGTCTGGATCGCGAAGCCCGGGGGCGCCGCGGCGAGGGGCTGTGTGAGGTCGATGCGCACCACTTCGGCGCCCGACTGCATCGAGGTGGTCACCGATTCGATCGCGTTCTGCGCATGCGCCGCGACCACGGCACTCAGCGTGGCAAGGGAGAGGCCCGCGGCACGAAGCCACCGTGCCATCGTTGATTTCTGCTGACTCATTTCGACCTCTCTTGCAATTCCAACGTCGCCACGCGCTCGATCCACTCACCGGCGGCGTCCTGCACGATTTCCCGCAAGGACAGTTCGGTTTCACCGATACGGGTCACGCGCCCGTAGTTCAGTCCCAGGTAGTTGCCCACGCGCACCTGGTAGAGCAGCTTGTCGACCATCACCAGCGCCACCGGCTGGCCGCCGCGGTTCATGCTGCCGACCATCGCCATCGAGTCCAGCGGCATGGCTTCGAGCGCTTCCTTGCGCCGTGCCAGCTCGGGCCCGATCAGCCCCGAACTGCTGGGCTGCGCGGAGTCGCGCCGCAGGGCCTGCGTGAGCTTCTGGCTGTTGAAGGGATCGAGGGTCGTGCCCTCGGTGTAGGCCTGGGGCGTGAACTTCTTCGGCTCGCTGATCGGCGGCACCGCGGGCCGCACCTTGGCCCGCTCCTCGACCATCCACTGCTGCAGGTCGTCCTGTTCCGATCCCCAGCAACCGCTCAGCAGCAGCGCCGCGGCGCACAGTCCCAGGGCTTTGAGGCGGATCATCATTTCTTCTGCGCTCCCGCGGTCGCGGCGCGGCGCTGGCTGGCCTGTTCCTCGTCGTCGAGGTAGCGGTAGGTGCGGGCCGTGGCGTCCATGGTCAGGGCCCCGTCCTTCTGCGGCGCGATCGACAGGTCGTTGAGCGTCACGATGCGCGAGAGGTTGGCCACGTCGGCCACGAAGGCGCCCATGTCGTCGTAGCGCCCGGTCACGCGCAGCGCGATCGGCAGCTCGGCGTAGTAGTCCTTGACCGCCACCTGGCCCGGGCGGAACAGCTCGAATTGCAGGCTGCGGCCCAGGCCGGCCTGGTTGATGTCGGACAGCAGGGCATCCATCTCGGCCTTGCTGGGCAACTGCTTCTCGAGCAGGGTCACGTACTGCTGCACCTGTTCGCGCTGCTTCTTGAGCAGGTCGAGGTTGGCGGCCTGCGCGACCTTCTTCTGGTAGTCGGCCTTGAGCGTGACTTCGGTGGCGCGCTCGGTCTCGAGCTCGTCGTTGGCGTTGGTCAGCCAGACGAACCACAGCGCCACCAGCACCAGCAGGGTCACGGCGACGCACAGCGCGTAGCGCGGCGCGGCCGGCCAGACGGAAGGATCGTTCGGGTTCAGGCCACGGAACTGCTCGCCGAAGCGGCGCAGGGATGCGGCGACATCGACGTTGGAGGCGAATCGTTTGCTTGCCATATCGGACCCCGCTTAACCCTTGACCGCCGCCGCGGCCGCGCCGGCCGCCGGCTTCGCCACATCGGTCGGACGCTT
This sequence comes from Variovorax sp. UMC13, assembly GCF_014170375.1. Taxonomy (GTDB): domain Bacteria; phylum Pseudomonadota; class Gammaproteobacteria; order Burkholderiales; family Burkholderiaceae_C; genus Variovorax. Next base: position 22,504 of record NZ_LZZW01000014.1, on the reverse strand, counting down.
GAGGCCAATGCGCATGGTGAAGTTCGCCACGCGGCGCTGGTCGCGCGGGTTCAGGGTCACGGTGCCGGCCGTGATCTCGACCAGTTCGGGCTTGACCAGCCAGGGACTGCCGTTGCCCAGGTTGCGCAGCAATTCGGACACCCGCTCGTTCGACTGCGCCATGCCCTGCAGCGTGACCGTGCGGTCGGTCTGCTTCATGCTGGCCAGGTACACGCCGTCGGGCAATTGCCGCACCAGTTCGTTGAGCAGGTGCACCGGCATGTTGCGGTCGCCCTGCAGGTCCTCGACGGCCTGCTGGCGCGCCTTGAGCGCCGTGATCTCGGCCTGCAGCGTCGAGATCTCCTTGATCTCGGACTCGAGCTTCTTGATCTCGGCCTGCAGGTAGCTGTTCTTCGATTGCTGGGTCGATATCTGCGCCTGGTACCAGACATAGGCCGCGCCCGCGATCAGGCCGCCGAGCAGGGCCGCCGCGCCCAGGGTCACATAGAAGCTCTCGCGGCGGCGCTTGCGGGCCGCTTCGCGGTGCGGCAACAGGTTGATCAGGATCACTGCAGAAACCTCCGCATCGCCAGGCCACAGGACGTCAGGTAGGAAGGCGCCTCGCGGCGCACCTTCTTTTCCCGGATGCCCGAGCCGAGTTCCATGCCGTCGAAGGGGTTGACCAGCGTGCAGGCGAAGGAAGTCTGGCGGGTCACGGCACTGGTCAGGCCCGGCAGCGCGGCCGAGCCGCCGGCGAGCAGCACGTAGTCGACGCGGTTGTGCGGCGTGCTGGTGAAGAAGAACTGGAGCGCGCGCGCGATTTCCTGCGCGATGCTGGCCACGAAGGGCTTGAGCACGCCCGAGCCGTAGTCCTCGGGCAGGTCGCCGCTGCGCTTCTTGCTTTCGGCCTCTTCGGCCGAAAAGCCGTACTGGCGCACGATCAACTGGGTCAGCTGGGCGCCGCCGAAGGCCTGGTCGCGGTCGTACAGCACCTCCTGGTTGCGCAGCACCTGCATGCTGGTGGTGAAGGCCCCGACCTCGAACAGCGCGACGACCGCGTCGCGGCCCTGGCCCGGCAACTGCTCGATCAGCCGCGAGGTCGCGAGCCGCGAGGCATAGGACTCCACGTCGAGGATCACGGCCTTGAGCCCGGCCGCCTCGGCCAGGCCCTGGCGGTCCTGCACCTTTTCCTTGCGCGAGGCGGCGATCAGCACCTCGACGTCCTCGGCCGCGCCGGCACTGCGGCCGACCACGCAGAAGTCCAGGCTCACTTCGTCGAGGGAAAAGGGAATGTACTGGTTGGCTTCGGACTCGACCTGCAACTCGAGTTCCTGCTCGCTCATGCCGCCGGGCAGCACGATCTTCTTGGTGATCACGGCCGACGGCGGCAGCGCCAGCGCGACGTTGCGGGTGCGGGTGCCGCTCTTGCGCACCACGCGGCGCACGGCCTCGGCCACCTCGTCGAACTTCTCGACGTTGCCGTCGCTGATCCAGCCCCGTTCCAGCGGCTCGATCGCGCATCGCTCGAGCACCAGCTTGCCGCTCGCGTCACGGCCCAGCTCGACCAGCTTGACGCTGGACGAACTAACATCCAACCCGACCAACGGCGCGGGCTGACGGCGAAACAACGATCCCAGTGCAGTCAAGTTCGATCCCATCCGTTTGTAACGATTGGAAATATTTACGTATGGTTGCATGCTAGCAGCAAGAAGTGGGCACTACCAAGGCGCCCCGCCGAGGATCCGCGGGAGCGTTGTCAAAAGTTGACGCCCACGTAGCCTTCTGCAACTTACGTGACGACACCCCGGTATTTGGCCGTCCGAGACCTTTGCTGACGCCCCTTTTCCGGGCCATTTTTTATAATGCGTGGTGACTCCGCCCTCCTCCATGCCCCAATCTCCCCGCCCCGAGAAGCGCGCCAAGCCCGCCTCGACCCGGCCTTTCTGGCTGAAGTGGCTGCTGCGCCTGCTGTTCTGGAGCGGCGGCATCGTGCTCGCCGGCGCCGTGTCGCTGGCCTGCGTGATCGCCGTTGCGCTGGCGGTTGCCTACCCCAACCTGCCCGACATCTCCGAACTGGCCGACTACCGGCCCAAGCTGCCGCTGCGGGTGTTCTCGTCCGAAGGCACGCTGATCGGCGAGTTCGGCGAGGAACGGCGCAACCTCACGCCCATCGCCACCATCCCCAAGGTCATGAAGGACGCGGTGCTGGCCGCCGAGGACGCCCGCTTCTATGACCACGGCGGCGTGGACTACAAGGGCCTGGTGCGGGCCGGCCTGGCCAACATGAACCGGGTCAAGAGCCAGGGCGCCTCGACCATCACCATGCAGGTGGCGCGCAACGTCTACCTGAGCTCCGAGAAGACGCTCACCCGCAAAATCTACGAGGTGCTGCTGACCTTCAAGCTCGAGCACCTGCTGAGCAAGGACCAGATCTTCGAGATCTACCTGAACCAGATCTACCTGGGCAACCGCGCCTACGGCTTCGCCGCCGCCTCCGAAGCCTATTTCGGCAAGCCGCTGCAGGACATCTCGATTGCCCAGGCCGCGATGCTGGCCGGCCTGCCCAAGGCCCCGGGTGCCAACAACCCGGTCAACAACCCGACCCGCGCCCGTGGCCGCCAGCTGTACGTGATCGACCGCATGCGCGACGCCGGCTTCATCACCGCCGAGCAGGCCACCGAGGCCAAGAAGGAAGAACTGCACCTGCGCGACGCCGCCGATCCGAACCGGCTGCATGCCGAGTACGTGGCCGAAACCGTGCGCCAGCTGATGTACAGCCAGTACGGCGACAGCACTTACACCCGCGGCCTCAAGGTCTACACCTCGCTGGTGGCGGCCGACCAGGCGGCGGCGTACAAGGCGCTGCGCAAGGGCATCATGGATTACGAGCGGCGCCAGATCTACCGCGGCCCCGAGAAGTTCATCGACCTGCCGACCGACCCCAAGGAACTCGACGAGGCCGTCGACGACGCGCTGGCCGAACACCCCGACAACGGCGACGTCATGGCGGCCGTGGTGCTCAAGGCCAGCCCCAAGGAGATCACCGCGGTGCGCGCCAACGGCGACGTGCTGCAGATCACCGGCGACGGCTTGAAGCCCGCGCAGTCGGGCCTGTCCGACAAGGCGCCGCCCAACATCAAGGTCCGCCGCGGCGCCGTGATCCGGGTCGCGCGCACGCCCAAGAACACCTTCGAGATCACCCAGCTGCCCGAGGTCGAGGGCGCCTTCGTCGCCATGGACCCGCGCGACGGCGCGGTCAAGGCCATGGTCGGCGGCTTCGATTTCGGCAAGAACAAGTTCAACCACGTGACCCAGGCCTGGCGCCAGCCGGGCTCGAGCTTCAAGCCCTTCATCTACTCGGCCGCGCTGGAAAAGGGCTTCTCGCCCTCGACCGTGATCAACGACGCCCCGCTGTTCTTCGACGCCGGCACCACCGGCGGCCAGCCCTGGGAGCCGAAGAACTACGACGGCGGCTTCGAGGGCCCGATGTCGATGCGGCGCGCGCTCATGAAGTCCAAGAACATGGTGTCGATCCGAATCCTGCAGTCGATCGGCACGCGCTACGGCCAGGAATGGATCGGCAACTTCGGCTTCGAGCGTGAGAAGCACCCGGCCTACCTGCCGATGGCGCTGGGCGCCGGCTCGGTCACGCCGATGCAGATGGCGACCGCCTACTCGGTCTTCGCCAACGGCGGCTACCGCGTCAATCCCTACCTGATCACACGCGTCACCGACCACAAGGACCGGGTGCTGGTCGAGACGCAGCCGCCGATGCTCAACGAGACCATGCGCGCGATCCCGCAGCGCAACGCCTTCATCATGGACAGCCTGCTGCAGTCGGTGGCCAGCGGCGGCACCGCCGCACGGGCCCAGGCCACGCTCAAGCGGACCGACATCTACGGCAAGACCGGCACCACCAACGACTCGCTCGACGCCTGGTTCGCCGGCTTCCAGCCGACCATGACCGCGGTCGCGTGGATGGGCTACGACACGCCGCGCAAGCTGGGCGACCGCGAGACCGGCGGCGGCCTGAGCCTGCCGATCTGGATCAGCTTCATGGAAACCGCGCTCAAGGGCGTGCCCGTGGCCGAACTCACGGCGCCGGCCGGCGTGGTCAACGTCGGCGGCGAGTGGTACTACGACGACTACGGCCCGGGCCGTGGCGTGTCCAGCCTGGGCGTGGATGGCGGCGGATCGGGTTCGTCCGAGGTCAGCGGCAACGCACCGATCGGCGCCCCGCCGGCGCCCGAGGAGCGCAACCGCATCCTCGACCTGTTCAGGAACTGAGGCGCGGGCTCAGGCGGTGAACAGCAAGGGCTGTCCCGCCTGCAGCGTGGCTTCGCGCGACAGGTTGCCGAAGAACTCCTCGCCGGTCTTGGTGTCGACCCAGGCCGTGCCGTCGTGGCGGTAGTGGTAGCCGCCGGAGCGCGCCGCCAGCCAGATTTCGTGCAGCGGCTTCTGCAGGTTGATGATCAGCTGGCTGCGGTTCGGAAAGGTCAGCGTGATCATGCCGCCTACGCGCTGGTTGTCGATGTCGGCCTCGGTGGCGTCGTTGATGCGGTCGCAGGACTGCTCGATCGCAGCCAGTGCGGCTTCCGCACGATCCATGTACTCGGGGTCGGTCATTACAATTTCACCATGTTGAACGTCCGCCAAATTCTAGTGAGCGCCATTGGCCTCTGTGCGCTCGGGGTCGGCTTGTCCGGCTGCGGGCTCAAGGGCCCGCTCTACCTGCCCACCGATCCGGCCGCTGCCCAGCGCGCCACGCTGCCCGAAGTGCTCACGCCGTCGATCGGCAAGCCCGCCGCGGCCGATGCCGGCGCGGCACCAGCACCGGCGCCCGCGCCTGCCGCCAGCGTCCCCACCGGAGCCCCGCGATGAGCCCCTCGCCCGCCCTCCCCGGCCACCCGCACATCGCCCAGCGCGACGGCGCGCTGCACGTCGAGGCCCTGCCGCTGGCAGCGCTGGCCCGCGAACACGGCACGCCGCTGTTCGTCTACTCGAAGCAATGGATGCTGGACGCGCTGGCCGCCTACCAGCGCGGCTTCGAGGGCCGCGACGCCCTGATCTGCTACGCGATGAAGGCCAACTCCTCGCTGGGCGTGCTGCGCGTCTTCGCCGAGGCCGGCTGCGGCTTCGACATCGTGTCGGGCGGCGAGCTGGCACGCGTGCTGGCCGCGGGCGCCGACCCGGCCAAGGTGATCTTCTCGGGCGTGGGCAAGACCCGCGCCGAGATGCGCCAGGCGCTGGCCGCGGGCATCGCCTGCTTCAACGTCGAGAGCGAGGCCGAGCTCGAGGTGCTCAACGCCGTGGCGCTGGAAGAAGCAGGCCGGCGCGCCCGCATCAGCATCCGCATCAATCCCAACGTCGACCCGAAGACCCACCCCTACATCTCGACCGGGCTCAAGGGCAACAAGTTCGGCGTGGCGCACGACCGCGCGCTGGCCACCTACCGCCATGCAGCATCGCTGCCAGGCCTCGAGGTGGTGGGCATCGACTGCCACATCGGCTCGCAGATCACCGAAGCTTCGCCCTACCTCGACGCGCTCGAGCGCGTGCTCGACCTGGTGGTGCTGATCGAGGAAGCGGGCATCCCGCTGCACCACCTGGACTTCGGCGGCGGCCTGGGCATCGACTACAACCACGACACGCCGCCGGCCGCGGACGCGCTGTGGAAGCAGTTGCTGGCCCGGCTCGACGCGCGCGGCTTCGGCCAGCGCAAGCTGGTGGTGGAACCGGGCCGCTCGCTGGTGGGCAATGCCGGCGTCTGCGTGACCGAGGTGCTCTACACCAAGCCCGGCGAGGACAAGAACTTCTGCATCGTCGACGCGGCCATGAACGACCTGCCGCGCCCGGCCATGTACCAGGCCTTCCATCGGATCGTGCCACTGGCCGCGCGCGACGCCGCCGGAGCCACGACCTACGACGTGGTCGGCCCGGTCTGCGAGAGCGGCGACTGGATCGGCCGCGACCGCGAACTGAACGTGGCCCAGGGCGACCTGCTGGCGGTGCTCTCGGCGGGCGCCTACTGCATGTCGATGGCCAGCAACTACAACACCCGCGGCCGGGCCGCCGAGGTGCTGGTGGCGGGCAACCGCGCCACGCTGATCCGCCGGCGCGAGAGCGTCGAGGACCAGTTGCGCAACGAACTGACTTAGGACTTGGTCGGCTGCACGCGCGCCACGGCCGGCGCGCGGGCCGCTGCCGGCTTCTGCTTCTGCTTCTGCTTCTGGCGCACGAAGTGCCAGACCCGCCAGGCCAGCAGCGCGGCCACGATGCCCGCGTAGACGAACACTTCGGCGAAGTTGTTCTTGCCGGCGCGCATCCAGAAGAAGTGCAGCAGGCCCAGGCCGGCGATCAAATAGACCAGCTTGTGCAGCCGCTGCCAGCGCTTCGCGCCCAGCGCCTTGATCGCGCGGTTGAAGGAGGTCGCGGCCAGCGGCGTCAGCAGCACGAAGGCCGCGAAACCCACCAGGATGAAGGGCCGCTTGGCGATGTCGCGCGCGATGTCGCCCAGCTCGAAGCCCATGTCGAACCAGCTGTAGCTCAGCAAATGCACGGCCACGTAAAAGTACGCGAACAGTCCCAGCATGCGCCGGTAGCGCGCCAGGCCGGTGAGCTTGAGGCTCACGCGCAGCGGCGTCACCGCCAGCACGATGCACAGGAAGCGCAGCGTCCAGTCGCCGGTCGAGCGGATCAGGTACTCGGCCGGGTTCGCGCCCAGGCCGTCGGTGACGGCCCCGAACACCAGCCAGGCGAAAGGCAGCAGGCACAGCAGGAAGACCAGCGGCTTGGCCGCCTGGTGCAGCAACAGCTTGTTCATCGCGGGCCGCCCGGCGTCAGTAGAACTTCTTCAGGTCCATCCCGGCGTAGAGCTGGCCGACCTGGGCTTCGTAGCCGTTGAACATCTCGGTCTTGCGCCGCTTGGCGAACAGGCCGCCGCCGTCGCCGATGCGGCGCTCGGTGGCCTGGCTCCAGCGCGGATGGTCGACGTTGGGGTTCACGTTGGAATAGAAGCCGTACTCGTTGGCGGCCGACTTGTTCCAGGCCGTGCTCGGCTCCTTCTCGACGAAGCGGATCTTGACGATCGACTTGGCCGACTTGAAACCGTACTTCCAAGGCACCACCAGGCGCACCGGCGCGCCGTTCTGGTTGGGCAGCACCTCGCCGTACATGCCGAAGGTCAGCAGCGTCAGCGGATGCATGGCCTCGTCCATGCGCAGGCCCTCGGCATAGGGCCAGTCGAGCACCCGCGAGCCCACGAAGGGCATGGTCTTGGGATCGGCCAGGGTCACGAACTCGACGTACTTGGCATTGCTCTGCGGCTCGACCTTCTTGATCAGCTCGGCCAGCGAGTAGCCGACCCAGGGGATGACCATCGACCAGCCCTCGACGCAGCGCAGGCGGTAGATGCGCTCTTCCTGCGCGCTGAGCTTGATCAGGTCCTCGATGCCGTACTTGCCCGGCTTCTTCACCAGGCCCTCGATCTCGACGGTCCAGGGGCGGGTCTTGAGCGTGCCGGCGTTCTTCACCGGGTCGCCCTTGTCGGTGCCGAACTCGTAGAAGTTGTTGTAGCTCGACGCGTCCTTGTAGTCGGTGAGCTTCTCCATCGACTGCGCCCCCGGCACCGCCGACTTGCCACCCTTGAGCGCCGCCAGCTTGCCCGGCGCCACGGTCTGCGCCATCGCGTCGCGCGCGGCCCAGCCTGCGAGCGCCGCGCCAGCGGCGCCGCCGGCCATCAGCTTGAGCAGGTCGCGCCGGCCTTCGTAGGCGCTGCGCGAGGTGATCTCGCTGGAGGCCGGGTGGATGAAGCCGTTGTCACGGGAACGAATCAGCATGGCGCGCCTTTCGATGGCAGGTGGATCTCACCCTCAACTTCGTTGCGGGGCACCGAAAGGTTACGCGCTGGCCGCGCGTTCGGTTTCAGAGCGTGCCGTAACTGTGCAATCCGCTGAGGAACATGTTCACGCCCAGGAAGGCGAAAGTGGTCACGGCCAGGCCGCCGAGCGCCCACCAGGCGGCCACGGTGCCGCGCAGGCCCTTGACCAACCGCATGTGCAGCCAGGCCGCGTAGTTGAGCCAGACGATCAGCGCCCAGGTCTCCTTCGGGTCCCAGCTCCAGTAGCCGCCCCAGGCGTCGGCGGCCCACAGGGCGCCCAGCACGGTGGCGATGGTGAAGAAGGCGAAGCCGACCGTGATCGACTTGTACATCACGTCGTCGAGCACGTCGTTGGCCGGCAGGCGCGCCGCAATGCGCTTGCGGCCCAGCAGGATGCCGGCCGCGATCAGCGCCGAGATGGCCGCGTAGACCACCCAGTAGCTGCCGCCGGCCTCCTGCACCCGCTGGCGGAAGGCCACGGGCACGAAGCACAGCGCCACGCCCAGCAGCCAGATCGGCGTGAGCTTGTACCAGCGCTTCTCCTCGGCCTGCTCCTTGATCAGGTAGGCGAAGGCCACCATGGCCGCGAGCGCGAAGGTGCCGTAGCCGATGAAGTTGGCGGGCACGTGCAGCTTCATCCACCAGCTCTGCAGCGCCGGCACCAGCGGCTGGATCTCGTGCGCCTCGCGCACCAGCGTGTACCAGAGCAGGAAGCCGACCGCGGCGCTCACCACCAGCATCACGAAGGCGCCCATGGCACGGGTGCGGTAGATCGATTCGAAGTACAGGTAGAAGGCCGCGGTGAGCCAGCTGAACAGCACGAAGACCTCGTAGAGGTTGCTCACCGGGATGTGGCCGATGTCCGGGCCCAGCTGGTGGCTTTCGTACCAGCGCACCATGGTGCCGATCAGCGCCATCGTGATCGCGGCCCAGGCCACGCGCGAGCCGATCAGCTCCATCGCATCGCCCTGCTTGCCGCCGAACAGGCCCAGCCAGTAGAAGACGGTGCTCATGAAGAACAGCACGCTCATCCAGAGGATGGCCGACTGGCTCGACAGGAAGTACTTGAGCCAGAACACCGTGTCGGCCCGCGCCAGGTCGCCCTGGTAGGAGGTGATGGCCAGCACCGTGGCGGCCGCGACCCCGACCGCCAGCAGCTGCAGCGGGCGCCAGAACCAGCCCAGCCAGACCATGGCCGGCACGGTGGCCACGAGGATGGCCTTCTCGTAGATGTCCATCGAGCCTGCGTAGCGCGAGAAGGCGAACAGTGCGCCGGCCGCGACGATGGCCGCGAACACCCAGTCCAGGAGGTTGCGGCGGGCGAGCCAGCCGTCGTTGAGGGTCAGTGTCGTGGTGGTCATGGCGCCGGTTCTTTCTGGAGGGCGAGCAGCTTGTCTTTGAGATTGTCGAATTCGCGGTCGCTGTCGATGGTGCGGCGATTGACCGAGAAGGCCATGGTCGCGCTGCTGCCGCCGGCCTCGGCCGGCGCCAGCCACACCCAGAGGCGGCGCTCGCGCACGTAGAGCATGGCGAAGATGCCGACGATCAGGAACAGGCAGCCCAGGTAGACGATGCTCTTGCCCGGGGCCCGGGCCACCTGGAACACGCTGGCCTGCACCTGCTTGAAATCGGTCATCATCATCGCGACCGGCGCCGGGTAGAAGTGGGCGTCGCTCAGCGCCAGCACCGCCTGCGTGAGGAAGGCCTGCGACTTGTCGTCGCCCGGCAGCGCGGCCTGGCCCGCCGATTCGCGGCTCAGGTTGAGCACCTCGAACAGCACCTCGTTGAGGATGCGCACCAGCACCGCGCCGGCGCGCGGGCGCTCGGCCTCGGGCACGTTGAATTCCATGAACTCGGCGATCGCCTGCCAGCCGCCCTTGCTGGTGGCGTCGGCCTTCACCCGCTCGGTGCCGGCGAACAGCGCCAGCGCGCGCGTGGCCGAGGCCCGCAGCTGCTCGGCCAGCTCGGGGCGCGCCGGGTCGGTGGCGCGCGCGATGTAGCGCTCCACCGCGCGGGCGCGCATCGACTCGTCGTCGAGTGCGGCACGCATGCGCTGGAAGCCATCCATCGAGCCATTCTCGTCGGCCGGCACGCGCAGGTAGCGGAACGGGTCTTCGGGCTTCTCGCGCATGCCCAGCAGGAACACCGGCTGGCCGTCGCCGGTGTCGACCGGCACCATGTAGTTCTGGTACTCGCGGGCCTGGCCCGCGGCGTCGCGCAGCTTGTAGCCGATGCTCGGGCCGATGTTGCGCAGCACCTTGGGCTTGTTGACCTTGTTGGCCGCGCCCAGGCGCGACTCCAGGCTGTGCTGCAGGTCGACCTTGCGCACGTCGGCACCGCTGGTCATGGCGCCGCCGGCCTCGTCGGCGAAGTTCTCGACGTTGATCACGCGCAGCGCCACGTACTCGAGCGTGAGCTTGTCGCTGCCGTTGGTGATCTCCGAGCTGCTGCCGATCGTGCCTTCGAGCTCGAAGGGCTTGGCCGCGGCCGACATCGGCACCGCCTTGACCTTCACCGTCGAGCCACCGTCGTCGAAGCTGGACTGGTAGATCTCCACGCCCTTGTAGCTGGCCGGGTGGTTCACCTCGATGCGCGCGGGCACCTGCTCGCCGGTCTCGCGGTCGTGCAGCACCACCTCGCTGGCGAACAGCTTGGGCATGCCGGTGGAGTAGTAGTCGACGATGAACTTCTTGAGCTCGATCGAGAAGGGCAGGTCCTGCAGCAGCACGCCGTCGGCCTGGTTCAGGATCGCCACGCTGGAGCGGCCGCCCTCGGGCACCAGGATGTTGCCGCGGAAGGTCGGGTTCGAGGGCGACAGCCGGTGCTCGGGCGCCACGTCGGCGATCATGCCGCCGCCGGTGAACACGCTCTTGCCGTTGAACCAGGTCTGGGCGCGCACCACCAGGTCGCCGTCGAGCAGGCCGCCGATGCAGATCAGCACGATCGCACCGTGCGCCGCGATGTAGCCCAGCTTGTGGGCGCCGCCGGCGCGTGCCGCCACCATCCAGCCCGCGCCTTCGCGGTGCTGCAGCTTGACCTTCCAGCCACCGCCCGTGAGCAAGGTGCCGATGCGCTGCGCGGCCGCCTCGGGCACGTCGCCCAGCGTGGTCGCGGCGCGCTGGCCGAAGGCTCGCAGGCCCTGGACGCGCAGGTCTTCCTTGTAGTTCTTGAGGTCGCGCAGGATGTGCGGCGTGTTGCGCGCGATGCACAGCGTGGTGCTGATCACCAGGAACAGCAGGATCAGCAGGAACCACCAGGCGCTGTAGATGGCGTCGAGGCGGGCGGCGCGGAACAGCGCGGCCCAGAAGGGGCCGAACTGGTTGATGTAGTTGCCCAGGGGCTCGTGCTGCTTGAGCACGGTGCCGATGATCGAGGCGATGCAGATGACCGTGAGGAGCGCGATCGCGAAGCGCATCGACGAGAACAGCTCCACCGTCGCGCGGACCGCTTGCGGGCCGCGACGGACGCGGAGGCCGTGGGTGGAGACTGACATGAAAAGAAAAACTTCTTCGGAAACGCTGGCTGGAGAAAAAAGCAAAAAGGCGGGCCATCCTGCTGGATCGGCCCGCCTTGTTGGATTTGTTATTGGCGGTTAGTTCATCACGACCGGCCCCTTGCCAGGGTCTGGTCGTGAAGACAGTGCGGGCTTACCTCAAGCCGGCAATGTAGTCCGACACCGCCTTGATTTCACGGTCGTTGAGCTTGGCGGCCACACCGGTCATGGGGCCGCTGTTGGCGCGCACGCCGTCACGGAAGGCCACCAGCTGGGCCGAGGTGTAGTCGGCGTGCTGGCCGCCGAGGCGCGGGTACTGCGCGGGCAGGCCGGCACCGGTGGGGCTGTGGCAGCTGGCGCAGGCCGGGATCATGCGGTCGGCGATGCCGCCGCGGTAGATCTTCTCGCCCAGCGCGACCAGGTCCTTTTCCTTGGCGAAGCCGGGCTTGACGGTTTTCGAGCCGACGAACCAGGCGATGTTGCGCATGTCTTCATCCGACAGGGCCGAAGCGTAGGGCTTCATGATCGCGCTCTTGCGCTTGCCGGACTTGAATTCCTGCAGCTGCTTGAGGATGTATTCGGGATGCTGCTGCGCCAGCTTGGGGTTGGCCGCGATGGCCGAGTTGCCGTCTGCGTTGTGGCACGAAGCGCAGCTCTGGCTGTTGGCCGGTGTCGCATTGAAGATCGTGTCGCCCTTGGCCGGGTCGGGCTTGGCCGGCTTGGCGGCCGCGGCGGGTGCAGCCGCAGGCTCGTCGGCTGCAAAAGCAGCGCTGGTGGCGGCGCCCATGAGGGCTGCAAGCAGGAAATGGGCAAACAACTTCATATCGGGGGGCTCGATTTATTGGCGCAAAACCCCGCGATTCTACAATGGTGCTCCGTTACCAAGGCTTCCTATGACCACCCCCGCGCCTTCACCGGCTCCCGCTACGCCCACCGCGGCGCCTGCACCCGACCGGATCCGCACGGCCATGGGCTGGATGCACACCGCCCATTTCCTCACCAGTGCACCCCAGCTCGAGCATCTGCCCGCCTTCGATCTGCCTGAAATCGCCTTCGTCGGCCGCTCCAACGCGGGCAAATCCACCGCGATCAACACCCTGACGCAGCAGCACCGGCTGGCCTTCGCCTCGAAGACCCCGGGCCGCACCCAGCACATCAACCTGTTCGGCGTGGGCAAGCAGAAGGTCGACGACGCCGTGCTGGCCGACCTGCCCGGCTACGGCTATGCCGCGGTGCCGCGCGAGGCCAAGCTGCGCTGGCAGCGCGTGATGGGCAACTACCTCATGACGCGCGAGAACCTGCGCGGCGTGGTGCTGATGTGCGACCCGCGCCACGGCCTGACCGAACTCGACGAGATCCTGCTCGACGTGATCCGCCCGCGCGTCGAGGCCGGCCTCAAGTTCCTGGTGCTGCTGACCAAGTCCGACAAGCTGACCCGCGCCGAGGGTGCGAAGGCGCTGTCGATCGTGCGACTGCAGGCCGGCGGCGGCGAGGTCAAACTGTTCTCGGCGCTGAAGAAGCAAGGCGTCGACGAAGCCGCCGAACTGCTCTGGCGCTGGGCTCACCCCGAGAACTAGGCTCTCCCCCGAGGACTCGCGCACTGCGTGTCGCTTCGCCTTCCCCCTTCCGGGGGCGACACCCGCGGCCCGGCAAAGCCGGTTCCGCGGTGTCCCTGGAAGGAACCCGAAACGAACGAGGAGACATGGCGATGATCGAAACCTTCCAGCGCACCCTGCCCAACGGCATCACGCTCAGCTGCCGCGCCAGCGGCACACCGGGCCGGCCCTTGATGCTGTTCCTCCATGGGTTTCCCGAGGGCGCGTTCATCTGGGACGCACTGCTCGAGCACTTCTCGCAAGCCGAACACGGCGGCTACCGCTGCGTCGCGCCCAACCTGCGCGGCTTCGAGCAGTCGAGCGCGCCGCCGGCCGTCGAGGACTACCGCCCGCACCTGCTGGTGCAGGACGTGCGCCAGCTGGCCGCCACCGAAAGCGCCGACGGCGTGATCGACACGCTGGTCGCGCACGACTGGGGCGGCGCCTTCGGCTGGGGCTTCGCCAACGCCTTTCCGGCGCAGGTCCGGCGGCTGGTGATCGTCAACTCGCCGCACCCCGGCACCTTCGCGCGCGAGCTGCGCGACAACCCGGTGCAGCAGCAGGCCAGCGCCTACATGAACTTCCTGGCGCGCCCCGATGCGCCCGCGCTGCTGGCGGCCGACGACTACCGCCGCATGTGGCCCTTCTTCACGCTCATGGGCGCGGGCAGCGACGGCTTCGGCTGGCTCACCGACAGCGTGAAGGACCAGTACCGCGCGCTCTGGGATGCGGGGCTGCGCGGCGCCTGCAATCTCTACGCCGTGACGCCGCTCAAGCCGGCCATGCCGGGCCAGGACGCGCCACCCATCCCGCAGCTGCCGCGCGAACGCCTGACCATCGAGGCGCCCACGCTGGTGCTCTGGGCGCTCGACGACAGCGCGCTGCTGCCCGGCCTGCTCGACGGACTGGAAGACTACGTGCCCCAGCTCAAGCTGGTGAAGGTGCCGGGCGCGACGCACTGGATCGTGCACGAGCAGCCGCAGCGCGTGGCGGCCGAGATCGAAGCCTTCCAGCGCGGCACCTGAAGGCGCCGCGTCAGTACACGGGTGGCGCGCCTTCGGGGCGCGTTTTGAAGCGCCGGTGTACCCAGTAGTACTGCGAAGGCATCGCGTCGATGTAGCCCTGCAACCGGGTGTTCATCAGCGCCGTGTCGGCCACCGCGTCCTCGCTCGGGAAGTTCTGCCAGGCCGGCAGCACCTCGATGTCGTAGCCCGTGGCCGTGAGCCGCGACACCACCGGCACCACCTTGGCCTTGCCCAGCCGCGCGAAGCGCGAGAGCGAAGGCAAGGTGGCGGCGGGCACGCCGTAGAAGGGCACGAACACCGACTGCTCGCGGCCGAAGTCCATGTCCGGCAACAGGTAGAGCAGGCCGTTCTTGCGCAGGCCCGCGACGATCGGCTTGATGCCCTCGGTGCGGTTGAGCGTGATCACATTGCCGAAGCGCTGCCGCCCTTCGCGGATCCAGGCGTCGACCAGCGGATCGCGCTGCGTGGTGTAGATGGTGGTCGAGGGCCGCGCCGTGTGCATGGTGAGGGCCGTGGCCGCCGCGTCGAGGCCGTAGAAGTGCGGCGCGAACAGGATCATCGGCGCGCTGCCGTGCGCGATCTCGTCGATCTCGGCCGCCGAACCGACCACCCGCAGCCGGCTCGCCACCACGGCCTCGGGCGCATGCCAGAGCCAGCTGCGGTCGAGCCAGGACTGGGCCACGAAGACGAAGGTCTCGCGGGCGATGGCGTCGCGCTCGGCCTTGGATTTCTGCGGCAGGCACAGCGCGAGGTTGGTCTGCACCACATGGCGGCGCGACACCGCGACCACGTACAACACGCGGCCCAGCACCTTGCCGAAGCCACGCACCAGCGGCAAGGGCAGGCGCGCCAGCGTGCGCATGAAGCCGATGCCCAATCGGGACGAGAGGCTCATTCCAAAACCTTCGTGCTGCGCACTGCGGTGCGAGCTTGCTTGGGGCGGCCCGGCGCGGCGCTCATGTCGCCGCCTTCTGCGCCGGCTCGCCCTTGGGCTGCTTGAAGCGCGCGTAGTCCCAGACGTACTGGCCCGGCAGTCGGCGGATCAGGCGCTCGATACCCTGGTTCATCGCCGCGGCGGCGGCCTCGGGCGTGGCGGCCGGGTCGCTGACCGCGGTGCCGTCGAAGGGCTCGAAGCGGATCACGAAACGCCCGCCCCGGGGCAGCCGTTCGCAGACGCAGAGGAACACGTGCGCGCCGGTCTGCTGCGCCAGGCGCGGCAGCAGGGTCATGGTGTAGGCCGGCCGGCCCAGGAAGGGCGCCCAGACGCCCTGCCCCAGCGGCGGCACCTGGTCGGGCAGGATGCCGGTGTAGCCGCCGTTGCGCAGCGTGCGCATCAGGCCACGCACGCCGGCCACGCTGGTGGGCAGGGTCTGCAGGCCGGCGCGGTCGCGCGAGCCCTTCATCAGTTCGGCCATCCAGGCCTTGCGCGGCGGCCGAAACAGGGCCGTGAGCGGGCCGTGCGCGGCCACGAAGCGCTCGGCGATCGCCTGGCCGCAAAGCTCCCAGCTGCCGATGTGGGGCGTGATCAGGATCAGGCCCTTGCGCTCGGCCAGCGCGGCCTCGAAGGCTTCGGCGCCGTCCCAGCGCGCGATGCGCGGCAGCACGCTCGCGCCCTGCGGCCGGGCCCAGAGCCAGGGCAGCTCGGCCGCCATGGCGCCGGCCGCGCCGACGGCGGGGCGGTACTGGGCAGGCGTGAAACCGGCCGCTTCGGCGTTGGCCCGGAAGCGGCGCCGGTAGTCGGGGGCGGCCCACCAGACCAGCCAGCCGAAGCATGCGCCCAGCCGGTGCATCCAGGGCAGCGGCACATGGGCGAGCAGGCGGAACAGAGGAATCATCGAGTCGGAAGAAGGGTGAGAAGTGAGGCTCACGCAAGCAAAACGCGGCTCGCATAGAATCCAAATTGTCGCTGAGTTATGGAACTACTTGCAGGGCGACATGCACAAGCGCCAGGCGATTGTGCCCGTGCCGATCCGGCATTCTGCTAAAGCGTTCGCCGAAGCTCCCCAGCTGGCAACGCGCCAACTGACCAGACGGAGTTTTATCAATGGCGAACGATTTCCTCTTCACTTCCGAGTCCGTTTCCGAGGGCCACCCCGACAAGGTCGCCGACCAGATCTCGGATGCCATCCTCGACGCGATCTTCGAGCAGGACCCGCGCAGCCGCGTGGCCGCCGAGACGCTGACCAACACCGGCCTGGTGGTGCTCGCGGGCGAGATCACGACCAACGCCCACGTCGACTACATCCAGGTCGCGCGCGACACCATCAAGCGCATCGGCTACGACAACACCGAGTACGGCATCGACTACAAGGGCTGCGCGGTGATGGTCTGCTACGACAAGCAGTCCAACGACATCGCCCAGGGCGTGGACCACGCGTCCGACGACCACCTGAACACCGGCGCCGGCGACCAGGGCCTGATGTTCGGCTACGCCTGCGACGAGACGCCCGAGCTGATGCCCGCGCCGATCTACTACGCGCACCGCCTGGTCGAGCGCCAGGCCCAGCTGCGCAAGGACGGCCGCCTGCCCTTCCTGCGCCCCGACGCCAAGAGCCAGGTCACGATGCGTTATGTCGACGGCAAGCCGCACAGCATCGACACCGTGGTGCTCTCGACCCAGCACCACCCCGACCAGAGCGAAACCTCGACCAAGATGAAGGCCTCGTTCAACGAAGCCATCATCGAGGAGATCATCAAGCCGGTGCTGCCCAAGGAATGGCTGCAGAACACGCGCTACCTGATCAACCCCACCGGCCGTTTCGTCATCGGCGGTCCGCAGGGCGACTGCGGCCTCACGGGCCGCAAGATCATCGTCGACACCTACGGCGGCGCCTGCCCGCACGGCGGCGGCGCGTTCTCGGGCAAGGACCCGTCCAAGGTCGACCGCTCGGCCGCCTACGCTGCGCGCTACGTGGCCAAGAACATCGTGGCCGCGGGCATCGCGCGCCAGTGCCAGATCCAGGTCGCCTACGCGATCGGCGTGGCCGAGCCGATGAACATCACGGTCTACACCGAAGGCACCGGCCTGATCCCCGACGAGCAGATCGCCGCCCTGGTGCGCGAACACTTCGACCTGCGCCCCAAGGGCATCATCCAGATGCTCGACCTGCTGCGCCCGATCTACCAGAAGACCGCCGCCTACGGCCACTTCGGCCGCGAAGAGCCCGAATTCACCTGGGAATCCACCAACCAGGCCGCGGCCCTGCGCGCGGCCGCCGGCCTGAAGTAAGGCCTACGCGTTTTCCGCCGGCGCGACCGGCGCGACCGGCGGAAAGCGCACCGTGACCAGCAGCCCGCTCGCCTCGCGCGGGTTGGCCGACAGGTCCACGTCCGCATCGAAGGCCCGCGCGATCTCGCGCACGATGGCCAGCCCCAGGCCCGTGCCCTCGCTGTCCTGGGCCACGCGGTAGAAGCGCTCGAACACCCGCTCCCGTGCCTCGGGCGCAATGCCCGGGCCGTTGTCCTCGACCGTCAGCCGGGCCCGCCCCTGCCCCTCCCGCACACCCACCGTCACCCGGCCGCCCTGCTGCGTGTAGCGCAGCGCGTTGTCGAGCAGGTTGCTCACCAGCGCATCGAGCATCGCCGGCTGCGCCATCACGAAGGCCGGCTGCGCGGCTTCAAGGCCCAGGTCGATGCCGCGCCGGTCGGCCAGCGCGGCCAGCTGCTCCACGCAGCGCAGCGCGACTGCGCTCAGGTCGACCCGCTCGAAGCCCGTGTGCGCGTCGCCGTGCTCGGCCTGGGCCAGCAGCAGCAGCTTGTTGGTCACGTCGACCAGCCGGCGGTTGCTGGTCTGCATCTCCTGCCACATCGCATCCATGTCGGCCCGGCGCGTGTCCCATTCGCCGCGGTGCTGGCGCGTGTAGCGCGCGAACTCGATCTGCGAGGCCTGCATGGCCAGCGGGGTGCGCAGCTGGTGCGCCGCATCGGCGATGAAGCGGCGCTGCGCCTCGGAATGCGCCTTCAGCTGCGCGACGAAACGGTTGAGGGTGTCGGCCACGGGTCGCAGCTCGCTGTGCAGCGCGGCCGGGTCCACCACCAGGTCGAGGTGCAGCGGATCGCGCGCGTTTCGCTCGGCGAGCTGCTGGCTCAGCCGCACGATCGGCCGCAGCTCCAGCGTCAGCGCCGCCACCGCCAGCGCGATGGCCAGCGCCAGTGCGATCAGCAGGTATTCCATCGTCGGCCACCACAGGGTGCGCAGCATGTGGTTGCGGCTGCCTTCGGTCTTGCCCACGGCGATGGTGATGTCGCGCGCGCCGCCGGCCTCGTACATCGCGCGCGTGGTGACCACGGCGCGCAGCGGCAGGCCGCCGAACTGCGTGTCGTACCACTGCGCGCGGTCGATGCCTTCGGGCTTGCGCACCGCGGGCAGCGGGAAGTCGGCCGAACCGGCCAGCACCTCGCCGTTGGCGCCGGTCACGCTGAGGAACACGCGGTCGCGCTCGGGCGAGACGAACAGGCTCAGCGCCGAGGGCGGCACGCTGGCCTGCACGTCGTCGCCCTCCCAGATCAGCCGGTCCGACAGCACCTTGGCCGAAGACAGCAGGTCGTGGTCCTGCACGTAGTCGGCCACCTCGGCCGCGTTGCGCCAGCTGAGCCAGCCGCAGATCGCGACGAAGACCGACAGGGGCAACAGCAGCCAGAGGGCCAGGCGCAGGCGCAGGCTGGCGCGTTTCATCCGGCGGCCCGCTAGTCTTCCTGCCGCGTGCGCAGCAGATAGCCCACGCCGCGCAGCGTGATGATGGTCGCCTGGCTGGCCTCGAGCTTCTTGCGCAGCCGGTGGATGTAGATGTCGACCGCGTCGGCGCTGGGCTCGTCGTCGAGGCCGAAGATGGCGTCGATCAGCGCCTGCTTGGACACCGTGCTGCCGGCCTTGAGCACCAGCGTCTCGAGCAGGGTGCGCTCGCGCGGCGGCAGCGAGAGCTCTTCGCCGGCCAGCGTGAACTGGCGCGTGCGCAGGTCGTAGCGCAGGTCGCCGCAGGCGATGTCGTTGGCCTTGCCCGGCATCTGCCGGCGCACCAGCACCTTGATGCGCGCCACCAGCTCGCGGATCTCGAAGGGCTTGACCAGGTAGTCGTCGGCGCCGATCTCCAGGCACAGCACCTTCTGGTCGAGCGAGGCGGTGGCCGTGAGGATGATCACCGGCACCGTGTCGCCGCGCTCGCGCAGGCGGCGCAGCACGCCCTTGCCCGAGAGCTGCGGGATGTTGAGGTCGAGCAGCACCACGTCGTAGGCCGCCTGCAGCAGCAGCCGGTCGGCGGCGTCGCCGTCTTCCACATGGTCGACCACGAAGTCCTGCGCCCGCAGCAGGCTGGAGAGCCAGTGCGCGAGTTGCGGGTTGTCTTCGATCAGCAGCAGCTTCATGGGGGTCGGGGTGGTGGCGGTGGATTCTAGGAAGCATCGCCGATGTCGTCCCGGCCTAGGGATAACCATGAGAAATCACGCAGCCCGCCGAAAGCTGGCCGAAGGATGCCGATTCCTAGACTGGCCTCGTCGCTCAACCTTTTCCGGAGACAACACACCATGTCCGCTTCCCGCCGCACCCTGCTGGCTGCCGCCCTGTGCACCGCCTTCGCCGTCGCCGCGCCGCTCGCGCAGGCCGCCGAGGCGCCGATCACCATCATGGTGGGCGGCATCAACAAGATCATCTACCTGCCGGCCAAGCTCACCGAGGCGCTGGGCTATTTCAAGGACGAAGGCCTGAACGTCGAGCTGCAATCGCAGCCGGCCGGCGTCGACGCCGAGAACCAGCTGATCGCCGGTGCGGTGCAGGGCGTGGTGGGCTTCTATGACCACACCATCGACCTGCAGAGCAAGGGCAAGGAGATCCAGGCCATCGCGGTGTTCTGCAAGGTGCCGGGCGAAGTCGAACTGGTGTCGACCAAGGCCGCGGCCGCGGGCTTCAAGTCGATGGCCGATGCCAAGGGCGGCAAGACGCTGGGCGTGACCGGCCTGGGCTCGTCGACCGACTTCCTCACGCGCTACCTGGCCGACCGCGCCGGCGTGGCTTCCAAGGAATACTCGCTGCTGCCCGTGGGCGCGGGCAACACCTTCATCGCCGCGATGAAGCAGGACCGCATCCAGGTCGGCATGACCACCGAACCCACGGTCTCGCAGATGCTCAAGACCGGCGACGCCCAGGTGCTGGTCGACCTGCGCACCGAGCCCGACACCGTCAAGGCGCTGGGCGGCCTGTACCCGGCGGCCAGCCTCTACGTGCAGAACAGCTGGGCCGAGTCGCACAAGGCCGAGGCCACCAAGCTGGCCCATGCCTTCGCCCGCACCATGGCGTACATCCACACGCACAGCGCCGAGGAGATCGCCGAGAAGGTGCCGCGCGACTACTACGGCAACGACAAGGACCTGTACGTCACGGCCCTCAAGGCCTCGCTGTCGATGTTCACCACCGACGCGAAGATGCCCGCCGGCGGCCCCGAGACCGTGCTGAAGGTGCTGGCCACGTACAAGCCGCTGGTCAAGAGCAAGAACATCGACCTGTCCAAGACCTACAGCAACGCCTACCTGGCGGCAGCGGCAACGGCGGCCAAGTGACCATGCGCAACGGAACCCCCACCGGCCAGGGCACCGCGGTGACCTCGGCGATCGACTTCGACGACGTCTCGCTGCGCTTCATCTCGCAGGACGGCAACGCCACCGTGGCGCTGCGCAACTTCAGCATGTCGGTGGCGCGCGGCGAGTTCGTCGCCATCGTCGGCCCGACAGGCTGCGGCAAGTCGACCACGCTCAACATGATCACCGGCCTGCTCAAGCCCACCGTGGGCGAAGTGAAGGTGATGGGCCAGCCGGTGAACGGCGTGGACCCGCGCATCGGCTTCGTGTTCCAGGCCGACGCGGTGTTCCCGTGGCGCAGCGTGGAAGACAACGTGGCCGCCGGCCCGATGTTCCGCGGCAAGCCCAAGAAGGAAGCCATGGAACTCACGCAGGAGTGGATCCACCGCGTGGGCCTGTCGAAGTTCGGCAAGCATTACCCGCACCAGCTGTCGGGCGGCATGCGCAAGCGCGTGGCGCTGGCGCAAACCTTCATCAACGACCCCGAGATCCTGCTGATGGACGAGCCCTTCTCGGCGCTCGACATGCAGACCCGCACGCTGATGCAGGACGAGCTGCTGCAGCTGTGGTCGGGCAATGGCGGCAGCGTGCTGTTCATCACCCACGACCTCGAGGAAGCCATCGCGCTGGCCGACCGCGTGTTCGTGCTGTCGGCACGCCCCGGCACGCTCAAGCGCATCTACGAGATCGACCTGCCGCGCCCCCGCGTGATGTCCGAGGTGCGCTACGACAAGCAGTTCATCGAACTGTCCAAGCACATCTGGGACGACCTGCGTGAAGAGGTGGTGATTCAATGAACACGACGACGACAACCCCCGCCATGAACCCTTCGACCGCCCCCAAGACCGGCGCGCTGCCCTCCTCGCTGAGCGACGCCGCGCTGGCGCGCGAATCCGAGATCGCGCAGGCCGCCATCCGCGCGCGCCGCCGCATGATCATCACGCTGCGGCTGATCGTGCTGGTGGTGGTGCTCGGCGGCTGGGAGCTGGCCGCCCGCCTCAAGTGGATCGATCCCTTCTTCTATTCGCAGCCCACGCTGATCTACGACCAGCTGGTGGAGTGGATGCGCGACGGCACCTCGCAGGGCTCGCTGTGGATGCAGGTGGCGGTCACGCTGGAAGAGACCGTGATCGGCTTCCTGATCGGCTCGGTCGCCGGCGTCGTCTGCGGCATCCTGCTGGGCCGCAACAAGCTGCTGTCGGACGTGTTCAGCCTCTACATCCAGATCGCCAATTCGATCCCGCGCGTGGTGCTGGGCTCGATCTTCGTGATCGCGCTGGGCCTGGGCATGGCCTCGAAGGTGGCGCTGGCGGTGGTGATGGTGTTCTTCGTGGTCTTCGGCAATGCCTTCCAGGGCGTGCGCGAAGCCGACAAGTACATGATCGCCAACGCGCAGATCCTGGGCGCCTCGCCGCGCCAGCTGACCTGGTACGTGGTCATCCCCTCGGCCATGTCGTGGATCCTGGCCAGCCTGCACGTGAGCTTCGGCTTCGCGCTGGTGGGTGCGGTGGTGGGCGAGTTCCTCGGCGCCAAGGAAGGCATCGGCCTGCTGATCTCGACCGCGCAGGGCGCGTTCAACGCCAGCGGCGTGTTCGCGGCCATGATCGTGCTGGCGGTGGTCGCACTGGCGGCGGACTTCCTGCTGAGTTCGCTGGAGAAGCGGCTCCTGAAGTGGCGGCCCGCGGCGTTCTGACGGGCTGCGCTTCCCCTCCCCTTCCTTGAAAGAGAGCGGGGCTGCGGCTTCAGCCCATCGCGGCCCAGCTCTCTTTCAAGGAAGGGGAGGGGAAGCGCAGCCCGTCAGAACGCCGCGGGCCGCCACTTCAGGAGCCGCTTCTCCAGCGAACTCAGCAGGAAGTCCGCCGCCAGTGCGACCACCGCCAGCACGATCATGGCCGCGAACACGCCGCTGGCGTTGAACGCGCCCTGCGCGGTCGAGATCAGCAGGCCGATGCCTTCCTTGGCGCCG